>CAVZCJ010000029.1:0-27037 GCA_963773625.1 uncultured Alphaproteobacteria bacterium | reverse complement strand
AGCGCCTCAATAAGGCTCGGGTCATTGTTCTTGACGTTCCCGACCCGCTGGCTCACCAGCCGCATCTTGATCTCGCCGACATCGCCTTGAAGCTTCGCCCTGCCGCACATGCCTACGCTCCTGGGCCGGGAATATGGGCATGTTTGGGCTTGACGGCAATCACGATGTTCCTCGTGTGTTCCAACTCTCCCCGAGTGTTTACGCAATAAGGTCCGGTAGCGGTATAATCGGTTCCCCTTGTCTCATAGGCTGATTGCAACCATGCCTTTGCTGGCTGAACTGACGCTGGCGGTTTGCCCGAGGTGCGGCGTTAAAAATCCGGGATGGTACGGACCGCATCTCCGTTTTTTACAACCGACCACGCGGGGAAGAATGGGAGCGCCTGGGCGCCCATCACGTGCTCAACATGCGGAGGTGTTGTTCTTGCTGGCGCGGTCGCAACAAGCCTCCAAAATGTGGGAGAGATTGCTCAAGTGCTGCCTGAGGTGCCTCGCGTGGCTGAGGCCATTCCGGAGCCCGCGCGAAGGTATCTCGGGCAAGCGCATGATACCCTTCACGCCCCGGATGGCGCCGTGATGCTAGCCGCGAGTGCAGTTGACGCGATGTTAAAGGCGAAGGAATACCGCGAGGGTAGCCTATATGCGCGGATCAATCAGGCAGCCACCGATCACATAATCACCGAAGATATGGCAAGGTGGGCGCACCATGTCCGGCTTGGGGCCAACGAGCCGCGACATGCCGACGAGGAGAAGCCGCATGCCACCCCCCAGATCGAAGCGGCGCAGTCCGTCGAGTTCGCATCCGCGCTCGGTCATATCCTCTTCGTACTGCCTTCACGAGTGACGCGGGGTCTCAAGGCGGCGGGGGTTCCGGAAGGGGAGCGCGACGGCGGCGCCTGTTTGAGCGCTAGCCTAGCCGATACGATTGTGCTACGAGACTGTGTTACAAGCCGCGAATGCAGGGTAGAAACCATCGTTAATTCAATACCTATAGTCGAGAAGCCCACCATCCCTTAAGCGACCCGACGCCATCGAAGGCTGACATCGCGGTGACAAAGGACATCATCGTCGCCGCCAAACCGCTCGGCGTCACCGTGCACGATCACGTCATCATCGGCCGCGGCCGGCACACCAGCCTGAGGGATATGGGGCTGCTGTCCTAGCGGCCTTGCTTCCGCGCCAGCCGGGCCAGAATCGGTTGTTGTCGATCACCGTGCGTTCGTGAAATCCCTCGCCGATCGGCTCCTTTTCGTCGCGGCATGCGGCCTTGAAACGAAGGGTGCGATCCTCGAATCGAGAGCAGTTCCACCTCGGCGGTGACGGTCATCCCGACCGGGGTCGCGGCGGTGTGGGTCATCTCGACCCTTGTGCCGACCGTGCGCTGGTGCGGGGCGAGATAGGGCGCCAGCGCATGAACGCAGGTCCATTCGACAAAGGCTATCCTGCGCCGGCGGACACGGGCAGCTCTCGGTCGCCGGGTTGGATAGCCTCGCCTGCGCCGGGACCGTCAGTGCCTCGCCGACCCTCAAGGTCGCTATAGCGCAGGCCAGGTTTCAGGTCGTCGAGCGTCATCCCCAGTGTTATCCCTTGTACTGGAGGATTGTGAGCCCCGCGTTGACGTCGGTGACGTATATCAGACCGTCCGGGCCGACATAGCAGTCGTTCGACTGGATCACGCGCGGGCGGTTGGGGCGCGGATCGACCATTTTCGCTGGCGGCGGCGGCACGAAATGCGCGACCTCGCGCGGCTGGAAGGCATCGCGGATGTCGAACACCCTCACCCCGGCGTTCTGGTACGTGGCGAAAATCAGCGTCTCGGTCTGGAGCGAGCCGGGCCGGTTCTCGTGCAGATTATGCGGGCCGAACTTGGCGCCCTTACGGCAGTAATCGATCTCCGTCGGCGTCGGCAGGGTCGAGATCGACACCGGATTCGTCGGGTCGCGCACGTCGAACACCCAGCAGCGCTGGATGCCGTTGGCGCAATCGTCGAGATTGCCCTCGTCGGCAAAGACCGCGAGGCCGCGCCCGGGCAGCGGCAGCGGCGTATGGGTGCCGCCGCCGAAAGGCGGGCTCCAGTTGCGGTGCGAGAGCAGCTTCGGCGCGGTCGGGGCGGCCACATCGAGGATCGTCATGCCGCCGTCGCGCCACGCTGCGTAGGCAAGGTTGCCAGCCACGATCGCATGGTGCAGCGCGTAGCGCTTGCCGCTCCAGCTCGGCATCTCGCCCCCGGCGGCATGCATCCCAGGCAGCCAGAAGCGGCCCACCACCTCGGGCTTCTCCGGGTTCTGCATGTCGATGATCGCCAGCACGTGGTCGGTGAAGCCCTGCCAGTGGCACGAGGCGTAGGCGTAGCGCCCGCCGACATACCACAGCCGGTGCAGCCCCAGCCCGTCGACCGGCATAAAGGCGATCTCGCGCGGCTCAGCCGGCTTCGATATGTCGAACACGCGAAGGCCCGCAGCAAAAGTCTTGTCGCGCTTGGTGAAACTGTCGGTGATCGACGATTTGAAATAGTCGTTGGGATCGGAATAGCCCTGCATCACCCAGATGTTCGGCGAGTTGACCGTCAGCAGCAGGTCGCCGTGCGTCTGCAGGTGGAAGGCGCGGGTGTTGGGCGGCGCGGCGACGAATTTCTTAGTACGCGGGTTTTCGGGTCCCCGACATCGACGACGGTGAACCCGTCGGCGAACATATGCCCGATATAGGCATGGCCCTTGTGCACCATGATCTGCACGCTGTCGCCTCGGCCGTCGAGGTCGTGCGCGCCGACAAAATCGATGTTGCGGGCTGAATTCGGGGGTCATGGCCGACGTCCTCTCCTGCGTTTTGCTTTGGTAAGCACGCCGGGCGACAGGCGTCAACGCGTGATACAATGATCGGGATCGCCGAACGGAGGAACCCCATGACCCAGGCCGCGCGCTTTCGTGAACTCATGCGCCGCGATGGGATGATCGTCGCGCCCGGGGCTTATGACTGCATCACCGCGCGGATGATCGCGCTGGCCGGGTTCGACTGCGTCTACATGACCGGCGCCGGCACCGCGGCGACGCTCGGCTATCCCGATTTCGGCCTGGTGACGATGTCGGAGATGGTCGACAACGCCGGCCGCATCGCCGCCGCGGTCGATGTGCCGGTCATCGCCGACGCCGATACCGGCTACGGGAACGAGCTCAATGTCTCACGCACCGTGCGCGAATACGAACAGCGCGGGGTCGCCGGCATCCATATCGAGGATCAGGGCTTCCCCAAGAAATGCGGCCATCTCGACGACAAGGAGATCGTGCCGCGCGAGGATTGGCTGGCGAAGCTGCGCGCCGCGGTCGCGGCGCGGCGCAGCGCCGACTTCACCATCATCGCCCGCACCGACTCGCGCGCCGTCGCCGGGTTTGACGAGGCGATCGCCCGCGCCAACGCGGCGCTTGCCGCGGGCGCTGACATGGCTTTCGTCGAGGCCCCGCAGACGTTGGAGGAGGTCGCCGCGGTGCCGCGCCTGGTCAAGGGCCCGTGCCTGCTCAATGTCGTGCGCCACGGCAAGACGCCCGAAGTGGATTTCGCCGACGCGCAGCGCATGGGCTACAGACTGGCGATCGTGCCAGGTCTCTTGTTCAAGAGCGTCATCGGCGTCTGCGAGCAGGCACTCACCGAGATGAAGTAGGCTGGCCGCCATCCGCCGCTGCTCAAGGAGCTGACGGTACGCGAGGCGTTCCAGATATCCGGCGCCAACGAGTGGGACGCGCTGCGCACTGCCTTCCGCACGCCGGAGCCGAAGCGCGACGCCGCGGAGTAACTTCAGAGCGGACCCGGGAAAGCGTGCAGCCCGTCCGCTCCTAACGGCAGCGCGCGCACGCTCGCCGATTCGGCCGGATCGAGCGGTCCGTAGAGATGCGGGAACAGATCGCCGCCGCGTGACGGCTCCCATTTGAGCCGCTCGCCGAGCCGCGCCGCCTCGACCGCCACCAGCAGCAAACCCGCCTGGCCGGCGCGATGACGGCGGGCACTCTCGACGATCTGCGCCGCAGTCGAGAAATGGATGAAACCGTCGGCGAGATCCTGCGACGACCCGCGGTAGCTTCCGCTCGCGACCGCGGCCGCCCACTCGTCGGCACGGCACATGTGGTAGATCATCTGGCTCATGGCGTCAGCCTATCCAACCTCGCTGAGCGACGAAAGCCGGGTGCGCGTTCTGGTGCCGCGGGCGGCGGCGCTCGTCGCCGGGTTCCGCGAGGTGATGTGGCTGTCGCCCGACGGCGAGATCGAGGCGCTGTCGGCTGACGAAGCAAGGCACCGGCTCGAAACCGAAACGGCGATGGTGTGCCACGCGCGCGCCACGGCGCGGCGGCTCGACATGCCCGGCTTCGTCGCGCTCGACTTGCTGGAATTGTTCGCGTTCGTCCGGCCGGCACGATTTTGCGTGCCGACGCCGCGCGGGTTGGCGGTGGCACTGGGGCTGCAACCGCCCGAAAGCATGGCCGAGGCCTGCGTCACGCTGACCACAGCGGCGCGGGCGATGTTGCAGGAGCTGGGTCAAGAGACCGACGCCAATGCCCGTGCGATCGCCGAGTTCGCCGACAAGGCTGGCTGGGCCTGGGGACCGGCGGTGCTCGCCGCGCTGCCGGCCACCGACCCGACGGCGCTGCGCCGCGCCGCCGGGCTGCGTGCCTGGCAGGCGCTCGACGAATGGCAGGAGCGCGCACCGCCGCCACCCGCCGGTAATCATGCGGTCAGCGCCGACGAGGCCCGCCATCGCCTCGCCGAACTCCTCGGCGGCAATGCGGAGAAGCGGCCCGAACAAGCCGACTACGCCGCCGCCATCACCGGAGCTTTTTCGCCGCGGGAGCATCCCGGCCAGCCGCAGGCAGTGCTCGCCGAGGCCGGCACCGGGGTCGGCAAGACGCTCGGCTACATCGCGCCAGCCAGTGTGTGGGCGGAGAAGAACCAGGGCACCGTCTGGATCTCGACCTATACGCGCAACCTGCAGGCCCAGATCGCCGGCGAGCTCGACCGGCTCTATCCCGAGCCGGTGCAAAAGCGGCGGCGCGTCGTCGTGCGCAAGGGACGTGAGAACTTCCTCTGCCTGCTGAATTACGAAGACGCAGTGCGAGCCACCATGGCGCGAGCCCAACCTTCCGCACCGCTTGCGCTGATCGCGCGCTGGATTCTCGCCACCGAGGCCGGCGATCTCGTCGCCGGTGACTTCCCCGGCTGGCTCAGCGAGCTCATTGGCGGGTATCGCGTCGCCGCGCTGGCCGACCGGCGCGGCGAGTGCGTCCATTCCGCCTGCCAGCACTTCCGCAAATGCTTTGTCGAGAAGAACGTGCGCGCCGCGCGCCACGCGCGCCTTGTCATCGCCAACCACGCTCTGGTGATGGCGCAGGCGGCACTCGGCGGGCTCGATGACGGTACGGTGCCGAGCCGCTACGTCTTCGATGAGGGCCATCACCTCCTTGAGGCCGCCGACTCAGCGTTCTCGGTACGGCTGTCCGGCCGCGAGGGACGCGAGCTCAGGCGCTGGATTCTCGGCGCGGAGGCGACCCGCTCGCGAGCTCGTGGACTGCAGCGCCGGATCGGCGATCTGCTCGAGGCTGACGAGGACGGCCATAAGCTCCTCGTCGAGGCGCTGGTGGCGGCACGCATCCTTCCCGCCGACGGCTGGCACCAGCGCATTGCCGAGGGCTCGCCGCTGCCGGGCTTCGAGAGCTTTCTCGCGCTGGTGCGGCAGCAGGTGCTGGCCCGCGCCACCGGAATCGATGGCGGCTATGGGCTCGAAGCGGAGGCGCGTCCGCCGGTCGACGGCTTGGTCGATGGCGCGATGCGGCTGGCCGAGGGACTCGAGCGGCTGTCCACCGCGATGGGCCGGCTCGTTGCGCTCTTGAAGAAGCAACTCGAAGACCCGGAGAGCCCGCCAGACCCGGCCACCCGCCAGCGCCTCGACGCGGCGATCCGCGGCATAGAGCGTCGTGGCGCCATCCAACTCGGCTCGTGGATCGCCTTGCTGCGCGAGCTCGGCGAGGCGGCTCGGCCGGAGAGCGTCGAATGGCTGGCTCTCGAGCGGTTCGACGGCAACGAGATCGACATCGCCGTCAATCGCAACTGGGTCGATCCGGGTATTCCCTTCGCCAGTCATGTCGCTGAGCCGGCCCACGGCATCGTGGTGACGTCGGCGACGTTGACCGATGGCGAGGCCGATCCGGGGCTGGCCTGGAGCTTGGCCGAGGCGGCGAGCGGTTTGCGCCACCTAGCGTCGAGCCCGCGCCCGGTCCGCATCGCCTCGCCGTTCGATTACGCCGCGCAGACGCGCATCCTCATCGTCAACGACATCCCGCGCGACGACATCGGCCAGGTCGCTGCTGGGTTCGCTGCGCTGATGCAGGCGTCGCAGGGCGGCGCGCTGGGCCTGTTCACCGCGATCACCCGCCTCAAGGCGGTCCACGAGCGCATTGCGCCGGCGCTGGAGGGCAACGGGCTGCTGCTGCTCGCCCAGCACGTCGACGCGATGTCGCCGGCGACCCTGGTCGATATCTTCCGCGCCGAGGAGAACTCCTGCCTGCTCGGCACGGATGCTGTCAGGGATGGCGTCGATGTACCCGGCCGCTCGCTGCGGCTCATTGTCTTCGACCGGGTGCCGTGGCCCCGGCCCGACATCCTTCATCGCGCCCGCAAACCGGTCTTCGGCGGCGCCAGCTACGAGGATCACATCGCGCGCCTGCGGCTGCGGCAGGCCTATGGCCGTCTGATTTGCCGCGCCGACGATCGCGGCGTCTTCGTCGTGCTCGACCGGCAACTCCCGTCGCGCCTCTTGGCGGCGTTTCCCGAAGGCGTGCCGGTCAGCCGTGTGCCACTGACAGAGGCAATCGAGGCGACTGCCCGTTTCCTAGACGTTAGCGCTTGACAGCGCGACCGCCGGTTTGGTCTGTCCGCCGCATGAAATCGAAGGAATTGACCATGCTAGACCCGCACGGCGCGCTCATCTACACGATGGTCATCGTCACCGGCGCGGAGAGCAGGCTGCCGCCGGACGAACTGAATATGATCGGCGACATCGTTGGGCACTGGCCGGTCTTTCATGGCTTCGACCGGGAAAAGCTGGGCGGTCATCTCAACGCTTGCGCCGAACTGCTCGCACGCGACGATGGCCTCGACGCGACGCTCGCGGCGATCAAGAAGGCGCTGCCGGCCAGGTTGCGCGAGACCGCCTATGCGATCGCTTGCGATCTGGTCGCGGTCGACGGCGCGGCGACGCAAGAGGAGCTTCAGATCCTCGAACTGATCCGCCATCAGCTCGACATCGATCGGCTGATCGCCGTAGCCATCGAGCGCGGCGCGCGGGCTCGGGCTCAACAGGTGTAGCCGGGCGGCACGTGAAGTAGCCAGGGAGAAGGCAATGGCGACGCTCGAAGAGCGTATTCGCGAGATCGAGGACCGCCTCGAAATCTACAACCTGATCGCCAGCCACCCGCCGAGCGCCGATACCGGCGTGCGCGATCATGTCGAGCGGGCGTGGACCGAGGACGGCGAGTTCGACCGCGGCGCCGAGTTCGGCGGCCCGGTCCGCCAGCATGGGACCGCCGGCGGCATGGCCAATCCCGCGCATCGCCGCGCCATCGAGCAGGGGCTCGCTCACATCTCCGGGCTGCCCTATGTGCGGATCGACGGCGACACCGCCTTCGCGATCTCCTATCTGCAGATCCTCGTACCGGACCGTGTCGGCCCCGAGTTCGACGTCCCCAACCACGGCAAGACGCGCGGCTTTCACGTCCATCGCGTCTCGGCCAACCGCTGGGACTTCGTGCGCACCGACACAGGCTGGAAGATCAAGCGCCGGCGCCTGCGCGCGCTCGACGGCAGCGAGGCAGCCCGGGAAATCCTGCGCGGAACGTTCGCCTAGGAGCCGTTCCCCGCCCTCGGCAACGCACGACGGATTGCCGCCTGGATGTCCTCCGGCTGCGCCGCGACCGCGTCACACAGCCGCCGCATCTGCCGGCGCAGCGAATAGACCTGATCCAAGAGGCTGAGCACCAGCGGCATCGCCTCGTCGTCGACCGCGAAGTCCCGGCGGATTTCGAGGATCAGCTCGATCCGCGCGACATCGACCTCGTGGAACACCCAGGTCTCGGCGTGGCGCTCGGGCAAGACCCAGCGCTCCTCGACCCAGCGAACGAGCTCGCGCCGCTCGAGGCCGCGGTAGCGGACGAGGACCTCGTCGAACCCGATCATCAGATCATCCCCCGCCGTGGATCGGCCTTGTGCTTCTCGGCCCAAGTCTCGAGGAACGCCGCCAGCTCTGGGTCGCTGCTGTCGCCAATGACCACCTTCAAGGTGACGATCTGGTCGCCTGCCGCACCGCTGCGGCGCTGAATCCCCTTCCCGCGCAAACGAAGCTGGGTCCCGCTGTCCGATCCCTTGGGGATGGTCATCGCCACCGGTCCGGTCACGGTCGGCACGGTGACCCGCGCGCCCAGCACCGCCTCGGCGACAGTCACCGGCAAGTCGAGCATAATATTGTCGCCATCGCGGCGGAAATACTCGTGCGGCGCCACATGCACCTCGATCAGCGCGTCACCCGGCGGGGCGCCGCCGACCCCCTCGCCGCCCTTGCCCTTGAGCCGCAGCACCTGGCCTTCCTCGATGCCGGGCGGGATGGTCACGTCGAGCCAGGTGTCGGGCGAGAGCGACAGCCGTTTCTTGGTCCCAGCGGCGGCTTCAACGAAGTCCACGGTGAGCGTGTAGAGCCGGTCGCCGCCCGGCATCGCGAAGCCCTGGCCGCGGCCGCGGCGCGCGCCGGCTCCGCCCATCCCGCCGCCGAACATCGACAGGATGTCCTCGAGGTCCTCGGGGTTCATCTCGCCGTTCGGCTGGTACTTCCAACCTTGGGCGCCTTCGGCATGCGGACGGTACGAATAGCGCGGCCGCTCGGCGCCCGTATCGTCGATCTCGCCGCGGTCGTAGCGCGCCCGCTTCTCGGGATCGGACAACAGATCGTGCGCGGCGGTCATCTGTTTGAACCGCGCCTCGGCCTCGGGCTTGCCCGGATTGATGTCCGGGTGCAGCTCCTTCGCCAATTTGCGAAAGGCCTTGCGGATTTCGTCGGCGCTCGCGTCGGGCTTGACGCCGAGCACCTCATAGGGGGTTTGGGTTGCCATCGGCGGTGATCAGCGCTCTGGCGCTGTCCTCCCGGACTTGGCGGACCCGTTTGTCGCTGTCTCGATTTTCACTTCGACGGTATGCTCGCTGCCGCTGCGTTCGACGACCAGTTTGACTAGGTCGCCAATGCGACTAAGGCCGATGGTGTTGCGAAGCTGCGCACCGTCGCGAACCGGCGCGTCATTGGCCGCGACCACCAGGTCGCCGCTCTTGAGCCCCGCGTGGTCAGCCGCCGATCCTGGTTCGACCCGGGCGATGACCGCGCCGTTGGTGCGGTTGGTGTTCATCGCTTGCGCGAGATCAGGGGTGAGGTCCTGGATCGAGACGCCGATGCGGCCGCGTTTCACCTCGCCGTACTGGATCAGCTGATCCATCACCCGACGCGCCATGTTTATGGGCAGCGCGAAGCCGATCCCGACATTGCCTCCGCCGGGAGCAACGATGGCGGTGTTGATGCCCACGAGCTGTCCTCGCAGATCGACCAACGCACCACCGGAGTTGCCAGGATTAATCGACGCGTCCGTCTGGATGAAATCCTCGTAGCCCTCGATGCCAAGGCCGCTGCGGCCCAAGGCGCTGACGATGCCGGATGTCACAGTCTGCCCCAGCTCAAAGGGGTTGCCGATGGCAACGACAAAGTCGCCGACCTGTAGCTTGTCCGAATCGCCAAGCGGCACCGCGGTCAAATGGCCGGGCTCGATCTTCAACACCGCGACGTCGGTCTCGGCGTCTCGGCCGACCAGCTTGGCCACGTATCTGCGTTTATCCTTAGTCGTAACCGTGATGCTCGTGGCGTTCTCGACAACGTGAGCGTTGGTCAGCACGTAGCCGGCATTGGCATCGACGATCACGCCGGAGCCAGCCGCTTGGGTCTCGCGCTCCTGATACTGCTGGCCCTGAGGGACGTCGAAGAAGCGCCGGAAGAACGGGTCTTGCAACAGAGGGTTCTGTTCGCGCACCCGGCCCTTGACCGCGATGTTCACGACGCCGGGGGTAACGTTCGCCAGCATCGGCGCCAGGCTCGGCACCACGCCGCCGGTGAATTCGGGAACTGGCGCCGCGGTGAAGCCCGCCGGCGCGAACACGGCGACCGCACCCATCAGCACAAGCGCCGGGATAAGTTTCTTCATCGTCTCGAAGGGCCTTGAATCTGATTGCGCGACAACGGTCGAACACCGCGCCGCATGGGTAATTGCCTAGGCGTATTATCTAAACCGTCCGGCGATGCCTTCAAGAAGGCGATCGGACGGCGCAACGGACACCCGGGCGCGGTGTGCCGGTCTTGCCTGCACCCCCCACCCCTCCCTATAGTTCTGGGCTTATGGATCCCCATGCCTACCGGCACCGGCATCTCCTGGGCATCGAAGGTCTGACGCCCGAGGACATCACCTATGTCCTCGATCTGGCAGACACCTATGTCGATATAAATCGCGAGACCGAGAAAAAGAAAACAACGTTGCGGGGCCGGACGCTGATCAACTGCTTTTTCGAGAATTCCACCCGCACCCGCACTTCGTTTGAGGTCGCCGGCAAGCGCCTGGGCGCCGACGTCATCAACATGGCGGTCGCGGTCTCGTCGATGCGCAAGGGCGAGACCCTGATCGACACGGCGATGACGTTGAACGCGATGCACCCGGACGTGTTGGTAGTACGTCATCCCGAATTGGGCGCGGTGCAGCTGCTCTCGGAAAAGGTCGATTGCGCGGTCATCAACGCCGGCGACGGCAGCCACGAGCACCCCACCCAAGCGCTGCTCGACGCGCTGACGATTCGCCGCCGCAAGGGCAAGTTGGGCGGTCTCACCGTGGCGATTTGCGGCGACGTGCTGCACAGCCGGGTCGCCCGATCGAACATCGCGCTGTTGAACGCGATGGGCGCGCGGGTGCGCGTCGTGGCGCCACGTACCCTGCTGCCGGCTCAGGTCGAACATCTCGGTGTCGAGGTGTTTCACGACATGGCGGCGGGGCTCGCCGACGTCGAT
Organism: uncultured Alphaproteobacteria bacterium; assembly: GCA_963773625.1. Taxonomy (GTDB): domain Bacteria; phylum Pseudomonadota; class Alphaproteobacteria; order ATCC43930; family CGMCC-115725; genus DATARH01. Next base: position 15,916 of record CAVZCJ010000029.1, on the reverse strand, counting down.
ATCGTCATGATGCTGCGGCTGCAGAGCGAGCGGATGCACGGCACGTTCGTGCCCTCGACCCGTGAATATTTCCACTTCTTCGGGCTCGACGAGGACAAGCTCAAGGCGGCAAAGCCCGATGCGCTCATCATGCATCCCGGGCCGATGAACCGCGGCGTCGAGATTGGCAGCACCGTCGCCGACGATATCGATCGCAGCCTCATCCGCCAGCAGGTCGAGATGGGGGTCGCGGTGCGCATGGCCTGTCTCGCGATCATGGCGGGCAATACCGGCAACAACCCGCCGATCAAGTAGGGCGAAGCCCATGCCCGGATTGCGCCGCCTGTTCCGCAACGCCCGACTGATCGACCCTGAGAGCGGGCGCGACGCGACCGGCGATCTGATCGTCGAAGACGACCGGATCGCCGGCATCGGCAGCAATCTCGGCCGGGATGGGTTGGCCGCCGACATCGAGGTGGTCGATGTCGGCGGGCTATGCCTCGCGCCCGGCCTCGTCGATATGCGCGTCCAGCTGCGCGAGCCGGGCGCCGAACATATTGAATTGATCGAGAGCGGCAGCCGCGCCGCCGCCGCGGGCGGGGTCACCACGATGGTGGCGCTGCCCAATACCGAGCCGCCGGTCGATAACGTTTCAGTGGTCGAGTTCCTCGCCCGCCGCGCCCGCGAGGTGAAGCTGACCAAGGTCCACACTTATGCAGCCGCCACCAAGGGCATGGCAGGCAAGGAGCTGACCGAGATCGGCCTGCTGGCCGCGAACGGCGCGCTCGGATTTACCGATGGGGTTCGAGCGATAGCCGACGCGCTGGTGATGCGGCGCGTACTGGCTTATGCCCGCACCTTCGACCAGCTGGTGATCCAGCACCCGGAAGAGCCGAGCCTCGGCGGCGCCGGCGAGGTCAACGAAGGCGAGGTCGCGACGCGGTTGGGGCTCGCGGGGATCACTCCGGCGGCCGAGGTCATCATGGTCGAGCGCGACCTGCGCCTCGTCGCCATCACCGGCGCGCGGTATCACGCCGCACACGTTTCGACCGCGGCGGCGATCGAGGCGATCCGCCGAGCCAAGGCGGACGGGCTGCTGGTGACGTGCGACACCGCCCCGCCCTATTTCGCGCTCAACGAGACGGCGGTCGGCGATTACCGCACCTTCGCAAAACTGTCGCCTCCATTGCGCAGTGAGAGCGACCGGCAGGCGGTCATCGCCGGTCTCGCCGACGGCACCATCGACGCCATCGCCAGCGACCATTCGCCGTGGGACCAGGATTCGAAGCGGCTGCCATTCTCGTCGGCGAGCTATGGCATTGTCGGCCTGGAGACGCTGCTGCCGCTGTCATTGGAGCTGTATCACGCTCGCCAGCTTGGTCTCGTCGACGTGCTGCGCAAGCTGACGATCTCCCCGGCGCGCATCCTTCGGCTCGGCGTCGGCCGGTTGGCGGCCGGCGCCCCGGCCGATTTGGTGATCTTTAACCCAAACGCCAAAGGCCGCATCGAGACCGACCGGTTCCGCTCCAAATCGAAGAACGCGCCGTTTGACGGCCGCCCGTTCCAGGGTCGGGTCGAGCGCACAATCGTTGACGGCCGCACCATTTTCGAGCGCGCCGCGTGACAGGGATCGTCGCCGCCATTGCGATCGGCTATCTGCTCGGTTCGATCCCGTTCGGGTTGGTACTGACCCGGCTCGGTGGCTACGGCGACGTGCGCCGGATCGGCTCCGGCAATATCGGCGCGACCAACGTGCTGCGCACCGGCAACAAGGTTCTGGCTGCGTTGACCGTGCTGTGCGACTTGCTCAAGGGCACCGCCGCGGTGCTGATTGGCGCGCAGTGGGGCACCGACGCCATGCTGGCGGCCGCCGCCGCAGCCGTCGTCGGGCACATGTTCCCCGTCTGGCTCGGCTTTCGTGGCGGCAAGGGCGTCGCAACCGCGCTCGGCGTGCTGATTCCGGTCGCTTGGCCGGTGGCGCTGGTTGCCGCGCTGATCTGGCTGGCGACAGCGATCGTCTTCCGCTTTTCCTCGCTCGCCGCGCTCGTCGCATGCGTCGCGGCGGCGGCCTGTGCCGGGTTTGTCGTCGACAGCGCGCGCGCCGCGCTGATCGCGGCCATTGCGCTCGTCATCATCGCGCGGCATCACGAGAACATCCGCCGCTTGATCGCCGGCACCGAGAGCCGGATCTCGTTCAAGAAGAGCTGAGACTGGCACTGGCCGCGCGCGAGCTTAACCCCCAGGAACGCCTCGACTGGCTGCGTCTTGCGCGCACCGAGACGATCGGTCCTGTCACCTTCTACGCCTTGCTGCGCCGCTTCGGCTCGGCCCGCGCGGCGCTCGACGCGGTGCCACAGCTCGGCCGGCGCGATGTGACGGCGGTCAGCCGCGCGCAGGCGAGAGCGCGAGCTCGCCGCGCTCGACCGCATCGGCGCACGCATCCTGTGCTGGGGCGAGCCGCTTTACCCAAAGCCGCTCGAAGCGGTTGAAGACGCGCCGCCGGTCCTGACGTTGCAGGGCCAGCCCGAATATCTCGCCGCGCCGATTGTCGCCGTGGTTGGCGCCCGCAACGCGTCGGCCAATGGCAGGCGCCTCGCCCAGGACATCGCCGCGGGTTTGGGCGAAGAGGGTATCGTCGTCGCTTCGGGCATGGCGCGCGGCATCGACGCGGCGGCGCATGCCGGATCGCTGGCCACCGGGTCGGTCGCGGTCGTCGCCGGCGGCGTCGACGTCGTCTATCCGGAAGAGAATCGCGGTCTCTATCAGGCGCTAGCGGCGCAGGGCGCGATCGTCGCCGAATTGCCGCTCGGCACAGAACCTCAGGCGCGCCACTTCCCGCGCCGCAACCGCATCATCTCCGGCATGGCGCTGGGGGTCGTGGTGGTCGAGGCGGCGGCGAAATCCGGGTCGCTCATCACCGCGCGTTTCGCGCTTGAACAGGGGCGAGAGGTGTTCGCCGTGCCCGGCTCGCCGCTCGACCCGCGTTGCCGTGGGGGCAACGATTTGCTGCGCAATGGCGCGACCTTGACCGAAAACGCCACCGACGTCGTCAACCAACTGGGCCCGCTCTTGCGTGGCGCTCCCTTCGTGCCGCCGGCCCGTTCGACGGCCGAGCGCGAATTGCCGCTGACGGCGCCAATTGCGACGCCCAAACCTGTCTCGGTTGACGACGAATCCGGCCTCGATCTGATCCTCGAAATTCTCAGCCCAACCCCCGTCGCGGTTGACGAAGTGGTGCGCCAGTGCCAATTGTCAGCCGCCGCTGTCGCTACCTTGCTGCTTGAATTGGAACTTGCGGGGCGCATCGAGCGTCATCCCGGCAACCTCGTGTCGCGCCGCTAGGAAGCGGTTCAGCACCCCACCTGTTCGAACGGGTTCATGAACGTCGTCATCGTCGAGTTGCCCGCCAAGGCGAAGACCATCAACAAGTATCTCGGGCGCGACTACAAGGTCGTGGCGAGCTACGGCCATGTCCGTGACCTGCCGGCCAAGGACGGGTCGGTGCTGCCCGATGACGATTTCGCGATGTCGTGGGCGGTCGACGGAAAGTCGGAAAAGCACGTCAAGGCCATGGCGGCGGCGGTCAAGGGCGCCGATCGGCTTTATCTCGCCACCGACCCCGACCGCGAGGGCGAAGCGATCTCGTGGCATATCCAGGAAGTGCTGAAGGCGCGGCGCGCGCTCAAAGACGTCGACGTCAAGCGCGTGGTCTTCAACGAGGTGACGCGCAACGCCGTCCTGGATGCGTTCCGCAAGCCGCGCGAGATCGATATCGAGCTTGTCGACGCCTATTTGGCGCGCCGCGCGCTCGACTATCTCGTCGGGTTCACCTTGTCGCCAGTGCTGTGGCGCAAGCTGCCGGGCAGCCGTTCGGCCGGGCGCGTCCAGTCGGTGGCGCTGCGCCTCATTTGCGAGCGCGAAGCCGAGATCGAGGCGTTCAAGGCTCGCGAATACTGGACGATCGAGGTCGAGTTCACGACCGAAGCCGGCGAGCGTTTTACCGCGCGACTCAGCCATCTCGACGGCAAGCGGCTCGACCGCTACGACCTGGACAGCGAAGCTAAGGCCAAGGCTGCCGCCGCCGCGATCCTTGCCGCCCCCGGCTTCAACGTCACCTCGATCGAGCGGCGGCAGACCCGGCGCAATCCCTTTCCGCCGTTCACCACGTCGACCCTGCAACAGGAGGCGTCCCGCAAACTGGGCTTCGGCGCGAGCCGCACCATGCGCCTGGCACAGCGGCTGTATGAAGGCGTCGATCTCGGCGGCGAGACAGTCGGCCTCATCACCTATATGCGTACCGACGGCGTCGCCATCGCGGGCGAGGCGATCGGCGCGGCGCGCAGCCTGATCGCGAGCGAATACGGCGAGCGGTACGTGCCGAAAAGCCCGCGCGTCTATCGCAGCCCGGCGAAGAATGCGCAGGAAGCGCACGAGGCGATCCGCCCAACCGACCTGTCGCGCAAGCCCAGCGATGTCGTCCGCCATCTCGACAGCGATCACCGCCGGCTCTACGACCTGATCTGGAAGCGTACCGTGGCGAGCCAGATGGAATCGGCCGTGCTCGACCAGGTCGGCGTCGATATCGCCGACCCCAGCGACAAAGTCCGCCTGCATGCGACCGGCTCGACCATCGTTTTCGACGGCTTCCTCAAGCTCTATCAAGAAGATAAGGACGACGCCGCGGAGGATGAAGAAAACCGCCGCCTGCCGGCGATGAAGGAGAAGGAACGGCTCGGCCGTGAGGCGGTGACCCCAAGCCAGCACTTCACCCAGCCGCCGCCGCGCTACAGCGAGGCGAGCCTGGTCAAGAAGCTCGAGGAACTCGGCATCGGCCGCCCTTCGACCTACGCCTCGATCATCCAGGTGCTGCAGGACCGCGAATATGTCCGGCTCGACAAGCGCCGCTTCGTGCCCGAGGACCGCGGCCGGCTGGTGACGGCCTTCCTCACCAGTTTTTTCGAGCGCTACGTCGAATACAACTTTACCGCAGATCTCGAAAACCAGCTCGACGACATCTCCGGCGGGAGGATCGACTGGAAGGAGGTGCTGCGCAATTTCTGGCGCGATTTCTCCGGCGCGATCGACGGCACCAAGGATCTGACGATCGGACAGGTGCTGACCGCGCTCGACGAGGGTTTGGGCCGCTCATTTCTTTCCCGATGACGGTTCCGGCAAGGACGCACGCCGCTGTCCGGTCTGCGAGGCGGGCAAGCTGTCGCTGAAGCTCGGCCGGTTCGGCGCCTTCATCGGCTGCTCGAACTATCCCAATTGCCGTTACACGCGGGCTCTCGGGATGGAAGAGAACGGCGAGGACAAGCCCGCCGCCGCTCCCGACACGGAGCTGGGTACCGACCCGGCGAGCGGACTTCCGGTGACGCTGAAGAAAGGCCCTTACGGACAATACATCCAGCTCGGCGACACCAACGGCGGCAAGCCGAAACGGGTTACCCTGCCGAAGGGCATTGAGCCTGAAAGTCTCACTTTAGATATCGCTGTTAAGCTGTTGACGCTGCCGCGCGAGATCGGCAAACACCCGGATACCGGTGAGACGATCAGCGCCGGGATCGGCCGCTTCGGCCCGTATCTCAAGCTCGGCAGCACCTTCGCCTCGCTCGGCGCCGATGACGACGTGCTCAATATCGGCCTCAACCGAGCCGTGACCGTTCTCGCCGAGGCCAAGAGCGGCGGGCGGCGCGGTCCGCAACTAATTCGTGAACTCGGCACTCATCCCGACGGCGGCACGGTCGGGCTGTATGCCGGCCGCTATGGTCCTTACGTGTCCCACGACGGCCTGTTCGCGTCGCTACCCAAGGCGGCCAACGCCGAGAACTTTACGTTAGGCCGAAGCGCTGCCCTTGCTGGCGGCGCAAAAAGCAAAGGGCAAAACGCCGCGGCGCGCGCGCGCGGCGAACGGCGCATCCGCGCGCAAACCCGCCCCCAAGGCAAAGCGCAGCGGTGCCGCCAAGGCGCCGGCGGCGAGGCGAGCCCCATCCAAGCGCCCGGCGAGCCGCTAGACCGCGTCGTCGGCGTCTTCCACCGCATTCATGACGGTGGACGGGTGGTGCCGGCCGACCGCCGCGATCGCAGCGAATATTTTGTCGATTTGGCCCATGCCGCTGGCGCCGTCGACGGCGAGCTGGTCACCGCTGAGCTGCTACCCGCCCGCCGTTACGGACCGCCCCGCGTCAGGATCGTCGAGCACCTGGGACAGCCCGACGCGCCGGGCGCGATCAGCCTGCTCTCGATCGCCGAGTTTGACATTCCGACCGAGTTCCCCGCCGCCGCCCTGGCTGAGGCCAAGGCGGCCGCGCCGCCCACCCCCGACGGCCGCGCCGATCTACGCGACTTCGCGCTGGTCACGATCGACGGCAGCGATGCGCGCGATTTCGACGACGCGGTCTGGGCCGAGCCCGACCCCGACCCGGAAAACCGCGGCGGCTGGCATCTCGTCGTCGCGATCGCCGACGTCGCTCATTATGTCGCGCCGGGAAGCGCGCTCGACCGCGAGGCGGAGCTGCGCGGCAACTCGGTCTATTTCCCCGACCGGGTCGTGCCGATGCTGCCCGAGGCGCTGTCGAACGGGCTGTGCTCGCTGATGCCGGGAGAGGATCGCGCCTGCCTCGCGGCGCATTTGTGGATCGACGCACAGGGCCGCAAGCTCCGCCATCGCTTCGAGCGCGCAATCATGCGATCGGCGGCGCGGCTGACTTACGATGCAGGTCCAGGCAGCGCACGACGGCTCGCGAAAGCTGGAGATTGGCAAGAACCGCCTCGATGCGCTCTACGGTGCGTGGGCGGCGCTCGACCGGGCCCGCGTGGAACGCGGTGCTCTCGCGCTCGACCTCGTCGAGTACAAGGTCGTGCTCGACGCGCCACGAGCAGCCGGTCGCGGTCGAGCCGCGCCCCCGGCTCGATAGCCATAAGCTGATCGAGGAATTCATGATCCTCGCCAATGTCGCCGCCGCCGAGGAGCTGGAGGCGCGGCGGCGGCCCTGCATCTACCGCATCCACGACGCGCCCGATCCCGAGCGGCTCGACGGGCTGCGCCAGGCGCTCACCGATCTCGGCGTCCCTGGCCTTGCGCTCGCGAAGGGCCAGCCGCTGCGTCCCGAACTGTTCAACCGCATCCTGGCGCGTGCGGCGGGAAGGCCCGAGGCGGCCGTGATCAACGACCTGGTGCTGCGCGCCCAGGCGCAAGCCGCGTACAGTCCCGGCAACATCGGTCATTTCGGGTTGGCGCTGCGGCGTTACGCGCATTTCACCTCGCCGATTCGCCGCTATGCCGATCTGCAAGTCCACCGGGCGCTCTTCGGCGAGCCGATCGCGCGCGGCGAGGAACTGGCGGCGATCGCTCAGCACATATCCGCGACCGAGCGCCGCGCCACTGCCGCCGAGCGCGCCGCGCTCGACCGCTACCGGGTCCGGCTATGTGCCGGAATGATCGGCCAAACCTTCGCCGCGCGGGTGAGCGGCGTCGCTCGTTTCGGCCTGTTCGTTCGGCTAGCGGAGAGCGGCACAGACGGTCTGGTGCCGCTCTCCAACCTGCCGATCGGCCCATATCGCTTCGATCCCAAGCGCCAGCGGCTGAGCGGCCGGCATGGCCGACGCAGCTTCGGGCTCGGCGACGCCGTAACGGTGCGGCTTGTCGAGGCCGACCCGATCGGAGGGCGTCTCGTCTTCCGCCTGGAGGACGACACCGCCCCGCGCTCCCGCGCCCCAATCTCGCGGCGCCGCCAGCCGCGGGCGCGGCTGGGGCGCCGCCGCTGAGAACATCCGACCGCCCGCACCCGCTCTTGTTGATCGCGGCAAGGCGAAAAACTACTGTGCGCCGCCACTGGCGGGCTCCGCCAGTTTGCGATCCGCCGCGATTGGCGATTAGGAGGAAATTGGGGTTGCCGAAATCGCGCGCGGTTGCTGTCGAAGATGCGCTTGGCGTCGATCGTCTGTCGGCTTGGCCCGCTTGTGGTCGTGGCGGCACTGGCGGCGTGCGGCGGTGGGCATGAGATCGAGACCGGCACCGATACCGCGCAGCTCTTCGCGCGCGGCGTCGAGCAGATCACCGACCTCTATATCGAGCCGATCTCCAGCCAAAAGCTGGTCACAGTCGGTGCGGTGAATCTGGCGAAGCTCGATGAGCGGCTCGGTGTCACGATCGGCGGCGACCCGAACTACCGCGACCAGCTGACCCTGACGCAAGACGGTATTGTCGTCGCGCGTTTCCAAGTGCCGCCGGAGATCGGCCCAACCGACGCGGGACAGACCATCGCGGCAATCGTTGCCGCCGCGAAGAAAGCCTCGGGTCATGTTGCTTCGCTGTCGGAAGATGCAATCGACAAGGCAATGTTCGATGGCATGACCGGCGCGCTTGACCGATTTTCGCGCTATGCGCCGCCGGAAGAGGCGCGTGAGCAGCGCGCCGCGCGTGACGGGTTCGGTGGGATCGGGGTGTCGCTCGAAAGCACCAGCGACGATTTTCGCATTACCGCGGTGGCCGAGCAGAGCCCTGCCGATCGTGCCGGGTTGCGCATCGGTGATCGCATCGTCGCCGTCGACGGGAAACCGACCACCGGTCAGCATGCCGCCGAGATTATCCACCTGCTGCGCGGGCCGGTTTCATCGACCGTCACCGTGACGATCGCGCGCGAGGGAGTGCCCGGAACCCGGGACTATAAGATCACCCGAATGCTGGTCATCACGCCGACCGTAACCGCCTCGCGCGACGGCAATGTCGCGATCTTTCGCATTGCGAGCTTCAATCAGAGCACGACCCAGTTCCTGACCGAGGGTATCGCCAACGAAGAGCGAGCGGCTGGAGGACACCTGTCCGGCATCGTCCTCGATCTGCGCGGCAACCCTGGCGGCTTGCTCGACCAAGCCGTGAGCCTCGCCGATCTGTTCATCACCAAGGGCCCGATCGTCGCCACGATCGGCCGGCACCCGGCGAGCCATCAGTATTTCGCCGCGAGCGGCCATGCGACCGTGCCTACCATGCCGCTCGCCGTGCTGATCAATGGCGGTTCCGCTTCGGCCTCGGAAATCGTCGCCGCCGCCTTGCAGGATGTCGGGCGCGCCGTGGTCATCGGCAGCTCGTCCTACGGCAAGGGCACGGTCCAGACCGTAATGCACCTGCCCAATGACGGCGAGCTGACGCTGACCTGGGCGCGGCTGGTGACTCCGTCAGGCTATTACCTCCAGTCGCATGGCGTCGTCCCGACGCTGTGCACCGCCGGCCTAGCCGATGCGGACGGCGCACTCGACGCCGCGCTCCGTCGCGCAGTCGATGCAACTCCCGACGCGGCGTCGGCATCGCGCCCGCGCGCCTCGCTCGACGACACCGCTTGGCGGCAGTTGCGCCAGAACTGCCCGGCGCGGACCGAAAAGCCGACGCTCGATCTGAAAATCGCCGAACGCGTCCTTACCGACCCCGCGCGCTACAGCGAGGCGGTCGGCGCGATCCATCCCGCCTCCCCGGCGCTGCATTCGGGACAAACCCTGCCCGGCGGCGCCTTGACAGGTCCGAGTCAACCGCTATCTTCACAAACACGAATTCCCTGAAATCTTGCGAGCCCCGGCCATGGCCAAGACCAACACCGTCCAGATCAAGCTCGTCAGCAGCGCCGACACCGGCTTCTTCTACGTGACCAAGAAAAACCCGCGGACCAAGACCGAAAAGCTCGAGCTGAAAAAGTACGATCCGGTCGCGCGCAAGCACGTCGTCTTCAAGGAAGCTCGGATCAAGTAGCTTGGGGTTGCCGCCGGCAGCCTCACCCGATCAGGAAGCAGCGGCGAGACGGGATCGTCGGCGGCACCGATTTTTGTACGACGACCCGGTTGCGCCCGCCATTCTTCGCTTCGTAAAGCGCGTCGTCCGCTCGCTGCAGTAACGTGTCGACGGTGTCGCCCACCTCGGCGATCGCGACGCCGAGACTGATGGTCATTGGCTGGCGCTCGCCGGCCGTGTGGATGTTGAAGGGCTCCCCGGCCACCGATCGGCGCAGGCGCTCCGCTACCATCATGGCCGCCTTGAGGCCGGTCTCGGGCATCACGATGACGAATTCCTCGCCGCCGAACCGGGCGACCAGATCGATGCTGCGGACACCGCGCAGGGCGCGATCCGCCAGCTGGCGCAACGCGTCGTCGCCGCCGGGATGCCCAAACTGGTCGTTGACTGCCTTGAAGTGATCGACGTCGAACATCAGCAACGAGGTTTCGCTGACGTTGCCGTCGTTGGCCATGCGCAGCAGGAGTTCTTCGAGATGAGCGACGACGTAGCGCCGGTTGTAGAGGCCGGTGAGTTCATCGGTCAGCGCCAGCGACAGGCTGCGCCGGTAATTCTCGTGCAGCCGGTCCTGCAGCCTCTTGCGGCGCACCTGGCTGCGAACGCGCGCCAACAGCTCGTTCCGGTCGACGGGGCGAATCAAGTAGTCGTTGGCGCCAAGGTCCAGCCCCTTTGCCAGACGCGGCAACTCGCCTTCGTCGGCCAGCAATAGGATCGGGAGCTGACGGAAATTCTCCGTGGCGCGCCATTGCGAGACCAGACGCAGCGGATCGCCGTCCGACAGCGATAGGCTGAGAATGATGAGTTCCGCCTTGCTGTCGAGTACATCCTGCGCCTCGGCGCAACTTCCCGCCTGCCGTACCGACCTGGCGATCGGGGCCAATGTGTCGGCGATGCGAGCAGCACCAAACCCTTGTTGCTCGACGAGCACGATGTCGGCCTGGCTGACCGACTTCGGCCAAGTCGCTGTGGCTCTCGTGACTGCCGAATCGTCCGCAAATCTCTTCGCGCAGTCGCAGCTCTTCCATCATCCGCTTCATGCGCACGAGCGAGCGCACGCGGGCAAACAGCGCGATATCGTTGACTGGCTTGGTGAGAAAGTCATCCGCACCGGCCTCGAGGCCGCGCAGCCGGTCGGAGATGTCGCTTAACGCGGTTACCATGACGACGGGAATGTCGGCCGTCCGAGCTTCCGCTTTCAGCCGGCGGCACACCTCGAACCCGTCCATGCGCGGCATCATCACGTCGAGAAGGATGATGTCGGGCAACTCGGACTCGGCAAGTTCGAGCGCGGTCGGCCCATTAAAGGCCGGGATGACCTGGAAATATTCGCTCGACAGCTTGGCTTCGAGCAGCTTGACGTTGAGCTCAACGTCGTCGACGACGAGAACGCGCGCAGTCATGGTAGCGCAACCATTTTAGGATGAGCGGGGAATTGCGGCGTCACGCCAGAAAGCGCTCGACCGTGCGAAGAAAGCTGGCGACCGAGATCGGCTTGGCGATATAGGCCTCGCAGCCGCCGCTCACGGATCTTCTCTTCGTCGCCCTTCATCGCGAACGCGGTGACCGCGATCACCGGGAATCGCGCGCAGATCGTCGTCTTCCTTGAGCCATTTGGTGACTTCGAGCCCGGAAATCTCGGGAAGCTGGATGTCCATCAGGATCAAGTCGGGCCGATGCTGGCGCGCCAGTTTCAGCGCCTCGATCCGTCGCTGGTCTGCAGCGTGTCGTAGCCATGCGCCTCCAGCAAGTCGTTGAAGAGCTTCATGTTGAGGTCGTTATCCTCAACGATCAGCACCTTCTTCGAACATTCCTCGCCAGGGCTTTTGCGGCCGTTCTTTGCTTCAAACGTCATGTTCGTTTGACCCCTACGGTGGCGGCCCGATACGGGGTTTAATACCCGCCGCGATCCAGGCGCCATCTTTACCTTCGCGGGGTTTAAAAAATCGCTAAGGAGCGGCAGAGCCATCCGCGAGGTATTTGCAGGATTTGATGCAATCGGTCATTAACAGAACAAACCGCGACCCCGGGGATCGGTGCCGACATGACCGCAGCATTTCGCATCGGCGTCGATCTCGGCGGCACCAAGATCGAGGCCGCCGCCATCGACCGGAGCGGCACCGTCCGGCGCGGCGGCGGATCGCGACGCCGGCTGGCGACTATGCCGGAACCGTCGCTGCGGTTGTCGGGTTGGTCCGCGGCATCGAGGCCGAGCTGCGGCGTCGGCGTCTCCAGTGGGCGTCGGCATCCCCGGAACCCTTTCGGCGCGAACCGGGCTGGTGAAAAACGCCAATTCGACCTGGCTGATCGGCCAACCCTTGGGCGCGACCTGAGGCGGCGCTCGGCCGGCCCGTCCGCCTCGCCAACGACGCCAATTGCTTTGCCCTGTCCGAAGCCGATCGATGGCGCCGCCGCAGGATGCGACATCGTCTTCGGGGTGATCCTGGGTACCGGGGTCGGCGGCGGCGTCGTCATCGGCGGCAAGATCGTCGACCGGCGCCAATGCGATCGCCGGCGAATGGGGTCACAATCCATTGCCCTGGCCGCGCGCGGACGAGTTGCCGGGGCCGGCGCTGCTATTGCGGCCAATCTGGCTGCATCGAGACTTTTCTGTCGGGGCCCGGCCTGGCCCGCGACCACCGGCGCCGATGGGCGGCGATCTGAGCGGACCCGCATCGTTGCCGCGCGCCGCGGGCGACGAGCCTGCCGCGCAGCCACGCTCGACCGCTATGCAGAGCGGCTCGCCCGGGCGCTCGCCACGTCGTCAACATCCTCGACCCCGACGCGATCGTCCTCGGCGGCGGCCTCTCGGGGATTGCCGAACTTTACGAGACAGTGCCGCGCCTCTGGGGCCGCTTCGTGTTCTCCGACGAGGTCGCGACGCGTCTGCTGCCGCCGACGCATGGCGATTCCAGCGGCGTGCGTGGCGCCGCCTGGCTGTGGCGGCCGGATGAGACGGCCGAGGGCGCCCCATGAGCGCGCTTTGCCGCGATTGCGGCGCCCTCGCCGCCGCGCTGGCGCGCCCGAGCGCTGCGCCGAATTGCGGCTCGCCGCGCCTTGTCGCACATCACGAGCTGGAGACGCTATGCCATCGCCCATATCGATTGCGACGCGTTCTATGCCACCGTCGAAAAGCGCGACCGGCCCGAACTTGCCGACCAGCCGGTCATCGTCGGCGGCGGCCAGCGCGGCGTGGTGCTCGCCTGCTGCTATGTCGCGCGGATCTACGGCGTGCGCTCCGCGATGCCGATGTTCAAGGCGCTCGCCGCCTGCCCGCACGCCGTGGTGATCCGGCCCGACATGGCCAAATACCGCGAAGTCGGCCGCGCGATCCGCGCGATGATGCGGCAACTGACCCCGCTGGTCGAGCCGCTCTCGATCGACGAGGCGTTTCTCGACCTCGGCGGCACCGAGCGGCTGCATGGCGCATCGCCGGCCCAGTCGCTGGCCGCGCTCACTCGCCGCGAGATCGAGCGGACGCTTGGGGTCACCGTCTCCATCGGCCTTAGCTACAACAAGTTCCTCGCCAAGATCGCCTCCGACCTCGACAAGCCGCGCGGCTTCGCGGTGATCGGCCGCGGCGAGGCCGTGCGCTTCCTCGCCGACAAGCCGGTCGGCCTGCTTTGGGGCGTGGGCGGCGCTGCAGCGGCGACTGGCCGCCGACGGCATCGGGCTGATCGGGCAGCTTCGGGCGATCGACGACCGCGAGTTGGCGCGGCGTTATGGGAAGATCGGGCCTGCGCCTCGCCCATCTCGCCCGCGGCGAGGATTCGACCAAGCGTCGAAGCGGATGTCGCAGGCGAAGTCGATCTCGGCGGAGACCACTTTCGCGCATGATGAAAGCAGCGAGCGAGGCGTTCGCCCGCACCCTGTGGCCGCTGTGCGAGCAGGTCTCGGCCCGGCTGAAGCAATGCCGGCTTGGCTGCCGGCACGGTCACCTCGAAGCTCAAGACCAGCGATTTCCGTATCCGCACCCGCTCGCGCCGGCTCGCCGACCCGACCCAGCTCGCCGAGCTGCTGTTCCGCACCGGCCGCCATCTGCTTGCCGTCGTGGCCGACGGCACGATTCGCTTCCGCCTGATCGGGATCGGCGCCGATGGCCTGGTCAGCCGGAAACGCCGATCTACCGACACTGTTCGACCAGGAAGACGGGCGGCCCCGCCGCCTCGAGCAGGCGATGGATGACATCCGCGGCCGGCTCGGCAGGGAGGCGGTGCCGCCTTGGCCGCGCGGTCGCGACTAGTCTCAGCAGTTCGGCTTGGGTAGCGGCTCGATGCTATCGAGCTTAGCCTGATCGTGTAGTCGCCGTAATCGATCAGCATGTCGCGCGAGACGCCGTTGTCGAGCAGCAGCATGCCGACTCGTAATCCGGCTTTTCCGCATTCACTCGGCCGGGAAAAATGCCAGGCGAATGCGCCAGCCCGGGCGCTGCAAGATGGGCGTTTCTCGGATCTTTGGGATCAGGTTCGACTTTGCGGCCAATCGCTGCGGAGACCAGCACCGCGCTTTCCTCGGTCGCGCCGTCGAACACCTGTCTCGACACGAAATTCTCGCCCGCCTTGGCCTTGTCGAGCAACAGATCGTATGCGCGCTGGGAAACAGAGCTCCGGCGGCAATGTGATCGTCTTCGGTTTCGGCATTTCGAAAGCGTCGTTGCCGCCCTTACCGACTCCGTCGAGTAGGCTTCGCCGCGGATTTCCTGATCGACCTTGCCGTTGCGCGTTTCCCGCTGGTTGAACCGGTAGTGCAGCCCGTCCTGCCTCCCAGGTCACGAAATTCGACACGATCACGACATCTGGCGATTCGGAATAGCCCATCGTCAGTTTGTAGTGCTGCTCGATGGTCCAGCCGTCGCAGGTCTCGCCCCACTGATAAGCCATCGCGCCGCGCGCGCCGGTCTTCGCCGAGGCCAAATCCATGTTGTAGAGCGCGCGAGCGGCGCATCTCGGCCGCAGATAGCGGAGCCGGCGCAGCAGGCGGTGATCATCGCCGCGCCCACCCACGCGACCGGCACGGCAGAATTCACCACGGCCCTCCTGACCGGCGATCCGCCGCGAGCGGCGCCGCCACTATGGCGCCGCCATGCCCGGCATTGAAACCGCCACTCCGCCCGCATCAAGCGCGAGTCCGCGCGAGGGCGGCAGGGCGAGGCGGATATGCAATTCCCTGAGCCGCTCCGGCGGGGATCGGCGCCGGCGCCTGCATCAGCAGGTCCTGCGCCTGCTGGTTCATCGGGAACGCGACGACCTCGCGGATGTTCGGCTTGTCGGCGAGCAGCATCACGATGCGGTCGATCCCCGGCGCCGACCCGCCATGCGGCGGCGCGCCGAACTTGAAGGCGTTGAGCATGCCGCCGAACCGCGCCTCGACCTCGGCCGCTGATAGCCGGCGATCTCGAACGCCTTGTACATGATGTCCGGGCGTGGTTGCGGATCGCGCCCGACGACAGTTCGACGCCGTTGCAGACGATGTCGTACTGGTACGCCTTGATCGTCAGCGGGTCCTGCGTCTCCAGCGCTTCCAGCCCGCCTTGCGGCATCCAGAACGGATTGTGGCTGAAGTCGATCTTCCCGTTCCTCGTTCGATTCGTACATCGGAAAATCGGTGATCCAGCAGAACCGGAAGGCGCCGGTTTCGCAATCAGGCCGAGTTCTTCGGCCAATCGTGAGCGCACCACGCCGGCGAATTTCTTCCCCGCCGCCGGCACGCCGGCGACGAAGAACACCGCGTCGCCATCCTTCAGCCCGAATCTCGGCGCGGAGCTTTTCCGTGCGCTCGGGTCCGAGATTGCGCGCGACCGGCCCCGCGCCCTCGCCGTCGCGGAAAAAGATGTAGCCCAAGCCGGGCTGACCCTCGCCTTGCGCCCAGGAATTCATCCGATCGCAGAAGGCGCGGTTGCCGCCGCCCGGCGCCGGGATCGCGCGCACCCGGACATCGGCGTCGCTCTCGATCATCCCGGCGAAGATGCGAAATCCCGAGCCGCGGAAAGGTTTCGGTGACGTCGTGCAGCACGATCGGGTTGCGCAGATCGGGCTTGTCGCTGGCATAGCCGCAGCATCGCCTCGGCATAGGGGATGCGGCGGAATGGCGCCGGGCTGACCGCGCGATCGCTCGGCGAATTCCTCGAAGACGCCGTGCAGCACCGGCTCGACTGCGGCG
>CAVZCJ010000028.1:0-9568 GCA_963773625.1 uncultured Alphaproteobacteria bacterium | reverse complement strand
GAGCGCGAACGGTCGGTTTCGCAATCCCGTCGGGAACCGATCTTGACAGGGTCGAGGGGGCGCTCCACCGTTTCTATACAGGGTCGTCAGGGAGGGAGCGGTGACGTCGTCTCTTGGTAATAATGGTGCGTACCAATGCCCCCGGAGCGATTGAGCGTCGTGCCGCTTGCGCTACGCGTCGGTACGGAGGTCAGCGGGGTCGATTTGACCGAGCCCGCTGCCGCCCGGAAACGCTACACGAGGTCCGAGACGCCTTCCTCAAGTGGAAGGTCGTCTTTTTCCGGGGACAGCATCTCGCGTGCACAGCCTCGTCGCTCTGGCGCGGCAGTTCGGCGAGCCGACGATCGGCCATGCCGTTTTCGGCTTTGTCGACGGGCACCCCGAGTTCTATCGGTTGCCGAAGCCGCACCGCCAACGAGAACCGCGAAGCGATGCCGGTGACGCCTGGTCGGGCTGGCATGCCGACATCACGGCGGCGGTCGATCCGCCCTGCGCGTGATTCTGCGCGGCGTGACGATCCCGCCCTATGGCGGCGACACGTTTGGACCAACCTTGCCGCCGCGTATAACGGCTTGTCGCCGACGATGCGCGGATTTGTCGACGGGTTGCCGGCGTTCATGCCTTCGTCCCGCGGGAGGCTGCCGGAGAGGGCAGCGAGTACAACGAGCGCGTGAAGCGCCGCGTGTTGCGAAGCGAGCATCCGCTCGTGACGGTGCACGCTGAAACCGGCGAGCGCGTCCTCTTCGTCAGCCCATCGTTCCTGAAGTCGATTGTCGGGCTGACCGCGCGCGAAAGCCAAAAGATCCTGGAGATCCTGTGGGAGCACGTCACCCGGCCGGAATACACCGTGCGCTTCAAATGGAACGCCGGGGACATCGCCTTCTGGGACAATCGATCGACGGCGCACCTCGCGCCGCGCGACATCTTCGAGTTCGGACTTTGACCGCCAGCTCTATCGCGTGACTCTCGTCGGCCAGCCGCTCGTCGGCGTCGACGGCAGGCCGTCGCGGTCGCTCGAAGGGGAACCGATCCTGTCCGCAGCGGAAGAGCTGCGGATGAGAGCGGCGGCGGAATGACGCGCCGAAATTCGCCTGGGTAAGCCGGCGTGCGCACGCTCCTGGAGGCTGCAGTCGCAGACGCTGAGGAGTGTGCACCGCAACGAGAGGAAGCATCTGCCATGCGCCAGTGAGGGTCGCATAGCCCACTGGCCGGCCGATACTGCCGGTTGGTTTGACGGCGTTCACGGCATGAAACCGGCTGCAGTTGCCGAAGCTCTTTTCCGGGCGCGTTCACTATGCCTGGGTCGTTCTCGTCGTGATGTTTTGCGCGATGCTGGCCGGGGTTGGCGTGCGGGCGGCGCCCGGGGTGATGATCCTGCCGCTCGAGCGCGTCGGGTGGAGCGTGGCACGATCTCCGGCGCCGTGTCGACGACATCATCCTGCTCGGCTTTACCGGCCTTTCCTGACCGGCCTCGTCCAGGTGATCGGCCTGAAACGCACGATCCTGGGGTGCATGGCGCTGCTGGCCGCGGGCACCGGTCTATCGTACTTCATGACCGTGCCGTGGCAGCTTTTTCTGACCTGGGGATTGATGGTCGGGATCGGCGCCGGCGCCGGCGGGGTCGGCATGGCCGCAGCTATCGCCAATCGCTGGTTTGTCGCAAGGAGCGGTCTGGCGATGGGGCTGCTGAGCGCTGCCAATGCCGCGGGGCAGCTTGTCTTTCTGCCGCTGCTCGCGCTGCTCGCCGAGCACTATGGTTGGCAAGGTGTTGCGATTGCCGTGACGCTCGCGATCATTGCGATGATTCCGGTTGTGGCGATGCTTTTGCCCGATCGCCGGCGAACGTCGGGCTCGGACCCTATGGCGCGAGCGCCGACCGGGCACGCCCACCGCTGTTGGGCAACCCCATCGTCATCGCGATGACAACGCTGTTCCGGGCGGCGGATCATTTGACTTCTGGCTCCTGACCTTGAGTTTCGGCATTTGCGGGTTCCGACCAACGGGCTGATCAACACGCACCTGATCGCCTTCTGCTCGGATCACGGCATCGCGGAAGTCACCGGCGCCAGCGTCCTGGCGGTGCTGGGCGCGTTCAGCCTGGTCGGCGCGGCCGGATCGGGTTGGCTTTGCGACCGCTTCAATCCGCGCATTCTGCTGTTCTGGTATTACAGTCTTCGGGGATTGTCGCTAGCGGTATTGCCCTTCACGTCGTTCGACGTCGTCAGCCTGTCGATCTTTTCGATCTTCTATGGACTGACTGGTGCACCGGCCCCGCCACGTTCGCCCTGACCAACGAAGTCTTCGGACGGCGAGATGCGCCGGTCATCGTCTCCTGGGTCTTTGCTGGCCATCAGATCGGCGGCGCGCTGGCCGCGTTTGGCGCGGGCACGGTGCGCACCGTCACCGGCGACTACCTGCTGGCATTCCTGGCGAGCGGTCTCGCCTGCCTGATCGCGTCATTCCTGGTGCTGCGGATCGCCAAGCCACAGCCCGTCCTCGCGCCGGCAGAGTGACGGCCGGGCGGTCGGGCGCCTGCCTTCGACCCGCGCTTAGTTCAGCCACGGGCTGCAGCAGCATAGCCTGCGCGTCGCCAGGCGGCACCGTACGGGTGGTGGTTTCATGGGCGATCATTGCGCCAACCACGTCGCGACGCCCGGCATTCATCGCCGCATCGATCAGGAGCTGGAAGAACAGATCGCGCTGCGCATTGCTGCCGCCGAGGAGCCGGATCTGCTGCTGCCGCGACTTCAGCAACTCGACGGCTCGTGCATAATCGCCCCGGCGATGCGCGAGCGCCGCTTCGCAGACCGGGATCACCACATCGGCAATTGCCGGCGCCGTCCACCGCGCCTTGTCGGCGGCTTGTGCGCGCAACACCGCAAGAAAGCGATCGGCGGCCTCGCTCTGCCGGGTCGCGGCCAACGCCATCAGCAGATGCGGCACCAGCAGCAGTTGGCCGGTATCGCCGATCCGCGCCTTGGCCTTCTCACCCAGCTCGCGCCAGCGGTCGCCGACATCGACCCCCAGCTGTTCGAGCCGCCACAACAGGGCGACAGCGTTCTGGAGATCGACGTAGTTGTCGGGCATTGCCTTGGTCATCGGCTCGTCGAGGTTGCGGATGTTGGTATCGTAGCTTTCAAGCACCCAGCCAAGCTCGCCCAGCTCCAATTCCATCAGCGCGCGGTGCCACCGCAAGTGATGGATCATCTGGTTGCCGCCAGGCCAGTTACCGGTTTCCCCCGCCAGCCAGTCGCGACCCTCGCGCGGCCGGCATTCCATTTCAAAAATGTGCGCCTTGACGTGGTGGGTGAACAGGTTGGTGGGGTCGACCGCATGGGCCGCATCGATGACCGGCTCGGCGCCTCGGGTGTCTCCGGCCTCCTCGTGCGCGAAAGCCCAAACGCATTGCATGAGGTCGTAGCCAGGCAATTCCGGCGACCAGCCAGGTGCGACGCGATCGGCCTGCTCGAGGACTTTCGCGGTTTGGCCGTGGCGGAAGCGGGTCGTGTCGCAAATGCGCAATGCCAAGAGGTCCGTCGGGTCGGCATCGAGAATTTCGCGCCAGATCGCGAACGACGTGTCGAGATGACCGCCCGCCCATGCGGCGAGCGCCGCGACATGCCGTCGCTCGCGCCCGGTTGTGACCGCGGCGCCGGCCTCGGCCGCCTTCACCGCCTCGGCGACCGCCGGCCGGTGCGCCGGGTTCGAAGCGCCGAGCAGCATGTATCCCTTGAAGCAATGACCCATGACGAATTCCGGATCGCCTGCCAGCATCCGGCCTGCAACGCTCATCACATCGGCGCGGTATTTGAGGAAATGCTCGACCGCGCGGTCGAGCAGCTGAGCCGCTTCCGGGCTGTCGGTCGAGAGCGCCAAGCCACGTTCGTCGCGAAGCATCGAATGTCCTCCGGTTTTGTGCCTCAGCGGCCCGGTCAGTCGCGTAGTGTGCGGAAACGATGTCCCGCTGGCAGGAGGCGATCATGGCGAGCAAATTGGGGCTCGACGAGGCGCGTGCGGTCGTCGAGGCGGTGTTGAACGCTGCGGCGGCGCGCGATCTGCGCTTTGCTGCCGCCGTCGTCGATAGCGGCGGTGAACTGGTCTATTTCGCCCGCATGGATGGAGCGAGCCCGCTCAACGCGCGCATGGCCATCAATAAGGCCTACACCGCGACGAAGTGGCGGCAGAACACCAAGGCGATCAAGGATCGGCTGTTCGACATGGGGCTGGGCGACGACCGGCGCGACATCGCCTGGTTCGGAGAATTCTCGCTATACCGCCGTGTGGGGCGGCATCCTGCTGGTTGACCCGGACGGCACCGTACTGGGCGCCGTCGGCGAAAGCGGCGGCACGCCGGTCCAGGACGAGGAGCTCGGCCAGATCGGCGCGCAAGCTTTCGCTGCCTTCTGACCGCGGCGACTGCGGCATCCCCGGGTCGTCGGCTCAGGCCGTGACCACTCGGAAGCGCTGGTCGTCGTCGGTGGCCATCTGGTTGATGAGGTCGATTTCCCAGGCGAGGTATTCGCGCATCGCCTCCTCGCGGTCTTGGCCGCGTTCGCGCGCCGAAAGCACGACGTCTTCCGGCTCGCTGGCCATACGGCTCGCACCGGTCTCGAGCGGCAGGCCAGCGGCATTCCATGCCTGCGTGCCGCCTGCCAGCACCATCGCGGGTGCCGGTGCGCGTCCCATGAGATCCGCGGCGGCCAGTTGCGCGAGGGCGCCGTCCGGCGACGTCAGCACGATCGCCTCGGCCACCGGAAGCTTTGCGAGCGCGCCAGGAAGCTGCGAGCGGATCGCAAACCAGGCGCCGGGGATGTGGCCTTGTGCGTAACGGCGGCTGGTATCGAGATCGACGACAATAATCCCGCTGGCAGCCAGTCGATCCTGCAGTTCGGTCGGCTGGATGGTATCGACCGTGACGCCATCAAGCCCGAGCACGTGCGGCTTGTGCGGTCCGGCGATCCAGTCGCCGTCCGTTGGCGCGGCTATGAGCACGTCCACGTCGTTCCAGCCCATCTGCTTCAGCCAGGAAGCGGTCATCGTCGCCCGCACGCCGTTGTCGTCGACCAGGACGATCCGGGCGTTCCAGATGGCGATGTGGGCGTCGGTTTCCTGCACGAGCTGACCGCCCGGCGCCGAGCGGGCACCTGCAAGATGCCCTGCCTCGTATTCTTCTGGGGTCCTGACGTCGAGCACATAGAGGGAGCGCCGGTCGGCTTCGGCTCGCCAAGCCGAAAGCGTGGCCTTGTCGATCCGCCGAATATCGCAGCGCGCGGCGACCCGCGCCGCCGCCTCGGTTGCAACCTGTCGCCCGGCATCGGAAACCTCGGGCGGCCGCCGCGTTGCCCCGTTGACGACACCATATCCGGCGAGATGCCAAGCCATGGTGCCGTCCTTCAGCGACATGATCTTATTCGGAAACCCGGCGTTGCGCAGCGACTGAGCGCCGATGATGCTGCGCGTGCGACCACCGCAATTGACAATGACGGTCGTGTCCGGCGACGGCACCATATCTTTGAAGCGGTAAATGAGTTCCGCGCCCGGAACGCTGATCGCCGTCGGAATGCTGTTGTTGTGGTACTCCTCATACGAGCGGCTGTCGAAGATGGCGATGTCGGCGCCGCCATCGATCAGCGACTTCAGCTCCGGCGCAGAGAGGTATGGGGTGCCGGCCTCATGCTCGACGACCTCCGCGAACGCCTTGCTCGGTACGTGCACGCCGCTGTAGGCGCGATAGCCGGCCGCTTCCCAGGCACCGATACCGCCGTCCAACACAGCCACATCCCGATAACCCAGAGCGCCCATCCGCTCGGCGGCGCGAAGCGCCGATCCGTCGCCGGCGTCGCTCCACACGACCCGCGCGCCGCGGCGCGGCACCAAATCGTCGATCAGCAATTCGAGCCGGCTCAGCGGTACGCAGGACGCCATCAGCAGATGGCGACGGCCGAAGACGCCTTCCTCGCGCGCGTCCAGTACTGCGATTTCGCCACTGTCATGCAGTTGCCGCTTCAGTTCGCGCGCGTTGACATGCTTGATCTGATCGCTCATCGCAGGTTCCTCGACGTACTGGCGGCATCATTCTCAGGAGTGCCGTTGGATTCAACTCTCTTCACGGATCGGTTCGTAGCTTAGCGTTGCCCACTGAGGGGTCACGGCTTTTCGCGGCGAGCGTACGCTGCTAGGCTCGCGCCTGACCAATCGGAACCAGAGACATCGCCATGGAAGTTCGGCCGCTTACCGACGTGATCGGCGCCGAGATCACCGGTGTCGATCTTGGCCAGCCGCTCGACGCGGAAACCCGCTCGCACCTTTATCAGTGTTTCGCCGACTTTGCCGTGCTGGTCTTTCCCGGCCAAGAATTCGACCCGCCGCGCTTCGCCACCGCGGCGCAGCTGTTCGGCCAGATCGTCCCCGAGCAGTTCAGCAATTACCGCCTGCCGGAATACCCGCTGGTCAGTTCGCTTTCCAACCGCGACCTCGAGCAGGGCGGGGTACGCCGCGCGGTGCGCGGCGAGGATTTCCACACGGACCACTCCAACTATGCAGCGCCGCCGAAAGCCACGGTTCTTTACGGCATTGCTATCCCCCAGAGCGGCGGCGACACCGAGTTTGCCTCTGTGCAGGCCGCCTATGACGATCTGCCCGAGCCGACAAAGCGCCGGATCGCCGGTCTGAAAGCGGTGCACGCCTATCGCGGTGCCCGGTTCGACCGCAAGATCACGCAGCTGACGCCGGAGCTTCTGGCCGCGACCCCGTCCGCGGCACACCCAGTCGCCCGGCGCAATCCGGACAATGCCCGGATCGGCCTTTATCTCAGCCCCAACCGCGTCACCGGCATCGCAGGCATGGACGACGAGGAGGCGTTCGACCTGCTCGCCGACCTGTTCGCCCACGCGACGCAGCGCAAGTACGTCTACCGCCATAAATGGCGCAAGGGCGACATGGTGATCTGGGACAATCGTAGCGTGCTGCACCAGGCAACCACCGACTACGACATGACCGAATACCGCTATCTCTACCGCGTGCTGCTGGAGGGAGAGCAGCCGATCGCCGCGTGAGCGCCTACTCCGGGCGCTCCACGAGGTACCCATCGCGGGTCTGCGGAAGCCGGCGACCGAGCAGCCGCGAGGCGACGACGGTGCGCAGGATTTGCGCGGTGCCGCCGCCGATGGTGAACATGCGTGCGTCCCGCACCATGCGTTTGAGCGGCCGGTTACGCGAGTAACCGGCCGCACCGAATAACTGCAGCGCGTCGTTGGTCACCTTGATCGCCATCTCGGAGGTGAAGATTTTGGCCTGCGCCGCCTCTGTCGCGTCCGGAAGCCATCGCCGGCACCCGCCGCGGCCTTGTAAATCAGCGCCTGGGAGGCGGCGATCTGGGTCGCCATATCGGCGAGCATCCATTGCACGCCCTGAAATTCGCAGATCGGTCGGCCGAATTGGTTGCGCTCCTTGGAGTAGGCCAGCCCGAGCTCGTAGGCGCCCTCGGCGAGGCCAGCGCCACGGTCGCGGCGCCGATGCGCTGGCCGTTATAGGCATTCATCAGATCGGCGAAGCCCTTGCGCAAACCGCGCGGAGGAAGCACCAAGGCGTCAGCCGTCAGCTCCATGTCCTCGAAAATGATCTCGGCTTCGGGATGCCGCGCAGTCCCATTGCCGGCTCGCGCTTGCCGATCTTGAGGCCCTTTGTCTCGTCGCGGATCGCAATGAAGCCGCCGATCCCTTCTTCGTTGCCGCTCTCATCGAACACCCGGGCAAAGACCAAGTGCAGTCGCGATACACCGCCGCCGGTGATCCAGTGCTTCTTTCCGTTGAGGACAAAGCCGTTGCCGCGCCGGTCGGCTCGCGTCGTCATCTCGCTCGCGGCGCTGCCGGCGCCGGGCTCGGTGATGCAGATCGCCGGCTTGTCGCCTGAGAGAACGAGATCGGCGGCGAGCCGCTTTTGTGCCTCGCTGCCGTATTTCATGATCGCACCGATCGCGCCCATATTCGCCTCGACGGCGATGCGTCCGGTGATGCCGCAGCATTTCGCCATCTCTTCGATCACCAGCACCGCGTCGAGATAGCTGGCGCCCTTACCGCCATAGGCGGCAGGGATCGTCATCCCGAAATAGCCGGCTTCCTTCAGCAGCGCGACATTGTCCCAGGGGTATTCTTCGCTGCGGTCGATCTCGGCCGCGCGTTCCGCGATCGGCCCGCGCGCGAGCTCTCGCGCCTTTGCCTGCACCGCTCGCTGCGTTGCTGTAAGGTCGTACTGCATGCTGCCTCCGGTGAACGTCGGAGAGTATGGGAGCGGCACTGACGAAGTGGCAAGGCAAGCGGAGGATCCATGATCGTCGAAGACGGACACGGCAATCCGGTAACCGCCTCTGCTCGCGAAGCTGTCACGCTACTCGACGAGACCATCAACGCCTATCTCGGCTTCCGAAAGGACACCGGCGACCGCCTCAAGGCGGCCCTCGCGGCCGATCCCGAGTATGCGATGGCGCACTGCTTGCGCGGCTATTTTATGATGTTGTTCGGCCAGCGCGCCATGGTTCCTCGCGCCCAACGCTCGCTGGAAGCGGCCGAAAAGGCCAGTCGAATAGCTGGCGTCACACCACGCGAAGCGGCGCATATCGCAGCGCTCGGCGCCTGGGTCGCCGGGGATTTCGTTGGTGCCACGGCGCGCTGGGAGGCAATCCTCACCGAGCACCCGCATGACGTGCTGGCCCTCAAGCTTGCGCAATATGGATGCTTTTACGCTGGCGAGAGCAAACGGATGCGCGATGTTGTCGCGCGCGCTCTGCCGGTGTGGCACGCCGGGATGCCCGGTTACGGCTTCGTCCTCGGTTGCCATGCCTTCGGCCTCGAGGAAGCCGGCGAGTACGAAGCTGCCGAGCGTACGGGTCGACAGGCGATCGAGCTTAATGAGGCGGACATCTGGGCTGCGCACGCGGTGCAGCATGTCTTCGAGATGACTGGTCGGCCGCGCGATGGTGTGGCCTGGACCGAGCGTCTCGAAACGAATTGGGGGGAGTGCAACAACTTCGCCTATCACGCGCTGTGGCATCGCTGCCTGTTCCAGTTGGAGCTCGGCGCGCATGACCGCGTGCTCGAACTCTATGACCGCCAGGTGCGTCCGGAGCCGACCGACGACCTGCTTGACATCTCGAACGCTGTTTCGCTGCTTTGGCGGCTGGAACAGGCGGGCGTCGATGTCGGCGATCGTTGGCGGGAGCTAGCCGAGCGGTCGCACGGGCATATCGACGACCACCTGCTCACATTCGGCGACGTGCACTATCTGATCGCCCTGGTGGCCGCGGGACGCACCCACGACGCATCGCGCTTCGCCGAGAGCCTGTCGCGTTACGCGGCGCAAAATGCAGAGAGCGAGGCGGCGGAGCGGCAATCCCGGGCTGGCATTGGCGCGAGCGATTTCCCGTCGCGGCGTGGTGATCACGACGAAGCATTCGCGAGCTATCGGCTGGGGAGAGGATATGGCGGATCGGCGGCAGCCATGCACAGCGCGACCTCTTCAACGAGATGCTGATAGACGCCGCGTTGCGCGCCGGCAAACTCGGCGAGGCTGA
>CAVZCJ010000027.1:0-46743 GCA_963773625.1 uncultured Alphaproteobacteria bacterium | reverse complement strand
CCAGCGCTAAGCGCGGCAGCGCGCGGGGTAGCAATTTGACTTTGGCGCCCGCCCGTCGCCAGAATTCGCTCATGCCTTGAAGGGCGAAATCGACGGGTAGGAGGAAGAGCGCCATGACCGCAACCAGGGAACTTCGTCCCGCTCGGAGAGGCTCTGGGCACCGAGGCGATCGGCGTTGATCTGTCGCAACCGCTCGACCCGGAGACCTTCGCCTGGATTGAGGCAGCCTTCGCCGAGCACCCCGTCTTGGTGTTTCGCGAGCAGGATTTAGGTCCTGGCGAGGTAGCGGCCTTCGGCCGCCGCTTTGGCAGGCCGAAAATCCATTCGCTGGTCGATTACCGGCATGCCGACCATCCCGAGGTGTCGTGGCTGACCAATGTCGACAAAGACGGCAACATCGACTGGTTCGGGGTGAAGCGGGCGACCGACTGGCACACCGACAGCCCTTACGAGGAAGTGCCGCCGGCACTCGCCATGCTGCATGCGAAGGAGGTGCCGTCGTCAAAAGGCGGCACGATGTTCGCCGACATGCGCGCCGCCTACGACGCGCTCGACGAGCCAATGAAGCAGCGGCTATCGAGCCTTGTCGGGCTTGCACGGCCGTCATGACGGCCCCGCCGGCGTCCGGCTCTACGAAGGCGACCCCGAACAGAACCTCGACCGCAAATACACCGAAAAGGCGCGCCCGGCGGTCATCAATCATCCGGTCACCGGGCGCCCGATCCTTTTCGTCAATCCGCTGCACACGCACGGCTTCGAGGGGATGGCCAAGGAAGAGGCGTGGCAGCTGATCGAGGAACTCGCCGCGCATTCGACGCAAGACCGTTTCGTCTACTACCACTCGTGGCGAGTCGGCGATCTTCTTGATGTGGGACGAGCGGGCGACGATGCATCGCGGCGCCGGCGACTACGAGCCCGTCGGAGCGCCGCATCATGCTGCGCACCATCGTTTATCCGAACTAGGGGGCGCATGATGGCCGAGCTGACGACCGGGCCGGGCGAGATGATGGGCAATGCCGGCCCGGGCATGCTGGCCGGGCTGCGCGTCGATCGAGATCGCCGACGAGCGGGCCGAGTATTGCGGGCTGCTGCTCGCCGGGCTCGGCGCCGAGGTGATCAAGATCGAGCCGCCCGAAGGCAACGCGACGCGGCGCATCGGCCCCTATCTCGACGACGAGCCGGGGCTCGAACGCTCGCTGTTCTTCTGGAACTACAACCGCAACAAGAAATCGGTCGTTCTCGACCTGCAGAGCAGCGCCGGGCGCGAGCACATGCTGCGTCTATTGGGCGGCGCCGACATCTCTGCTCGACGCGAGTTGCGGCGCGCTCAACGAAGTGCTCGATCTCGACCACGCCGCGCTCAACGCGCGTTTCCCGCAACTCGTCACCGCGCGGATGACGCCCGTTTGGCGATGACGGGCCGTGGAAGGACTTCAAGGGCTCGGACCTCATCCACCTCGCGCTCGGCGGGCCGATGATGAATTGCGGCTATGACCCCGACCCCAATTTCGAATACGACACGCCGCCGATCGCGCCGCAGATCTGGCACGCCTACCACATCGCCGGCGAGCAGATGGCGACCGGCATCATCGCCGCACTCATTCACCGCGAGCGCAGCGGCGAAGGCCAGGACGTCTCGCTCGCGATCCATGAGGCGGTGTCAAAGAACCCCGAGCAGGATCTGATGTACTGGGTTTGTCGGCGGGTGCCGCTGTGGCGGCTGACCTGCCGCCACGCGTCCGAAGGGCCCAATCACAGCCCCAGCATCTGCCACACCAAGGACGGACGCTGGTTCATCACCCACGGCATGGGCGCGCGCGACCTGAAGAACCTCGTGCCGCTGCTGTCAAAATATAACGCGCAGGCGGACCTTCAGCCGCCGGCGCCCGAGGTGGACCTGCGGGCGCGGCAAGTTCCGGGCACGGCGGGGGCCGACGAAGCGCGCATCCCACATGCTCGACATTGTGCAGCGCTTTGTCCGCGCCTGGACCTACAAGGACATGCCGTGGCTCGAGGCGCAGAATGCCGGGCTCCTCTGGGCGCCGCTCAGGAAGCCGCACGAGAACGCGCTCGACGAGCACTGGTGGGCGCGCAAGACTTTCGCCGAGGTCGAGCATCCCGAGCTCGGCCGTTCGTTCCCCTACCCGACCAGCAAATGGCTCAGCAACAAGACGAGCTGGCAGGTCGGCCGCCGCGCGCCGCTCCTGGGCGAGGACACCGAGGCGGTGCTCGGCGAAGCGGCGCGCCGGCCGAGCGTGCCGGCGCAGCCGCGCCGGGTCGAAAACCCGCGCCTCTCGGCCCTGCACAACAAGCCGTTCCCGCTGCAAGGGATCAAGATTTTCGACTTCGCCTGGTTTCTCGCCTCCGCCGGCGGCACGCGGTTTCTCGCGGCGATGGGCGCGGAGAGCTACAAGGTCGAGTGGAAGGACAATCCCGACACGCGGCTGGCGGGGATGGCGCCGGTCGGCGGCCGCGCCGCGCGCGACGCGGCGACCGGGCCGCTGCCTGGGGTCAAGGACCCCGACATGGGCGGCAATTTCCTCAACAAGAATTCCGGCAAGCGCGGCATCTCGCTCAACATCCGCCACCCGAAGGGATTGCAGATCGCCAAGGACATGATCCGCATCTGCGATGTCGTGGCCGAAGGGTTCTCGCCCGGCGTGCTGCAGCGCCTGGGCCTCGGCTACGACGTGATGAAGTCGATACGCCCCGACATCATCTACATCCAGCAATCGGGCATGGGTGCGCACGGCACCTATGGCCGGATGCGCACGGTCGGCCCGGTGGCGGCGGCGTTCGGCGGGCAGGCCGAGATGTCCGGCCTTCCCGAGCCGGCGATGCCGGTGAGCTGGGGCTATTCCTATCTCGACTGGATGGGCGCCTATGGCTATGCGCTGGCGCTGCTAGGCGCGATCTACCACCGCGAGCGCACCGGCGAAGGCCAGTGGATCGACGCCTCGCAATGCGAGAGCGGCATCTTCCTGACCGGCACGACGATCCTCGACTGGGCGGCCAACGAGCGCGTCTTCCGCCGTTACGGCAATCGCTCGCCCTATAAGCCGGCGGCGCCGCACGGCGCCTACCGCTGCGCCGGCAAGGATCGCTGGATCGCCATCGCCTGCTTCACCGACGCCGAATGGCACGCGCTGGCGCGGGTCGCCGAGCGCGGCGACTGGCTCGACGACCGCCGCTTTGCGACGCTCGAAAGCCGCTTGCACCACCAAGATTCGCTCGATGCCGCGGTCGAGGCCTGGACCCGCACGCAAGACCGCTACGACTGCATGATGAAATTGCAGAAGGCCGGGGTACCGGCCGGGGTGTGCCAGAACGCCGAGGACCGGGTCGATACCGACCCGCAGCTGCGGCACCTCAAATGGCTGACCGAGGTCACCGGCACCAAGATCGGCACCTGGCCGGTCTACGAAATCCCGATGAAGCTGAATAAGACCCCAGCCTATATCGGCGGCCCGATCAACCGCGGCGCGCCGTGCTACGGCGAGGACAATATGTGGGTACTGACCGAGATGCTCGGCTTCTCCCCGAGCGAAGTTGAGCGGTTGGCGGAAGAAGGAGTGATCTGATGGCGCCCGCTCCCGCTGCGACCACGTCTCAGACCGGCCGCGTCACCTATGCGGTCGTGATCCGAATACCGACGGAGGGCATCGACGATTTTCGCGCGTACGAAGATGCCGTCTTGCCGCTATTGCCGGAGTTCAAGGGGAGCTTGGAGCGTCGTCTTCGCAATCCAGACGGCACCGTCGAGCTGCACGTCCTCAGCTTCGCATCCGATGCGGACCGTCGGGGTTATCTGGGCGACGCTCGGCGCGCGGCACAGACTTGGTTGCTGGAGAGATCATCCGCCAAATCGGAATTGCTTCCGATGGCGGACGTCCCCTAGAGGCGTCCTCAGCTGCGGTAGGAGACAGCGATGAAACCCGAAACGGCCGGCTTCTCGCCGGCGCGATTGCAGCGACTGGACGAGGTGATGAAGCGCCGCTACGTCGATGGCGGCTTCCTGCCCGGCCTGCTGACCTACGTCTATCGCAAAGGGCAGTTGGTCCACACCGGTCTGTGCGGGCATATGGACATCGAGCGCGGCAAGAAAATGCGCGAGGACGCGATCTTCCGCATCTACTCGATGTCGAAGCCGATCACCGCGGTGGCGCTGATGATGCTCGTCGAGGAGGGCCTGATCGGGCTCGACGACGCGGTGCATACGCACATCCCCGCGTGGAAAAACCTCGGCGTCTATGCCAGCGGCATGCCGTCGCTGCTGCCCGACACGCCGCCGAGCTTCATGACGACGCCCCCGCAGCGGCCGATGAAGGTGATCGACCTGGCGACGCACACGTCGGGTCTTACCTACGGCTTCACGATGCGCACCGCGGTCGACGCCGCCTATCGCCGGGCCAAAGTCGTCGACCGGCAGACCGAAGGCGGACTGCAGGGCATGGTCGAGCAGCTGGCGCAAATCCCGCTCGATTTCTCACCGGGAACCGCCTGGAACTACTCGGTCGCGATCGACGTGCTGGGCTATCTGGTCGAGAAGCTTTCGGGTGTGAGCTTCGGCGAGTTTCTGCGCACCCGGCTGTTCGAGCCGCTGGGCATGCACGACACCGCGTTTTACGTGCCTGGAGACAAGATCGAGCGGTTTACCTCCTGCTACCAGCCGGGCGACGGCGGCCGGGGATTGAAGCTCCAGGACGACGGCCGCGAAAGCGCCATTTATGCCGAGCCGCCGAAACTGGAATCAGGCGGTGGTGGGCTGGTCTCGACGGCGCACGACTATCTGCGATTTTGCCGGATGATGCTGGGCGGCGGCACGCTCGATGGCGTGCAAATCCTCAGCCCCAAGACCGTCGCGCTGTTCAGCCTCAACTATCTGCCGGACGGCCGCGAGGTCGCCGACATGGCCTTCCCCGGCATGTTCAGCGAGTCGGGCTATGCCGGCGTCGGCTTCTCGCTCGGCTGCGGGGTCAATGTCGACGTCGCGAAAACCCGGCTGCCCGGCTCGCTCGGTGAGTATTTTTGGGGCGGCGCGGCGTCGACCGCATTCTGGATCGACCCCCAGGAAGAGCTGACGGTGGTCTTTATGACCCAGGTGCTGAGCAGCCCCGTCCGGCTGACGCTGCGGCGGGACCTGCGCACGCTGGTCTATGCGGCGATGACCGAATCGTTTGCCTGAGGCACAGGAGAATCTCCATGGAACTGCGGGGTGCGGTCGCGCTGGTGACCGGCGGCAATGGCGGGCTCGGGCAGCGCATTTGCCACGCGCTGGCGAAGGAAGGCGTGCATGTCGCCGTCATGTACGCCCAAAGCCGCGACCAGGCCGAGGGCGTCGCCCGCGATCTGACCTCCCGCTACCAGGTCAACGCTGCGGCCTTCCAGTGCGACATCACCGACGATGCGGATGTGGCAAAGGTGGTCGACGACGTGGCCAAGCGCTTTGGCCGCGTCGACATTCTGGTCAACGATGCCGCTTACAACAAATCGGTCCAGTTCGCCGATCTCGACGGGCTGACGATGGAAGTGTGGGACAAGATCATCGCCGTCAACCTGACCGGGCCGATGCGCCTCATCAAGGCGGTGGCGCCCGTGATGAGGGCGCAAGGACGCGGCCGCATCGTCAATATCGCGTCGGTCGCGGGGATCGGGCCGACCGGCTCGTCGATCGCCTACGCGGTGTCGAAGGCGGGTCTCATCCATCTGACGAAATGCATGGCGGTGGCGCTGGCGCCGGACGTGCTGGTCAACTGCGTGGCGCCGGGCCTGTTGGAAGGGACGCGCGCCACCGCCAATTTGCGGCCCGAGTTCATCGCGCAGGGCGCCGCCACCTCGCTGCTCAAGAAACCGGCCGACAAGGACGATTGCGCCGACATGGTGGTCACCATGTGCCGCAGCGAAACCATGACCGGCCAGACGACGCTGATCGACTCCGGCCGCTACTTTCACTGACCGGATACGGGCGACATGCAGGACATCTCCGGCAAGACCGCGATCGTCACCGGCGCCGCTTCCGGCATCGGGCTCGGCATCGCGACCGCGCTGGCGGAGGCCGGCGCCAATGTCGTCATGGCCGACATCCAGAAAGACGCGGTCGAGCAGGCGGCGCACGGCCTTTCCGGCACTAACAAGCAGGTCATGCCGGTGCGGATCGACGTGACGCAGGAGCAATCCGTGCTCGATGCGCTGGCCGAAGCCGAGCGGAGGTTCGGCAAGCTTCATATCGCCTGCAACAACGCCGGCGTGCCGATGCACGGCACGCGGCTGATCGACGTGGCGCCCGCCGATTGGGAATTCGTCATCGGCGTCAACATCTGGGGGATCATTCACGGCATCCGCCACTTCGTTCCCGCCATCCTCAAGCACGGGGAAGAAGGGCACATCGTCAACACCGCCTCGGTCGCCGGCTTCCAGAACCGCCGCGGGACCAACCAGGGCCCGTATTCGATGAGCAAATACGCCGCCCTGTCGCTGTCCGAGGCGCTCGAGCACGAGCTGGAGGGCACCAATGTCGGCGTCTCGGTGCTCTGCCCGGGTCCGATCAACACCAATATCGCGCGCGGCGCCCGCAACCGTCCGGATCACATGGGCGGGTCGCAAGTTCGCACCAGTGACGAGGCGGTGCTGGCCGAACGCCTCGCCACGACCGGTCTCGATCCGAAGATCGTCGGCGAGCGCGTCGTCGACGCGATCCGCACCAAGACGTTCTATGCCTTTGTCAGCGCCGTTCCCGCCGATGTCATCAAGGCGCGCCACCGCCGCATCGAGGAGGCCCTCAACAGCAAGTGGGTCACTCATTACTGAACCGGTTTCAGAAGGAGTTGGAAAGATGGCCGAAGCCAAACTCGCGCCCAACCTGCCGGAGTGGATGGTCGAGCACACCAACCGCTATCTGTCGAGCGGCGGCACCGACGGGCACATGTACCAGATGACCCAGCCGGGCCGGCCGCAGATCACCGTGCCTTCGCTGCTTGCTGACCACGACCGGCCGGAAATCGGGCGAGAAGTTCATCTTCCCGCTGTTCTACGGCGACACCGGCGACGGCGGTTACATCATCGTCGCCTCGAAGGGCGGCGCGCCCAAACACCCGGTCTGGTATCTCAACCTCGTCGCCAATCCCGAGGTCGAGGTGCAGGTCGGCACCAAAAAGATGAAGGCCAGGGCCCGCACCGTCACCGGCGCCGAGCGGGCGACGCTGTGGGACAAGGCGCTGCAGTTCTGGCCGCCTTACGCCGACTACCAGAAGAAAACCGGCCGCGAGATCCCCGTGGTCGTGCTCGAGCCGATTTCGTAGACCCTCGATAAAGGAGACCCCCCCATGCCGTTTTACGAAAAGGGCAATGTCCGCATCCGCTACGAGGAAGCCGGTTCCGGCTTTCCGCTCTTGGTCACCCCCGGCGGCGGGCTGAACTCGCGGGTTGCCATGTGGCCCACGGCGGCGATCAACGCGATGGAAGAATTCAAGAACGATTTCCGCTGCATCACCATGGACCAGCGCAACGCCAATGGCGGCGAGTCGACCGGGCCGGTGCCGACCGAGAACGCCTGGGACGCCTTCGCCGACGACCAGCTCGGCCTGATGGACCATCTCGGCATCGATAAGTTCTTTTTCATGGGCTACTGCATCGGCGGCTGCTTTGCCGGCAAGCTGTTGCAGCGGGCGCCTAACCGGGTGGTCGCGGCCGTCTTTCACCAGACCGTTGGGGACCGTCCGGAAGACCCGGGCGTCATGTACCGGCACAGCGACCGACAATTGGCTGCCCGATTTCAAGAAGCGGCGGCCCGAGGTGTCGCAGGACACGATCGACAAGTATTTCCACAGCCTGTGGCGCGCCCAGCCCGATTTCCTCTACAGCGTGCCGCGCGACTTCATCAAGAACTGCCACACGCCGATCCTGGTGCTGCCCGACGACACGCCCGTCGCACCCGCTGCAGACCTCGATCGACGTCGCCTCGCTGGCGCCGAATTCCGACATCACCGTCTTCCCGTGGCGCGAGCCCGAGGAGCTGCGGCAGCGCATGATCAGCAAGGTGCGCAGCTTCCTCAAAGCGCACGTCCCCATGAAAGCCGCCGCTCAATAAGGAGGAAACCCCATGCCGATGTACGAAAGAGGAAACGTTCACATTCATTACGAAGAGGCCGGCTCCGGCTTCCCGCTGCTGGTCATCCCCGGCGGCGGGCTCAACTCGACCATCGAAGGGCTCAAGACCCACCCGTTCAACCCACTGGTCGAGTTCAGCAACGAATACCGTGTCATCGCCGCCGATCTGCGCAACGCCAAGGGCGGCCAGTCGACGGGGCCGCTCGAGGCCGACCGGCCGTGGGACGCCTTTACCGACGACCATATCGGGCTGATGGATCACCTC
Source organism: uncultured Alphaproteobacteria bacterium (assembly GCA_963773625.1). GTDB lineage: Bacteria > Pseudomonadota > Alphaproteobacteria > ATCC43930 > CGMCC-115725 > DATARH01. Next base: position 38,372 of record CAVZCJ010000027.1, on the reverse strand, counting down.
GGTATCAAGCAGTTCATGGTGTTGGGCTTCTGCATCGGCGGGCCGTTCATCTGGAACCTGCTGAAGCGGGCGGGCGACCGCGTCGTCGCGGCCGTCCCGGTGCAGCCGAGCGGCTATCGCCACGAGATGCCCAACCTCTCCTACACCAACAACATGAAGGGCTGGGGCCCCGAGCTGTGCGAGCGCCGGCCGGACATCACGATGGCTCAGGTCGATGCGTTCTTGAAGAACATGTACACCGGCGAACGCGCCGACTTTGTCTACACCGTGAGCCGCGATTTCGTGCGCAACTGCCAGACGCCGATCCTGATCATGCCGGACGACGTGCCGGGGCATCCCTATGTCGTTGCGATGGAAAGCGCCTATCTGGCGCCGAATGCGCAGGTCAGCATCTACCCGTGGAAGATGAACCCGAAACAGACCCAGATCGCGCTCCGCCACGTGCGCGCATTCCTGAACGCCAACCGACCCGCGGCGGCGGCACGACCGCTCGCGGCAGCGGCCCAGTAACGACGAGGAGAGATCGCCATGCCGATATACGAAAGAGGCAACGTTCGCATTCATTACGAGGAAGCCGGTTCCGGCTTTCCGCTGCTGGTCATCCCCGGCGGCGGATTGAATTCCACGATCGCGGGCCTGGCGACCAGCCACCCGTTCAACCCGCTGACGGAGTTCGCAAACGGGTATCGGGTGATCGCGGCCGATTTGCGCAACGCCAATGGCGGCCAGTCCACCGGCCCGCTGGAAATCAACCGGCCGTGGGATTCCTATACCGATGACCATCTCGGGCTGATGGACCACCTCGGCATTCGCGAGTTCATGGTGCTGGGCTTCTGCATCGGCGGCCCCTTCATCTGGAACCTGCTGAAGCGGGCGGGCGACCGGGTGGTCGCCGGCGTGCTGACGCAGCCTTCCGGCTACCGGCCGACGATGCCCGACCTGTTCTACCAGAACAACATCACGGGCTGGGGCCCGCAGCTCGTCGAGCGGCGGCCGGACATTACGATGGATCAGGTGAGCGCCTTCCTCACCAACATGTACCGCAAGAACGCCGATTTCGTGTTCACCGTGACGCGCGACTTCGTGCGCCAGTGCAAGACGCCCATCCTGATCCTGCCCGATGACGTGGCGGCGCACCCTTACGCGGTCGCGATGGAAACCGCGCACCTCGCGCCGAACGCGCAAGTGAGCATGTATCCGTGGAAGGCCAACCCGGAGCAGATCCAGCTCGCGGTGCGCCACATCGGCACGTTCCTCAAGGCCAACCGGCCGATGGCGGCGGCTTTGGCCGCCGCGGCCCAATAGGCCAACCGGCATCTGCGCGACGGGACGGCGGCGATCGCGGCTGCCGTCCGCCAGGCGCGAGCGCGCGAGGCGAACACAGGCCTGGCCCAGCCTGTTGAGGTTGCGCGATCTCGCCATGATGAGCAGGCGAATGACCGGTAGCAGCAGGCGGATCAGCAGCAATTGATCCATCGGCGGGCAGCACAACCAATACGAGATCGTTGCAGATTGTTCTTGTTTTGTTCATATCAGGATGTCGACCTCAGATTTTTTCCGCTCGCGGCCGCGCCGCGCACAATTGGATGCCGCAACAAGGTGTAGGCGATAAACGGCAGCCCGACGGCGCTGGGAAGCAGCCAGTACATAATTGGCGGTAGCAGCTTCCACAGCGGCAGACTTTTCCCGTTATCCACGTAAAACGCCGTCAGCAGCAGAACGTAGGACATGCCCATGCCGGAAATGTGCAACCTCGCCCAGTCCCGCCACCGGCGTCGGCGCGCGGTGCGCCCCAACGACGCTGCCGCAAAGGCGAGCGCACCGAGAATGAACAGGTGATAGTCCTCGCCCCAACGCGCCACCGCTAGGGCGCTCGCCGAGACGAAAACCACCGCCAAACACCCGTAGTAAATCGTGCCAAGGACCGCGTGACGGCCGGGGCGTTTCGGGCTCAGCATCGCGACGGCACCGGAAACGACGCAGGCCAAGCCCGCGAGAATGTGCAATCCAACGATCGTCAGGAAGACGGGTGAAGTAGAAGGGATGACGATCCCCGCCACGATCGTCGCGCCCTCAGGCATCATGGCTTGTGCGTCGCAATCACGAGGCCACTAAGCCTCGGTGCCGAACGTGGCTGTTGGCTGGCGGCTTTGTCCGGCCCGTGAGCGCTCAGCGCACACGGACGAATTTGTCGACGCCGCGGTTCTGGGTCAGGCCGGCGTAGATGTTGCCCTGCGAGTCGACGCCGATGCCGTGGACGTGGCGGCTCTCCATCTTGGCGAGCACCTCGCCGGTCGGGCTGCGGACGGTGCAATAGGCCGGGTTGCCGTCGGCTTCCTGCTCGGCGATGTAGTAGTTGCCGTCCTTGCCGCGGCTGATGTCGTTGGGGCCGCCCATGCCGGTCCACTCGCGGAGATACTGGCCCTCCGGTGTGAAAATCTGGATGCGCCGGTTGGAGCGGTCGGCGACCAGGAGATTGCCGGCGTCGTCGAAGGCGATGCTGTGCGGCAGGTGGAACTGGCCCGGCCCCTTGCCCGGCGCGCCCCATGAGGTCTTGAGCGTGCCGTCGGCGGCGAAGCGGTGGACGCGGGCATTCTGGTAGCCGTCGGTGACGTAGATGTCGCCGTTGGGGTGCTTCATCATTTCGGTCGGGTGGTTGAACGGCCCGGCGGCGCGCTCGACCAGCCAATTCTCGATATGGCCGGTGTCAGACGCCTGACCCGGCTTGCCGAGCTGCAATTTGACCTTGCCGTCGAGGCTGAACGATTTGCACACCGAGTCGATGCGGTCGGTGGTGTAGACCGTATCGCCGACGATCTTGAGCCCGTGCGGGTCGGTGACCTCGCCCGCGCCCCAGGATGCGAGGTGCTTGCCGGTCTTGGCGTCGAATACGACGACCGGCGGGTCGCGGCGCTGGAAGACATAGATGCGGTCCTGATCGTCGGCCGCGACGCGGCTGATCAGGCCGAACGGTTCGCCATCGGGCGATTTGAAGAAATCGCGGATGACTTCGTATTTGTAATCGCCGGTTCCGACTTGGGTCATGGGGGCTTCCTCCTGGTCTAGGTTTCTGCCGATTGGCGATACGGCGTCGCCGCAAATACTTTCACCACCGAGGCAATGAGGCAGTGAGATTTCGGCGGCACGGCACCCTCATTGCCTCACTGGCTCTGTGGTGAACCTTATGGCGCTTCGTGCCGCGCATCACACCGGCTTGCCGCTGGCGTGCGACGAGTTGACGGTGAACGCCCAGCCGCTAGGGCCGGGAAGCGTGAACGAGTCGTGGATGCGGCCGCGGCTGATCTCCGACGGCGACAGGCCCTTTCCGGCATAGTCGCGGTGCGCCGCATCGATGTCGTCGACCATCAGGTCGAATGGTGCGACGGCGCCCGGCGCCGGCGCCTCCGCCTTTCTGACGACGACATGCGTGCCGCCGCGCAGCTCCAGCACCGCCAGCTCGTCCATCTGCACGATCGGGCGCAGCCCGGCGGTTTCAAGCCACTTCGCCGCGGCCGCGACATCGGCGCAGGGCAGCCGCACATGGCCGACAGCAACTGGCGGGCGCTGGTCGATGGTATCGGGCATGGCTAATCCCTCCTTAGACAGTAGCTCTCCCTATTCTGGATCGTAATCATCAAAATATAAATCAAGTTCCTTTTCCAGATAATCGGCCACTTTTAGCGCCTCGTCTTTCGACGAAACTATCACATTGCCGCAACTGATAAGTATTTCTTCGCTGCCAGCTTGCAAAATCGCGTGATCAACTTTTACGGTATACGGGAAGTTTCTTATTTGTGGCAGAGGACGGTTTCCTTTGCCGGATGAGAGCGAAATCGTATCACCTGATCGCGGCACGATCGCCAATTCAATGTCGCCATGTACGCGACCAAAGGCCCCCGTTTCAGACATAAGGCTGAAATCGATATACACCTTCATACCTAAAGCCTCAGTAAGGCTCCTTCACGAAAATAAACGTCGTGCCCGTGACGATCGGGGCGCTGGCGCCGACGAACGACACGTTGGCGTCCTTGACCTGGCGCGAGCCGGCGCGGCCTGAAGCCTGGAGCGCGCCTTCGATGATGTGCCAGAGGCCGTGGATGCGCCCGGTACCGAGGCTGCCGCCGAAGGTGTTGAGCGGCAATTCGCCGTCCAATTCGATGCGGCCGTCCTGGATGAAATCGAGCGCATCGCCCTCCTTGCAGAACCCGTAGGATTCGAGGCCATAGATCACCGAGGCCGAGAACCCGTCATAGATCTGCGCGACATCGACATCCTTCGGACTGAAGCCGGAGCGCTCCCAGGTCAGTTTCGCCGAGCTGCTGCCGCCCTCCATGTAGCTCGACAAGCTGCCGATGCGGCCGGCGACCTCGAAATGCAGCCGCTGGCCGTAGCCGGCGAGGTAGGCCGGGGCCGGCTTCAGGTCGCGCGCGCGGTCGGCGGTCGTCAGCACGATCGCCACCGCGCCCTGCACCGGGATGTCGCAATCGAACAGGCAAAACGGGTAGGCGACCATGCGCGAGGCGAAATAATCCTCGCGGCTGAGCGGCGTGCCGTAGAAAAACGCGTGCGGGTTGTGCTGGGTGTGCTTGCGCTGGGTGACGGCGAGGGTCGCCATCTTGTCGCGGGTCTGGTTGTTCTTTTCGAGCCAGCGCGTGTAGGCGACCGCCATTCCCTGGCCCGGCCCGCCAAAGCCGTAAGGCGCGGTGAACTGCGTGGCGCCGGCGGCCATGCCGCTCGGCAGGTTCTGGTAGGTGCCGCGCGGGTTGTGCATCGCCCGCCACACCACTGCGTATTTGCACACCCCGGCGAGGAGCGCGTTGACCGCCTGCTGCACGGCGCCGCCGATATTGGTCGTGCCGACCTGGATGTGCCAGGTGAGGTTCGGCAGCTTGAGCATCGCCATCATGCAGTTGACCGAGACGACAGAGATGCCGTCGACCTCGGCGTGGCCCGTCGCCGGCAGTTCGGGATAGGTCGCCAACCCGTCGATGTCGGACATTTGCAGACCGGAGTCGGCGACCGCCTCCTTGACGGCCGTGAGCGCATGCGCGGCGAGCGGGATGTCGGCGAGGCGCGAGACCTTCGAATAGCCGACGCCGCTGACGGCGATCTTGCAGCGGTTCTCCCACATGGCGTTCCCCTATTTCGCCAGCCGGAATTGCGGCAGGGTGATGTCGTCGTTGAATTTTTCGAACACGACTTCGACCCGCCGGCCGACCTTGGCCTCGGTGTATTCGGCGTCGAGCAAATTGCCCGCCATCAGCGCGCCGGGCGCGTCGTCGAGCTCGACGATGATGCTGGCGTAGGGCACCGCCGACGCGAAGCGCTTGTCGCCGGTGTGATACATGATCGTGTAGGCGTAGATCGCGCCCTCACCGCGCACCGGCTCGAATTTGAGGTCGGTCGAGACGCATTGGGTGCACGTCGCGTAGGGCGGGTGCTGGAAATGGCCGCAGCTCTGGCAGCGCTGGAGTTCCAGGCTTTCGCGCTTGGCAGCGTCCCAGAACGGCTTGGTCCATTCGTTCGGCACGGGGATCGGCCGTGTCACCTTGCTCCAGTCGCTCATCGTGTTCGCCCTGGCCGGTCGTAGGATTGTCAGTTTAGACCAAGAACCGGGAGCGGCCGCAATTTCCCGGCGCGAACCCTATCCCGTCGCCAGTCCGGGGGCGCCGATGCGGTCGCGGCGCAGCGTCGGCCCGCCGAACAGGATCTGCACGACCCCAGCGCTGAAGCCGATCAGCACGCCGGTCTTCCAGGCGGGGCCGTAGGAGCCGTAATAGGTGAAGATCAGCCCGCCGCCAAAGGCGCCGAGCGACGACCCGAGCTGGTGCATTACAAACGAGATGCCGAGCAGCGTCGCCATATAGCGGGTGCCGAACATCTCGGCGACGAGGCCGCTCACCAGCGGCGCGACGCTGAGCCACAGCATCCCCATCGCCGCGGCGAAGACCAGGGTGCTCGCCGGGGTCGGCGGCATGATGAAATACGCGGTGAAGACGAACGCGCGCAGGATGTAGAGGAGGCCGAGCAGGATGTGCTTGGGATACTTGGCGCCAAGCCAGCCCGCGGTCAGCGAGCCGACGCAGTTCATCGCGCCGATCACCGCGATCGCCTCGGCGCTGAGCATCGGGTCCTGGCCGCAGATCGCCAGATAGGTCGGCAGATGCGTGGTGAGGAACACCAGGTTGAGACCGCAGACAAAATAGGCGCCCGACATCACCAGGAACGGTCGGTGCCGCACCGCCTGGCCGAGCATCGCGCGCATCGTCGTCTTGCCGTGGCTGTGCGGCGGGATGCGGTCGGCGCCGCCGGCGAAAAACCCGGCCGGTAACATCGCCGCCGCGAGGGCGACAAAGAACAGCGCACCGATCTGCCAGACATGGCTCGCGAGGATGGATTGCGTGGTAATCGGCACCATCAGCGTCCCGAGGGATCCGGCGGCGGAGACGATACCAAGTGTCTTGCTGCGCCGCTGTTCGGAGACGCTGCGCGCCACCGCCGTCATCACCAGCGACGAGGCGGTGCACGACAAGGCGATGCCGACCAGTGCGCCCGACGCGATCAGCGCCGCGGCGCCGCGCGCGCTGGCCATCACGCCGAGGCCGCAGACATAGATCGCCGCCCCGGCCATCATCGTGACGCGCAAGCCGAAGCGGTCGGCGATGGCGCCGACCGGCGCTTGCGAGATGCCCCAGACGATGTTCTGCACCGCGATCGCGAGGGTGAAATCGGCGGCGGTCAACGCCAGGTCTCGCGTGACCGGGGTGAGGAACAGGCCGAGGCTTTGCCGCAGCCCCATGCCGAGGCTGAGCAGCACCGCCGCGCCCACCAGGATCAAGCGGGTGCGGTTACGGGTCACGGCGGCGATCACGGACATTCTTGGAGATGCCTTGCTAAGTCACGATATGGGGCGCCACTCTGCCCGATGCGGCGCGCGATCGTGCCCGCCGATTGGGCATGGCTGACCGGCGGCAGGATCGCCGAAGCGCCAGCACCCGAGCCAGCGCGGGCACATCAAACCAAGCCGATACGCGTTCACTTTTGATTGAACGAGGCAACGCAGCCAGTCGTGTAACGTTGGCTTTACATGCCGCTGATCGCGCTTCTCGCGCTGATCCTCTTCCTCGCCGGCTGCGCCGGCGGGCCGCCGCAGACCCGCTGCCCGGACCCCGATCCCGATCCGATCAGCCCGTGCGCCACTTCGCACGGCCAGACCCACGGCGGCTAAGGGCAAGAGCCGGCTTCGGACATGCGCCTGATCGCGCTTCTCGCCCTGATCCTCTTCCTCGCCGGCTGCGCCGGCGGGCCGCCGCAGACGCGGTGTCCGGACCCCGACCCTGATCCGATCAGCCCGTGCGCCACGTCGCACAGCCATACCGACTGAGGGTCACGGCAAGCCGAACTCGCGCATCTTGACCGCCGCCTTGCCCTCGCGGTAACCGCCCGGCACTATCGCCGCGAACAGGGCACGGAGGGTGTCATGGCCGCGAGAGCGCCGTTCCTCAGCACCGCGTACAGCGCCTACCATCACCGGGAACGCCCAAAGGAAGACGAGGAGCTGACCCGGGTCGGGCCGGGAACGCCGTGCGGCGAATATCTGCGCCGGTTCTGGCAGCCGGTGGTTCTGGCGAACGAACTGGGCGAGCTGCCGCGGCGATTGCGCATCCTCGGCGAGGACCTGGTCGCGTTTCGCGACAAATCGGGCGCGATTGGCCTCTTGGAGCTGCACTGCCCGCATCGCGGCACCTCGCTCGAGTACGGGCTGATCTCGGAACACGGCATTCGCTGCTGCTATCACGGCTGGCTGTTCGGCTGCGACGGGACGATCCTCGAAACCCCGGGCGAACCGGCCGACAGCACGATCAAGGACAAATTGTGCCACGGCGCCTACCCGGTGCATGAGCACGAGGGGCTGGTCTTCGCCTATATGGGGCCACCCGAGCACCAGCCGGACTTCCCGATCTTCGACACCTACGACCTGCCCGGCTACCGGCAGATCGCGCGCGCCCCAACCCTGTGGGATTGCAACTGGCTCCAGGTCAAGGAAAACGCGATGGACCCGGCGCACCTGCAATTCCTGCATACGCTACCGGGCAGCGACGGGTTCACCGACGATTTCAAGGTTCAGCCGGAATGGGATTGGATGGAGACGCCGGTCGGCATGGTCTACATCGACACGCGGCGCCAGGACGACCGGGTGTGGGTGCGCGTCGCCGATTTCATCCTGCCCAACATCCACCAATTTCCGCCCAATGCCGACCCGATGGCGCTGCGCAACTCGGTCAACCGGCCGATGGCGACGACCTGGGCGGTGCCACTCGACGACACCCATACGATGCAGATCGGGTATTACCGCGCGCCCGAGGGCAAGGAATGGCGACGCGGCGCCGGTTTCGGGCAGGACGGCAGCCGACCTTATGAGGAGCGACAGCGGGTGCCGGGCGATTGGGACGCCCAGGTCAGCATCCATGACGGGATGGCGCGGCACGGGCTGGAGCATCTGGCCTCAACCGATCGCGGCATCATCATGATGCGCAACATGATCCGCCGCGGCATCCGCAGCGTGAAGAACGGCGCGACGCTCGATCATCCGACGCTGCACAACGGCGCGGCGATCCCGACCTACAGCCACGACCGGGTGGTGCTGGGGATCGCAACGGCGGCGACGCAAGGAGCCGACCGCAAGCTGATCCGCGAGGTCGCGCGCAACGTGGTCCGGCAGTCGGTGAAGAACGGGCTCGACGCCTAGCCGATAGCGGGAATGCTCTACCGCGCCGCCGGCTTACCGGCGGCGGCGAGGCGCTGCTGCCGCCAGACCAGCGGGCCGATCACCAGCAGATGCGCGGCGTTGAAGACGATGCCGGTGGCGAAGGCCGCCGCGTAGAAGCCGGCATGGTCGTAGATCGCGCCCGCGAGCCAGCCGCCGAACGCCATCCCCGAGCCGCTGAACAGCAGCACGCTCGGCACGCGCCACGAAGCTTCCGAGGCAGGGAACAATTCGCGCACCGCCAGCACATAGGCCGGGATGATGCCGCTGAAGCCCAACCCGAACCACGCCGACACCGCGAACAACCCTGCCTCGTTCTGGGTGAGGAGGAAGCCGATCATCGCGGTGATCTGGCATAGCGAGCCGGCGAAGACCGTCGCCAATCCGCCGAAGCGGTCGGCGACCAGCCCCCAGAACTGGCGGCTGACAAAGGCCGCGCCGAGCAGCACCGACAGCATCGCCGCACCCTGCGAGGTGGGGATACCGACATCGCTGCAGAACGCGACGAGGTGGCCCTGCGGCATCGCCATCGGCACGCAGCAGAGAAAGCTCGCGGCGGCGATCAAGCCGAGCACGGCATTGGCGGGCAGACCGAGGACGCGCTGACCGGGTCGCGGCCCGCTCAGCACCCCGCCGTCGGCGGCCACGTCGGGCGGGCGAACCAGCACCGCCAGCGCCGCCGGGACGATCAGCAAGACCTCGACGGCGGCGAAGATCAGCATCGTATGGCGCCAGCCGAAATTGGCGATGAGCGGCGCGAAGATCGGTGCCCAGATCGCCGCGGCGACCGACGAGCCGCTGCCCATCAGCGCCAGCGCCGTGCCGCGCCGCCGGTCGAACCAGTGCGAGACGTAGATGTAGAGCGGCGCGTTGATGCCGCCATTGCCCAGCAACCCGACAAAGACGCCGTAGCCGACGAGGAGCGACACGCTCCCGCCGCTGCTCGCGAGCACCAGCCCCACGCCCACCATCAACGCGCTGAACGTCACTGTCCAGCGTACTCCGACGCGCGCCGCCACGCGGCTCATGACGAGCCCACCCCAGGCCGGCCCGAGCCAGGCGAGTGAATAGGCCAGGGACGGAACCTGCCGCTCACCGCCAAGATCGGCGGCGATCTGCTTCAAGGCGACCACCGTCACCACCGGCGCCCCATAGGACACGGCGGCGACCCCGAGCGCGGTCAGGCATACGAGCCACGACGTGCGCGATTTCAATCGTCACCCCGGCCGGAGCGGCCGGAGTGGCAAGCGATGAAATACTCATCTCAGCAGATTATAGGCGGAATCGCCCGGGCGCTGCCCAATTTGTGGGCAGTGCGGCTATGCGCCGGACCGCCTATTCGAGGCGGATGCCGACGGCTTCGGGACCCTTGCGGCCCTCGGCGATGTCGACGATGACCCGCTGGCCCTCGGCCAGGTTGGTCAGCCCCGCGCGCTGTAGCGCCGAGGCGTGGATGAACACGTCCTTGCCGCCGCCGTCGCGCACGATAAAGCCAAACCCCTTGGTCGCGTTGTACCACTTCACCATCCCCGCCTCCTGCGAGGACGCCACCAGCGGCGTCTGCTCATAGCCGCCACCGCCGCCCGGGCGCGGGCCCGAGCGCGGCCGCGCCGGCGCCGCCGTCGAGGAGTCGACGCTCAACACCTCGGTCACCTGCGGTCCGCGCTGACCAGGCGCCACCCGCACCTCCAAGGTCTCGCCCGTCTCCACCGCCTGAACCCCGATCCGGCCCAACACGCTCGCGTGCAAAAACGCGTCGCCCCCGCCATCCGCAAGCTCGACAAAGCCAAAGCCGCGATCCGCCCGAAACCACTTCACCACCGCCGTCACCGGCGGACCCGACGGCTGCTCCTCAAAACGCGGCCCCGAGCTGTACCGCGGCGCCGAGCCATAACCCCGACCCCCGCCGCCGCCGTAATCGCCGCCCCCCCGCCGCCGCCAAACTCACCCTCGTCAAAATCGCGCCGACGTCCCCGGTCGCGATGCCCTCTCCCGTTTTCCACGACGCAATTCCCAATCCCAGGCCCGAGGCACAAACACCCCGCAACAAACATAATGCAGGTTTTTCCACCGCTCGTCACCGTGAATGGAGTAACCCCAGTGTAACCGTCGCTCCGGTTGGGCCGAGCTATTGCCGCGCCTGGCGGGACATGGAAGGCTGTGGCGACGGTTTGTGGAGGAACGCATGATCGAACAGACCCTCGACATCGCCACCGCGGACGGCGCGATGGAGACGTTTATCGTCCATCCCGAGCGCGGCGGTCCGCACCCGTTGGTGATGCTGATGATGGACGCGCCCGGCATCCGCGAGGAGCTGCGGATGATGGCGCGACGCCTGGCGACGGTCGGCTATTACGTGCTGCTGCCCAACCTCTACTATCGCGCGGGGCGCGACACGATCTACGGGCCGGACGTGCTGGTGAAGGGCTCGGCCGAGCAGGCGCGAATGCGCGCGGTGCGCACCAAGATGACGATCCCGCCGGTGATGGCCGATGTCGCCGCGATGCTCGAATTCGCGGCGGGACAAAACCCGGCGAAGGCCGGACCGGCTGGGATCCATGGCTATTGCATGAGCGGTCCCTATGCGCTGGCGGCCGCTGCACGCTACCCCGGTAAGATCGCCGCCGCGGCCTCGTTCTACGGCACCTGGCTGGTCAACGACGCCGAGGAGAGCCCGCATCTGAACCTCGCCAAGATCACGGGAGAGGTTCACATCGCCTGCGCCGAGCATGACGAGCTGGCGCCGCTGCCGATGGTCGCCGAGCTAAAGACCCTCTTCCAGCGCGCCGGGACGGCAGGCGAAATCGAGATGTATATGGGCGTCCATCACGGCTTCGCCTTCCCCGAGCGCTGGTGCTACGACGTGCCGGCCGCCGAACGCCACTGGGAGCGGCTGATCGCGCTCTACCGCAAGAAGCTGGGATAAGCCTAAGCTCTAGCGCGACGGATAGTGCGTCGTCAGCTTCTGACCGGCCATCTCGACCGGGTTGGCGTCGATCAGCACAAAGGCGAAGACTGCCGGCTCGCTGCCGCGATTGACCCAAGCGTGCATCGTGCCGCGCTGAACGCAGATGTCGCCCGCCTTCATGTGCACGGTCTTGCCGTCGTCGAGCTCGAGGTCGCACTCGCCCGACAGCAGGATGGCGTAGTCGCACGTCTCGGTGCGGTGCATAAAGCCGGGCGATCCGGGGGCGAACGAAGTGACCCGGATCACGCTGCCCTGCCCGGTGCCGACATAGTTGTAGCGCTTGACGAAGCCGGCCCGCTGCGCCTCGCCGGCAGCGCCTTCGGAATTGTCGACCGGCATCTTATCGGTCGACCACACTTCGACCCGCGAGATACCCGGCCGCGTCGGGCTTTCCGTCGCGCTGAAGGTCTCATCGGTGGCGACGACCGCGCGGCCTCTCGCGTCGTGCCCGGTGACGATGCGGCGAACCTGCATTTTGTCCTCCCTTTCCGATACGCGGCACAGCCGCAGAAATAGCACCACAGAGACACCGAGGCAGTGAGATCGCCGATCGGCTGGACTCTCATCGCCTCACTGTCTCTGTGGTGAATTCTTATTGGCGCTTCGCGCCGGGGTCAGCGCCGCAGCGCGTCGGCGGTCTGGTTGAAGAGGATCTTGCGTTCCTCGTCGGTCGGCGGCGCCGAGCGACGCCATTCCTTGCCGAGATCGACGCCGCGCTTGACCGCGGGCCGGTCGCGGATCGCGGCGCGCCAGCGCGCGACGTTGGGGAATTCCTCGATCGCCTGGCCGAGCGGTTTGGCGATCAGCACCCAGGGCCAGGAGATTATGTCGGCGATCGAATAGTCGTCACCGAGAATATACGCGCGCCCGTCAAGTCGGCGGTCGAGCACGCCGAGGCAGCGGTTGTACTCGTTGGCGTAGCGCTTGTGCGAATAGGGGTGCTCGCCCTGGGCGTAGTTGACGAAATGGCTGAGCTGCCCGGCCATCGGGCCGAGATTGCCGACCTGCCAGAACAGCCACTCCATCAGCTCCTTGCGGCCGCGCCGGTCGGTCGGCGCGAAACGGCCAGCCTTCTCGGCAAGGTGCAACAGGATCGCGCCCGACTCGAAGACCGGCATCGGCCCGCCGGGTTCGTCATGGTCGACGATCGCCGGCATGCGGTTGTTGGGGCTGATCGCGAGGAACTCGGGCCTGAACTGGTCGCCCTTGCCGATATTGATGGGGATCGTGCGGTATTCGAGGCCGCACTCCTCGAGCATGATCGACACCTTCCAGCCATTTGGCGTCGGCCAGTAATAGAAGTCGATCATCGGGACCTACAAGGATGCGGTGAAGACGATGGCTTGGATCTTGCCGTCGATCGGGCCGCTCCCAAATCGCGCGGCGATGGCGGCGGACAGCGGCGTCGGTCGCCTCGGCCAGCCGACCGGGGTCGCGCGCCTCGATCTCGTTGCGCAGCGGTGTGCCCTCGCAGAAGCCAATCGCTGCATCCCGCGGCGACGCGGCGCGGCTGCGCTTCGTGACCCTTTCGGCGTCGCCGCGGGCAAAGCCGGCGAGGCCAAGCGCCTCGACAGTCGGGGTGACATCGTGAAAGCCATGCGGCGTACGCGCCAGAAACAGCGGCGGATTGCCCGGGAAAAGTTCCGCCACCGCCTTGGTGACGACATCGGCGAAGTCATTGTCCGAGATGCGGTCCCAAACGCTGAACAGGAACCGCCCGCCCGGTTTCAAGACCCGCCTTGCTTCGCGGTAGGCGCTCCCCCTTGTCGGGAAAGAACATTGCACCGAACTGGCAGACCACCGCATCGAACGAGGCGTCGGGAAACGGCAGCTCCTGCGCGTCGGCTTGGCGGAAGACAACGCGCTCCACACCGGGCTGGGCGGCGTTGAAATCGAGCATCGGCTGGTTGAGGTCGGTGGCGACGATCTCCGCCGTGGCCGGCAAAGCCCGCGCCAGCGCACGGGTGACGATACCGGTCCCGGCGGCGGTTTCGAGCACCCGCGCCGGAGCCAGCTCGGCGACACGAGCCGCCAAGTCGGCGGCATAAGGCTCAAAGATCAGCGGGCCGAGATAACGGTCGTAAAGAGCCGGGATCGAGCCGGCGAACTTCCGGTCGGTGTCGCTCATCGCGACGATACCGTCCGCCCGGAGCCCGGCGATTTCCGCCGGGGTGTAGCCGATTTCGGCAAGCACCTCCTCGGTGTGCTCGCCGAGCGCCGGAGCGCCGCGGCGGATCGAGGCGGGGGTCGCCTCGAAACGCGCCGCGTTGCGCATCTGGCGCAAGCCGGCCGGCATGCGGGTGGTCGAACTCGACGACCGAGCCCAGCGCCTCGACCTGCGGTGCGCTTGATCACCTGGAAACGGGTCAGCACCGGGGCGCAGGGCACGCCGGCTTTGGTCAACCGGTCGAGCCAGTGCTCGCGACGAGCCGCCGGCCAGCGCCTCCTGGGTCAGCTTGAGCCGCAGCCTCGACATTCTTCTGGCGCAGCGCCGGCGTCTTGAAGCGCTCGTCGTCGAGCCATTCGCGGATGCTCCAGCGCCTCGGTCAACGCCACCCATTGCGCGTTGGTCTGCACCGCGACGGTGATCCAGCCGTCGGCGGTTTCGTAGACCAGGTCGGTGGCGCTGGCCTTTTCCTGGGTCGGCGGCTCGTCGCCGATGAAGGTCTGGTCGCCCATGTCGGACGGCCAGAGGAACGCCAGCACCGCATCGAGCATCGCCAGCCGGACATGCTGGCCCTTGCCGGTGCGCTCGCGGGCGAGCAGCGCCGCGGTGATCGCCTGCGAGGCGGTGATCGCGGTCAGCTTGTCGGGAAGGATGGTGCGCAGCATGCGCGGCCGGACATCGTCGGCGCCGGCCTGGATCGTCGCCAGGCTCGAATAAGCCTGGATCACCGGGTCGTAGACCGGCTTCTGCGCGTAGGGGCCGATCTCCGCCGAAGCCGCTGATCGAGACATAGACGATCTCGGGCGCGACCGCGCGCACCGCCGCTTCGTCGAGACCGAGCCGCTCGACGACGCCGGGGCGGAAATTCTGCACGAAGACGTCGGCCTTCTCGCACAGTTTGAGGAGGGCGCGGCGGCCCGCGGCGGCCTTCAGGTCGATGCGCGATCGAGCGCTTGTTGCGGTTATTGTTGAGGAACGAGGTCGAGAACCCGCCGCGCCGCTGCGCCGAGCGATCGCGTCGCGTCGCCGCCTTCCAGCGGCTCGACCTTGATCACGTCGGCCCCCTGGTCGCCGAGGATCATCGTCGCCAGCGGCCCGGCGACGTTCTGGGTCAGATCGACGATGCGGTAGCCCCCAGGGGTCCATTGGCAAGCGGGCCGGGCACGGCGACAACCTACTCGGCGGCGACCCGCGGCGCGCCGGCGGTCTCGAAAAAGCGGCGGCCGGTGGAGCGCTGGTTCTCGTAGATCGAGCCCTGGAACGCGGCGGGCGGCAACGGCATGCGCACCGGCAGGTCGGCTAGGCGCGGCGCCAGGCTCGGCTCGCCGACGATCAGCTGCTCGTTGAACTTCTCGATGCCTTCCTTGAGCCCCAGCAGCGGCCAGGCATCGGCGGCGCGGTATTGGAACAGCAGGAAGCGCCGCTCCGCACCGGAGAAATTGGTCGCCGAGCCGTGCACGGCGCGGACGTGGTGGATCGTGATCGACCCCGCCTTGCCGAGACAAGGCAGCGCCTTCGCATAGTCGACGCCGGGATCGTTGGGGTCCATCGCGCCGCAGAACCGCCCGTCGGGGCCGTGATGGTCGAAGACCGGGCCGCGATGGCTTCCCGGGATCACCATCATCGGCCCGTTCTCCATCGTGAAGTCGTCGATCATGATGCCGACCGCGGCGAGATCGTCGTTGGTGTGCGGGTAGAACGCCCAGTCCTGGTGCCACTCGATCGGCGCGCCGTAACCGGCCGACTTCATGTTGAGCTTGCCGGTGTCGAAGCGGACCGTGCCCCACAGCTCTTCGAGGATCGCCACCACCGCCGGGTGCCGGCTGGCGCGCCGATAGGTGTCGTGATGGGCGTGCGGCGCCTTGATGCGGCGTACCCGCGGCTCGGCCGAGGTGTGCGTGTCTTCGAGGTCGAAGATCTCGTCATTCGCGCTCGACCCTGGCCGAGGCGCGCACAAAATCGTCGGTGACGGCGCGCAGTTCGGCGATCTGGGCCTGCGAGAACACGTCGGGGACGACGATAAATCCGTCAGTTGCGGTAGGCGGCGCGTTGGGCATCGGTCAGCAGCTGTCGCGATTCCCTTTCGTCGCGTTCTATTTAAGTCCGGCGCGGCGGGCGAGCACGGCATGGACGGCGCCGACATCCTCTTCGCCGTAGCCCTGCGCCTCGGCCTCGTCGTAAAGCGGCGCGGCGGCGGCCAGCATCGGCGTCGAGACGCCGAGCGAACGAGCGAACTCAGCGATGATGCCGCTATCCTTTTGCAGCACATGCATCGTCGCGGTCGGCGGGGTGTAGACGCCCTTCGCCATCATCGGGCCGCGCAGTTCGAAGATGCGCGAGGTACCGGCGCCGCTACCGATCACTTCGAGGATGCGCTGCGGATCGAGCCCCGCCTTGGTGCCGAGCACGATCGCCTCGGCGGCGGCGACGTTGTGCACCGCGACCAGCAGGTTGGCGACAAACTTCATCCGGCTGCCGTTGCCGAAGGCGCCGAGATAGTGGGTGACCCGGGCAAACCCGGCGAAAACCTCGTGGCAGCGTCTGAAAGCTGTCTCGTCGCCGCTGGCATAAACCGCGAGGTCGCGGGTTATCGCCTGCGCGCCGGTGCCCGACAGCGGGCAGTCGAGCAGGGTCATGCCGGCGGAAGCGAGCCGGTCGCGCGCCGCCTCCTTGGCGTCGAGCGGGAAGGTGCTGACCTCGATGACGATGAGGCCGGGTTGCGGCTCGGCGATAAGGTTCCCGACCGTGCTCTCCAATGCGGCGACGCTCGGCAGCGACGTCAGCGCGATCGCCGCGCCGCGCCCCGCCTCCGCGGCAGAGGAGGCGGGATGGCCACCATCGCGCGAGAGCAGCGCCATCCGTTTCCGATCGACATCAAAACCCCGGACCGAAAACCCCGCGGCGACGAGGTTGCGCCCGATCGCCGAGCCCATGATGCCGAGCCCGATCACCGCGATGCTGGTGGGGTCGGCCATTGGCCGCCTAGCTCTGCAGGATGGGCTCGCCGCGCATGTATTTGCCGCGGCAGAACAACAGGGTCGGCCGGTCGGTGTAGGCGAAGCGCTCGACATGGCCGATGAAGATGATGTGGTCGCCGCCGTAGTGGCGGAACTCGTTGCGGCAGTCGAAATGCGCCGCGGCGCCGATAATCACCGGCGCGCCACTCTCGGCGATGACGTGCTCGGTGCCGATGAACTTGTCGTCGCTCTGCTTGGCGAACTTGTTCGACAGCTCGATCTGGTCGTAGGCAAGGATGTTGACGACGAAATGGCTGCCTTCCTGGAAGGCCGGCAGGCTCTGCGCGTAGAGCGAGCTGCTCCACAACACCAGCGGCGGATCGAGCGACACCGAGGTGAACGAATTCGCGGTCATCCCGTGCAGCTTACCGGAGCGGTCGCGCGTGGTGATGATCGTGACGCCGGTGGCGAAGGAGCCGAGGGCGTTGCGCAGCTCGCGCGTGTTGAAGCCCTCGGCCGAGGTGCTGTGCACCGTCGCGCTGTGGCTGCCAGGTAGATCGTTCGGCACGCTAACTTCCTCGACTATTGGCTTGGGCTTAGAGCGTCGCATCGGGGGGCAGGCCGAGCGCGACGCGACCGTACATGGCGCCGTTGATATCCCAATTCAGAACATAGTGCGCGTTCGCGGCGTGGGCGTCGCGGAACGCGCGCTGCATCGGGTTGCGCGCATAGATCGCACCGCCGCCGGTGGTGGTGAAGAGCAGATCGACCGCCTTGGTGCAGAGCGAGGCGGCAAAAGCCCCATCGCGGCGATAGCGGGCGCGGTGCTCCAGGTCGGGGGTCTTGCCGGCGGCGACACTCGCGGTCGCCTCGTCGCAATCGCCAAGGATAATCGCGCGCGCCGCGTCGGCGAGGGCCGTCGCCTCGGCGACATGCACTTGGACGGTGTTGAAGTCGGCGACGCTGCGTCCGGAATAGCTCGACCGCCGGGTGCGCGTCGTCTCGATGAAGTACTCGATGGCCCCTTGGGCGATGCCGAGCGAGACGCCGGCAATGCAAAAGGCAAAGAGGCTGATGGCCGGAAGCTGGTACAGCACGGAGGGATTGACCGCGCTGCCCGGATTGGGACCGCCGGCGATCTGGTCGACCGCGAGCGTGCGGTATTCGGGGACGAACACGTCCTCGACCGCGACATCCTTGCTGCCGGTGCCGGCGAGGCCGATCACGTGCCAAGTGTCGATCACCGTGTAGTCGCTTGCCGGCAGCAGGAAGATCAGCGGCGCGGTGCCGCCGCTTTCCTCGTCCTGGTAGATGCCGCCGATCAGATTCCAGGCCGATGGATCGACGCCGCTCGAAAACGGCCAGCGGCCGGAAAGCCGGTAGCCGCCCTCGACCTTGCGCGCCCGGCCGCGCGGAAAGATCAACGCCGAGCCGATGAGATTGTCGGGCGACGCGCCCCAGACTTCGTCCTGTGCCTGCTTTGGCCACATGCCGAGAAGCCAATGATGCGCCGCGAGATTGGCCAGCACCCAGCCGGTCGAGGCGTCGCCGCGGGAGATGATCGCGACCAGTTCGACGATCGAGCGGAATGGCAGCTCGCTGCCACCCACCCGTTTCGGCTGAAGGATGCGGAAGAGCCCGGATTTATGCAGATCGGCGATCGTCTCATCGGGCAGCCGGCGCAATTCCTCGGCGCGCGCGGCGCGTTCGCGCAGTGCCGGGATCAAAGCCTCGGCGCGCGATTTCAGGGCGGCGAAATCCGGCGCCGCGCCGCTGCGTCCGCTCTTTGCCTCAGGCATCGGCGTTTCCTTTTCCCTGGCCTTTCCTCCTGGCCGCGCCAGTCTACTCGCGGGGCCGCACCAGAGCGAGGTTCTTGCTGCAAAGTCGCCTTGCGTCCTTCGAGGCTCCCACTGCGCGAAGCCCAGTGGTCGCGCCTCAGGATGAGGAAAGTTAGTGACGGCATCTCCTAAAGCCCCTCATCCTGAGGTGCCTCGCACGGCGAGGCCGCGAAGGACGCAATGACGGATGGAGTGCCGCGTGATTTACATGGTCGAGATGGACATGCAGCTCGGCAACCGCGAAGCCGAGTGGCACGCCTGGTATCTCGCACATATCAAGGTGCTGCTGAGCGTGCCCGGCTTTCGCGCCTCGCAGCGGTTTCAGTCGCTGCTGCCCTGCCCCGCACCCTATCTGGCGCTGCACCAAGTCGATTCCGGCGCGATCTTCGACAGCCCCGAATACCGCTCGCGGGGCGGCCCAAGTTCGACCGGCGAGTGGCGCGCACTGCACCTCAACTGGCGGCGCAATCTGCTCGACGGGCTTGCCGAGACGCCGGATGTGCCGCAAAGCTCGACGCTGCTGCGGCTCGAAGGGGCGCGCGACGTGGTCCTGCCGGGCATCGCGGTGTCCTGGACCAAGGTTGCCGGGCTCGACCGCGACGCCGCCGAGTTCGGTCTCGCGGTCATCGCCGACCCGAAGCCGGTGATGGCGCTGGCCCAGTCCGACCCGCGCGTGCGGGTTTATCGCCCGATCAGCGAGAAGATTAGGGAGGAGCCCGGCAAATGATCATCGACACTCATGCCCATGTCGTGCCGGCGACGATGCTCGACGCGATGCGCGGGCAGCCCCGGCTGTTCCCCTCGGTCAAGCTGCACGATGCCGCCGCGCCGCGCATGGAGTTCGGCGCGGGCGGGCCGGGACGGCCGATCCAGCCGCGCCTCCACGATCTTGCCCAGCGCAAGGAATGGCTCGCCAAGGCCCGGGTCGACCATCAGCTGGTCGGCGGCTGGACCGATGTCTACGGCTACGACCTGCCGGGCGCCGAGGGCGCCGACTGGGCGCGCTTCTACAACGAGCACATGGCGAAGGACGCCGCCGCGCTGACCCAGCTCTCGGCGCTCGCCACGGTGCCGCTGCAGGACGGTGCGCTCGCCGCCAAGGTGCTCGAAGAAGCGCTCGACGCCGGGTTCAAGGGAGCGATGATCGCGACCCAACCCAAGGGCATCGGCGGCAATCTCGACGACCCCTCGCTCGACCCGTTCTGGGAGGTGGCGTCGGCCAGAGACGCGGCGATCTTCCTTCATCCGCATTACATTTGCAGCGACGACCGGCTCGACGGCTACGATTTGATCAACGCGGTCGGCCGGCTCGCCGATACGACGATCGCGGTGGCGCGGCTGCTGTTCTCGGGGCATTTGACCCGGTATCCGGGGGTCAGCCTGCTGCTGTCGCATGCCGGCGGCGCGCTGCCCTATGCGCTGGGGCGATTGAAGCGTAACCGGGTCATCCACCCCGAATACGCCGACCCGGAGGAGAATTTCCGCCGGCTCTATTTTGATACGGTGCTGTTCGAGCCGCTGGCCCTCAGGTTCCTCTGCGACGTGGTCGGCGCCGACAAAATCATGCTCGGGTCGGACTTCCCATTCGGCATCGGCGACCCCGATCCGTGCGGGGTGGTTGACCGGACCAGCCTGACTACGGCCGAGCGCGAAGCGATCCTCGGCGGCAACGCCGCGCGCATCTTTCATGTCGAGTGCGGGTGCGGCGCCTAGTCTGCAGCCGGCTGCAGCAATTGCGGCAGTTCGTGCCGCACCCGGGCCTCGTAGATGATCGAGGTCTCGATGCGGGTCACCGCCGGCCGGTTGGTGAAATGGTCAAGCACCAGGTCCTTGAGGTGCTGCATGTCGCGCGCCACGACATGCACGACGAAATCGTGCGGTCCGGTCACCAGGAAGGCGAAACGCACCTCCGGGATCTCGACGATCTCGGCGAGAAAGCGGTCAACCAGGCCGCGCTCGTGCTTGGACATCTCGACATAGAGCAGCGCCTCCAATCCCACCCCCATCGCCTTCGGGGCGACATCGGCATGGAAACCGCGCAGCACGCCCTCCTGACGCAGACGCTTTAGCCGCTCGTGCGCGCTCGACGGCGCAAGGCCGATCGCCGCGGCGATCTCTTTGTTGGAGAGACTGGCATCGTTCTGCAGCAGCCGCAGGATGCCGAAATCCGTTCGGTCGAGCATGATGGGCAAGCCCTCTATTACGAATTCAATTCGTTGGATAATCCAATACGCTGTCAGATATCCTATAAACGCTCGCATTGAACGCAGAATATTCATCAGACTGCAACGAGCGAAGAACCATCTCACGCATGTTGGAGGCAATCATGGTCGACGAAGCCAAACTGAACCAGTTCATCGGTCAGATGCTCGGGGACCTCGGCGGGGCGGCGAGCATCGCGCTCGTCCGCATCGGTGACTCCCTCGGCCTTTACAAGGCGCTGCACGAAAAGGGGGCGATGACAGTCGCCGAGCTCTCCGCCGCGACCGGCGTAAACCAGCGCTATCTGCGCGAATGGCTGTCGCAACAGGCGGCGTCGAACTACCTGGCCTATGAGCCGGCGACGCAGAAATTCAGCCTGCCGGACGAACAGGCGATGGTGTTCGCGATCGAGGACAGCCCGGTTTACATGCATGGCGGGTTCGAGTTGATGCAGGCGCTGCTCGAAGCGCGGCCGAAGGTCGAGGCGGCCTTCAAGAGCGGCGGCGGCGTGGCGTGGGGCGATCACGGCACCTGCATGTTCTGCGCGGTCGCCAGGTTCTTCCGGCCCGGCTACCACAACAACCTGGTCAGCGCCTGGCTGCCGGCGCTCGACGGCGCGGTCGCCAAGCTCGAAAGCGGCGCTAGGGTCGCCGATGTCGGCTGCGGCCACGGCTGGTCGACGGTACTGATGGCGAAGGCTTTTCCGAAAGCGCAATTCGTCGGCTACGACTTCCACCCGAGCTCGATCGAGGCGGCGACGAAGCATGCCGCCGAGCATGGCGTCGCCGCGAATTGCCGGTTCGAGGTCGGCACCGCCAAGGATTACCCGGGCACCGGCTTCGACCTGGTGACCTGCTTCGACTGCCTGCACGACATGGGTGACCCGACCGGGGCGGCGGCGCACGTCCGCCGGTCGCTGAAGCAGGACGGCTCGTGGATGATCGTCGAGCCGATGGCCGGCGACCGGCTGGAGGACAATCTCAATCCGGTGGGCCGGCTCTATTACGCCGGCTCGACGATGATCTGCGTGCCGACCTCGCTGTCGCAAGAGGTCGGCGCCGCGCTTGGCGCCCAGGCCGGCGAAGGAAAGCTGCGCGAGGTGATCACCGCCGGCGGGTTCAAGAGCGTGCGGCGGGCCACCGAGACGCCGTTCAACATGATCCTCGAAGCGCGGCCCTAATAAGATCTAGCACGTTGGCGGGAGGCCTTCGATGCGGCCTATTTATCCAGCCACGCGTCTTCGAGCCGCCAGCTGTTGTAGGCGCTGTTTGACATCTGAGTGATGTTCTTCACGTAGGGGCGCCAACAGGTCGCGGCGCGCGTGTGGTAGATGATCGGCCGCACCACGTCGGCCGCCATTTTGCGTTCGATCTCCCAGACGATCTGCTTGCGCTTCTCCGGGTCGGTCTCGATCGACTGCTTGTCGACCAGCGCCTCCATGTCGGCGTCGCAATAACCGGTGTAGTTGCGCGGCGATTTGCAGACATAGCTCTCGTAGAAAATCTGGTCGGGATCGTCGACCGCGCTGCCCGACAGGCTGATCGCCACCGTGTAATCCTTACGCACCAGCTTGGGGATCCAGTTCGCGGTCTCGATGGTCTCCATCTCGGCATCGATCCAGATCGACTTTAATTGGTCGATGAGGATTGTCGCCGGGCTGCGATAGGCCTCGATGTTGCGCACCGAGACCTTGATCTTGAGCGGATTGTCCGGCCCGTAGCCGAGCTTTTTCATGATCGCGCGGGCATCCTCGCGGCTCTTCGCGACGTCGGTGCCGTAGCCGGGGAACGGCCGCAACTGCTCGACCGGAATGCCCCAGATGCCCTCCGGCGGCGGCAGCATCACCGCGCTGATATCGCCCTGCCCTTCGGTGAGGATATCGATGAAGGCCTGGCGGTCGAGCGCCATCGCCATGGCGCGGCGGATGTCGAGATTATCGAAAGGCGGCTTACGCACGATCGCCAGCGTCACCGATACGTTCAACGGCTCGGTGTCGCAGACCGCGTCAGGCGCCTGCGATTTGATGTCCTTCAGCAAGGGGATCGTGATCTCGTAAGGAAATGTCATGTCGAACGTGCCAGCGATAAAGCCGAGCACCGCGGTCGAGCGGTTGGGAATGATCGTGTATTCGATGCCGTCGAGATAGGGCAGGCCCGGCTTCCAGTAGTCCGGGTTCTTGACCAGCTTGATTCCCTGATTCGGCTTGTATTCGACAAACTTGAACGGTCCGGTGCCGATCGGGTGCTGGCGCATCTGTTGTGGCGATACGTGGCACGGGTAGACGGGCGAATCCCCGGAGGCAAGCAACGCGATAAACGCCGGCTGCGGCCGCTTCATGTGAAAAATGGCCTCGTAATCGCCGTTTGTGGTGACTGAATCCAGATTGAGGTACCAGGTCTCGCGCGGATTAAGCCGCAGTTTCTCTGGCGCTTTGCCGAGCAGCAGTTCCCAGGTGCACTTGACGTCGGCGGCGGTGAACGGTTTGCCATCGTGCCATTTGACGCCTTGCCGGAGCTTGAAGGTAAGGTCCTTGCCGTCGGCGCTCCACGCCCAGCTCTCGGCGAGTTCCGGGCGGATGGTTGCGAGGCTGTTCTGCTTGATGTGCTGGTCATAGAGAACCAGGTTATTGAAGACCGCGCCCATCGGCATGATCGTCGACCATGTCGCCTCCTCGTGGATCGACATGCTGGCCGGACTGTCGCGGTGATAAATCTTGAGGATACCTCCGGTTTTTTGCGCCGAGGCCGCGCCACCGGCCAATACCGCGATCGCCGCCAATACGGCCATCAAAATGAGCCGTCCCATGTCCCATTCCTCCCCAAAACGTGGCGATGATCGCTGCGGACGATTGACGGTCCAGCGTGGTAGGATAGCGCCATGTCCAGCAAAGGAGATACGTGATGAGCGTTCAGGGCATGAACCACTTCACCGTGTTGAGCGACGACCTCGAAGTCACCAAGAAATTCTACTGCGACCTGCTCGGCTTCGAGATCGGTCAGCGGCCGAATTTCCAGTTCCCCGGCTACTGGCTGTGGGTCGGCGACCAGCCGATCCTGCACGTCATCCACCGCAACCAGCTGCAGGAGCACCGCGCCGGCGTGATCGACCACATGGCGTTCACCGCGACCGACCTGCCCGGCACCGTCGCCAAGCTGGAGAAGGCCAAGGTCAAGTGGGAATTGCGCCGCCTCCCGGCCGAGAGCGTGCGCGGCGGCACCTGGCAGCTGTTCTTCGACGACCCGCACGGCGGCAAGGTCGAGTTCGATTTCGACAAGACCGAACCGGCCCCGGCGGGGTTCCAGGCCTAGTCAAAAATCCGGCCGCGGCAGCGGTCGGGTCGGCAATTTAAGGGCGAGCGGCGGCGGAACATCGTCCGCCTCCGCCGCCCAGCCCCATTCGAGGAGCGGCAACGCCGCGCGCGCGAACTCGACGATGCGGCCGGCGAGGGCCGGCGACTGCATGTCCGCGTCGCCGATCGCGATATCGGCGAGAAAATTCTTCCAGCAGACGTAGTCGGCAACGGGGCTGCCCTTCGCCGCCTCGAAGCCGCGAGGCAGGCGGGCGAGGCGCTCGTTCTCGCAGGTCACCGAATAGCCGACCCCAGTCAGCCGTTCGGTCATCGCGAGAAATCCGTCAGGGTCGCTGGCAACCGCGCCGCGCAGCCGGCTGAGAAGCTCGGGCTCGGGGTGCCAGAAACCGGCGCCGATCATCGAGGCACCCGGCTCGAAATGCACATACAGCAGCCCAGGGTCGCCCTTGCCGCCCGAGCGCGTCAGAACCGCGCCTTGATGGGTCTTGTAAAGCTGCTTGTTGGCCGAGAAACGCACGTCGCGATAGATGCGAAAGATGCCGCGGCCCGGGTCGCCGACAAGCGGAACGCCAGCGGCCGCGAGCTTTTCGCTGAGCGTCAGCAGCAGCGCGCGGAACGGCTCCAGCACCGCGGTCTCGTAGATCGACTTGCGCGGCTTGAACCAGAGCGGGTCGTTGTGCCGCGCCAAGCCGCGAAAGAACGCGAACGCCGCCGGACGGAAGCCCGAGAACCCGGCGGGCTAATGTGCTTCCCAGAGCCTGTCGCGCTTTCACCATTCCGCAACCTTAAGATTTCCTTCACCCAAACGGCGGAATGTGGACTGAGCTTTCAGGAGTTGGCCAATGAAATTGGTCATCATCACCGGCGCGGTGGTTCTGGGGTTAATCTACCTGCTCCATTCATTCATGCTCGGGTATTCCTAGCAGACGTTGCGCGCGCCGCATCGCGGCGCGCGTAGAGCAAGAACTCGCGGTTTCCCGCGGGGCCCTCGATCGGGCTATCGACAACGCCGACGACGTGCCATCCGGGCTGGGCGCAGACCCAAGCGGCAGCGGCCTCGCACACCGCGCGATGGACTTGCGGATCGCGCACCACTCCACCTTTGCCCACCGCCTTCGGGCCGGCCTCGAATTGCGGCTTAATCAGCGCGACTAAGTGCGCCGTCGGCTTGGTGAGCGTAAGCGCCGCGGGGAGCACCGTAGCGAGACCGATAAAGCTGGCGTCGCAGGTGACGATGTCGACCGGCTCGGGGATTTCCGCAGCGGTCAGATAGCGGGCGTTGACGGCCTCAAGCACGACGACGCGCGCGTCCTGGCGCAGCTTCCAAGCGAGTTGGCCGCGCCCGACATCGACCGCATAGACCTTGCGTCGCGCCCCGGGTCAGCAGCACGTCGGTAAAGCCGCCGGTCGAGGCGCCGATATCGAGCGCGACGAGACCGCTGACCTCGATCGCGAAATGATCGAGCGCGTGGGCGAGCTTGATCCCGCCGCGCGACACCCAGGGATGGTCGCGGCCGCGCACCGCGATGTCGGCGTCTTCGGGGAGCGACTCGCCGGCTTTGTCGATGCGCCGCTCGCCGGAGTAGACGAGACCGGCGAGGATCAGCGCCTGCGCGCGCTGGCGGCTTTCGGCGAGGCCGCGATCGACGAGAAGCTGGTCGGCGCGGCGCTTGGGCAGCCTGAGATCTTCTTTAGGCGCGCGCCGGTTGCTCGGCAACCTCGCGGCCGAGCGCGGCGAGCGCGGTGGCGACGATGTGCTTGGCGTTGAGCCCTGCGACGTCGTACTGGGCACCCTGCGAATCGTGGTCGATAAACACGTCCGGCAGCACCATCGAGCGGATCTTCAAGCCCTGGTCGAGCTGGCCGCTCTGCGCCAGGTAATGCAGCACGAAGGTGCCGAACCCGCCGATCGCGCCTTCCTCGATGGTGATGACCACCTCGTGCTCGCGCACCAGGCGGTTGATGAGATCGGTGTCGAGCGGCTTGGCGAAGCGCGCATCGGCGACCGTGGTCGAAAGCCCGTAGGTGCCGAGCTCCTGCGCGGCCTTAAGGCATTCGTGCAGCCGCGCACCATAGCTGAGCAGCGCGATGGTCGTGCCTTCCTTGACGATACGGCCGCGGCCGATCTCCAGCGGCACGCCCTTCTCGGGCAATTCGACGCCGACGCCGTCGCCGCGCGGGAAGCGCAGCGCCGAGGGCGCGTCGTCGATGGCCACGGCGGTCGACACCATGTGGACGAGCTCGGCCTCGTCGGCGGCGGCCATCAGCACGAAACCAGGCAAGGCGCCGAGATAGCCGATGTCGAACGAGCCGGCGTGGGTCTGGCCGTCATTGCCGACGAGACCGGCGCGGTCGATCGCGAAGCGCACCGGCAATTTCTGGATCGCGACGTCGTGCACGACCTGGTCGTAGGCGCGCTGCAGGAAGGTCGAGTAGATCGCCGCGAACGGCTTCATCCCCTCGGTCGCGAGCCCAGCGGCGAAGGTCACCGCATGCTGCTCGGCGATCCCGACATCGAAGGTGCGGTTGGGGAATTTGTCGCCGAAAAGATTGAGCCCGGTGCCCGACGGCATCGCCGCGGTGATGGCGACGATCTTGTCGTCCGCCTCGGCCTCCTTGATCAGGGACTTGGCGAAGACGCTGGTGTAGGACGGCGCCTTCGATGACGATTTCGCCTGGTTTCCGGTGATGACGTCGAACTTCGAAACGCTGTGCCACTTGTCGTCCGATTGCTCGGCCGAGAGGTAGCCGTGGCCCTTCTCGGTCACGACATGAATCAGCACCGGCCCGTTTTCCTTGAGGTCGCGGACGTTCTTCAGCACCGGCACGAGGTGATCGACATTGTGACCGTCGATGGGGCCGACATAGTAGAACCCCATCTCCTCGAACAGCGTGCCGCCGGTGACGAAGCTGCGCGCCAGCTCTTCGGCGCGCCGCCCCATATGCTCGAGCCGCTTGGGCAGGTGGCGGGCGATGCCGCCGGCGAGATGGCGCAGCGAGCTGAACGATTTCGACGACAATAGCCGCGACAGATAAAAGCTGAGCGCGCCGACCGGCGGCGCGATCGACATGTCGTTATCGTTGAGGATGACGATGAGCCGGGCATCCATCGAGCCGGCGTTGTTCATCGCCTCATAGGCCATGCCCGCGCTCATCGCGCCGTCGCCGATGACGGCGATCACGTCGCGCTTGTCGCCCTTGAAGTCGCGCGCCACCGCCATGCCGAGGCCAGCCGAGATCGAGGTCGAGCTGTGGGCGGCGCCGAACGGGTCGTATTCGCTCTCCGAACGCTTGGTGAAACCCGAGAGGCCGCCACCTTGGCGGATGGTACGAATGCGGTCGCGCCGACCGGTCAGGATTTTGTGCGGGTAAGCCTGGTGGCCGACATCCCAGATCAACCGGTCGTGCGGGGTGTTGAAGACATAATGTAGCGCGACGGTTAGCTCGACGACGCCGAGCCCGGCGCCGAAATGCCCGCCGGTGATCGACACCGCGTCGATCAACTCGGTGCGCAACTCGTCCGCCACCTGACGCAGATCGGATTCGGGCAGCTTACGCAAATCGGCCGGAACGTCGATCTTGTCCAAGAGCGGCGTACGGTTCGAGATGCGGGGGCTTTGCTTTTGATCCACGCGTTGCTCCTCAGGTGCGGCGGTTTACGACAAATCGCGCCACCTGTCGTAAAAGTTCCGCTCTTTGCTCGAACAAATCAAGATGGGCTACCGCCTGGTCAACCAATAACCGCGCCTGGGCGCGAGCCCGGTCCACCCCAAGAATTGAGACAAATGTTGCCTTTCCGGCGGCTGCGTCAGCGCCGACGGGTTTGCCGGTTTCTTCCGCCGAGCCCTCAACGTCGAGGAGATCGTCGGCGATCTGGAAAGCAAGACCGAGGTCGTGCGCATAGCCCCGGAGCGCGGTGCGCAGCTCTGGGGACGCCTTAGCGAGAATCGCCCCGGCCTCGCAAGCGAACGCGATCAGCGCGCCGGTCTTCATCCGCTGCAGCCGGGTGATCGCGCCGATGTCGAGCGTGCGGGTCTCGGCGATCAAATCAATCATCTGACCGCCGACCATCCCGGCGCCGCCAGCCGCGGCGGCGAGCGCGGCAACCAGCTCGCAGCGCACCGCCGGATCGCCGTGTGTATCGGGATGCGAGAGCACCTCGAAAGCCATGGTCAAAAGCCCGTCGCCGGCCAGCACCGCAGTTGCATCATCGAACGCCTTGTGGCAGGTCGGCCGGCCACGACGCAGATCGCTATTGTCCATCGCCGGCAGATCGTCGTGGATCAGCGAATAGGCGTGGACCATCTCGATCGCCGTGGCGACCTGCAGCGCACCGGTGCGCGAGACGCCAAACAGTCGCGAGCTCGCCAGCACCAGCAGTGGGCGCAGCCGCTTGCCCGGCGCCAGCGCCGAGTAGGCCATCGCTTCGTAAACCCGCGCCTCGAGCCCCGGCGGCGGCCGCAACAGACGTCCGAGTAGGGAATTGGTCAGGTTGGCCGTGATCGCCGCCGCCTCGTCGACGGAGGCCGAGTCCGGCCATAGGCCTTCGGTCAAGGTCTGTTCGTCCCCCTTCAATCCAGCTTGGCCGGCTCGACCGTCACCGCGCCATCGGTTCCGATGACGATGCGGTCGACCCGCTGCTGCGCCTCGTTGAGCTTTTGCTCGCAATGCCGCTTGAGTTGCGCGCCGCGTTCGTAGGATTGGATCGCCTCGTCGAGCTTGACCTGGCCGCCTTCCAGCCGGCGCACGATGCCTTCGAGCTCGGCGAGCGCGTCCTCGAAGCTCATCGCGGCGATCTCGGCGGGTAGGTTCGGCTCGCTCATCGCACCTGCAATTCCCGCCTAGACCGACATCAAAGCGCGGACATGCGCGGCGGCACTCGCGCCGAGCGCGGCTAGATCATAGCCGCCCTCAAGCGTCGAGACCACCCGCCCACCGGCATGACGGCGTGCGATATCGAGAAGTTGCTCGGTTGCCCAGGTGTAGTCGGCCTCTTCGAGCATCAGTTGCGCAAGCGGATCATTGCGGTGGGCGTCGAATCCAGCCGAGATCAGCACCATCTCGGGCCGGAAGTCATCGAGCGCCGGGAGCAGCACGCGCATCATGCCGTTGCGGAAAGGCGTCGATCCGGACATCGGCGGCAGCGGCACATTGACGATGTTGTTGGCGACACCGGTCTCGCCGGAGGCGCCAGTACCGGGGTAAAGCGGCGATTGGTGTGTAGAGCCGTAGAAGAGGCCGGCGTCGTCCCAGAAGCAGGCCTGCGTGCCGTTGCCGTGATGGACGTCGAAATCGACGACGGCGACGCGGCCCAGCCCATGCACCTGCTTGGCCCGCAGCGCCCCCACCGCCACGTTGTTGAAAAGGCAGAATCCCATCGCCCGGTTCGGCTCGGCATGGTGGCCGGGAGGCCGTACGGCGCAGAAGGCATTGGCCGCTTCGCCGGCGACCACCGCATCCACGGCCGCAGCCACCGCGCCCGCCGCGTGCAGCGCCGCCCTGCCTGAGGCGGGCGACATCACCGTGTCGGCATCGATGCCGACATGCCCCGCTTGCGGCACCGCGGCGAGCAGCCGTTCGACAAAGCGCGGCGGGTGCACGCGGGTCAGATCGTCGAACGCCGCCTCCGGCGCCTCGCGGCGCTCCAGCGCGGCGAATTCGGGCGCCGCGAGCGCGGCGAGCACCGCCTCGAGGCGTGCCGGCGTCTCCGGGTGATACTGGCCGGGATCGTGATCGATGCACGCGGGATGGGTGTACAGCAGCGTCGTCATTTGAAACCGAATTGGTGGTGCCGCTCGCAACCGATTAGCACAAGCCGACCTTACACCCTCAACGTCGGCGGAAGGCAAGAATCGCCAGCGCAGCCCAGCCGAGAATGAATGCCGTGCCGCCGAAGGGCACGGCCCAAGCGAACTGCCTCACCCCGGTCAGCGCATGCGCGAACTGGGCCAGGCTGAACAGCACGATGCCCAAGGCAAAACAATTGCCGGCGACAAACGCCGCGCCGCGCCGCGGTTCGCGGCCCTGCGCCAGGGCGATGACCGCGACGAGGGCCGCGGCGTGGATCATCCCATAGGTCGCGCCATTGGTGAGAAGGGTCGCGATGGCGGGGTCGTCAGCGAGGTGCGCCGCCGCCGCGCCGGCGATCACCGACGCCACGCCCCCAATCCCGGCGATAAAGAGCCACAGCCGGATCATCCGCGCCGCTCCAATTCCGCCTGGTAGACCGCCAAAGTCGCGTCGGCGACGACAGAGTCGGCAAACTCGGCGCAAACACGTGCGCGTCCGGCCGCGCCCATACACCGGCGCAACCCTGGATCGCGGGCAAGCGTCGCGATCGCGTCCGCCAGCGCCGGGACATCGTGCGGCGGCACCAGCAGCCCGGTTTCCCCCGGCACGACGACCTCGCGGCAGCCGGGCATGTCGCTAGCAATGATGGGCCGCGCGCAAGAGGCTGCCTCCAACAGCGACTTCGGCACCCCCTCACCATAACTCGACGGCAACACCGCGATCACCGCGCGCGCCCATATCTCGCGCACGTCGTCGACGTGGCCGAGCCATTCGATCCCCGGTTCGCGCGCCATTTCGGCCAATTCCCTCTCGGTCAACGAATCGCTGCTATCCGCGTCGGGCGCACCGGCCAGCAATAGATTGACAGCCGCGCCGCCAGCCCGGAGGGAACGAATCGCGGACACGGCGTCGACAACCCCCTTGCTCTTCAGCATACGCCCAACCAGCGCCACCGTGATTGTCGGCCCACTCGGCTCGGGCGAGACGGCGAAATGGGCGGTATCGACGCCGGAGCCACGGATCAGCACAATGCGGGCAGGGTTAAGCCCAAACCGCGTAAGCGCGGTGCGATCGTCTGGATTCTGTACGATGACGGCACCACCGGAAGTCGCGCAACGCAGGGCCGCCCCGAGCACCCTCCGCTTCCACTGCGCGGCCGCGCTCGCTCCCAGTCCCATGACCGCCGACACCAGCGCGGGTCGTTTGCCCGCCGGGAATGCCAGGCGGGCGGCCAACCCGCCGAACAGCACCGGCTTCAACGCGACGTGGTAGATGATGTCGGGCTGTTCGTTACGGTAGAGCCTGACGATCTCGCCCAACGCCCGGAGATGACCCAGGATGCCGCCGCCGCGCCGCCGCCAGCCGAGCGGATGCAACGAGAAACCCTCGGCTTGGATTGCCTCGCCGTGCGCGCGAACCCGCGTGGCAACCGCCACCGCGAAGCCGGCGTCGCGCGCGGCTCGCGCCACCGGCAGACGATGCGAGCAAAAATACCAATCCTCAGTGACGAGAAAGAGCAGCTTGGGCGGAGCCACGTAGCGGGTGCCGGCGAGGTCGGGTTGCAATGCAGCTTCCCTTAATGCAACACCGCGCGATCGCCGAGAGAATTAGCTGAGGCGGTTAGTCATCATGGCGCGCATCCTGATCACCGGCGCGGCGGGCTTTATCGGCGCGGGGCTATGCCCGATGCTGGCCGAGCGCGGCCATGAGGTTGTCGCTGGCCTGCGGCGGGCGCGTGCCGCGCCGGCGGGCGCCGAGCCGCTGGTCCTGGGCGAGATCGGCCCCGCCACCAATTGGACGGCGGCGCTGCGCGGCGTCAACATTATCGTCCATCTCGCGCAGCGCGCGCATACCGGACCCGACGCGAAACTGCTCGCAGCGGAGCCTGAAGCCACAGCCACCCTCGCGCGCGCCGCCGCGGCAGCTGGGGTGAAACGGCTGGTATTGCTGAGCTCGATCAAGGCAATGGGAGATGCCACCCAGCCGGGCAGACCGTTCCGCGCCGACCACGAGCCGCGCCCGGAAGACGCCTACGGTCGGACCAAGCTGGCGAGCGAGCGAGCGGCGGGTGAAGCCGCTCAAGAAACCGGGCTGGAGCTGGTCATCATTCGCCCGCCGCTGGTGTACGGACTGGGGGTGAAAGCGAATTTCGCGGCGCTGATCCGGCTCGTCCAGAGCGGGCTGCCGCTCCCCTTCGCCGCGGTCGACAACCGCCGCAGCCTTCTCGCTCGCGACAACCTCGTCGATCTGATCGCTCTTGCCGCCAGGCATCCTGCCGCCGCTGGCCAAACCCTGCTCGCGCGCGACGGCTTCGATCTTTCGACACCGCAACTGATCGAGGCGCTCGCCATGGGTCTCGGACGGAAAGCGCGCCTGTTCCCCGTGCCAAACACGCTGTGGGCGGCGCTGAGCGCGCTGCCCGCGATCGGCTCGAAATTGTCGCCGCTGACACTGTCGCTTCAGGTCGACGATTCGCCGACACGCGCCCTGCTCGGCTGGAGGCCGCCGGTCGGCGCCGCCGACGCGTTGGCGGCGACGGCGCTGTCTTTTGCCAAGCGACTGTAAATCGGCGTGAATCCATCCTATATCGCAGGGCCAACGTTCCACCCAAAGGCTGCCGCCGCATGCCGAGCTTCGACATTGTTTCCCGCCTTGACCTCGCCGAAGTCGACAACGCGATCGCAGGAATCGAGCGCGAGATCGCCACGCGCTTCGACTTCAAGGGCAGCAAATGCCAGGTCAAGCGCGAGGAGGGCGCGCTCAGCCTCGTCGCCGACGACGATCTGAAGCTCAAGCAGATGCACGAACTGTTGAAGGTGCACCTGACCCGGCGCAAGGTCGACCCCGCCGCGCTCGACTTCAAGACGCCGGAAAAGGCGAGCGGCAACACGATCCGCCAATCCATCGTGCTGCGTCAGGGGGTTGACGCGGACCTCGCCCGCAAGCTGGTGCGCAGCGTCAAGGACAGCAAATTGAAGGTGCAGGTCGCGATCCAGGGCGCGGAATTGCGCGTCACCGGCAAGAAGCGCGACGATTTGCAGGCGGCGATCGTGGTGCTGCGCGGGCTCAAGGTCGAGCAGCCGCTGCAATATCTGAACTTCCGCGATTAGCCCGGGCTTGAACGGCCAGCGCTTGATCGCGGTCGCGGCAACGGCTATCTAACCGAGGCCTCCACGTCCCCTTCGTCTAGAGGCCTAGGACACCGCCCTCTCACGGCGGTAACAGGGGTTCGAATCCCCTAGGGGACGCCAATGAAATCAAATGGTTAACTGATCGCTCGGAAATCCTTGTCCCGCTTTTGTCCTGCCGAGAATAGGGAGGCACGGATGGCGATGCCCATTTGGATTACTGAAGCCGGAGTGGTCGGAACCTGGGGTGCGGTAGTCGTCGCGCTGTTTGGCGAACGAATAAGGGTGCTTCTCTTTAAACCAGCTCTCCAAATTCGCCTACTCAGTAATCGCGGTGAGTTTGTCCATCAGACTATTGTCCCAAATAACCAAATCACTCAGCAGCTCGAAGCGAGATATTATCATATCCAGCTCACGAACCGGAGACGCACCACTAAAGCCAGCGACGCCCAGGTGATAATCACCAGTATCGAGGCTGTCGGCTCTAATGGACGCCCGCAGGTAGTCTATACCGGCATGCTTCCGCTGCAATGGCGTCACGGAGAACTTCATCCCCGAACTCGAACTGTTGGGCCACCCGCCGACGCTGACTTATTGTTTGCGCGGCAGGATGGTATCGTTAGCTTCCTGCCAATGCTGTTCCCTAATAATTTTCCTGGCCAATACCAAGCAGCCACGCATCTTTGGGTTACTCTGCAAGCGCGATCGACCGAAGGTGACAGCGCACCATTGAGGCTAGAGATAGATTGGGATGGTCAGTGGGATCGCGACGAAGCGCAGATGGCAACGCATCTCAGATTTACTGCCTCTGGCGGTTAGAGTTCTCGCGGGAGTGCCAGCCGGGATCATAATTCAGGGCTTCTGCTCGACGTTCCGCGATCGGGCAGCCGAGACGGGCCAGGATCGCGATCTAGCGGAGATGGCGATCGCGCATGTTGTCGGTAGTCACGTTGAGCGTGCCTACCGACGCACCGATCTGATCGAAAAGCGCCGCGCGTTGGCGGAGGCGTGGGCGGCACATTGCGGCTCTGTTGCCCCGCAATCGGTCACAGACTCACTGATTTGTAGGGGCTCGGAATCCTCCGGCCACCCAGCCAGTAACGGCACAGATAGCAGCGACGATCCAGGGGAAGATCAATATACCGAGCAGTACAGTCAGGGGAAATATAAGTAAGTCAACGATAAATATTTCACCATAGGGGTAAAATCTACCTCCATGGCAAATCATCCACGCATTTATACCATGTGTGCTCGAATTGGGGTGACAATAGGCCAGATAAAAAGACAATAAATAAAAGATCCAGACGGCTGTGCCCACGATCCACACGCGAAGCATGCCGCGACGTATTCTGATTCTCAGAATGCGGTAGTTCAAGGTGGACGACCTCCGCAACGGCAACGGTGGAGGCTAAAGGAGAACCAATTTCGATGTTGTTAACGATATCCGCCCAAAAGGAAGGTGTGACCGTGCTTATTGAATGGGGGAAACAAAAAAGGCTGTTGGGGCACTGGCACACCCCTAAAGCCCATCAGACGCGCCGCGCGGCAAGGCACGGCATGCTCGAAAAGCGGCGCGAACCAGCGCCGAGCATTGCTCGGGCTAGGTTACGCGGTTGCTCCTCGCCACCACTATCTCTGATTGACGCTCTCACCACCTCTCTAGGATAAGTTCTGCCACTAGCCCGCCCGGTTCGAGGCGAGAACGCTAGAGGACGGTTCCATGGCAACCACCGCCAGTTTCGGTTCGTTCGAGACTTGTCTCTCTCGCCTGTGCGCTCAATTCGAACGTCACAAACCTGTGTATCGCAGCACCAGCTACGACGAGGTGAGTTCTGCGAATTGAATACTTAGATGCAATCTTTGAGGCTCTCGGGTGGGATGTCGCCAATAAAGCGGGCGTAGCGCCCCATTTACGCGAAGTGATAGTCGAAAATAGGACTCAAATTGATCAACGTGTTAAAAGAGCTGATTACGTATTTTATATAAATGGTCTACCGAAATTCGTCGTAGAAGCAAAAAATCCGCGCGAGCGGTTAGACCGCTCAGCATTCCAAGTTCAGAACTATGCTTACAATCTACGCCTATATCTAGGGGTTGCTACCAATTTTGATGACTTTTTGGTTTATCCAGTGCCCGGTAGGCCGGATAAAGAAGCACCTTTTAAGTCGGCGGTTACTCTTCACTATCGCGAGTATGGGTCGGCGGCGAAGCGAATATGGGACCTGTTCAGTCGAGAGAACGTTGCGAGTGGCTCGATCGAACGATTTCTTCAGGACTTACCGAAAGCAGCCCCTCGTGGAAGCAAACAGCTTTGGCTTCTAAAACCGGAACGTCGCAAAACCGTCGATCTCGAATTCCTAACATACCTCGAAACAGAGCGCGCACAGCTCGCCCGACACCTTCACGCTGACAATCCGCAGCATCGCTGGGGTGATCACGGTCTGAATGAGGCCGTGCAGCGGATTATCGATCGCCTGCTGTTTCAGCGAGTTTGCGAGGATAGGGGTATAGATACTCATCGCAGCCTAGAGAGCTTAGTTCATGAATGGCGCTCTGGCGGAGCACGCAAAACTGAACTCTGGCCCATCGTCGTCTCAAACTTTCATTGGATGGCGGATACCTTTAATGGGGGACTGTATGGCCGCCGTGGGGAACCCCGGCACTTCTCCGAAGCGCTTCACGTCCGAGATGAGTGGACAGCGAGTTTCATCGACCGACTTCAGTGCGGAGGACTCACCGTATCTTTTCAGTACGCTCCCTATCGAGATACTGGGTTCCGTCTACGAGCGCTTCTTGGGAAGCGTGGTCCAACCCAATGGCAGGGTGGTCGCGAAACCAGAGGTTCGGCGAGCGGGCGGGGTCTACTACACTCCCCAGCACGTGGTGGATCATATCGTAGAAGGAACTGTGGCCCCGCTGCTGCGGGGGAAATCGCCTCAGCAACTTCGCCGATTTAGGGTATTAGACCCAGCATGCGGCTCCGGATCGTTTCTTCTTCGGGCCTTCGAGCGGATTTGCGAGCATCACGTTGAGTGGTATCTCGATCACCCGGCAGAACAAAATCAAGATAACTGCTACTTTGAGAATGAAGGTCGAGACCTACGTCTGACGACTAGCCTCAAACGCCAGATACTCAGAAATTGCATATACGGTATCGATATCGACGCGCAGGCAGTCGAGGTAACGCAACTATCCCTATATTTGAAGTTATTAGAAAACGAAACGCAACTAACGATACGACGCCAGCTCGCTCTATTCCGGTACGAGGCCTTATTACCGGACCTATCATCGAATATCATTAATGCAAATTCATTACTCGATTTAGACGCGCTCGAAGTTCTCTCCGAGGAATTTGATGTCACTGAGCTAAATCCGCTTAACCCTACGGGAGTTTTTCAAGACGAAGATGACTTCGATGCCGTCATAGGCAACCCGCCATATGACGTTTTGGAGCAAGATCGCCTAAAGTCCTCGTGGCCGCACCTTCCTTTGCGGCGATATATCGAGCTGACTCAGACCTACAATCCCGTACTCGGCGGAAAATTAAATCTATATCGGTTGTTCATCGCGCGATCCCTAGGTTTTGCGAAGAGAGGAGGCCGCATTGGAATGATTGTGCCGCTGTCGCTGCTTGGAGATATAAGTTGTAAGAAAACAAGGCAGCATCTTTTCGATCAAACGTCCGAATTGAACGCAGATTGCTTTCCCCAAAAAGACGACCGCAACAGGCGAATATTCTATGACGCTAAACTATCAACGCTAGTTTTTACTGCAGAGAAACGGCCGTCAATTCGCAGCCAGCGTCGTACGATAAAGCTCAACGTGTTTCCGGCAAATAGGTTCACCGATGAACACAAAAGCGCAACAATTGCAGCGCAAGAACTCAAGGATATTGATCCGAACGTCCCCGTGCCTCTAATCAATGAAGGGGAATGGGCGATTTTACGAGCCATCCATATCAGCCCAAGCGTAACATTTTTAGGACGAATTCCGGAGATTTCCATCACCCGAGGGGAAATCAACCAGCGGATATTCAGACGTTTTATTACGAGCAACGAGCGACATGCCCGACTTGTGAAGGGTGTCGAAATCGGCCCATTTCGTCAAAATGAGCGCCTCAGCCAGGGCCAACGAGAGTGGCTCGACGAAGTGCGTTACCTTCGCCATCACACACGACGACCAATCGTTGATACTCGGCGAATAGCGACTCAGCGCATCACCGGCGTAGACGAACACCGTCGTGTTGTCGCTACGATAATAGAGCCGCCTGCATATTTTGCCGACTCGACCAATAGTATTACGGTTCGAGAGGATCTGGCTTATACCCTGGAGTACGTGTTAGGACTCCTCAATTCCTCGTTATTTCAATGGCGTTTTTCACTTACGTCTACGAACAACAATGTGGGTACAAATGAGCTAAAAGCCATGCCATTTCGCCTTATTGATTCGAGCAATCGGCAAGATATTGAGGCGAGAGATGCAATCGCTGCAATTTCGCGGGATTTGTTACGATTAGAGACAAGACTAGCGTCGAGCGCAGGCGAACACGATACCAGACTACTACAACGAAATCGCGCGGTACTTACTTTAAAGCTGGACAGTCTCGTGAATAGTCTCTTCGATTTAGGGCGATTTAGTGTCAGGCCTTGGGAAGACAAACGCGGATCGCAGGCGAAGCGGCCCAAGGGACGAGCAAACTTTCTCGAACTGCGAGTGGTAATTAGAGGCGCAGGATTACGAGCCCCGTGAACCATCCATTTAAACGGAACCCCTCCGGCGGCCCTACAGCGCCTCAACGGCATTCCAGTTAACCGAAACCCCTAGGACGGCCGCCAGCGCTAGGAAAGACCGAGGCGGCATTGGCATAGCAACAAGCTTCAGCTCATTGGCCGCACTGCTGTTAGAGCCCAAACCAAACAGATAACCCAGCCGATCCCCGCCCACCCGAGGAAGAGGTTCAACACGAGAATTGCGACGCGATTGTGATGCTGGCGGTGGAATGCAACGGCTGTCGGGATGAAATTGATAGCCGCCCCGATCAGGATCAGAGCGACGATGTCCCAACCCATCGATGCTCCTCCTGATTTACAAGCTCAGCCGTCCGCCATAGGTAATACCGGAGACGCGACATGATTGAAAAGCGCGCCGTTTGATGACCCCGCGCTCTTGCAACCCGCGCGGCGCGCCGCTATGTGCCTGACCGACCTGAACAGCGCGGCATCCGATGAGCGATCTGCCGAACATG
>CAVZCJ010000026.1:0-18620 GCA_963773625.1 uncultured Alphaproteobacteria bacterium | reverse complement strand
CCCCATTTCGACCGTTCGCTGGCAGTCGGCTCAACGATTTGCAGAGAGTAGCGGCTAACCCTCCAACCCAGGTCATAAGCCCGGCCATGGTTATGCCGTGCATAAGCGTGGCAGCCAATTGACCGCTCGCGTCCTTTGGGGTTGAGATCATCCAAGAACTGCCGGGCAGTATTTAAGGGAGAAGTGCCATGTCGGGCGTCCTCTACGTCGGGCTGCAAGATGCAGATAAGATCGCGGTCCTCTCGATCGACGCCGCCGGCAAGCTCACCAAGCAAAGCGAGGTAGCGGCTACCGGCGGGCCGTCGGTCATGGCGGTCAGCAACAACCGTCGGGTGCTTTATGTCGGCCAGCGGGGCGGGCCGGCCATCACCACCTTCCGGATCGATCCCGGCACCGGCGGGCTCAGCGCCGCCGGGTCAGTCATCCAACCGCACGCCCCGACCTTTCTCGCGCCCGACCGCTCGGGCAAGTTCATGCTGGTGGCGTACTACCAGGGCGGCGGCGCGGCAGTGTTCCGCCTCGCTGCCGATGGCACGGTTGGCGCGGCGTCCCAAGATTGGCTCGCGACCGCGACCGGTGCGCACGCGATCGCGACCGACCGCTCGAACCGGTTCGCCTATGTGCCGCACATCTCCCGAGTGCAGGACAACGTTCTGGAGCCGCCGAAGAACATCCCCGGCCCGAATATGATCATGCAATTCCGCTTCGACGCCGAGACGGGAAGGCTCGGCGCCAATGCGCCGCCACAGGTCGCGCAACCCGACCTCGTCGGGCCACGGCACTACTGCTTTCACCCGAGCCTCAATCTCGTTTATTTTTCGAATGAGCAGGGCTGCAGCGTCACCTCGTACCAATCAGCCCGGAAGGCACATTGGCGCCGCTGCAGACAATCTCAACGCTGCCGGCCGGGTTCGACAGTAGAAACACCTGCTCCCAGATACACCTGACCCCGTCTGGCGGGTTTCTCTATGTCGGTAATCGAGGCCACAACAGTATCGCCGGGTTCAGGGTCGCACCCGACACCGGATTTTTGACTCCCGCCGGCCATGTGCCGACCGAGCCAGTCCCGAGCGCGTTTTGTATCGACCCCGAGGGCAAATTCTTGTTTGCCGCCGGTACCGCGTCGGGCCGGCTGGCTTCGTACCGCATCGATAGCGAACGCGGGACGCTGACACCGGTCACCGTACAGGATGTCGGGCAGCGCCCGGCCGCCATCGCCGCGGTAAACCTCGCTTGAGGCCGACATGACGGCCTGGCGGGGATTCGCATCGTTGATTTCAGCTGGGTGCGGGCGGGGCCATGGGCGACGCGCTGGCTGGGCGCGTTCGGCGCCGAGGTCATCAAGATCGAATGGCCGGAGAACGAACGAGGCCGATTGCCGAGCACAACCACGCCACAACATCTTGAGGTCAACCTCAATACCTCAGGCAATTTCAACGACACCAACGTGAACAAGAAGAGTCTCAGCCTCAACGTCCGCACCGCAAGGGGCTCGACATCGTCAAGCGGCTGATCGCGGTCTCGGATATTGTGATCGAAAACTTCAGCTCGCGAGCGCTCCGCAACTGGGGCCTCGGCTACGAAGAGCAGCGCCGGATCAAGCCGGATATCGTCTACGTGTCGATGTCAGGTTACGGGCATACCGGCCGGCACCACCACTACACGACATTCGGCCCGGTAGCGCAGGCCGTCGATCCACGAAGGTTGCGCGCTAACCACTGAGTCGGCGATCGCGAATTACATCTATCGCGGCGAGGTACTGCAGCGGCACACCGGCCGTCACCATGCCGCCGGACCGAGCCCGCGCACGCAGTTCCGCGCCAGCGACGGCAATTACGTCTGCGCGCTAGTCGGCGGCCGGCTCAACCCCACATACATGAAGGAGTTGGCCGATCTGCTCGATACCAACGGCAAGGCCGGTGATCTTCGCGACCCGAAATACCAGGACCAGGCGGTCATCACCGCCAACACCTCGCATATCATCGACGGCCTGGTCGCGAGCTTTATCGCCGGCCTGCCGGCCGAGGAGGTCTACCACCGCGCGCAGGAGCACGGTTTCACCTGGGGCGCGGTGCGCGCGCCGGAGCAACTGCTCGACGACCCGCATCTACAGGACCGAGGCTTTTGGAAGGAGGTCGCGCACCCGGAACTCGGCCGCAGTTTCACCTATCCCGGCGAAGCGGCGATCTATAACGGCTTGCCGTGGAGGATTTCGCGGCGAGCGCCGTTGATCGGTGAACACAACGTGGAAATCCTATGCGGCGAGGTGGCGCCGTCGTCTGGCGAGCTGACGGTGCTGATGGAAAATCACGTGATCTAAGGCAGTCGGGCGGCGTTGCCGATCTTCGCCATCAGCCGGCCGCCGCGAATGTGTCGACAAGGGCGGACGAGTGCCGCTAGCCTCGGAACATGATTTCAATCCGTGAGGAAATCACTATCGCCGCGCCGCCTGATGCCGTGTGGCCAGTACTGTCCGATCCGGCTGTGGTTGCCTCGTGTATTCCGGGCGCTACCCTGACGAAGTCCGACGACAAGGGCGGATACCAGGGCACGATGCGGGTCAAATTCGGCCCGACGGTGGCGCAGTTCAGAGGCGAGGCGAAGCTTGCCTATGACCACGTGGCCCGGCGCTGCTCGATCGAGGGGCGCGGGATCGACGGCCGCGGCGCTTCCCGGGCTAACGCCACCGGACTCGTCGAGGCCAGCGGGACCGACACGACGCTTTTGCGGGTCGAAGGCAATTTCCATGTCACGGGACCGCTAGAAACCTTCGCCAATGCCGGCGGAGTTCATCTCGCCCGCGCGATTCTCGCTGAGTTTGCCGAGAACGTGGCTAAGCTGATGGCCGCGCAGGACGGCGAGGCTGAGTTGCCGGGCGAAGCGGCGGCGCTTAGCGGTGGCAAAATCCTATCACGCGCGGCGGCGTCATGGGTGCGAGACAAGTTTTCGGGGAAAGAGACAAAATGAGCGAAAAGCAGGTTTCCGATATCTTGGCCCAGGCCATTGCTGCCGAGGGCGTCGATACCGTGTTCACGCTCATGGGCGACGCTAACATGTATTGGTCGGCGTCGATGGCCGACAATCAGCAGGCGCGGCTCATCCACGCGCGCCACGAGCATTGTTGCGTTGCCATGGCCGACGCCTATGCCCGCGCGACCGGCAAGGTCGGCGTCGCCTCGGTCACCTGCGGCCCCGGCTATACGCAGATCATGACCGCCCTGGTCATGGCAGCGCGCGGCAACGCGCCAGTCGTCGTGTTCGCCGGCGACGCGCCGATCGGCGCATCTTGGTACATTCAGTCGATCGACCAGGCGCCGCTGGCACTCGCCACCGGCGCCCATTTCGTGCCGATCCGCACGATCGATCGGGCGCTCGATTGCGTCCGAGAGGCGTTCTACATCGCCCGCGCGGAGCGCAAGCCGGTCGTGCTGAGCGTTCCGCTCGATTTGCAGAAGGAGGAGTTCCCCTATCTACCCGACTACTCCCCCTCGACCGAGCTGATGCCGCGGCAACAATTGCTGCGTCCGGATCCTGAGGTGGTCGACGAGGTCGTAGGGATGATTGCCGAGGCGGAACGGCCGATTGTCATCGGCGGGCGTGGCGCGACTTGGTCGGGGGCGAAGAGTGCGCTGGAGAGCCTCGCGGAGGAATCCGGCGCCCTACTGGCGACGACTTTGCTGGGGAAAGGCCTGTTCGACGGCAACCCGTTCGCGCTCGATATTGCCGGCACTTTTGCCACTGATCTGGGCCGCGAGTATTTCGCGGAAAGCGATCTGGTGATCGCCGCCGGGGCGGGGCTTGGGCATTACACGACCGAAGGTGGCTATCTCTTCCCGAGCGCCAAGGTTGTCCGTATCGACACGCAACCGCGCGGGCTTTGGCAAGGACTGCGGACCGCCGATCTGCATGTCCAGGCCGATGCTAAAGCTGCGGCCGAGGCGGTTGTCGTCCGGCTGAAGGAAAAGGGTATCCGCCGCCAAGGCTGGCGCAGCAATGAGATCGCCTCGAAGATCGCCGCGACCGCTGAAAACCCCGACCCTAAACCCTACACGCCGACCCCTGGCACGCTCGACCCGCGCCCGGTGATCAAGGAGCTCGACGCCGCCGTTCCGAAAGATTGGGACGTCATCGTTGCCGGCGGGCACTGCTTCAGCTTCGCAATGACGCATCTGCGCGGCCGTCCGGCCGGCAAGTATCACATCCCGATTGATTTCGGTGCGATCGGCTCGGGGATATCGGCGGCGATCGGGGTCGCTGCGGCGCGCAACAACGGAAAGGTGCTGCTGATCGACGGCGACGGCAGCCTTTACCAGCACATCCAGGAGCTGGAGACCATTCAACGCCAGGGCATCAAGTTGCTGATCTGCATCATTAACGATGGCGGCTATGGCGCCGAAACGCACAAGTTCCGCGCTTACGGAGTTGATCCGATGCACGCGACCCACGGTCGCGGCGATATTGCACAAGTGGCGCGCGGTTTTGGGCTGAACGGCGCCAAAGTGACGGCGCTCGGCCGCTTCAACGATCTGTTCCGCGAGCACGAGGCGCAAGATGGCTCGACACTGTGGGATGTCCACGTCGACGACCTGATCCCCTCGCGCAACTTCCGCCGGGTGCATTACGGGGAGGCCTAGCAAAGCTCTACAGGACAGCCGCGCTCGCGTGGCACAGTCACCGTACGGCCCCAGCGCCGACCAGTTTTCTGAACCGGCGTTGCCACCGCGGGCGGTCTGGCGTTCATCAACTCGATCGGACGCTCGGCGGCCAGCCTTTCACGCAGAACAATGAGCGGTGAGACCAACGATATTGCGGTCTTGAAAGGGAGAGAACGTCATGGACTTCGGATTGCTCGACAAGCGTGCGATCGTGACTGGCGGCAGCCGGGGCATTGGCAAAGCCATCGCCCGAGGATTGGCGCGCGAAGGGGTCGATGTGGTGATCGTGTCCCGGAACAAGGCAGATCTGGAAGCGGCGGCACGCGAGCTGGCGGCCGAAACGAACCGGCGCATACTTCCGCTTGCGGCGGATGTCACCAGCAAGGAGCAGGTGGACCACATGGTTGCCGAGGCGGCACAGCAATTGGGCGGTGTGCACATCCTGGTTAACAGCGGGTCTTCGCCAGGCGGCTCGGCCACCGCGACCGGCCCGATCGAAACCGTCGTCGACGAAGATTTGATCGAGGATTTCAACGTGAAGTATGTGGGCGCGTTGCGGTGCGCGCGCGCTGTCATCCCGTTCATGAAGACGGCGGGGTGGGGCCGCATCATCAACATAAGCGGCGGCAACGCGCGCAACGCCGGCAATCTCAGCGGCGGCGCCCGCAATGCCGGCCTGGTACACATGACAAAGACGTTGGCCGTTCAACTCGGCCGTCATGGGATCACGGTGAATTGCATCCACCCCGGCATCACCCGCACCGAGCGCACGCCGAGCCTGCTCGCCGCCCGCGCCAAACAGCTGGGCGTTTCCCCGGAAGAGGCGGAGCGGCAGGACTTCGCTCCGGACTTCCCGCGGGGCAACGCCATCTGCCGCATGGTCGATGCGTCAGAGGTCGCGTTCGT
This sequence comes from uncultured Alphaproteobacteria bacterium, assembly GCA_963773625.1. GTDB lineage: Bacteria > Pseudomonadota > Alphaproteobacteria > ATCC43930 > CGMCC-115725 > DATARH01. Next base: position 13,059 of record CAVZCJ010000026.1, on the reverse strand, counting down.
CGCGACCTTCCTGGCCTCTGACAAGGCCTGGGCAGTCTCAGGCGAGCTGGTGGTGGCGAGCGGCGGTGCCGGACGGTCAGTCTATTACTGAAATAGAAGACGAGCCGAAACTCGGCGTATTAGCGACAGAACCCGCCGCCCCGGCGCGTTAACGGACCGAGGTGTAGACGTCGCGCCAACGCTTGATGGCGTCGATGTGACCGTCCACCGTGGTGAGGTTCGCGCCCATTGTCACGACAGATATGTGGCTTCCCCCAGCTTCGCGCCATGCCGCAATGTCGCCAGGCCATTGGTTGTCCCCGCGACTGTATTGCTGGATGGACTCAAAGCCGAATGCATCGGCATCCCTTCCAAGCTCGCGCACCTTGGCCTCGATCCTCGCCTTGATTTGGATCGCTTCGGTTTGAGTCCGGCCCGAAAACAGGAAACCGTCCCCGATCCTGGCCGCCCGGTCGAAAGCGGCCTCGCTGGTACCACCCAGCCAAATGGGGATCTGCCGTTTCGGCCGCGGCAAGATCCCGGCTCGGTCGATCCTGTGGTCGGGGTCTTCATAGTCGACTACGGGCTGTTCCCACAGCTTGCGGATCAGGGCGATCTGCTGCTCCTGGCGCTTGCCGCGACGGCGAAAATGTCTGGACATTTCGAGACCGTCGTATTCCACCCAGTTCCAGCCAATCCCGACCCCCAAGCGAAGCCGGCCGTCCGAGAACAGGTCGACATCCGCCGCCTGCTTGGCGAACAGGGCCGTCTGTCGCTGCGGCAGGATGATCACGCCGGTGGCCAATTCGAGTTTCTTGGTGACACCGGCGAGGTAGGCGTAGGTGACCAACGGCTCGTGGAACGGGTCGGTTTCTTTGTAAGGGCCGGTCAATTTCGGTTCTCTGCCGGCATGAACGGCACCGAGGACGTGGTCGTAGATCACGATATGGTCGTAACCCAAATCTTCCGCCGCCTGGGCAAACGCCTTGACTGCCCCGGTATCGCCACCGAGCTCGATCTGCGGATAAACCACGCCAGCTTTCATCGTACACTTCCTCTTGACTTAACCATGGTCGTTGGACCGTGAACCGCAACCAACGACGAGTTCGCGCGGGAATTTATAGCATCCGTCGTGTACGACTCGTCCCGCTTCAACCGAGCTCGAGGTTTGCCAGCGCCCTCCCCACCGTATCGACAATGCGGTCACACTCGGCGCGGGTGATCACCAAAGGCGGGCACAGGGCAATCGTCGTCCCATAATGTCGTCCACCACCCGACCGGCCGACGATGACGCCGTGATCGCGGCAGAAATCCATGACGCGGCCGAACTGTGCAGGATCGAGTTGTTCCTTAGTGGTGCGATCCTTCACCAGCTCGACGCCGATCAGCAGGCCCTTGCCGCGAACGTCGCCGACGGTTTTGTGACTCATGAGACCGCGCAATCCGTCAATGAGGTAGGCGCCTATTTCCGCCGCGCGGCTGACGAGCTGCTCGCCCTCCATGATCTCGATATTACGCAGGGCGACCGCCGCGGCGACGGGGTGACCGCCATAGGTGTTGACCTGCGCCACCTGCCGATTCTCGGCAGGATCGCCGTAGAAGCTGTCGAAGACCTTGTTCTTCACCACAGTCGCGGCGATCGGTGCATAGGCACTAGAGATGCCCTTGGCGACGGCGATGATATCGGGCGCCACGCCGTAATGCTGATGCGCGAACATCTTGCCGGTGCGGCCGAAGCCGTTGATCACCTCGTCGATGTGCAAAAGGATGCCGTATTTGCGGCACAGGCTTTCGACCTCGGGCAGATATTCGTCCGGCGGCACTGCCACGCCGACGCCGCTCATGACCGGCTCGACAATGATTTCCGCGACGGTTTCCGGCCCTTCGCCGAGGATAGTGGTCTCCATATTCTTGACGCAGGCGAGGCTGCAGCTCGGGTAGCTAAGGCCAAACGGGCAGCGATAACAGTAGGGCGGCGCGACATGCACGAAGTCGCCCGAAAACGGCTCGAACTTTGCCTTGCGCTCGCCCATGCCGCCGGCATCGAGAGTTGCCAGCGTCGTGCCGTGATAGGCGTAATAGCGGCTGATCGTCTTGAAGCGGTATTCTCCCGGGTGTTCGTGCTTCATGTATTGGCGGGCGATCTTGAAACCGGCTTCATTCGCCTCCGAGCCAGAGTTGACGAAATAAGTGTGGTAGCCACCGCCCATCAGCCCGTTGATTTTCTCGGCCAGGCCCGCGGCGGGCACGTTCATCGCCGTGTGCGGGAAATAGGACAACTTCCGCATCTGCTCGGCGGCGACCTCGGCGAGCTCAGCGCGGCCATAGCCGATATTGACGCACCATAGACCCGCCATGCCGTCGAGGTACTCAGTGCCGTCTGCATCGACGATGGTCGAGCCCGAAGCGCCGGTGACAACGATCTGTTTGGCTTCCAGCACTTTGTGTTGAACGATCGGGTGTAGGACGTTGCCGAGGTCCTGCCGCACGACGGCTTCGCGGATCGCGGGATCGGGGGAATTCGGCAGCGACATTGGCGGCCTCGCACAGATGACGTTTCGGAGGGAACGGGGGCGATAAATTATCCTCGGGTCTTTCGCGCGGCGATCCAGGCCGTGACCTCGTCGTAATGGTTGGTGATGTAATACTCGGCGATGCCGTCAGCGGTCGTGTTCCAGACGCCGTCATGGCCGAGGATGTAGCGTAGCGCCTCATCGAGATACTTCGCTGCGCTCGGGCGCCCGATGTTATGGGGGTGCAGAGACAAGCACATCACCCGGCCGCTCTCGGCGCCCTCGCGGTAGAGCGTATCGAATTGGTCCTTGATCATCTGCAGGAAGTAGTCGGCTTCTCGGTTCCAGGCGAGCATCCCAGCGTCATTAGTCTGGCCTGTGTACGGGACGTAGATGAATTTCTGTCCGCCCCGCACCCGGATCGGCCAGGGCTGGTCATCAATGATCCATGATGTGTGATAGAGGCAGCCGGCCTCGGCCATCAGGTCGTCGGTCCTAACCGTGTAGCCGGCGCCGCCGCCCAGGCGGCCCTTGAGACGCTTGCCGGTCATCTCTTTGAGATGGATGACGAAATCCTGCCAGTAGGCGCGTTCCTGGTCCTCGCTCAGGTCGTAAATCGGCCGGCTGTTGTAAAGCCCGTGCGCCATATAGTCCCAATCGGCGGCAACCATCGCATCCTTAATCTCGGGGAAATGGTCGAGGATCTCGAGGTTGAGGCAGCAGCACGCGCGCACCTTGTGCCTGTTCAGCACGTCAAGCATCCGCCAGAACCCGACGCGGTTGCCGTAATCCATCCGCGAATACTGCGGGATGTCGGGCTGCGTCGGCCGCCTTTCCGGGAGGTACTCGAAGAACTCCATGTTGGGCGCGACCCAGAATGCGACGCGCGCGTTGCCGGGCCATTTGATGACCGGTCGCTCGTTGATCGGCGCGTAGTCGAAGCGGCCGGGCGGGAGCGGCGCAACGCTCGCCTCGCGTGACGGCGCGGGCGCGGCGGGCGCCGGGGCTCTCGCGGGCGCGCCGCCCGACTGCGCCGCGAACCAATCGACAATCTCCGCCCCGGTTGCCTTCCACACCCCGGCATGCGCGCAGATATGGCCCAGCACGTCGTCGAGGTGCCGGATGCGCCACGGCTGTCCCATGATCCACGGGTGCAGGTGGAGCACCATCAACCGGCCGGCCGTCGCGCCGTCGGCGTACAGCCCGTCGAACCAGTCGCGCCACAACAGGCTGGTCTCGTCGATAGTCCGCCTGCCGTGCAGGTGAATGTAATTGTCGTCGAGATAGGCGTTGACGCCGAGCGAATAGAGCTCACCGGTCTTCGGCGTCATCCGGTAGGGCTGCTCGTCGTTGCCCCAGTCGCAGACGTAGCGGATGTCCGCTTCGGCAAGCAGGTTCGGGGTGTTCGGGGTCTCTTGGAAATCGGGGCCTGACCAGCCGAGCGGCCGTTTGCCTGTCGCTCGCTCGACTGCCTCGATCGAGTCGCGGATATAGGCGCGCTCCTCGTCCTCGGACATGCCGATATGGATGAGGCGGCGGCGCGAGAGGCCGTGAGCAATGAACTCGGCGCCGCGCTTCCGCCCTTCGGCGACGAGGACCGGATAGTGGTCGGCGACCGCCTTGTCCAGCGCCAGCGTCGGGGTGATCCCGTATTTGTCCAGCAAATCGAGGATCCGGAAAACGCCGACCCGGTTGCCGTATTCGTGGTTGCCCCAGCCGCCGATATCGGGAAATTGCGGCTGGTTGCCGGTCCACAACCCTTCGGGGCCGCCCATTGGGCTGATGGCCACCGGCGTACCGGGCGGCACCTCCCAGTCCCAGTGCTCGAGGTTGACAATGACGGCGAGCGCGACGCGCGCTGCACCCGGCCAGCGCAGCGGCGGCCGCGCCAAAATCGGCGACCACGGATAGAAGTCCTGATCCATGCCGTAGGCGCGCTTGGCTGGCATCGTTTCCTCCTCGGCAGTAACAACCCTGCGGAGAGCCGGCGGTCAGCGCGTGATGCGCTGTGCCCCGCCGGGACCTCCTTTCTGCCGCGGTTAGGCCGCGAGAGGGCGGCGGTCACGGAACGGAGTGGCTTTTTCGAACGCGTCGGCGATGCGCAGCACAGTCGCCTCCTGGAATGGCTTGCCGACGAGCTGGATCGCCAGCGGCAGTCCGCCGGCGCCGAAGCCTGAGCACACCGACATCGCCGGATAGCCGGCGACGTTGAACGGCATCATAAAGCCCGGCTGCTGGAACACGTCCCATTTCGGCAACGCGTCGATCTTTGGCGCCTCGTTCGGGAACACGGCGGTCAGAACCACATCAAGCATGGACATCGCTGACTTCAGTTCGGCTCGTAGCTCACGCCGGCGACGCACCGCCTGGAGATAATCGACGCCTGAAACGAACGCGCCCAGCATCAGCCGGGTGCGCATCCGCTCGCCGAAATCGGGCAGCCGCGTGCGCGACCATTCCTCATAGGCGGCGGCGCGCTCGACGATTGAGATCAGCGAGCCACAGGCATGCCAATCCTGCAGCGGCGACAGCTGCACCTCGCGGATTTCGGCGCCGAGCCCGCGGAATGTCTCAAGTGCGGCGGTGATCCTGCGCTGTGTCGCCTCGCCGACCTTGTGATCGGTCTCGTGGAAATGATTGATAACCCCGATCTTGAGGCCCTTGATCCCACCACCGAGCGCGGCGCGATAATCGGGGATCGGGCGTTTGACGCTGGCCGGATCACGTGGGTCATGCCCGGCAAGTGCCTGCAGCATGATCGCGCAATCCTCGGCGGTCCACGCCATCGGACCGATATGGTCGAGGCTGAACGCGGCGGGCGCGACCCCGGCGCGGCTGACGAGACCGTAGGTCGGCTTCAACCCGGCGATACCGCAATAGGCTGCAGGGCCGCGGATCGAGCCGCCAGTGTCGGTGCCGATGCCGCAGAGGATCATGCCGGCGGCAATCGCTGCGCCAGTACCGCTGCTGCTGCCGGCGGTGAAGTGGTCGATGTTCCACGGATTGCGCGCTGGTGGCTGCGGCAAGTCGAAGGACGGCCCACCATTGGCGAACTCGTGCGTCGTCAGCTTGCCCATCAGCACCGAGCCGGAGGCGGCGAGCTTTTCGGCGCAGGTCGCGTCGCCATCAGGGATGTTGTCCTGCAGCAGTTTCGACTGGCAGGTCGTCGGAATGCCCTTTGTATCGACGATGTCTTTCAGGCCGATCGGGATGCCGTGGAGCGGCCCCTTCAGTCCACCGGCCATGATCGCCGCCTCGGCCGCATGGGCCTCGGCGAGGGCGCGCTCCTCAGTCAGATGGACAAAGGCATGGAGCTGGTCATCTAGCGCGTGCACCCGGTCGAGACAGGCTTTGGTCAGCTCGACCGGCGACAATTGCTTGGCCGCGATTTGCCGGGACGCCTCGGCAATCGTCAGGATCGCCGCGGTCATTGCAAGTCCTCCTCGGCAAAGCTGTAGGTCAGCGCCGGCTCGGCCATGCGACCGCGCGGCTTGCGCACGCGCTCGGCCATCGCGGCGATGCCGTCGCAGACCGTCTTCAGCTCGGCCTTCTCGGCATCGGTCAAAGTGAGCCCGGCCCGGGCCAGCAGATACTCGAACGCGGCGTCATTGATCGGTACCGGCATGCGACCATCCTTTCGCTGCAGATCAGTCTAGACGGCTCGGCTTGCGGCTCTCCTCGATCGGCTCAGAGCCGGTAGCGGCATTCTGCGGGAAGCGGCACGGCGTGAAAATCCTGCCGATTGGTGTCGAGGTTTTCGAGGTTCACGAACTGGCATTCGTCGTGGACGAAATGCGGCCCCGCGTGCCAGGTCGCGACATGGAGCTTTATGACGCGGTCACCCGGTATCCGGAACGCGACAATGTCCTCGAGCCGCGGTCGAGCCTCGTCAGCGAGGTCACCCGGCGGCGCGACGCCGATGAGCCATTCCTTGCCACCCAGCGAACCGAGGCATTGCGTCACGCGCCGATGCCGCGCGATCCGGCTGAACCCGAGCCCAACATGCGGCAGATGCATAATCCATAGCCGCGGTACACCGTGCTGCAGGACTAGCTTTGCCTCGCTCGCCGCGGTTTCCGGATCGTATCCGGTCTCGGCGCCTTGGCCGCCGGCGCGCAGCGGAGCAATGACCTGACCGTAGGGGGCAAACGATTCCGCTGTCAGCTCCCCGACATCCAACATGTGCAGGGGCAACGCGCTAGTATCCTTCATGGTCGCCCCCCGATTTGATCGATCCGGCCCGAAGCCTCATCTTGCCTAGTCGTCTTCACTGACCGCAATGCCGTCGCACAAAGGCTCTTGCGCCGAGATCGGTTTTGCAACGTTCAAGGTGCATTTCCGCTATCGGCTTTCTTGGCCGTTCCGGCGACAGTTCCTGAGTGGCTGTTCATATGCCCATGTGAGCAGCCACTCAGTTTGCGTCGCGGGTACTCATCAAAGTGCCCCGTTCCCGCCGTGCCGGCTAGCTGACCATCTGAGCAAGGCCCCTATCGGGTCTTCGGCATCTCAAAACCGGCGCCGCGCTCGACATGGCGCACGATCGTGCTGATGTCGTGGTCGGCCGCACCCTCAAACATCGCATGCTTGTAAACGAGGCGCGCCGCCTGGCAGACCCACATCGGCACGCCCAGTTCCTCGCCCTGCGCGATCGCGAGGTCGATATCCTTCATGAGGATGTGGAGCGCCGCGCCGTAATCGAACGAGCGGTCCAGCACTACGGTCGGGATCACCGTTTGCGTGGCCCCGTTCCGGCCGCTCCCCGCATTGATCGCATTCACCATCACCTCAGGATCAAGCCCACCTTTCGCGCCCATTACGAAGGCTTCCGAGGTGGCAGCAAGCGAGACCGCGAACAGGATATTGTTGGTCAACTTCAGAACCTGCGCTGCGCCCGGCTTGTCGCCGGCGACAGTCAGCGTGCTGCCCCAGAGGGAGATCAGCGGCCGTACCCGCTCGACCGAACCCGGATCTCCGGAGACCATCACCGACAGCGTGCCGGAACGCGCGCCAGACGGCCCGCCAGAGATCGGGCAATCCACAACGGTGACACCGCGCGCCGCCATCGCCTGCTCGACCTCTTTCACAAAGGGAACGCCGACTGTGCAGGTATTGACCAGGACCTTCATTGCGTTACAGCGGATCAGACCATTTGGCCCCAGCACCGCGTCGCGAAACGCCGCCAGCGTCGGCAGCGAGACGAATACGATCTCGCAGCGGTCTCCCAATTCCTGCGGCGAGGCGGCACGCCGCGCCTGACGTGCGAGCAGGGGTCGCATCGCGTCTTCGTTGATGTCGAAGATTGTCAGGGTGTGACCGGCATCGAGCAGCTTGTGGGCCATCGGCTGACCCATGTTGCCAACCCCCAGATATCCCGCTTCCATCCCCGCGTACTCCTCCCGCCCTTAACCGACCTTTTCGCATTTCTGTAAGCAGCGGATATGCGGCGGGCGGGGCGTGTCGGGAAAAATTTGCGGCCAGCCGGTCCACGACACCTCGCCGACATAAACATCGCCGCGTGAATCGACGGCGAGCCCGTGCGGCGCGAGGAACTTGCCGAGCTCCGTCCCGGCCGGCGTCTCACCGAAACGGCCGATCAGCTTGCCCTCATGATCGACAATGCTGACCCGCGGACCGAGATTGGGGATATCGCGGCTGACTGCGGCAGCCGGTCCAACCTCGCCAACATAAAATATCGGCTTGTGCCCATAGGGCATGCAGAGCCCGCAGGGGCGATGCAGGTTCTGCCACTGCGTCTCGAACTTGCCATTTCCATCGAAGACCTGGACGCGATGATTTTCGCGGTCGGCGACATAGACCCACCCGTCGGCGTCGCAGCAGATGTTGTGGACGATGTTGAACTCGCCCTCCCCGGTCCCGGGCTGTCCCCAGGACATCAGCAGTTTGCCGTCCGGGGAATATTTGTGGACTCGGGAATTGCCGTAGCCGTCGGAGACGTAGATGTCACCGTTCGGGGCCAGCGCGGTGTGGGTGCAGCGGTGAAACGGCTCCCCCGACATATAAGGCGCCGGCTTTCCGGGCACGCCGAGCTCCAGCAGCAACTTGCCCTCAAGCGTAACCTTGCGGACGAAATGTCCGCCGTCGTCAGTCAGAAACAGCGTGTCGTCAGGTGCCATGTGGACGCCGTGCGCCCGCGGGTATTGTCCCTCGCCCCAGGAACGCAAGAAATTGCCGTCGCGATCGAACACCATCATCGGGTGTTCGCCGCGATTGAAGACGTAGACGTTATCGTGGCTGTCGACCCCGACGCCGCCAACCTCCTTGAACGACCAACCGTCGGGCAATTTCGCCCAATCGGCATTGACCCGGTATCGGTAGTCGCCGCTCCCCACGATCATGGCAACTCTCCTTAGGCGAAGCGCGTCTCGGCCCAGCCGGTCTCGAACGGCACGTTCATCAGCGGCTCCGACCGCTTGCCGCTGAACATCCACGTCCCATCCACGCGCGCGTAGGTCTCGTGGTCGATGCTGGCGCGCCACATCGCCCGGTTGCCGGCGGCGACCAGGCACGGCATGAACAGATACCATTGGGCCCGCGCCGTATCGCCATCCACCTCGATCTGGCCGTTGAGGCTGTAATGAATGGCAAACGAGAAAAGCTCCGATGCTCTGCGGAAGAAGCTCCTTATCGCCTCCCTCCCCACGAACCGCCCGAGCCCGGGGCTGTCCCACAGCGCGTCCTCGGTGAACAGCGCCGCGATCCCATCGGCGTCGTAGTTCAGGTCGCAAAGCGCGGCATAACGCGCTTTCAAATTGCGGATCGACTCTGCGTCTTCCAGCGCCTGCAGCCGCCGCTCCAGCCGTTCGATCCGCGCCAGATCAAAGACACCGTCTTGCGTCACTTCTTCCTCCCGGACTAACGCGCGGGGTCCGGCAAGCCCGTTCAACCGAGACCGTCAGAGACCTCGCTTACGACAGAGCGAAGCCCTCGTAGCCGCGTGCCGCTACATCCGCGCAAATCTGGCGATAGCGCAGCATGCCACCGGCATAGGGCATGAAGACGCGCGGCTTGCCGGGGATGTTGGCGCCCAGGTACCAGGAATGCTTGGCCAGCGGCAGCACAGTCTTGTGCGCCATTTCGTTGACCTCGGCGACCCAACTGCCCACCGCCTCAGCCCGCGCCTCGATGCGTTCGAGGCCGCGCTCGCGCATGTGCTTGATGCAGTCGGTGATCCAATCCGCGTGCTGCTCGATCGCGACCGGCATGTTGCACAGCACCGACGGGCTGCCGGGGCCGGTGATCGTGAACAGATTGGGGAAGCCGGCCACCTGCAAGCCGAGATAGGTGAGCGGCCCCGCCGCCCACGCCTCCTCCAAGGTGATCCCGCCGCGGCCGCGAATATCCATGCGCAACATCGGGCCGGTCATCGCGTCAAAGCCGGTGGCGAAGACGATAATGTCGACCGGGTATTCGGCCTCGGAGGTGCAAATCCCGGCGCGGGTGATCCGCTCGATCGGCGCGCCGCGCAGATCGACCAGAGTGACATTCGGACGGTTGTAGGTCTCGAAGTAGTTGGTGTCGATCGGCGGGCGCTTGGCCGCGTAGGGATGGTCGATGTCCGACAGGATCGCCGCCGTCTCTGGGTCCTTGACGATCGAACGGATCTTGCGTTTGACAAAATCGGCAGCCGTGTCGTTCGCCCTTTTGTTGATCATCATGTCCTGGAATGCCGCGCGGAACTGCAGCCCACCGCGCTCCCACGCGGCCTCGTAAATCTGTTCGCGCTCCTCGGGCGAGGTCTCGACTGCTAGGCGCGGCTCGATCTTGAACGCCATGCCGTTGATGGTTTCGTGCGTGGCTGTGCGGATGTCGCCGGCGTGCTCTTTAATGTACTGGCGGAATTCCGCAGTCAGTGGCCCATTGCGCGCAGGCACCGAGTAGTTGGCGGTGCGCTGGAACACGGTCAGATGCTTGGCCTGGGCTGCGATCACCGGCGCTGCCTGGATGCCGGTCGAGCCGGTCCCGATCATGCCGACTCGCTTGCCGGTAAAGTCGACGCCCTCATGTGGCCACTGGCCGGTGTGGTACCAGTCGCCGGCGAAGTCCTCGAGCCCAGGAAATTTGGGCACGTTCGCGGTGGACAGGCATCCGACCGCCGTGACCAAAAATTTGACGACATAAGTGTCGCCCTGCTCGGTGCGTACCCGCCAGCGGTTCGTCACCTCGTCGTAATGCGCCGCGACGACGCGCGTGTTAAACCGGATGCTCCGTTTTAGATCGAACCGGTCGGCGACGAAATTCAGATAGCGCAAAATCTCGGCCTGGCCCGGATAACGTTCCGACCACTCCCACTCGCGCATCAATTCAGGAGAGAAGGTGTACCAATAGACATGGCTTTCGGAGTTGCAGCGCGCGCCGGGGTAGCGGTTCCAATACCAGGTGCCGCCGACCCCATCGCCCTGCTCCACCGCCTGGACCGACAGGCCGAGCCGGTCGCGCAGGCAGAGCAGCTGGTAAAGACCCGCGAACCCCGCGCCGATCACCAGCGCGTCGAGTTCGGTCGCCTGGCCGCGCTCGTTACTCGCATGAACCGTCGTGTCGTGTGCCATTTTCACTCAACCCTTTAACCTCGCCAGCAAGCCTTGCCGCGGAAGCGCCTGGCTCTAGCGGCCCGCTCGCACCAGGCGGCCGGGGCGGGCGCCTGTATCTTCACCGTTCTCGAAGACAGGGGTTCCGGCAACGAGCGTCGCGCGATAGCCGTCGACGCGCTGAACGAGGCGGCGACCACCGGCGGGCAGGTCATGGACGATCTCGGGCTGGTGCAGGCGCAGCCGGTCGAAGTCGATGACGTTGACGTCGGCGCGAAGGCCGGGCTTGAGCCGGCCGCGATCGTGGAAGCCGAAGAAATCCGCGGTTTCGCTGGTCTGCATCTTGACCAACTGCGGTAGCGGCAGGCCGGGGCCGCGCTTGCGATCGCGCGCCCAGTGGCTGAGCATGTAGCTTGGCAGGCCGGCATCGACGATCTGGCCGCAATGCGCGCCGCCGTCGCCGAGGCCGAGCAGCGTGCCGGGGTCGACTAGCAGCTGGCGGATCTGCTCGTGATCCCCATGGACATAGCCGACGACCGGGAAGAACAGGAAATGATCCTCGCCTTCGGTCAGGTAGTCGTAAGCGACTTCCTGTGGCGTGCGGTTGCCGCGCGCGGCGATAGCGGCGATGCTCTTTTCCGGTGCGGGCTCGTAATCCGGGTCGCGCCGGCCATCACGAACATGCGGTCCCACCGCGTCGCGACAAAGCGGATGAACTGGCCCTGCCGGTTGAGCTCGGCCTCGGACGGCGGCTCGGCCAGGATCGCGGCGCGCACCTCGGGATCACGTAGCCGCGCCCAGCGCTCCGCCGCCGGAAGCCGATCGAGCGCGCGATAGGCCGGGCGGAAGGTGAACGGGTTCATCGAGGTATTGTGGCCGAGGATCACCCCCACCGGCCGGCCGGCGACCTGGGCGGTGATGCTGGCGCCCTGGGCGCGGGCGGCGTGCACGCCGGTCATCAGCCGCTTCCAGCGCTCCGGATCCGTCGGCCGATCGGTCAAGAGGAACCACACCGGGCGGCCAGTCTCCTTCGACAGCTTGGTCATCCAGGCGAGCTCGCGCGCCTCGTCCATGAAATCGCTGTTCATGCCGAACGCACCGCGGCCGACGGCGCCGAGCGCTTGGCCGATGCCCAACAGCTCGGCCTCTTCGGCGAAGTGGCCGGGGACGAGTTCGCCGGTCTTGGTCTTGTGCGAATAGGTGCGCGACGTGGTGAAGCCGAACGCGCCGGCCTTGAGCGCGGCCTCGGTCAACCGGCGCATCGCGTCGATGTCCTCGGGAGTGGCGGCTTTGCGGTTGATGGCGCGGTCGCCCATCACATAGACACGCAGCGGATGGTGCGGGATCTGCGCGCCGATATCGATCGTGCGGGGCATGCGATCGAGCGCATCGAGGAATTCAGGGAAGCTCTCCCACTCCCATTTCAGCCCTTCATGCAGCGCGGTGCCGGGAATGTCCTCGACCGCCTCCATCAGGTCGATGAGACCGGAGCGATGCTCCTTCCTCACCGGCGCAAAGCCGACACCGCAATTACCGAAGAGGATTGTTGACACGCCATGCCACGACGACGGCGCGAACATCGGGTCCCAGGTCGCCTGCCCGTCGTAATGCGTGTGAACGTCGACCCAGCCCGGGGTGACGAGGAGGCCGTCTGCGTCGATTTCGCGCTTGCCGGGCCCGGCCTTGCCGCCGATCGCGGTCATCTGGCCGCCATCTATCGCAATGTCGCCAGTAAAGGCATCGGCGCCGGTGCCATCCAGGATCGTGCCGCCGCGAATGACGATGTCGTGCATGTTTTTCGCCCCGAAATGCGCTTGCTGTGCTGCGGCAGCATGCGCCCCCGGCCGCGCTTCGGCAATCCGAGGCGCCACGCTATGCGCGGGGGGCGCCATGACCCCCGTGCAGGTCGCGGCATCGAGACTATCCCTCGTACCCGATGACGGCCTCGTTGTCGTCGCCAAGGATCAGGTTGCTGGTCGTCGAGGGACAGGCCCGGCAAGCGCCGCGTGGCGCGACGACCG
>CAVZCJ010000025.1:0-62144 GCA_963773625.1 uncultured Alphaproteobacteria bacterium | reverse complement strand
AGTCAGGCGCTCTATCCAGTTGAGCTACGGGCGCGTATTGGGCTGACAGGCAGCCGCGGGGGCGGGAACAACTACTCTACCGGAGGCACCGAAGGCAAGATCGAACCGGGGCCGCCCGCGATAGGGTTTGACTTGCGGCCGCCGCCGGCCTAATGCCGCGCACCTCTGGGAATGGACGAAATGGCGGGTTTGGACACGGCTGAAATGCCGGTTGGTGCGGCAGTGGCGGCGCCGGACGACGATCCGGCGGCGCGCCCGGTCGTGACATTGTTGCCGGGCGGGCATCGCCGCGCCGAGGGCGGGCACCCATGGATCTATTCGAACGAAGTGCAGATGGATGCCGCCGCCAAGGCGATCGCGCCGGGCAGCCTTGTTACTGTAAAGCGTGCCGACGGCCGCGCGCTCGGCGTGGCGATGTTCAACCCGCATACGCTGCTGGCGGCGCGCCTGCTCGACCGCGACGCGGCTCGGCCGATCGGCCGGCGCTTTATCGCGCGCCGGCTCGAACGCGCGCTCAAGCTGCGCGAGCGGCTTTACCAGGCACCCTATTACCGGCTCGTCCATGCCGAGGCCGACGGGCTGCCGGGTCTCGTCGTCGACCGCTTCGGGCCGGTGCTGGTGGTGCAGGAGAACGCCGCCGGGATGGAGCGGCTGGAGCCGGTCATCGTCGAGGCGCTGACCGCGCTGGTCTCGCCCAGCGCCATCGTGCTGCGCAACGACGCGCCGGCGCGCGTGCTGGAAGGACTGCCGCAGGAAGTGCGGGTCGCGCTCGGCACGGTCGACGGGCCGGTGACGGTCGAGGAAAACGGCTCGACCTTCCTCGCCGACGTGCTTGCCGGGCAGAAGACCGGATGGTTCTTCGATCAGCGCGACAATCGCGCCTTTGTTGCTGGGCTGTGCGCCGGCGCGCGCGTGCTCGACCTCTATTGCTATTCGGGCGGGTTCGCGCGTCGCCGCCGCACGCGCCGGCGCGGCGTCGGTCGTCGGCATCGACCGCTCGGAGGCGGCGCTGGCGCTCGCCGGCGAGGCGGCCGGGCGCAACGGCGTCGCCGACTTCTGCGAGTTCCGCCGCGCCGAGGTCTTCGCCGAGGCGGCCGTCGCTCGCCGGCGCCGGCGAGCGCTTCGACGTCGTGATCGCCGATCCGCCCGCCTTCGCGCGCTCGCGGCGCGACGTGCCGGCGGCGCTGCGCGGCTACCGCAAGCTGGCGCGGCTCGCCGCCAGCCTCACCGCGCCCGGCGGGTTCGTCTTTCTCGCCTCGTGCTCGCACAATGTCGCCGCCGCCGATTTCGCCGAGGCGGTGCGCCGCGGCCTCGCCGATGCCGGACGCAGCGGGCGCATCCTGCGCGAGGCCGGCGCCGGGCCCGACCATCCGATCCACCTGGCGCTGCCGGAGACCGCCTACCTCAAGTCGCAGGTTCTTTCTCTCGACTAGCGGCTCTTCGCGGCCGGTTTCGGCGCCGGCATCGTGATGCGGAAAATCGTTCCGGCGCCGGTCGATGTCACCAGCACCAGATCGCCGCCGTGCAGCCGCATCAATTCGCGCGCGATCGCGAGTCCGAGCCCGCTGCCGCCGGGCCGGGCCGAGGCGGCGAACGGCCGGAACAGATTCTCGCGCGCCCGCGGCGCCAGGCCTGGCCCGTCATCGGCGACGTCGATGGCGATCGTATCGTCATGCCGCGTGGCGCTGATGCGCAGGCGGTGGGCGCCGGCCTCGATCGAATTGCGCGACAGGTTGAGGAGCACCCGGTAGATCTGGTCGCGGTCGGCCTTGAGCGTCAGCTCGGCCGGCGCGTCGAGTTCGATTGAAAACCCGTCCTCGGAGAGCGTCAGCCCGGGCTCGATCTCGCTCGAGCAATGGGACGAAGCTTGAACCGGCTCGGCGCGAAAGGCGGCGCGCCCTCGCGGGAGAAATCGAGCGTCTGGCTGCACAGCCCGATGGCGCGGTCGATGGCATCGATGAGGCGCGGCGCGATGCGGCGCACCTCCGGCGCCGCGCTGGTCGAGAGGCCGTCGGTGACGAGGCGCGCGGTCGCCAGGATATTGCGCAGATCGTGGTTGATCTTGGTGACCGCCGTACCGAGCGCGGCGAGCCGCGCGCGCTGACCCAGCGCCTGGCGCACGGTCTCCTGCATCGCCGCCAACTCCTTCTCGGCGACGCCGATCTCGTCGCGGCCGCCGCGCGGGACGATGACGCGCGACGCATCCTCGGGGTCGTGGCTGAACGAGCGCCATGCTGGCGGTGATCCGGCGCATCGGCCGCACCAGCAGCCATTGCAGGCTTAGATAGACCAGCGCTGCGGCGATCAGCGACAAGATGATCGAGAGCTGAAAGATGCGGCCGCCGAACTGCCACATCGCCGCGCGCAGCGGCGCCTCGTCGAGCAGGATTTCGACCTTGGTATCGGGCTCGAACGACGAGGCGCCGAACACCCGCATCACCCGGTTGCCGGAGCTGAACAGCGTCTCGAACGAGCGCTGGATCCAGATCGGCACGTTGCCGCCGCCCATCGTGAAGGTGACGTCGGGTTTTGGCGGTGTCGGGCGCGTCGAGCATCAGCACATCGCCGTTCGGCGCGATGCAGCACGATCTCGTGCACCCCGACCTCGGCCAGCAGCTCGTCGGTCAAGGCCTGGTCGAGTTTGCCGCTTGGGTTCGCGAGCAGCGCCAAGGTCGCGATATGCGCCGCCGCCATGTGATCTTCGAAATAGGTCATGCGGTAGCGCGCGACCGACGGCACGAAGATCAGCACTTCGCCCAGCATCACGAAGAAGATCGTCAGCAACAGAAGGCGTGCGGACAGGCTGCGTAGGAACATTGCCGTCACTCCATCAGCCGAGACGCGCGAGCAGGCGGACGAGCCGCCTAGTGCGCGGGGCGAACAATGTCGGGGTATAGAAGCTTCCGGCGGCGCGCTTGCCGGCTTCGCCGCGCGTCGGATAGGGCACGATGAGGTTGGCCATCGTCGCCGATCTTGAGGCGCCGCGAGATGGCCAGCGCCCACGCCATGATCTGGTCGCCAGCCCCGGCGCCGAGGATCGCGGCGCCGAGGATGCGGCCATTGGGTTTGGTCACGATCTTGATCCGTCCGGCGGTGTCGCGCTCGGTATGGGCGCGGTCGTTCTCGCTGAAATCCCAGCGCAAGACGCGGATCTTGTCGCCATACGCGTCGCGGGCGGTCATTTCGCTCATCCCGGCCTGCGCCAGTTCGGGGTCGGTATAGGTGACCCACGGCAGCGCACGATAATCGACCCGAGCGGGGAGACGGAACAATGCATTCCGCAGGACGATCCCGGCATGGTAGAGCGCGAGATGCGTGAATTGCGGCCCGCCGGAGGCGTCGCCGATGGCGAAAACGCGGCGGTTGCTGCTGCGCAGCCGGGCATCGACGGTGACGCCGTGCGCGGTGGCCGCGTATACCGGCGGCGGCGAGGTCGAGCGCCTCGATATTCGGCCGCCGCCCGGCGGCGACAAGCAGATGCGATCCGGGAATCCGCGCACCGCTGGCGAGCCTCACGGCGATGCCATCGCCATCCCGCTCGATGGCCGCGACCGGCGCGGACGGGTGTAGCACGATCCCCTCATCCACGCAGCCTCCCGGCCAGCAGCGCGACCAGCTCGCGGTCGTCGCGCGCCAGCAGCGCCCCGGCGTCGACCACGGTAACCTCGGCTCCCAGGCGGCGATGCGCCTGCGCCAGCTCGACACCGGCCGGGCCGCCGCCGATCACGATGAGGTGCCGGGGCAGCGTCCGGTTGGCGAAGATCGTCTCGTTGGTGAAATAGGGACAATCGCCCAGGCCCCGGATCGGCGGGATGATTGGCAGCGAGCCGGTGGCGATCACGAAGCGCCGCGCGGCGATCTCGACGTCCCCGGCCCGTACCCGTCGCGGGCCGACGAACTTCGCCTCGGAACGCAAGATCGTGACGCCAAGCCTTTCAAACCGCTCGACCGAGTCGTTTGGAGCGAGACGCGCGATGACGCGTGCGACGCTGTCGCCAACCGCGCCGAAATCGATCGCGGGCGGTCCATAGAGGACGCCCATCTCGCCGCCGCGCCGCCAGGCATGCGCGAGCCTCGCCGCAGCCAGCAGCGATTTCGAAGGCACGCAGCCCGAATTGAGGCAGTCGCCGCCCATTTCCCCGCGCTCGATAAGCACGACACGCGCGCCCATCTGCGCCGCGCCCGCCGCCACCGCCAGCCCGCCTGCACCGGCGCCGATAACGCACAAATCGGGGGCAAGGACCCTCATTTCGCCGGCTCGCGGCGCGACCCCCCACGCCAGCGCTTGTATGCCACTGGCACGAGCGCCAGGACGGCGAGGCCGATCAGCGGCAACAGGATGTCGGGACGAAAGATCAGGTGCATTTCCGGCTTCTGCCCGGTGGCCAGCAGCATGCCGAGCCCGTTGCCGACCCCGGCGTAGATGAAGGCGGCTGGGATCATCCCGATGAACGTCGCGACCGCGAAACTCGTCAGGCGCATGCCGACAATACCAGCGGCCAGGTTGACCGCCCAAAACGGCACAACCGGGATCAGCCGCAGAACAAGGAGGTAGTTGAACGCGTCCTCGCGGAAGCCGGCCATGAGACGGCGTATTCGAGGCATCGCTTGCTCGCCGAGGCCGCCTAGCCCGGTGCGCGAGGCGAGGAAGACCGTCGTGGCGCCGAGCGTCGCGCCGGTCAACGAGTAGACCGCGCCGAGCCAAGGGCCGAATAGAAACCCGCCGACCAGGGTTGCCACCAACGCACCTGGGATCGATAGCGCTGTCAGCGCAAAATAGACGAGGATGAACTCAGCGGCGAGAAGCGCCCCGCCATGGGCGGCGAGGGTCGCGAGAACATCCCGGTTCTCCGCGAGAGTCTGCGAATGTCAGATAGCGGCGACCGCCGCAAAGCACGAAGATCAGGCCGGCCACGAGCAACAGACCGAGCGGGATCACCCGGTAGAGGGAAAATCTGCGTAGTCCGGCGGCGACCATGGCCGCATTGTGTGGGCTAATCCCGCGGGATTGCCAATTCTTGCGTCGATGTTCGGCTCACCTTCGCGTGAGCCCTCACTCTATCTCACCGCTTCAGCCCAAAGCGGATCGTCACCGACACCTCGATTTCGGGTGAGGTCATGCTTGCCGGGAAGGGCGGCAGGGTCGCGCCGCGCATCATCGACTCCACCGCGGCGTCGAGATCGGCGAAGCCGGTGCTGCTGACCACCGCGTAGTCGAGCACCCGGCCGTTGCGGTCGACGCGGAAACGCAGCACCGCGCGGCCTTCCTCCCCGCGCTGGCGGGCGTCCTCGGGGTAGCGCTTATGGCCTTCAAGCCAGCGGCTCAGCATCGTCCGGTAGTCGCTGCTGATGACGGGCGCCTGCGCCGGTGGCGGCAGCGAAGCCACCTGGGGCGGCGCCACGGGTGTCGTCGGTAGCGGCAAAGTCATCTCGGGCGGCGGGCGCTCGACCGGCTGCACCGGTTTCGGGCGCGGCTTCGGCGCCGGTTTCGGCGGGGGCGGCGGCGGCTCGGCCCGGCCACCGAGCGGCGCCGGCGGCGGCTGCTCAACGGCCGGCGGCGGAGGCGGCTGTTCGGCCACCGGCGGGATCGGAGGTTGTGCCGCGACGGGCGGCGGGGGCGGCGGCGCGAACACGACTTCGACCGCGTGAGCCAGGTCGATCTTGGGCGGCGCCGGCATCATCGCCGGCAGCATCAGCAGAAGCCCGATGATCGCTGCGTGGCCTGCGGCGGAAGCGGGAAGCGCGGCTCTCAGTTGCATCCTAGAAGCACTGCGTCAATCCGGCGAGGATGGTTCGCCGGGGCCCGAATTGCGGCGCGCCGACGCCGACCCCGGTGCCGTCGCGGATCTCGTAAATTTCGTCCAGCAGATTGATTACGTCGAGTCGGAGTTCCGCCCCTTTCCACACGCCGGTGTCGAGCTTCCGGGCGATGCTGAGATTGACCTGGTGGTAATCGGGCAGGCTGCGGCCGTTGGGCACCGCGCCGTCGGCGCGCAGACCGCTGCCGTAAATGAGGTCGGTCGAGACGCGCGTTCGGGTCATCGGAAAGGTATACGCGATCCCGGCCGAGGCCGTGTACGTCTGATCGTGATCCAGATGGATGTAGTGGGTGGCGATGTAGGCGAGGTCATCGGGAGAGAAGTTGAACTGGGCCGAGCGAATGCCTTCGCCCTCTGCCTTCGACGCCGCGAAATTGCCGTAGAGCGACCAGTTGTCCTTGTCGTAACTCGCCGACAATTCCGCCCCTCTCACCCGGCCCCTCGCGTAGTTGAACGGGGTCAAGAGGATCGGCGCGCCGAATTGCCCCTCATCGAGCAGGTTCGTGGCGATCTTGTAGTAGGCGTCGACCCCGACCTTGAGACCCGGTAGGACGATCTGCGTCGCGCCAATGTCGAAATAATGGTCGCGCTCGGCCTTGGCCATCGTGTCGGTTGTATTCGCCGGGCGCGGCGCTGGTGTTGGCGAACAGAGCTACATCGGTCGCGGCGATCAGCTCGAAGGGCGGCGGCGTCAGGTAGCGCGCGTAGCCGGCGGTAATCGTTGTCGAGTCTGTCGGTTCCCAGACGACGTTGATGCGCGGACTGAACTGGTTCTCGTGGGTGAACTGGTCGATGAGGTCGAAACGGCCGCCAAAGTTCACCGTCACCCCCGGCGCGATCTTCCATTCATCCTGAAGATAGACTCCGTAGAGCCAGCCGGTCTTTCCGCTGTTGTCGGTGATCGAGAAGGGCTGGTCGGAGGTCTGCGTGCCCGTATCGTCAGTCGGCAGTACCAGTGAATTGGTCTGTGAAATCGACCGCTCGCCCTGGATGAAATAACCGGCACGCAGCGTGTGGGTGTCGGAGATGCGGTAGCTACCGTCGGCCTGGATCCCGGTGGCGATGCTGCGGCGATACGCGGTCTGGGCGATGCCGTTGAACAGCAGATCGCCGAGCGGATCGGGGCTGAAATAGACGCTCGAATAGCGGTTGAAGGCCGAGACCTGGAAATCGATGTCGTCGAGCTTCTTTTGCAGCGACACGATGCCGTAATGGGTGATCTGGCGCTGGTTCTCGTTGAGCAACGACGAGTTGAAATCGGCTGACCCGTTGACGGTGAGGCCGAGGCCCGGGCTTTGCCCCGGAACATTGGGGATTTGGTACTGCCCGCGCGACGTGCCGAGGATCGTGGAAACCCGCGTCGTCGGGTCGATGATGCCGGAGAGGAAGAGAAACCCGCGATGTTGATCGGTCTGGTCATGGATCGGGTTGAAGCTCGGGGTCGGGTTCTCGATGCCGATCGAATCGTGCAGGAAGTCGCCGCTCACAAAATAGTTCACCTGGCCGACATGCCCGCCATACTCGAAGCTCGGCTGCAGCCAGCCCTGATTGCCGCCATACATCGAAATCGAGCCGCCGGGTTCGAGCGCCGCTCTTGGTCTGGATGTCGACCACCGCGGCGGTGCGAAACCCGTACTGCGCCGGCAACGCGCCGGTGATCAGCGACACCGATTGCGCCAGCCGGGTTTCGAGCGCCTGGCCGAAGACATTGATCCCCTCCGGGAGCTGCACGCCGTCGATGCGGAATTGCAGATCGGCGTGGTCGCCGCGGATATGGACTTGGCCGAAAGAATCCTGAGCGACGCCGGGCGCCTGCAACAGCACCTGGTTGAACGGGGCGTTGTAGCCTTGAGTCTGGGTTTCGATCGCTTGCCGATTGAGTTGATAGACCGTCGAGCCGAGGCTTGGTTGGATCTGGCCGCGAGCGAGATCGAGCGCCTTGGCGATGACATCGATCTCAAGCTGGGTGCCGGGCGCTGCATCGATGTCGGGCGCGGGCGCCGACTGGGCGAGCTGAAGGGGCCATTCCGCATCCCCGGCCACGGCGGGGATGGCCGAGGCCGGAAGCAGGCAAAGCGGCGCGATGGCGCGCCAAGCGAAATGCCGGCTCATCGCTGGGCATCCGCGGCGGCGTGATAGCGCACCCGATCAGCCTCAAAGACCGCCGCGTCCGCCCGGCAGGACGATGGGTCGGGATAACGCCGTGAGCGGCAATCCTCATAGGCCGCCTCGGCCTTGACATAGTGGTCCCAGGCCGCCCGAGTTTGGGGCGAGCTTATGCATCCGGTGAGTAGAACGGCGGGGAGGAGCGCAACGGCGGCGCTGGCGGCGACGGCACAGCCGCGCCGGCCCGCGAGATGGGACCTGTCCATTACAAAACCTCGTCGTGAAGCTGCGCCGCGGCAGCGCCGCGGCTCGGTCAGTCAACCGTGAGCAGCGTCAGGCGAGGGGCGGGCCTCGGGCGTGGAAGGCGAGGGGGCGCGAACGGACCGCGAAGACCGGTCGGCCCGCGATGCGATCCGCGCGGAGCGTGCGCGGCGGCAGCGGCGATGCGAACGTCGCCGGCGCGGCGAAGAGGTGGTGCAGAACTTGGCAGATCTCGCAGCCGTCCTCGTCGTCGAACCCCTGCGGTGCCGAGGCGGGGTTTCCGACGACGGTGGCGGGGAGATGGCCGGCGCCGACTGGATCGTGGTGGTGCCAGCCGAACAGAATCGACTGGAAGAGGACGGCGAAGACCGCCAGCAGCGCCCCACCGCCGGAGGCGGGGCCGCGGCGCCTCATTTGCCCCAGCCGGATGTCTGAGCGGCTAGCGCGCGCCGGCGCCAGGCTTGGGTTTCGGTGACGAATGTCGTCACCCCGACCCCGACCACGCTGAAGATCACCAGCAGGAACGGCAGCCCGACGGTGTCGAGATTGTGCACGTGCAGCCTTGTGGCGAACCCGAAATCGGCGACTTCGGGAAAGGCGAGGTCTACGATCCCGAACAGGAAGAACGCCACGCCGCCCCAGGTGAGCGTGCGCGCGGCGGTTCGCAGGGCAATCTGCCGGATCGCCTCGCCCGGCAATTGGCGCCGCGCCGCCCATAGCCCAAAGGCCGCTCCGGCGGCTGCCTGGACGATCAGCGTGCCGATCCCGAAGAACAGCCCCGGAAGCCATCCGGTCGCCGCCGACGGCATGGCGGGCGCCAGCGTCGTGTAGATGATCGCCGAGAACGCATCGAGGCCCCATCCGGCGATAAAGCCGTGCACGGCGGGCATCCACGGCTGGAGTTCGCGGGCTTGCGCTGCCCCGTGCGACCCCGGCAAATGCAAGTGCGGCAGCATCCCGCGCCCGGTCACGTAGAACCCGGCCGCCGCCATGACGATGCCGACCACGATGTAGACGACCCCGTCGAAGCCCTCGGCGCTAAACCAACCCGCAAGGCCGAGATGCGCCAGTTCGCTCGCCAGACATTGCTGCGCGGTGAACGCGGCTGAGAAAATGAGACCGGCTTGCAGGCCGCGCCGGGTCGAATACCCGCCGACCGCATAAGAGAAGGTGATCGGCCAGGTGTGCTCGTCCGGAGTGATGCCGTGTACCAGCCCGAGCAACAGCGCGGTCAACAGATCGACGGTGACGTTGACGTGCCCGGGGTCCCAGAGATCGATGCCGCCGATCATCCGCGCTTTTCCCGCTCCGGGGGCAGGTCGCGGCATTGGCGGCAGACGCCGCTCAGCACCAGATGGTGGTCGGTGATCGCGATCTCGGCCTCGCGCTCGAGCGCGGCGAAACCGTCCTGCGCGATGACGCAGGGAATGGCGAGAAGCTCGCCACAGCGGGTACAGAGTAGGTGGTCGTGGTGGGCCTCGGCCAGCTCGAAGCGGGCCCGGCCGTCTTCGAGCTGAATCTTGCGGGCGGCGCCCGCGGCGACGAGCTTCTCCGCGGCGCGGAAGATCGTCGAGAAGTCGGCGGCCGCGCCGGCCGCCGTCAGCCCGGCCTGAAGATCCTCGAGCGTCCAGGCGTGGTGGTCCCGCCCTTCCATGAGGCGCCGCATTGCGGCGGCGATCAGCGATTTGCGCGCCATCGGGCGAGAATGACGTGCCACGCGGCATAGCGCAAGCGGTTTGCGCAATCGGCTTGCGTTATCGTATCTTGTAGGTCAGGTGGATCGCCGGCTCCCAGGTGCCGAGAACCGCGACGACGGCGAGGATCGCAAGGCCGAGCGCCTGTTCGGCGGCGACCGAGCGGGATAGCGCGCGCAGCGCCGCTCCGGCATTCGCCGCATTGCGCAGCCGAGGCGTCAGCCGAAAGCGGTTTGCGAGCGCCAGCCCGACCATCGCGCCGTACAATGCGATCTTCACGATCAGCAGCCTTCCGTAGGAGGTCACGACAAGGGCCCTGAACGTGCCGACCAGAAAGACGCAGTTGACCAGCCCGGTCAGCGCCAGAAGCGCCACCGCGGCGTATCCCATCTGCGAGAAATGCGGCAGGGCGGCTCGGGCCAGTGGAACGTAGTCGCCGCCGCCCGGCCGCGTCGCCCGGCGCAGCAGGATGCCCAGCGGCACCAGCCCGCCCAGCCAGATGCCCGCCGCGGCCAGGTGCACCATCTGGTTGACCTCGTGGATCGCCACGCCGCCCATGTCCATCACCGCGTGACCGACCCAGCCGAGGCTGGTCAGCAGCAGCAGCGCGAGTACTGTCGAGGCGGCGGCCTGCATGTTACTTGCCGGCAGCAGGCACAGGACCAGCAGCGCGGCCGCGAACCCAACATGCCAGCACCAGGCGTGGCCGAACTCGGTGGCGAGGAGAACGACCTTGAGGATGAGAGGATCGAGCGCGGCGCGCGGCATCGCCGCCATCTCCGCCGCGACGCAGGGCACCATCGCGAGCGCGGAGAGCAGCGCGACCGCGGCGCTCACCATCATGATCCGCGCCAGCGTCCGGTCGAGTGCGCGCCGGGCCGGCGCGTTCGCCGGCGCGAGGTCGCCGGCGAACGCGTAGAGCCTAAACGCGGCGATCCCGAACGCCGCCATCGCCGCGGCGAAATGGACGAAGCGGACCGCCTCCAGCAGCTCAGCCACGAAAGGCGCTCACGGCCGCACGTCGAAGGTGAAGCTGCCTTCGGTGCGATGGGTGTCGACGGAGACCGCGTGCCAGTTCACCCGGTAGTGCCCGGGCGCGAGCGGCGGCAGCTTCAATACCATCTCGGCCCGGTTTTGTGGGTCGACCGAAGCGGCCCCGGTGACGACCGGCTGCCCGTCGCCGGTGCTCAGCGCCGCTCCGGAAAAGGCCGGTTCGAGCTCCTGGGTGAAGAAGAGCTGCAGCTGCGGCGGCGGCGTGTTCACAATGCCGCCGACCGCCGGCACGGCATGGTCTAGAAAGGCGTGCGCCGGCGCTGCGCCGGGCAGCAACGCCACGGCGACAAGCACGAGCGCCGCAAAACCCCGGCGCATCATCGCTGCCCGAAGATCGGCCGCCCGATCGAGTTCGGGAAGATGTCGTCGAGGTAGAAATGCAGCTGGACCATCGCGCCGAGTCCGTGGCCGCTGTTGCGGTTGACCGGAACGATCGCTTCCGCGCCGATCTGCATAAACTGCCCCGACCAGATGATCCCGGGCTGGATCGTGCCGACGGTCTGCCCGCCGAGACCGCGATTGAGCGGGGTGGTGAACGAGACCTCGACCAGCGGGATCATGCGGTCGAACGGCGCCGGGAGCCCGACATCCCTCACGTGATGCTGGAGGTATTCGAGGCTGTATTCGAAGGCGAAGCCATAATTGAAATTGTTGGGGTGCGGATCGCCGTCGCTCTGGGTCTTGGTGGGAAAGCCCATACTAAGGGCGCCGGTGACCGCGATCGGGCGCAGCCAGGGTAGGCTCTCCGGCAGATCGCCAAAGCCTTTGCCGAAATTGACCAGCGGCGAGAGCGTGGTGAAATCGTCGGCGCCCAGCGCCTGCACCCGGCCGGTATGGGCCCAGCTCGTGCTGAGCCCGATGACGGCGCTGGCCTCGTGCGGCGCGTTGGTGAAGAACTGCCAATCGAGCTCGTTCGAAAAGCCGGTGAGCCCCGTTACGCCGTGCACTCCGCGCGCCTTAAGGTGCTGCCAGCCTTGCGACAGGGTGACCCCGATATCGGGGGTCAGACGCTTCGACAGGTCGAAGTCAAGACCCATGGTCTGCACGCCGTCCATGTCGGTCGGATCGCGGGTGAATGTCGGCGCGGAAAGCTCGTCGGCGACAAAGGGATCGTCGGTGAGCAGCGTCGCCGGGAAGAAGCGGTCGCCGGCGAAGCCGTGAGCGCGAGCGGATAACGGAGCAAGCGCGGGCAGCGCGGCAAGCGCGGCCGCCACGCCAAAGTGGGCGTATCTCATGTCTGAATGACCTGATCGAAGAGTTGGGCATGGCGTCCGCCGCCGGTTCGGCGAACCGGCGGAGGCGTCGGATAGCGGCGGCTCAGATCAGGCTGGGTGGCGCGCGGGCGTTGGCCGGGCCGCGTTGCGGGCCGGGGGTGAAGGCGGCCATGCCGCGCTCGAGCGGCGCGACATAGGCGAAAGCGACCGGTAGGGGAACCGCGACCGCGACCGGCTGGACACCCGGGACCTGATGCCACAGGCAGCAGAAGCCGATGTGGTTGTGGACCGGGGCGGAGGGCGCATCAGATCGCGGGCTTTCGCCGCCGAGACACAGCGCATGAGCGGAAAAGGCGTCGGCCGGACCCGTGGCGGCGGCGGCAATGATCAGGCCCAGGCTCGACAGCATCAGCTGCAAGCCGAGGGTCAGCCCGGTCAGGGACGCCCCAAACCGCCGCCAAGATTTACCGCGCAGTCCGATCATGGTGACTGCCACGGTAGCCTAGCGTTTGGCGGCGGCCAATCGTTACACGCGAACGTGACGGCGTCTCAGTCGCGCGTCGGCAGTGGCGGTACCCTCTTGGCCCCGATCCGCCGCGACAAGCGCCCGCCTTCGATGATCTGCCACCATGCCAGTACCGGCAGCCCGATCGTCAGGTCACGCGCCCGCTTCAGCAGCGACAGAGCCAGCGCCATCTCGGGGCTCAGGCCGAAGACGCCGCCCAGAAGCACATAGGCGCCTTCCTGGACGCCGATCGCGTTGGGCACGAAGAAAGCGGAGGTACGCAGCGCATAGACCAGGCTCTCGATGATGAGGGCGCTGCCGAACGGGATTGGCTGCCCGGCAAAGGCCAGGGCCACCCAGATCTCGCTGGCGCTCAGGATCCAGCACAGAAAATGCAGCAGAAAGCTCGACCACAACCCGGCGTGGTGACGATAGATTGCCTCGAGCGCGTTGTGCAGCGCCGCCGCTCCCGCGGCGGTCCGCTCGGCCCAGCCTTGGCCGAGAATGCCTGCGATGCGGTCGGCATAGCGGACGCCGCGCCGCTGAACGATAACAAACGCGATCGCCAGCAGGCTGGCCCCGGCGAGGCCGGACACGACCAGCCCCGGCGCGATCCCCGCGGTGTGAAGGTGCAGAAGCCAAACGAGGCCGAGCCCGACATAGGCAAGTTGGCCGACGAATTCGAGCGTCACGTCGACGATGGTGCTGGCGGCGCCGCACGTCGCCGCCACGCCGGAGATCGCCACCGCGCGGGTGCCGAGCACATAGCCGCCGACCTGCGACAGCGGCAGAACCTCCGACCCAGCGTCCCGCACGAACCGGCCCCAGATCGCCACCCACGGCTTCGTCCCCGGGAGCAGCGCCCACCAGGCAAGGCCCATCAGCGCGATCAACGCGATGTGGATCAGGCACACCGAGGCGAAGCCGAACGGCCCGATCGCGATCAGCGAATGCAGCACCGCTGCGGCGCCCAATCGCCACACCAGTGCCACCATCGCCGCGATGCCAGCGACGACGGCAAGGATCGGAAAGAACCTCATGCGGCCGCGGGGCGCGGCGTGCGCATGAACTTGCGGACCAGGCGCACGAGGCGCGGCACCGCCATCGGCCGCAACAGGCGCGGATCGTATCCCGCCATGCGCCGGTCGTTCTCGGCGAGGCAGATGTCGAACAATGTCGCCAGCGGCAGGTCGACATTGCTGACCGCCTTGCTCCCGGTCACGGTGAAGTTGTTGTCCTGCGGCTTTTCGTCCTTGTCGGCGCCGATGCCCCGAGCAAAGCCGATGCGCTCGCGCACCAGCCGTACCCAGACCGCGACCATCCGTGCCCACCACCACGGCTTTTGCCACCAGGCGAGGTTGCGATAGTGCCACGCCGCCCAGTTGACGAAAAACATGATGTGCCGGGCTTCCTCCTGGATCACCGGTTCGAAGGTCTCGACCAGTTCGGGCGGGAAGAATTCGGATTGCTTGCCCACGGCGAAGAGGCCAAAGGCGAAAAAACTGTCGATGCACTCGCTGTAGCCGAGCGTCATCCAGGCCCATTCGCGGCGGCGGGGCCGCCGATATTCAGGCTCGGGCTCGAGCTTTATCCCATAGGCCGCGACAAGTTTCGCCAGCACTTCCTTGTGGCGGCCCTCCTCGAACGCATCGAGGCTGATCGCCTCGCGCAACAGCGGATCTGAAACGGATTCGGCATAGGCCAGTGCCCGCAGCTTGGCCTTGCCCTCGGTCTGCACCGCGATGTCCCAGATCGGCAAACTGGTAAGCCGGCCGCGCGCCTCGTCGTCTAGCTTCGGCCAGTCGATCACGGTGGGCCTATAGGGGTTGTGGGTATCGAGCAGCATGCGGCAGAACGCGACTTTGTGCTCGTCGCTGCCGGGCGGGATCTTTCCGCTCAAGGGCGCCGACCAATTGCGAAAGGCAAAATCGGCCGCGTCCAGTGTCGCTTGGTCGCTCAACACCCTAAGCTCCCTCGTCGTCGCACCCGGCCCATCGTTGACTTGGCCGGGTCGCTCTCGTATACAGCGCCCTCCGCCAAAACCAGGCAGATTCCGTCGGAGCCGGTGC
This sequence comes from uncultured Alphaproteobacteria bacterium, assembly GCA_963773625.1. Taxonomy (GTDB): domain Bacteria; phylum Pseudomonadota; class Alphaproteobacteria; order ATCC43930; family CGMCC-115725; genus DATARH01. The sequence goes on along the minus strand of CAVZCJ010000025.1, from coordinate 47,423 downwards.
CGTGAAGCGCACTTACCAGCCCAGCAAGCTTATCCGCAAGCGTCGGCATGGCTTTCGTGCGCGAATGGCGACCACCGGCGGTCGCCGGGTTCTAGCCGCGCGCCGCGCCAAAGGCCGCAAGCGCCTGTCTGCCTGAGCGCGCTCGCGGCACCGCCGGTTGCGCCAAGCGGCCGAGCGCCAAGCGGCCAAAACGACAGTCCGGCAATCGATATGACCGAACGTCTCGCCCGGCTCAAGACCCGGGCCGATTTTCTTCGTGTCGCCGCCGCTCGCGCGCGGGCGGTACGGACCGGGTTGGTCTTGCAGGCGGCGGCGCAGCCCGGCGACAGGGGTGCGCGACCGCGGGTCGGATTTACCGCAAGCCGGCGGGTCGGCAATGCGGTGGCGCGCAACCGGGCAAAGCGGCGGCTTCGCGCCGCGGCGGCGGCGGTGCTGCCGGTCAAGGGACGCGACGGCATGGATTACGTGCTGATCGCTCGGGCCGGCACCGGCGAGCGGCTCTATGCCGAGTTGGTCGGCGATCTTGAAGGGGCGCTGCGGCAGGTGTCGCGGCCGGAGCGCAGGGAGGAGTGAGATGACGCTCGTCGGCGCGGCCGCGGCCATTGTCAACGTAGTCCTGCGCGTGGCGATTCGCGCGTGGCAATTACTGCTCGCGCCGGTGCTGCCGCCGTCCTGCCGCTTCTAGCCGAGCTGCTCGCACTACGCCGAGGAGGCAATTGCTAGCCATGGCCCGGCGCGTGGCTCCTGGCTCGCGCTGCGCCGCGTCTGCCGCTGTCATCCCTGGGGCGGCAGCGGGTACGATCCCGTGCCTGACAGCCCGCGCCGCTAGGGTCGAGACGCGCCCGATATGGACCAGAAAAACCTCCTCATCGCTATCGTGGTGTCGGTGGCCATCCTGTTCGGCTTTCAGTACCTGGCCGAGCGCTTCTTGCCGCATCCTCCGCCGCCTCCGCCGAAGACCGCGACCCAAACCCCAACGGCGGGCCCGTCTGGCAAGGAGCCTGGCGGCACCCCGCCGCAAGAGGGGACCCTGCCGCCAGCGGCCGCGCCGGCGGCCGTCGCCGAGAGCCGCGAGGCGGCGATCGCCGACCAGCCGCGCGTCAAGATCGACACGCCCCGTCTGCACGGGTCGATCGCCCTTATCGGCGGGCGGATCGACGATCTGACCCTCGCCACCTATCACGACACCGTCGACCCGAAGAGCCCGGAGGTCGTGCTGCTCTGGCCGACGGGAACCAAGGAACCGTATTTCGCCGCGTTCGGCTGGTGCTCCAGCGGCGGCTGCAAGGACACGCCCGATCCCGCCCTCCCGGGCGCGCAGACCAAGTGGACCGCTTCGGGAAGCATGCTTTCGCCGGGCCACCCGCTGACGCTGACCTGGGATAATGGCCAGGGCCTCGTCTTCACCCGCACTTTTACCATCGACGAGAACTACATGTTCACGGTCGAGGATGCGGTGAAGAACACCGGCGCGGCGCCGGTTAGCCTGACGCCGTATGGGGTCTTGAGCCGCGCCGGCACACCGCCCGTGTCGGGTTATTACATTCTGTACGAGGGGCCGATCGGCTATCTCAACGGCGCCATCCAGGATGTCAAATACGCCTCGCTAAACCCGGAAAAGCCGGTCGAGTACACGTCGGATGGCGGGTGGCTCGGCTTTACCGACAAATACTGGCTGACCGCGCTCGTGCCGCCGCAAGGCGGGCAGATCAAGGCGCAGTTTCGCAAAGCGGTCGACCCAGACAAGGTCGATCGCTACCAAGCCGATTATCTCGGCGCCCCGATCACCGTGCCTGCCGGCGGCACCGCCTCGACCTCGACTCGCTTGTTCGCCGGCGCCAAGGAACTCAACCTGCTCCAGGCCTATGCGGCTTCGGGCGTCCCGCTGCTCGACTACTCGATCGATTTTGGCTGGTTCTGGTTTCTCACCAAGCCGATTTTCCGGATCCTGCTGCTCTTGGAGGGACTGCTGGGCAATTTTGGGCTCGCGATCCTGCTGTTCACCTTCATGGTCAAGCTCGCCTTCTTCCCGCTCGCCAACAAATCGTACTCGGCGATGAGCAAGATGAAGCTCATGCAGCCGGAAACCGTCAAGATTCGCGAGAAATACCCCGACGACAAGGCGAAGCAGCAACAAGAGATCATGGCGCTCTACAAGAAGGTCGGCGCCAATCCGCTCGCCGGCTGTCTGCCGATCGTCATCCAAATTCCGGTGTTTTTCTCGCTCTACAAGGTGCTCTTCGTCACCATCGAGATGCGTCACGCGCCGTTCTTCGGCTGGATCCATGATCTCTCGGCGCCCGACCCGACCTCGTTCGCCAATCTGTTCGGCTTGCTGCCGTTCGACCCCCTGGCGGATACCGACGATCGGCCATTTCCTGGCGATCGGCGCCTGGCCGCTGATCATGGGCGTCACCATGTTCCTGCAGCAGAAGCTGAACCCGCAGCCGGTCGATCCGGTCCAGGCGAAGATGTTCATGGCGTTGCCGGTCGTCTTTACCTACATGCTGTCGGCCTTCCCGGCGGGGTTGGTGATTTATTGGTCGTGGAACAATCTTCTCAGCATCGCCCAACAATGGGCGATCATGCATCGCCAGGGCGCCGCCTGACGGCGTGCCGCGGCCGATATCTTCCCGCCGCGCGACTTCGATCTCGATCTCGTCGAGGCCGGGCGCAAGCTGTTCGCCGCTGAGTGCCGCTTCGTCGCTGGCGCCGCCAATCCCGCACTCTCTGCCGCCCGAGACACTGCCCGAGATCGCCTTCATCGGCCGCTCGAACGTCGGCAAATCGAGCCTCGTCAACGCGCTGACCGGGCGGCGCATGCTGGCGCGCACCTCGCATACGCCGGGGCGCACGCAGCAGCTCAATTTCTTCGCTCTTGGCGGCCGGCTGATGCTGGTCGATCTGCCGGGATACGGCTACGCGGCGGCGTCGAAAGCGGCGGTGCGCGACTGGACCGCGCTGATCCGCCATTATCTGGGCCACCGCGCCAGCCTGCGCCGCGCCTGCCTGTTGATCGACGCGCGGCGCGGCATCACCGATGTCGATCGGCCGACCATGACGCTATGCGACGAGGCCGCGCTGTCCTACCAAGTCGTGCTGACCAAGACCGATGCGGCTGGAGCGACCGCGCTTGCCGAGGTCGCCGAGGCGGCGGCGCCGAGCTCAAGGGCCATCGCGCCGCCCATCCCGAGATCCATCTGACCAGCGCCGAGAAAGCGCACTGGCATTGCTGCTTTGCGCGCGACTTTGGCCGGCTTTGCCGAGGTGGCGCCTCGCCAGCTCTCGCGATAGATTGCCCGCGCCATGAATGATGCTCACGCTATCCCCGCCGGCAGTCGACCCGTCGCTGCTCGCCAAGGTGCTTGGCCGAGGCGGTGCCGCACTGGGTTCGCTATGCCGGCAAAACCGTTGTCGTCAAATATGGCGGCCATGCCATGGGTGCCGGGGGCGAGACCTTCGCCCAGGACATCGTGCTGCTTGCGTCAGCTCGGGATGAACCCGATCGTCGTCCACGGCGGCGGGCCGCAGATCAATCGCATGCTCGACCGGCTCGGCATCAAGAGCCGCTTCGTCAACGGGCTGCGCGTCACCGACGCGGAGACGATGGAAGTGGTCGAGATGGTGCTCGCCGGCACCATCAACAAGCAGCTCGTCGCGGCGATCAACGCCGCCGGCGGCTGCGCCATTGGGCTCAGCGGCAAGGATGGCAATCTGATTCGCGCCGAACAGGTTATCCGTAATGGCGACATTGGCTTTGTCGGCGAGCCGACCGAGATCGCGCAGGGGGTCATCGCCGGTTTCGAGAAGGCCGGCATGATCCCCGTCATTGCGCCGATCGGCGTCGGTAGCGCCGGCGAGACCTACAACATCAATTCCGATACGGTCGCCGGCGCGGTCGCCGCCGCGGCCAAAGCCGCGCGTTTCCTGCTCCTGACCGATGTTCCGGGCGTACTCGACGCGAATAAGAAGCTGATCCCGGAGCTGTCCGCCGCCGAGGCGCGCCGGATGATCGCCGACGGGACGATCTCGGGCGGCATGATCCCCAAGGTCGAGACCTGCCTCGACGCGGTCGATAAGGGTGTCGAAGCCGCCGTCATCCTCGACGGACGAGTGCCCCACGCGATGCTCCTGGAGCTTTTTACCGCGGGCGCCGGCACGCTGATCCGCGGCGGCTGACATGGCGTATACGGTGCGCCGCGAAGGGCTGCCCGCTCGGCGCGGTCGAAACTTGGGTTTTCGACCTCGACAACACCCTTTATTCGGCGTCTTGCGGCCTGTTCCCGCTCGTTCAGGAGCGGATGAATGAGTACATCTGCCGCCTGCTGGGCGTGTCTTTGGACGAGGCCAAGGCGCTGCGGGCGCGATATTTCCGTGAGCACGGCACGACCATGCATGGGCTAATGGCGGTCCACCAGGTAGACCCGCACGAATTCATGGCATTCGTCCACGATGTCGATCTCTCCTGCGTACCCGCCAGTCCCGCGCTGGTAACCGCGTTAGGTGGCCTGTCGGGGCGTAAGCTCATCTACACAAACGGTTCGGTGCCGCATGCCGAGAATTTGCTCAAACATCTGGGCATAAGTCATTTTTTCGACGACATTTTCGACATCGTTGCCTCGGATTTCGCGCCAAAACCGTCGGCGGCGCCCTTCCGCGAGTTCGTTCGGCGCTACGGGGTCGAGCCCACCCGCGCGCTGATGATCGAGGACATGGCGAAGAATCTGGCGCCAGCCGCTGAGCTTGGCATGACCACCGCATGGGTCAAGACCGGGGTCGATTGGGCCGCGATCGCCTCCGACGCCGACTACATCAACTACGTGGTCGAGGACCTGGCTGGGTTTCTCGGCGCGGCGGCCGAATTGGAGCGGGCGGGACGCCAATGACAATTGCCGACACCATGCGGCGAAAGCTGACCGACCGCTTCACCCCAACCCGGCTCGACATCACCGACGATTCGGCGCGGCACGCCGGGCATGCCGGTCACCCCGGCGGGGCGGGGCAGGGCGGCGAGACGCATTTCACCGTGGTTATCGTCTCTCCGGCCTTTGTTGGGCTTGGGCGGGTCGCACGCCAGCGTCTGGTCTATGAGACGCTGGCGGCAGAGCTGGCCGGCGGCGTCCACGCACTGGCGTTGACGACACTCGCGCCGGATGAGGAGCGGAATTGACACTACTATAGTATGTATTATCTATTCATACACACGTATTCATTGCATTCGAAGGGCTGGCGTATAGACTTGCGCCATGCAATCGCCATCGTCGCGCCGTCCGCCACGCCCACGTGATACGTCCCCGTCGTCGCTGCCGATCCGCAACGTTGTCGTTGCCGGCCACCGGACGAGCGTGCGGCTTGAGCCGGTGATGTGGGATGCGCTCCGCGACATCGCCCGCGACAGAGACATGCCGCTCAACGAACTCGTCACGGAAATCGACCGCCATCGTGGCGCGCCGAGCCTCACCGCGGCGATCCGCGTTTACATTGTCGATTTCTACCGGAACGCGGCCAGACCCGATCGCGCCGAGGCGGCGCGAGTGCCGCTGCCGATATAGGTTGGGCGCTAGGCGGCGTCGGCCAAAAACGCCCGCAACTCCTCGGATTTGGCGTCGCGCATGACGTAAGCGTCGCCGATGCGGCGCGGCAGGATCAGGGTGATGCGGCCGTCGCGGACCTTCTTGTCCTTGCCCATATGCGCGAGCAGCGCGTCAGCCTTGCCGGCGAGACCGATGGCGCCGAGTTCGCCCGGCAGCCCCATCCGCTCGATATGGCGGCGCACCCGGGTGGCGTCCTGACCCGAGGCGATGCCCAGTCGCACGGCGAAATCGAATGCCAGCATCATGCCGAGCGCGACCGCCTCGCCGTGCAGCAGCGCGTCGCCGAAGCCGGTCTCGGCCTCGAGCGCGTGGCCGAACGTGTGCCCGAAATTCAGCAGTGCCCGAGAATCGCCGGTCTCGCGCTCGTCGCCGGCGACGATCTCGGCCTTCATCCGGCAGCTTGTCAGCACCGCGCGATTGAGCGCGGCGGGGTCGAGGTCGCAAACCTTGTCGCCCTCCGCATCGAGCCAGTCGAAGAATTCGGCGTCGGCGATGAGCCCGTATTTGACCACCTCGGCATAGCCGGCCAGCAGTTCGCGCCGCGGCAGCGTCGCCATCGCCCCGGTATCGGCGAGCACCAGGCGCGGCTGGTAGAACGCGCCGAGCAAATTCTTGCCCGCTGCCGTGTTGATCGCGGTCTTGCCGCCCACGGAGCTATCGACCTGGGCGAGGAGCGTCGTCGGGATCTGCACGAAATCGATGCCGCGCAGCAGCGTCGCCGCGGCGAACCCGGCGATGTCGCCGACAACCCCGCCGCCCAGCGCCACCAGCATTGTTCCCCGCTCGATGTTGCAGGCGAGGATGTCGTCGACCAGGCGGCCGAAATGGGCAAGGTCCTTGGTGCCTTCGCCGGGCGGCAAAGTGATGGTCTGGTGGGCGATGTCGGCGGCGTCGAGGCTCTGCTGCAGCGGCGCCAGGAGCGGCCTAGCGACGATGGCGTCGGTGACGATGACCGCTTGCTTGCGCCGCATTAGCGGGACGATGTGTTCGCCGGCCGTGGCGATCAGGTCTGGACCGATGAGAATGTCGTAAGCGCGCTCGCCGAGCTCGACGCGCAGCCTCTCGGCTGCTTGCCGTCACTTCGCGCTCTCTTCTTCGGGCGGCAGCATCGCCCGCTCACACTGGGCGAGAGCCGCGATCGCCCGGCTGGCGGTGGCGTCGGGTGGTCCCTCGCCGCTATCGATGGTGATGTCGGCCTCGGCGTAGATCGGGTAGCGCCGCTCGATCAGCTCGGCGAGAACCGCGCGCGGGTCGGGAGTTTTCAGCAGCGGCCGGTTCGTCCGCCGCGACACGCGTGCGAACAGCACGTCGAGATCGGCGCGCAGCCAGACCGAGACCCCGCGGCTCGCGATGATCCGTCGGGTCTGCGGATCCATGAATGCCCCGCCGCCCGTCGCCAACACATGCACCGGCCCCTGCAACAGCCGGGCGATGACCCGGCGCTCGCCGTCGCGAAACATCGCTTCGCCGCGGTTGGCGAAAATCTCCTCGATTGCTTTCGCCGGCCGCCGCCTCGATCTCCTCGTCCGAATCGAAGAACGGCAGATCGAGCCGCGCGGCGATCCGGCGACCGATTTTGGTTTTGCCGGCGCCCATCAGCCCGACGAGCACGACCGCGCGGCCCGGCACAAAGCCGGGAGCTGCCGCCTTTCGTGCTGGAACCGCCATGTCACGTCAACCCTTTGTCGCGGTAGTTTCTGACGCCGCTTCGACAGCGTAGTACCATATCCCGCGTCGGGATCGTCAATCGGCGCGGCAGAACCGGGTCGGGGAAGGGCAATCGGCGGATGGGTAAGGTGACGCTCGTCCTCGTGCTGGTGGTCATGCTGGCCGCCCTCGGCGGCGGGCTGTTCCTCGCCAATTGGGATTTCAAGGCGCAGCGGACACAGGTCGAGAGGGTTTTGCCGGATGCTCGCTTCCCGAAGTAGCGCGGCGGCGGTCGTGGCGGTGTCGCCGCGTCTTGAAGCGTTTCTCGAAATGCTGGCGGCGGAGCGCGGTGCGGCGCGGCTGACCCTCGCGGCGTACCGCAACGACCTGCTCGATCTGTCGGGTTTCCTCTGCCGGCCGGGGTGAGACGCTTGACGGCGCCGGTTCGGCGTCGCTGCATGACTACCTGTCGGCCGCCGCGACACGGCGCCTCGCGCCGCGAACCCTGGCGCGGCGGCTATCGGCGATCCGCCAATTCTTCCGGTTCCTGTTGACCGATGCGATCCGCAGCGACGATCCGTCGAGCGGGCTTGACGCGCCGCGGCTCGGCCGGCCGCTGCCGAAAATTCTGAGCGAGGCCGAGGTGGCGCGCCTCATCGAGGTCGCGCAAGCCTGGCCTGACGAAGAGGGGGTGCGGCTGCGGGCGATCCTCGAATTGCTCTACGCGACCGGTCTGCGGATCAGTGAGCTGACGACCCTGCCGCTCGCTTCGGCACAGCGCGATCCGCGGTTTCTCCTGGTTCGCGGCAAGGGCGGCAAGGAGCGGCTGGTGCCGCTGAGCCCGCCCTCGCGTCAGGCGCTCTCCGCCTATCTCGCCTGCCGCTCGCGTTTCCTGCCGGAAGGCGGCGCGTCGCGTTTTCTGTTCCCGTCGCGCGGCCGCGAGGGCCATCTCACCCGCCAGCGCTGTGGCCAGCTGCTTAAGGAGCTGGCGCTGGCGGCCGGCCTCGACCCGGCGCGCCTGTCGCCGCATGTGCTGCGCCATGCCTTCGCCAGCCATCTCCTCGACCACGGCGCGGATTTGCGCAGCGTGCAGCAGATGCTCGGCCACGCCGATATCGCGACGACGCAGATCTACACGCACGTCCAGGGCGACCGGCTGCGCCGGCTGGTCGAGACCGCGCACCCGCTGGCGAGGCGCAAGTGAGCGACCGCCGAGCGATGCGGCATTTCCTCGATTTCGAAAAACCGATCGCCGAGCTCGAAGGCAAGATCGAGGAGTTGCGCCACCTTTCGGCCGAGAACGGGCTCAACATCGCCGAGGAAGTCGGGCGCCTCGCCGGCCAGGTCGACCGGCTCTTGCGTCAGACCTACGGCAAGCTGACCTCGTGGCAGAAAGTGCTCGTCGCCCGCCACCCGGAGCGGCCGCATTGCCGGGACTTCATCGCCGGCCTTATCGACGACTTCACCCCGCTCGCCGGCGACCGCGCCTTTGGCGAGGATGCCGCGGTGCTCGGCGGGATCGGCCGATTTCGCGGCAGGAGCGTCGTTGTCCTGGGCACCGAAAAGGGCGCCGACACCGAGGCGCGCGTGAAGCATAATTTTGGCATGGCCCGGCCCGAGGGCTACCGCAAGGCCAAGCGGCTGATGCGCCTCGCCGAGCATTTCCAGCTGCCGGTGCTGAGCTTTGTCGACACCGCCGGCGCCTATCCTGGGATCGACGCCGAGGCGCGCGGCCAGAGCGAGGCCATCGCCAGCGCGATCGAGACCTGCCTCGACATCCGCGTGCCGGTGGTGGCGAGCGTCATCGGCGAAGGCGGCTCGGGCGGCGCGATCGCGCTCGCCGCCGGCAATTCGGTTCTCATGCTGGAGCACGCGATCTACTCGGTCATCTCGCCCGAAGGCTGCGCCTCGATCCTGTGGCGCGACGGCGAAAATGCGAAGGATGCGGCCGAGGCGCTGCGTCTGACGGCGCAGGAGATGTTGCGTCTCGCGATCATCGATCAGATCGTCGCCGAGCCGCTCGGCGGCGCCCATCGCGCGCCACAAGAAGCCGTCGCCAAATTGGGCGAGGCGATCGACGAGGCGCTGCGCTCGCTCTCCGGGCAAGACGGCGAGGCGCTTCGCCGCCAGCGCCGGCAGAAATTCCTCGCGATGGGAGCCGGGCCCGGCCTCTAAACCCTGAGAAGGTGGTTCGCGCGCTGCCTTGGCTGCCGCCTTCAACCAATCTTAGGATTTGGGCCGTATCGATGGCGGCGTGTTGGCGAGAGCAGGGTGATGAAGCGGCGCGCTGCCGTCCGGGATTTTCTTCGCTCACGCGAAGGAAATGGGTGGATCGGGATCCTCCTGTTCGCGGCGGCACTCGCCTTTGCCGCGGCGCTTGGGTATTTCCAGGCCAGTCTCAAATCCTTTGTCCGCAACAAGCTCGATGAGCGGTTGACCGCGACGCAACTAGTCGACGCGTTTACTGGCAATTACGGCGAGCTGCGACAGAATCTGGGGGTCGATGGGGCGCCTTCCGCCACCGCATTTCGCGCCCAATCGCTTGAACGGTTCAATGAAGCGCTGGGGCGGAACGTCTTGCGCCTTGGTTGGGTCGATCTTGACGGCAAAGCGACTTCCGCTTCGCTCCGCGACCCCGCGACGGCCAAGCTGGTCCACGACCTTGCCATGGATACCGATCGCACGCCGATCTCGCGGTTTCTTGCGGTCGACGGCGGGGAGGTGCTTCGCACCTTCTACCCGACGTGTCATGGATGGCGCCGTGGTTGGCGCTTTGTCGGTGGATGTGCCGATTGGACCCTTCCTCAGCGAATTGCACCGAGACTGCATCGTTATTGGCACTTTCATCTTTGGTGTGATCGGCGGCGTCGGGCTTGTGGATCACGGTCGGCTACTACCGGCACAATCTCGAACGCGAAGCCGCGCGCGAGCAGGCCGAGGCGGCGAACCTGGCGAAGTCGTCATTCCTGGCGGCGATGAGCCACGAATTGCGCACACCCTTGAATGCGATCATCGGCTTTTCCGAGATGATGCTGCGCGAAATCATGGGCGAGTTCCGCAACGAGCAGTACCGATCCTATGTCTCCGACATTCACAGCAGCGGTTCGCACCTGCTGCAGATCATCAACGACATCCTCGATCTGTCGAAGGCCGAGGCGGGCAAGCTCACGCTCGAGGAAGAAGTTTTCGACCTGCGCGAGCCGCTTCGCGCGGTCACCCAGCTGGTCAAGGTGCGCCTCGATCGAGCATGGCTTGACGCAAACCGTCGATATCCCCGCCGATCTGCCGCTGCTGCGCGCCGACGAGCGCAAGACCATGCAGATGCTGCTCAACCTCGTCACCAACGCGATCAAGTTCAGCGAGCGACGGCGGCGAGATAACCATTACCTGCCGCGCCGACCCGATCCGCGGCTTGACGGTCACTGTCGCCGATAACGGCATCGGCATCGCGCCGGAAGATTTCGGCCGCGTGCTCGAAGCGTTCGAGCAGGTCGACAATTCGTTGAGCCGCCGTCACCAGGGCACCGGGCTCGGCTTGCCGCTGGTCAAGGCGATGATTGAGCTGCACGGCGGCAAACTCGAACTGAAGAGCACGCTCGGGGTCGGCACCCAGGTGACGATCGTCTTCCCGCCGTGGCGGATCGAGATGCAACCCGCAAAGCCGGTCGGCATCGCCGCCTGACGCTAATTTCCGCGACCGCGACATGGCGCGCTTCGCCGCGACTGTCTAACATCGCCCCCATCGGGGGGGCGTCATGGCATTCCGCATCGAAGAAGCGACGATCGACGACCTGCATCGGGCGATCCGAGCCGGCGAAACCACCTGTGTCGCGGTGGTGGAGCAGTATCTGGCTCGAGCCCGCGCCTATAACGGCGTCGCCAGCCTGCTGGTCACCGAGGATGGCGCGAGCGTGCCCGAGGCGGACGGGGACGGTGCGCGCCGGCGCCTCGCTCGGCTTTCCCACGCAAACGGTCGCGGCCGCGGCCCTCTTCGCCGATCTCGACAAGTATCGCGGCCCGCCGCTCGAATTCGGCCGCATGGAGCCGACCGTCTCCGATCCGTCGGTGCAGCAGCAATACGGCATGATCGTGGGGATGCCGAGCGCCGGCCAGCTCAACGCGCTGGCCACGCTCAACATCCGCGGCGAGCGCTCGGTCACCTGCAAGGGCGAGTTCGACCGCCATCCCTCGCTCGGTCCGCTGCCGCCGGGCGCGCCGCCGGTCTGCGACGAGTTCCGCCATCTGCCCGACGCGCTGGAGCGCGCCGCCGAGCTCGACGCCAAATATGGCCGCAACCCGCCGCTCGACGAGATGCCGATTTACGGCGTCGTGTTCAGCTTCAAGGACCCGTTCGACACCAAGGACATGCGCACGACCGCCGGCGGCGACGCGGCCTACGACATCGATTTCCCGGCGCGCGACCATATCCTCGTCGAGCGGCTGCGCGAGAAGGGCGCGATCATCTACGCCAAGGCGGTATGCACCGAATATAATGGGCGCGCCGGCAATCCCGGCGGCCGGCACAAGCCGGACAAGGTGCTGCCGTCGGTGCTCGGCTATCAGCGCAGCAGCTGGGGCGGCAACCCCTCGAACCCTTACGACACGACCCGCGCCGCCTCGCTCGGCTCCAGCTCCGGATCGGGCGTGTCGGTCAGCGCCAATCTGGTGATGGCGAGCCTCGGCGAGGAGACGCGCGCCTCGTGCCGCGGGCCCGCCAACCACAATGCCGTCGCGCTGATCCTGCCGCACAAGGCGATGCTCGGCTTCGACGGCGGCGCCATCGGCGCCGACATCTATTGCGACCGTGCCGGCATCCTCGCCCGCACGCTCGGACGACTGCGCCAAGGTGCTCGACGCGCTGCGCAACCCGGACGGCTTCTATTACGACCCGCGCGACGTCTATACGACGGTGCCGCGCTCCTCGGTGCTGCCGAACTACGCGAGCCACGCGGCGCGGCGCGGCGAGCCTCAAGGGAATGCGGATCGGCATCGTTCGCGAGTTGATGCTGCTGCGCCCCGGCGACAAAGGGGCCGAACCGATCTCACGCGCCGCCGCCGCGGAGATCAAGGCTGTGCTCGGCGGCAAGCTTGGCGCGACGCTCGTCGAGTCCGGCCATCCCGATTGGGAGCGCGACCCCGACATCGAGGCGATGAGCGTCGATTTCTGCCAGGGCCTCGCGCGGCTGGTGCCGGTGTTCATGCCCGACATCCTGTTCCGCCTCGGCCGCGACGGGCAGCCCGTCTTCAAGGAATTCGCCGCCGCGATCCGCCGCACCGAGTTCGCGCCGGGCAAGTTTTTCGGCGCGGGCGAGATGGCGCCGATCGATTATTGCGTCGCGCTCGCCGAGGGCCGCATCGCGCCGCCGCGCAACCTCGACATCGCCACCGTCCAGGACCAGGAGCTGGCGATGAGCTTCCGCTTTCACATCCCGCAATATTTGTCGCGCCGCGCGGCCGATTGGGCGGCGCGCGGGTTCGCCGAGGGGCTCGACGATTTCGCCGCGCTCAACCGCCGCTCGAAATTCTGGGGCGACGACGGCCGCGCCGCCTTCAAGAACTGGGAGGAGGTCGAAGACCCGCGCAACAAGCTCGGCGGCCGGCAAGGCGTCGACGAGCGCATCATGCTGCGCGAGCTGTTGCGCCGGCTCGACATGATGGTGCTCCTCGAAAACCGGCTCGACGCGCTGGTGCGGCTGCACACGCCGCTGCCGCCCGCCAAGATCGGCGGCGCCCACGACCCGTTCGGCGGCGGGCCGAACAATCTGCGGCCGGAATCGATGTACGGCCCCAATGCCGGCCTCACCGAGATGCTGGTGCCCGCCGGCTACGTCACAGAGACTTACGACCCGGTCTTCAAGCTCGCTGACGATGGCATGCGCTATGTGCCTGCGCCGGCTGAGCGTGTGACAAATCTGCCCGAGCCCGGATTGCCGTTCTCGCTGGTATTCCGGGCCGAACCCGGCCGCGAGGATGTCGTGCTCAAGATCGCTTCCGCCTACGAGGCCGCCTCGCACCGGCGCATCCCGCCGCCGGGGTTTGGGCCGATCTGACCAACCTGAAGGGAAGGCATATGCCCAACACGACCTATACCCGCCCCACCAAATCGCTGCCGCCGCCGATGAACCCGCTGCTGGCGCCGCAGCCGCCGCTCGCGCCGCTGACCCCGCCGGTGCATGTCGTCGATCTGATGACCGAGGAGGGCTCGGCGGTGTTCGGGGCGCGCTGGAAGGGGCTGGAAGCGAAGCTGATCGAGGTGCCGGCGCTCAGCGACTCGCGGCCCGAGTTCAAGACCACCTACGACGTCGAGCCGCATGCCGAGCTGCTCGGCTACGACGATTCCGGTTGGGACGTCGTCCCCGCGACCGACCTCGGCGGGCGGCGCGGCGGCGGCATGATCTCGTTCTTCTGGTACCGCGCGACCCTGACGATCCCCGCCGATGCGGCCGGCTTCGCCACCGACGGCGCCAAGGCGGTGCTGCGGGTCAATGTCGACGATTACGCGGAGATCTGGGTCAACGGCGAGCTGCCGCGCGCCGCCGGCCGGCCGAGCCCAGCCTGCATCCAGGGGTTCAACATGCCGCATCGCCTGGTGCTCGGCGACAACATCGTCCACCCCGGCGAGCGCTACGAGATCGCGGTGTTCGCGATCAACGGGCCGATCTCGGCCGCGCCAGCCAATTTCCTCTGGTTCCGCGAGGCGAAGGTCGAATTCTACCGGTAGCCCTCAGCGCGCTTCGACGAACTTCTGCAGCTTGTCGAGGATTTCTGCCCAGCCCTGGTGATGTATGCGCGCACGTTCCCCGACCAAACCCGAATGCGTGAGGCGCAGCGTCGTGACGCCGTTTGCCTCAAGCAGGTCGAAGCGAACGAGGGATTCGGTTGCACCCTCTTCCCAGTCAGGAAGCCAGGTGAAGGAGAGCAGGTGAGGGGGTTTGATCTCGCGATATTCGCCGCGAACGATGAACTCCCCGCCGTCACCGGCGCGTGTGCCGCGCACCACCCATTTGCCGCCGGGACGTAAGTCGCTTTCCATTCCCGTGCTTTTAAAGCGGCCCTCGATTCCCCACCACCTGACACATTGGTCGGGCGTGGTCAGCGCGGCGAAGACGCGGGCCGCCGGCGCGTTGATCGTGATTTCCTGAGTGATCGTGTCGGCTGTGGGGGTGATGCTCATCAGGTTCTCCTCCACGTAACGCTTGAGGTTCCCAAGACTTGCGCTCCAGAAGACTTCGTAGTCGCTGATCCAATCGCTGACGGCGCGCAGCGGCGCCGCGTTCAGTTCGCAAATCCGCGCTGTCCCTTGCTGGCGGGTGACTACCAGCCCGGCGGAACGCAACAGGCGCAAATGCTTTGAGATAGCGGGCCGGCTGGTCGCGAAGTTTTGCGCGATCTCTCCGACAGTGCGTTGCTGGTCGCGCAGCAATCGCAGGATCCCGCGGCGGGTCGGATCGGCAATGGCTCGGAATACAGCTTCGTCGGATTGATGATATAGCGTAACCATTCGGTTACAGTAACCGAATGGTTACATATCGTCAACGGCGCATGGTCTAGCGCCGCGAAAGTCGCGTTCTGCCAGTAGCCGCCGCTAGCGGTACTCGTCGCCGCAATCGCCGATCACGCGCATCAGGTCGCGACCTTTGGCAAGCACCGGGTCGAGCGCGGCGAGGTCGTCCACGTCGAGTGCGATGTCGAAGACCCGGGCGTTGGCGGCGATGTGCTCGGCAATGCCGAGCCGCGCGCCGACGATGACCCCGGCCACCGCCGGCCGGTCGAGGATGTAGCGCGCGCCGATCTCGGCGATGCCGACGCTGGTGCTTGTCGGCGATCGGCTTCAGTGCCGCCAGCAGCTCCTGGAACAGGCGCCCAGCCGCCCCAGGAATCGACCATGTTCTTGTATTTCTGCTGCGAGACCGTCGCGAGCTCGACCGCGCTGCGGCTCGGGCCGGCCGAGCCAATGTTCCGACAGGAGCCCGCCAAGCAACGTGCCGTAGGTCAGCAGCCCGATCCCGTGCGCCGCGCAGAATTCGGCCATCCGCGCCGCCGGCCGCCGGTCGACCAGCGAATACTGCACCTGGTTCGAGACGATGCGGATGCCGCTATCGGCGATGACGGCCAGCCGCTCGGTGTCGAAATTGGTCAGCGCGAGATGGCGGATTTGGCCTTCGTCACGCAAATCGGCGAGGTGTTTCAGCGCGTCGAGATAGCGGCGGTCGCCATAGTCCCACCAATGGAACTGCAGCAGGTCGAGGCGATTCGGCCCGCATCCGCCGGCGCGACACCGCGACCGCGTCCTCGACGACCCGCCGGGTCATCGGCCCGGGCGGCGGCACCCATTTGGTGAAGGCCTGGATCTCGGCGAGCGCTGCCTCGCCGCGGCTTGCGGCTAATTGTCGGCGAAATGCGCCGATCAGGTCCTCGGCCGGCCCGTAATGGTCGGCGAGGTCCCAGGTGGTGAACCCGGCATCGTGATAGGCGAGCATCGCCGCGACCGCGCGCGCCGGGTCGATCCGCCCGTGCCCGCCGGACACCTGCCACATCCCGTTCAGCAGGCGGCAGATCGTCAGATCGGGGGTGAAGGCAAACCGGCTCGGTGTCTGGTAGCGTCATGCGGCAAGTCTAACGCGGCGGGGGAGGCGAGGGGAGATGGGCCGGCAGATCGAGGAACTGGCGCGCTTTGTCGCCGAGACCCGGTACGAGGATATCCCCGCAGCCGGTCGCGACGCACGCCAAGATCACGCTGCTCGACACGCTGGGGGTGATCCTCGCCGGCTCGACCCGGCCCGAGGTCGCGGCGCTGCGCGAAAAACTGGTGGCCGGCGGCAACGTGCACGGTCTACGCGCCCGGCTGGCCGCGCAGCGACGCGCGCACCGCCGCCCTGCTCAACGGCATCGCCGGGCGGGCGATCGAGCTGTGCGAGGGGCTTGCGGCTCGTCTCCGGCCAGGCGGCGATGCAGGTGCTGCCCGGGGTGCTGGCGGTCGCCGAGACGGCGGGCAGCTCCGGCCGCGAGATCATGGCGGCGCTGATCCTCGGCTACGAGGTCGCCGGCGCGGCTCGCCGGCGCCTTCACCCCGCGCCCGCTGGCGCATCAGAACGGCCAGGTGTCGCTGCTCGCCGCCGCCGCCGCGGGGCGCAGGCTGCGGGGCCTCGATGCCGCCGGGGTCAGCCTGGCGATGCGCATCGCCACCACGCTGGTCCTGACCCCGAGCTACACCAATGCCGTCGCCGGCGCGACCGCGCTCAACGTCGCCGGCGGGATGAGCGGGTTTGCCGCCGCGCTTGCGCCGGAGCTGGCGCTCGCCGGCTTCGCCGCACAGCAAGATGCGGTCGAGGAAGTCGCTCGGCGAGCTTGTCGGCGGCGGGTTCGCGCCCGAGCGCCTGCTCGACGGGCTCGGCCATGAGTGGCAGATCACCCGCAACTATTTCCGGCTCTACGCCTGCTGCAACCCGATCCATCCGGCGCTCGATTGCCTCGCGGCGGCGCTCGCCGAGCTGAACCCGCGCCCGAGCGAGGTCGCGCGCATCGACTTCGCCACCTATCGCTTCGCCTCGGTCATGCGCAACCCCGACCCGCCCAACTATTTCGCGTCGAAATACTCGTTGCCGCACGCCGCCGCGGCGATGGTGGTGCGCGGCGGCGCCGGCTTTGCGCAGCTCGACGACAGCGCGCTCGCCGACCCGAAAATCGCCGCGCTGCGGCACAAGGTGCATATCGAGGAAGACCCGGCGATGAGCGCGCTGGCGCCCCAGGCTGCGGCCGGCGCGGGTCACCGTGACCCTGGCCGACGGCCGCAGCCGCGACGCATGCGGTCGAGAGCCACCGTGGCGACTTCAACGCTCCGTTCTCCGAAGCCGAGATGCGGGGCAAGTTCCGCGAGCTCGCCGACGTGGTCCTGAGCGAAGAGGGCGCCGCCGCCGTCGAGGCCGCGGTCGACCGCATCGACGACTGGCACGACGTCGGCGAACTCACCGGCCTCCTGCGCCGTCACGGCCGCGCTTGAGACAGCGCGCCGCCGGGTACTAACATCGGGTTTCGAACCCTCATCCCAGGAGAGCGCCATGGCCTTCTACGAGCTGCGCCAATATCACGTCCGCCCCGGCAAGATGGACGAGTGGGTCAAGATCATGGAGGAGGAGATCATCCCCTTCCAGGTATCGAAGGGCATGGTGATCAGCGGCAGTTTCCGCGGCGAGACCGACGATTCCAAGTATGTCTGGATGCGCCGTTTCGAAAGCGAGGCGCAGCGCGAGGCGCTCTATAAGGCGGTCTACGAGACCGATTACTGGAAGACCAAGATCGCGCCGCGCGTACCCGACTGCCTCGACCGCGAGAAGATGGTCATCACCCGCATCGTGCCGACCGCGAAATCCGTGCTGGCGTAAGGCTCAGACCGGCACCGAGCCCTTCACCACGTTGCGGTGCATGATCCGCCGGTACTTGGTCATCTCGTAATTGGCGACGGCGCGGTGCAGGAGGCACCGGTTGTCCCACATCACGAGGTCGCCTGCCCGCCAGAGATGCGCGTAGGTGAAGCGCGGCCCGGTTGCGTGGCGCAGCAGCTCGTCGAGCAGCGCGGCGCCCTCGGCTTCCGGCATGCCGGCGATACCGGTCGCGTGGTTGCCGAGATAGAGCGCCTTGCGCCTGCTCTCGGGGTGGGTGCGCACCAGCGGATGCTCGACCGGCGGCAGCTCGTTGGCGTAATAGCCGGGGCGCCGCCCGTGCTCCCACTGGAAGACGACGCGCAACCCGGCGATCCGCCGCTTCGTCGCGTCCGGCAGCGCCTCGTAGGCGAGCGCGCATATTGGCGAATTCGGTGTCGCCGCCTTCGGGCGGCAGTTCGACCGCGTAAAGCGTCGTAATCGCCGGCGGCATCGCGTAATACGGCTTGTCGGTGTGCCAGCGGTAATTGGCGCCCTTGGCGAAGCGGTCGCTGGGGTTGCCGTCGGCATCGAGATTGGCGGTGACATGCGCGACGTTCTGGCGCTTGCCAGGCCGCCCGCCGCCATGGCTCTCGACCTCGCCGAACTGCGCGGTGAATTCGTATTGCTGCTCGCGGGTCAAGCGCTTGGCCCGGGAAACACGACGACATGGCGCTCGAGCAGGGCGGCAACGATGCGCCCGCGCGCCGCTCCGGTCAGTGGCCGAGACAGGTCGATGTCGTCGATCGCGACTCCGATCGGCTCCGACAGAATCTCGCCGATGACCGCGACCACCGGCGGATGCCTCAATCGTGCAGCTTGTGCAGGAAGCCGGTGCGCTGCGCCGCGCCGGCGGTGAGGAACGCCGCGTCCTGGCCGGCGAGGATGAAGCGCGCGCCCATCTCGATGTAGCGCGGCATGATCTGCTCGTTGTAGATGCCGGCCATGCCGGGGAATTTGCCGTGCTGCTTGCACGCCGCGATCATCGTCTTGTAGGCCTCGGCGACCTTCTCGTTGCCGAAATCGCCGTGGATGCCCATCTCGGCGCACAGATCGTTGGTGCCGATCAGCAGCACGTCGACCCCGGGCACCGCGGCGATGTCGGCTGGCGTTCTTGATCGCGGTCGGCGTCTCCAGCATCACGACCGTCAGGTTGGCCGCGTTGAGCGCCGCGGCCGCCTCGCTCGACGACGCCGAGCGCAGCCCGTAATGCGGCCCGATCCCGCCCATCGAGCGATGCCCGACCGGCGGGTATTTCAGCCGGTTGACGACCTCCTTCGCCTCGTCGGCGGTGTCGACATGCGGCATGACGATGCCGAGCGCGCCGTTGTCGAGCGCGCGCGTCGCGATCGGATATTCGCCGTTCGGCACGCGGGCGATCGGCGCGATGCCGGCGTCGAGCGCGGCGGTCGCGATCTGCGCGCAGGCTTCGAGCGACATGACCCCGTGCTCCATGTCGAGGAACAGCCAGTCGAACCCGGCGACCGCCATCGCCTTGGCGATCTCGACGCTGCGCGTCATGCGGATGCCGACGCCGAGCGACAACTGGCCGGCTTCGAGCTTCTCGCGGGCGACATTGCGGACGGCGGCCATCTTCCTCTCCTTGAAGCAATTGGTTCAGCGTTGCCGCGCCAGCCTGCACCTTCTAGGCTTTAGCGGCAAGGCGGCCACGGCGTGCCGATCAGGACATCGACAGATGACGAACGGCCATTCGCGCGAGACGCGCTCGCGGTTTCACGTGCTTGGGCTGCCGCACACGATCTCGACGCGCGACTACAATGTCTGCGCCTTTACGCAGAAGGTCGTGCGGCTCTGCGCGATGCTGAAGGCGCGCGGGCCACCACGTGATCCATTACGGCCATCGCGATTCCGTTGTCGCCTGCGACGAGCATGTCACCGTCACCGACGACGATGTGCTGCGGCGAGGCTTATGGCGAGCACGATTGGCGCACGCAGGGGTTCCCGCCGTTCGACACCCGCGACTTTGCCTACCGGACGTTTTACGACAACGCGATCCCCCAACTCGGCCGGCGCAAGCAGCCGGGCGATTTCCTCATGTGCATGTTCGGGTCGGGGCATGAGCCGGTCGCGGCGGCGCACCGCGACATGATCGTCTGCGAGCCCGGGATCGGCTATCCCAGCGGGCATTTCGCGCCGTACAAAGTGTTCGAGTCCTACGCCATTCTGCACGCCTACCTCGGTCTCAGAAGCGTCGGACGCATGAACAACCGCATGTGGTACGACGTCGTCATTCCGAATTATTTCGATCTCGACGATTTCGAATACAGTGAAGATAAGGACGATTATTTCCTTTATCTCGGCCGCATCAACGACGGTAAGGGTGTTCATTTGGCGATGCAGATCGCCGAGGCGACCGGCGACCGGCTGATCGTCGCTGGCCCGGGCTCGATCGAGCGCATGGGGACGCGCGGCACAAGGCTGCGGTCGGAGTTCATCGAGCATGTCGGCGTCGCCGATGTCGAGACCCGCAAACGCCTCATGTCGAAAGCCAAGGGGATGCTGCTGCCGTCGATTTTTGTCGAGCCGTTTTGCGGGGTTCATGTCGAGGCGATGTTGTCGGGGACGCCTGTCATCACCACCGACTGGGGCGCCTTCAGCGAATACAACATCCATGGCGTCACCGGCTATCGCTGCCGCACCTTCGAGCAATTTGTCTGGGCGGCGCGGAACATCGGCGACATCCGGCCGTCAGTGTGCCGGGACTGGGCGGCGAACAATTTCTCGATGGAGCGGGTCGGCGCGATGTACGACGAATACTTTTATAGCATTCGAAATATGGTCGATGGGGATGGCTGGTATTCCGACAATCCGGATCGCAAAGAACTCGACTGGTTGAGGAGACATTGGCCCTGGGAAAGCGGTCCGATCCCGCCCGCGGCGTGATCGCGAAAACACAAACGGCTTTTAACCTTAAATTTTCTTGAATACATGGGGTCGAAGTCAGAACGTGGCGCCAGATTAGGGGCGGCGTTTCCTGCCGCTCTCGCGCCGAGGGGCGGTACCATGTTGCGACGGATCTTGGCTGGGGCGGCGGTCATCTTGCTGGTGGCGATGGTGTTTCCCATCGCGCGGGACGCTTATCAGCGCAATCAGGTTATCAGCAGGCTCGACCCCGTGCTGACCCAACAGGATCGCCAGGCCTTCCAGGCCTGGAAGGGCGACGCGTTGTCGTTTGCCAAGAGTCTCTACGACCGCTGCGAGATCGCCAATGGGCCAGGCGCCAAAACGTGCGAGCCCTACCGGCTGGCGCAGGACTAGCGCGCCGCGGCGCTAATTAGCCAACCGCCAGCAGAGCGGAGATAAGCAACGCGGCGACCGCGACCATCGAGGGTGCGGAGTAGCTGCCCAGCCAATCCGACAAAAACCCGGCGAAGACCGGGCCGACGATCTGCCCGAGACCAAAGGCTCCCGTCATCTGCGCCAAGACTCGGCGGGGATCGCCTTCCGTCAGCTCGCGCGCCCGGATAAGGCCGAGCGCGGTCAGGCCCATGAACGTTCCCCCGACCAGCACCGCGGCGGCGACGACCCCGATGGGCGATCGCCAGGCGACGCTGGCCAGCACCCCCGCCGCCTCGATGACGCAGGCGATGGCGAACGTCCGCGGTATGCCGAGCGGCTTCGCGATCGCCGTCCACAACGCGACGGAAGGCGCGGCGGAGAGACCGAAGACGATCCAGATCACCGGCTCGAGCGAGGCGATCGCCGGCGTGGTCTGGACGATGGCGACAAGAAACGTCGCGGTGATGATATAGCCAAACCCGAACAGGCCGTAGCCAGCGATCACGCGGCGCAGCAGCGGATTGGTCGTACCCGCCGCCTGCCCGCCAGCGGACGCCACCGGCGGCTCGCGAACGGGCAGCAGCGTCGTCGCCGCGATCATCGCCGCGAGCGATACGAGGCCGCTCGCCAGCCACAACGCCTTCCATGACTCCCCTGACCCCAGCATCGCCGCGACAAGGGTGGCGGACACCGCGATTCCGGCGCCGACGCCGGCGAAGTGCAGCGCCGACAAGCCGCCGCGTCCGACCTCGGCGAGGTATTCGAGCACCAGGGTCGATGCGATGATCAGCACGAAGGCGCTCGCCGCGCCGCCGGCCAGGCGCAGCACGAGAAACGCCGGCAGGCTCTCGGTGAGGCCCATGGCCGCCGTCGTCAGCGCACTGATCGCCAGCGAGCCGAACAGCCAGCCGCGCCGCGCTCCGGGCAATCTCGGCATCGCGGCGGCGAGCGCGCCGAGCAGGTAGCCGAGAAAATTGGCGG
The DNA here is from genome assembly GCA_963773625.1 of uncultured Alphaproteobacteria bacterium. GTDB lineage: Bacteria > Pseudomonadota > Alphaproteobacteria > ATCC43930 > CGMCC-115725 > DATARH01. The sequence continues at coordinate 25,483 of CAVZCJ010000025.1, read as the reverse complement.
AGGCGATCAGCCCCGCTTCGGACCTGCTCAATCCCAGCGCCTCCATCATGGGCGGCAGGATCGGCGTGTAGACAAAGCGGCCGATGCCGATCGCCGCGGCTATCGCGATCAGGCCGCCCAACGCCGCGGAGATCGCTTGTCGATTGGCTGTCGCGGTCTGTTGCATGGGGGCGATATGGGCGCGCGCACCCGTTCGAGCGAGGCCCGCTTCCATTGCGGGCCTCGCGGAACGAGGCGAGCTGTATGCCGTCCGGCCTATTCGGCCTTGGTGCAGTAGGCGGCGAGCTTGTTGCCGTCGAGGTCGCGGGTATACCCAGCATAGGCGTTGGGCCAGAACCCGCGCGGCCCGACCGCGCCCTCGTCGGGCGCGCCCGCAGCGAGCGCCGCCTTGTGGAACGCCGCCACCGCGGCGCGGCTCGGCGCGACAAAGCTGACCGTGCCGCCATTGGCGGGGCAGGCTGCCTTGCCGTCGGCCGGGGTCAGGACGATGAATTCCTCCTTGTCGACGCCCCAGCATGAGCCTCGATCGCCGAGGTCCTTGAGCCGCTTGTAGCCGAGCGGCGCCAGCACCGCGTCGTAGAACTTGCGCGCCCGGTCGAGATCGTTGGTGCCGACCGTGACATGGGTGAACATCGCCATCGTAACCTCCCTGCAGGGTTTACACGGGGATAGTCGTACCTAGCGGAAATTACCGACCTCGCTCCACACGCCCGCGACCGCCTCGCGCGCCGCCTTCGACATCAGGCCGGCATCGTTGGCGATCGTGGTCAGCCGGAAACCCATCTTGATCATCCGCGCCGCGTAGGCCGGTTGTCCGCAATGGATGCCGGGATAGATGCCGCGCTTGTTGCATGCGACGATGAGCTTCTCGTACATGCCGAGCTGTTCGGAGTCCTCGCTGTCGAGCGCCGGCGTCTTGCCCATCGAGAAGGCGAGGTCGCTCGGGCCGACATAGATGCCGCTGATGCCGGGCACGTCGAGGATCGCGTCGATGTTCTCGACGGCTTGGCGGGTCTCGATCATCGGCAGGACCAGGACTTCGTCGTTCGCGGTCTTCTGGTAGGTGCCGGCGACGCCGTAGGTGGCCGCGCGGATCGGCCCGTTGCTGCGCGCGCCCTTGGGCGGGTAGAGCGCGTAGGAGACCAGCGCGCGCGCTTCCTCGGGCGTGTTGATCATCGGGCAGATGACCCCATAGGCGCCGGCGTCGAGCACCTTGCCGACGATCCCCGGCTCGTTCCACGGCACCCGCACCAGCTTGGTCACCGGAAACCGGTCCATCGCCTGGAAGCACTGCACCATGGTCTGGTAGTCCTGGACGCCGTGCTGCATGTCCACAGTCACGCTGTCCCAGCCGCATTGCGCCATGACTTCCGCCGCGAACCCGGACGGGATCGCCAGCCAGCCGTTGACCGCCGCCTTGCCGGCCTGCCAGCGTTCTTTCAGCTTGTTGTCGGCCATTGTGCTTCCTCTGAATTTGCCGGTAGGACGATGGCGCAAAGTGCGCCGCCGGTCGAGACTTGATCGCGGACGGCCCCGATCGCTGTTATGAGCGGGGCGCCCACCTGCCGCCGGACTTTACCAGCAGCGCGGCCTCGCGGGCGAATTCATCGTCGACCGTGTATTCGTAGCAGCGGATTTGCGCCGCCTCGGGATAGGCGGCGTCGACCGCCCCGAGCGCCTCGCCCAGCGTCTCGAAGTCGCCGGTCATCTGCAGCCGGCTGTTCCACACGCCCTTCGCCGCGCGGGTCAGCATGCCGCGGGTCGGAACGTTGGTCTCGGGCACGCGGTCGAGATAGGCGGTAATCTCGACGGTGACCGGCTCGTCCGGCTTCCACTCGTCGCGGGTGACCTCGACCCGGTAGGTCTCGTAGCTCATGCGGGTACGATAGAGGATGCGGAGTGCGTAAGAAAAAGATCAGGCTCAAGTGGTTGAAAAATTTGACCTCAGGTCGAAAAACAGGTGGTAAGAACAGGCGGCGGCATCAGCGATAACAGGTGGCGGTGAGGCAGCTAACAGGTGGTTTTTCAATCGGCAAACAGGGCGGGAGCGAGCGAACCGTGCCGACGGCGATCTGGTGAGGTTCCTCGTCAGGGCGGCCTGCGGTGGTTATATACGTTCCTATTTTGTTTCCTTCAAGTCGGAAGATGGAGAGTCGGATGAGGGGCGGTCAGATCGCGGCCCTGATCTTTGCCATTTTGCTATTGCTGCCCGGCGGCTGCTTCCTAGTAGCCGGGTTCGCCTTTAGCAGTGGACAGTATAAGGACGTCTCTGCCGCTGAATTGCTGCTGACTATTGCGGTCGCCATCTTGGCGCTGGCCGGGCTGCTGTTCTGGGTCGCTTTCCGCCGCCGGCCGCCCCGCTAAGAGCGAAAGACGGCTGTTATGCCGCGAGCCCGGCGGCGTCTACCTCCCATGCCGCCGTTGCGCTACGATGAGGCGCATCGGGTTGCCGGAGCGGGGAGAGACGCGATGATCAAGCTTGCGGGTATCGGCCATGTGCTGTTGCGGGTCGCTGACGAGGAAAGGTCAAAGCGGTTCTACCGCGACGTGCTCGGCTTTCAGGTTGCCGAGCAGGACCCGGAGCATGGCGGTGTGTTCATGACGCTCGGCGACGGGTTCCACGCGCTCGACATTACCCAGCACGCGGCGCCCGAAGCGGCGGAGCAGCCGCATCGCGGGCAGATCGGCCTCGTCCATGTCGCCTTCAAGGTCGCGAGCTATGCGGCCTTGCGCGACGCCTACGCCCACTTGCTGGCGAACGGGGTCGAGATCCAGCGCGCCGTCGATCATATCTGCCAGCGCAGCGTCTATTTCACCGACCCGGACGGCAACGGCCTCGAAATCTATTACGAGATGCCGAATGCTCTCTCGCTGTTTCCCAACGGCCGCGGCGACGAGGACGAGCGGCTGCCGCTCTCCGGCAAGGGCGACCCGTTGCCGGCGTGGCTTGCCGAAGACTGGCCCGGCCCCGCCGCCTTCGCCAAAGTGGAGCGCCTCGCCCACCCGAAGGCCGCTGCGGAATAACATCAATCCGATTGCGGGGCGGATGAGCGGTAGCTCACGCCCTGACCTCCGTCATCAAGCTCCCTCTCGCAGAACGGCCCTTGCGTCGCGCGACGCTATCCGTGTTCGCGCGCAAACTGACTTAACGAAGTCGAGAGCGGCAGACATGGCCGGAGCGTTTTTTTCATTGTATATGGAGATAAAACCCCGCCGTACTACTAACTCGGATAGAAACCGCAAGCCGTTCTCCCAATAATCTGAAAAGCATGTGTGGATCGGCAGCGTCGATTTCGGTTGCTGCGACACATTTAACAATCGCGTCCTGGTTCATATTTGGGCATGACAGCGTTGTTGTATTAGACCGGCCAATTCCTCGATGTGTTTTGAAACAAATCCAAAAACTTCGATCTCCGGAACGTCGCCGGGGAGCTTGAATACCTCATTGCTTTCGCCCACAGGTGCATCGCCATCTATTACCGCTACGGACCCTTTCGATATACTTGGGTCCTTATTATGATAGGTTGTAACGTCAATGACCCGACTATAGCCACCGGCCACGTGTATTTCAGCGACGGCAAGCCCTCCTTTTACATGCTGCCGAAGGATGTCTTCTACCCAGTCCTTCGCGAATTCGTCTTCTACAAAAATAACCCGCTCTTTTTCGGCCGTGCCGGTGATGGCGCGAAGACTCTCAATTGAGAGGCGGCCCTGGTAGGCCTCCCCATCAATGCAGGCCCATATCGCCTCTGGTGGGAGTTTTTTGAGCGCGTATTCGGAGTGAGTTGTAAAGATTACTTGTAATCGCTTCCTCAAAGCCGCATCGATAAGATATTCTACCATCCTTTCGATGGCTACTGGGTGAAGGCCGTTTTCGATTTCTTCAACGAGTATTATCGCTTCATTATCTGCCGCTTCAATTTTGGTAATCATTTCGATAATAGACGCCTCTCCCGCGCCGAAATGAAATTGCGAATAATCATTCGTTTTCTGATATCCAAGAAGTAAATAGTCTTCGTCTGTTTTTTTTAATTTGGCAATTTGAAATTTACTTAGATCCTTGCCGAGTATGCGCCCCGCTGCGCGGCGAACCGCAAGGGGAAGAGGGGTAATAAAGGGGCTTGCCTGTTGATAAATGCCAATAAATTTTTTGTAGCGGGTTTGCTCACCCGCTGGCACCGTTCTTTGTATGGGGAAAATTAGCACATCCCGTTCAGCGAGGTCTTCGCGCCGCCACTTGGCTGCGACGAATTTGGCATTGCGGCTTACAGTTCCTTTCGCTCCAGTTGTTCGATCAAGAATGTCGTAATCGATACGCCAGTTTGCCATTGAAGTATCGCCGACATTGGATTTTGGAAAATAATCTCCTGGTTTCACTGATTTATATGCTAGGGCGGATGCACCAAGGATCGTGGATTTTCCTCCACCATTAGTACCAATTATTGCAGTTACTGGAAATGAAAACACGATTTTTTGATCGTTAAACGCGCGCACGTTTCGCAAATGGATTTCCAGCAAATATTTTTGGTAGTTGCGTTTTGCGACGCGTGTCGAAAGCGCATTCAGTGTTGAAGGTTGGACATCCATTGTGGGGTACCTGCAGTTGTACGCGTAGCTTATTTATCCAGTAATGTGGGATACCGCCTTTCACGGGAACCCGCAACATAGTAGGGGCCGCTCCTTGCGGAGCGGCCCCTCTGCCGATTGCCCGGAACAAGTCCGGGTTGATGGCCTAGTCGATCACGTGTGCCAGCGGAACGCCTGCGCCTTGCGCTGCGAGCCCTGGCTGAGCTTGATGTTGACCACGCCCGGGCCGGGGAAGTTCATCAGCTCGTCGAGCGCGCCGCGAACGTCCTTGGTGTCCTCGACATAGGCGCCGTAGCCGCCGAACGACTGCATCATCTTGTCGTAGCGGGCGCCGTAGATCAGCGTGTTCGGCCGCATGTTGAGCATCGGGTTTTCCGGAATTTCCGGCATGCCCGGGCCGATGCCGCCATTGTTGAGGATGACGATCTTGGCCGGCATCCCGTAGCGGCACAGCGTCTCCATCTCCATGCCGGAGAAGCCGATCGCCGAGTTGCCCGAGACGTGGACGACCGGCCGGTCGGGATGCACCGCGCAGGCGGCGACGACCAGCCCGAGCCCGACGCCCATCGTGCCGTAGCTGCCGGCATTCATGTAGGAGTTCGGGTTCTCGAGCGGCATTTGGGTCCCGCCGATATCCATCGTCGTCGCGCCCTCGCTGCACAGCACGACGTTCTTCGGCAGCCACTCGCGGATGTCCCTGAACAGCCGGTAGTATGTGCCGGGCGACGAGTTGTCCTCGATTTGCGGCCGGATCATCTCGGCGTTCTCCGCCGCCTTGGCGGCGAGCGCCTGCCGCCACGGCGAGCCTTGCGGGTGGAACCACTGACGGCCCGCGAGCGCCGAGTTCAGCTGCTGCATGATCGCCTTGCCGTCGCCGAGCAGGCACACCTCGGCGGGCTTGTTCTGGTGCATGGCCTCCGGGTTGATGTCGAGCTGGATGACCTTGACGTTCGGGTTGTAGCGCGGCGCCTGGCCGAAATGCAGGATCCAGTTGAACCGCGCGCCCATCAGGAAGACGACGTCGGCCTGTTGCAGCGCCAGGGTGCGCGCGGCGCCGGCGGACAGCGGATGGTCATCCGGCATCACGCCCTTGCCCTTTGGCGTACGGACGAACGGGATCTGGGCGCGCTCCATGAATTTGCGCACATCCTCGGTGGCGCCCGAGTAGCCCATGCCTTGGCCGATCAGCGCCAGCGGGCGCTCGGCCGACTGCAGCACGTCGAGCGCGCGTTCGATGTCCATCGGCATCGCCTGCGTACGCGGCGGGTCCGGACACTTCGCCGCCGCGACCACATCGTTCGTATCGCACGAGCCGGTGATCAGATCGTCGGCGATGTCGAGATAGGTCGAGCCGGGGCGGCCGTAGATCGACTGGCGCACCGCCATCTCGACATAGAACGGGATGCGGTTGACGTGCTCGATCGCGTGCGCCCATTTGGAAACCGGGGTCGCGCACAGCACCTGGCGCTCTTCCTGGAACGAGCCCATGCCGTTGCGGTAGGTCTCGGACGCGCCGCCGATCAGCAGCATCGGCCAGCAATTCTGCTGGGCGTTCGCGAGGCCGGCGAGGCCATGGATGACGCCCGGGCCGGTCACCACGATGCACGAGCCCGGCCGCCCGGTCAGAAAGCCGACCGCGCCCGCGGCATAGGACGCCGCCTGTTCGTTGCGCATGCCAATATAGGGAAGGCCCACTTTCTGCGCGGCTTCCGCGATCGGCCCGACGGGAAACCCGACGACCCCGAACATGTACTCTACGCCCTGCTCCTTCAGGCTCTTCGCCAGTAGGTCGGCGCCCTTGATCTCAGCCATAATCTCCCTCCCCTGGAATAGACGGGTCCGCCCGCGGGGGTGCGGCCGAGCCCGGCAATGAAAGCGTCGGGCGCAGATTACGCATTTATTGCCGGACCGGGAAAGACCCTCTGCCGCAGGGCGGCATTCGTTTCGCGCAGGCATTGCCGACAAAACGGGCAGCAAGCACCGCCTCGCTCGCCAGCGCGGCGGTTCCGAAGGATTTTTCAAAAAGCGCACAAAGTGTGACACAGCTCACACTCGGCTTGGCGAATGCGGGCTACGTTCACCAATAGTTGTCGTTGCAACCCCGCGCGCTTGCTTCCCTAGCCGGGGGCCAACTGCCAGGTGGATGCTTTTCCCCGAGCCCCACCCGGCGAAAATTTTCTCCCACGCAAGCCGCGCGATGCGCCAGATACGATGGGGCAGCGGTTCCGATGAACCTCGATGCACGTGCTTTCGTCGAGAAATGCAAGGCCGACCGCGCCCGGATGATCAGAGAGTTGCAGTCATATGAGCCGGTCGGCGTCATGCGCGTTTGGCGAGGGCGATCGCTCGATCACCCCCACGACGTCACGGACGAACGGGTCGACGAGCTACGGTGCGAACTTCTTAGGATCGACGCGACGATCGAGTTTGTGACCGCTCTTTCACAGGTTCTCTAAAGCGATCTCCAGCGCTAGCCGGTGTGACCTGCCCTCGGCGGTTCCTTCATAATACCGCCGATCTCCAATGGCGGGCGTTGCAGGAGGCCATCATGCGCCGGGTCGGACCCCACAGCTTCACCGAAATCTATTACGCGGGCTGCAATCCGGGCTTTGTCGAGACCAGCGACGGCTACGTGATGATCGACACGCCGCAGCAGCCGATCGACGCGGTGCGCTGGCGCGAGATGATGGAGGAAAAGGCGCCGATCCGGTACCTGATCAACACCGAGCCGCACGGCGATCACATCTCCGGCAACGCCTATTTCCCCAACGTCCCGGTGGTCGGCCAGGTCAAGCTGCAGGAGTGCTTCGATCGCTACCTCAACGCCTTCGGCACGATGGAGGAAAAGCGCGAGCGGCTGAAACAGAGCGACCCCGATAGCGTGTGGCTTCTCGGTCATCCCGATTACGCCGACCCGCATGGGCCGACCGTCACCTTCACCGAGGGCCTCACCCTCAACGTTGGCAACCATACTTCCAGATCATCCATCACCCCGGCCACACCGCGCCGCAGACCTCGGTCTACGTGCCCGAGGAAGGGGCCGTGTTCACCGGCGACAACGTCTTCCACAAATGCCGCTCATGGTTGCAGGAATGCGACCCGTGGGAATGGCTCGACGCGCTGAAGAAAATCGACGCGCTCGACGCCGAGATCATCGTCCCCGGCCATGGCGAGCCGTGCGGCAAGGAATACCTCAGGGAACAGGCGCAAATCGTCGAAAACTGGGTCGGCTATGTCGAGGGCTTTGTCGACCGCGGCGTCACCCCGGAAGAGATCCTGCGGGAGAAAGTGCCGGTGACCGAACAGGATCCTTATCCGATCGGGCAGCGCCTGTTCATTCACGACGAACGGCTCACCGGGATGATCATTAACAACTTGCACGCCCGTATCCGCGCAAAAAAAGGAAGGCTAAGGCAGGCACCTGATCTAACGAATACACACTAAAATCTCGCGAACGATCCCTGCTCATTAGGGACCTATTAACTCAGTCCGGCGAATATTGCCTCACCGCAAACTGAGCGAAGACGATGTGCGCTATGTGGAACCTGACACCGGACTATATCCTGCAGGTGAAGGAAGAGCTCAAGGGCCGTCGCGCCGCCATCGAGGCGCGCTACGCCGACGAACTCAAGGGGATCGTGGCGGATCTCGAAGAGATCGAACAGCTTGAGCGCGTCGCCTACGCCTTTGCCGTAAAGCATTTGCCCGAGCCGAAACAAGCCGATCCGGTCAGCGAGCCGGCGGTTGAGGTCGCGGAGCTGCAGCCCGCGCCGGTGGAGGTCCCGAGCCCGGAGCCCGAGATGGCGTCGGAGCCGGAGCGCCAACCCAAGGGTGGGCTGTCGCGCTGGCGCATGCGCCTGGAGAACAACGCCGAAGCCGAGTCGGCCTAAAGCCGCTTCTCGAATTGGCATCGGGCAGAGGCGCCGTTACGGCGCCTCTGCCTGTTGTGCTTATAGGTTGATAAGGAAACGGGCGAGACGCTGCTCCAGCGTCCCGCCCGGTATGCTTATGGCAGACCTGCCAGCTAGCTGTTGCAGCTGCGCCGGCACGGCATTGCCTTTTTAGGCTGATAAGGAAACGGGCGAGACGCTTCTCCAGCGTCCCGCCCGATGTCTTTAGGGGCCTATCTGCTCGGCCGCTACAGCCACGAAGGCTTGGCGCCTTTCGGCGCGATGTAGGTGTGCAGCATCTTCAGCATCGTCGTCTGCTCGGGCGAGAGCTTATGTCGCCGGTTCAAATCGCCGTAGATGAACTCGATCTGTTCCTTGAGCAGCAGCAGCGCTTCGCCAATGCTGTTGCCGGTCGCCATGATGTCGAGATTGGCCACCGTCGCGGTGAACACCGCGTCGCCGAGCGGATCGATATAAATCGGGATCGGCGCGGAGAGATCATGGTGCGGCAACGAGTCGATGGTCATTTCCAGCCGGTTTGACGGCGCCGGTTTGGCGGCCGGCAGCTCGGCCTTGGGCTCGTCCGATTGTGCCTCGGCCGTGGCTTCAGCTTCGCCCGCCGGCTCGGCCGACGACATTGCCTCCGGTGTCGGCGGCCGCTGGGTCGGACTCCGACGAATCCGCCGCCGTGTCGGCATGGCGCAGGCGCCGCTCGCCGCGGTGACGCGCCGCGCCGCTCTCGGATGCTGGTTCCGTCTCGCTGTCTTCCGAGGGGGAGCCATTCTCGGCCGGAAGCTCCGTCCGATCACTCTCGATCGCCGCGGCCTCCGGGGAACGGCTCTCGGTCCCGGCGGCCTCGGTGACGCCAGCCGAGCTGGCCTCGGCGTCACTGAGTTGGGGAACGTCACTCTCGGTTTCGACGGCGTCCGACGGGCGATCAGCGACTTGCGGCGGGTCGGGCGGGCGATGCGGGATTGACGGGCCTCTCGGCACTGCCTGCAAGCCCGCGTGTTTGCCAAAGCCGAGCATGACCGTCAGCACCGGCGCCAGCGTCGTGCTGAGCGACGGGTCGGCGGTGCTGATGGAAAATGTCGCCGCGGACGATGCCGCGAACGAGCTTTGCAGGCCGTTCGATCCCGTCCGCTGGGTGATGTTGGTGGTCACCCCAGACCGTTGGGCGCCTTCGCGCCTCTCACATCCGTAACCAAGGTCGACTTCATATTGTAGACCGGTTCGGCATTGGCTCCTTCGGGGCCGTCGACCCGCGTCACTGCGATCATGATCGGCTTGACGCGAAGCACGGTTCCGTCGGCAAGGCGGTATTCGCTCCAAGCTTCCTTCGCTTCGAGCACCTCGACTTCGGTCGGATTAAGCATCGTTGCTACGGAAAGATCGTTCACCCCGGCCTCCTTGGCTCTGGGCGAGCCCCAGAACGGCCGAGACTTTGCGAGAGCTGAGGTTTACGAAAACTTAAACTGGCAAGCCAAAGAGCAAATAGATGGTTAAAGCCGGTTTCTTTTTGCCGCCTCGCGGACGGTGTCGATCGCGGCGCCCGCTTCGGCTTCCCGGCGCATCCGCGACACCTTTTGCGCCGCCGGGCGGTCATAGCAGCGTCGCAGCCAGTCGCGGTAATGCGGCGTTGCCGACAGATCCATCGCAATCGAGCGCAGGGCCACGGCGGCGACGTTGAGGTCGGCCACCGTGAATTCGCCGCCGAGCAGATACGGCCGGTCCGCCAGAGCTTGGTCGAGCACGCGAAACGGCGGCGCCAGCAGTTCGAGCGCCGCCGCGGCGATCTTCGGGTCGCGTTCGGCGGGCGGCAGCCGCTCGGCGTGGAACGACCAGACATTGGTCGCGCGCTCGATTTCGTTGGCGGCCCACAGGCTCCATTGTACGACCTTGGCCTCGCCCTGCGCCGTGGCCGGGTACAGCGTTCCCGTGGCGTGCGTCTTCGCCAAATAGATGTTGATCGCCAGCGACTCCCACATGATGAACCCGTCGTCGTCGATCGCCGGCAGCCGGCCATTGGGGTTCACCGCGAGGTAGCCGGGCTGGCGCGCGCCGGCCGCGCCGGTCTCGATCGCGATGTGCTCGTAATCGAGCCCGAGCTCCTCGGCCATCCACAGCACCCGAAAGGCGCGGGTACGCGCGATGCCATAAATCTTTAGTCGTGCCATCGGAGTCTCCAGCACCTCATGTTGGCTTATGGAATTGATACGCTCCCGGCGCGTTATCTGACAGATGGAGTGCGGATCGGACCCAGCGTTCGCCGCAACCAAGCAAATGGAGGGCAAAGCTATGACGTTGACCAAGACGTTAGCCGTTTCCGCCGCGCTTGTCGCCGCGGTCGGCTTTGCCGCGACGCCGCGGCCGGCGCATGCTCTGGGCACCGGCGCGGCAGTCGGTCTCGGCCTTGGCGCTTTCGCGCTCGGGACCGCGCTCGGCGCGGGCGCCGCGTACCCGTATTACGGCTACCCCGGTTATTACGGCTACTACGGCTATCCGGCCTACTACGGTTACGGCAATCCGTACTACGCGCCGCGCAGCTGCTGGAGCCCCTATTATGGCCGCTACGTCCCCTGCTAGATGGGTCGATTCTCACCCAAAAGTCTCACCCAAAGGTCTCACGCAAAGGGGTCGGCGGTTTCCGCTTACCCCTTTTTGCGTTGGCGCGTCTGGCCAGGTCAGTCGGCGCGGCGGTCTTGTCGCGCGCATTCAACTCAATCGGTATTGTATCTAGCCGCGGATATCCTAACATTAAGGGGGAGGTTGCGCCGCACGGTTGGGCGTACCCGAATTTGGAGGTGTTCCCCATGATTGGTCGACGCTTAGCGGCTGCAGCAGTAATCCTTGGTTCGGTCGGGTTCGCCGCCGCGCCGCAGCCGGCGCATGCGCTGGGCACCGGCGCCGCGGTGGGTATCGGGCTTGGCGCCTTCGCGCTCGGAACCGCGCTGGCCGCACCCTACTATTACCAGCCTCGCTCCGTATCCGTACTACGCGCCGCCGGCGGCCTATTATCCGCCGCAGCCCTATTATGCGCCGCGCAGCTGCTGGAGCCCCTACTACCGCACCTACGTCGCCTGCTAGACGACGGGTTCCGGTTGGCAAAGGGCGAGCGGGTCCGCTCGCCCTTTTTGCTGCCTAGAGGTATTTGGTCGGCTGGCGCAGCGTGCGCCACATATGCGCCGACGGGCTGCTGTCGAAGCCGAGACCTTCTTCCGGCTGGCGGAAATTGCGGCCGATCACGTCCTCGAACTCCTCGAGCTCGACATGGACGTTGGGGTCGAACGAATAGAGGTCGTGCACGCAGATGAGCCGCGCCGTGCCGTACCATTTATGCGCCCGGGCACGCTTGTATTCCTCGACGATATAGTCGTCGGGCCGGTAGTCCTCGCCGAAATACTGGCGGTAGTTGTCGGGGTAGGGGTACCCCATCGCCTCATCCGGGAAGAAGCGCAGCGCCTGATGCGCGCGGATCGCCCAGGAGACCTCCTCGTCGACATAGGGCTCGACCATCTGCGCGCCCCAATAGCCGTGGTCGGAGCGGATAAAGCCCAGCACGCCGATATCGTGCAGCAGGCACGCCAGCACGATCTTTTCCGGCACGCCCGCGGTTTTCGCGTGCCGCGCGCTTTGCAGCAAGTGCATCGCCGGCGCGAAGCGGTATTTGAAGAAATCGATCAGGGTCGGTTTTGCCGGCATTTTGGGCAGGCGCGGATCGTCGCCCATCAGCATCTTCGCGCCCGGTTTCGCCTTTTGCAGCGCCGCGCCGTTGGGAAAGCTCATATCGGCGTCGGCCAGCATGAAGAGGCGCGACTTGACGATGATCGCCTCGTCGAGCTCCCGCATCATCTTCTGCTTCGAGCGCGTCGGCCTTCTGCGACGCGGTCATCACGTCATTCATCGCGGCACTCCTACAGGTACTTCGCTGGCCGGATCATCGCTCGCCACATATGGGCGACCGGCGAGTTGTCGAAGCCGAGCCCCTGTTCCGGCTGCTTGAAGTTGCGGCCGATCACGTCCTCGAACTCCTCGAGCTCGACATGGACGTCGGGGTCGAACGAATAGATATCGTGCACGGTGATCTGCCGGCCCGACATGTACCATTTGTGGTTCCGCATCCGCTTGTAGTCTTCCTGGATGTACGGGTCGGGTCGGTAATCCTCGCCAAACCCGGTGATGTAGGACTGCGGATACTCATAGCCGACCGATTCGTCGGGGTAGAAGCGCAGCACCTGGTGCGCGCGGATCGCCCAGGTCACTTCCTCGTCGACATAGGGCTCGACCAGCTGCGCGCCCCAATAGCCGTGGTCGCCGCGGATAAACCCGGCGGTCGAGATGTCGTGCAGCAGGCAGGCGAGCACCATCTTCTCGGGCAGCCCGCCCTTGACCGCGTGCCGCGCGCTCTGCAGCAAATGCATCGACGGGCCGAAGCGGTATTTGAAGAAATCCATCAGCGTCGGCTTCTCCGGCATCGCCGGCAGGCGCGGGTCGTCGCCCATGATGACCCGTGCGTTCGGCTTCTCCCGGCGCAGCTCCGCCATGCTCGGGCCAGGCCCGACATCGCCATCGGCCATCTGATAGAGCCGCGACTTGACGACGATGTAGTCGAGCTCGCGCGCCATCTTCGCTTCGAGCGCGTCGGCCTTTTGGCGACAGGGTCATGATGTCGTTCATGGCGTTTCCCCTTCAGTCCCGGCTTGTCCGCAGCGTAGCAGATCATCCGCTGCGGAGGCATGCTCTCTTGGTGTGTTGCGCCTGCGGTTGTTGCCTAAAGCTTCTTCCCGTCATACGGCGTCAGGGTCAGCGCGCCGAGGTCGATCCCGTCGAGGCAGCGCACATTGATCGCGACCATCTCGCCCGCGCCGGGCGCGGTGCCGCGGGCAAACGACTCGACGCCGCAATCGCCGCAGAACTGATGGTGGATCACCTTCTTGTTGAACTGGTAGTCGGCGAGGCTGTCGCCGCCTGAGAGCAGCTTGAACTGGTCCGGCTGCGCGAAAATCAGCAGCAACCCGCGTTTCTCGCAGATCGAGCAATTGCACGAGATCACCTTGTCGAGCGACCCCGTCACCTCGAACCGCACCGCGCCGCAATGGCATCCGCCGGTAAATTTGGTGGCGTCGGGCATCTGCATGACTCCTCGTGGCCTTGTCGCTAGCTGAACAACAGCTGGGCCGGCCAGATCGACCGGTGGAAAAAGAGATAGAGCGGCAACACGGCAAAAATGGCGAATGTCAGAATCCCCGCGATCGCCGCGATGGCGATCGGGGAGAGGGGATGAGTGCGGTGGCGCTCCAGCATCGAGGTCAGCGCCGCGCCGAGCAGCGTGGCGAGCGCGAGGTGGACGGCGAACGGCGGGAAGGCGAAGAACAGCGGCCACACGCCCATCGCCCCGCTGACGACGCCGACGGCGATGCTGCCGAGCACGGCCCCCCGGAAGGCGAGGCTGAGCGATTTGCCGTGGCGATCTTCGGTCGGTGACGGGTCTTCCAAGTCTTCCAAGCTGTCAGGCGCCGCCCGCCTGCTGCCGCGCCCAGCTGTCGCGCAAGCCGATGGTGCGGTTGAACACCAGGTGCCCTGGCGCGCTGTCGGGGTCGCGGCAGAAATAGCCGAGCCGCTCGAACTGCACCGCCGCCCCGCTATTGTCCTCGGCGATGGCCGGCTCGAAGCGGCAATTCTGCAGCACCTCCAAGGAGTTGGGGTTGATGTCGGCGAGCAGATCGCCGCCGGCGCCAGGATCGGGCCGGGTGAACAGCGGGTTGTAGAGCCGCGCCTCGGCCGCGAACGAATGGTCGGCCGAGACCCAGTGGATCGTGCCGCGCACCTTGCGGCCGTCCGGCGCGTCGCCGCCCTTGGTCGCCCGGTCGTAGGTGCAGCGCAGCTCGACGATCTCGCCGGCCTCGTTCTTCACCGCCTCGCGGCAGGTGACGAAATAGGCGTAGCGCAGCCGCACCTCGCGCCCCGGCGACAGGCGATAGAAGTTCTTCGGCGGGTCCTCCATGAAATCGTCGCGCTCGACGTAAAGCTCGCGGCCGAACGGGATCTGCCGCGAGCCGGCCCCGGGATCGTCCGGGTGGTTGGCCGCGTCGAGCCATTCGGTGCGGCCCTCGGGGTAGTTCTCGATCACCAGCTTCAGCGGGCGCAGCACCGCCATCCGGCGCGGCGCGATGCGGTTCAGCTCGTCGCGCACCGCATGCTCGAACATGCCGACATCGACGACGCTGTTGGCGCGCGCGACCCCGACGCTCTTCGCAAAATTGCGGATCGCCTCGGGCGGGACGCCGCGCCGCCGCAAGCCCGCCAGCGTCGGCATGCGCGGGTCGTCCCAGCCCGACACCCGGCCGTCGTCGACCAGCGATTTGAGAAACCGCTTTGACATCACCGTGTAGGTGAGGTTGAGCCGGGCGAACTCGTATTGCCGCGGCCGCGACGGGACCGGCAGGTGCTCGATCAGCCAGTCGTAGAGCGGCCGGTGATCCTCGAATTCGAGCGTGCAGATCGAGTGCGTCACCCCCTCGATCGCGTCCGACTGGCCGTGCGCGTAGTCATAGGTCGGGTAGATGCACCATTTGTCGCCGGTGCGCGGGTGCGTCGCGTGGAGGATGCGGTAGAGCGTCGGGTCGCGCAGGTTCATGTTGGGCGAGGCCATGTCGATCTTCGCCCGCAGCACCCGCGCGCCGTTGGGGAACTCGCCGGCTCGCATGCGGCGGAACAGGTCGAGGTTTTCGGCCGGCGGGCGGTTCCGGTAGGGGCTGTCGCGGCCGGGCTCGGTCAGCGTGCCGCGGCTCTGGCGCATCTCGTCGGGCGACTGGTCGTCGACATAGGCGAGGCCGTGCTCGATCAGGTGCTCGGCCCATTTGTAGAGCTGCTCGAAATAATCCGACGCGTGATAAAGGTGCTTGCCCCAATCGAAGCCGAGCCAGCGCAAATCGGCCTCGATCGCGTCGATGTACTCCTGCTCCTCCTTGGTCGGATTGGTGTCGTCGAAGCGCAGATGACATCGGCCGCCGAATTCCTCGGCGACCCCGAAATTGAGGCAGATCGACTTGGCGTGGCCGATATGCAGATAGCCGTTGGGCTCGGGCGGAAACCGCGTCACCGGCCACAGATGCACGCCGGAATCGATATCGGCCTGGACGATGTCGCGAATAAAGTCGCGCCCGGCCTCGCTTGTTTCCTCTTGTGCTGCCATGCCGCCCGTCAATTCAGCTTGGCGATGATCTCGGCCCAGCGGTCGAGCAGCGGCAGGATCTTGTCCGGCCGGCTCCGCCGCGAGCTGCACGACGCCGCGGCTCACGCCCTGATCGATGTAGCGCTGTACCCGGTCGATATCGGGCTGAATGCCCCAGACCGTGACCGGGCAGGTGGCGAGGTCGCGCCCGGCCTCCGCCGCCATCTGGCGGAATTGCGGCAGGAAGTCGGTGACGTCCTCGTATTGCGGCCGGCGCGAATGCGGAATCCAGCCGTCGCCGTAGCGGATCGCACGCCGGGCCGCGTGCGGGAACATGCCGCCGACGATCACCGGCGGATGCGGCTTCTGCACCGGTTTCGGCCAGGTCATCATCGGCGCGAAATCGACCATCTCGCCGTGGTATTCCGGCTTCGACTTGGTCCAGATTTCCTTCATCGCCTCAATGCGTTCACGCATCAGCTTGAAACGAGACTTGAACTCGGTGCCGTGGTCGGCCATCTCGTCGGCGTTCCATCCGCCGCCGACCCCGAAAAGGAAGCGCCCGCCCGACACCTGGTCGAGCGAGGCGACGAGCTTCGCGGTTTGGATCGGGTCGCGCTGGGCGACGAGGCAGACCCCGGTGCCCACCTTGATCGTCTTGGTCACCGCCGCCGCGTAGGTCAGCGACACGAACGGGTCCATCACGTCGTAATACTGCTTCGGCAGCTCGCCGCCCGACGGAAACGCCGATTGCCGCGACACCGGGATGTGCGAGTGCTCCGGCGCCCACACCGACTCGAACCCGCGCTCCTCAAGCGCCCGGGCCAGCTCGCCCGCGCCCATCGAGTAGTCGGTGAAGAACATCGACGCGCCGAACAGCATGGGCTTACTCCTGAAAGGAAAACGCTTTGACGCAGAGGACGCGCGAGGGGCGCGAAGCGCAATTAGAAATTACCACAGAGACAGTGAGGCAATGAGGCATCGAGTGACGGTAATCTCACCGTCTCACTGCCTCTGTGGTCAAATCGATTGACGCTGCGCGCCGTATTCTTCACCTCCTCAGCGCCCTCTGCGTCGAAGCGTTGTTTTTTAAGCCGCCTGCTCCAAGGTCGGCCGGTCGTCGGCGACGGTGGTGCGGTGGAGTTCGCGCACCTCGCTCGGGTCGTAGCGGCGGGCGCGGTGCATCATCGCCCGGTTGTCCCACATCACCAAATCGCCGACCCGCCATTGGTGCGCGTAGACGAATTTGCGCTGGGTCGCGTGCTCGGTGAGGTCGCGCAGCAGGGCGCGCGCCTCCGGCATCGGCATGCCGCGGATCGCGCCGGCATGCGCCGACAGAAAGATCGAGCGCCGCCCGCTGCCGGGATGCCGGCGCACCAGCCGCTGCGGCACCGGCAGGTTGCGCAGCCGCTCCTCTTCGGTGAAGTCGAAGCCGAGCACGCCGCGCGAATAGATCTGGCTGTGCTCGCAGACGAGGCCCTCGATCTCGGCCTTCACATCGTCGTCGAGCGCGTCCCAGGCGGCGCGCATGTCGGCGAATTCGGTGTTGCCGTTACCCATCGGGCCTGGCTTCGGCAGGATGCGCGCGTGGAGCAGCGAATACTTGGCCGGGGTCGGCTTGAACGAGCTGTCCGAGTGCCACAGCATGTTGCCGAGGCTGAAGAGGCGCCGCCGGTCTTCGCGCGACATGATGCCGTTGCCCTTGCCGAGGTTCGAGATGTCGGCGACCTCTGGCGCGAGGCGGCGGTCCTCGTCGCGGCGGATATCGGCGTTGGCGATCTCCAGCGTGCCGAAATTGCGGCTGAAGGCGAGCTGCTGTTCGTCGTCGATCTTCTGGTCGTGGAACACCAGCACCGCGAATTTGTCCATGCCCTCGACGATCGCCGAAACCTGTTCCGGGGTCATTGTCTCGCGCAGGTCGAGGCCGGAAACCTCGCCCGCGAAATCGGGGCGGTTGACGGGATCGATCGGGCGGATTGACAGAGCCATCGGGTGCGAACTCCGGCACGAAATCGTGCCGAAACGATAGTCCGGTTGCGCCGCGCTGTCATCCTTACGAAGCCGCAACCTAGCCCATGCTAAAATGCTGGCATGGCGTCCGATGTGGTCGACCTGCGCGACTTCTACCGCACCCCGCTGGGGCAGGTGGCGCGGCGCATGATCCGCCAGGCGCTGCGGCGCATGTGGCCCGATATGCGCGGGATGCGCGTGCTTGGCATCGGCTATCCGGCGCCGTTCCTCACCGCGATCTCGCCCGAAAGCGAGCGCACCATCGCCTTGATGCCGGCCTCGCTCGGCGTGCTTGCGTGGCCGGCGGACGGCCCGAATCTAGCGACCCTCGCCGATGAGGGCGAACTGCCCTTCGCCGACTTCTCGATCGACCGGGTTCTGCTGATCCACGCGCTCGAGACCAGCGACCAGGTTGGGCCGCTGCTCAAGGAGGTCTGGCGCGTGCTGGCGGGCGGCGGGCGGCTGATGGTGGTCGCCCCGAACCGGCGCGGCATCTGGGCCCGCCTCGACCGCACCCCATTCGGCTCCGGCCGGCCTTACACGATGTCGCAGCTGTCGCAATTGCTGCGCGACGAGCTGTTCACCCCGGTCGCCACCGCAACGGCTCTCTTCGTGCCGCCCGTTAGGAGCCGCATGGTGCTGCGTTCGGCGCGCGCCTGGGAGCGTCTCGGCGCGCGCTGGTTCCCGACCTTCGCCGGGGTCGTCATCGTCGAGGCGACCAAGCAGATCTACGCCAAGCCCATCGCGGCGCGCGCGCCAAAGCGGCGCCTCGTCTATACCCCGGCGACGGTAGGACGCTAGCTCAGCCCGGCGCGTGGTAGGGGTAGGGGCCCGGCCAGTCGCCGAACACCGAGGTGTGGGTCACCAGCCCGTCGCCCTCGCGCCACAGATGCAACTGGTAGCCTGGCGGCTCGAAGGTGAATTGCGCGCGGGAGCCGGGGTTGATGTCCATGACCAGTTGATGCGCAGTGGCCGGCGCGGTGCCCACGATGGTGCCGGCGAAGCGGCGGCTGATCGTGCGGTGCAGGTGGCCGCAGAGGATGCGCTCGATCTGCGGATGGCGGGCGACGACCGCGGCGAAGGCCTCGGGCTGGCGCAGCGCCGAGCGGTCCATGTGCTCGATCCCGGTCGCGAAGGGCGGGTGGTGCATCATCACCACGGTGGGCTTGTCCGGCGCCGCGGCCAGCGCGCTGTCGAGCCAGTCGAGCCGTTCGGCGCACAGCTCGCCGGGGTGTTCGCCGGGGATATGGGTGTCGAGCGCGACGATGCGCAGCGGGTAATCGTCGACGACGTAATGCAGAAATCCGTCTTTCGGCAGGTATTCCGCATCCCCGAACGCCGCCCGCAGCGCTTCGCGGGAATCGTGGTTGCCGGGGATCAGGTAGGCCGGCATCTCCAGCGGCGCGAGCAGCGTGCGCAGGTTCGCGTATTCCTCGGCGCCGCCGTGGTCGGTGAGGTCGCCGGTGACGACCACAACGTCCGGGCGCGGGTTGAGCGCGTTGAGCTCGGCGACGGCGCGCGCCAGACAGGCCGCCGTGTCGATATGGCTCCAGCCGCGCTCGGCGCTGGGCGGAATCGCCCGGGTCGGCGCATGGAACAGCTTGCCGGCGGCCAGGATGTGCGTGTCGGTTATCTGGGCGATGAGCATCACGCGTTACCTCGGGACAGCACGAAGACGCCCTGCTCGGCGAGGAGATTGGCGAGCGAGCCGCGCGGGTCGAGCGCGTAGGGGTTACCGTAGCGGTCGAGCGTGACGCTTTTCTCGATGCGGATACCCATTTCGCCGCACAGCGCGACAAAGTCGCGGATCGTGCATAGGTGGATGTTGGGTAAGTCGTACCATTGATGATCGAGCAGCGGCGTCACCGGCATGCGGCCGCGCGCCAGGAGGCTGAGGCGCACCCGCCAATAGCCGAAATTGGGGAACGAGACGATCGCCCGGTCGCCGATCCGCACCAGCGTTTCGAGCACCCGCCGCGGGTTGCGCGTCGCCTGCAGCGTCTGGCTCAGCACCACCACGTCGAACGCGCCTAAGGGATAGGCGTCGAGGTCGCTGTCGGCATCGCCCTGGATCACCGACAGGCCCCGTCCGACGCACGCGTTGACGCCCGATTGCGAGAGTTCGACCCCGCGCGCGTCGGCGCCCTTTTCGCTGACCAGGTAGCCGAGAAGCGCGCCGTCGCCGCAGCCGATGTCGAGCACCCGCGTGGCGGGCTCGATCATGTCGGCGATGACGCGCAGATCGCGACGCAGCCGGTCGGCCGTCGCTGGCTCCGGCGGCGGCGCGGCCACCCCGCCGAGTTCGATGGCGGCGCTGCGGCTCATGCGGCGGCCCTAGGCGCGGCCGAGGCCGCGATGCTCGGCGCAGCCGTTCAAGAACCCGCGCAGCGTGGCGAACAGCTCCGGCTCGTGCAGCAGAAAGGCGTCGTGGCCCTTGTCGGTCTCGATCTCGACAAAGCTGACATTGGCGGCGACCGCGTTCAGCGCATGCACCAGCTCGCGGCTCTCGCTCGTGGGAAACAGCCAGTCGCTGGTGAACGAGATGATGCAGAAGCGCGAGCTCGCCCCGGCGAAGGCCGCCGGCAGCGACCCGCCGTGCTCGGCGGCGAGGTCGAAATAGTCCATCGCCCGGGTGATGTAGAGATAGGAGTTGGCGTCAAACCGGTCGACGAAGGTGCTCCCCTGGTGCCGCAAATAGCTTTCGACCTGGAAATCCGCGTCGAACCCCCAGGTCACCTCTTTGCGGTCCTGGAGGTTGCGGCCGAATTTGCGATGCAGCGCCGCCTCCGAGAGATAGGTGATGTGCGCCGCCATGCGGGCGACGGCGAGGCCGCGCGCCGGCACGCGCCCGTGATCGAGATATTGGCCCTCGCACCAGTCGGGATCGGCCATGATCGCCTGGCGGCCGACCTCGTGGAACGCGATGTTCTGCGCCGAATGGCGCGCCGCGGCGGCGACGGGGATCGCGGAAAAGACGGCCTCGGGATAGCTCGCCGCCCATTGCAGCACCTGCATGCCGCCCATCGAGCCGCCGATGACGCAGAACAGCTGGTCGATGCCGAGATGCTCGATGAGCCGCTTTTGCGCCCGCACCATGTCGTGGATGCTGATCACCGGGAACGACAGCGCCCATGGCTTGCCGGTTTCGGGGTTGACGTCCTTCGGCCCGGTGGTCCCCATGCAGCCGCCGAGCACATTGGCGCAGATGAGAAAATACCGGTCGGTGTCGAGCACCAGGCCCGGTCCGGCCATCGTCGACCACCAGCCGGGATGGCCGGTGATCGGGTGGGGGTCGGCGACGTACTGGTCGCCGGTCAGCGCGTGGCAGATAAGGATCGCGTTCGAGCGATCGGCGTTCAATCTGCCGTAGGTCTGATAAGCGATGGTGAACGGGCCGAAATCGATCCCGCAATCGAGCCGCAAGGGGTCGCCGACGGTCAGCCGGTAACCCGGCCAGTCAGCATCGGGCCGTTTCAAGGTACGTGGGGAAATCGCGGAGGCCATAGCGGCTCTCTATATCATAACGCCGTTTGCCCGCCGCCAGCCGATAATGCGCCGCGAGGGTGAAAGATCGCGGCGGTCGTGCTCTGGGCCGGAATTGCAGGGCTGGCGCGCGTCGAGTTTTCTTTGATTTCGCCGAGACCTCTCTCTGCTACTATCGCCCTGGGGAAAGCGAACGAAACCATGTTGACTACCCAGGCTGATCTTGACGAATTGCGTCGTCGCCTCGACCGCATCGACGATAATTTGCAAGATTTATTGATCGAACGCCTGGAGGTCGTGGCTCGGGTCGCGGCGCAAAAGCGCACGGGTACGGTCAGCCCCTATGTCCCGTCACGCGAGGCCGAGATGCTGCGCCGGCTCGTCGCCCGCCAGGGTGATGCGTTCCCTGCCGGCACGCTGGTGCGCATTTGGCGCGAGCTCCTTGGCGCGACGACGCGGGCGCAGGGGCCGTTCGCGGTCGGTGCCTACGCCCCGCGGGAGTCCCCCGGCGTGCTGGGATTTGGCGCGCGATCACTACAGCAGCCACACGCCGATGATCGCTTTTCACTCGACATTCCAGGTGATCCGCGCGGTCGCCGAGCGGAGCGTCGCGCTCGGCGTGCTGCCGATGCCGCGGGACGGGGACGCCGACCCGTGGTGGCGCCACTTGCTGTCGTTCCAGGTCGAGGCGCCGCGGGTCGTCGCCCGGCTGCCGTTCGGACCGCGCGGCAATGCGCGCTCCGATAACGACGACGCGCTCGTCATCGGCTACGGCGCGCAGCAGCCGAGCGGCCGGGACCGCACCCTGGTGGTCGACCGAGAACGCGGTGGAAATCAGCCGCGGTCGGTTGGTCGCCGCGTTCCAGGCTGCCGGCCTCACCTGCACTTTCCTTGTGTCCTTCGAGGATGCCCAGGCGGCCAACACGCTCGTCGAGATCGAGGGGTTTGTCCCGCTCGACGATCCGCGCCTCGTCGCGTTGCGTCAGCGGCTCGGCGACGATCTCTACCGGTTGGTTGCGATGGGGGTTTACGCCGCACCGCTGGACATCGGCGCGCCGCGCCCGGCGGCCGCGCCACTCGAAGAACGCCGCACCGCGGCTCGAGGCTGACAGATGACCGACCGCCACGGCCCGGTCCCTGGCCCGGGCATCCTCGACATCGCTCCCTATGTCGGCGGCGACGCCAAGCTCGAAGGGGTGGAGCGGCCGATCCGGCTCGCGTCCAACGAGAGCGCGCTGGGCCCGAGCCCCAAGGCGGTCGCCGCCTATCGCGCGCTGGCCGGCGACATTCACCGTTATCCAGACGGCAGCGCCGACGGAGTTGCGCCACGCGCTTGGCGAGCACTACAAACTCGATCCCGCGCAGATCGTCTGCGGCGCCGGCTCCGACGAGCTGATCGGCCTGTTGCTGCGCGCCTATGCCGGGCCGGACACCGAAGTGCTCTACAGCCGCCACGGCTTCCTGATGTACCCGATCGGCGCGATGTCGGTCGGCGCCACCCCGGTCGCGGTGCCGGAGCGCGACCTCACCGCGGATGTCGACGCGATCCTGGCGCGCGTCACGCCGAAGACGCGCATCGTCTTCATCGCCAACCCCAACAACCCGACCGGCACCTACTTGTCGGCGAACGAGGTGGCGCGGCTGCATGCCGGGCTGCCGCCGAACGTGCTGCTGGCGATCGACGCGGCCTATGCCGAATTCGTCAACCGCAACGACTACGACCCGGGCATAGCCCTCGTCGACAAGGCCGAGAATGTCGTCATGCTACGAACGTTCTCGAAGATTTTTGCCCTGGCCGGGCTGCGGCTCGGCTGGGGCTACTTCCCGCCCTCGGTCGCCGACGTGCTCAACCGGGTGCGCGGACCCTTCAACGTCAGCGCCGCCGCGCTTGCCGCCGGGGTCGCCGCGCTCGAGGACACCGAGGCGCTCGCGAAGGCTCGCGCGCACAACGACCGCTGGCAGCCCTGGCTGAACGAGAGGATGGCGGCGCTCGGCCTGCACCCGACGCCGAGCGTCGGCAATTTCGTGCTGCCCTGCTTTCCCGACGACGGCCGCCACCACGCGGACGCCGCGTTCCGCTTCCTGCAGTCGAAGGGCATCCTCGCCCGCAAGATGGGCGGCTACGGCCTGCCCGACCGCATCCGCATCACCGTCGGCACCGGCGAGGAGAACGAGAAGGTCGCCGCCACGCTCGCCGAGTTCATGGCGTCCTGATGGCGCAGCCGCTGTTCGACCGGGTTGCCATTATCGGCATCGGCCTCATCGGCTCGTCCCTCGCGCGGGTGCTGCGCCGCGACAGCCCAAACACACACATCGTTGCTTGCGCCCGCCGCGCCGAGACGCTGGCGGCGGTGCGTCGTCTTGACATCGCCGATGAGACCACCGACGACCCTGCCGCCGCGGTCAAGGACGCCGACCTCGTCGTGATCGCGACGCCGCTCTCCGCCTATGCCGAGATCGCCACGGCGATCGCGCCGGCGCTCAAGGATGGCGCGATCCTCACCGATGTCGGCTCGGTCAAGGAAGCGGCGATCCGCGACCTGCTGCCCGCCGTGCGCGCGGGCGTCCACTTGGTGCCGGGCCACCCGGTCGCGGGCACCGAGCATTCCGGGCCCGGAAGCCGGCTTCGCCGAGATGTTCGCCGACCGCTGGTGCATCCTGACCCCGCCGCCCGAGACCGATCCTGCAGCCGTTGCCAAGGTCACGGCACTATGGCAGCTCGCGAAGATGAAGGTCGTGACCATGCCGGCCGAGCACCACGACCGGGTGCTGGCGGTGACCTCGCATCTGCCGCATCTGATCGCCTACACCATCGTCGGCACCGCGACCGCGCTCGGCGACGATCTGCGTTCCGAGGTGATCGCCTATTCCGCCGGCGGCTTTCGCGACTTCACCCGCATCGCCGCGTCCGACCCGGTCATGTGGCGCGACATCTTCATGAAGAACCGCGAGGCGGTGCTCGATGTGCTGCAGCGCTTCAGCGAGGATCTGACCGCGCTGCAACGCGCCATCCGCCGCGGCGAAGCGCAGACGCTCGAGGATTGGTTCACCCGTACCCGCGCCATCCGCCGCTCGATCATCGAGGCGAAGCAGGCCTGATCGCCTTGGAGGCGAGCAGGCCTGCCCCGGCGAAAGCCGGGGCCCATTCCGATTTGAGCTGCTACCAATCGATATGTGGCGCCTTGCCGAGCCTGGCGGGGCCGAGCCGCATTTCGCCGTCCTGAATCGCGAACGAGGTCGAGATTTGCGGCCGTCCGTCCGCGCCGGGTTTGCCGAGCATCGACAGCACGAGCCGCGCGTGCGTGCGTCGCTCGCCTTGACCTTCCCGGCGGCGACGAGCGCGTTCAACAGCTGGTCGTAGCCGGAGATCGCGCCCGACAGGCTCGCGATCGGTTGCAGGTCGCCGTCGAGCGCCAGCGTGCCCGAGGCGGTGGCGCCGATCGCGCCCCAGCGCAAATCGAAATG
Organism: uncultured Alphaproteobacteria bacterium; assembly: GCA_963773625.1. Lineage (GTDB taxonomy): Bacteria > Pseudomonadota > Alphaproteobacteria > ATCC43930 > CGMCC-115725 > DATARH01. The sequence continues at coordinate 874 of CAVZCJ010000025.1, read as the reverse complement.
GTCGAGTTCGAGCGTGCCGCCGGCGTCGCGCCATGCGGCGAGGGCCTGACGCAAGGGCGCGGCCGGCATGTCGCCCATCACCGTAACGGCGAGACCGAGCTCGTCGATGGTCTTGCTGAATTCCGGCGGCGCAATGGGCACCGCTAGGTCGCGAACCAGCATCGCGCCGGCGATGTCGGGGTCGGCGTGGCTGGCCGGCGAATGCTCGGGCGCGATGAGCCAGAAATCGGCGACGCGGGCCGAAAGCGCCGCGGCGGCATCGACCTTTGGCTGGTACAGGGTGAGCCACACCGTTGGGCGATTTTCGGCGGTCAGCGCGACGACGCCCTCCGCCGCGCTGGCGGTGACCTTCGCGACCGGTGCGCTGTCGGCGCCGGCAACCACGGTGATGCCGCTCGGCGCACCAAGCCAGAACGTATGGTAATTCCACGGCCACGCGCTCGCCGACAGCAGCGGCGCGCGCAGTTGCACAGGCGTGCTCGCGGCCTTGTCGCTCAGCACCGCGTCGGCGAGCTCAAGGCGAAAGCTGAAGGGATATCCGGTGACGTGGATGTCCTGCCACGACGCGTCGATGTGCTTGTCGTGGGCCGCCTGCGCCCAATCGCCGGCGGCGAGTTTGATCTTGCCGGAAGCGATCCACCAAAAGGCGCTATAAGCCCCGAACCCGACGACGAGGATGCCGATGAGGACGACGATCGTCGCGCGGCGCATCGCGCGCTATATAGCGACGCGCATGGGCCCGCGCCAGAAGCGGCGGTTGACGCGCCGCGTGGTCGCGGCGAACATGGCATCAGCGATCGGCGAAGGGATGAGCAAATGGCGGAGACCGCGCCTCTCAAGGCGTTCTGGCAGCCTGGCTGAACCAGCTGTCTGA
>CAVZCJ010000024.1:0-110530 GCA_963773625.1 uncultured Alphaproteobacteria bacterium | reverse complement strand
CGTTGCGGCCATTGCCAATGTCTGGATCTTGCTGCCTCAACGCGGTGGAAACCCCATTTCGCGGGGGATCCGCCATCGGCATGGTCTCGAAGCTCGTCTGCCGGGAGCCCTCAGCTTCCAATCCAGCTGTCCTAAATCAACGGCACGTTGATCTTCAATCTGAAGTTCATATAGGCTCACAGCTTCGATGACAGGGTCAAATTTCGGTAAGGAATGCCGTGTTTTTGGGTACCATAACCGCAAAATTCGGCTCTGCGGCGAAGGGCGTCGGCGCGATTGCAGTGATCATGTGGCTAATCCTCGCCGCGATGATGCCGGCCGCGGCGCAAAATAGCGTCAGTGCCGACCGGCCGGCGCTGGAGGCCAAGAAGGCGGCGCTATTTCAGCAAATGCTCGCCAACCCGGCCAATCTCGAAGTGACCTTTGCCTATGCCGAAACCGCGGCGCAGCTGGGCGATAACGAGGCCGCGGTGTCAGCGCTCGAGCGGATGCTGTTGTTTAATCCCGATCTGCCGCGAGTCGATCTCGAGCTGGGCGCCCTCTATTTCCGCATGGGTTCCTTTGAGATGGCGCGAAAGCTATTTCGAGAAGGCGCTCGCGGCCAACCCGCCGCCCGAGGTCAAGGCTCGTGTCGACCAATATATCGCCCAGATTGCGCGCGAGGAGGCACCGTCTCGGTTTACCGGGTACCTGCTTCTAGGCGCCCAATACCAGTCCGACGCCAACGTCGCTGCCAGGTTCGGCGACCAGTCAATTCGCCTATCGGCCCGCTGTTGCTGTCGAGCCAGTTCGTCAAGATGCGCGACGAGAACCTGTTTCTCACCGGCTCCGCGCTCTACAGCTATGACCTCGGCACCCAAAACCGCGATACCCTGGAAGTCATCGGCAGCGGCTTTGTCCAGCACTACTTCAGGGTTCAGCGGCTGAGCCTCGATTTGGGAGAATTGACCGCCGGCCCCCGGTTCCGGTTTCCGATCCCGAGCTGCCAGGCATCAGCGCGATTTCGCTCAAGCCCTATGGGATCATCAACGAGGTGGGGCTGGGACAAAAACAGTATTTCGACACATTTGGCGCGGGGGTCGAAGGCACCGCTGCGCTGTGGCAGGACGTGGCGGCCAAGCTTTCGTTTGAGTTCCGCCACAAGACCTTCACCAACCAACCCGACCGTCCAGCTCAACCGGGCTCAACGGAGCCGACAAGTTGGTCAGTTTGGTAGTGAGCAAGCCGGTCACCCCGAATTCTGTGCTGCTGTTCCAATTCGCTTATCTCGATCAGGAGACGAGGTTCGCGTACTACGCCAATCAGAGCTATGCCGCTCTCGCCAGTTACAACATCCACTATGACGACCCAACCGGGATTATCCGGTTACCGTGGCAGACCACCTTCGTCGTCAGCCGGATCTACAGCCTCTACGACGCTCCCGATCCATGTTGCAACACCAGCGGCAATCCCGCGGTGTTCTCGACCAGCTCTCGCTATGACCGCCATTGGCGCTTTGGGGTGACCCAGACCTTCCAGCTCGCCAGCAACATCGACGTGGTACTCCAGGTGCAACGCGACATCGTATCGTCAAACCTGTCGCTTTACGGCTACACCAGCAATTCGGTGCTCGTCGGCCCGCAGATCCGCTTCTAGGGAGACGCTGGATGACCATTGTGGCTCGCGGTTCCGCCATCTCGCGGCCATCGTCATGCTCGCGGCCTGGACGACGGCCAGCCTGGCGGACGCAGCAGCGGGTCGGCGTGAACACTGCAGTCAATCCTGATGCGACCGGCACTCCGCCGGGAGCGCCGACCCGACAGCTGATGCTCGGGCAGCAAGTCGTCTATCACGAGCACATCGTTACCGCGGCTTCGGGTCAGACCAGATTCTGTTTCTTGACAAATCCGCGATGACGATCGCGCCGAACTCCGATGTGACGATCGACGAATTTGTCTACAACCCGGACACCGGAAAGGGCGAACTGGCGATGAGCGCCGTCAGCGGCGTGCTGCGCTTTGTCGGCGGGAAACTCAGCAAGAACGAGAACGCCGTCACGATGAAGACGCCAACGGGGACGCTGAGTATCCGCGGTGGTGTGTTCATGATGAACCTGGAGGCCAACGGTCATCTCGACGTCGTCTTCCTTTACGGAAAGTCGCTCACCGTCACCGGCATCAACGGGCTGGCACGAACAATTACCCGCGCCGGGTTTGGCGTCACGATTGCGGGTCCCGGTGCTCCGCCCTCCCCGCCAGGGCCGCGGCCTCCGGGCGAGTTGGGTAGATTTCTTGCTGCGCTCACCGGTCATGCCGGCAGCACCGCCGGCACTACAAATCCCCCTAGCGACGCGACCGTCGCCAATAGCGGCATCGGGTCGACGATCTCCGGCAATTTTACGGCCAACGTCCAGGCCGCGAACCAGACAGAGCCGCCATCGGGGCAGCCGCAGCCGATCAATTTCGCCTCGACGCAAACCAGTCAACAGGTGAATACGGTTCAGAGCCAGCAACAGCAGCAACAAATCATCACCGGACCAAGCGGCGTCGTCGTTTACCCGTTCGGCATCTGGTTGGATGCCCACAATAACGGGAATATCTCGGTGGCTCCCGGGCTCTCAAATTCTTTGCCACCCTGTCGAATGGCCAGCTCACTATCCCCGCTCAGGGCGCACCCTTCCCGCACGACGGCGCCAGCCTTCCACTGCCGCCAGGTTTGGCGAATTTCGGGCCTGCGGGGCCACCGACAGCCAGGGCAACCCGATCGTCGGACAGAGCTTTCTCGCACCCGATCAAAGCCTATTCTTAGGCTATGGCAACAATCCCGGCGCCGGCATCGATTCACCGGCGGCAAGACCTCCTTCGTGTTCGGGGGCATACCGACCGTCAACCTGCCGACAATTGGAATCGGCACCTACAGCGGCCCAGCCTTCGGCGAAGTCTACAACAATGGCGCCTCCTACGTCGCCACCGGCAACTTCAACGCCAGCTACAATTTCGGCAATCTGTCGGGCAATATGACGATCAGCAACCTTGACGGTAACACCTTCGGGGGCCCGATTTCGGGGATTCCGTCTTCCAACCAATATATCGGCTCGCTCACAGGCAGCGGGCCCCACCGGAACATCGTTGGTGCCGCCAACGGCTATTTCTTTGGCCCTGGGGCATCGACGACCGGCGGCTTTTTTGCCGCCGCCTCAACCTCTAACCCCTATCAGATCTTCGGCGTCTTTGGCGGAGTCCATCACTGACCGACGGAATTAGGCAAAACCCGCCCCCAAGTGCGGCAGACGGTAAATGTAGAATCCAAGGCCCAACAGCAGAAGTCGGCGCCAAGGCGTCATCGGGGGGCCGCCAGCGAAGGTCCGTTGTTGGAGCCTGAAAAAGGCCGTTCGTTGTTGCGGTCTTGGCCGGCCGGTGCCGGAGGGACGCTTAAAACGTCTCAGACAGGTGGGAAAACGTACATTCGTCCCAAGCCCCGAGTTATTATGTATCCGGTCACCGTGACGGGCAGGCGACGACGTCCCGTGAGCTGGCGGCTCGCCATGGAGGCCTCGGACGGCGAAGGTGGAAGCACCAGAGACGGGGACGCAGGGTTCGCGCTCACAAAGAGATCACGCCGTGTACCGTAGCTCTGCATTTTGAGGAGGGGTAAATGGCCGACGGCACCGTGAAATGGTTCAACGCGCAAAAGGGTTATGGCTTTATCCAGCCCGGATGAAGGGTCGAAGGACGTGTTGTTCACATCACCGCAGTCGAGCGCGCTGACATCCTCGGCCTCCAAGAAGGCCAAAAGCTGAGCTACGAGATCGAGGCCGGCCGGATGGCAAGAGTTCGCGGTCAATCTGCCGACAAAATAACGCCGATGCCCAAAGAAGTGCGGACGGCGCCGACTCCCACAGGGTGATTTTTGGTTAGAGCCGGGATCGATCTCAATCACCGCGACCTCGGCATGGTCGATGTGACCCTGCATAAGGGCTATCAGGTCGCCTTGCCGGGGAAATCGCATTCACCTTCGAGGACAAGATCATCCTTGCGGCAGTTGAAAAGGTTTCCCGCGTCGACGGTCAGCTCACTGTCCTCGCGTCAAAGCTGTAACGTCTCCCTGGAGAGGGTGCCCCGGGCGTCTGCTCGCGCTCCCTGCGAATGGCTGGTTTCGGCGCCTCCCCGCCATTGGCGCGGCATGAGCCAAGGACCGAGATCTTACCGCTGAGCGGACCTTGGCGCGAGTTAGACAATGGGCCGGCCGCCGGGCGGATACCGCTAGCAACCCGCACTATCTTTTCGCCGTGGCGCGAGAACTGGACCGGGAATAAGGTTAACCCTGGCGCGAGACTGTCCTTCCACGACTCGCTCGCGCCGCTTCCCCGACCCGGAAGCGAGCCCGGCCTCTCTTCCCGATTGGCCGGGCTCTTCCGTTTCTGAGGCCCGTACCAGCGCCGAAACCGTGACCCTACGGCCAAACCGGTCCCGACCCCGTTTAGGCCGTCAGGCGCCCTCCAGACGCGCCCTCGCGCTACCGTTACGCTATCATCCGCGGATCCCGATCGCGGAGCGGGGCATAAGGCACTTGAAGGCGATGGCCCTTGTGGCGGCTCTTTGTGGCTGTGCGCCCGGCAATCGAGCACCGCCCGCGGATGAGCGGATGCAAGTCATCGCCTCGGATCCACAGGCCCTTGCGATTTGGGGTAAGTCGGTCCGGGATTGCCGAGCCGGTGACGAGAAGGCTTGCCGCCAGATGGAAGCTTTGCGGCGTTGTTTCAACTTGCCGGTCGACGAAGCCGTGCCACCGGCGGCGTGCATACGTGCTAGCCAGTTTGAGTAAAGTCGCCACCGCATGAAGGCGAAGACGCCGATCGCCGAGTTGACCGAGGCCGAGCGCGCCGCAGTCGCCGCGCTGATCACTGACAAATTGTCAGTCGACCGTCGGCATGCCGGGGATATAAGCAATCGATGAAGATCTTGACCGCTGAGGACCCAATTACGCATCTGCCGCGGCTGCGGTTATCGCGGCTGCGCTCTGGTTTCGATCGGCTTGGCTGCGCTTTCAACATCCGTGTCCGCCACCATCGCGGCCTTGGGCGCTGGACTACGTCAACCTAGCGGAGCTCAATGCCGCGCTGCGCAGGCAAGGCATGTGGAGCGCCTGGGCGGCGTTTTTCTCAGCCGTGGCCGCCGGGTTGATGGCGATCGGCACGCTCCTGAGCGGGCCGAGATAGCCGTGCACATGTCAGCGCCATCTTTTGGAGAACGGCAATGGTGACCAAAAGATATTTAATTGAGAAAGGTAATGATCAAATCAACCTTGCGCTGCCTGCGATTCTCCAACTATGTCAAAAACTTCCGACCAATGATGTAACCCTTGTGGTTTCCAAGAAGCAGGGTTGGAAATTTACCGTGTTTGGAGAGCGTTTTTCACCAAGCGATGCCAATACATTACTTAAAGGACTTCACATAAGGCTCGCAAACGGCGTCACTATAAAGCTCGAAAGTACTCAAATTTTCAACTCGGCGACTAGCCCGGATCATTCATGAGGGGCTGGCGGCTGCGCAGTGATGGCGGGGATCGGGCGCGGTTTTTCGTGGCGTCGGGGACGCGGTGATCGGGGTTTGAGGTTGCGCCGAAGGGTTTGTACTGGGGCATCCGGCCCCGTCGCTCACGGCGGCAGTTTGGCGATGCGGCCGGCGAGATCGGCGAAGCCGGCCTGATAGGGATAGGCGGTCGGCAAGGCGATCTTGATGCGGGTGACCATCTCGGTGACGCGCCCGGCGACCTTGATCAGGCAGAGGCGGATCGTGTCGAACTGGGCATCGCGCCAGAACGATGTCCGTGGTGCCAGGCCGCGCAGGCTCAGCATCAGCCAGTAGGCGGCGGTATGGATCAACAGGCGGAACTGGTTGGCGGTCGCCTTGCGGCAGGAGGTTCGGTCGGAGGCGAGATGCAGCTTGTGCGCCTTGATCAGGTTTTCGGCCTGTCCCCTGGCGCAATAGACCTTCTCGTAGAGCGTCTTGGGCAGACCCCGCAGGTTGGTGACGATGAAGCGGCTGTCGGCCCCCTGAGGCCCGGCCTCGACGCGGGCGATGACGCGGCGCTCGACATTCCAGCTTTTGGCGGCATAGCGGAACTCGCCATAGCGGCGGACCTTTTCCCCTTCGCCGGCGATGCGACCCAAGGCGGCGTCCTCGGCGAGCGGGCTGACCTGCCGCAGCAGCACCGGGTTGCCGGCGAGGCCGAAGATGTAGCCGACCCGCTGACGCTCGCACCACGCCATCGCCTCGGGCCGGCCGTAATGGCTGTCGCCGCGCACGACGATCTCGACCGCCGGCCAGCGGGCGCGGATACGGCCGATGACATGGCGCAGCACCAGCGCCACCTCGGCCCCGTCCGGCGTCTTGCCGGGGCGCAGGATGATAGCGACCGGCTTGCCGGTCGTCGCCTCGTAAATGTGGATCGGCAGAAAACAGCGGCTGTCGTAGTGGGCGTTGAACAGCGCGAGTTGCTGGCCGCCGTGAACCCGGTCCTCGGTGTCGTCGATATCGAGCAGGATGCGCCGGGGTACCTGCTCGAAGCTGTCGCAGAACAACTCGACCATCGCCGCCATCATGCGTTTGAGCGCGGTCGCGCCGGGCAGGTTCTCGAGCCGGCTGATCGTCGGTTGCGAGCACAGATCTTCACCGCTTTCCGGCAGCCGCCCGACGGCCATCTTGAAGGCCGGGTCGGCTTTCAGCGCGTCGCAGTCGTTGCCGTCGGGATAGCCCGCCGCGATCAGCAAGGCGCGATAGCGGATCATCTCGGCAAGTTCGTGCCGCACCCGGTCCGGGTCGCGCGGATCTTCGATGCACGCCGCCAGCCGTTCGGCAATCTCGAGCCGTTGCTCGATCGCCGCCAGCAGCAATATCCCGGCATCCGAGGTCAGCCGGCCGCCGTCAAACCCGACATGCACCGGCTTACCCGCCACCGCTGGCAAACCCGGCAAAATCCCCGTACCTTCGTCCATGGCGGGCGCGAACTCCGTTGCCTTCGGTTGATCCGGCTTTAGCAACCAAATCATACACGAAATCCAACGGCTTATGCCGCTCCCGCCAACCTCCTCATGCTACCTGGTGAATTATCCCGGCTAGTGCACTGACGCAGACGATCAATTTCACAGGGCGACCTGGGTGTGCAATTTACGGAAATGGCCGCGCGGTGACCGACATCGCGGCAATCTGGGTCCGCTCCAAATCCAAAGTTTGGTGAGATTTTCGCGGAGCCGTCAACCTAATGCCGGGGTCGATGCCCTACCGCACCCACCCCCTAGGCCCCTCATCATAGCCCCGCCGAGAACCGCCTCAACGGTGCAGGGAGTGGGTGAAAGGGTGGGTAGAAATCGAGGTTAAACACTAAGCAATTGAAAAACAGTTGTAATATGGCCCGCCGGGCGGACATCCCCTCCGCCAGAGCCTTTGTCATTGCCGCTAACCGATAGCCGTGCGGCGCTCTGGGCTGAGCGGCGCGATCAGGCGGTCGCCGATCGGCGGCGTTCCCAGCCAACGGCTTGGTCGGCGCACCAGTCCGCACCAAAACCAGTCGGCGCCGAATTCCATGGCGGGACATGGCGGGGCCGCCACGCCGAGGAATTCGACGGCGACAGCGCAGAACTCAACCGCGCAACACAGCCCGCATCCGTTGCAGGCTTCGCCTTCGCGCGCCTTTCTCGGCGGCCCCGCTCTATCCCAATCTCCCCCGAGCTAAACCGATGGCCAGGCCGCCTTGGCGAGGGCGAGGTTCTCGGGGAACACGGTGAGCGGAACGCCCTTTTGCCATTGCGCGAAGAGCATCGGCACATCGACCCGGCGGCCCTTTTCGTCGAACTTGATCGGGCCCGGGAAACACTGTGCGGCGCGCCCAGTGGTCAGATCCATCTTGCGGATCGCGTCGGCGACCTTGAGCTTGTCCGCCGCTCCAGCGGCTTCAAGCGCCGCCGCGAAGATCGACGGGTGGCCATAACCGCATAGCGCATCCTGGGTCAGGAACGGTTCGCCGGTCTTCTTCTTGAAGCGATCGATGAACGCCTCCTGGCCCTTGGTCGGCCAGTTTGCGACGCTGAACAGCAGACCTTCGAGCAGCTCCGGCCCAATCGTCTTCAGCAGCTCGGGCGAGCCGAATGGGGCGCCGTTGCCAACCAGCGGGATCTTGCCGTGAGCAAGATTGAACTCATCGAGCTTCTCCAGAACCAGCTTGCAATCCGGCATCGCCGAGGTCAGCAGCATCAGGAAATCGGGCTTGGCCGAGCGAACCTTCTCGATCAGCGGGGTCGCGTCCGACAGCGGCGGCGTAAACACCTCGTCGACGGTCAGCTTGAGCCCCAGTTTCTCGAGCCCGCCTTCCTTCAGCGGCTTGGCGAAGCTGACCGGCGAAGCGGTGTTGTCCATGATGATCCCGACCGTCTTCGGCGTCTTGCCGGTCGCGGCCTGCGCCAGCTTGAGGGCGGTCGGCACGGTCTCTTTCGCTTGCCAATCGGCGGTCGGCGAGGTTTGGAAAACGAACTTGAAGCCGCGATTGGTGATGGCGTCGGAATAGCTGAGGGTGATCCACGGCAATTGCGCGCGCTCCGTCACCTCGGTCACCGCGAGCGTGAACGAGCTCAACCACGACCCGGTGCCGCCGACGAGATCGGGTTGATCGGAGACTAGACGCTGGGCCGCGTTCTTGGCCTTCTCAGTGCTGTCGCCGGCATCGGCATAGATGATTTCGAGCTTCGCGCCGCCGAGCGACTTGATCCCGCCATCGTTGTTGATGTCCTCGACCGCGAGGTCGGCGCCCATCTTCAGCAACTGGCCCTGCCGTGCCCACGGGCCCGACATCGGCGCGATCATCGCAATCTTCACCGATTTGGCCTGCGCCCGGCCGATCGCCGGCATCGCCAGCGCGCCGGCGCCAAGGGCGAGGCCGCGGGTTACGGCGCGCCGCGTCAATTTGTTGGTCATGCGATCTTCCTCCTATTCCGCGATTGCGGTTATTTCGCTGCCTCGGTTACCTGCTCGGCCCATTTCTTGCCGAGATAAGCCTCGATCACTTCGGGGTTGCGCACGACCATATCAGGTGCGCCACTGGCAATCATCCGGCCATGATCAAGTACATCGAAATGGTCGACCAGCTGCACCATCGCATGCATGGTGTGCTCGATGATGAGCACGGTAACGCCGTCCGCGCGAAGCTGGCGGATCACGTTGAGAATGTCATCCAGATCGTCGTGACCGAGACCCGCGAGGGTCTCATCGAGCAGCATCAGACGCGGCTGCGGCGCCAGCGCGCGGGCCAGTTCCATCAGCCGCAACTCTCGGTTCGTCAGTCCGCCGGCCGGGACATTGGCGCGGGCACCGAGCCCAACACGCTCAACCGCGGTCGCGGCCATGCGGCGCGCGGTATCGTCGTCGGCCGCGCCGACGAAGGCGCCCACGATGACGTTTTCGAGCACTGTCATCCGCGGGAAGGCGCGCACAACCTGGAACGTACGGCCGATACCGCGGCGGCATACCTGGTTAGGGCGCAGACCGACAAGCGACTCGCCAGCGAAGTGGATCGTCCCGCGCTGCGGCGGGAGGAAGCCGTTGATGACGTTGAACAGGGTCGTCTTGCCGGCACCGTTTGGGCCAATGATGCCGTAGAGCCCGCGCTCGGGTACCGCGAGATCGACCCCGTCGAGCGCCCGCAATCCGCCGAAAGCGATACCGATGTCGCGCAGGACGAGGAGGTCCTTACCCAAGGGTTCGCGCCGGTCGTACGGCAGGGCAACGACGGGCGCGGCCGCTGGAACGGGCGCCGCGGGTGAGGCCGATTTGATTTTCCCCAGCCGGTCGCGCACGCGCCAATAGACGCCCTCGGGCGCGTAGAGGATGATCGCGATGATCGCAGCGCCGTAGACGACGCCCTGGATGCCCGGCAGCACGTTGCCCAGCTTGGCATTGAGCCCTTCGGCAAGCGGCACGAGCACCGCGGCGCCGATGACCGGCCCCCACAGACTCCCGACTCCGCCAAAAAGCGCCAGGATCAGCGCCTGGGCCGAGACCAGCATGCCGAACACGGCCTCTGGCGTCACCACCAACAGTACCACCGCGTAGAGCCCGCCCGCCGCCGCGGCCAGCGCGCCGCTCAGCATCAACGCCAGCATCTTCCAGCGCCAGGTGTTGATGCCCGCCGCCTCGGCCGCCGGCTCGTTCTGCTTGATGGCGAACAGCGACATGCCGAAGCGCGAATTCTCGACCCGCAACGAAATCAGCAGCGAGATCACGAGCAGGCCTAAAGCCAGCGCCACATAGGCCCGCGGATTGCTGAATTGCATATACAGAATCGGCGACTCCCGCTTCATCGGCAGCGGGATTTCCTGATAGCCGAGCCACTGGAAGACGTAGAGCGTGGCCAGCGGATAAGCGAGCATCGCCAGGGCGAAGTAGTGGCCGCGCAGCCGGAAGGTCGGAAACCCGATCAGCGTCCCGGCCAGTCCGCCCACGACCGCGCCCACCGGGATCGTGATCCATGGCGACAAGTCGAAATGCAGCATGCCAAGCGCCACCGTGTAGGCGCCGAGCCCCCAGAACACGGCGTGGCCGAACGAAAAATAGCCGCTGTAGCCGCAGAGGATGTTCCAAGCCAGCGACAGCACCGCCCACAGCAGCACCTGGGTGAGCACGAGCTCGAAATAGTCGCTGCGCAAGACCGCCGACAGCGCCAGCACCGCGATGGCAAAGCCGAGGATCGCCCAGAGCTGGCGCCTGACCGGCCGCGAGATCGTCACGTGCGCTCGCTGAGGCGGCCGAACATGCCCTGCGGCCGCAGGAAGATGATCAAAAGAAACACGACGAAGATCGCCGTGTTTTGCAACTGGTACGGCAGCACGAGGGTCGACATCTGCTGGACGATGCCAATCACCAGCCCACCCCAGAACGCGCCCAGGATGCTGCCGAGACCGCCGAGCACGACCCCGGCATACATGACGATCACGAAGTCGAACCCCGTGTAAGGCTGAAACGATTGCGAACCGGCGACCAGGCCGCCGGCAATCGCGGTGATGCCGACCCCCAGGCTCCAGGCGATGCGGTGCGCCTTGTCGACATCGATCCCCATATAGATTGCGGCCTGGCTGTTATCGGCGGCGGCGCGCAGACCCTTGCCTTGCCTTGTGTGGCCCAGGAAAAGATACACGACGATCGCCAGCCCGACCGCGACAAGAAAGCTGACGCAGCGGCCCCGGTTCAACAGCACGTCGCCGATTTCCCACGAAGATCGCGACAGCGGGGTGCGGATGCCGGTCGGGGTCGAACCGAAGACAATCAGCCCGCCGTTCTGCAGGATCAGCGAAATCCCGAGCGTGGTCAGGATCTGCCCGTAGGCTCCGGCCCCCTCGGTTTGCGCCGCCCCCGCCCCGGTGACGCGCGCCACGATGAAGCGGTGCAGCAGCCAGCCGATCGCGAACACGATCGGTCCCGCCAGGAAGGCGGCGATAATCGGGCCGACGCTAGGCCCAAAGAACGCGGAGAGCCCGGCTCCAGTCGCCAGATAAAACGCGGCGTACATGCCGAGCATCAGGAAGTCGCCCTGGGCGAAATTGATCACCCGCATCGCGCCAAAAATGATGCCGAGGCCGACGCACATCAGGGCGTAAGCGCTGCCAACCAGAACACCGGCGGTCAGCGCTTGCAGGAAATCGACGAGAGAGAATGGCATGTGCCGAGTTATCGGCCTCGGACAGCGCTAGTCAACGTGCTCAGCATCAAGGCGAGTTTCACCATATCCTCCGCGCGCGACGATAGAGGGCAGCCCGGCCGGATGTCATTGATTTTCCGCTTGCGATATGCGGTGGGCTGGGTTGAGGCGAGCGGCTATGCTGCGGCCGGATCGGTGGAAAGAAATCGGCGATGATGCTGGGGATTAAGGGGCTGTCGGTCAGTTACGGCGGCCTTTCCGCGTTGCGCGGGGTTTCGGTCTCGGTCGATGAGGGACAATTCGTCGCGATCGTCGGACCCAATGGCGCCGGCAAGACGACACTGTTTAAGGCCATTTCGGGTGTCGTCCCGACCCAGTCCGGAACCATCACCTATGAAGGGCAAGACCTGCTCGCCATTCCACCGCACGAGCGCGTGTTTTTGGGTATCGCCCATGTGCCGGAGGGGCGTCAGGTCTTCGCCGCGATGACGGTCCTGGAAAATCTCGAGATGGGCGCCTATTCGCCGCGCGGCCGAGCCTCGTGGCGGCGCAATATCGATCGTATCTTCACGTTGTTTCCCGTCCTCGCCGAGCGCCGTTCGCAGCTTGCCGGCACGCTGTCGGGCGGCGAGCAGCAGATGTTGGCGATCGGTCGCGGGATCGCCTCGTCGCCACGGCTTCTGCTGCTTGACGAGCCGTCGATGGGTTTGGCTCCGGCAATCGCCGATCAGATTTTCGACCGCATCACCGCGCTGCACCGCGAGGACGGCGTCACCCTGGTCCTGGTCGAGCAGCGGGTCGCCGAGGCATTGGAAAGCTGCGATTACGGCTATGTGCTGGAAACCGGGCAGGTGGTCCTCGAAGGCACGCATCGGACACTAACTGCCGACGACCGGGTGCGACGCGCCTATCTGGGAATGTAGAAACGGCAGCGGCGGCGTGCTTGACGACGCGACGTGCCTAATAGCCCCGCTCCCAATCGACCACGTTGCAGAGTGGCCGACCGTCGAGATAGGCACGCAGGTTCTCACAGAACAGATCGATCCCGCCGTGGTGGTCGCGATCGGTGGCGCTGGAAATGTGCGGGGTGATCAGCACCCGCGGGTTCGACCACAACCGGGCCAGTGGCGGCCGCTCGAACTCGCCGACATAGACGTCGAGCGCCGCCCCGCGCAGGTGGCCGCTCTCGATCGCATCGGCCAGCGCCTCCTCGTCGACGATCTCGCCACGCGCCACGTTGACCAGCACGCTTCCCTCCTTCATCGCGGCGAAGCGCTCGGCGTTGAAGAGGTTTGTCGTTTCCGGCGTCCACTGGCAGCAGACGATGACGACATCGCTGTCCGGCAGCAGCCGGTCGAGATCGCCGGCGCCGCCAACCTCGCTGAAGCCGGCCGGCAGCTCGCCGCCGGCGCTGCGCCTTGTGCCGACGACACGCATCCCGAGAGCGGCACACAACCGGCCTACCTCGGTGCCGATGCCGCCGACCCCCACGACGCAGGCGGTCTTGCCGTCGAGCAGCAACCCGCGGTAAGCCCGGTGATCGAAGGCACCCGCCGCGCGCTCGCTGGCGGCGACATAGAAGCCCTTGGCGAGGTAGAGCATGCCCGCGAGGGCGTATTCGGCGATCGGCAGCGAATTGGCCTCACCACGGGAGGTGGTGGCGATCACGTCGCTGCCCCACAGATCACCGGCCAGCAGGTTGCTGGCCCCGGCCGGACGCTGATGAAACCATTTGAGCTTCGGCGCCCGGGCGCGCAGATCGAGCGGAAAGGGGAACCCGCCGAGAATGATTTCGGCCGCGGCGAGCAGGCGGTCGCGCTCCTCGCGCGTGCCCGAACCCGCCGCGTTTCGCCCCACATAGCGCGCCGTGGTGAAGGCCGGCCAGGTCTCGCGGATCTCACCGTCGAACCAGCCGCCCGCGTCGACAAGTCGGATTACCGGATCGACAGCGGCGATCCGCGCTTGGTCAGCGGCGCCGACCCGCTGGATCAGGAGGACATTGACGCTGCGCATGGTCAGCGCGCGCTTGCCCCAATATGCGCGACTGCCTCGATCTCAACCTTGAGCGCAGGTGTGGCAAGCGCCGCCACCTGCACCAGCGTCGAGGCCGGGAAGTTGCCGGTGAAAAACTCGCGGCGGGCCTGCCACACTTTTTCGCGCTGGGTAATATCGGTGACAAAGATCGTCACCTTGAGGATGTCGGCCATGGTGCCGCCCGCGGCCTCAACGAAAAGGCGTATCTTGGTGAAAATGCCCTTGGCCTGCGCATACTCATCGTCACCCGGCGAGGTCATTCCAGCGAGGTACGCGACGCCGTTCACCACCAGACAATTCGACCAGGTGCCCGGCGGCGGCTCCGGCACTGAGGGACTGGTGATGCGGGTGATGGTCATATTGTATCCTCCGGCCTTGGGTTAGGAGATCGTGACACCGCTATCGACCGGCAGCACCTGCCCGGTGACCATGCGGGATTCATCGCTGGCAAGATAAAGCGCCGTGCTCGCGATATCCTCGGGCTCGATCAGCCCCAGCAGTTGCGAGTCCGCCAGCTTGGTCAGGGCGACGTTGCCGGCGACCAATCGCCTGACCCGGTCGGTCATCGTCGCCGACGGGGCAATCGCGTTGACGCGAACTTTTTGCGGAGCGTAGGCGACCGCGAGCGAGCGGGTGATGGCGGCTATTCCGCCTTTCGCCGCAGTGTAGCAATCGCGGCCGGGAACGCCCATCAGCGCGACATTCGAGCTCATGTTGATCACCGAACCGCCGCCGGATTTGATCAGCTCGGGAATGCCGAAGCGGCAGCCGAGGAACGTTCCGTAGAGGTCGAGCTTGATCGCCCGCCAGAACTCGTCGAGCGGCGCATTGACCGCGGTGTCGTCGTCCGCAGTCGAGCCGCCCGCATTATTGTGCAGTACGTCGAGCCGACCGAACTGTCCGACTGTCGCGCCGATCGCAGCCTTCAGGCTGTCGGGGTCGGTCACGTCGGCGCGGATTGCAATCGCGCCATGACCGGCGAGATGGGCCGCTTCTTCTCCGGCCGGCGCATCAATGTCGGCGATCACGACGCGGGCTCCCTCGTGCGCGAACAGGATCGCAGTGGCGCGGCCGATGCCGGTCGCGCCACCCGTGATGAAAGCAACCTTACCTGCGAGTCGTGGCATCGGGCTTCCCTTCCTGGCGCCGGTCTCGCACGATAATCCGGCCCGTCGCGGAGGAACACCATGACAGCTACCCAACCGTTCGATCCCGCTCTCTTCGCGGAAGCCGCTATCGACCCGGAAACGGCTCGGCTGAATGCGCAGATGATCGAATTGCTGACCGGTCAACCCGAGTGGTGGATCGCCGGCCCCGCGGCGTTTCGCGCCGCCCGCCGGCGCGGCGAAGGCCCTTTTCCCGCGCCGGTCATGTCAGACCGAGCGCGAACGCTAACGATTACCGGGAAAGACGGCAATCAGATCCCCTTGCGCGTGATTGCCCCGGCGCAGCCGCGCGGGATCTATCTGCACCTGCACGGCGGCGGCTGGGTCCTCGGCGGCGCCGACATGCAGGACCCGATGCTGGAGCGGATCGCCGACAACACCGGCCAGGCCGTCGTCGGAGTCGAGTATCGCCTGGCGCCGGAGCATCCCTACCCGGCAGGGCCGGATGATTGCGAGGCCGCCGCAGCCTGGTTGGTGGAGAACGGCAAACGCGAATTTGGCACCGAGGCCTTGACGATCGGCGGTGAATCGGCGGGCGGCCACCTGACCGCGGTGACCATCCTGCGGATGCGCGATCGCCACGGTTACACGGGGTTCCGCGGCGCAAACATCGTCTACGGCGCCTTTGATCTCGCCATGACGCCCAGCCAACGCCAGTTCGGAGACACGCGCTTGATCTTGCGCACGATCGACATGCAGCAGTTCTACAACGCCTTCCTCCCGACGATCACCGACCGACGCGTACCTGATATCTCGCCGCTCTACGCCGATCTCAAAGGACTGTGCCCAGCGCTGTTCTCGGTCGGGACCAAGGATGCCTTGCTCGACGACACGCTGTTCATGCATGCGCGCTGGGTAGCGGCGGGCAACGAGGCCGAGTTGGCGGTTTACCCCGGCGGCCCGCACGGATTCACTTTGTTCCCGAACGGTCTGTCGAAGACGGCGACCGCCGGGATGGACGCATTCCTCAACCGCGTGCTTGGGTAGCCTTGGATCTGCTGCGATCAGCAAGTCGCGATCGCAGGCGCCAAGCGCCTTAGGCTGGCTCGGCTACCGGCGATGCCACGCCTGCGAGGATTAAGCTACGGCCTGGCCTCGAACGAGACCCTAGACCCGGTGTCCGATGCTTGCTTGATTGCGTCGACCAAGCGATGCAACTCGACGGCGGTGTCGAAGCTCGGCTGCCGGCTTTCGCCGCCGTGGATGGCTTGCGCGAACATCGCGTACATCTGACCGACATTGGTCGCCTCGCCCGACGGCGTTCCAGGTGTGGCGATCTTGAAACGATCGGGCACGGCGATCGGGACGAGCGTGTTGTTGCTCCGCGCCCCCAACAGCGTCACCTCGCTCAATTGCGGCGAATCCTCCCCCGCCGCGACGAGGGTTCCCTCGCGCCCGTAAATCTCCATCCGGTAGCCGCTGCCGGCGTAGGGAATGGCGGCGATATGGACCGACGCCGCCGCGCCGCTCGCCAACCGGCCGCTGATGAGGATGTTGTCAGGCGAGGTGACGTCGAGCAGCGTGTTAGTGCCGGTATCAAGCCATTGTTTCGCCTGGGTCGCGACAACAGCCGACAGGTCCGAAAAGTCGCCGGTGACGAAGCGCATCGCGTCCACGGTGTGGCCGTTGGCGATGGTTAGGGTGTTGGCGCCCAGTTCGGCATCGCGCTGCCAGGTGCGGTGCGACGGGCGGGTCAACACGCCTTCGCGCATCAGGCTGATATGCACGGCCATCACCTCGCCGACATGGCCGGCGGCGATGAGTTCTTTCAGATGCATCACCGCCGGATTGACGCGCGCCTGCAGGCCGATCGCAGTAACGAGGCCTCGGGCCTTCGCCAGCGCCGCCAGCTCCACGGCCTCCGCGGTCGTTCGGCCGAGCGGCCATTCGCAGTAGACATGCTTGCCCGCCTCGAGCGCCGCCTTGGTCGGCGCGTAATGCGAGGGCACGCGCACGACGACGGCAACCGCATCGATTTCGGGCGAGGCGATCATCTTGCGGTAGTCGTCAAAGGCTAACCGGGCGCCATAAGCCTGACGCGCAGCTTCGGCGCTGTCGGCCCTGGTCGTGCAGACCGCGGTCAGCTCCACATCGGAACTTGCCTGGACGGCCGGGAGATGAGAGCGGGACGACCAGGTTCCCCGAACGCTGGCGCCGATCAGGCCCAGTCGAATCTTGCCTGCCATTTTGCTTCCCCAAGTATTTTGCCAGGGCCTCCAGCCGGTTCGCCGGCGCGATGAACTTGCCCCATTCGGTCGCCGAGGTTGATGCCGAAAATCGTGCTATGGTCTCGGCTCGTTGGAGCCAACGGCTGAGCCCGGAATAATGTGTCTTCGGGACCAGCAGAGCATAAGAGCAGGCGCCGTGGCTATCGGTTTTGGCGAACCTTGAGATGACCCCGGGCGGTTCCGAGAGCGAGCAGGACCGAACCATCGTTGCGAGCCCGCGCGGCGGCGCCACGCTTGGGCCAGGCACGAAGATATTAAACGATACCTATGTTATCGAGAAGTGTATCGGCAAAGGGGGCATGGGCGAAGTTTATGAAGCCGAGCATATCGAATTAGGATCGAAGCGTGCGATCAAGATAATTCTGCCAGAATACGCTAAAAACACCCAATACGTTGCTCTCTTTATTGAAGAGGCACGGAAATTAAGCCGTGTCAACAATGACGCGGTCGTTCGATATTTCGAGTTCTCACGCGACGAGTCCGGTGCCCGCTACCTGGTCATGGAGTTCGTCGACGGGCAGTCGCTGTCTAGCGTGCTGGATGAGCGCTGCCTTACGCCGGCCGAAGTCATCGAACTGATCGTGCGCCTCGCCCAGGGCCTCGCCGCCGTCTATGCCCAGGGGATCAAGGCCCATCGCGACATTTCGCCGGGCAATATTCTGCTGCCGCAAGGGCGGGTCGACCTCGCGAAGGTGATCGATTTCGGCATCGCGAAATCGGGCGACGCGGGCATGACGCTGATCGGCAGCGACTTTGCTGGCAAATACTCCTACGTATCGCCGGAACAGGTCGGTCTCTTCGGCGGCCCCGAGCAAGTCGACGAGAAATCCGACATCTACAGCCTCGGTCTGCTGGCGGCGGCGGCGGCCATCGGCTTTGGCAAGCGGCTCGACATGGGTTCTGAACCGGCGAGCGTGACGATAGCTCGGCAAAAGGTTCCGGACCTGAACGGCATCCCCGCCGAGCTGCGGCCCTTGCTTACCCACATGCTGCAGCCGCGTCCAGAGGACCGGCCCGCCTCGATGCGCGCACTGATCGAGGAGGCCAAGCAGCTGGGGCCGCAAGTGTCCGGGCCGGCGCGCGCAGCGTCTCCGGCTTCGCGCCGGCGCTTCCCGGTCTGGCCCGTGGGCGGCGGGCTCGTCGGGCTCGCCGCAATTGCCGGAGTCGCGGCGTTTCTGTTGTGGCCCAAGCCGCCGCCGACACCAACGCAACCGGCGGGGAAATCCACATCGTCGGCGGAAACGGCGTCGCTGAAACCGCTAATGCTCCAGCCGACACAACCCGCCGCGCCCGCGACACCCGACCCGACCGAGGCGGCGCGCGCCGAACTCAACGACGCGATGAAGACGTTCGACTGCGCGACCCTTCGCTCGGAAACATTTGTCGAAGGGCGGCAGCCGCATTTTCGGCCACGTCGCGTCGACGGAAGACCAGGCGAAGCTGCTTGCCATCGTCGACAAGCTGCCAGCCGATCAGCGACCGGAAGTGCGAGTGGAAATCGTCCCACCGCCGCTGTGCCGACTGATCCGCGAGTTCGGCAGCCTAAAGACCGACGGCTTGCTCGATTCCGGCGGGGTCGAGCTCAAGATGGCGCGCGGCGTGATGCTGCACACCGGCGACCCGATCACCGTCGACGTCGTATCGCTGAGCTCGTATCCGATGAATTTGCGGATCGATTACTTCACGCTTACCGGCGATGTACTGCATATGTGGCCTAACGCCGACCTTCCAACGGCGGTGCTCGCCGCCGGACAGACACAGAAATACCTCAAGAGCGGGCCGGGCAACAAGGTATGGCAGGTCGGTGGCGCGCCGTTCGGAACCGAATACATTACGGTCATCGCCACGGCACAGCCGCTTTCGGCCGACACAACCACGCGCGCAGTTGAGCCCGCTGCGGACTACCTCGGACGGCTACGGGACGCGCTTCGCCGCGCGCCCGCGCCGGCTGGACAGCCAAACTATTTCGCGACTGCGTACATTCACACCGCCGAGAAGTAGCGGCGCGCTCCTCGACGATCAGCTCTCGAGATTGACGACCACGACACGGCGATTTGCCGGAGAGTACGGGCTGGTGCCTGGAGCGGGGTCGGTTGAGCCCTTGCCGACGGTTTGCAAGCGGCCCTCGGCGACGCCCATTTCCTTCACCAGGTAATCCTTGACGGCGTCGGCACGCTCCTTCGACAGCTTGTCGTTGAGCCCGGCCTCACCATAAGCGTCGGTGTGGCCCTCGATCACGAAATGCTGCTGATCGGCGAGCTCGTGGTTGAGAGCGTTGCCCAGGTTCTTCAGCGTATCGATCGAGTCCGGCGTCAGCTGCGCCGAGCCAAACTGGAACTGGATAGTGCGCAGCGACGCGCTGGGATGCGCGGCGGCGGGAGGGGTGGCCGCAGCTTTCGTCGTCGCCTTCGGCTTCGGAGCGGCGGCCGGAGGCGGCGCGGTCGACGTCAATTCCACAGCGGGATTGGGCGGCGCTGGCGGCAGGGTGCCCATGGTCGGCAGCCCACGGCTCTTAGGCGCCAAGGCTTTGCCGATGTCCAACTCGCTTGGTGTGCCGGGGGTCTCTCCCCAAGCCGTTCCCGTGGCCACCAAGATGGCCAAACCAACTGCAGCACAGACGGTGGTGGAATGCGGCCTCATGTCTCCTCCTTACGACCTCGCTCGCGGGCTCTGACACTCAACCAGAAGGCGCCGCCGTCAAAACGAAATCCACAATAATGTAGGTGCGCCAGCAGAACCCACAATTCAAGTCCAGCTCGCTCGTCGGCGCCGGCGTTCATCGGTTGAGGCCGAGCTCTCCAATCAACCGCGGCCAAGCGGCCGCCCAGCAACATTCATGATCGAAGCCGGGCTCGACGATTACGCGGGCGGCATTTGGCCGAGGCATACGCCGCACGAAGGCCTCCGGCACGGCCGGCGGGACGACGCGGTCATCGGCGCCAACGAAATGGCTCTGCCGTAGCTCTTTGATCGTCGCGGCGGAGTCAGCGGGGTCGATCGAGCCCGATAGCGGTTCGATGCTCTGCAAACGCACCCATTCGGCCAAGTCGAGATCGGCCGCGATTGTCACCAGCCACGCAACGTCGCGCCGACGTTCAGCGATCAGAGCCGCCAGGGCGCCTCCCCCGGAATACCCGACCAGACCGACGCGTTCGCTCTCGGTCCGGCGCATCGCGTCATCGATGAGCTGCTGATAGAGATCGACGACCTCGGTCGAGAGCCTTGCGCTGGTCCAGAGACTTTTATGACAGGCATCGGAAGCCAGATACTGGCAGGGGCGCGCCAGGTAGAGGAGCGGACTTGCCGGGTCGGCGGCGGCCAATCGCAATCCGATCGGATCGATCGGAGTCGGATCGGTCGAGGGCTGCCACGGGTTGATCCAGGCCCGGCCGTCGCCCTCAATGTAGACGGTCAACGTCGCTTGCCCCCGACCGGGGCGTTCGAAACCGAGGACGTTGAACCCGCGGGCTTGTAGCAGGAGAGGCTTTAGGCCGCTGGCGCGGCCAATCGCCGTGGCCTCATCGAGGCGAAATTCCCTCGCGCCCGAGCAGCAGGCGAGCGCGAGGACGAAGGCCGCAGCCAGCCATCTCACTATTGCGAGTGATGGACGGTGAAATCTTCGCCGCGACTATAGGCAACCGGCACTTGCATCTGGTTGATCAGCTTCTTGGTCAGTAGCGGCAACTCGGAGGTCGAGTAGGTGAGCAGCTCGTCGGTGGTGATCTGCCCATCATGCTTCACATCCGCCTTTCCGCTGACGCCTTGAAGCAGGACGTAGGTGAAGGCGCCGTGGTGCAGCTGGGGAAATTCCTCGGCCGACTGGTCGCGCCGCGCGCCCGCGAGGATGGCGACACCGGCGTCGCGGCCGAGCGTGCGTAAGAGCTTGCGATCGATCGCGGTGGCGAGGGTATCGATGCTGCCGCCCGACTTGCAGGAGTTGATAAGGATCATGACGCGTTGCGGCCCGACGCGGCTGAGCAGGTCGCGCCACGTCGTCGCGCTGATGCCGGTTTTCTTGATGCCTTCCGGGCTGAACACGAAGTCATGCGGCAGGAAGTACCAATCGTTATCGACGATTTCGCCGTGCCCAGCCAGATAGATGACAAGGACGTCGCCGGGCGGAGCCTTCTGGTAGTCCGTGAGAGCCTTGATGATCGCCGCTCGCGTCGCAGCTTGGTCGGTGAGCTTTCTCGCAACCACTTTGCCGAAGACACCCTGGCTCGTCTGGAGGCTTTGCAAAATCGCCGTCGCGTCGCTGACCCCGTAATCGAGGTTGAGACGTGAAATCCCGGTATTTGTTGATGCCGACAGTCAGGATGTGCAGCGTCGGCAGGCCCGCGGCGGGAGCCGGTGCGGCGGGGACAGCGGGCGCGGGCTTCGGTGCGGCGGCAACGGGCGCCGGTGCGGCCGGTGCCGGCGCCGCCATGACGGGACCCGAGACATCGGTGGTCGCATGCTCGCCCTCGACCTGTTTCGAGTTCGGCGGCGACCGCCTCAAAATGATTGACGCCCGGCGCCAGCGGCACCCGGTAGGTGCGGATCGTGGCGTTGATGCCGTTCTGCACTTCCTTATGCTCGCCGGTCTGACGGTTCGGTGGGACAAGCTTGCCGTTCTGGAAGAGACTGATCGAGGCGATGCCGCCGCCTTGATCCTGCGCCACTATGGTCACGTCGGCATTGCCGGGGCCGCCCTGAGCCGTGACCATGACCTTGGGCGGCAGCGCGATCCCACCGAACACGGGGGTTGGCGCCGAAGAGACAAAACCGCTCGGCGCCCGCATGTATCGAGCGACCAGCCCGGGCTCGTAGTAGGGCTGCGAAAAATTGTCGATCGGCAGCTGCAACTGACTGGCCAGCCACTTGACATCGTCGACGCCCGAGATCGTGCCGTCAAACCGTCCTTGCGCGTCGACCGCGGTCCAGCCGCTGAGCGTCGAAATGATCTGCACCAACAACTCGCCGGTATCGAGGTTGCGAACCCGCACGATGCCGTCATTTCCGCCAGTGATGAGCCGCCGCAAAGGGCGATCGATAACGTAGTAGCGGGCCGTCCCCGCAGCGACGGTAACGTCGAGCGTGCGGCCGCTTTGCGGGTCGGTGATACTCAGATGGTTGCCGGTGGTGCCGGGCGAGGCAAGCTGCACGTCGGCGGCGAAACCCAGCGGCCCAAGACTGGCCGCGCTGATCGCCCCCGGCGCGTCGTAACGGGCCTGCTGCACGCCGTTGGTCAAATCCCAGACGCGAACCGAATTGTCGCTCGGAACGATCGCCAGCGTCGTTCCGTCGGCGCTCAACGCCAATCCGGTGATCGCGCCGGCCGAGTTGCTGATCTGCAACTGCGGGTGGACCGCTTCCCTGATCTCGTTTTGGATCGCGTTGACGGTGGCGCCGGTATCGCTGCGCACGAGGCCAGCCTGAGCAAACACCGCAGACGGCGCGGCAATCGCGATCAGCGCCGCTATTGCGCGGACCGAGCGAAAGATCGACATCCCAACCTCCTAGAAACCCCAGCGCAAATGGCCCGAAATGACCAGGTCGCGCGTATGCGTCTTCAGTTCGGTCGATTCGAAAAGAAGGCCGCCCGTCAGCATGTCGCTCCAGCGGTAGCGCAAGCCGGCGCCGACGACCAGGGCGGCGCGGCTGGTGCCATCGAGCGGCGTCGTCGTCTCGTATTCGAACCGAAGCGGTACGTAGGGCTCCCACGCTCCGACGGGGTAGGCAGCTTCGCCGCCGATCCGGATCGCACCGTATTTGACATTGTTCGCCAAGGCGGAGGGCAGCACCAAATTGGTGTTGCCGCCCTCCCAGCTATAGGCATAGCCGCCAAACCCGGTCAGTTTGAACCCATCATATGTCGTGAAGTAATTCAGATTGGACGCGGCGGTGACGCGGTCGCTGTGATAACTGCCGGCGGGAAACGGCAACGGCGCGGTGATGTCGTTTTCCAGCGAGGTGTAGTTGGCCAACGCGTCGATCGACCAGTTCGAATCGAAGATATACGCGGCATAAGGACCGACGACGGCGCCATCCACCTCGCGATTGATAAACGAGGGCGACAGCGCGAGATTGGCGTGGGTGTATCCCGCGGCAAGCCCGACAATCCACTTCCGGTCGATGATGTAATCGAGACCAGTCAGCGCGACGACGCTCGGACCGTTAAAGGCAAAGGCCGGATTGTTGTTGGTGAGAAACGATCCCGACGCATTGGCCCAAAGACCCCAACGCGTAACCCCCGCGCCGGCCGACAGGCCGTTATATTTCGGCTGCGGATTTGACGAAAAGTCGTTGAGGATGACCGTGCCGCCCGGCGGGGTCTGAACCGCAGGCAGCGATCCTTCCGCCAAGTCTTGCGTCAATCCGCGCAGCCGGTCGGTGATCATGTCGATCACCTCGTTCGACTGGCTGCGCAGCTCCTGTTTGATGCTCGACAGCAAGGCGCGCGGCGTGTCGGTCAAATAACAGTTCGCCGGATAGGTTGTAACAAATGTCGAAGGACCGCTTGGAGGCACAAAGAATGTCGACGTGGTACTCGCCGAGCACGACAGCAGCTTTTGGCTAGCGGTAATTCCGTTGATCGTAAAGTTGCCCGCCGGGAGCGGGGTGATGATGAAATTCGCGGGTATCTGCGATCCACCCGGCGGAGTAAAAAAACCCGGGACCTCATTGCGGATGTTTTGAGAGAACGTCGACAGGTTGACGGCGTACGTGTTTCCGCGGCTGTCGGTGACGGTCAGGATCCCTGTAGACGGATCGAAGAAAGATGATGTGACAGTCTGCGCCTGCGCCAACTCGCACCCTGTCCAAAGAAAGAAATTGACGAGCGCTAAAAGTCCAACAAATTGCAGAAAACGTCGGAACACAGTATTCCCAAGCATGAGCGCATTCCCCACAATGCGTTCGGCGACATAACAGCGTCTCGCGTTGTAGTTTATACACCCGTAGCTAGCTTATACAAAGACGCTTCCGACGACCGGCGGCATTTTTCCAGGCTCGAAGCGGGATTCGCCCGGCCGATGGCGGGCGCTTAGCCCGTCACAAAACGAGGCGCGCCGCATGGCGAGTCGCCGCGCGCCGTGCAACTTCGGCGGAAGCGAGCGCTGTCCCGGAACCAAATCAGTCGAGCGCGCGCGGGAAGGCGTCGGTGCGCCTGAAAAGTTGCAACCCCGTCGTCGGGAAACGTTGGGAAACACGCTGCGCGCTACGAGCCGTGTTTCGCGTCTCCACGATAAAGAGGTCAGGGGCATATTCGGCGGGGAACGCCGCCAGCCCGTCGTTTCCCGCGACCCAATAGCCCATCGTCAGCGCCACCCCTTTCAGCTCCGTCATCTCGTAACCGCGCAGGGTCAAGTCGGGAAAATACGGGCTGGTCTCCGCCAGCGGCAAGGGGATTTCGATGCGCCCTTCGAGCTTCGCCCCCGCCGGGAGCCGGCGCGCCAGCGGAAACACCTGCACCGCAATTCGCCGATCCGTCGGCAAGGGCGCCGCGAACTTGCCGATGATCGCATCGCCATTCTCGGCGGCGATCACGACGGCCGCGGTCTCGTTGATCTTTGCGGCGTGGCTGTTCGGGTCCGCGCTGGCGAGAGCGTGCATCGCGTAGACGTCGGCCGGCCCCTGGTTTTCCAACACGTAGGGGAAAACCAGCAGATTGCCCGTCTTCGACGGCCGGCATTCCAGCCGCAGGGTCGCGCTGTTTCTCGGATCGCTCACCGCGCCACCCTCATTTGTCTCCCCAGTCGGGGCGGGAGGGGTCGCTCTTTCCCGCGGCGTTGAGATTTGCCTGACGCAGCATGGTTAGCAAGATGACCTCGCTCGAAGGGGATTTGGGGTCGCCGCCGCGCGGCCAATCCAAAGGGTCGTAGACGATGGTGCTGCCGCAGCCAACACCATTTCCGCTCGCGGCGGCGATATCATCCGGCACGATCCACGCATTGGGAGGCTCGGTCGGCGGGTCGGCCTTCTTGATCAATATGGGTTTGCCGATGGCGTCGCCCCGCTGCAGGACGCTCGCGCCGTCGGGCGATTGCGCGATGTGGGCAATGTCGGTCACGACGCCGTTCACGAAGAGAACGTCATCCGACGCGATCTTCACCCGGCCGTTCCCGAGGACGAAGTTCGAGTTACCGTCATGCGTGACGAACACCGCCTCGCCCGCTCGGGCTGTGTAGGACGGCGCCCTGGGAAACGAGACCGCCACGTCGGATCACTCCTCCGGCGGCGTCAGCTTGTCGCCCGGATCCGCCGGGGTCGGGTCCTTGGGCGATCGCGGCGCCGCGGGGATCGGGGGTATCGGGGGGATCGGCGCCGGCGGCGGCACGGGGGGTGGGCCCAAAACCGAGCCAGAGAGACTAATTACTGGCCCCATAATTGATATGCCGGCCGGGGTAATCACGATCGAACTGGCGCCACACATCAGGGTGATGTTGGTCATCGCGCTCAGTGAAATGACCCCGGTCCCCGCCATGGCGGAAATCGACACCATGCCACCGCCGGTCGGACCGCCTCCCACGCTGACGCTCCAGTTTCCGCCGATTGACTCGTCAGAACTTTGTCCTACCGCCAAACTCTCGGCGCCCTCCAGTTTCGTGTTCCGATTACCCGATTGAAACAGAAATTCCGGATCGCCGACGTGGAGGTGGTAGTCCTTGAACACCTTGGCGATGTAATCGCCAACGACTTGACCGGTTTTCTCGTCCTTGCCGCCGACGGTCAGGTGGCGGTCTGACGAGATGCTCTCATAGCGCCTCTCGAGAGCGGTAATATCGAGACGCCGCTGCGAGCGGATCAGGTACTGCTCCTTGTCGCGCTTGTCGCTGAACCGCAGCAGATGGAACCGTACGGGCAGCGGGTTGCCGCCGCCATCGGTGGTCGGAATGCTGAACGTCTTGATGCCGCTTAACGGCGGATCGGCGGTGGCCGTATCAGGAAGTTTGGATAGGTCCAGCAGCTCCGCCTTCTCCTGGCTTTCGGCCGGAAACGGCAGGTTTGTGGTGCGCCGATCGGCATTGTAAAGCCGACCGGTGATGACCGGCCGCTCGGGATCGCCGTCGAGAAAATCGATAATCACTTCCTGGCCAATCCGCGGCAGGAACTGAATTCCGTAGTGACGCCCTGCCCAACCCTCAGAGACCCGCACCCAACAGGTATTGCCGCCGACCTTTGTGGGCTTGCTCGGATCGCTGAACGGAAAGACGGGCGGGATCTTGCTGCCGTGCGGAGGGCCCGGATCCCACGGGAAGCGCACGCGCACACGCCCCAGCGCATCGCAATAAATGTCTTGCCCCTGTAGTTCGACGCCCTTTTTGTCGTCGGGACCGATTACTAGGGCGGTGTGCGGGCCGCGTGCGACCGGCCTGGCATATGGCGGCAGCGGCGGATCGATCGGCGGGTCGGCCGGGACGGCAATCACCCCGACGGCGAAAGCCGCTATGTTTTTAGCGGCGATCATCGCCTTTTTGAAGTCTGCGCCGGACAATATCCCGCCCACTACCGGAACCGGAATGGCACCAGCCACGGCGCCAGCCAGCATGTTAGCTGCCCCCGCGATGTCCACATCGGTGCCCGACGCGGTGTCGGCAAAATTTCCGCCCAGGGGATTGACCGCAGTATATATCTTCGCTTGCGCCGCCGCTGTCGCCCAAAGCGAGACCTTATATAAGGTCGTGTTACTATCGTCGGTGGCATCGGCCTGGAGTGCGCTGGCCGAATTAAAAAGCCCGTTTAAAAACTCGTCACTGAACGGGATAACTGGGATATGGAAATCCACATATGTAAAATCACATACGGAAATTGCCATCGTATCGATGATAAATTTCTTATCAACCACATCAGAAAATGGAGTATCTTTAATCTTATTCTGATCAAAATCTTTCGATTTATTAATATGAAATTTGTGTCCGGCAACCATCGTTTGATTCTTGCTGATGCCGGATAGCAGGAAAACCTCAGACTCGTTACCTGAGTTTACACTCGTTGACCGCGCGTCGGCATCGCTTTGGGAGAACACCGGCTCGGCAAAGCTGGTGCTGCCGGAAAACTTCGTCTCCGACGCCGCGCCACCCTCATTCTTCAGCAGGTCGTCCTTGGGATCGGGCGTGTCGTCTTTGTAGAACGGATTGCTTGGATCGAGATAATTGAACCCGCCGATCGCCACCCGCCGCTCCGGCGGGCGGTAGCGGCGGACCAATTTGGCGATCTGCTTGAAGCCTGGATCACTCTCAGCCACATCCACATCGGTGAACCCGATATCGGGGAAGTTGCGATCCCAAGGTCCCCTCAAAATCATCGTTTCGTTGAGAAGAAAACTCTCTTGACTTGGGCTGTGCCCAAAAAAATACCAAATTCCAAACCGCGCCATGAGACGATGTAAGAAATCGAGCGTGCTTTCACCAAATTGAACACAATAATCCATCGGTGTGAAAGGATGCTGAGAGTCACGTAACCCCTTCGTATCAATCAGCAAGTGAGGAAACGTTTTTTTAGCTTCGTCGGCGATCGCCTCGATAATATCGACCACGGTCTTTTTCTCAAACACC
Organism: uncultured Alphaproteobacteria bacterium; assembly: GCA_963773625.1. Classification (GTDB taxonomy): domain Bacteria; phylum Pseudomonadota; class Alphaproteobacteria; order ATCC43930; family CGMCC-115725; genus DATARH01. The sequence continues at coordinate 82,903 of CAVZCJ010000024.1, read as the reverse complement.
CGATAACAGATATCGCGGCTGAGGACTTTGACCCAGGGGACCACGCGACCGCGATAAATATGAAAGTCACGTTCGGCAATTTGCGAAATAATAACTTTTGTAATATCAATATTAAGTAGATCTTCAAATGTTTCAAACATCCCGGAACGTTTGAAGGGGATCGTATCGTCGGTTTGCGTTTCTTCCTTGCTGGGTCGTGAGCCGATGACGGCGTGAGTGCCGATTAGTTTGGTCGTGTCGATCGGCTGACGATTTTGGCCGTTTTCCTTGCCGGCGTCGCGCAGCATAATGAGGTCATAGGCATAGAGCCGCGAGATTGCCTCGACCCCGTCGAGCTTCACCAGTAGGAGCGGATCGCTCTCGAATTTCTTCTCTCCGGCATCGTCGTTGAGGATCGTGTCGATTTGAAGCAAATGTTTCTTTTGGATAAAGGCCATTACCACATCCCCTGATGCTCCGACTCACCGCGCTCGGAGGCAGGCCCGCCGCGACGCACAGATATCCAGATATAGGGATAGGCTGCCGCAGCGGTAGCGAGCGAAGATCACGTGTTCGCGTCTTTATCCTCGCGGCAGGCATGCAAAAATCTGCCGCCAATTCACGATCAGTGTCAACGCCGAGCCGGACGAGCCCGCTGAGACGTCAATCCGGGGATGCACATCATCAGCCATTTAGAATTTCGTGACTCGTTGCTTCTTCGGATATCCTAGACGGCGAACGAGCGCCGAGCACTCCGTGGCCTCGGTTCGAGAGATTGCGCGATGACCTTGACGTTGACGATGCTCCGCTGTCCCGATGCCGTACCGCCGCAGACGCGCTCGGTGGAGGGGGGCGAGTTTTCGATCGGTCGGGGACCCGACAATGACTGGGTCTTGCCCGACCCCGAACGCGGCCTGTCAAAATGCCATTGCGTCTTCGCCTACCGGTCGGGAGGGTGGCAGGTTGCCGATCTGTCAACCAACGGGAGCTTTCTCAACCGGGAAGGCGACCCGATCGGGCGCGGCCAAATCCGCGATTTGCGCAATGGCGATCGCATCAATCTCGGACCTTACGAGATCGAGGTCCGTATCACCGAAGCAGCGGCGCCACGCGCCGAACAGCGGACGGTGAACCCGTTTACCGAGGATGTCTTCGCGGCGCAAAGCGCCCGCGCCGCTTCGAGGCCGTTGGGCGAAGGTCCAGGCCTGCGGCTCGACGAGGGTGGCGATCCTTTCGCCGCAAACCTCGCGCCGCCGGCGGTCACATTGCCAGCGGATTACGACCCGCTAGCGCCGGACGATCCGGTCGAGGAGCGGATCGGCGGACCAGTTCAAGCGGATCATTCGGCGCATCTCGAGGATGCCTTCAGGCCGCCAGTGGCACACTCGCTGCTGCCGGATGACTGGGACCGCGACTCGGCTTCGCAACCCCGTGCGGCGCCAGCGGCCGAGGTCGTTTTCCCGGCAGCGGAGCCCGAGCCGCTACCGATGCAAGTGACGCCGCCGCCAAGGCAGCCGCCGCCGATGCAGCAGCAGCCGATGCAAACGGCGCCACCACCGGAGCAAATGGCGCCGCCGATCCAGCCAGTGCCCATGGAATCGGCAGTCCAGCGGGCGGCGCCTCGGCCCATGGCCGCCCCGGTTGCGGAACCGCCGGCCGGCGATCTGCTCGGCGCCTTTTTGCGCGGAGGTGATATTCGCGACGTCAGTCCTGCCGATCCGGTCGCCATGATGGAAGCGCTGGGCGCGGCCTTTCGCGCAATCGTCAGCGGCTTGCGCCAGGCGATGATCGCCCGCGCGGCGATCAAGAGCGAGTTCCGCATCGAGCAGACCTTAATCCGCAGCCGCGGCAACAACCCGCTGAAGTTTTCCGCCGACGACGACGATGCGCTGAAGGCGCTCCTCGACGCGGGCAGACGCACCGACATGAACGCCGTGGACGCGGTGACGGACACGCTGCGCGACATCCGCCTGCACGAAATCGCCACGGTCGCGGCGATGCAGTCGGCGGTGCGGGCGCTGTTGGAGGAGTTCGAGCCAAGTAAACTGCGTCATGCGGCAGAGCGCGCCGGGGGATTGGCCTTGGTGCCGGGGCAGCGCAAGGCGCATGCCTGGGACGAGTTCGAGACACTCCACACCAAGATCACCCAGGCGTTGGCCGACGATTTCGACAGCGTGTTTGGTAAGGCGTTCGCCCGGGCCTATGAACGAGCGCTTAGCGATGCCTCGGCAAGGGACCGGGCGCCGTGACGGCACACGGCACGAGCTCCCCCGGGCCGACGCCCTACGGTCTGATTGACGATATTCGCGGTTCGCAATGACCTGGACAAACAGGGTAGTTTGGCACGAGGGCATGTTCCTGCGTGCCCAGCACTTCCAGCAGCAGGACCGCTGGCTGGAGACGACGCTCCGCGCTCGCGTGGCGCCGCTTAGACCCCATCCGTGGGGAATCGTCGAAATGGCGATCGACCGGGACCTTCTGGCGACCGGGCGGTTCGCGTTGACCTCCGCCGCAGGGGCATTCGACGACGGCACGCCCTTCGCCATCCCCGGAGAGACCGACCACCCCGCGCCGCTCGATCTGCCCGAAAGCGCGCGCAACGTCGTGGTCTATCTGGCGGCGCCGATCCGCCAACCCGGGGCGGTTGAGATCGGCGACGGCAGCAACGGCGAAGGCCGCTACCTCTCGCACGAGTTCGAGGCCTACGACACGCATTCCGCCTCGCCGCAGCCGGCGGCGCTGCAGATCGCCCGGCTCCGCCTGCGTTACCTGCTCGAGACCGACGAGCGCGCCGGCTATCTGTGCATCGGCCTGGCCCGGGTCATCGAGGTAACCGCGGACCGGCGCGCCACGCTCGACCCCGCCTGGATACCTCCCGCGCTGCTCTGTGCCGCGACAACCCCGCTATCAGGCCTCATCAGCGAGTTCGCGGGGATGATCAACCAACGCGGCGAGGCGCTGGCGGCCCGGCTGACCGCGCCCGGCTCGGCTGGCGTCGCCGAGGTCGCGGACTTCCTGCTGCTGCAATCGATCAACCGGTGGCAGACGCTGCTGGCGCACTGGGCCGACACCGGGAACGTCCACCCCGAAACGCTTTATTCGGCCCTGGTGCAGATGGCTGGCGAGTTCGCGACGTTCACCGAGACGACGCGCCGGCCAAACGCTTATCCCGCCTATCGGCACGAGGATTTGCAACGCAGTTTCGCCCCGGTGGTGGCTGACCTGCGACGCTCGCTGTCGGCGGTGCTCGAACAGACCGCGGTGTCGATACCGCTGCAGGAACGCCGGTACGGGGTCAGGGTCGGGCTCATCACCGACCGCTCGATCCTGCGCGCGTCGAGCTTTGTGTTGACGGTGCACGCCGATGTGCCGACCGAGAATCTGCGCCGGCTGTTCCCCAGCCAGGTGAAGATCGGCGCGGTCGAACATATTCGCGATCTGGTGAATGTCGCGATCCCCGGCATCTCCGTTCGGCCGCTGCCGGTCGCACCTCGGCAGATACCGTTTCATGCCGGCGCGTCCTATTTCGAACTCGACCGCAACAGCCCGCATTGGCAGCAAATGCAGACTTCGGGCGGCTTCGCCATTCATGTGTCTGGGGATTTTCCTAATCTGCGGTTGGAGCTTTGGGCAATCCGGGGGTAGCCGGTTGCGGGGGATGGCATGAGCGACAACCCGTTCTCCGAGCCTGACGACAGCGAGCGGACGGTCATCCGTCCGGCGCCCGGCGGGCGCCGCGCCGCTCCGGCTGCGCCCGCCGCGCCGACTCCGGGTCCGGTAGCGGAGGCGCCCCGGCCGCTTCCCGAACCAGGGAGCACCGCGCCATTAACGGAGAGCGCGGTCGAGCACATGGCGATGGGGTTGAGCCAGCTTGTCGCGGCAGCCCTGCCGTTGCTGCAACTGCTGGCGCGATTGCGAAACACCTTGAACCAGCCCGATCCGGGTGATCTGCGAGAGCGCGCCGTGGCGGGGATGCGCGAATTTGAGAAACGCTCGCGCGATTCCGGCGTATCGCTCGAACTGGTGCGCCCAGCCCACTACGCATTGTGCGCGAGCCTCGACGACGCGGTGCTAAACACTCCTTGGGGCAGCACCGGCGTCTGGGATGCACGGTCTCTGGTCTCGACTTTCCATCAGGAAGTGCGGAGCGGCGAGCGCTTCTTCAATCTGCTGCGGCAGATGTGTCAGACCCCCGGCACGTTCCTGCCGGTCATTGAGCTGATGTATCTGTGCATGTCGCTGGGGTTCCAAGGCCAGTACCGGCTGTCGGCGCGCGGACCGGCCGAGCTCGACCGGCTGCGTGAGGAAGTCTATGCGATCCTGGTTCGCCAGCGTCAGCAGATCGAGCCGGAGCTGTCGCCGCACTGGCGCGGGGTCACCGCACCCTATCGCAGCCTGCGTCCGATCGTGCCGCTTTGGGTTGTCGGGAGCGCGGCTCTCGCCGTCCTCGCGGCTCTCTTCATCTGGTTTACCACTTCGCTAGCCGCCAACTCGGACGATCTATTCGCCCGTATGATGCGGGCACCGCCCGATCACATGCCACAGATCGCCCGCGCGCCGATCGCCGCACCCGCACCGCCGCCAACCCCGGTCCTCCCGCCGCCGGTCGACGATTTGTGCACGCTGCTTAAGCCCGAGGTCGACCAGGGACTTGTTTCCGTCATCTGTACCCCGCCCAACCCGATTATCCGCATCAACAATCGCGGGATGTTCGCTTCCGGCAGCGCGACCGTCGAGGCGAAGTTCGTGCCGTTGCTCACCCGCATCGGCGCCGACCTCGAAAAGGAGCAAGGTACGGTTCAGGTAATCGGCTACACCGATAACCAGCCGATCCACACCATTCAGTTCCCGTCGAATTTCCAGCTTTCCGCGGCGCGCGCCGACGCGGCCAAGGCGCTCCTTGGCGCCCAGATGAGCGACCCGTCCCGCATCTCCGCGGAAGGCCGCGGCGAGGCCGACCCCCTCAACAACAACTCGACGCCGGAAGAGCGGGAACAGAACCGGCGGATCGAAATCATCCTGCACAGGACGGAGTAGCAGGATGGACATGACCATCCTCACTCTGCTGCGGCAGTGGGCAGGGCCGTTTGTCGGCTTTGCGGTGATCGCGGGTCTGATTTGGCAGCTGGGTCCCCTCTTGCCCATTCTGCAGAGCCAGTGGAACCGGATCTACGTCATCCTCGGCCTGTTCGCCATTTGCGGCGGCATCACCTTGCTTCTCAACTTCCGCCGCCGGCGCCGCGAGAAAAAACTCGCCGAGGGCGTAACGGATGCCGCGCCCGATCCAACAGCCGTGGCCTCCGCAGAGGAAGTCGCGGCCGTCCAGGACAAGCTGAAAACCGCGCTGGGGCTGCTACGCAAGGCACGGGGCAGCAAAGGGTACCTCTACGAGCAGCCCTGGTACGTGATCATCGGCCCTCCGGGCGCTGGCAAGACCACGGCCCTGGTCAACGCCGGATTGCGGTTTCCGCTCGCCGCGGAAATGGGACAGAACTCGGTCTCCGGCGTCGGCGGCACGCGGCTGTGCGACTGGTGGTTCACCGAAGACGCAGTGTTGATCGACACCGCCGGCCGCTACACGACGCAGGATTCCGACGCGACGGTCGACAAAGCGGGTTGGGACGCCTTTCTCGATCTCCTCAAACGCACGCGGGCACGGCAGCCGCTCAACGGGGTGATCGTGGCCATCGCGCTGAACGATATTGGCTGGGCGGCGCAGGGCGAGCGCCTCGCGCACGCGCGCGCGATCCGGCGGCGGATCAAGGAACTCGAAGACAAGCTCTCGGTTCGGCTTCCGATCTACGCGGTCTTCACCAAAGCTGATCTGATCTCCGGGTTCACCGAGTTTTTCGACGATCTTGACCGCGACAGGCGAGCCCAGGTGTGGGGCGCCACCTTCGCGCTCGGCGCCAGCGACGCTGGCCCCGTAGGCGGCTTCGGTGGCGAGTTCGGACTGCTGATCGAGCGCCTCAACGAGCGGCTGATCGACCGTCTACAGGCCGAACGCAGCCCTGACCGGCGGGTTCAGATCGCCGGTTTTCCGCCGCAGATAGCGAGCCTCGAACCGGCGCTCGCCGAATTTCTGCAAGAGGCATTCGGCGGCTCGCGGCTCGATCCGGCACCGATGTTGCGCGGCTTTTATTTCACCTCGGGAACCCAACAGGGAACGCCGATCGACCGGCTCACCGACCTACTCGCGCGGTCGTTCGGGATCGATCAGCGCCGGGCGACGAGCCTGCGGCCCGAACAGGGCCGCAGCTATTTCCTCGGGCGTCTCGTCAAGGACGTGGTGTTCGGCGAGGCGATGCTGGTCTCGGAGCGGCCAGGCGCGTACCGGCGCCGGATGCTGCTGCGCGGCGGCGTATTCGGGCTGGTGGCGGTTATCCTGCTGTGTGGGATCGGGTTGCTTTGGCACGACCGCAACGTCAATCAGCAAGCGATAGACGAAATGGCGGCGGCGCTTGCCGCCTACGAGCGGACCGCGGGCAATTTGCCGCTGGACCCGGTAACCGACGCCGACTTGCCGCGAATTCTACCCTTGCTCGATCAGGCCCGCGCACTGCCGCATGGCTACGATCAGACCGCAGCGAGCTCGACCTTCTTCCTGTCTCAGGATGCAAAGCTCGCCGCGGGGGCAAAAACCATCTATCGGCACGCGCTCGAACGGGTGCTGTTGCCGCGGTTGCTGTGGCGCCTCGAAACCCAGATGCACAGCAACCTCAACCAGCCGGATTTTCTTTACGAGGCGACCCGGGTTTATCTGATGCTCGGCGGCGCTGGCCCCCTCGACCGCGATCTGGTGCGCGCGTGGATGTCGCTCGATTGGCAGGCGGCATATCCCGGGCCCGCGATGGCGCCGAGTCGCGACTCGCTTGCCGCGCATCTCGATGCGTTGTTGAAGAACCCGCTGCCCAAGATAGAGCTCGACAACCAGTTGGTCGCGGTGGCTCGCACCACGTTCAGCCGGGTGCCGGTCGCCAATCGGGTCTACTCGCGGATCGTCCCATCGACCGCGGCGCAGTCTGTCCCGATGTGGCGCCCAGCGGACGCCCTGGGCGGCGCTGGCGTCCGGGTCTTCGTGCGGGCTTCCGGCAAACCGCTGACCGAGGGAATTCCAGGCTTCTATACGATCGATGGATTCTATCATGTATTGTTGCCGGCGCTCGGCAACGTGACGAAAGAAGTCGCCAATGAGAGCTGGGTGCTGGGGACCGCCTCCGCGCTGACACCCGATAGCGCCGAGAGCCGACAGATCGAGCACGACGTCATCGCCCTCTACGAGACCGATTACGCCAAACAGTGGGACGCGTTGCTCGCCGATCTGGCGATCGTCCCGCTGCGTAATCCGCAACAAGCCGCCCAAGATCTGTATATCCTCGGTTCACCCCAGTCGCCGATCCGCAATCTGCTCGTCGCCGTCTCGCGCGAGCTCAACCTCACGAAACCGCCGCCGGCGCCGCCCGCTGCTACCGACAAACCTGCCGCCACGCCGCCCGCGACACCGGGATCAGTAGCGCAGTTGAAAGGTCTGCTTTCCGCTCCCGCCGGCACTCCCGCCGCCGAGGTCCCTGGCAAGGAGATCGACGACCGCTATCAGGCCCTGCGCGATTATGTGGGCGCCGGCACCGGCGCGCCGCTCGATCTGGCGTTGAAGGCGATCGACAGCTTGCGCCAACAGATTTCGCAGATTGCTCTAGCCTCGCCCAGCGCGCCACCCGCAGCCGCGGCGACCGGTGACGACCCGGTCACCCTGCTCCACGCCGAGGCCAAGGCCGCGCCGGAACCGGTCGCGCGCTGGCTAGAGGCGATGGCGGCGAGCGCCACGGTGCTGCGCACCGGTAGCACAGTCGACCAGGTGAAGAAGGCCTACAACGCGAGCGGCGGGCCCGCCAGCCTGTGCCGCCAGGCGGTGGCCGGCCGATATCCATTTACCGCCGGCTCGAGCAACGAGATTCCACTGGACGATTTTGCCAAGCTCTTTGCGCCAGGCGGCCTCCTGGACGGCTTCTTCAATACGCAGCTTCGCCCCTACGTCGATACCAGCGGGTCGGTGTGGAAGGGTCAACCAGTGGACGGCGTACCCGCGCCGATTTCGCCCGGCGATCTCGCGCAGTTTCAGCGCGCCGCGGTTATTCGCGACATTTTCTTTGGGGCTGGTGGAAACACCCCCTCGGTGCGCTTCGACGTGACCCCAGTCTCGGCCGATGCTGCCGCCAAGCAGGTCACACTCAGCCTGGGTGGGACCAATATCACCTTCACCAACGGCAGCCAGGCTCAGTCCACTCAAATTACCTGGCCGGGCGCGAACGGCATGACCAACGCACACCTGTCCTTCGATCCGGCACCTGCCGGCGGCACGGGGGACCTGCAAGCCTCGGGCCCCTGGGCGCTCTTCCGTCTGTTCGATCAGGGCAGTATCGAGCAGGCCGGCTCCGTCGACCGCTACCGTCTGACCTTCAATAGCAGCGGCCACCAGGCGACCTTCGTAGTGCGCGCCGGGTCGGTGCTAAATCCATTTGCATCGGGTGTGCTAAAGGACTTTCGATGCCCGAACCTCTAGGCGCCGGGATACTGAGCGCGTCCCTCCGCGACTGCACGCTGGGTTTCTACGGCAAGATCCCGGCACGCGGCGATTTTGTTCGCAGCGGCCTGCCGCACGCGTTCGTCGATCCGTGGGACCGCTGGCTACAGCAGGGAATGGCCGCAAGCCGTGCTGAGCTGGGCGAAGACGCCTGGCTGGCGGCGTGGCTGGAGGCGCCGATCTGGTCGTTTGCTCTGGCGCCGGGTATCTGTGGTCCGGACGCGGTGCTGGGTCTCTGGATGCCGAGCATCGATCGCGTTGGCCGCCATTTCCCACTGACGCTCGCCGCGGTCGCCCCCGCCGGAGACGCACGCGACATGGCGCGCAGCAACGGGGGCTTCCTGTTCGCGGTGGAGCAGGCCGGGCTCGCCGCGGTGGAGAGCGGTCTGGCGCCCGATGCCCTCACCGACCGGGTGCTTGCGGCAGCCGAGGCTCCTGAGAGCGATCCCGGGATCGACCCCGCGGATTATCCGGGCGGGAGCGCACTTTGGTGGACGGAAGGATCGCCGCGCGTTCCGCGCTGGGTCTTTACCAGCCAAGCGCTGCCGGACGATCCGACCTTCGCTAAGATGCTTGATGCGAGCGCCGCGACGGCGCTAACCGATGGAGCTGGCTGCGCATGACCGCCGTCGATCCGATCGAACGCAGCGCGATGGCCGCCGGCCGCTTTTATTCCTCGGCGGCGAGCCATTCGGGTGCGGTGCGGGACCATAACGAGGATCGCTTCGTCAACCGGCCCGACCTCGGCTTGTGGGCGGTGGCGGACGGCGCAGGCGGGCACCAGGCTGGCGATGTCGCCTCGACCATCGTCGCCGACGCGCTGCGCGCGGTACCCGCAGGGCTCGGCAGCGCCGAACTGTTGTCCGAGGTGCGCCTGCGCATGGACCGCGCCCACAAGCGACTACAAGAAGAAGCGATGCGGCGCGGCGGCACCGACATCCTCGCCAGCACCGTCGTCGTGTTGATCGCGCGCGGCGAGCACTATGCGTGCTTATGGGCCGGAGACTCGCGAGCCTATCTCTTGCGTGGCGGCATACTGACCCAAGTCAGTCACGATCACAGTTTCGTTCAAGAGTTGGTCGACGCCGGCGCGATCACTCCTCTCGAGGCCACACATCACCCGCGCGCCAACGTCATTACGCGCGCGCTGGGCGCCCAAAGCGAGATCGTCGATCTCGACAAGATCACCGATCGGTTGCGCAGCGGCGATCGCTTCCTGCTATGCAGCGACGGCGTGTCCAAGACGTTGGCCGAACACGAGATCACCCGCCTGATGTCGGGCGGCGACGAAGCGTTGGCATCGCAGATGATTACCGCCGCCCTCGAAGGGCAAGCCGACGACAATATTACCGCCGTCGTAGTCGACGTTCTCTCTGCCTAAAGCATGACCCGATCGATTTGAATCGTCATTCCCGCGAAGGCCTGGAATCCAGGGCAAGCGACGGAACAGCGGACCCTGGACCCCACGCTGCCGCGGGGGTGACGAACCGTGTTTCAATCTCAGCGGATGGCGCTCTAGCCATCGACAGGCAGAAAAGCAGCGGCGGCTCACACCATCCGAACAGTGGTGGTAACCGCCGCTCCCTCCTTCCGATCTACCTTAACCGGATATCGCCTTGGTCAGGTCGTAGAATTGGGATTTCGGGCTGCCAGCGAGAGCCGGATCCAGCGAGGTAAACGTCCACGTGACCTTGGTGAAATTCAGGCTGAGCGATTCGCTCGGCATGTCGCCGCCACTGCTAATCGAGTAGCCGCTGAGCCCGGTGTTCTCCAGCTCATAGAGCAGGAACTGGGTGGTAGCGCCTTTTGACGTGGTCGTGAAGGCGATCTTGACCGTGGTGTTCAGCTGCCCGGCCACCGAGTCCGTCCACAACCCTGGAGAGGACGAATCCATGGTTTTGGTCACGACGACTTCGCTCACGCTCGGAATGCTGGACTCGCGTGAGGCCTGACCGCTCATTGCCGAGCCGACCCCGCGGCCGATACCCCACTGAAAGCTGGAGAGTTCGACCCATTTCTCAAAACCTTGGGTCGTTACATCACCGGGTACGCCGTCCCAATTCATGTAAATTGCCATGGTGAACTCCTGTTGCCGATGGGTTGATTAAGTCATTCAACCGCGTAGCTCAACGAGCCAGACGAGCTAAGCCCGACCGAGACGCGGCTGATTTGCTGACCTGCTCCGAGACGTGCCAATGCCTCTGCTGAAAGCTCGGGCAAAAGCGTCCCTGAGATGATCTTTTCGATGTTCCGAGCCCCCGATGACGTTTCTGTACAGCGCGCCGCGATCGTTTCGACCAGTTCAGGGTCGTACTCGAACGACGCGCCGTACGATTCTTGAACGCGCGCGCTGACTCGTCCGAGTTGCAGCGACACGATCTGCCGGATGACGGCATCCGACAGCGGGAAATACGGCACCAGCGTCACTCGGCCGAGGAACGCCGGCTTGAAGGACTTCATCAGTTCCGGCATCAGCGCTTCGGCGAGCGCGGCCGCGTCCGGGGCTGTTTCCGGATCGGCGAACAGCTTCTCGATCAGATCGGTGCCGGCGTTCGACGTCATGATGATGACGGTGTTCTTGAAGTCGATGTCGCGACCTTCGCCGTCCTTCATCTTGCCCTTGTCGAACACCTGGAAGAAGATGTCCTGCACGCCGGGATGCGCCTTCTCCATCTCGTCGAGCAGGATGACCGAATACGGGCCGCCGGCGCACCGCCTCGGTCAGCACGCCGCCCTCGCCATAGCCGACATAGCCGGGCGGGCTGCCCATCAGCAGGCTGACCTTATGCTCTTCCTTGAACTCGCTCATGTTGATGACGGTCATGTTCTGCTCGCCGCCATAGAGCAGATCGGCCAGGTCAGCGCCGTCTCGGTCTTGCCGTACCCGACGTGCCGACCATCAGGAACACGCCGATCGGCTTGCGCGGATCGGTGAGCCCGGCGCGCGACGTGCGGATCGCCTTGGCGACCGCGTCCAGCGCGTGCGGCTGGCCGACGATGCGCTTTTCCATGGCCTCCTTCAGGTTGAGCACGGTGCGGATTTCGTTGGACTGCATGCGGCCGGCCGGAATGCCGGTCCAGCCCGCGACGACCTCGGCCACCGCCTGTGCGTCGACCACCGGGAAGATCAGCGGCCGTTCGCCCTGCAGCCTCGCGCAGTCTGGCGCGGTCACTTCGGCGAGGCGCGGCGCGAGCGGCATCCTTGTCCTCGCCATTGTCCGGCGTCTCGATCGATCGCGCGCTCGGCGGTGATCTTCGCCGCGAGCTCCTTTTCCTTCTCCCAGCGCTCTTCGAGCGTTTCGAGCTCTGCCTCGGCCGTCGCGCGTTCCTCGACCAGTTCGTCGCGCCGCTTGTGGTGATCCGAGCCGGTCGCCGCTTCGCGATCGAGGATCGCCACCTCGGTGTCGATCAGCAGCCATGCGGCGCTGCCGGTCCTCGATTGCCGCCGGAATGGCGCCCTGGCTCATCGCCACCCGGGCGCAGGCGGTGTCGATCAGGCTGACACCGCCTTGTCGGGCAGCTGGCGGCCCGGGATGTAGCGCGCCGACAGCCGCACCGCCTCGCCGACCGCCTCGTCGAGGATGCGGACCTTGTGGTGGCTTCTCCAGCGTATCGACGCAGGCCGCGCACCATGGCGATGGCCACCGGTTCCGCCGGCTCCTCGACCTTGACCACCTGGAAGCGGCGGGTCAGCGCGGCGTCCTTCTCGAAATATTTCTTGTATTCGGCCCAGGTCGTCGCGGCGATGGTGCGCAGCTCGCCGCGCGCCAGCGCCGGCTTCAGCAGGTTGGCCGCATCGCCCTGCCCGGCCGAGCCGCCGGCGCCGATCAGCGTGTGCGCCTCGTCGATGAACAGGATGATCGGCTTGGGGCTGACGCCTTCACCTCGTCGATGACCGATTTCAAGCCGGTTCTCGAACTCGCCCTTCACGCCGGCGCCCGCCTGCAGCAGCCCGAGATCGAGCGTGCGCACGGAGACATCGCGCAACGCCGGCGGCACGTCGCCCGTCGGCGATGCGCACCGCGAAGCCTTCGACCACCGCGGTCTTGCCGACCCCGGCCTCGCCGGTGAGGATCGGGTTGTTCTGCCGGCGCCGCGTCAGGATGTCGATGACCTGGCGGATTTCGCTGTCGCGGCCGAGGATCGGGTCGATCTTGCCCGCCCTCGCCTGCGCCGTGAGATCGATCGTGAACTGATCCAGCGCACCCGACTTGGCCGAGACGGTCGCGCCATCGCTGGCGGAACCAGGTTCCGACGTATCGGCAGCGACGGCAGACTGCGCTTCGCTGCTACCGCCGGTCACGGCGGCAAAATCGCTCTTCAACGTGTCGGGCGGGATCCGCAGCAACTGGCCCGACGCCTCGCGGGCGCGCCGCCCGAGCGTCTCGTCGGCAAGAAGCGCCCAGATCAAATGGCCCGAGCGCACCTGAGGAAGGTGATGCTCGAGCGACGCCATCAGCCAGGCTGCTTGACCAGCTCGACAATATCCGGGGCGAGGCTCGGCGCGCGCGAATTGCCGGTCTTCATGCGGTCGAGCGAGCGATTGAGATCGGCCCGAAACGCCCCTCGTCGATCTCGTAATGGCGCAAGATGGCCACCATGTCGCCGTCGGTGATGTCGACCAGCTTCAACAGCCAGTGCTCGATCTCGACGTTGTAGTGCGTGCGCGACAGGGTCAGCCCCGCGGCCGCCTCAAGCGCGCGACGGCAAGGTTCGTTCAGCCGACCCACCAGCGATTTCAGGTCAATCGCGGCCATTGGCTGCTTCCTGTAATTGCGCACCGCTCCGGCAAGTCCGAAGACACCTCGCGCGACCGGCGCAAAAATAGGTTTCTAACCAAGGAGTTGTCCAGGACGATTTCAACAAATCCGCCTGGCTAGGATCCGTCGCGCACATCATGGAATTCCGGGATTTACCGTCGCTGCGACTTCAGCCGACCCAGTTGCGGAGCCGGACCGAAATCCATGTGGGTAAAGCCGCGTCCGGGATACATGCCAACTCCGCCTTCACGCCGCCGAGAGTAACGTTTGAAACTGCCGGCGATCGCATCCGCATCGAGGTCCGGAATAACGATGTCCAGCGCGTTTGCGCGGAATGTGCTGTGAATTTAGCGCCGCTCCTTCAAGTTGCGCGTTGGTCTCCGGGGTACGATAGCCGCTCCATATTTGTAATTGGCGTCTTGGCGATACTTCCAGTGCAGGAGAAACAGCAGGTCCATCAGCCAAGGATTGAGCCATTTCCACTGATTCAGCCCGATAATCGCGGCAAACCCAAGAGAATTGCTGGACTGCCGGCATGAATGTAACTGCCGTCCCAGTAGTAGTAGCCTTTGTATTTTTCATTCAGTGTGTGACGAAATGATATCGACCGCGCGCGTTTGCGGAAACCCGTTCATCGGCCCAAACAGGCGGCGGCGCAGAGCGACCGCCGCGGCAGCCGGGCCCAAGAGGAGCTGCGCGATCCAATCACTAGTTTCCGTCCCTCACAAAAGCAGTCGACATCAAATCGATCGCTGATAGCTGATCAACCGGGGGTCGATTGTCAATGGGCACTGGTGTGAACCATCAGCACCGCGGCGATGTTGGGCGTGCTCGCGGAGCGCAGCGGTCCGGCCGAGCGCGGTCCGGAGATCGCGCAAATAGTCCGCGGCTGGCTCGACGGGACGGCGCGCCGCACCAAAATCGAGCGCCGCCGGTGTCGCGATCACCGAGATGAATTCAGTGCCGAACGGCGCACCGCCGGCGGCCCATACCTTATGCGCACCAGGCTGACCGAAAATGCGGGTCTGGCCCGCGACAGGGCTGACCGCGTTCCTCGTCGTTGTTCGGCCATAAATGCAAGACCTGGCCGCCGATCGAGAAATAATCGATCCGCAAATTGACCGGATAAGCCGGCGCCGCGCACCTAACTTGGATCAGGTCGCCCTCGTGCAGTTGCGTCGCTCCGTTGGCGAGTTGAAGGCCGAGATTGCCATCGGTGAGCAGTCCGGCGAGCCGTATCGCGTTGAGCGCGATAAGCGAGCGGCAAAGTGGCGGCGCTACATCTCAAGAGTTATCTCGGGCCGGCTATTGGGAAAGAGCCGCGCGACAAGCTGGGCCACCTGGGCCTTTTGCTGCTCGTCGGGGACAGTGCCCGAAACCGCCGGAACGCCCTGCGGCGACAGCCGCGAACGGAGCGCAGCGCAATCGATCTGCGCCAGCGCCTTGTTGAGTTGATCGATCGGTGCCGGGCTCGGGCGCTGGAGCAGCCGGCGGCGGAGCGGTCGGCCCTGGAGGCGGTGGCGAAGCGGTGCTTGGCGCGTTCAGGTCATTCGGGTGGGCACCGGCGGGACCAACGCTGCGCGGCTGTGCGCCGGGGAAAGACGGAAAGGCCACAGGCAAGGAAGTCCTCGGGAACGGCCATCCGGCAGATACCGGTCGCCGGGGCAAGGGCGCCGGGGCTCGGCGCGGCCGGCCGCGGGACTTGCACGGTGACGCTGGGCGCGCTGGGCTTCGCGTGCTCCTCCTTCCAATCGGCCGCGAGCTTTTTTCCCTTGGCCTGGTCGGCGGCCCGACCAGCCGGTCGAATTGCGGCTTGATCTCGGTCGCGCGCGTGCCCCAGACGCCCTTGCTCTCGCTTGCGAGGACAAGCCATTTGTAGGCCTCGGCCAAGGTCGGGCGGGAAATCATCACCGCCAACGGCCCAAATCAACGCGAGCCGGTATTGCGCTTCGGCATTGTTTTGGTCGGCTGCCTTGCGGTACCAGAAGTCGGCGCGCTTGTAATTCTGCGCCAAATCGCCCAGACCGAACTCATAGAGCTTGCCCAGCCCCAACTGCCCCTCGGCATCCCCCTTGTCGGCGGCGCTCTGCCACTCCGACATGGCGCGTGCGTAGTCGCCCTTGTCGAAAGCCTGCTGCCCCATCGCGACGTCGCCGCGGGCCACGGTCGGGCTTGAAGCCAGGAGCAAGGCCAAAACGGCCGCCAGGATCCATGTGAAGCGGTCACCCGAGAGCGGGGCGCCGATCGGCGTCGTCACCATCCGCTCCAGATTAACCGGTCGGGCAAGCGGTCGCCTCTGTCGACCAGGGAGCAGCAGCGCCAAGGTTGAACTGCAGTATCGCTGCGGCGCCATCTTCCTGAGGCAAAGCGTGAATGATCGGCGACAGACTGGCAATGTAATCGCCGATACTCTCGATTTCCGGCCGCGGGGCCGGAAACAGCGGCTTGGTCGTGGCAATGAGGGTGATCAATTCCTGCCCGACACTGCCGTTGAAGGCCCAGCAACTGGTCAGCGGCGGCTTGAAGACCACGAAGTGATTACGTTCCGGACGGAGATTGAAGAAGTCGCGGTTGTTCGGGTATAGATGCAGAACTTGGCCGCCGCGATCAAAGTAATCGATATAGATATAACCATCGAACCCCGGGGCACGTATATCGAGCGACAGGCGATCGCCCAGGTGCGCCTCATTTGTTTTCGCGACAAAGCCGAGGCTGGGAGCGAGCCGCTGCCGGCCGATGAGCGGCGCCAGCGCCGCGGCGACCTCGCAGTGCGGTCGCTCCATCAAATCCACCTCGAACTTAACCGGGCCGATGCCGCGGATCGCGGCGACGTCGCGATTGAGCTTGTCGAGATCTTCCTGGCTGGCGACATGGCCGGAAACGCGGGTGGAGCGGTCCGCCGCGACCGCGAAATCCAACGCCGCACACTGATACCCGGCGGTCACGGTGCCGAGATTCGCCTTGATTTCATCGCGCGACGGCGGTGGCGTCCAGAACCGCACCGCGCCGAACCCGACGATCAGCGCGATAACCGCGGCGGCGCCGACCGCGATGGCAACGATGCCCCAACGCGAAGCTTCCGCTTTGGGGGCGGGCCCGGGCGGCGTTTTGCCACCGTCGAGAATTGCTTGCAGCGACGGCGGGCGGGCTTCCGGCCGCGGCTCCAGCATCGGGGCAATGATCGGGCGCAGTTGCGCAGGCACCGCCGAGAGATCGGGTACACGCTGGCGGGCGGCGATCATCGCTCCGGGATTGCTGCCCATGTCGAGCGTCTTGCCGAAACCAATCGCCGCCGCGGCGAGGACGAGGCCAAGGCTGTAGATATCGGAGCGGGAATTGACGCTCCCGCCGAACAGACCGAGCTGCTCGGGCGCGGCATAGGCATGCTTGGCGAGGGAGTCCACGCCAATCAGCGTCGCGTCTCCCGGATCCATTGACTGGGCGATCCCGAAGTCGATCAGCTTCGCGCGATTGACGTCACCGTCCGGCAGGACGATGTCTTCCGGAGAAATGTTGCGGTGAATGATGCCCCTCGCATGCACCGCGGCGAGGCCCCGCCCTAAGCGCTCGAACAGGCGCTGGACCTCGCTTGGCTCGAGCCGGCGACGCGCCAGTATCGCCTGCAGCGTCTCGCCCTCGACGTACTCCATGACGAGAAAGCGCAGACCCTGCTCGTCGCGCAGCAGCCCCTCGTAGTTGATGATCGCGTCATCATGGATGCCGCTGAGCTTGCGCACCTCGCCGACAAGGAGCTCGATCAAGTTCGAATTGTTGGCGACGGCCGTCGGGATGATCTTGACGGCGTGGGTGGTGCCCAGCTCGACATGACGCGCGCGGTACGTGTCGCCCATGCTCGATCCAGCAAGACGAGCTTCGATGCGGTAGGTATGCCCGAGCACAGTTCCGGGGCCAGGGACAGACGGTCGCGGCCGACTGCCAATGATCGTCCTGTCCTCGGGAGGCGGTGTCGGAAATCGCGATGGCCGCCGCTCATCCATAGCGCAAACTCGCGATGCACATGGTGAGGCTCACAGCACCTTCCGTCGTCGTGGCGCGCCAAGCTCGCCGCGTCACCACTGCCACACCCAAAGCAAGGTTAGCGGGTTCCCCTGATTTATAGCACGGGTCTTGCCGCGTCACACGCTCGACGCCGGTGGCAGGACTCCGACATGGCGCCACACCGGCGTCCTTTCCGTCACCAGCATGTCGATGAACTCCCGCAGGCGTTGCCGCTCGGCCTCCGGCTGACCGGCGCCGAGTTCCCCGGCCCATGCCTCGGCATCGCAGGGCTGATTTTCCTGCAGACGGCTGGCGACAAAGAGATCGAGCATCGGGCAGGAAAGCGGCGCGCCTGAACCCGAACTTGCCAGTGCCATACCCCGGCTAAAATTATCCGGCCGAACGAACCGGCGCGCCGCCGCCGCGTTCAATCGACGCACGCGCAGATCGGGTTCGTTTCCAGGCGCGAGCACCCGCATCGCCTGGTTGCTGCCGACGAGCATGCCAACAATTTCTGCCGGGTTGCCCCGTCTCTCCAAGCCCGGAAGGTGCATCAGGTCGCCGACCCGACACGGACCCCGTGCAAGCCTTTCGACAATCGGGCCAAAGAAGGTGCGCTCCAGGTTGGCCTGCCCGCTTGGAACGTCGACTGTCCACTCGACCTTCTCCGGTGACCGGAGCAGCGCCAACATGACATCGGATAGCGCCGTGTCACGCTCGGCGTCGCTCAGCCGCCGTGCACCGCGAACAAAGACGTCCTGCCGCAGCGATCGGTTGATGCACATATCCTTGATCAATTCTCGCATCACCGCGTCATCGAAGCGCTCGACAATTCCGCGTACCTCCTCATCGAGCACAAGGGATGGAAAATTCTCCAGAAGGTGAGCCGAAGCAACCCAACTCAGCTTGGCCGCTGCAAGCGAGGCCACGACATCCGCGTGAAAGCATGGCCGCCAGGTTGCGGTCATGTATTCATGCGCCAGATACGAGCTGTCGCGTGGGCCAAAATGCTCCAGCAGCCGCTTCAAAAACCCCCCCTGCAGGTGAACCGCCTTCGCGTCGGCGAGCGCGGTCACGATTTCGGCTCCCTTCGTGGCCTGCAGGTCGCTCCGCGTCGCAAGGCGCTGGCCGGCCTCACGCATGACCCGTTGCAGACCCAATGCGCTTTGCCATCCCGGCAGCGAGTTGTAGCTCACCTGAACGACGCCGCCGGGCCTGACCTTGCTGCCGAGGAGGGTAATGATGCCGTCGCGAACTGGATCGGCGACCCAACTCCACAAACCGTGCATCGTGGCGACATCAGCCGGCGGGATGTCATGAGCTAACGGATCGTTTGCCAGCGTTGCGAGGTCCGCTTCGATGAAACTGGCGTTGGCGATACCCGCCTCCGCCGCGAGTTCGCGCGCCATCGCGATGTGCGCCGGGTGAAAATCGATCCCGGTGACGCGCCAAGCCGGATTGGACGCGGCGAGGACCAGCGCGCCAAAGCCGAGACCGCAGCCAAGTTCAAGGTATGTAAGCGGCGTCTCGGGGTTGATGTCGATACCGGCGACACCACCCAAGAGGCAGGCGAGCTGCAGGTGCAAAGGAGACTGATGAAGATAATACCCCGGCGTATACGCCACGTCGGTGACATAGCCCTCGCCCCAGTCATTCTGGCCGCGGCTCATTGGGTTGCCGGCCTTGTGAGTTGTCCTTCCACAACCTCCGCCTCGAACACGGCGTCATAGGCGTCGGCCGGAATGAGGCCGCCGACCGGCGACGGCGGTGCCGGGACCCACGTATTCCAGCCCAGGCGCGGCGGCGGATCTGCATCGGGGCCGAGTTTCAGCGACGGGATTTCCGGTCCGGCGAGAACCGGGTTAACCGCGAAGCCGATCTCGAAGCCGAGATAGGCCCGCACCAGCGAGACGAGTTTCTGCAGCCCAGGGCGGTCGGGCATCAACGCCGCAAAACCGGTGAGATCGAGGGGACCGATCCGCAGAATGATGCGCGCCTGCGGGTCCCACGCGCGCACTCCGATTGCGGCGTCCATCCCCAGGCGGTTCCAGGCGCCCGGGCGGCGCCCAACCGCGAAGCAGCTCCGCTGGTCGGGCGCCAGCGGTAGCCATGCCCCGACGAACTGCACGACCTCCACGTTCCGGCCAAGCCAATCCGAGGTCAAAGCACGCAGCCTTTCAGCCGAGCGCGGGTGACCGGCAAAAAAGCCCGAGTAATGGAGCAGCGGCTCCGTCCCGACCGCGAGGCGCGGGGTTAGCTTGGGAGTTGCGTAACCGGTGAACGCCAATAGCGCACGCGCTACCGGGTCCTGGTTCCGCGGCGCATCCGGCGGAATACTTTCGGCGACACGGTTGATGCGATACTTGAGACCCGCCTGCGCGAAGAACGCCACGGTCCTTTGCGACAGCGTGTCGAGAAAATCGTAGAGGGCGCGCGACCGATTGCGCAGTGTCGTCGTGAGTACTTCGGTGTAAAGCTGCGGCAGCACACCGGTCGGGCCGGTCAATGTGATGACGGGAGTTGTCACCTTGGCCGGCCTACCACCCTCCGGTGGCTCAATCGCGGTGATGTCCGCCGCCGCATAGTCAACCCCCGGCGCGGTGCGAAACCGGGCGGCTTCAGTCATATCGCTGGTCTTCATCACCCGCGCCAGCACTCGAAGAGCCGCGTCGAAGCGGAACCGCCGCGGCTCGGCAAGCAGCCGTGCATAAGCCGAACGCGGCCGCGATGGCCGCACCGGCACCGCAGTGGAGCTCTTCGGCTCGGGCGGAGGCGCGATGACCTCAAGAGCGGGTTCGCTCATCGCCAGTCAGCTTTTGCGGCTAGAGAAGAACGCGCATGCCCGCTCGCGCTGGCCAGACGTGCCCGCGGCCGGCGCGACCCCTGGGGGCTGCGCGCGTGCGCACAAAGGAATTGACCGTCGCATGCAGCGCGAGAAAGCGGTCGAGAACCGATGCCAAAAGATAGAGGCCGGAAGTTTCCCAGGCGATGGGTTCGAACTCAAGCGTCACGTCGAGCCCGCGGCAGAAGGCGCCCTTGCCGCCGGGAGCGCGCGCGGTTCCTGGCCTGGACGTGACACTGACCAGCGAGTTGATCGTCGCCCGTGTCTCGCTGGAGTTGCGCAGATCGTATAGACGCAGCACTTCGCGAAGCGCTGTCGCCGCCGCTTCTCCACCGACCACTGACAGGTGACCCAGCGACAAATGCGAGACGAGCCGCCAAAACCGCTGCTCGCGCAGTGGTGGCCGAAGCGGCTGCGATGGCGCCGTAACGCAATTGATTTGAGTGACCCCGGCGGTCGGCTCGACGAACCGCAGCTCCGGGTGTCCGCCACCAAAGGGTAGATCGGCGGGCAGATCGCGGTTGAGGCACAGGGCGTCAATCGACAGAACGCCAGGCGTGCTGGAGTCAGGATCAAAATCGGGGTCGTGCGGCGCGACAAACACTTCAGTCCCGGAAAGCGGCGCCGTGGTTTGACGCCGTACCGGATAGTAAAAGGCACTGGGCGTTTCGGCCTCGGGGTCGCCATGGGTCAACCGATAGAAGGGCTGCCACGACCGCACGCTGCCGTCCGAGCGGGATTCGCGAACCCTTTCGACCTGCCAGACTTCCGTTGTTCCCGGCCGGCGGGAGTCGGGCACGACACGATATTCAGTCTCGGTATGGGTCAGCTGGATCGGCTCGCACCGCTGCGAAAACAAATTGACGATTGGGGTGCAGCCGAGCGCGATCACATCAGTGCTCACCGACCGCTCCAGTTCCGAAACGGTTCGGTCGAGATAGATAAAGATCTCCATCCGGTTGCCGCCAGACAACAGGGTCTTCGCATCGATCCGGTCGAGGTCGATGAACAAAAACTTTTCCGGGAAGGCGAAATACTCGCTCAGCAAGCGAAACCCGGAAAAGCTCCGAGCCGGCCAAGGCAGGAGTGATTCCTCCGGGCCGAACCCAGCCGGCTGTATGGCGTCGGCTGGAAGAATGACCGCAGCCGAGTCTGAGGCGCTGTCAGCATAGGCGACCGACACCGTATGCGCGCAAAGCAATTCGTAGAGGGGCAATGTCACGTTGGCCGCACCGCGCAGAAAGAACCGCAGGCGGTCGAGCCCGAGTTGGGTAAAGGTGCCCTCGGCCGAATTGCATTTGAGCGTTATCCTGAGAACCGCGACAGCACCTGGGGCTAGCGGATTGGGCGGGGCCACGAGCGGCAAGCCCGACAGCCGAACCTGCTCGATCTCAATCGGCCACAAGGTTACCGGCCAGACCGTGCGGAAGCGGCAAATCTCGCCATGCACCGGTTCAGCGTCGAGCGCGATGTGCGCGGGCAGCCTCAGCGCCGCCGCCAAATCGGGCTGCGGCACGAACTGGGTTATCGCAGCCGAGGGGAACGGCGCCAGATAATGGGGATAGAGGACCCCGAGCAATGCATCCGTAAGCTCCGGGAATTCGTCGTCCAAACGGTGATGGACGCGCGCCGCCAAGAACGCGACGCCCTCCAGCAAGCGCGCCACATGGGGATCGTCGACAGTGTCGGCGGTCAGGCGGAGCCGGCCCGCGATCTTCGGGTGCGCGGCGGCAAATTCCGCAGTCAGCCGCCGAAGCGCGTTCAGTTCGCGGTCGTAGTAGGGCAGCAGCGCGTCAGACATCGTCAGTCGCCGCTGCTGGCTTTTCGCTGTCGGCCTTGACCGTCACCGCGGTTGTCGCGGAGTTGACGAGGGTTTCGAACGCAATTGGTTCGGGTGCCGGCTCGGTCCGCAACATGCCCTCGATCTGCAGCCGCAGCGTCGAATCGAGGTTGTTGTTCCGCTCGACGAGCGATACGCGCACGCCGGTCAGGCGCGGCTCAAACTGCCGAATGGCGCCTTCGATCTCCGCTCGCAACCTATCGCGCTGCTCGGCGCTGTTGAACGCGCCCGAGGCAAAATCCGAGATCCCGTATCCGATCAGCGACGTCGGCAGTTCCGCGTAATCCGGCGAAATCGAGCGCCACCGGCGACGCGCGTTGAGCAGAGCCTCCAAGTCGCGCCGCACACTATTTCTCAGCGTGGTTTCCGCGTCGCCAAAAGACAGCGGTGGGTCGCGCTGAACATCCGGAGCGTCGTCGATCAAGCGATCGAGCAGCGGCAATTGGACCCGCGGCGCATGATCCTGCGACGGACGGCGCGAAAGACGGCTGTTCATGCTTTGAATTGAAGAGCCGAAAGGTCGGTGATGCCATACGCCTCGTCACCGACCAGAAACAGCCGTTGCCCGATGCCGCGGATCAGCGCGTCTTCCTCACCCTGCCACTCGGTGGCGCGTCCAAGGTCGATTTCCTCGGAGGGTGCGGGCTCCGCCGCCGCGTAGATCGCCGGCAGATAGACTTCTCCATCCGGCCCCTCGATCACCGACATCGAGGCGCGCCGCCAAGCGAGATCGCGCGGCCGCCGCGGGGGATGAAATTCGATCGAGGCGACCCGCTCGGTCGGTATCCAGAAGTATTTCCCCGTAGTGGTGAGCACCTCGAAGAAACCCGCGTACACGTCGTCGACATCGCGCAGATCGTCGAAGGGAACCTCGCCACCCTGATGCGTCATCGTGCCGGCGACTCGCGGCCGCGTCGCCTCTGCCTCGGCGACGCGGCTCGCAGCCTCGGCAAGATCGCCCCCGCGCAACGCCACCAAAGCCGCCAGCGACGCACGCTGCGCCGCAGTCGGCTCGCCAAGGAATTCGGGCACCCGCCCTTCGGTGAGGCACTGACGGCGGGCAATATCGGCCCGCAGTAATTGGCGAAACTCGGCGACAACGACGGCGGTCGACGGGTCTGTTCTGGCCGCCGCATCAAGAATGAGGTCGGCGCGCTGCAGATTCCCGGCAAAGATGAGAAGTTCCGCCAGCAGCAGCCGCTCGGGGAAATCCGCGGGCTTGGCGCGGACCGCGAGATTCGCCGCCTCGATCGCGGCAGTGAGCTTTCCCGCGCGGAATAGCGCGCCGGCGGTTTCCTGGGTATCCGGCATCAATGATCTTTCGTCATGTCTGCGCGCCAAGCGCGGTGATATCGGTGACCAATCGGAACGTTGCGGCCACATTGTCAAGCTGGAAATGCGGCTGCAAGTGGATGACCGCGCCAAATACGCCCGGGCGGCCCGGCCGCTCGCGGACATTGATGCTCGCCCCAACCAGCGGGAACCGCGCTCGCATCTCCGGACCCGCGGTCAAGTTCGCATTGACGTAGCTGGTCAACCAGGCTTGCACCCGTCTCTCAATTTCCTGAGCGGTCTTGAACGAACCTGTCATATCGCGGCCGATTATCTTCACGTAATGCGCAAACCGAGAGACGCAAAGCATTGAGTTGAACTGCGCCGATAGACGCGCATTAGCATCGGCCGCGGCCGCGTTGGGACCAAGAAAGGATTGCGGCGCTTGCAGGCTGCGCGCAGCCGAAAAGACGGCTTCTTCTCCGAAAGGCAGCATCGAGAGTGGCATCAGCCCCGCGTTGACGAGAGCCGTCTCTATGTGGTGCGACAGCACAAGCTCAATGGGCGGGCGCACCCAAACGTGGTCCGGATCGGTATGGAAGGACTCGATGGCAAGATCCGTGACGAGCCCGGCCCCAACGTAATCGGTCTCGAAACCTCGCACATCAGCGGGCCAAGCAAAGTTGTCGAATGCTCGCGCGACAACGGCAGCGAAAGCATAACCAGCGCTCATCCAGACCCGAGACGCGGTCGTCGGAGCGTATTCGGCGTAACGAAAACCGTCGATGCGTGTGGGATCATCTTCCCAGATCGGCCGGGCGAGCACGCGCGGCAGCGTGATCCCGACAAAGCGCATATCTTCGCGCGCGGACAAGGTACGCCAGCGCGCGAACTCTGGACCCCGGAACGGATCCGCCAAGTTCGTTACCATGCTGAGGTCGTTGAAATCTTCGACCTGCAGCAGTGCCGGCGATGCCGACAAGATGGTGGGAGCGAACGCCGCAGCGGCAATACCGGCAAGTTGATTGAGCGCCGCAACATCGTCGGTCGGTGCGCCTGCCGCCGGGCGGTGGCGGACCTCGTGGTCGATCATCAGCAGCCCATAAGGCTCGCCGCCGGGAGTGCCGAATTCCGACTCGTAAACCTTGTTGAAGAGTTGGCTCTGATCGAATTCGACGGCACGGTCCAGGTCCCGGCAAATGTCGGACCAGGAAAGGTTCAACACCTTCACCTTTACTCTTCGGCCGGGATCGAGCCCGCCGGTCAACCAGGCAAGGCCGCGCCAGCTTCCTTCCAGCTGCTGCACCCGTTGGTGATGCAAAATTGCGTCGAGCTGCTCTCCCAACAGCGTATCGATCGCCGCAATATCTCGGTCTAGGGCGGTCCGGCAGGCCTCCGGATCGGCCGCGAGACGTACCGCCTCAATCTGCCCAAACCAAGCCGCCAGGGCCTCGGCGGGAGGAAGGGTCGGGAACGCCGCGACCGGCGCGGCGGCATCCGCATAGCGATACCCAAAAAACACCCCTGCCAGGACAGTCGTCCGCAGGGGCGCCTCTACCTTCTCGACGACGCCTTCGTTTGCAATAGCAGATATGACGTCGTTCATCCGGGCCTCTATCTTGCCCGGCGGCTGCCGGATTAGCGCGCTATTGCAGCTGCGGGATGCGGGCGACCATGCGCATGCTGGTCGTCAGTTCCTCCATCTGCAGCCACGGCCGCATATACGCGATCGCGTTGTAGGCGCCAGGCCTGCCAGGAATCTCCCTGACTTCGACCCGGGCCTCTCGCAGCGGGAAGCGCGCCTTCATGTCTTGGCCGGCGTTCTCGTTTGCGTTGACGTAATTCAGGATCCACCGGTTGAGCCAGCGCTCGCAATCCTCGGCTTCCATGAAGCTGCCAATCTTGTCGCGCGCCATGACCTTGAGGTAATGGGCAAAGCGGCTGGTTGCCATCAGATACGGAAGCCGTGCGGAAATCGCCGCGTTCGCGGTCGCTTCCGGCCGGTCGTATTTCTTCGGCTTCTGGGTGCTCTGGGCACCGAAGAACACTGCGTAATCGGTGTTCTTGTAGTGGCAAAGCGGCAGGAACCCGAGGTTCGACAATTCGTATTCCCGGCGGTCCGTGATGCCGATCTCCGTCGGGCACTTCGCATCGAGATCGCCGTCATCGGAGGTAAAGACGTGGAACGGCAGATTCTCGACCTTGCCGCCGCCTTCCGCCCCGCGGATGGCCGTGCAGAAGCCTGTTTTCGCAAAGGCATCGGTCAGCTTAGTGCCCATCACATAAGCCGCGTTCATCCAGCAATATTGCTCGTGATCCATCGGCTTAGCGGCACCCGCCTCATCAAACGGCGCCTCTTCGTAGTTGAACTCGTCGATCGGCTTCGTCGCGGCCCCGTAAGGTAGCCGGGCGACAACCCGCGGCAGCACCAGATTGACGAACCGCGAGTCTTCGCTCTCGCGGAAGCTGCGCCACTTGGCGTACTCGATCGTATCGAAAATCTTCGCAAGATCGCGCGGTTTCGACAGTTCGGGCCAATTCTTAAACCCAAACATGCCGGCGCCCGCCCCCGAGATGAACGGCGCGAAGGCACCCGCAGCGACGTTGGAGACAAGGCGAAGCGCCTCCATGTCGTCAGGATGCGAGGTCCATTCATAATCGCCGATCAGCGCACCGTAGGGCTCGCCACCCGGCGTACCGAACTCGTTTTCGTAAATCTGCTTGAACAACTGGCTCTGGTCGAACTCGACCGCGCGGGTCAAGTCGCGCAGCAACTCGCGCTTGGGGAGATTGAGCACGCGCAGCTTGAGACTCGTGCCCGTCTCGCTGTTCATCACCAGATAATTCAACCCCCGCCAACTGCCTTCCAGGTGCAGAAAGCGCGGGTTATGGACGATCTCGTTCAACTGAGATGACAGCTTCGCGTCGAGCGCGGCAATCGCCCGATCAATCGTCCGCGGCAGGTTCCGGTCGAAGGTGACCGTTCCTGCGAGCGCCTGCTCGACGAGCGTCCTGACGAGCTCCTGAGCGCGATCCGGCTCAGTCTGCTTAGTGGCCGAAACCACCTGCTCAAGAAGTCCAGGGGCTTCGGTCGCAGTCGTTACCGCTGCGCCGCCTGCTTCGGGTGCAACTTTGGCGTCAGAAATGGCTTAGCCCTCCTGCTTGCCGATCCCGAGCTCGCCTGACAGGGACTTGAGCTCGTTCTCGTTCTTCAAAATCTGCTCGAGAAGAGTTCTCGAGCTGCTCAGAGCGGTCAACCTTGCTCATGAGATCGCGCAGCTTATTGCGCGTCTCGAGAAGCGCTTTCAGAGCCGGCACCTGCTCGGCGACGCGCGCCGGCTCAAAATCCTCGAGCGCATCGAACTTGAGCTGCACCGCCATTTCGCTGCCATCATCGGCAAGCTTATTGGCGACGCGGATGTTCAATCCGGGCGTCATGCGTGCCATGACGTCATTGAAATTATCGCGATCGATCTGGATGAACTTGCGTTCCGCCAACGGACGCAGAGCCTGCGTCGGATCGCCGGAGAAATCGCCCATGATCCCCACGACAAAGGGCAGTTCCCGCAGAACCTCCGCGCCTTCGGTCTCGACCTCGTAGGTGATATGCACCCGAGGGCGACGAACGCGCTTCAATTTTTCATGGATACTCTCGGCCATTAGTCATCGCTCCACTGGCTTACGGCCACGCAGCCACACCCTATCGTTCTACACCAGCAGCGCAAGAAACCGAAGCAAATTAGCGTTACAGCTTGATGGCTACACATCGGGGTTCGTCAACCCAACGCAAGCGGTGCAAGGCGAAGGCCTCGCAGGGTCACGCGGTCGGCGGACGGATCCCTAATGTGGTGAGTATCCCGGCTCGCGCTCCCGCGTCTGGGACGATTTCCTCGAGCAACTGCGGCCACGTCATGCTTGCCCGGCGGACCACCTCCTCGAGCGTGTAGGCGAGAGGCGAAAGTGGCTCGGTGCGACGAAAATAGGCGGCAATCGCGGTCAAAGAACGCAATGCGTCGGCGCGAGTCGCTATCGCTCCGGGGACGACCGGGGCGGCGTCTGGCGCAGCGGGAGCAGCAGCCTCAGCTTGTGCCTCGGCTGGTTGCTCAGCCGCATTAGCCGCCTCCATTGCCCCCGGACCGGCAAACCGGGCGGCCGCTGTCTGGATCAGCTCGAGAACCTCGCGGATACGAGATGTCGGCGGGGAATCCGCACCCGCGCGTGCATCAAGGGAGGCGGCGAGCGCCGCCCAAGCTTCGCCCGCCGCACGGGCATCGCGGGCCACCTCCACCAGGCCGGCGCCGCCGGGAAGCCGCGCTTCGGTTTCGAGGGTATCGAAAGGAATGACACCGGCGGCGATGCGTTGCTTCCGCCTCGCCTCTTCCGCGATTCCGGCCATATCGACCGATTGCTCGTATTGCCAGAATTGCAGTGGCTCGCCATCGGGCCGCGTAAACAGAGCAATTCGACGCAACGGCTGCACCAGAGTGCCGTCGCCAGACACACCGTTGAGGGAGCTCACCGGAGCCACTTTCGTCTCAATGCCGTCCTCGTCGGCAACGGGATAAAGGTTCTCCCAGTACTGATCCACCAACCCCCGCATCGCCTCCAGGCCGGCGATCAGACCGCGAAGTCCATCACTGCGCAGCAGCGCTTCGGATAGCCACCCTGCGATTTCAAGGTCCTTGCTGTGTTGCGTCAGTGCCTCAATCCCAAGCTCCCGAATGGTGCGCCATTCGGCCGGCACCAGGTAGTCTCCCTCGGCGTTGTCCTGGGCGCGTTCGGCAGTGCGTGCGTCTGCCCGCGCATCGCGAAGCCGCGTATAGAGCGAGTCAGCCGCCCTGTCCTCCCGCAGATCGCTCCCTACCGGTGAATCCCCGGGGATGGGAGCGAGGACAGCGTTCAAGTCAATAATTTCCGTAGCTTCCGGCATCAACTGCTCCCGGCCGATTCTGACCGCATCCGGCAGCCCAGCAGTAAATCTATCCTCTCTGGTCGAGCCGAAGTCGACCATTTACTTTCTGGTTCCAGCCATCCGATCTGTCAACGCTCTATCGCGAGCGGCGAGGCGGGAGCGCATGTGCCCCCCGCTCGGGCATCCGCACCACGCGATCCGCATGATCGCTCAATGTCCCGCCGTCGCACGGGCCCGCGCCGGGGTTATTACTTCGGAATGCCCCGCATTCGCGTCGCGAAAGCCTCACAGTTAGGCGCTTTTTGACGGTTGTAGAGGTTCCTCCTAGTGCGGCATTGCGAGCACTGGCTTAATCGTTACGCCGCTGGTCGCCTCGGCGGCGGCACGGTTGATGTCGGCAAGTTTGTAGTCGGTCACGAATTGATCGAGCGGAAACTGTCCCGCCAAAAACAGGTCGACGAGGCGTGGGATGAATTCGCGCGGCTTGCTGTCGCCCTGGACAACACCGCGGATCACCCGCCCACCCTGGATCACTGGCATGGCGAAACTCGCCTCAGTGCCCGGGCGGGCACTGCCGACCAGCACGCAGGTACCCATCTCGCGCAATGCGTCCGCCGCGAGCCGAAACACCGCTGGCACTGCGGAAGTCTCCAGGCTGAAATGCACCCCGCTGCCGGTGATGCGGCGGATCTCGGCGAGTGTGTCGGCGCCCTTGCTATCGAGCGCGTGCGTCGCCCCGAGTTCCTTGGCCAAGGCCAACCGGTCGGGCAATACGTCGACCGCGATGATGGGATCGCAGCCAGCGATCTTGGCTGCCATGAGCCCGGCGAGCCCAACCCCGCCGACGCCGAAAACGGCAAAGGACTGCCCAGATTTCGGCTGCATGACGTTGAGCACCGCGCCAGCCCCGGTCTGCAACCCGCAGCCGAGCGGCCCGAGCAAGTGAAGCGGCGCGTCGTCGCGCACTCTCACGACACTTCTCGCCGGCGCGACCGCATAGGTCGCGAACGAGGATTGCTGGAAAAAGCAGGCGTGAACGGGAAGCCATTTCCGGTGCATCGTGCGGGTGCCGTCGGCGCGCCTGCCGCTCGATTTGAGGGTGCGCGCCTGCATGCAGTAAGCCGGGTGCCCGCTGCGGCACGGTCCGCAGCCGCCGCACCACGGGAACGAGACCACCACCCGGTCGCCGACAACGAGGTCATTAATCGCGGGACCGACATCGACAACGATCCCCGCCCCCTCATGACCGCAAACAACCGGGTAGTGCACAAACGGGAAGTAGCCGTCGCGGGCATGCAGATCGGTGTGGCACATGCCGGTGGCGACAATCTGCACCAACACCTCGCCGGCGAGCGGCGAGGCAAGCTCCAACGTCTCGATCGCGAACGGCGCCCCACGGGCGGGCACGACCGCGGCAGTGATTTGCATCATCGCCCCCAGACTTATGCGCGCTGGTTATGCTATGCCCTCAAGCGACGACACAATATTTCGATGGGATAGCAAGCGCCGGTAGGCTTTGAGCGACCCGCCAACCGCACCGATGCGCGAGCCGTTCCGGCTCCCAGCTTCGCCTCCTAGAGGTTAACGCTGGATTCCCCCTCAGGATGGCACATAAAATGCCCGCTCATTGCGAACGACCGTAGACGGCTTTGGTGACGGAGGCCGATAAGGGTACAATCCTCATGACAAACTGAGCTCGGAATTTGCGCGTCTATCGTCGAGTTCCACCGCCGCCAGACGGGTGCCCAATTGGCAATCCCTGACCACGACATTTGGCGTGCTGCCATTCAGCTAAGAGAACAGTTCGGTAGGGAAGCCGAGCGCGTAGCCATACGGCGTACCGAGGAGATGAATGAACGGAATGATCTTGGCGGTATGCTCAGATGGATGCGGATCAGGCAGGCTATAGTTGCGCTACAGGGAAAGCCCGCAAAGCTAAACTGATCAGTTACACGGCGACTACTTTCTGCGATTCCCTAAAACCGCTGCCTGATCGCCTGCCAAAGGGCGCAAAGGCCGATAAAGCCGCAAACGGCTCGTCTCTGCCAGCCCAGGTATTGGGCGCTAACGATCTGAAGCCCAAAACGATGCCGCCGCACAGAACCGCTAAAAGCGTCACCCAATCAATCCATCCCGCAATTCCTCTGCGTTGGTAGCGCCGCAATTCTACCTTTGTTCGCAATAGCTCCTCAAGCATCGCCCTGGAAGCTTGTCGCTCCGCCCATTTATGGCGCCAAGTCAAAGGGTGACCCCTATTGATTTTTAAAGCGTTAGGCCAACGCCACCCGCGCCGCCGCGAGCGTTTCCTTTGTGCCCCTGCCGGCGTCGAGGCGTTGCCAATCCAAGGGGCCAGGATCGACCAAAAGCTGCCGCTTGATGATCTCCCCTGTCGCATCGGACGCATCGTGCTGACGCCTGTGGACACGGGCCAGCAGCGTGTCGGGCGGCGCCTCGAGCCACAGCCCGGTAAACGGCACCCCAGCGCGACGAGCGATTTCGGCGAAGGATCCCCGCTCTTCCTGCTTGAGCGCCACGGCGTCGATGATGGCGCAGTAGCCCGCCCGCAGCGCGGCCGCCGCACCGTCGCGCAGCGCGGCGTAAACCCGTTGGGTGACACCCGGACGGTAAGCGCTCTGCGACAGCCGGCTTTCCGGATCGAGTCCGAAAAGCCGCTTACGGATCACATCGCTGCGCAACACGCGCGCGCCCGGCCGCGCTCCGAGCTCCGGTGCCAAGCCAGCCGCAACCGTTGATTTTCCGGTACCGCTGAGCCCCCCGATAGCGACCAGCTGCGCCGGAGGAGGACACAAGGCGGCGCAGGCCTCATCAAGGTAGCGCCGCGCATCGTCAACCTTCCCCCCGGCGCTCGCCGTCACATGGGCGCGGATCGCCGCGCGCATCGAAAAAAACAACGGCATCGCCGCCAGGCCGTCGTCCTCGCCGGTCAGGTCAAGGTACCGATTGAGTACCTGATTGGCGCTGGTCGTATCGCCAAGATGCTCGAGATCCATCAACAGGAATGCAAGGTCGTAGAGGACATCGATGCTCGCGAAGGCCTCGGAGAACTCCAGGCAATCGAACAGCACCGGCTTGCCGTCGAGCACGCAAATGTTGCGCAGGTGCAGATCGCCATGGCAGCGCCGCACCTTGCCTTCTTGCCGCCGCCGATCGAGCAGGCTACCCAACCGTTTCAGCCATTCCCCCGATTGCGCGCGCAGTTCGCCGACTTGCCGCCGCGAAAACTCGACGTTCCGGCAGGCGAGCAAGCAGGCGTCATTCTCGGCGACAATCGCGCTCATCGCCGCGGCTCCGCCATAGCCGGGCCGCGGCTCCGCCCTGCGATGAAAATCAGCGATGTGCGCGGCCAGCGCATAGAGCAGCGGCGGCGCCAACCGGTCCGCGCGTGCCATGGCTTCGAGGAGCTGGTCCTGCCCAAAGCGCCGCATCACCACGACCCAGTCGACGGCATCTCCCTCGCCGCCCCAGCCTACCGCGCCGTCTGGGCGGCGGGCGATCGGCCGCGCCTCCAGATAGAGTTCCGGCGCGGTGCGGCGATTGAGGCGCAGCTCTGCTTCGCAGGCCCGTCGGCGCTGCTCGACGGTCGAGAAATCGAGATAGGGGTACTTCACCGCACGCTTCAGTTTGTAGGCGCGATCTCCAGCGAGAAACACGATCGAGATGTGGGTCTCGTGGCGCTCGACGTCAGCGCCGCCGAGCCCGTATGACGACGGATCACTCAGAAACGCGACGGTGTCGCTCTGATCGTCGGCCATCAGGCGCGCGACGACGACGCGAGAGGTTTGCGAACCGTTGTGAGCGTCGCATCGGTCGAGTTGGCGGCCATCGAGAAGCCGAGCATGCGACACATGTCGAGCATCGGCTTGTTCTCGTGCAGTACCTCGCCGAACAGCTCGCCGATCCCGGCCTCCCGCGCGACCTCGATGATCCGGGTCATCAGCAGATAGCCGACGCCGCGCCCTTTCCAGTCGCTGCGCAGCGCGATCGCATATTCAGCGCGTAGCCGGTCGGGGTCAGCGAAGTAGCGAACGACGCCCACTGTCGCGCCGTCGTGCCGGGCGATGAGCGCCATCTCGCGGTCGTAGTCGATCTGCGATAGTCGGGCGGCGAGCGAATGGCTCAATTCCCGCATCGGCGCGAAAAACCGCAGGCGCTGATCCTCGCGACTCATGTGGGCGAAGAGGTCCTGCAGCAACGGTTCATCGTCGGGGCGCACCGGTCGCATCGCGATTGGCGTGCCGTCACGCGCGGATGAGGTGCTTTCGAGATGTTTCGGATAGGGGGCGATCGCCAGCCGCGCGGCGCCCGGCATCGCCGCGAAGGCAACGCGGATGCGCGCGTCAATGGCGACAACGCCGCTCGGCATCGGCGAGCAGCGGGTTGATGTCGAGCTCGCGTATTTCCGGATGGTCGGCAGCAAGTTGGCCGAGACGGATCAGCACTTCCTCTATCGCGCCGATCGCGGCGGCGGGTCTGCCGCGATAGGCCTGCAGCAGTTTCCAGACACGCGTGCGCTCCATTTGCCAGCGGGCTAAAAGCGCATTGAGCGGCGGCAGCGCGATCGCGCTGTCCTTGACGATCTCGACAGCGGCGCCGCCTTGGCCGAAAACGACAACCGGCCCAAACACCGCGTCGTCGCCGAGTCCCGCCAACAGCTCGACGGCACCAGGACGTTGGATCATCTGCTGCACCAGGACGCCGTCGATCCGCGCTACAGGCATTTGCATGCGCATTCGCTCGAGCAGCCCCGTCGTACCCTCGCGCACCGCGGCGGCATCGCGCAGGCCGAGCACCACCCCGCCAACATCAGATTTGTGGATGATGTCGGGCGAGCGGATCTTGAGCGCCACCGGGAACCCGATCTCGGCGGCGATTGCCGCCGCCTCATCGGCGCTGTCGGCACTGCGGGCGAGCGGCTGAGGGATACCGTAAGCGGTCAGTACGGCGGCGACACCGTCCGCGTCGAGCCAGGATTTTGCAGAGGCGAGAGCCGCAGCGATGGCGCCGTGAGCGCCTGCGACATCGGGCTCGAACGGATCGGGTCGCGCCGGCGGGGTTTCCATCAGGAGCGTCTGGCTGCGCTCGTAGCGAACCCGATGCAGGAACCCCGAAACCGCCGCTTCCGGGGTGTCGTAGGTCGGGATGCGGGCGGCCTCAAACAAGCGCCGGGCCGGCGCCG
This sequence comes from uncultured Alphaproteobacteria bacterium, assembly GCA_963773625.1. GTDB lineage: Bacteria > Pseudomonadota > Alphaproteobacteria > ATCC43930 > CGMCC-115725 > DATARH01. The sequence continues at coordinate 49,521 of CAVZCJ010000024.1, read as the reverse complement.
CGGACTGCTCGCCCAGCCAGGCGGTGAAAATGTTGCGCCCGACTAGCGTGTTCGCCGGTTGCGCGGCGAGCGTGTCGACAACCGCTGTTGCCGCCTCTTCCGCGCTGGCGAGAGCCGTCGGGCAGTTGAGCACGAGCAGCGCGTCGACACCGCCGTCACCGAGCAGTGTCTCGATCGCCGCGGCGTAGCGCCCCCCGGGCGCGTCGCCGACGATATCGACCGGGTTTCCCCGGCTCCAGGTCGGCGGCAGCAGCCGGTCGAGCCGCGCGATGGTCTCGGGCGCCAGCTCGGCGAGTCTCCCCTCCGCGGCGGCGAGGGCGTCGGTGGCGAGTACCCCGGCCCCGCCGCCGTTGCTGACGATGGCCAACCTGTCACCTTCCTGGTCACGGGTCAGCGCCAGCGTTTCCGTCGCATCAAACAGCTCGCCCATCGTCCCGACACGCAGCATCCCGGCGCGAGCGAAGGCGGCATCATAAACCGCGTCGCTCCCGGCGAGCGCGCCGGTGTGCGAGCGCGCCGCCTTTGCACCCGCCGCCGAATGTCCGGCCTTCAACACCAGCACGGGCTTGGCGCGCGCGGCGGCGCGGGCAGCCGACATGAACTTGCGGCCATACGTGACGCCCTCGACATAAAGCAAGATCGCGCGGGTGCCCGCGTCAGCGGCCAGATAGTCGAGCATGTCGCCGAAATCGACATCGGCCATATCGCCGAGCGAGACGATGTGCGAGAAGCCGATGCCGCGCGGCGCCGCCCAATCCAGCATCGCGGTAATCATCGCGCCAGACTGGCTGATGAAGGCGATGTCGCCCGGCGGCGGGGCCACATGCGAGAAGCTGGCGTCGAGCCCAATTCCCGGCACAATGACGCCAACACAGTTAGGCCCCACAAGGCGCAGCAGGTGCGGCTGGGCAGCGTCCAGCGCCGCCTGCTGCAGGGCGCGGCCCTCGGCGCCCAACTCGGCGAAGCCGGCCGTGATTACCACCGCCGCCTTGACGCCGCGCGCGCCGAGTTCCGCAATCAAACCCGGGACCGTCGCGGGCGGCGTAACAATCACCGCCAGATCGGGGGCTTGCGGCAGGCTCGCGACGTCGCGATAGACCTGCGTTCCGTTGAGCACCCGGTGGCGCGGGCTGACCAGCATCAGGTCGCCGCGCAGACCAGCACGGCGCAAGTTGCGCATCACGACCGCGCCGACCGAGCCGGCGCGATCGGTCGCCCCAATGAGCGCGACCGAGTGGGGTTGGAACAGCTTGTCAAGGTTGCGCACTGACATCGCTGCATCCTACCAGCAGCGGGCGACAGCGAATTGATGCGAATCAATGCCACAAGGGACGCCGGATTGTTATTCCTCGAGCTGGCGGCGCGGGGCCGGCTCGCAGCACGGCATGCGGTCACGATGAGTACGTAGTTTCCCCTACGCAATTTTCCTTAGGAGCATTCCGGATTTCGGCACGCGTCATAACACGACATCGTCTCTGCAATCCCAAGCGGGATGGAGGGTCAGATGTTCAAGCAGTTCGACGCCGGCAGCACCGTCAACGTCTTCGACTGGCCACAGAATACCGCCTCACCTGTCGCACGATCCGGTCAGCTCGAAGCGCTCGTGGCGCTAGAACAGATCGGAACTCGCCGCAGCCTGTCCCGCGAGGAAGAGATCTATGCCGAGGGCGACCGTGCGGACAGCTGGTACAAGGTCGTCTCCGGGACCGTCCGCATCTGCAAACTGATGGCCGACGGCCGTCGTCACATCGCCGAGTTTCTGTTCGCCGGCGAATGCTTCGGTCTCGACGATCACGGCGAGCGCGTGTTTTCGGCCGAGGCGGTTGGCGACGTTATCGTGATGCGGTTTCCGCGCCTCGCCACCCAGCGGCTGATCGAGGAGAAGCCGGAGCTGGCCGGTCACATGTGGAATATGACGCTTCGCAGCCTCGCGCACGCCCAGACGCGTATGCTGCTGCTGGGGCGAATGACCGCTTCCGAGCGGGTGGCGAGCTTTCTCTTGGAGCTCTCCGAGCGGCGCGATGTGCGGCGGAACCTCGACGTACCAATGTCGCGTAACGACATCGCCGACTATCTCGGGCTGACGATCGAGACGGTTTGCCGGGTGCTGTCGGCGTTCAAGAAAGACGGCGCAATCACCATCCCTAGCCCGCATCGTATCGATTTGTGCGACCGCGATATGCTCGAGGCGGCTGTCGAAGCCTGAGCGCATTTTTAGCTCGCAAGGCCACGGCAGATGTCGAACAGCCCGGCTAATGGCGCTCGGCAACCAGCCACAAGCGGGCAACCGCGGCGGCCGGTCTGCCTCGTCGACGACGACCCAGGGGTGCTCGATTCGCTAACCGTTCTGCTGGAAGCGCTGGGGTTCGACGTTGTGACATTTGCGTCTGGCGCCGAGCTTCTCGCCGACGAAAGGCGACGCACCGCCGGCTGCCTGCTCATCGACCAGCACATGCCCAGCATGGACGGGCTCGATGCGATCGACAAGTTGCGCAGCGAGGGGGTGACGACGCCCACCATCGTCATCACCGGCCGGCTCGACGCGAACATCGCCGCGCGAGCCGCAAAACTCGGCGTCACCGAGATTTTAGAGAAACCGTTTTCGACCAAGCGCATCGCCGATCTGGTTCGGGCCAGCTTGGATCAAGCACCCTAGGCCCACGATTAGCCGCCGGGTTTGCGCGACGCTACGGCGGCCACGGCGGACTCATCGGCGCCGAAGCGAAGGCCAGCTCCGGAAAATTTGCCCCGACGATTGATATGTATCAGCGCGCGGCCTGGCAAACCGGCGTCTTCTTGGGCAAGCATTGGCATCGGCGATGACGGGAGAACGCAATGATCAAGACCATTTTGGTGCCGGTATCAGGCAATGAGATGGACGCGGTGGGTCTCGCCGCTGCGCTGCCGCTCGCCCGGACATTTGCGGCCCACATCGATGCCTTGCACGTCCGCAACGATCCGATCGAGGTCGCGATGACGATGTCGACGGAAGGCGCCGGCGGCGTACTGTTACAGGGCATCATCGACGATCTGACCCGCGACGCCGATGCCAACGAGGCGGCCGCGCGGTCGAAATTCGCCGATTTCTGCGCCAAAGAGGCGTTGGCATTGGGCGCGACGCCGGCCGACACCGGCGCCAAGCCCTCGGCCGACTGGCATGTCGAGACCGGGCAGGAAGCGCGGTGGATGACGTCTTACGGTATGACCGCCGATCTTGTCGTCGCGCCGCGCGGGATCCCGGGCCAGGACGCGACGGCCCGCTCGACGCTCGAGGCGCTGTTGCTCGAAACCGGACGGCCCTTGTTGATTCCAGGCAATTCCGCCGCCCTGACTAGGCTCGCCGAACGAATAGCGATCGCCTGGAAAGCGACGCCGCAGGCATCCCGGGCGGTCGCCGGCGCGATGCCCTTCTTGGCGCGCGCGAAGGAGGTCGTGGTCCTGACCGTCGAAGAAGAATCGGGCCGCCGTGACGATGCTGAGCGGCTCGTCGCGCATCTCGGATGGCATGGGATCACCGCCGTCGTCGAGCGCCTATCTCCAGGCCCGCATGGCGCCGCCGAAACCATGCTTGCCGCGGCGACAGCCCGGGCGGAGCTGCTCGTCATGGGCGGATACGGCCATACCAGGCTTCGGGAGTGGGTGTTCGGCGGATTCACCCAGCGCGTGCTGACCGAGGCCCCGCTGCCGGTGCTGATGGCTCACTAAGGGTGAACGCGGCGATCACGCGCGTCGCCGCGTCATCCCCTGCCGTAGCCGCTCATTTCGCTTGCAGTCCCGCGGCAAGCGCGAGCCTGACCAGCTCCGACAAGCTGCGCGCGCCCATCTTATCCATCACTCGGGCGCGGTGGATCTCAACGGTGCGCGGGCTGATCGCGAGATCGTAGGCGATTGACTTGTTTGGAAGGCCAGCGAGCAGTCCTTGGAGCACCTCGCGTTCGCGCGCCGAAAGCAACTCCACCTTTGCCGCGGCCGCAGCGACCGCCGGGTCGCGTTCATCCTCCGCTTGCAGTCGGGCAAGCGCGGCCGCGACGCTGTCGAGGATGGTTTGCGAGGAAAACGGCTTCTCAATGAAGTCCATGGCGCCCGCCTTCATCGCCCGCACCGCCAGTGGCACGTCACCGTGTCCGGTAACGACGATCGTCGGAAGCGACAATGAGCGTTCGCTAAGACGCTGCTGCAGCTCCAGCCCATCCATTTCCGGCATCCGGATATCAGCGATCAGGCAACCGAGAGGCAGCGTCGAAGCCGCATCGAGAAACTCTTGCGCCGAGCCGAAGGCGCGCACCTTGTATCCGCGGGCCTCGAGCAGCACCGATAGCGAATCGCGAACCGCCGCGTCGTCGTCGACGATATAGACATGCTCGTCATCCGGCATCGGCGGCCTCGTCTTGGCCGGTTTTTGGTAAGATCAGACGAAAGACGGTGCCCCCGCCGGGCCGCGGCGATGCCGTCAGGCGCCCATGATGGGATTCGACGATCTCGCGGCAGATCGACAAGCCGAGACCCATTCCCGTCTTCTTGGTGGTGACGAAAGGCTGGAAAAGCCGGGCGGCGAGCTCGGGCGCTATGCCGGGACCGGTATCGGCAACGCTGGTCTCGATCTTGTCGCCGACCGGGCGCGTCGAAATCGTCAGTTCGCGCCGTTCGACGCTCTCCATCGCCTCGACTGCGTTGCGTACCAGGTTGAGCACCACCTGTTGGATTTGCACCGGATCGAGGACGATGGCGGGGAGTTGGTGGTCGAGCTCAAGCGAAACGCGCACCCCCGACTGGCGCGAGCCGACGAGCGCTAGGGCAAGCGCTTCCTCGACGAGTTGGTTGAGGTTTTGCGTGCTCCGCTCGGTCTCGCCCTTGCTGACGAACTGCCGCAATTGACGAATGATCTCGCCCGCGCGCTGGGCCTGCGCCACTGCCTTTTCCATCAAGTCGACGATGCGTTCGGGCGCGGCTGCGCCGGTCGATAGCAAATGCCGGCCGGCCTCCAAATAGTTGGCGACCGCGGTCAATGGCTGGTTCAGCTCGTGGGCCATGGTGGAGGCCATCTGCCCCATGACGCTAAGCCGCGATGCGTGCAAAAGCTCGGTCTGCAGATCCTCGATCCGCCGTTCCGCCTGCTGTCGCTCGGTCAGATCGCGAACGAAGCCGGTAAAGAATTGCCCGTTCGGAGCCACGAATTCGCCGACCGCCAACTCCATCGGAAAGGTTTCACCGTTCTTCCGCTGCCCGACGACAATGCGGCCAATACCAATGATCCGGCGCTCTCCGGTCCGCGCGTAGCGCTCGAGATAACCATCATGCGCGTCGCGATAAGGCGCCGGCATCAGCATCTTGACGTTATGGCCGATCACCTCTTCAGGCGCGTACCCGAAAAGACGCTCGGCGGCTCGGCTGAACGACTGCATGGTGCCGCGCGCATCGATGAGGATGATCGCATCGGGCACCGTATCGACGATCGAACGCCAGCGCACCTCGCTTTCGCGCAATGCGGCTTCAGCCGCCTTGCGCTCGGTGATATCGCGTATGGTGCCGACAAAAATCGGCGCCTCGCCGTCGCGCCCCTCGCCCACCGCGAGGTCCATCGGAAAGACCGAGCCATCCTTGCGCCGCCCGGCCACCTCGCGGCCGATGCCGATGATCTTCTTGGTGCCAGTGCGCAGGTAATTGGCCAGGTAGCCGTCGTGTTCGGCTGCGTAGGGCGGCGGCATCAACATATTGACGTTATGGCCGATCATCTCGCCGGCGGCGTAGCCGAACATACGCTCGGTCGCCTGGTTGACAGAGCGGATCACCCCGCTGCGATCGATGATCACGATCGCGTCGACCGCGGTATCGACCACCGCGCGGTAAAGCGAGTCGCCTTGGACTTCGCCACTTTTGCGCGAGGATTTTTCCACCAACCTTGCCGCGCTCCCAAGTCATCCAATAATTGGCATAGCCGGACGTTCGCATAGCACAGCCCGGCGGTGCAATGAGAAGGTAGAAGCGTGCTTTGACCTGACGGCCCCGTGCCGGGTACCAATTGATCAGGATCAATGGCCGCGAAGACACGCACGTTTATGCTCTAACGAAAATCGAGGAGACTCGCATGAACGCACGCGAGACAATGTCCCGGCGAGTGATCACGGTGACGCCGGAGACGACGATCGAGGAAGCGATCCGGCTCATGCTTGACCACAGGATCAGCGGCTTGCCGGTGGTCGAGGCAGACGGTGCGCTGGTCGGCATCGTCACCGAGGGCGACTTGCTGCGGCGCTTTGAGACCGGCACCGACAAACGCCACTCCGGGTGGGTAAGCTTATTGCTCGGACCGGGCCGGCTCGCCGCCGAATACACCCGCTCACATGCGCACAAGGTGGGCGAAGTGATGACCACCGAGGTCGCGAGCGTCAGCCCGGAGACGCCGCTCGCCGAGGTGGTCGAGCTGATGGAAGATCGTCACATCAAGCGGGTGCCGGTGACCGACGGGGGCAAGCTCGTCGGTATCGTCAGCCGCGCCAATCTGGTGGCGGCGCTGGCCAATCAGCTGGCCAAAGACCGCGGTGCCGCGCTGAGCGACGACGATATCCGCCGCGCCATTCTCGCCGAGATCGACAAGCAGCCTTGGGGACCGCGCGAAAGCGTCGACGCGGTGGTGCGCGACGGCGTCGTCGAGTTGCACGGAACCATCCTCGACGAGCGCGAGAGGTCGGCGCTGATTGTCGCGGCAGAGAATCTGCCCGGGGTCAAAGCGGTGCGCGATAAGCTCGTCTGGGTCGAGCCGAACTCCGGGATGGTGCTTCCGCGCTAAATCGCGGACGGTGGAGAAATATCGCGGCGCACGACAAAGCTTAGCGATCTAGCCGGACTGCTTATCCGGGATGCATTATTCCGGCGACAAAAAACACAAGACCACTAACAATCAGCGCGTAGCCCAGCATCTCGGCTAGGCGGCTTCTCAGCGAGTTGCGCCCCTCTCGCCTTACCGCGAGCACTGCATATCCGCCACATGCAGGCGATGATCACTCCTGCCAACCACATGGACGCGTTGCCGTCCATCAAGGTGCTTGTCCCCTCTTCGTTGCCGAAAACCCACATTGCCGCAGCGCTGCGGAACCTCAATACCACCGTGGCGACAAATCGGGCCAGGGGTCCGGCCGGACGAGATCGGGGAGGCAGACAATCAAGGGGTGCTCAAAGCGGCCTGATGACAGCAAAGCCTGGTCGCCCAATACTGGCACGCGTTATGTGGGCGCGCTTCGTTTTCGAAACTACGCCCTTCGCGTCTAAAGCGAGAAGCCTATAGGACGCCGCCTTCAACTCCTCAATTTGAGGTGAATTTGTGACCGAGCACCTCGCTCTTCTCGCTGATAATACAGCGAGGAAACAGCGGACGTTGGCCAAAATTTGAAACGACGCGGTCGGCTGAAAATAAACCTTAGGTTTAATAAGAAATTCAAAGCGTAATGATTAAATATACCGCTGATAGAGAATGGTTAATGTCCAATAAATTTAAAGTTATGCATTCTAAAAAATACGTGCCATTCTTGATCATTATTACTTGAAATTTATAATCATCGCCGTATATCGGGGAGCCATGGTCCTGTCGGCAGTAGCCGTTGATCGTTGCTTCAGCTGACCGTTGTTGTACTGGGATGGACGGACAAGATAACACCCAGAGGACACGGGGTCGACCCTTCGCCAAGGGAGAGTCCGGGAACCCGCTCGGCCGCCCTCAAGGTGCTCGAAATCAGACCACGCTGGCGCTCGAGGCACTGCTTGATGGAGAAGCCGAGAAGATCACGCGGAAAGTGATCGAGATGGCTCTTGCCGGCGATACCACCACATTGCGGCTTTGCCTGGACCGTCTCTTGCCACCTCGGCGGGAGCGACCGGTGCATTTTAACCTTCCACCCCTGCAAAGTGCGGCCGACGCTCCTGGAGCGATGGCCGCGATCACCGCTGCGGTAGCTGCCGGCGAAATTACGCCGGGCGAGGCGGCCGAGTTAGCAAAGCTGGTCGATACGTTTGTTAGGGCGACCGAAGTGCACGAGTTCGACCAGCGACTGCGAGCACTTGAGAACAAAGTCGTTGTGGACGCCGACGAATTGGAGCGACTCGCTCGCGAATTGGGACGGGCGCGCAAGGACCTGGCGGAGGCGAAAGCTCATGCGGCGAGATCTTGAGCACCGTTTGCAGGCACTCGAAACCAGTTGGTACGGCAGCCCAAAGATTGCGCCGCAACATCGCGCACGCGCAATGGAGCTGCGCCGAGCTATCCTCGACGCAGAGGCCAACCAAGATAACCTTGGTCTAGAACGCTGCCGTGCGGAATTGGAGCGGATCGTGAGCGGCAATAGGCCCACGATCAAGGTGCTGACCGTAATCATTTGACCTGTCTAACTCTTGACACAATGCGACACTGCGGGAGTTAGAGTTCCTATCCCATCGAATAGTGTCGGCATTCTCAACGAGCAGTTCGCTCTGTCGCTTCCCACAGCCGGGGATTAACGGCGTGGGCGATCCGCCCTCTCTGGCCAAACTCGCTGCCCTTCACCGGCATCCGCAGCCAATCCGCCTCCACCAGCATGTCAGCAGCGGCGCGGATCTGCTCGGACGTGCGCAATCCGTGCAATCGCACATCTCGCTGGAGGTGCCGTACGTGAAGCTCTGCGGGGTGAGTGCTGATGATCCAGCGCGCTAAGATGGCGGCGGCGCGGCCCCGCTCACTCGCCGCGGCGTTGCCGTAGACGCGCTCCGCCATCGGCATAAAATAGTCCCCGATCAGCCGCGCCGCGGCGGCGAAAGCCCGCGCGCTGATCTGTGCCGGCGGTGGTCTGATGCCCTCCTCGCCGCACCACCACATCAATTCGAGAACCAGTGAGAGCCGAAGCGCCGCACCGCGTGCCTTGCCAATCTGCGGAGCGCAAGGGCCCACTCGCGGCTCGATTGCCGATCCTGCATCTCATTGGCGAACGTCTCGATCATCGCCCGCGCCTCCTTGGTGAGCGGCACCATGATCGGCGACGGCGGATCGCCCGGTCGCAAATCGAGTTCGCGCAACCGGTCGAGAGCGCGGATCGCCCATTTGGCGCGCGGCGCCTCGTGCCCCAGCCGGAACCGGATCGGCTCCGGCCAGGCCCACAAGAGACGCCCGAGCAAACCGTCGTCGGCCTCGCGCATCAAGAGGGCGAGCTTGTCGGGCTGGGTCCCGCCATAGACGGCGACGGCAAGGCGCGGAACCATGATCGGTTCAGGGTGCTTCTGGCGCTCGACGCTGTAAGGTCGGCCGCCGTAAGCTTCAACCCAGAACGCGCGCCCCGCGCGGTTGTAGCTGCGCATCCCCTCGATCCAGCCGGCCAGTTCGTCGCGGACGATTAAGAGCCCCTTGGGCGCGGCCACCGCCAACAGGGTCGCGACACGCTCGATCGTGACATCGTGTTGCCGCAGTCGCGGTGCCTGCGGCTCGAGCGTCGCCCCCGATATCGGCGGTGGGGGTGGCGGGGCGCCGAGCTTTTCGGCGGCGCGCACCTCCCTTACCCAGCGCTCGCGCGCGGCCTTGGCAATTTCGGCAGTCGCGCGCCACTCGCCCAGCCGATCGGGAAAGTCGGCGAGCATGTGCCGCTCGATTTCCGGCAGCACGTCCCGCATCAGACAGTCGGCACCGGGGCTCTTTCCCGTTGCCGCTGTCGCCAACGGCGGCGATCCACAGATGCGGCGGCTCGATCCAGCCAGGGGTTGCCTCAGCCCAGCGCGAATGCCCGATCAGCGCCGAGATGCTGGCAAGCAATGGCGCGGCCACATAGTCGGGCGGGCAGGCCGCGGCCGCAGCAGTCGTGACGATCCAGGGCTCCCAGGCCGGGCCGAACACGCTGAGCGGCAGGGGAGGCGGTGGGCGGCGGCCCAGCCGGAGCACGGACATGTCCGGCTGGGGCCAGGTGTCGTGGTCCGGCGCTCGGAGCACGAGTGCCGGGTTCGGGGGCCGTATTGGCATCGCCATGTCACGGGCCCTGCGCGACCGGGCGCTCCCCGTCTCGGACGTGGATATGAGCATCGATTATGAAATACTGGGCCGGTCTCTAACCCGGTTCGAGCTTGAGCGCCGCGCGCATTACCTTGTCGGGGTAGCGCCGCGCGAATTCGGCGGCTAGAGCCCAGAGATCGATGCCGTACTTGCGGTCAAAGGCCTCGACCCCGAGACTATGCTGCTCGACGTGATGAGTGCGGCAGAGGCTGACGCCGAAGATATCGTGCGGCTTCTGACCGGTGCCGGCATTAGCGCAGGATCGCAGATGGGCGAAGTCAACGCTCGTGGCATCACATCCGGGGACGCAGCAGCCATGCGACTTCACCCAGCGGCGGTGCCGTGGCCACACTTTTCGCGGCGGCAATTGCGCGCCGAGTTTTGGGCGCCTTAGCCGAGGTGGGAGCATGGCAACACTCCTCCGCCGATCAGGATTCGAGCCCAACACTTTGGTAAATCGCATCGATCGGTCCCATGCGGCTGGGAAGCTTGCTTCGAAGGCGCTGCTCCACGCCGATGTTGGCCTGGCGAAACGCGGCGATCGTCGGCTGGCTCTGGTTGGGGCTGTCGCAGAGCGCGTTGAGCGCTGCACCTTAGTGCTGGAAGATTTTCTGGATGCCTCAGGTCGAGTTGATCTCCAGCACCAAGCCCCGATCAGGCTCAGAGAAGTGATCTTGTTCTGAGCCTTTAGGGCTCGCAGTGGGGTTGGGCGACGGGTCAGCCGGCCCGGATGATTATCGCGGGGAGGATTTGTCATTCCCTGAGCGGACTTGAGATGATCTTCGGCCTCGGCGAGTGCCCCCGGACTGAATAGGCGCTCGATGATCGTGCGCGCGACCGCGTTGGACTCCCAGACGCCGACGATCTGGTTAGGTGAAAGATGCTTGTGGAAGACCATCTGCTCGAACCCGGCGCGCAAGGCATCCGGCCCGACGACCTCGATAACGACGCCGTCAGCGTCAATGAGAGTGTAGTGCTCTTCCGCGGGAAGCGGCTTGGCGGTGGACCGGTCCTCGCCGCATCCGCCCAGCACTGAAAGGGCCGACCACGCGGACTTTGGGGCTCAGTCGTGCCGATTTCCGGTGCGTCCGAGCTCCAATTACCGTCTGCTTTTCCAACCGGCGCTTCTGGGTCGTCTGCAAACGACGCCATCGCTTCCTCCCAACCGGTGGTTGGATCTGCAACTGGGGCCTCTATCTCGATGTTGGCATAGTCACCGGCTGCTTGTGCGCAATTTAGTCTTCATAAAACCGGTTTTGCTGTTCTTTCACTGTATTATCAGCGAAACTGACCTGTGAACGCCCCCGATCTTGCGATGCTCCCCCGCCGGTTAAAGCACCCGAAACTCGGCGTGCAACTGCCGCCGCGGAAAATCTGGGCCTGGCATCGCCGCTAGACCACATGTCCGCCTGAGCGCGGGGCGACCAGTCTCCTATGCATGAGGCTCGGCACCGGCCTATCCGGCGAACCCCCTCGTTACCTGCATACTGTGAGACGGGTCGCCCCGCGCTCAGGCGGACATGTGGTCTAGGTGAAGTCGCACGGCTGCTGCGTCCCAGGATGCGATGCTAAGAGCGTTGACTTTGCATCCCACGGTTATTCCCCGCGGATCGATTATGACGGCGGCGGTCGACCCGCGCGGAGCTGGCACCCCCACCGAGTGGGTGGACGCCCCCCGTGGATGCAAGCAGAATTTGTCATCGGTTATCGGCATGTGGTCAGGTGCTTACGTGTGTCCGGCCTGGTGTTGCGGCGAAGCACATGCCGCTGGCCTGTATGGAATTCTGCGGATCGGGTCCATTTCGCTTTCGCGCGCTCGAGGCGCCGGACATTGAGCTGGTTTTCCCGACCCCGTCTTCTTGACCGTTGCGCCATAATCCTCCGTTGACCCTCCCGCATCCACGACAGCTCCTGCCCTTCCGCCGTTCAAGCGGCCGCGGCCGGACTCTGGTAAACTCCTCCGTTCGCCATCAGAGCCCAGGCGATCCGCGCCATCTTGTTGGCGAGCGCGACCGCCACCAGCATGCGGGGCTTCCTCGCAGCATGCGCGCAAGCCAGGTCCTGCAGGAGCGCCTTGCGGCGGCCCTTCGCACGACGGACCTCGCTCCGATGATCAGCAGCCGCCGCAGGTCTCGCTACCCATCCTCGAGATCCTGCCCGAGCCGCTCCTTGCCGCCGCTGGAGTTCTGCAGCGGCGTGAGGCCGAGCCAGGCGGCGAAGTCGCGTCCCCGGAAGGTCTCGGGTGGCGGCGCGAGCGCCACCAGCGCTGTGGCGCAGACCGGGCCGACACCCGGAATCGCTCATCAGCCGCCGGCGTTGCGTCCTCTCGGCCCGGCGCGATCTCGCGGTCGAGCGCTGCGATCTCTCGTCGAGCGCAGCGATCTGCGCGAGCAGCAGCGCGCACGCTCGATAACGACGCTCGGCAGATGGCGGTTCACGATCTCCACCTCGGCGCAAGCCGGCCGCGTTCTCTACGCCCTTGCGGCGCAACATGCCGTACTCGGTCAGGTGACCGCGCAGCGCGTTGATCATCTGCGTCCTCTGCCGGACCAGCAGGTCCGAGTGCGGAACACCATGCCCGCGGCCTGCTTCTCGGCGCTCTTCGGCGCCACGAAGCGCATCGTCGGCCGCTGCGCCGCCTCGCAGATCGCCTCGGCATCGGCCATGTCGTTCTTCTGCCGCTTCACGAACGGCTTGACGTAAGCCGGCGCGATCAGCCGGGTCTCGTGGCCCAGGGCTTGGATCTCGCGAGCCCAACCATGCGCGCCCGCACAGGCCTCCATCGCCACCAGACAGCGCGGCTGCGACGAAGAAAGGGCAGAACCTTGACCCTGGAAACTTCTTGCGAAAAACCACCGACCCATCGGCGCACGCGCCGTGGACCTGAAACACATGCTTCGCCAAGTCGAGCCCGATCATGATAACTTCGCCATGGACGCCCCCTCGCAGCGGTTCATGACACCTCCACTCTGGCACAGCGATGCCGTCGGGGGCGTCCACCCCATCGCTTACGATCATTCCCCATTCATGGTAGCGTTCCTACAGCCGCGCCCGTCAAGACAACCCCGCGGGGCGGTCTGCGGCCGACCTTGACCGGCGCGGTCGGCACGCATTCTGAGTTCCCTGTCGGCTCCGAGGAGAATGCCGTATCCCATCCCACCAAGGAGAACGGTGATCCCTAGCCGAGGGTATGCTGCTCTCCCTCAGGTCGCCGTTCGGCTGCTCAGATCTCCTCTACCCGGTGAGGCGGGTCTGCCGCGTGGATTTTAGCCCCGGCCCTTGGCTTGACCCATTCCCTTCTTAGTGTCCGCCATACGCGCGAAACCAGTCATTCGCGCTAAGAGATCAAACCGCCGAGATTGCCCGAGGCCGTGGAAAAAACGATTTTGCGAGCCAGTTGAACGTGAGACTGATTTAAATAGTACCCTGCACGCGCATCAAAGATGCACGTAAGCATCCACGATCCGTGCTGCGAGATTCGATGGTAGCGCGCGGCAAGCGCATTACAACAGCCATTCCCCACAGCCGACGTTAGTCGGTTGGACAAATGACGTTGGCGAAAGCGACAACCGACGATAGACGGTTGGTTCATTGCCGCCTTGAGGATGCTGGATGGCTACGGTCCCGGTGGCCACTCGGCAGCGCCTCCACCGCAAAGGGTTCCGGCAGCTCGGGGTCGCCAATCTTGAAGGATCGATGGGGCGGTCAGATCGCCGCCCGCTTTCGATACGGCGGTTCGGATGACCGCGCATGGCGGCGTTAGCTCGGTAAGACGACTGAATCCACCTTTGTCTATTTTTGCAGGTTCGGCAATTATCCTTCCGCCGATCAATGCCGACGTTTCCACACGCCTAAATTAACCCCAACCCCATCGAAGGTGAACTCGCGTTCAACGATGGGCAATACCGCGGCGCGGAGAGAGGCATTCTGGATTAGAGGCACGTTCCCTGGCCCCAGCGCGAAAAAGCAGTATTCCGCCGTTTCCAGCTGTTTCAAAGATTGGTCCAGCTGGTGCTTAGTGAAGGTCGCGACAGACGGCAAGAAAGCCATCGCGGGTGGGCGATGCGCCTCGATCAGGTAGGTCCAATCATTGGGTGCACCGACGATTGCCACCGGCACGCCAGGCTTTGTACGGTCGCGAACGAGTGCAACATCGCGGGGATCGGGCAGATTCGCTACACATTTCAGATCGGCGCACCCCGTCGCGGGGCGGAATGGTGCAAGCGCCAGCGCCGGGTATTTGAGCCACGATCGCAAGCCATAATCTGTCGGATTTCGACTGTCGCTCGAGGTCGCGGCAAGGGCCACGGCAGGAGCAAGTACCGCCATTCCTGCAATCGCGCGTACCCGTATCAACAGCGCGCCAAGGCGCTTCACGCGCGGCAGACCCCGTGCGGCGACTACACCCCACCATCCCATGACAACAAAGAAACCAAGCGCGTTCATCTGCCACACACCGACAATCGACATGTTGACAAACTTCGCCATCATCAGGAGGCCGCTCACTGCGAAGTACACGAGAACGGCGGTGCGCGGCCGATCGAGCACGTTGTCTCGCCTGACCCGCATCGCCACAGCGAGCGTCGCGAGCGCCAACCCAGGCGCGATGAAATTGTATAGCCAATTCCACTCCCTAAGGGTCCAGAAGATCGGCCAGCCCCCAAAACCCGCCACACCGTAAATCCCCAATGGCTCGATCCATCCGTCGAGAAATTGCGGCGTGAGCGCACCGCGGCCGAAGACCAAAATTACCAAGATGACAAGAAGGGCGAGGCTTGTCGCGCCGAGCATCGCCAGCCGAAACAGCGTCGCCAGCCGCCACGGCGACACAATGACGAAACCGAGCGCCACCGCTAAAGCCGCAATGATCCCGGTCTCGGTCTCAAGGAACAGGGCGGCGGCGACGCCGAAGGCTAATGCAACAAGGCGCAGCCAATTCCCGAGTTCGGCGATCCACCAGGCCAGCAGCATCGCGCAGAGGGTGAGCAGCGGATAGCGTAAAACGGTGGAGCTTGGGGCCTCGAAATGAATCGCCGTGTGAAACAGCAGGATCAGCGATAGAAAGCCGATAAGCGCCGCAGCGAACCACGATTGGTAAAGCCAGCGCAGCACCAAGAGCAAGTGCGCGTAGAACAGCCAGATTGATGCGACGACGAGAGCGACGTAGTGCAGCAACGCGCTTTGGGTTGTATGGCCCGGGAACAGCGAAAAGATCCAGCCCAGGCCAATGCCGTATTGCGCATAGTAGTCGACCCCGGGCAGCAGCCCATCGCCGAGGAAATAGAGCGATGGCCCGATGATGAACGACACATAGGCGAACTGTAGGCCAGTATGGCCCGCGACAGTCGCGAATGAAGACGGTACGACGATAAGGGTCAACGCAGCTAGCAGGCCGCCATAAATCCACAGCGACCGCGAAAACGGCGGACCGATACGTGCCTCAACGGCTCGACGTGATGAATCACGCTTGGCTGTCCACAGGATCGCCGCGAACGCCCAAGCCACGATCAGCACTAGCACCACGGCAAGACCGATCCACGCCGGCAAGTGGCCTTGGAGCGTGCGGCGAGCAAACGCAGTGTCGAGCGGAATAGCCGCCAACAAGACAAAGCCCAATGAGGCGAGGAGCACGCGACTTCGCAACAAGCGTCCCGTCGCGAGATATCCCGCCAGCGGTCCGAGTAGCAGAGACAACAGGTAGAACCCCTTTTCCCGAGGCTCAACTCGCAAGCTCGACAAATCTTCGGGGAGAAGCCCTGACGGAACCGATGTCGCTGGCCCATCGGGCGGGAACACCATATGGGCGATGACCATCGCCGCGAAGACCCCGATCAAGGCGCCAAAGCAAGCTTGCACTAGCGTGGGGATCGATGCGGCCGCGCTCCACTTTGCGTTCGATTGTCCACTCGAAACTAACTTTTGGGGCATTTTGCCGGATCTCCAATGTTCCTCCGGCGAAATAGGCCGAGGACAAATTCATGGCGATTTGCGGCTGTGATGTATTAGAGCTGCCAACCGGCCGAGATCTTGTTGTAAAGCGTGAGGATCGATTACGCAGGCTTCGTGTCGCGACCTATCAGAGACGTTGGCGGTTTTGGGAGAGTGCAAATGAGAGAAAACACAATGGGGCGGGGCTTGCGTGTCCCCTTGACCGCCAATGGACAGTCCAGGCGAAGGGGAGGGTGAGCTGGCTCCGCGCCCGGCAATCGTTTCATCCCGTGGTTCATCGTTGATTACAGCCTAGCCCTGGGCTGGGCCACGTCGGCGAGCGTAGAGTACCCACTTTAGAAGCGACATTCCCGTCGACGCCAAGGAAAGAGCCGACACCCTTGGGTAGAACCGCCCTTCGACGACACGGACCCAGCCCGCTTCCTTCATCGTTCTTATTCTAACCTCGATCAAGGCGGTTTCCGGGTGAATTTTCAGCAGCTCGGCAGGAAGCACGCCATCAGGGTTCTCCACGAGATGGCCGATCATCCGGATTTTGAGGGAGGTTTGGCCGAGATTGACCAATGCAAAGAGCACGAAGCTGGCGCTCAAATACACCGCAAGCGCGCTCACAGCCAACCCAATGCTGTCGAGCAAAAAGGGTGCTTCATATAGCCGGGCGATGGTCGTTCCGACGATCGTTATGATGGCGCCGACCACGGACGCCTCCACGATAGACCGCCTCAGCAAACGACCTCGCCGAAGCCTCAAAAGGCCAATCTGAAAAAAAACATTAACTGTAGCGCCGAGTAATGGCGAGGCCACCACGAGCCAATCCGTGTCGAATGGCGGTGTCACTAACGTTGACGGGCCGGCAATCAAGTGATGGAGCCAGCCCTGCGGCCGAGGCCCAGCATGCGGCAATACACGAGCACAATCAGAGTAACGCGCTTTCCGCGACGGGTCGCGCGAATGCGCGATCCCGCCTGCTCGGCGAGCCCGTCGCGCAGCATCTGCTGGAGCCGCACGCGAGCGTAGGCTCGTTTCGCCGAGCGATGCGCGAGTTCGCTCTCAGTTATTCCGCTCCTTCTGTGCTGCCGAACCAGTTGGAGCATCGTCAGCGTCGGACTGTCTGATTCAAGAGCGCTGAAGAGGATCAGATACACGATCCCAAGACCGCCGAATAGGAGCCCCGCCAGGATCAGGCGAGGCGTTGACATGCCGAACCGGGCCAAGCGCGGTGAAATCAGGACGGCCGTCAAAGCCAGAACCGCGATGACGGTGAATACAAGAACCAGCGCGCGCCACTCGCGGCGCGGCACGCGGACGCGCCATAGCAAAACATGAATGAAAAAGGCGAACACAGCCAACCCTGTGCCGAAGAGAAGAGCATTCATAAAATTCTATTCGCCGCACTTAGCTTTTGTAGATGGGAACGTATTGCCATGGTGCGAAAGATACCTGCAAGCGTTAGATGGGCGGTCAATGGTCAACGGAAAGCATTTGAAGCGACGTTGGAATTCTGGTGGCCTCGAGAGGCTCGACCGCTATGTATCGAGAGCAAGCGCGACACATATCGGGTCACAGCATCTCAGCTCGCCCAACGTCGCGGCAAAGACGGCGGTGTAGGCCTTGGTCGCCAAGTCGCTTCTCGCCGGGTCACGGTCTGGTGGCTTGTTTCGCCAGCCTTGCCCGCGTCTCGGCAAGGCGATCCTGCACCCATTTGAGATCGCTGATGCTGGTGGCAGCGCCGGGATCGGCAGTCTTGACTTGCAGGGCAAGTTGCTCCGCCTGCTTGAAGTGTTCCAGGGCCGCCGTCAGATCGTTTTGCCGGTAATCGATCCACCCGGTCCTTGCGTAGGACACGACCAGGGCACGCTGGCACCCGACGCCGCCGATGCCTTTTGCCATCAACATTTTGCCGATCGCCAGGCTGTCACGGTAGCGAGCGAGTGCGCCGTCAAGGTCGCCTTGGACGATGAGCACATCTGCGATCCGCCCGTCGCTCGTCACAATGTCGCATTGCCACCTTGCGTTGTCGGGCTCCTTGACCGCGAGCTCTTTGACGACTGCCAAGCCGGCACGATAGCTGACCAGCGCGTCGTCGAGGTCACCCTGGTCATTGAGCACGTCGCCGATTTTCTCCTGATTCAGCGAAACAGCGCGCTGCCGCTCGGCGTTGCCGGGATCCTCCGCCGCGAGGGCCTGCGCGCTCGCCAGCCTGTCGCGGTAACCCGCCAGCGCACTGGGCAGATCGACCAAGGGGCTCCCCCATTGCTTTGCCCGCAACGCGTTCACGGCGGTGGTCAGCTGCGGAGCAAGTCCACCGAAGCGGAACCAGGCGTAGTTGGGGGCATCGAGCAGTTGATCGTAGATATCGAAAAAATTCGGGGGAAGCGGCGCCGTCTCCGGTCCGATCCACGTCAACAGAAATGCTGTTCCATCGGTCCATCGCAGGCCAAGGTATCTGCCGATCGTCTCTGGCGCGAAGAGATTGCTGTATGGGAGCAGATCTTCTAATTGAGCATCCTCCGAAATGAGAAAGTAATTGAGACCTGCTTCTTGCAGGAGCTGTTTGGCTTCCCCCGGGGTGCCCGTGATAATCTTATCGAGCTGAGCCGACATCTTGAATGAGACGAGGCTCTCGATCCAGCATCCCGGCGCCACACAATAAGACGCGAAGTTGGTCGCCCAGATAGGCGTTGCCGGCGGAACCTGGTTGTGGGCGGCCAAAGCGTGCGGATTGATGCCGCCGAAGGAGTACCCGAGCTCCTGATGGGAGTAGCCGTCCGCCAGACTGTAGCGGCCGGCCAGAAAGCGCAGCGCGTTTTGGCTGATGTCGGGCAGGCGGCTGAGCCAATTGCTGTGCCACCACAGGGCCACGGTCGCAAAAAACAAGATCGGCGGAAGCACCAACCCCCAGGCGCGGCGTTCCCAGCGCGCGCGTGCCTCTGCCAGAGCCCAGCCGCAAATCGACGCCGCGAGCATCAATAAGAGCGGAAAGAAGAATGTGCTCGCGCGCAGGAAGGACACGGATTGGTCGTGCCCGGCCGGCAGAGAGATCGCCGCCAGCACCACCACCAGCACGCCCAGGCGCTTCGCGCTGGCGATGGTGAACTCGGTCGCGGCTTGCGGCATCCGCGGCGCCGGCCCGCCTCGATAGCGCACTATTGCGCTTCGCATGGCGATCGCCCCCAAGCCGAATGCCGCGGCCGCCAGAAACAGCGCCGCCAGATCGAAACGCGTGAACTGGCGCAACATGGTCAGCGATGCCCATCCCCAACTTGGGGCTGCGGTTAGGTAGTTGGCGCGAATCCATGCGACAAGGATGAGCTGCGGAAGCACCCCCCAGCGGTCGAGCCGCGTAATGTCGGCGAACCGCAACATGAGGTTGATCGCCTGGTCATCGGCGAGGCCCGTGCTCAAGTACGAAAGGGAAAACATCGCCGCGACAGTTCCGGCGACCGCCGCGCCGATAAGCCCGTATTCGCGCATCTGCCGCCAATGCCTGCGCAGCAGCGCCCACGCAGCCACAAGGAACAGATAAAGCGCGACCATGACGCCGATCGGCTGGGCGATGATGGCGACCGCCACCGCGCTCGATGTGGCCGCCAGCCGCCACACCATTCCGCCCGGCTCCCGCGTCATGCAAAGAGAGCACGCGATGATCGCGATCAAGGCGCTAACCTGCTCGTGATCCTTTTGAAACTCGTTGCCCCCATAGGCCGGCGACGCCGTCAAATTGAACAGCAAGTAAAGCGCGGCGACGACGCCCGGCCACAGCGTGTGCGGCGCGATCCTTTGGGTCAGCGCGGCCAGCGAGAGCGCCGCGAAAATGACGCAGCAAAACGTCGCCAGTGACGGAGCCTCGGGGTCGGTAATCAACATGCCCAAGAAAAATAACCCATACCCCTTAGAATAATAATAATGATACCAAACGTCGTTTGGTATCAGTCCGTGGTTTTTAATCACACTCAAATAGTAATAGAAATAATGTGAAAAATAATCGCCGTTCCCCCCGGGATAAAGGCCGCGCACCAATAACAGCCAGAGCGCGACAGCGGAGATGAGCGCCGCGCAGGTTATTTCGGGGATGAATTGACGCCAGTCAGCTCTCAACGCGAGAGCCGTGCGTGATGCCGCTCCATCGATGAACCTGCCAAATTGCCGGCTCGTCGCCAGCAGCACCAACGCACATAAGACAACGATGACCGATCGGTAATAGAGGCCGACGATCCCCAACAGCAGCAGGACGGCGTGCCAAAGACCGATACCGGTACCAAAAGCCAGGACGGCGCGCTCCATCCCCGACAGCTGTATTCCGCCCTGCCGAGTGAACCTGTCGATGATAACAATCCCAGGCGCGCAAACCAGCCACGCCAGGACAATCACAAAGGCAATGCGGAAAGCGTTATCGGCAAATACGATGATGCCGTGATCGAAAAAATGACGGTTGTAGAAATCCTCGATGCCGAACCAGGCGACCACCGCACAAAAAAGCGCGAGGAGCAGAGTTGGCCAGACGATTTTAACAAATAGGCCGTCGAGAGGCCCCAGCTCGGCAGCCGGATTCGCCGCGGCCCGACGGCGCAAAGTTTTTTGCGCATCCACAGGCTTTTCTGGTTGAGAGGCCGGGCCGCTCTCGTCCCATGATGTAGTGCGACCTGGGGCTGCCGTCGGAGGAGCGCGGTCGGGCAATTCGTGCAATCTATTGCTCGTGCGGCGGCGCATCAGCCTTTGAGGAGAGGAGTGTCGAGCAACGGTTCTTAACAAACGGAAGCAAATCCTCGCTTAAATATTCTGCCACCAGCTCATGCCCCTTGTTGGAGAGGTGAATGCCGTCAACAAAAGAGCCGGGGCCAAGATTATTTCGTTCCCAAACATGCTGGTAATTAAAAAATTGTATCTTCTTATAAAGATCTTCGTCGTTGACTTTTTGTGGTATTACTCTCGTCATCCGAGCATAATTTTGTTCTAAAGGATGTTCCATCGGTTGAAACACGGCGAAGATGGGGATGCGCGGAAAGTCGCGACTGATCAATTCGAGGGAATGTACGTATAAAGGGATAGAGACACTATCGATGATATCGTCAACGCTGAGCGTTGCGATCGCTGCCTTGTAACGGCGCTGCAGCTCGTCCCGGGGCATAGGGTGATAGTTCGGATCGATGCGACTAAGCAGATATTCCGCCCGCCAATCTTCTTGGTAATTATCGATATACATCAAGCGAACCAGTGAGCCGAGCATTGTCCGGCGAACGATGCCGGGAAAATATTTGGCCAACGTTTTTAACCAGCGTGGGCTATCCGAATAACGTAGGACTTCGCAGAAGCCCACCTTCGTATAGCGCCAACCTATCCGCATCCCCTTTTGTGTCCCACGGGACCGCCATTTCATTGAAACCGGAAAATGAAATGATTGCATCCGGCTGCAAGGGGTGCGCCCATTTGTTCAAGGCGATAAAATTTTGATAGATCTGACTAGAACCCATGGCCAGATTGATGACATTAATTTTACAATTGTAACCAGAAGTATTTAACGCTTTCTCCAATTTTCGTGGCAACAACTGATAGAACATATCGGCATTCGTGCGCCCACCCCACCCCTGGGCCGCGCTTCCGCCAGTCAATACGATACGAATTTCATTCGGTGCTTTTGGCGGTGGTGCCTCAAGCCGGAAATCGATGAAAAACCCGTATTCTCCGCTCTGCACGTCGAAATCATTGTAATAATGCGACCAAACAAGCTCGCCCGTCTCCCTCTTAAACGCCTGAACTTGACCACCGGTGAATGGATAATATTCCATTGTCCGCATCGTCGGCTGGTCAGCATCGTCATCTGGTACATGGGCGCGACGCGTTGAGATTAGATGGTAGTCGTAAATCTTCAGCAAAATGAAAAGCACGACAATTGTTACGATCATGCTGATCGAAATAGATACTAAATACAGTGCGGTAGTTTTTACGAATTTCACCTTGATGATTCCCAAAAATCAACGAATGTCGAATCCCCAGTCCGTTGTGACAACATAAAGACAGCCAGGTGCCAACGCGCTTGGGGCCAAAGATCACGAACTTCACTGCTTTAGCAACGGCAATTCGCGGTCGCTAGTGCACTGACGACTACGTAGCCATGCGACGAAGTTCACCATCCCACCGTCGTTCACGCCGCGATTAGCCCCGTCTCTCGTCAGGCTGGAGGGCGAATAGCGTGCTCTTCGCTGACCGACGTTCGCGCCATCGCGCTACAGGGTACCGATCACGGCGGCAAGCGAGCCGCGCATAAACGGTCGCACTGGCAGCGGCGGCGTCGGGTGGCGGTCGCAAACCAGGTTCCAGTACGCCCAGGAGCGCGCGTCGAAGATACCGGGCGGAGCCTGCTCGAGGGCTTCGCGGTAGTCATTCTTGTCGATGACGCCGCGCAACGCCCGTAAATCCTCGACCGCGCCAAACACCATCACATGGGTGAGAAATTGCACAGGATCGGCGAGCGCCGATTCCGGTTGATCGAACCATACGACACGGCGGGCAACACGCAGCAGCTCGGCCGTGACCGGCAAGGCTTTCATGGCGTGTGTCCACCATCGTTAGGGCGACGAACGTAGGGCGTCAGCACGGGTAACCGAGTCGGATCGACGGCTTCTACAGCCTTCCGCAGCCGTTCTCGCACATCGGCGGGCAGCGCTGGCACATCATCGAAATAACTCAGCGCTTTGAGCGTGATCAGTGGATTGAAACTTCGTCCATAGATCACGGCGCCGGCCGCGAGCAGCTGGGGCAGGTCGATCCCGTGGCGGATTAGCGCGTCGATGTCGAGATAGTCCCTCACTTCGGCGCGGCGCTGCACGACCGCCGCCTTGGTGCCAGCGATGTCGAGCAGCGAGGCAACCTGCACCTTCGATCCTTCCGCACGCTCGCGAGGCGCGGCCTGGCCGAGGCCGAGATTGCCAAAAAACGACACTAGCACCGGCCCCCCGCGGTCAACCCGGCAAGTGAGAGTATGAGAGGCGACCTGCACACGTTCGGCGCCGGCGAGATAGGGAACCGCACGCGCGAGCGCATCGGGATCAAACGCCACATCCGAGAAGAAATCGAAATCGACCGAGTTGCGATGCCCGAACCGTAGCGCCAGCGCCGTTCCGCCGTAGAGCGTGAAATGCTCGGGCGTGGCGTCGAGTTCTAGCCACAGCGCCAGTTGCGGCGGCGGCAGGATATCGAGTCTTGGCTGGAACATTCCCGCCCTCAACGGCTTTGACGCAGCACTGCCTCATAGATGACGGCGCGATCGAGGTTGGCCTCCAATCGGGTGAAACCGGTGCCGAAAGCCGAGTTTCTCAGCCTGAAGAGTCGCAGGTCAAGCACCCACAAGCTCCTCGGCGCGAACCAGCTTGAGCGCTGCGCGCATTTCGGCATCGGGACTGCGCCGCGCGAACTCGGCGGCCAGAGCCCAGAGATCGATCCCGTATTTGCGGTCAAAGGCATCGACCCCGAGACTATGCTGCTCGACGTGATGATGTGCGGCAGAGGCTGACGCCGAAGATGTCGTGCGGCTTCTGGTCCATGCCGGCATTAGCGCAGGATCGCAGATGGGCGAAGTCGACGCTCGTGGCATCACATCCAGGGACGCAGCAGCCGTGCGACTTCACCCAGCGGCGATGCCGTGGCCAGACTTTTCGCGGCGGCAGTTGCACGCCGAGTTTTGGGCGCTTTAACCGGCGTGGGAGCATCGCAACACCCTCCGCCGGTCAGGGCTCGAGCCCGGCACTCTGGTAAATCGCATCGATCTGTCCCATGCGGCTGGGAAGCTTGCTTCGAAGGCGCTGCTCCACGCCGATGTTGGCCTCGGCGGAACCGGGCGATCGTCGGCTCGCTGCGCGCGGGGCTGTCGTTGAGCGCGTTGAGCGCGGCACGGTAGTGCTGGAAGATTTTCTGGATGCCCCAGGTCGGGTTGATCTCCAGCACCAAAGCTCCGGTCGGGCTCTGAGGGGTGATCTTGCCCTGAGCCTTTACGGCTTGAAGCGGCGTTGTGCGAGGGGTCCGCCGGCTCGGGATGATCGTCGCGGGGCGGGTTTCTCACGTCCCGAGCGGATCTGAGATGCTCCTCGAGCTCGCTAAGCGCCTCCGGACCGAATAAGCGCTCGATGGTCTGGCGAGCCGCCTCGTTGGACTCCCACACGCCGGCGATCTGGTCTGGGGACAGATGCTTGTCGAAGAACATGCGCTCGAACCCGGCGCGCAAGGCGTCCGGCCCGACGACCTCGATAAAGGCCGCCGTCAGCGTCAATGAGGGTGTAGTGCTCTTCCGCGGGAAGCGGCTCGGCGACGGGCCGGTCCTTGCTGCGTCCGCCGCCAGCTCCGATACCGCGATCGGCCTATCGTCGGGCCGGCTCGCGCCATTGGCACCTGCGGGCGCCTTGGTCGAGGTGAAGAGTACTGGCGCAGGCTTCCCCGCGGGCTGCCCTCGCCCGGCGGAGTGCGGAGTGGCCGCCCGCCCCTACTCCCGACATAATCCTCGACCTCTTCGCGCAGCTGCAACCCGCGCAGCACATCGGCGAAGGCGTCGCGCATCGTCCACGAGCGGGCGCGCATGCGCAGCATTCGCTCGGGATAGGTCTGCCACGGCCCTTCTGAGCGGGTGAGCCCGGCGCGCTCCGCCATCGCCATCGAGAAGCGCGTGACGATCGGCGTCGCCCGGTCGCGGCGCTTCATCGTGCAGATCGCCGTGAGGCCTTCCTCGTCATCGACCTCATAGTCCTCGACCATGTCTTCGAGGAGACCCGAGTGCTCGATGACCGAGAGCGCGCCGTCGCCCCAGATACTGGGGGTCCCGCCGATCACCGCGATCGCGTGGACCGCGGCGATCGGGCCCAAGCCCGACCGTCGCGCCATGCAGGATCGCCAGCTCGATCTTCGGCTGTAGGTAATTGCCATCGAGATCGCGGTAGCAATCGGGCGCCCACTCGGCGAGCGCGATCATCCGGGCCAGTTCCTTGACCTCGCCCAGCGACTTCGGCGCCAGGAAGCCCGGGACGCCAAACGTGGCGGGTGCAGGGCAAGGCGGCTCCGGTTCAATCGCTCGGCTCGAGCCTGTTCCCCGCTTCCGGCGGCCAGGGTGCTCGTCACCGTCGGCCATCTCACGCGGCCCCCCGCACATGCAGGGTCTCGCTCTGATAGATCCTCAAGCCCGGGATCTCGCGAACCGCATCCTTGTTGATGGCTTCGCGCACCACCTCGACATCAAGGCTCATGTATTCGCGCGGCACCTGGTCGAGATCGATTACCTCGAAGGTCCACACCTTGCGGACATAGGCGGTCGATCCGTAGTCGCCGCGAATGTGGGTGGGCTCGGGTTTGATCGTCGCCGCCTGTTGTGCCGCCGCGGCGCGGGCTCGCCGCCGCCTCGGCCAGCAGCAAGTGCTCGGCGGCTCGCCGACGCTCGGCCGGGGATTGCGCCGCCTGCGCCAATCGGTTGGCTTCGGCCCGATGTTCGGCTTCTTCCGCGGCGGCGCGCTCGCGCTTCCGCCTCGCTCTCGCGTCGCGCCTCCTCATGACGCTTGGCGTCACGCGCGGCGATCTGGTCGCGATAGGCCTTGAGGCGAGACCGCAATCGGGACCAACGCCCCGCTCAATCTCGTGCAGCGGCGCTTGAAAAACCCATCGACGATCCGGCCCGCCTTGAGGAAATATTCCTTCTCCCGTTTATGGGCGGTTTCGGCCTTTTTGATGTGCGCTTGGCATTGGGCGATGAAATCGGTTGCTGCGGCCGCGTCCTCCTCGGTCTGCGAGCGGGTTTGGGACCCGGGCGCAGCCGAGTTCGAGATCGATAAAGCGCACCACCATCTCGCGGTGCGTCTTCGCAAGCCGCAGATCGAGCGCGTCGATCGGGTCGAGTGGCTCTGGTGGGTTGTTGTGCCCGAGACCGGGGGCCGGCTCGCGCAACGGAATGGGGGTATCGCTCACCTCGTGGTCTCCTAGAAGAGTGGGGGGATGGCATTGAGATTGACGGGTCTGTGCGGCCTAGCCTCGGGCGCGCTCGGGTTCTCTCGTGCCCAGCGTCGCAGCGGCCCGCTGCGGAACTCGAATTCGGCGCGGCTGACAGGCCGCAGCGAGCGCGCCGTCCACACCCGGTCGAGGTCGACGCGCTTGCCATCGAGCCGGGCCTCAAAGCGGGGCGAGCGATCCAATGGTCGGCACCAGTCATCGGGATGCGGCCCCGCGACAGTCATCGGCTGCGGGATCACCATCGGACACAGCTGGTAGATGACCGCCGGGACCAGGGGCGCACCCGACCTCAGCCGCATCACGTAAAATCCAGGCTGCGGACGAATCAGCATGCGTATCGGCCGCCTTCCCGCTGCCCACCGCGAGGCGAGAGAACTCCCTATCGACGTGTAAGTCCGCGGGATTCCTTGGTCCGGATGATAGGCCATCGGGAGCAGCTGTCGGCTCACGACGGGCGTGATAGGGCTAAGATAATTGGTGGGCATGTCAGACCTGACGAGTTTGCGAAGAGGGAAACGATGCCGCGAGTTCTCACGCATTGAACTCCACACTATTGATATATTGTTAAATCTTCACAGTCAACCTCTTTAGTGTGGAGATTGGCGTGGACGCTGCCCAGTCCCGCGCCGCTCGGGGCCTGCTAAATTGGTCCCAGTCGGATCTCGTGGAACATTCCGGCGTCTCCAAAAAAACGATCGCCGATTTCGAGCGCGGCTCGACAAACCCCTATGGTCGGACCCTCACTGCGATTGTCGCAGCGTTCGAAGCGGCGGGAATTGAGTTCATCAGGGGCGGCGTTCGCGTGCGAGCATCACCCAAGATGGCACAGCCAACGCGCAACTAAGGACTGGGCATTACCCATTTCGTTAGTCGGCCCTGAACAATGGCTAAGGCATTGAGGGTTGGCCTCGGAGAAGGCGGACAGAAGTATTGGCTTTTGCGAAGGCTCTTGCGATTGCGGCCAGGAGGAACGCAAGCCAAAGGGCCAAGGCGGTGAGCACGAGGCGCAGATTGTGCCCGGCAGCGGCAAGCAGCGCGTTGATGGCGTCACCAGCCTGGCCGAGGAGGAAGTTCCGGTCCAGCCTTCCGTCGGTCTTCATGTGGCCGATAGTGGCCTCGATGGCCGATCGTCGTCTCAGCTCGCGATGCATGGTGGCGGAGAGGCCGCGTCGGCGGCCGGCGATCATCACCTTGCCCGCTCCAGCGTAATCATGGCCGCGATAGCCCTTGTCGACGTAAATCCGCTCGGCGGCGACGCCGCTGACAGACGTCGCTTGATCCAGCGTCGCGGCGAGGGTGTGGCCGCCATAGGGATTGCCCGCGAAGGCCTTGGCCGCCAGCACCAGCCCTCGCGGTTGATCACAGCAATCCCGATCTTGGCGCCGAACTCGTAGGGGGTGCGGGCCTTGCTCACCCATTATCTGCCCCTCTATTTTCCCGAGGTCGAGCGCTTCGCCGGGAACTCGCGCAGCGACTGGTTCTTGGCATTTCTCGAGGCTTTCCCAACGCCGGCCAGTATCATGTCTTGGCCAAGGACGCCTTCGTCGCCGCAGCCTGGGACGTGGTGGGCCGGAAGGTGTCAAAGGCCCGCCTGCTCGGTGATATCTATGAGACCGCGCGCACATCTATCGGGCTGCCGGTCCGCTCGACGCGCCCGCGATCGCATGTTCCGATTGGTCTTAGCAGAGGCTCGCAGCCTGGTCCGTCAGCGCAATGTGATCGAGGCGCAGGCGCGGAACTCCTGCGCACCCACCCTGACTATTACGTCTATGCCAAGTGTCCCGGGGATCGGGCCGATCATGCGCTGACGATACTGGCGGAAGGCGGGAGACTTGCGCCGTTTCGCCATCACCGCCAGTTCTTGAAGTTCTGCGGTTTCGATCTTGCCACCCATCAGTCCGGGCAATTCCGCGGTCAGACGCGATTATCGAAGTTCGGCAATGCCCGCCTGCGTCGAACGCTTTGGATGGCCGCTCAGGTCGCAATCCGCCAGCGGGATAACAGCTTCCGCGACCAATTCGAGCGCCATATCGCCAAGGATCGCGACAATAAGGATCTCCGGCGCAAGGCGTTTACCGCCATCACCGCCAAGATGGCGCGCGTCGCTCACGCCCTCATCAAGACTGGTACCGACTACCGGCCCTTCTTCGAAGGACGGGTCCAAGTGGAAGAACCCCTCTCTGCTGGGGCCGTGAGGGCGCCCGGGGTCGACCCTGTAGATAATGTTCGGGTCTTCCACTTGGGTCAGCATCTCGTCTTGAGGACGGTCAGGGCCGCGGCGGCACGACGGACCCTATGTTTGCTATGGCAGAGAGCGTCCCTTCGACGGTGGAGGCCACTTGGATCACAATCACCCCGGCGACCGGCATGGCACGGCGCAACGAGACCTGCTTGCCCAAAATCAACTCTTGCTTCCCAACTTAGGACGTTGTCGCTGACAATCATGCCGGGCCGTCCGCGTCGCTCGATCAGCGTCGTCAGATCCCGCGCCACTCGCCGCCCCGAGATCGAGGTGTCGGCGATCGAGGCCAGGCACTCACGGGTGACGTCGTCGACCACATTGAGAATGCGGAACCGGCGACCGCCGGCGAGCTGATCGTGCACGAAGTCCAGGGACCAGCGGGCATTGACCTTCGCCTCGACCAGGATCGGCGCTCGCGTTCCGACGGCGCGGCGACGAACGCGGCGCTTGCGCACCGTCAGGCCCTCCTCGCGGTACAGCCGGTAGATGCGGTTCTTGCCCGAAGGCTCGCCTTCCCGCCGCAGCAGCACGAACAGTCGCCGATAGCCGAACCGTCGCCGCTCAACGGCCAGGCTGCGCAGGCGTTCACGCAGCTCGGTATCCGGCGGGCGGCATGACCGGTAGCGCACCATCTTGCGGTCCGCCTTGATCATCGAGCAGGCCCGCCGCTCGCTGATCTCGAACACCGTCCGAAGATGGGCGACGCCTTCGCGCATCGCGGCGGGCCCTACCATTTTTTTGCCAGGAGCTCGTTCAACGCGGCCTTGTCCAGCATGGCATCCGCCAACAGCCGCTTCAGCCGGCCGTTCTCTTCCTCCAACGACCGCAGTCGCTGCGCGTCCGACACGCTCATGCCGCCAAACTTGGCCTTCCAGGCGTAAATCGTCCCCTCCGAGACGCCGTGCTTGCGGGCCAGCTCCCCCGCCTTCGCACCGGCCTCGTTCTCCCGCAGAATCCCGATGATCTGCTCTTCCGAAAATCTCGCTCGCTTCATCCGTCCGTCCTCTCGAAGGGTCGGACTCTAGCCCCGCTTGGAGGAAATTCTCAGGGGCAGGTCACGGGCGGGATGGACGCATCGAAAAACACCGGAAAATGCAGGGCGCAAGCGCCGATACCGGCATTTTCCAATACTTCACAACTCAGGGAAATCCTTGAAAAACAACAACTCTCCGCCTTTTTCAGGGCCGACTAGCTAGCTGCGGGGACGATCATCTTAATGACCCTTGCCCCGGACTCCTCCATCAGCGCGCAGCAGAAAGACAGCACACCCATCGCAATCACACTTCAGGTAAAGCGCCTATTCGACGGGGCGGTCCTCCTTCAGATCGGAGGCCTCTTCTATTGAACGTGCGCCGGCAACGTCCTCAACCATGAGCGGATAACCTAGCGGGTGCGACCGGTACTCTGGGATTAATTGTCAGCAGCCGGCGCAGCAGGCGCCGCGCGGGGACTTCCAGAACTCGGTAGGTGAGCAGCGAAAAGCCGACAGTGGCAATCAGGGCTATCACCATTCGCATCAGGCTACAGAGGTAAGGGCCGACGACGTGCCAATCGGCACCGCGTCGAGACCCGCATTACGCACAATCAGCGGGTGCAGCATGTAGATCGAATAGCTGGCATCGCCGCAGAGCACCATCCAGTTCGACGACAATGCGCGCCCTATAGCGCTCTGATACCGGGCCACGCAAAAGATGAGCACGGCGACCGGCAGCGCCAGAGCCAAAATTTTGGTGGAGAAACGGAAGAAACGGAAACGGATTACGTGAAGACGTGATAATCAAGACAAATCCGATAATCCCAATAATTGCCACATAGGGAAGGAACTGCCCGATCCCGCGCTCAATCAGCGACGGCTCGCGCGATTCTAACTGCTGGTAAAGCGCCGCGATCAGGCAGCCAAGGAGGAATTCCGGCAGTCGCGAATACGGCGCGAAATATATTAACCAGCGTAGGAACAAATCTTGATAACCATTTGACAAACCTGCGATCGGTCCAAAATGTTGAACCCCGAACTGGTCGATCGCTTCGCCATGATCATACGCGAGCCGCAACAGGACGAGCACACCCGTCACGAGCACTCCGGCGACCGCCAGCGACTGCCACGGTTTGCGCAGCCGGGCAATTGCAAAACAGAAAAGCGGGTATACCAAATAAAAAAGGAACTCGGTACTGATCGACCACGTGTCGGCTATCACCACAGAAAACGGATACCCGTAGATCAACGAATTTGATCCGACAATGGAATAATCCCAGCTCTGGGTCATGGTTAAATAACGGGGAAGCAACGTCCAGAAATCTCAGTCACGCGAGGATTGCCCACTACCAACGAAAAAAAGTACCCATAATCATAAAGCGACAAAATTAGACAAACCAGATATAATGGATACAGACGAGCAAAGCGGGCAGAAAGAAAATTAGCGATACCGCGAAACCCATAAACCGTAATGGCCCAGCGTAATTGTAGTGGATCACGAACCCACTGAGGACAAAAAAGGCGCTCATGCCGAAGGCAGAACCAAAGAGCAACCAATGATGCCACATCGGTTCGCCCTGGGGCATTTTGGTCATTACGGTGAGACTGTGCGAAACGGCGACAGACAGAGGCAGCGATAAAGCGCAGCCCAGTCAGCGCTGGAAGCATCTCCTGCCGCGCAGCACCCATTATTACCCCTTCGATCAAACTTTTGCCATATTACGCACTACTGCCGGATCCAGTGCGCACGACAAGGGCTGCGCCGGGTGTTCCACCTCCGCAGCGGGCGCGGTGCGGCTGCGGCACCGGCGTGAGGCGTGGTGTCTGACGCCGGATGAATTGTTCCGCTTCCGCGATCGCCTGCGAGATCGTCGTCGATCGGGGCAGCCCAGCGCAGAACGCTTCATCTCGCGCGGCGGTAGAACCAGCCACGCCTTCGACATCGCCAAGCCGATCGAGTAGCCACGGCTCGGCGGCCTCACCGGTCACGCCGTTGCGGCATCGCAAATTGGCAGCGAAACCGCGTCGATCGACCGCGAATAACGCTGCGCTACGTCATCGACCAGGCCGTCCGCGACGATCCGGCCGTGCTCGAGCAGGGCGGCGCGATTACACCATTCCCGCAGCAGCGGTAGCGAGTGCGAGGCTAGGACCACGATACTCGACCCGGTGACGAAGGTCTCCATGCGGCGGCGCGCCTTGGCCAGAAAGCTCGCATCGCCAGCGGCAAGCCATTCGTCCATCAGCAGGATCTCGGGGGGAAAGGCCGTGGCGACGGCAAAGCAAAGGCGAATGACCATACCGGCCGAATAGGTCCGTACGGGCATATCGATGTAATGACCGAGCTCGGTGAAATCCACGATCTCGTCAATGTGGCCGCGAACCTTGCGCGGGTGTATGTCCATGTACATGCCGCGTATCACGATGTTCTCGCGTCCGGTGGCATCGGGACTCAATCCGACGGACGACGTAAGCAGCGCCGAAACGCGCCCACTCGACGCCATTCGCCCGCGGGTCGGCTGGTAAATTCCGGCAAGGACTTTGAGTAAAGTGCTCTTTCCCGCGCCGTTTGCGCCAATCAACGCCAGGCGCTCGCCGTGACCGATATCGAGATTGAGATCGGAAAGCGCGCACACCGTGATGCGGTCGTCCTTGTCCTTACCAAGATTGCCCTGGATGCGGCCCTGCAACAGCGTCTTTCTCAGCGACCGACTACTGCCGCTGTAGACGGGAAACTCCACCGAGACGTCGTGCAGGCGAATGAAGGCCATGACAACTCAGACCCAATAGGCGATGCGGCTGCGATATCGGGCGAAGAACCAAAAGGTGATCGCCATGCCGATCACCGTCGCCACCAACAATACCGGCCACGAAGAAGGCTGCACCGACGCCCCAATCAGCGGCGCGCGGATCACGTCAATCGCACAGAATAGAGGGTTGAATTCGGCGATGGGCCGATAAATCCCCAGAGCATCGATCGGCCAGAAGATCGGCGTCAGGAAGAACACCACTTGCAGAAAACTCGCGACAATCGGTGCAATGTCACGAAAGCGGGTGCTGACGATGCCGAGAAACAAGGCGGCGGAAACCCCGTTAACCGCGAGAACAAAACAACCGGCCGCTACTTCAAGAAAATGCCAGTCCAACGGGATCTGAAAGACAATCATGCCGATCGGCACGATCGCCAAATTATGGGCGAAGACGATGAAGTTTCGGCAGACGACGCGATAAGCATGGATCGAGAACGGGACTGGTATCTGCTGAATAATCGCCTCGGCAGTCATGAAGGTCTGGCAACCCTCTGTTATCAGGCTCGAAATCAACTGCCAGACAATCAGCCCCAAGCCCAAATACGGTATGTAGCTGACGGTGGCCGTGTGGAACAAATGCGCGTAGATCAGGCCCATCGAGACCACCATTACGAAGGTACTGATCGTCACCCAGAACGGGCCAAGTACTGAGCCGCGGTAGCGTATCTTCATGTCCTGCAGAGCAAGTGCCGTCCACATCCAGTGCCGCTTGAGGCCTTCGGTCAGATCGCGCCAAGCCTGAACGCTGCAGGGAGGCAGCAGCGCTTCAATGGCAGCGCCAGCTTCGCTCTCGGCATCGGCGAAGGCGCCGGACGCGAACGGCGCGCGCAGGTTTGTGTTTTCAGGAGGCCTCATAAATCGGCCGACGGTTCGCGCCAGTGCATCCCGCGGCCCCCGGCCCATCTCCCAACTTGCAGGCATTGGCGGCATATACATCGGGGTTCACGTGATGTCCAACTGTTCCACCGGCGGGGATGCGCTAGCAGGGGGCGTATTGACCGTCGGCGAGGGAACCGGCTATTAGCGGCGAAGCGAGATTTTCGCGATCCCGCAATTTTCATTTCCGGCGGAGTTTCTCGCCGAGTGGTGCACGAGCGACGAGCAAAGGGCCCCCGCGCGGTCGGGCGCCACCCAAATCGGAGGAACTTAAGATCTCATTCCGCTCTTCTGCATCGCGGCTAACGTCTCTCCGAAGGCAGCCTCTACTTGGAGAGCGCGCTTGAGTTCCTGCAATAACTCCATGTCTCCTATCTTTATGTGCTGACGCCCAGTTATTGCTATTGCCATGCATTCCACTAAGCGTTCGACCTGCTGCGGTGTAAGTTCGATATTCACAGTAACCTCCGGTTTCATTGGGGGTACGATTCGAGCTTCGTGTTCTCAAGCTCTTCGTCAGATAACAAGATAACGCATACCTATCCATCTCTCACACTTGGAGTTGATGGGGTGGACGGCCGTGCTGAACGGCATCGGTGTGCCACGATGTGGTCGTCGATGAACGCCACACTTGAGAGGAGCTGTCCGCCATGCAGATTACCACCATCGGTCTCGATCTTGCGAAGCGTGTGTTTCAGGTCCACGGGGTGGACGCGGTGGGCCGCGGGTTGTCGCGCGCCTCAAGCTTCAGCGAGCCCCAGTCGTCAACTTTTTTACCGATCTTACGCCTTGCTTGGTGAGGATCGAGTCATGCGCCACCGCTCATTACTGGGCTCGTCTGATCGGAGCATCGGGGCACGAGGTGCGCTTGATCCCACCCTCCTACGTCAAGCCCTACGTTCGACGCAGCAAGACCGACGCCGCGGACGCTGAGGCGATCTGCGAGGCGGTCGGGCGACAAAGCGTGCGGCTTGTGCGGTGAAGTCGGCCGCTCAACAAGCCGCGCTCTTGCGTCGTCGCGCACGCGACCTGCTGGTCCGATAGAGAACAATGCTAATCAACGCGCTGCGGGGTCATCTCGGATGAGTTTGGCATCATCGGGCCGGCGGGACGGCATCGTGTCGTCGATCTTGTGAGCGCGCTGCACGCCGCTGGCGACGCAGATGTGCCGACGCTGGCACGCGAGGCGCTGCAAAGCCTAGCCCGGATCATTCATGAGGGGACCGGCGAGCGCGCTGTGACGGGGGCGATTGGGCGCGGTTTTTTTTGCGGCGTCTGCGACGCGGGTGGACGGGGTTTGGGGTTGCGCCGAAAGAGTTCGTTGCTGGGGCATACGACCCCGTCGCTCACGGCGGCAGTTTGGCGATGCGTCCGGCGAGATCGATGAAGCCGGCCTGATAGGGGAAGGCGCTCGACA
This sequence comes from uncultured Alphaproteobacteria bacterium, assembly GCA_963773625.1. Taxonomy (GTDB): domain Bacteria; phylum Pseudomonadota; class Alphaproteobacteria; order ATCC43930; family CGMCC-115725; genus DATARH01. The sequence continues at coordinate 15,273 of CAVZCJ010000024.1, read as the reverse complement.
GGGCGATTTTGATACGGGTGACCATTTCGGTAACGCGCTCGGCCACCTTGATCAGGCGGAGACGGATCGTATTGAATTGCGCGTCGCGCCAGAACGACGTGCGGGGCGCCAGGGCGCGCAAGCTCAGCAACAGCCAGTAGGCGGCGGTATGGAGCAGCAGGCGGAACTGGTTGGCGGTGGCCCTTCGGCAGGAGGCGCGGTCGGAGGCGAGATGCAGCTTGTGCGCTTTGATCAAGTTTTCGGCCTGTCCGCGCGCGCAATAGACCTTCTCGTAGAGCGTTTTGGGCAGCCCCGGCAGATTGGTGACGATGAAGCGGCTGTCGGCGCCCTGAGGTCCCGGCCTCGACGCGGGCGATGACACGACGCTCGACCTTCCAGCTTTTGGCGGCGTAGCGCAAATCGCCGTAGCGCCGGACCTTTTCTGCCTCGTCCGCAAGGCGGGCCAGGGCGGCGTCCTCGGCCAGAGGGCTGACCTGCTGCAGCAGTACCGGATTGCCGGCGAGTCCGAAGATGTAGCCGATGTGCCGACGTTCGCACCACGCCATCGCCTCGGGCGGGACTGTCGGGAATTTCGTGCGGAGGTTGGGCATGATGGGAGCAAAGGAGCCCACACATGCCACGACGCAAAGAGCCTATTATTCCTGACGCGATTGTCGACCAACTGCTAGCCGGTGCTGACGCGGCGACAATCTTCGACCCCAATGGCCTACTTGACGGACTGAAGAAGGCGCTGGCCGAGCGGGTGCTGAATGCCGAGATGGACCATCACCTGGCCGGCGAGGAGCCCGGTAACCGGCGCAATGGCTATGGCAAGAAGACGGTCGTCACCGATACCGGGCAGATCGAGCTGGAGGTTCCGCGCGACCGCCAGGCGCGCTTTGATCCGCAACTGATCGCCAAGTACCAGCGCCGCTTTCCAGGGTTCGACGAGAAGATCGTCTCGATGTACGCCCGCGGCATGAGCACGCGCGAGATCGTCGGCCATCTGCGCGATCTCTATGGCATCGAGGTCTCGCCCGATCTGATCAGCGCGGTCACCGATGCGGTGTTGGAGGAGGTCGCTGCCTGGCAGGCCCGGCCGCTGGAGGCGACCTATCCCCTGGTTTTCTTCGACGCCTTGCGGGTCAAGATCCGCGATGAAGGGCTGGTCCGTAACAAGGCGGTGCACATCGCGCTCGGGGTGCGCGCTGATGGCACCAAGGAGATCCTGGGGCTGTGGCTCGAGCAGAACGAGGGCGCGAAGTTCTGGCTGCGGGTGATGAACGAGCTGAAGAACCGCGGTGTCGAGGACGTGCTGATCGCCGTCGTCGACGGCCTCAAGGGCTTCCCGGAGGCGATCACCGCCGTCTTTCCGCAGGCAACAGTGCAAACCTGCATCGTCCATTTGCTGCGCCACAGCCTGGATTTTGTCTCCTGGAAAGACCGCAAGCCCGTGGCGGCGGCGCTCAAGGATATCTACCGGGCTGTCGATGCCGCAGCTGGCGAAGCCGCGCTCGCTGCCTTCGAGGATGGCCTCTGGGGCAAGAAATACCCGGCGATCGGCCAGAGCTGGCGGCGCTCCTGGGGCGAGGTCATCCCGTTCTATGCTTTTCCCGGCGATGTCCGGCGGATTTTGTACACCACAAACGCTATCGAGGCGCTCAACTCCAAGCTCCGAAGGGCGGTCAGGGCCAGAGGCCATTTCCCCAGCGACGAGGCCGCGACCAAGCTTCTCTTCTTGGTCTTGAACCGCTCCGAGAAGGAGTGGATCATGCCGCCGCGCGAATGGTGTATGGCCAAGGCTCAGTTCGCTGTTCTCTTCGGTGAACGGTTCACCAGAGCGATGGCCTGATCGATGTTCAACCGCTCAGCCGCGCACGAAATTCCTGACAGTCCCAGCAGGCCCGCCGCTCGCTGATCTCGAACACCGTCCGAAGATGGGCGACGCCTTCGCGCATCGCGGCGGGCCCTACCACTTTTTTCGCCAGGAGCTCGTTCAACGCCGGCCTTGTCCAGCATGGCATCCGCCAACAGCCGCTTCAGCTTGCCGTTCTCTTCTTCCAACGAACGCAGCCGCTGGGCGTCCGAAACGCTCATGCCGCCGAACTTGGCCTTCCAGGCGTAAATCGTCCCCTCCGAGACGCCGTGCTTGCGGGCCAGCTCCCCCGCCTTCGCCCCGGCCACATTCTCCCGCAGGATCCCGATGATCTGCTCTTCCGAAAATCTCGCTCACTCCATCCGTCCGTCCTCTCAAAGGGCCGGACTCTAGCTCCGCGTGGAGGAAATTCTCAGGGGCAGGTCAAGTTCGCCCATGAACGCCTGGCCATCCAGGTCTCCCGCGGCTCAAATCGATCAACATCATCGACACTCTCTTGGGCTGTTCATCCTGTGCGGCACACCAGCGCACATCCGTGCCAAAATAGTCGGCAGTTCCTCACCAGACAGCGCAGGGGCGGAATGCGGTCGCCGGTGCCTAGACCGCCCTCCCCGAGGGCCGGCTACGCGAGCCAATTCCAAACGGCCCGCCTGGTGGAGGCTGATCAAGGGAACCTTTCCAGTCAAACGGGTATACACTAAAATCCGTCTGATGGTTGGGCACCGTCGAAAGCGTATCTCGATCAAGATCAGCTCCGGCTAGCGTTAATTTAAGAGATCATCTATGAAAACATTTATCTTGACTGATAGACTAGAATTGCCACCTAAACTCATCGCAATTTCTATCTTCCTCCCAATAGAGACTTCATTTTTTATCGCCGATTTCAGGCTCACCATATCGCGAATTTTACTTATATTTTTTTCTCCGAGCATCGTGCTTCGCCTTCTTAAAAAAATTTTCACCGGGCAATATCGATTTGTCTTGTCCGATTTCTTAGTTCTGTCGACTGGATGCTGGATGATTTCAGCACCTGCTATCGTTGACGGCATCGGGCCGGCGCTCAATCACGCTGGACCGACCGCTCTTGAATTCTGCATTCCATATTATTGTATGCGAGCGTTCCTAACCGAACATGGCCAAGCCGCGGCGTTCGCCACACTTATCTGTCGTGCCGTGGCGATCGTTGGCCTACTCGCAGTACTGGACCCGCTATCGCAACGCTGGATCATACGGGATACGGTGGGGAACCTATTCGGCCACTTGTACTTTAGTCCCGATTATGTTGCAGAGTCCTATCGACTAGGAATACTACGGGCGACCAGCACGCTCGACCATCCTATCATCCTGGGCTTTGTATCTGGCGCCGCGTTACTGCTCGCATCGGCGCTGCCCGTGCGGCCAAAGCGGGTGACAATGATCTGCTGTGCTGTCGGCGCGTTCGCCTCGCTGTCGTCGGCCCCGCTACAGGCTATTATTCTGGGCTTCGCTTTGCTCTCGTATAATCGAATGTTTGAACAGCTGCAGTTTCGCTGGACTTTGCTAATTTGTATCGGGCTAATGATCGTCGCGGCAACATTCGTTGTAAGCCGTTCTCCGATTGGCTTCGTCATTTCACATTTAATTTATGATCCCTGAGTCGGGATATTACCGGCTCTGGACTTGGTATAGCGTGATCGATGCCGTAAGTCATTCACCCTGGTATGGCTTGGGGTTCAATGCTATCCTGGATGAAACTGACATCCACCATTCCATTGATTCGCTCTGGCTCGTTATCGCGATTTTTTCTGGTGTACCTGGCGCTGTCCTGGTGGCTTTATCGATGTTCGGGGCGGCATCACTTCGCGTGAGTGGTCCCAGAGTTGTCCTTACACCCGTAAAGTCGAGGCTGGGAACCACACTTGGGATTCTGATCTTCTTAACCTTTTTCATTAGTTTCACAGTCGATCTACTGGGAGCATCTTGGCTCCTTATCTCCCTAGTCATGGGCGCGAGGGCCGCCATAGGTGAACTTGGCTATCTTTCCTATCAAGCTGTCTGCGGCGTACCCGAGTCAGGGAAGGATCAGTTGAGGCGAGCGGGCCAGCATTCGCCCAGAGGCGCGGCGGAGTGACGGCCCTCCGATTTCGGCAAATAGAGCAATTATGCGGCTGACGCCGCCGCGCAATGCGCGCTCGGCCGGGTTGTTGACGAGCGCCAAGCGATCGTCGCGAGGTTCTACCCGCCAAAGCGCCCGTAGCGCCCACAGTAGCGCGAGAAGCGGAACCCGTGACCGCCTAACCGCTACCGCTGCCGAGAAGGCCGCCTCGTCGCCGGGGGAGCTTTCTTGCTAGACCACATGTCCGCCTGAGCACGGGGCGACCCGTCTCACAGTATGCAGGTAACGAGGGTTGCGCCGGAAAGGCCGGTGCCGAGCCTCATGCATAGGAGACGGGTCATGGCGGATCGTATCACCTACGTTGGGCTTGATGTTCACAAGGAAGGGATCGTCGTCGCGTTGGCGACGGGCGGTCTGCGGGGCGAGGTCCGGGAGTACGGCCGGATCGCCAACACACCCACGGCGTTGGACCGTTTGCTGCGCAAGCTTGGCGGCGACGGTATGAGCCTGCGGTTTTGCTACGAGGCAGGGCCGTGCGGTTACGGCATCCAGCGCCAGGTATCGGCGAGCGGGCACGAATGCGTCGTGGTGGCCCCCTCGCTGATCCCCAGGCGAGCGGGCGACCGGGTCAAGACCGACCGGCGGGATGCCGCCAGCCTGGCCAAGCTGCACCGGGCGGGCGAGCTGACGGCGGTGTGGGTTCCCGATGCCGGGCACGAGGCGATGCGCGATCTGGTGCGCGCCCGGCTCGACGCGGTGCATAGCCTTCGCCGGGCGCGCCAGCAGCTCGCCGGATTTCTGCTGCGCCACGGATGCCACTATGGCCGGCCGGCCTGGACCAAGCTGCATCGCCGCTGGCTGGCCGGTCTCAAGTTCGAGCAGGCAGTCCATCACATCGTGCTGGAAGATTACATCGCGGCGGTCGAAGCTGCCGAGACGCGGCGCGATCGGCTGACGGCGCAGATCGAGGCGATGCTGCCGGACTGGACGCTGGCCCCCGTCGTGGCGGCGCTGCAGACGATGCGCGGCATGGCGCTGGTCAATGCAGCGACGCTGATCGCCGAACTGGGCGATCTCTCGCGCTTCGCCAATCCGCGCCAGCTGATGGCCTATCTCGGGTTGGTGCCGTCCGAACATTCCAGCGGCGCGAGCGTCAGACGCGGCGGCATCACCAAGGCCGGCAACGGAGCAGCCCGCCGGTTGTTGATCGAGGCGGCGTGGAGCTACCGCTTCCCGGCCCGGATCAGCCGCGAGTTGCTGCTGCGGCAGGAGAACCAGCCCAAGCCGATCCGCGACATCGCCTGGAAAGGGCAAGTGCGGTTGTGCGCGCGCTATCGCAAGCTCGCCCGCACCGGCAAGCCGGCCAATGTCGTCACCACCGCGATCGCCCGCGAGCTGACGGGCTTCGTCTGGGCCATCGCTCGCCAGGTGACGGTGGCGGCAGGCTGATCGGAGAAAGCGCGTGATCCCATTTACAGGAGGCGCCAGCGAACCATCCAACACGCTCCTTCCGGGCAAGGCTGGGGGCACGGTCGCGGTCAGGAGAACCCTCGCATCCACTATCTGCCGGATCACCGATCCGACGCAGGTTCCTAGACCGAGGCAGCTCCGCGACGCATCAACGGTCATGCGGTTCCGACCCGCGCATCAGAGTATGATCAACCGTCGTTTCGACGACCGCGCCTCCTGCCCTGCCCGGAAGAGCCCGACACAAGCGCTTGCATGCAAGCCACGGATTCATTCGCCTGCATCTGGAAACGGCGGACATGAGAGTGGATCGAATCTAACACTTGGTGCCCGCGGTTGACGGCGGCGATGATTTTGTCTGGGTCGGCGGTCCAGACGAAGGGCTTGGGTTGATGGTTGGCTTCGGCGATGAAGCGATTGATGGCGGTCTGGAGTTCGACGACCGAGTGAAAGACGCCGCGCTTGAGACGGCGCCTGGTGAGTTTGGCGAAGAAGCCTTCGACGGCATTGAGCCAGGAGCAGGAGGTCGGGGTGAAGTGGAAGACGAAGCGCGGATGGCGGGCCAGCCAAGCCTTGACCTTCGGATGCTTGTGGGTGGCGTAGTTGTCGACGATGACGTGGACGATCTTGCCGGCGGGCACCTCGGCTTCGACGGCATTGAGGAAGCGGATGAACTCCTGATGCCGGTGGCGCTGCATGCAGCGGCCGATGACCTTGCCCTCGAGCACGTTGAGGGCGGCGAAGAGGGTGGTGGTGCCGTTGCGGATGTAGTCGTGGGTCATGGTGCCGCGGCGCCCCTTCTTGATCGGCAGGCCGGGCTGGGTGCGGTCGAGGGCCTGGATCTGGCTCTTCTCGTCCACCGACAGCACCACGGCATGGGCCGGCGGATCGACATAGAGGCCGACGATCTTCCGGAGCTTGTCGGCGAAGGCCTTGATCGTTGGACAGCTTGAATTGGCGCACGCGATGAGGCTCCAGCCCGTGGGCGCGCCAGATGCGCTGCACCGAGCTGACGCTGATGCCGGCCGCCTTGGCCATGGCCGCCGCCGTCCAATGCGTCGTCTCCCCGGGCGGATCGGTGCTGGTCAGGGCGACGACCCGATCGATCACCGGCTGGTCCAGCGGCGGGATGCGCGGCGGGCGCGTCTTGTCGCGCAACAGGCCGTCGACGCCGGCCTGCATGAAGCGCTCCTGCCAGCGCCAGACCACGGACTTGCTCTTGCCGGTCTGTCGCATGATCGCCGCCGTGCCCAGGCCGTCGGCGGTCAGCAGCACGATCCGGCAGCGCCAGACGTGCTTCTGCGGGCTGTTGCGGTTGGCCACCACCGCTTCCAGGCGGGCGCGGTCGGCAGCGTTGACTGTGACGATGATCCCCTTGCGCATCCCCAGAACTCGCATGGCAGCGAGCCCGTGGGAATCCTCAAAGGGACTCAATCGTCAGGTTGGATCCACTAGGAACTCGACAAGCTTGCCGGAATGTCTGTCGAAGAGCCGGTAGGACCACGCGTCGTTAGAGAAGACGACATAGCGCGGGATGGGTTCCGCGCGCACGCCTTACCGATTGGAAACGTGGTGATTGCAAACGCTGAACCCAACAGGATCAAAGCGTAGGGAGCTAGCGATGGGGTAGTGAAGCTGTAAATCACACAGAAAACGCCAAGCCCTCCGAAGAAGGGAGACAGAAACAGAAATACGGACCGCATCAGGCGTACAGAGAACATTGGCGCCTTCCCTTAAATTTCCCTAGGCTTGACGCCGATTAACACGGTAATTGAAGCAAAATTCTATTACATTGAAGGTTAATTTCAGGGACATTGGCTCCGTGCCGGCTCGGGGCGCAACCCGGTCGTTAATAGCTACCGCCCCGCAGAGGACTCCATCCCCCTTATCACTGGACCAATTCCGCAGCTGGCCAAGCCGGCTAACGGCGTCGACCCGTCAACACGTTGGAATTTGACGCGATTTCCCGGCCCAGTTAACCTAAGAGCCGATCCAAGAAGAATGGATTCACGCTGAATGGTTTGGTCGGGTCAAGCGGCGCAGCATGATGCGGATCATGGCGAGGCGAAAGAAGGCGGCGACGGTTCGGGCGTAGCGCTCGAAGTCGCGGGCCAAACGGCGGTTGCGGCTGATCCAGGCAAAGGTGCGCTCGACGATCCAGCGCTTGGGCAGAACGACAAAGCGATGGGCGATCGCTGCGCTTGACGATCTGCAAGGTCCAGGCACCGGTCTTGGCGACCACCTTGGCCATCTTTGGCCCCTGGTAGCCGGCGTCGGCGAAGATGCGTTCGATGAACGGAAAGGATCGCCGCGCGGTGCGCAGCAGGTCGCCCGCGCCATCGCGATCCTGCACGTTGGCCGGGTGTACGGCGACGCTCAGCAGCAGGCCCAGCGTATCGACCAGGATGTGGCGCTTGCGGCCGGTGATTTTCTTGCCCGCATCAAAGCCTTGCGGGTCGAGCGCTAGAGCCCCTTTTTGAGCCGCCTTGCCGCTCTGGCTGTCGATGATCGCCGCCGTCGGGCTGGCCTCGCGCCCGGCCCGCTCGCGCGTCTCGACATAGAGCGCGTGGTGGATGCGCTCCAGCGTGCCGTCCCAATCCCACAGGCCAAAGTAGTGATGCGCCGTGCTCTTCGGCGGCAAATCCTTGGGCAGAGCCTGCCACTGGCAGCCGGTCGACAGCACATAGAAGATGGCGTTCAAAACCTCGCGGACGTTGACCTCGCGCCGCCGTCCGCCGCGCTTGGCAGGCGGGATCATCGGCTCGATCAACGCCCATTCGCATCCGTCAGGTCGCTGGGATACCGAAGACCCTGGCGAGCCGCCATTCGGCGGTGTTCTGCCGTCCACATGTGGTGCCCTCTTCAATCACCGGCACCACATATCGAATCACAACCGATTCCCCCGACTTAACAACTTTCTGGATCGGCTCTAAGGCAATGAAGGAAATACGTCATGGCCGGTAACACAGTTACCCGCGCTCAGCTTGCCGACGTGGTTGATCGACCCCCGGATGGTGGTCCGGTTTGAATGTTAGTTTAGCGTTGGTCTTGGCACCAGCTTGAGACATGGCCGGCGGAGCTGGTCAATTCAGTGATCGGCGAGATTTCGGATGCGCTGGAGCGCGGCGAGATGGTCAAAATCTTGTCGTTCGGCAGTTTCACGGTGCGCCGAAAGGGGCAGCGCATAGGCCGCAACCCCAAGACTGGGCGGGAAGTGCCGATCAGCCCGCGCCGCATCCTCCGCTTCCGCGCGGCGCCTGCCATGAAGCGCCAGGTCGACAAAGCGCTGATGGCCGGCCAGGATTCAGCGAAAGAGCACCGCCCTCTGCGCATCCGCGACGACGAGCCAATCCAGCGCGTCCCTATGCGGGCGCACAAAACACCGTAGCGGCATGCCCGAGCCGACACTCGATCCCCTGGCGAACAACGTTCGCGTCCGGCCGTGTTGAACCACCTGGAGGAACGACTGACATTTCTGGCGAGCGGATGTCATACGGTTCAGCGCTTGATGAGCCTCGCCAAAGGTCAGCTCCGGACCGATTGGAACGACCTCACATTCGAGCAAATCGACGAGCTTGGTACGTGGCTCGACGGCCGCATAAGAGCCAATCGTGGCCGAGCCAGTATCCGCTGGACGATCATCCGTGACGTCTTCGTCCTTCAGCGCGAAGTCAATTGAGGCTCTGCCATGTCGACGATCGACCTGATCCGTGCGGGTATGGCGCGATAGTCAGTCGGCAGACGTTCGCTATCATTGTGACATCGGAGTTTGAGGAAGGAGGCCGAAATGGATCACCCGACATTCGCTGACAATGCATTCGCGGCATTCCTCGATAGACAACTCCGCGAAAGGTTTCCCGACGCGGCCCATGTTGTGGGTGAAGACGTGCCGCGGGCGATCGTTGAGAATTTTAGCGTTTGGCTCGCTGATCCGGCTACGAGGGCGACCCATCATCCCCTGGAGCTGCGCGAACTCGAGGAAATAATGGCGATCCAATGGGGATTACCTCTGGTTGGTCGCCTCAGGACGGGTATTCGCTCCGCGTCCCGCCCTCGTTAGATCGGCAGTCCTGCGACACCGCCTACCCGCATCAGGTCGGGAATTATTTTGCGCACGCAAAGTGCGTGAATGCCGCGGTTGAAAATGTCGCGATACCGCGCGCCCGGTATCCGGACCTGGTCCGGTTGCAAGAGCAGTCTCCGCTAAAACACTCGGCGCAGACCGATAGTGGCGTATTCCCCGTCAGCGGCGCCGCGCGCAAGATGGCCGAGGTCGACGAGATGGTGACTAGGATTGAGCACGCCCGCTCTTCGGGGCACGCCACAGTCCCTGACCAACTCCTCAATCGCATCGAAGCCATGTTACAAAAATAGCTGGTTCCCCGTTGGGGCATCTAGTAGATCAGGCCGCCGCCTGTACGACGCGCATCCACCCGTTAGCTGCGCTCTGCGCCCGCACAGAGCCCCTACTCCACGCTCAATAGCCTGGCAACCGAGGAGGCCGCCAACCGAGATCACCGCAGGGGCAATCGAGACGCTCGCGACCAGCGTCGCCGCCAGAATGCATCGGGCGGCCGTCCCACTTGCCCCCTACACCGGGTCATCGGCTCGCCGTGCGTGCCTGCGCATGTCCTGGCCTTCGGCGCCTTGGGCAATTACATCGTCGGCGATATCGGCGCCGTTATTCCGGAGTATCCACAGCAACGGGATGCTCGGATGGAAGTCGAGTACTTCGATCCTAATCCGACCCGCGGCGACGATCTCCGCGCACCAGTCGCCAATCCGGTTGCGAAAGACGCGGAGTACCTCGCGCTCCCTGACCGTACCTAGCGTCGGATTAATCCAGATCGCCACCGCGCAGCCTCCCGCCGACCCTATGACAGTGTTGCCGGTTGCTCCCGTGTAGGAGCGCCCGCGCCTTGTTAGTTGCCGGCGCGCGATAGGTCCGAGGATCTATGGTTAATTAACCATATATCTCCAAAATACCGCGAAAATGTGACGTACCTTGCGGCTGTCAGTCGTGTCTAAATTCAGCGGCCAGCGGAGAGGCAAATGGCGGGTTCGGCCCCCTGTTCGGAATGCCGGCAGCACCTGAACGCCAATGCCTTTGGCCCACCGCATCCGAAGCTCGCATTGGTCCGCGCGAAGGCATTTAGGGGCGTGATGGCCGGTGTCACGATGAGTACGTTTATCGGTGCGAAACGTGCCACTCGATCCTGTGTCGACTTGACCATGGCGATGGTCGGGTGATCTTCTGGTACGTCATGAGCGGCAGCTCCTGGACTGGGCCGACGGCAAGTCAGTCGCTCGAATAACCTGAGTGACCTATCACCCTGTTAAACTGGCAGCAAAGCCAACCCGATCGCGATGACCACCGCGGCTACTACGATTACGATCATCCACGGCAAGTCTCGCGCCCTCTCCAGAGAGCCTTATTGCCGTTCGCGCTCACGGCGGAATTTAATTCGGCGGGCTTTTTCGTCGCTGTCGGCATCGCTCGTGCCGATGGCGTCGTCGCTGACCATGCCTGGCCTGTCGGCTGCCAACCCAGCCTCGGCAGCGCTGGTCTGGCCGGAAGATTTACCGGGGCAAGAAGCGGGTCAAAATCTGATGGAGCCTGAGGGCTCGTCCGGATTCGCAACGGGCGATGATGGGTGCGTGGCAGCCTTCCGGTGTGGGTTGACAGGTGGGACAGGCGACGGTAGCGGATCCGGAGCAGGGGGCGCCTCCGCGGCCGGCTCAAATGCGGGCGCGTCCGGTGGCGGTTCGCCATTTATTGGCCGCAACCTGACGGCAGAACAAGCGGATGCGCTCGCGCAGCTGGCCCTCGCGCTCGGCCTTGGCGAGGGCGCCGACGATATCGGCGAGGGTGGTGAAGTAGACGCTGCGGCCGGCCTTGACCGCCTCGACGCCGAGTGCCACGGCGAGATGCGATTTACCGGTGCCGGGGGCCCGAGGAAGTGGACGACCTCGCGCGCGTCGACGAACTGCAGTTCGGCGAGGGCGAGAATGCGCTCGCGATCGAGCGAGGGCTGGAATGAGAAGTCGAACCCGGCGAGGGTCTTGATCGTCGCCAGGCCTGCCCATGCGAGCGCCGTCTTGATACGGCTGGTCTCGCGCACGCTCAGCTCCTCGGCGAGCAGCGTGTCGATCAGCTCGAGGGCGCTGGCTTCGCCGCGTTCGAGCTGGCACGGCATGATCGAGCACTTCCAGCGCCCGTGGCATTCGCAGCGCGACAAGGTGCGCCGGATCCGCTCCAGCACGGGCAGGCCATCGCCCATTGCCATCATGGCTGCGGCCTTCCGCGGCCAGCCGGCGGGCGACCGCGTCGTAGAAGTCGAGCGAGCGGCGCGCGACGACGTCGCCGGCGCGGCCGATCGGCATCGCCGCGGCCTCCGCCGTCGCCCGCTGGGTCGGCATCTTGCGGTGTCCGGGAGCCAGGCGCGCTGGTGCCGCCCTTCAAGTACCGGATGGACGGCGATCAGCCGAGCCGCCTCGAAGATGCGGATCTCGTCGGCCAGGCTGTGCACCTCGACCGACGCGTTCGCGGGTGGCATCCGGCACGCTGTAGAGATTGCCGCCGACGCTGACCATGCCCTCGTGCGAGATCCGCCGCTCGAGCCTGAGCACGGCGCGGAACGGTACCAGCGGCAAGGGCTCTGAGGACGGCTTCTCCTCGGCGAAGGCCTCGTTGACGACGCGCCGGGTCGTCGCGTGCACGCGGGGGTTGGCCACCGTGCCGAGCCAATGGGCGAGCTGGGCGTTCAGATCATCGAGATTGCGGAACGAGCGGGCGAGGAAGAAGTCCTCGCGGATATAGCGGAACGGCCGCTCCACCTTGCCCTTTGTCTTGGCGCGATACGGGCGGCAAGCCTTCGGGTGAAAGCCGTAATGTCCGGCGAAGTCGATCAGCGCGCGGTTGTAGACGATGTGGCGCTTCGCCGTCCTCGCCGATCACTGCGGTCTTCATCCGGTCGTAGAGGACCTCGCGCGGCACCCCGCCCAAGGCGGCGAAGGCGGCCATGTGACAGCGCAGCACGGTCTGCAGGTCCTGATGGGCGACAAAGCGCGCCCAGATCAGCCGGCTGTAACCGAGCACCAGCGAGAACAACTGTCATCGGTCCATTCTCCCCGATTGTGGGCTTTTAAAATTCCCTAGTTGGCATTTCGTCCATCATTCAGCCGGGGCGCGCCCCGGCTGAATGGCTGAGCCAACATCGGTGCCATCCCCCTCCCGGGGGAGGCGGCGCCGATGGTCCGACTTGGAGAACTGATGATGATCCTGGAACTGCATCGACAAGGGCTGTCGATCACCGCGATCGCGCGGCGGACCGGGCGCGATCCCAAGACCGTGCGCAAATATATCGAGCGCGGCATCGAGGCGCCGGTTATGTCCTCGCTCCGTGGGCCGACCCAGCAAGCTCGCCCCGTTCTGGATTTTCTGCGCGAGCGGGTGGTCGCCTTCCCCGATCTGAGTGCCGCCCGACTCACCCGAGAGATTCGCGAGCTCGGCTATGTCGGCGCCTATACCGCGGTGAAGCGTTTCCTCGCCGCGATCCGACCGGAGAACGGGCCCAAGCCCTACGAGGTGCGCTTCGAAACCCCGCCGGGCCTTCAGGCTCAGGTCGACTTCGCCCGCTTCGTGGTCGAGTTTACCGACGATCCCGGCACCAGCCGGATCGTCTGGCTGTTCAGCCTGGTGCTCGGCCACTCGCGCTTCCTGTTCGCGCGCTACGTTCTGCACCAGGATCTACAGACGCTGTCTGCGCTGTCATATCCAGGCCTTCGATGCGATCGGCGGGGTGCCGATCGAGATCCTCTACGATCGCATGAAGACCGCGGTGACCGGCGAGGATGAGCAGGGCCACATCATCTATAACCGCTCGCTGCTGGCGCTGGCGCAGCATTATCGCTTCCAGCCCCGCGCCTGCCGGCCCTATCGGGCCAAAACCAAAGGCAAGGTCGAGCGGCCGTTCAGCTACATCCGACAGGACTTCTTCCTCGGCCGCAGCTTCCGCAACCTCGACGATCTCAACGCTCAGCTGATCGACTGGCTCGACACCGTCGCCAATGTCCGTGTCCACGGCACGACCCAGCGGGTCGTCGCCGAGGCTTTCGCGGCCGAGCAGCCCGAACTGCAGACACTGCCGAGCATCGCTTCGACGCCGTGCTCAAGCTGGAACGGCGCGTCAGCCATGATGGCTTCGTCGCGATCGGCGGCAACTACTACAGCGTGCCCGACCGCACCCGCCGGGTCGTCGAGGTCCAGCAACTGCCCGATCTGATCCGTATCCTCGATCTTGGCAACATCGTTGCCGAGCATCCGGTTCTCGAAGGTCGCAAGCAGTACCGCATCGATCGTAGCCACCGCACCGGCGGCAGCGCGAGGCGCAAGAAGAATACCGCGACCGCGATCACCGTTTGCCGCATCGGCGACCATGTGCCGGCCCGACCGCTCGCCATCTACCAGTTGATCGGCGCGCAGCTCGCCAGCGCGGGCCGGCCATGACGCTCGCCAGTGCGTCCTCGCGCGTCGATAATATCCGCCACAGCCTGGTCGGCTTGAAGATGCCGCGGGCGCTCGAGATGCTCGACGCCACGCTGCGCCGCATCGAGCAGGGCGAGATTGGACTTGCCCCGTTTTAGTGGAGAGGCATCGGGTCATTCGGCACTGGTTTTTTCGAACTGAGCCGGACTTGTGAAGTCGAGGGCAGAATGGCGCCGGACGGGATTGTAGAACCCGTCGATGTAGCGGCCAATGGCCTGGTCGGCTTCTTGGCGGGTGTAGAAGACGGTGCGCCAGACGAGCTCGGATTTCAGGGTCTTGAAGAACGTCTCAACCATGGCGTTGTCGTAACAATTTCCCTTGCCGGACATCGAGATCAGGATGCCGTGCCTGCGCAGTTCGGCCTGATAATCGATTGAGCAATACTGGCTGCCGCGATCCGAGTGGTGGATCAGCCCTGCTGCCGGACGGCGCATGGCCAGGGCTTTGCGCAGAGCGGCGAGGGCCAGGTCGCGATGCAGCCGGTCGCCTGTTGCCCAGCCGACGACCCGGCGTGCGAACAGGTCGATGACGACGGCGAGGTACAACCAACCTTCGCGGGTCCAGACATAGGAGATGTCGGCGCCCCACTTCTTGTCGGGCCCCGTAGCCGTGAAGTCCTGATCGAGCAGGTTGGGCGCGACCGGCCAGGCGTGATGGCTGTCGGTGGTTCGTTTGAACCGCCGCCTCTGCCGTGCCCGCAGGCCGTTGTCGCGCATCAGTCGAGCGATCCGGCGGCGACCGACCGTGAGGCCGATATCCCGCAGTTCCCGCGTCATTCGGGGACTGCCATAGGTGCCGTTCGACAGAGCAAAGGCCGACCGGACATGCGCCAGCAACACCATGTCGTCGCGTTGGCGGCGGCAGGCCAGCCGACCTCTCCAGGCGAAATAGCCGCTTTGGCTGACACCGAGCATCCGGCACAGGCGATAGACGGGGAATTGCGCTTTCGCCCCATCGATGAGCGTGAACCTCATCGACTTCCCTCCCGGGCGAAAAAAGCGGTGGCCTTCTTCAGGATGTCCCGCTCCTGGCGAAGGATCTCGTTCTCCCGGCGCAGCCGCTTCAGCTCCGCCGTGATATCGCTCTGCGTTGCCATTGGGTCGACAGCCTGCCGATCCCGGCTCCGCCCGATCCAGCGGACCAGCGTCGATAGGCCAATCCCAAGATCACTGGCGATCTCGCGCTGCGTCCGCCCGCTGGTCTGCACCAGCCGGACCGCTTCCTCCGCAAACTCCTTCGTAAACCGTCGTTGCTGTGTCATCGAGTTCCTCATTGCTCACAGGGAACTCTCCACTTTTCCGAAGCAAG
>CAVZCJ010000023.1:0-114253 GCA_963773625.1 uncultured Alphaproteobacteria bacterium | reverse complement strand
TCGCCAGCCCGGCGATCAAGATCGCATGCGGGACCCAAGCCCGCGACCGCGCCGTCACCCGATCATGCGTAATGCACCCGCCGCTCGATCAAGCGGAACTGGACCGCGGTCAGGGCGATGACGATGACCATGAGGACCACCGACTGCGCCGACGAACTCCCGTAATCGTGACCGACAAACCCGTCGTAATAGACCTTGTAGACGAGGATTTCGGTGGCCTTGTCGGGGCCGCCTTGGGTCACGCGCTCAATGATCCCGAACGTGTCGAAAAAGGCGTAGACGATGTTGACGACGATCAGGAAAAAGCTGGTCGGCGCCAGCAGCGGAAAGACGATGGTCCAGAACCGTCGCCGCGGGGTGGCGCCGTCGATCGCCGACGCTTCCAGCAGCGAGGCGGGGATTGCCTGCAACCCGGCGAGGAAAAACAAAAAATTGTAGCTGATCTGCTTCCACGCCGCGGCGAGGATGACCAGCAGCATCGCCTGCTTGCCATTGAGCAGATAATTCCAGTCGACGCCGACGCGGTGGAGGCCAGCCGCGACAACGCCGATGCTCGGATTGAACAGAAACATCCACAGCACGCCGGCGATCGCCGGCGCGATCGCGTAGGGCAAGAGCAGCACGGTCTTATAGAAACCCGCGCCCTTCACCACCCGGTCGGCCATGACCGCCAGCAGCAGCCCCGGAGCCAACGCCAGGATCGCCACCGCGATGCTGAAGAACGCGGTCACCGCGAAGGCCGAAATTAGTTGGGATCGGCGAAAATTGTGGCGAAATTCTCCGCGCCGACAAACCGCGTGGAAAGACCGAACGCGTCGCTGCCTTGCAGCGACTGAACCATGGCCTGGCCCGCCGGCCAGAAAAAGAAGATCACCGTCACCGCCAGTTGCGGCAGCAACAAGATCGCCGGCAACAACCAACCCGAAAAGACGACGCGGCGGTCCACCCCTCGCCCCCCCATCGCTAGCGCGATGGGTCCCTCCCTCTCCCGCATGCGGGAGAGGGGAAGAAACCAGCGAGGGCAACACCCTCTCCCGCTCGCGGGAGAGGGTGCCGAGCACCGCCTGCGGCGCGAGGCGGGTGAAAGTCTACCCGCACCGGCGCTTACTGTATGTTCTTCTGGAACTGGCGCAGGATCGCGTTGCCGCGACTGACCGCGTCATCCATCGCCGCCTTGGCGGTCGACTTGCCCGAGAACGCCGCCTCCAGGTCCTCGGCGATGACATCGCGGATTTGCACCATGTTGCCGAAGCGCAACCCGCGCGAATTTTCGGTCGGCGGCTTGCCGGTCATCTGCAGGATCGCCACTTCGGTTCCCGGGTTCTTGTCGTAATAGCCCGACGCCTTGGTCGCATCGTAGGCGGCCTTGGTGATCGGCAGATAGCCGGTGTCCTCGTGCCATTTCTCCTGAACCGGGACCGACGACAGGTAGGTGAAGAACTTGGCGATGCCCTTGTACTGATCGGGCTTCTTGCCGCCCATCACCCACAGGCTGGCGCCGCCGATGATCGAGTTCTGCGGCGCGCCCGTGACGTCGGGGTAGTAGGGAAGCTCGGTGACGCCGAACGGAAACTTCACACCGGCCTTGATCGCGCCGTAGCTCGCCGAGGAATCCTGCAGCATGCCGCAATCGCCGGAGATGAACTTGGCGGTCGGCTCGGTGGTCCGGCCGGCATAGTCGAAGCTCTTGTCCTTCTGGGCGTCGGCGAGGTTGGCAATGTGGCGAACCACGGTCGGGTTGTTGATTTCGAGCTCGGTATCGAAGCCGCCGAGCCCGTTCGCCTTGGTGCCGATCGGGATGTTATGCCAGGCGCTGAAATTCTCCACCTGAACCCAACTCACCCAAGCCGAGGTGAGACCACAGGCGACACCGGCGGCGCGCAACTTCTTGGCGGCGTCGAAGGTTTCCGGCCAAGTCTGGGGCGGCTTGTCGGGGTCGAGGCCGGCCTTCTTGAACGCGTCCTTGTTCCAATAGACGACCGGGGTCGAGCTGTTGAACGGGAACGACAACATTTGGCCGTCCGGGGTGCTGTAATAGGCGGTCACGGCGGGCAAATACGTAGCGGGGTCGAACTTCTCGCCGGCATCGGCCATCAGCTGATAGACCGGCTTGATCGCCCCCTTGGCCGCCATCATCGTCGCGGTGCCGACCTCGAACACCTGGACGATGTCTGGCGGATTGCCGGCGCGGTAGGCCGCGATCGCCGCGGTCATCGTCTCGGCGTACGAGCCCTTGAACACCGGGGTGACCTTGTAATCGCTTTGCATCGCGTTGAAATCGGCGGCGATCTTGTTGATGCGGTCGCCGTTGACCGCGGTCATCGCGTGCCACCACTGCAGCTCGATCGGGTCGGCCCACGCGACACCGGACGCTCCGCTGGCCAGCGTCACCGCCACGAAGGCGAGCGCAAGTGTGAGTCTTTTCATTAAATTCATCCCCCCTGAGCCGTATCGGCTTATGTGATGGAGCGCAGCTTGCCAAATCGTGACACCGGCCGGAAGCTTTTGTGACAATGCACGACGACGGGAGCCTCGAAGAGCGGGTGTGCGCGCTGGAAATCGGCGTGCCGGTGACCGTTCGCGTCAGCCCCAGGGCGCGCCGGCTCTCGTTGCGCGTCGACGCGGCGAAGCGCGCCGTCGAGCTGGTGCTGCCGCGGCGCTTTTCGGCGGAATCGGCGCTGCGCTTCGTCACCGCGCATCGCGGCTGGATCGCGGCCCGGTTCGCGGCCATGCCGCCGCCGCGCTCTCTCGGAGAGGGCGCCAGCGTGCCGGTTTTCGGCGTGCCGCATCGTGTGCGTCGCGAACTCGACTTGAAGGCACCGCCGGTGCGCATCGCCGATGGCGAGATCCGCGTGCGCGGCGACCCCATCCACCTGCCGCGCCGGGTGCGCGACCACCTGACCGCGCTCGCGAAGCGCGATTTCGCCGACCGCGCCCGCGCCACGGCCGCGCGTATCGGGAAAAGCGTGACGCGAGTCGGGGTGCGCGATCCGAAAAGCCGCTGGGGGAGCTGTTCGTCGAGCGGCGCCTTGTCGTTCAGCTGGCGCTTGGTTTCGCGCCGGAAGCGGTGATCGACTACGTCGTCGCGCACGAGGTCGCGCATCTGGTCGAGATGAACCACGGCCCGCGCTTCTGGCGGCTGGTCGCGACCCTGGTTCCCGAAATCGACAAGTCGCGCGCCTGGCTCAGGCGGCACCGGCTGGAATTGCTGGCCTACGGCTAGCACCTCCACCGCGCGGGGCGCGTTTAGCGCTTTTTAAGGAGGCATCGATCACGCTTGCCCGAGGCAAGGGAGCGCGACATGGCCATTCGGCCGATCTGCCCGAGCGCGCGAGAATGCGCGAACCGGGACGCCCGGACGACGGTGTTGGAAAGCGAGTTGAGCCGGCTCAGGGAGCTCGACGGAATTCGCGAGGATTTCGCCAATTACCTCAAGGGCGAGATCGAGTTGCTCCAAGCAGAGCTTCGCGCGGTGAGCGAGGCCAACGGGTTCGACCGCTTTCGCCAGGCGAAGATCGCCATCAGCAAGGCGCTGCACCCGAACAACTTCGCCGGCGACACGACACAGCAAAAGCTTCGCGGCGAGATCTTCAAGGAGATCTGGCCACAGATCGAGCGCATCGAGCGAGGGTGAGGGCTCGTCCCTAAGAAGCCAGCGGCGGGCGGCGCATGATCCAGACAAGGATCAACAGGCTCGGCAGGCAAAACAGCGTGCTGACGACGAAGAACGGGACCCACCCGAGCTGCTGCGCGAGGTAGCCGCCCGAGGCGGCGAGGATGTTGAGCCCGACCGACGCCAAGGACGACAGCAGTGCGTATTGTGTCGCGGTGAAGTCGCGGCTGCACAGCCCGGACAGATACGCGACAAAAGCCGACGAGGCCATGCCGCCGGTCAAATTCTCGGCGCCGATGGTCAACGCCAGCATGCCGACATCGTGCCCGGCCCAGACCTGGACCGCGTAGAGCAGGTTCGAGCTCGCCTGCAGCCCGCCGCAGACCAGCAACGATGTAAAGACACCGATCCGCGCCACCAGCACGCCGCCGAGCCGCGACCCCGGCGAGAGTGGCGACGACGCCGTAGACCTTGGCGACGGTGGCAACCTCAACCTTGGTGAAGCCGAGCTGGACGTAAAGCGGGTTCGCCATCGATCCGGCGAGCGCGTCGCCGAATTTGTAGAGCACGATAAAGACGATGATGACGACGACCTGCGTCGCGCCGGTCCTGCGGAACAGATCGACGAAGGGCGCGACGACGGCGCGCTCGAGCCACACCGCGAGCCGTTCCATTGCGGTGGCCCCCGGCAGCCGCTCTGGCGGCGCGATCCCTCCCGGCTCGGGGGTGAACCACACCGTGACCATGCCGACCAGCATCAGCGCCGCCATCAGGGCGTAGGCGAAACGCCATCCGCCGAAGCTCGCCGCATAAAGTGCCCCCGCGCCCGAGGCGAGCATGCCGAACCGATAGCCCCATTGCGTCGCGGCGGCGCCGGCGCCCTGCTCCTCGGCCGTCAGCAGCTCGATGCGGTAGGCGTCGATGACGATGTCCTGGCTCGCCGACAGGAAGGCGACGACCACCGCCGCCAAGGCGGTCCCGACTGGATCGGTTTTCGGGTCGGTCATACCCAGTGCGAGCATAGCGGCGCCGAGCAGGAACTGGATCGTCAGCGCCCAGCTGCGCCGCCGGCCCAGCCGCCGCGTCAGGACTGGGATCGGCAACCGGTCGATCAGCGGCGACCACAGGAATTTGAGGCTGTACGAGGCGCGCACCAGGCCGAAGAGGCCGATCGCGGTCAGCGACACGCCCAATTCGGCGAGCCAATAGGACAGGGTGCCAAAGGTCAGCGCCAGCGGCAGACCACTCGAAAACCCCATCAACAGGACGGCGACGAGACGAGGCTGACGATAGACCGCGAGCGCGCCCGCCCAGTCGCGCCGGCGGCGTGGCGCGGCGGCCTCGCTATTTGTCCTTGTCGTCGTCTTTCTTCTCTTTCGGCATCTTCGCCTTGTCTTCGTTGGCGATGACGTCGGCGACGACCTGCATTTTGATAATCTTGTCGGGGTTGACGACCATGCCGTTATTGGCCTTGTCGCCCTTCTTGATCTTGTCGACGAACTCCATTCCGCGACTCGACATGGCCAAAGATCGTGTACTTGCCGTCGAGTTGTGGCGCGGCGGCGTATGTGATGAAGAACTGGCTGTCGGCGCTGTCTGGGTCGGAGGTGCGGGCCATCGCGACGACGCCGCGCGCGAAGGGCTCGGAGGAGAATTCGGCCTTCAACGGATGCCCGGAGCCGCCGGTGCCGGTGCCGGTGGGGTCGCCGGTCTGCGCCATGAAGCCGTCGATGACGCGGTGAAAGACCACGCCGTTGTAGAACCCGGCGCGCACCAGCTTCTTGATCTGCGCGCAGGTTTTCGGCGCGACGTCAGGCTGCAGCGCAATCACGACGCGGCCGAACGCCAGGTCCAGGTAGAGCGCGTTCTCGGGGTCGAGCGCCAGCGCCGGGCCGCTGCCCAAGGCGAGCACCGCGACGAGCAGGGCGAACCGCCTCAAGAATTTCATCGGCGCTAATGCCGCCGCGTCGGCGGCGACCTGCATCTTGACGATCTTGTCGGGGTCGGAGACCGACGCCGTTGCGCGCCGAATCGCCCTTCTTGATCGCGTCGACATGCTCCATGCCCGAGACGACCTTGCCCCACACCGTGTATTGCCGGTCGAGAAAATTGGCATCGGCGAAGCAGATGAAGAACTGGCTGTCGGCGCTGTTGGGGTCTTGGGAGCGCGCCATCGACAGCACGCCGCGCACATGCGGCTCCGCCGAGAATTCGGCTTTGAGCTTGGTGCCCGAGCCGCCCATGCCGGTGCCGGTCGGGTCGCCGGTCTGCGCCATGAATCCGTCGATCACCCGGTGAAAGACGATGCCGTCGTAGAAGCCGCGGCGAACGAGAGCCTTGATGTGGGCGCAATGCCCCGGCGCCAGATCGGGGCGCATCTCGATCACTACGCGGCCGGCGGGGACGTCGAGATAGATTGTGTCTTCGAGTTCGGCTGCCATTGAAATCCCTTTCGTTTACGCCACCGCGCGGCGGCGATCGTACCAGCCGCCCTTGCGGAAGCGGTCGAGATAGAGCGGGAGGATCGCCTCGACGGCGGTCGGCTCAATGCCGAGGGTCGCCAAGGTCAACGCACCCGACGAGACGACGTTGTCGCGCTTCAGCATCTCGACCTGATCGACGGTCAGCGGCGGGTCGGGCAGAATCGCCATCAGCCGCGCCTGCAACGCGGCCAGACCGAACGGCAGATCGATGAACCAGCGCTTGCGCTTGGTCTCGGTGAGCATCGCCTCCATCAGCTGGCGGAAGGTGTAGATTTTCGGTCCGCCGAGCTCGTAGGTGCGGCCGGCCGCGGCGGGATCGTCGAGGGCGCGGATCACCGCGTCGGCGACATCGCCGACATAGACCGGCTGGAACCGCGTTTCGCCGCCGCCGATCAGCGGCACGAACGGCGACAGCCGCGCCATCGCGGCAAAGCGGTTGAAGAAATCGTCCTCGGGCCCGAACACGATCGATGGGCGAAGGATGGTCGCGGTCGGGAAGGCGTCGCGCACTGCCTGCTCGCCCGCCGCCTTCGAACGCGCATAGGCGGAGGTGGAGCGCGGGTCGGCGCCGATCGCCGAGATGTGGATCAGCCGCGCGACACCGGCCTCGCGCGCCAGCCGCGCCAGCCGCGCCGGCGCGGTGTGGTGGACGCGGTCGAATGTCTGCGCGCCATGCTCGCGCAGAATGCCGACGCAGTTGATCAGCGCGTCCTTGCCCTCAAGAAAGGCCGGCAGCACCGCCTCGCTGTCGATGCCGATGTTGACGAGCCCCACCTGGCCGACCTCGCCCTTCAGCCGCAGGAACTTGGCGTCCGCCGCATGGCGCCCGCCGACGGTGAGCGTCTCGCCGCGCCCGGCCAAGCGCTTTACGACGTAGCGGCCGATAAACCCCGACCCGCCGAGAACCGCGATCTGGTGCGTTTTCATCGCCGCGCGGCTTAGCACGAAATTGGCCGCGGTTGGAGCCTGGAATGCGACTGCCGTCGGTCACCCCCACGCCAACTCGCCCCCGCGGGCGAGGAAGGAGAGCCGCAGCGCCAGTTGCGGGTGACTCGGGCTAAATCTGCTCGATGTCGTTGAGGTCGAACTTGCTGCCGGGCGGGTTCTCGCCGATGCGGATCATGGTGTCGCTGAGAAAATGGTACGGCGGCACCGGCAAATTGTAGGGCGCCGGCACGTTGGCGAAGACCCGGCCGGACAGATCGTATTTCGAGCCGTGGCAAGGGCAGAAGAACCCGGCCGGCGCGCGCTCCCCTCCCATCACCGAGGCCCCGGCGGGTTCCATCCGCGGCACGCAGCCGAGATGGGTGCAAATACCCACCAGCACGAGAAATTCCGGCCGCACCGAGCGATGCCAGTTCTTGGCGTAGGCCGGCTGCTGCAACGCCGCCGAGCTCGCATCGCGCAGCAGGCCGGTATCCTGCGCCGATTGCAGCGTCTTCAGCTCGTCCGGCGTGCGGCGCACGATAAAGATCGGCCGGGCGCGCCACAGCACGATGATCTGCTGCCCCGGCTTGACCGGCGACAAATCGACCTCGATCGGCGCGCCAGCGGCGATCGTGTCGGCCGCCGGTTCGAGCGAACCGATGAACGGCCACAGCGCCGACGCCAGCCCGACCGCGCCAAGCGCGCCGGTGACGAGCAACAGAAAGTCGCGGCGCGGAATCTCCTGCCCGGTCGCGTCATGGGCCAGCGTCGCCGCCATCCGAGGTCTCCGTCGCAGCCGAAATCGGCCTCGGATATAGGCGGGCCGCCCGGCCGGCGCCGCCGCGACGAATGCCGCGCGGCTATTTATCGCAA
This sequence comes from uncultured Alphaproteobacteria bacterium, assembly GCA_963773625.1. Taxonomy (GTDB): domain Bacteria; phylum Pseudomonadota; class Alphaproteobacteria; order ATCC43930; family CGMCC-115725; genus DATARH01. The sequence continues at coordinate 106,357 of CAVZCJ010000023.1, read as the reverse complement.
TCTCCACTGCTCCACCGCCGCGAAAAGAACTAAGCAGCTGAAAATAGGTAACTAATCGCGACCAGCGCAGTGAAATAACAGCGGCGGAAACAGCGAGATAACAGCGGATTAACAGCGGCGGAACAGCGAGGGGGCAGCGGGCAAGGCGGCCCATTCCCGGCGTGCCGCGCACCGATGCGACGGCGGGAAACGGGAACCAATTAAGAAGCAGCGCGAGGGTCATTCGCGCACACCGATAGCACAATATTGCTATTTTATCAAGAACAAAACAAGAAAATCATGCTGGCGGACGCGGCGCCTCATCCACCCGCTTCCCGCCCGGCGCCTTCGAGCAGCGGCAAACGCTCGGCGTCGATCAGGCGAACGAAATCGGCGCCGATTGCGTGCCAATCGACGATATCGACCCGGTAGGGCAGATCGCTATCGCTGAAGGCCTCGGCGAGCGCGGCGGTCTCGTCGAGCGAGAGCGGCCGGCCGGCATCGATCGCCAGGTCGAGGTCGGAATAACGCCGTGCTCGCCCGGTCGCGCGCGAGCCGAATACCCAGACCGTGGCGTCTTGCGGGAGGTGCGCGCGAAGAATACCGGCCGCCAGCCGCCGGTGTTCCGGGGTCATGTCGATGGCGTTCGCGCTCATGGCGCGAGCCGCCGCTCCAGCTCGTCGCAAAGATGCTCGGCTTCCGCGAGGAAATCCGGGATCGCGGCGACCACTTGCGCGGCGACGACGTTGTCGTAGGTGTGGCTGGTGCGCGCACGCATCTCGCGAAAGCGCCGCCATGACCGCCATTCGCTTCGCAGCAAGCCAACCGCATTTCCGGCGCGGATCAGATCGGCGAATGGCAGGCGGTCGATCTCGTCGGCGGAGGCAGCATTTTGCGCCAGATAGCGCTTCAGCGTCCGATGACTCAGCTCGTAGGTGAACTCGAAGCGCTGGATCAGCCCGTCGCGCAGCTGCTCGTCGGCCGGCTCTGCGCGATGGCGCGTCAGACCCTCGCGCAGGCGCTGCACGGCGTTACGGAGCGGGGTTACGTCAAGCGGCATCGCCGGATTGTACCGCATCGGCCTCACCGGCCAAAACCGCGGGCCGGTTTCCGCCGCAATTACACCGAAAAGTACTTCGCCTGCGGGTGGTGGACGACGATGGCCGAGGTCGACTGCTCGGGGTCGAGCTGGTCTTCGTCGCTCATGGCGATGCCGATCGCCTCGGCCTTGAGCAGGGTCAGCAGCTGGGCCTGGTCGGCGAGGTTGGGGCAGGCCGGGTAGCCGAACGAATAGCGGCTGCCGCGATAGCCTTGCGCCAGCATCTCGTCGTGGTCGCGCGCCTCCTCGGCGGCGAAGCCGAGTTCGCCGCGAATGCGCTTGTGGACGTACTCGGCGAAGGCTTCGGCCATCTCGACCGAAAGCCCGTGCAGATAGAGGTAATCCTGGTAGCGGTCGGCGGCGAACCACTCGCGCGCCGCCTCCGAGGCACGGCGGCCCATCGTCACCACCTGAAGCCCGATGACGTCGCGCTCCGGGCTGTCGATGTCGCGAAAGAAATCGGCGATGCAGAGCCCGTCGCGCTTGTTCTGGCGCGGGAAGTCGAAGCGCGCGACCTCGCGCCCGCTGCCTTCGGGGTCGAACAGCACCACCGCGTTGCCCTGGGCGGCGCAGGGCCAATAGCCGTAGGAGGCCTGCGGCTGAAGGATATTCTCGCGGATCGCGATGTCCATGATCCGCGACAGCAGCGGGCGCAACTCGCTGCGCGCCCATTTCTTGTACTCGGCGAGGCTGCGGCCCTCTTTCCGGAAGCCCCACTGGAATTGGTAGAGCATGCGCTCGTTGAGGTAGGACGCGACCGACTTGACCGGCACGCGCTCCAAGACGCGCGGACCCCAGAACGGCGGCGTCGGCACCGGCAAGCCCGCGGTCAGCTCGGCGCGGCGAATGCGGATTTCCTCGAGGTCGATCGGCCGCTGCACCTTCGGGATCGGCGGCGCGGCCCAATTTGCGCGACGGGTTCTTCGGACGCCCCGCGCTCTTTTCCTGCACCTCGGCGAGATAGCGGTCGAAATCGTTGCCCTCATTGTCGCGACTAACAATGCGGTCCATCAAAGCGAGCCCGTCGAACGCATCGCGGGCATAGGCAACCCGGCCGGAATCGTAGGCCTTGACGCAATCCTCCTCGACATAGCGGCGGGTGAGCGCGGCGCCGCCGAGCATCACGGGTACGTCGAGCCCCATGCGGCTCATCTCTTCGAGGTTCTCGCGCATCACCACGGTCGATTTGACCAGGAGACCCGACATGCCGATGGCGTGCGCCCGGTGCTCCTTGGCGGCGTCGAGGATCGCGCCGATCGGCTGCTTGATGCCGAGATTGACGACGCGATAGCCATTGTTAGTGAGGATGATGTCGACGAGGTTCTTGCCGATGTCGTGAACGTCGCCACGCACCGTGGCGAGCACCACGGTGCCCTTCTCCTGGCCCTCGACCCGCTCCATGTGCGGTTCGAGGTATTTGACCGCGGTCTTCATGGTCTCGGCCGATTGCAGCACGAACGGCAGCTGCATCTTGCCGGCGCCGAACAGCTCGCCGACGGTCTTCATCCCGCCGAGCAGATGCTCGTTGATGATGTCGAGCGGCGAGTGCGCCTGCATCGCCAGGTCGAGATCGGCTTCGAGGTCGAGCCGGTCGCCCTCGACGATGCGGTAGGCGAGGCGTTCCTCGATCTGCTCCGGCCGGCCCTTCTTCTCGGCTTTCTCGACCGCGCGGTCCTCGAACAGGGCAATGAACGCCTGCAGCGGGTCGTATTTGTCCCCTGGGCCCTCGGCGCGGCGGTCGAAGATCAAGTCTTCGGCGACCCGCCACTCCGCCTCGGGAATGCGGTGCTGCGGCAAAATGCGCGAGAAATGCACGATCGCGCCGGTCATGCCGCGCTTGAGCGCATGGTCGAGAAAGACCGAGTTCAGCACCTGCCGCGCCGGCGGGTTGAGGCCGAAGGAGATGTTCGAGAGGCCGAGGATGATCTGGCACTCGGGCAGCTCTTTGGCGATGCGCTCGATCGCGTCAAGCGTATTGAGGCCGAGCTTGCGGTCGTCCTCGTTGCCGGTGCAGATCGTGAAGGTCAGCGGGTCGAACAGCAGGTCGGAGGGCGGCAGCCCGTGCTTGACGCAGGCGAAGTCGTAAAGCCGCCGCGCCAGCGCGAGCTTGTGGTCGACCTCCTTGGCCATGCCGGTCTCGTCGATGGTCAGCGCGATAACCGCGGCGCCAAACCGGCGCGCCAGCTCCAGGCGCTTGTGGGCCGCCTCCTCGCCATCCTCGAAATTGATCGAGTTGATGATCGGCTTGCCGCCGTAGAGCTTCATCGCCGCTTCGAGCACAGGGTACTCGGTCGAGTTGACGACCAGCGGCGCGTTGACCGCCCCGCGCATGCGGGTGACCATCTCGGTCATGTCGGCGACCTCGTCGCGCCCGACAAAGGCGGTGCACAGGTCGAGCGTGTGCGAGCCCTCCTTGACCTGCTCGCGCCCCATCTCGACACAGCCGTCCCAATCGTGCTGCTCCTGCAGCCGGCGAAAGGCGCGCGAGCCATTGGCGTTGCAGCGCTCGCCGATCGAGAGATAGGCGTTCTCCTGGCGCAGGCTCACCTGGCTGTAGAGCGAGGCGACCGACGGCGTCCAGACGGGTTTTCTCGCCTTCGGCATCGGCCGCGGCCGGTCGCGGCCGATGCGGCGCAGCATCGCGTCGAGCGCGGCGATGTGCTTCGGCTCGGTGCCGCAGCAGCCGCCGATGATGTTGGCGCCGTCCTCGAGCACGAAGCGCTCGAGCCACTGGCTCAGCTCCTCGGGCGACAGCGGGTACTGCGTGCGCCCAGAGACCAGCTCGGGCAACCCGGCATTGGGCTGCACCGAGATCAGTTTCGGCCAATTGTCGCCGAGAAATTTGACATGCTCGGCCATCTCGCGCGGGCCGGTGGCGCAGTTGAGACCGAGCCCGTTGACGTCGAGCGCGTCGACGATCGTCGCCGCCGCGGCGATGTCGGCGCCGACCAGCAAGGTGCCGGTGGTCTCGACGGTGACCTGGACAAAGATCGGGATGTCGCGCCCGGCCGCCACGCGCGCCCGCTTGGCGCCGTTGACCGCGGCCTTGATCTGCAGCGGGTCCTGGCAGGTCTCGATGAGGATCGCGTCGACCCCGCCGGCGACGAGGCCGTCGCATTGGATGGTGAGGGCGTCTTCCAGAGGCTGGTAGGCGACATGACCGAGGCTCGGCAACCGCGTCCCCGGCCCCAACGAGCCGAAGACGAAGCGGGTGCGGCCGTCATTCGCGAATTCGGCGATCGTCTCGCGCGCCAGCTCGGCCGACAGCTTGTTGAGCGCGAAGGCCTTGTCGGCGATGCCGAACTCGTTGAGCGTGATCGGCGAGCCGCCAAAGCTGTTGGTCTGGATCGCATCGGACCCGGCGGCGAGGTAGCCGCGATGGATCTCGCGTACGAGGTCGGGCCGGCTCTCGGTCAAGATCTCGGTGCAGTTCTCGTGATTGTGGAAGTCGCGGACGATGTCGAGGTTACGCGCCTGGGTCTCGGTGCCCATCGCGCCATCGCACAGCAGCACCCGGTCGGCCAGGTAATCGAGGAGATGCGCCATCGGGCTACGCCGTAACTTTACTCGTCTCCCCCGCGCAAGCGGGGGTCCAGGGGCGATCGACGGAGCGGTTACCCTGGGTTCCCGCTTCCGCGGGAACGACAATGTGGGGGACGGGAGACATTAAATTCACGCGGCAACCGGCTTTGGCGCGCGCACGCCAAGCATGTGGCAGATCGCGACGATCAGATCGGCGCGGTTGAGCGTGTAGAAATGGAACTCGTTGACCCCGTTGGCCTGCAGCCGGCGGCATTGCTCGGCGGCGAGCGAGGTAGCGACCAGGCGGCGGGTGTCGGGATCGTCGTCGAGCCCATCGAAATGCCCGGCCATCCAGGGTGGGATCGAGGCGCCGCAGGTCGCACTCATGCGGCGAAGCTGCGCGAAATTAGTTACCGGGAGGATACCGGGGACGATCGGCACCGCGATCCCCGCCGCGGCGGCGCGGTCGCGGAAATTGAGGAACAGATCGACATCGAAAAAGAACTGGGTGATCGCGCGGCTGGCCCCGGCGTCGAGCTTGCGTTTGAGGTTGTCGAGGTCGTGGTCGTCGCTTTGCGCTTCGGGATGGGTCTCGGGATAGGCGGCGACGCTGATCTCGAAATCGGCGACCCGTTTGAGGCCCGCGACCAGATCGGCGGCGAACGGGTAGCCCCCCGGGTGGGGCGCGTAGCGCTCGCCACTGGTCATCCCGCCAGGCGGATCGCCGCGCAGCGCGACGATGTGGCGGATGCCGGCTTCCCAATAGGCGGCGGCGACCGCGTCAATCTCCTCGCGAGTTGCGGCGACGCAGGTCAGATGCGCCGCCGGCTCCAGCCCGGTCTCCTGGCGGATGCGGCGCACCGTCGCGTGGGTGCGCTCGCGGGTCGAGCCGCCGGCGCCGTAGGTGACCGAGACGAAACGCGGGGCCAAGGGCTCGACGCGCTTGACGACCTCCCACAGCCGCTCTTCCATCTCGGGCGTCTTGGGTGGGAAGAACTCGAACGAAATGCGCGGCGGCGCGGCGTCGAAATCACGCACCGGATCGGCCGCGAGAAGGCCGCGTTGCGCGGAGGAACGGCGGCGCTCGATCATGGCTGCAACACCTGCTCGGCGGTGGCGACCGGTGTGGCCCGGTCTTCGCGCGGCGGCGCGCCGCGATAGCAGGCCCAGACCACCACGGTCAGCGGATCGCCCGCGAGATGCACCGGCGCGGCCGGCGTGAGGCCGGCTGCCCGGCACCATTCGGCGACCTCGGCATTGGCGAAACCGAGCCGGCGGTGGGCGTGCTCGGTGCGCAGGAATTCGAGGAGGTGCGGCGCGAAATCGACCACCACCAGCACCCCGTTCGGGCGCAGCACCCGCGCCGCCTCGGCAATCGCCGAGGCGGGTCTGTCCGCGTAATGCAACACCTGGTGAATGACGACCGCATCGAACGACGCATCCGGCAGCGGCAGCTGGTACATGTCGCCGAGGCGCACCGTGCCGTTGGTCGCGCCGGCGCGTTCCAGATTGACCCGGGCCACCGCCAGCATCTCGCGCGACATGTCGATGCCGAGCGCCTGGCCCACGCGCGGCCCCAAGATTTCGACGATTTGCCCGGTCCCGGTGCCGATATCGAGCAAATCGCGCGGTTTGACGGCGCCAATGATCTCGATCAGCGCCGCCTCAACCTCGCGCTCGTCGATGTAGAGCGAGCGGATGCTGTCCCAGCGCGGCGCGTTCTCGCTGAAATAGGCGGAAGCGCGTTCGGCCCGCTGGCGTTTGATCGACGCGAGGCGCTGGAGGTCGAGCACGATGGTCGGGTCGCGCTCGCCGCAGGCGGCGACCAGATGCCGGGCGAGGCCGCTGGCACTGCCGTCGCCGGCGAGCCGATAGAACACCCAACTGCCCTCGCGGAAGCGGTCAAGCAAGCCTGCTTCGCACATCAATTTTAGATGACGCGAAACCCGCGGCTGGCTTTGGCCAAGGATTTGCGCCAGCTCGCTGACGGTCAGCTCGCCACGCGAGCACAAGACCAGGAGTTGCAGTCGAGTTGGCTCCGCGACGGCGCGCAACGCGCCCAGAAGCTCGTCGAGCGAGACGTCGACCGCGGTGGCGTCTTCAAGGGTGTCGGCCATCGCTCAAACATATAAAGATATCTTTATATCGTCAAGAGCCTAGTCAAATATGACGCGGGGCCGCCCCTGAGCGATCGGGCCGGTCGGCGGCGTTTGTTTAAATGTGGCTCGCGCTCCATATGGTTAACGATTTATGCGTAGAAATTGAATATAGGCAGTTACGGATCGCTTGCGGCGGATGCTTGTTATTCGTCATTATCCCGGCGCGCCGCTAGCCATTGAACGCGAGGGCCATCGATGTACCGTCGTCAGTTGAAGCTTGCTCTGCCCGGATTCGTGCTTGCCGCCAGCCTGGCCGTGACCGGGTTGATCGGCGCCCGCCCGGCCGCCGCGCAGCAGCCTCCCGCGCCAGTTCCGGCGGCGCAGGCACCGGACGAGGGTACCAATGACCCTTTCGAGAACACCAACCGCGCGATCTTCGACTTCAACCAAGGGGTGGACCACGCCGTCCTGGTGCCGGTCGCCAATGCTTATCGCACCGTGCTCCCGCCGGTCGCGCGCAACATGATCCACGATTTCCTGCAGAACCTGAATGCGCCGATCATCTTTGCCAATGACGTGCTGCAGGCGCAGCCGAACCTGGCGGCGGAGACCTTCGGTCGTGCCTTGATCAACACCACGGTCGGGTTTGGCGGCCTATTCGACGCGGCCACCGCCTTCGGCATCCCCTATCACACCAACGATCTCGGCATCACGATGGCAACCTGGGGCATCGCGCCCGGGCCGTATCTGATGCTGCCGGTGCTTGGCCCGTCGAACCCGCGCGATCTGGCCGGCGATATCGGCGACAGCTTTGGCGACCCCGGCAACATCGTCGCCAGCAATCACCACCTGATTTGGGCGAGCTTTACGCGTGGCCTTACCTCCGGCATCGACGAGCGTTCCCGCAATATCGAGAGCCTCAACGAAATCGAGCGCACCTCGCTCGATTTCTACGCGACGATCCGCTCGCTGGCGCGCCAGCGCCGCGCCGCGCAGATCCGCCATCAGAAAGAAGACGTGCCGAACGCGGCGCCCTTCCAGGGCGCAAGCGCGCTGCCGGCTCCGGTACCGGCACCGCGCGTTGCGACTCTGCCCACGCCGCCGGCGCCGCCGATCACCTACAGCGTGGCGCCGCAGCCGAATTCGGTCGGCGATTTGCAGAAATCCTCGATGGGGCATTAGTCTATCGCAATGACCCGTCGCCGATTTGTTTTCTGCTCGCTGTTCATCGCTGTCGGACTGACCACGGCCGCGCCGCGCGGCATGGCGCAGTCCGATGCGGTGGCGTTCATCAACCAGCTTGGCGTCCAGGCGATCCAGGTGCTTGGGCCTAACGTGGCGATGCCGCAGCGCGTGCAGCGCTTCCACCAGTTGTTCGGCTCCGATTTCGATCTGCCCGGTATCGCCCAGTTCACGCTGGGCCGCTATTGGCGCATCGCCACGCCCCAGCAACAGCAGGACTACCTTGGACTTCTCCAAGACTACCTGGCCCAGGCCTATGCCGGCCGGCTTGCGCAGTATGCCGGCGAGAAATTCGCTGCCACGGGCGCACAGCAGCAGGGTGACATAACGGTGGTCTCGAGCGAGATCACCCGCAACGACGGCAGCAAAATCGGCGTCCAGTGGCACCTCACCAACAAGGGCGGGTGGAAGATTACCGATGCTTACGTCGCGGGCGTCAGCATGGCGATCACCCAGCGCGACGAGTTCGCCTCGGTCATCCAGCAAGGCGGCGGCCAAGTTCAGTATTTGCTCGACCGCATCCGCCAGAAGGTCCGCGGCTAAGCGCGGCTCGCCCGATCGGGCGACGCATTTCGCGCGGCTCAGCTGCGTGTCAGCGGTTTGTACTTGATGCGGTGCGGCTGGTCGGCGGCGGCGCCGAGCCGGCGCTTGCGGTCGGCCTCGTAATCGGCGTAGTTGCCCTCGAACCAAACCGTCTGGCTGTCGCCCTCGAAGGCGAGGATGTGGGTCGCGACGCGATCCAGGAACCAGCGGTCGTGGGTGATGATCACGGCGCAGCCCGGATAGTCGATCAGCCCCTCTTCGAGCGCGCGCAGCGTATCGACGTCGAGATCGTTGGTGGGCTCGTCAAGCAGCAGTAGGTTGGCGCCTTCCTTCAGCATCTTGGCGAGATGGACGCGGTTGCGCTCCCCGCCCGACAGCTGCCCGACCTTTTTCTGCTGGTCGCCGCCGCGGAAATTGAACAGCGCGCAATAGGCGCGGCTGGCGAGTTTGCGGCGGCCGAGATCGATCTCCTCCAGCCCGCCGGAAATCTCCTGCCACACGGTATTGTTGGCGTTGAGCGTGTCGCGCGACTGATCGACGTAGCCGAGCTTGACGGTGTCGCCGACGCGGATGCTGCCGGCATCGGGTTTTTCCGCACCCGTGATCATGCGGAAGAGGGTGGTCTTGCCGGCGCCGTTCGGCCCGATGACGCCGACAATGCCGCCAGGCGGCAAGCGGAAATCCAGCGATTCGATCAGGAGATGATTGCCAAAGCCCTTCCGCACCCCTGTCGCCTCGACGACGAGGTCTCCGAGCCGCGGTCCGGGCGGGAGGACGATCTGGGCATTGTCCGGCGCCTTCTCCCGGCTCTGCGCGACCAACTCCTCATAAGCCGACAGCCGCGCCTTGCTCTTCGCCTGCCGGGCGCGCGGGCTCTGCCGTACCCATTCGAGCTCGCGTTCGAGGGTGCGCTGGCGCGCCTCCTCCTGGCGGCCCTCCTGGGCCAGCCGCGCCTGCTTCTGCTCGAGCCAGCCCGAGTAGTTGCCCTCGTAGGGGATGCCGTGCCCGCGGTCCAATTCGAGGATCCAGCCGGCGACCTCGTCGAGGAAATAGCGATCGTGGGTAACGGTGACGACGGTGCCGGGGTAGTCGTTCAGGAAACGCTGCAGCCAGGCCACCGACTCGGCGTCGAGATGGTTGGTCGGCTCGTCGAGGAGCAACAGGTCGGGCTTTTGCAGCAGGAGCCGGCACAGTGCGACACGGCGGCGCTCGCCGCCCGACAGATTGGTCACCGCCGTATCACCCGGCGGGCAGCGCAGTGCGTCCATCGCGATTTCGATGGTACGGTCGAGCTCCCAGGCGTCGAGCCGGTCGATCTGCTCCTGCAGCTCTCCTTGCTCGGCGATGAGGTCGTTCATCTCGTCGTCGCTGAGTTCCTCGGCGAAGCGGGCACTGACCGCCTCGAAGCGGTCGACGAGAGCCTTGGTCTCGGCCAGACCCTCGCTGACATTGCCGAACACGTCCTTATCGGGGTGGAGCGCCGGCTCCTGCGCCAGATAGCCGACCGAGGCGCCTTCCGCGACCCAAGCCTCGCCGGTGAAATCCTTCTCCGCCCCGGCCATGATCCGCAGCAGGGTCGACTTGCCGGCGCCGTTGAGACCGAGCACGCCGATCTTCGCGCCCGGCAAAAACGACAACCAGATGTCGCGCAGCACCTCGCGGCCGCCGGGATAGGTCTTCCCGAGGCCCTTCATCACATAGATGTACTGGTAGGCGGGCATCGCCCCGGAGTTAGGGGCCGGCCCGCAGGCCGTCAAGCTCTTTCGAGAGTGACCTAGCGGCCGATCACGGTGAACGGAAATCGCCCGAGGACCACATTGTTCGCGGTCAACGAGATCGAGTAGTTCCCCTTACTCAAGCTAACGTTGAACTTACACCAGGCGATTCCGGGGGCGCTCCATTCCGCGCTGCAGGACGAAAGCACGGCCTTCCCCTGACGCACCTGGAAATGGGCGGCGCCGGGCTTGTCTCCGGGATAGGCCACACGAACCGCCACCGATTCCATCGGCAGCGTGAACACCGTCGCGGGCGAGATCGGATCGCCGTTGGGTGTCATGTCACGCGCGATGATCGGGTCGAGCCCGGCGCCGGCACCATTGACCGCGGCGGATGCTTTCGGCCCTGGCGCCGGAGAGTGTTGGTCGGCCACCGGGATTGCGACTGACGGGTCAATCACGGTTCTCCAATACGCGACGGCGCAGCCAATGGCCGCGGGAAACAGCGGATAGCGGTCTCTCACGAAGGCCGCTCCGCTCCACCGGCTCGCGGTCGAACCATAGAGCGGGCTGATCGTTAGCAGACCGGAGGCGTCGCGCGAGGCGAGGTCGGCAACCCGCATTTCCAGAGCGCTGCACTCGCCGCCGGTATTTTCCAGCAGCGGCGGGTAGGCAAAAAAGATCGCGCCGGCCGACAAGAGGAAGACGACGAACAGGAAGCGGATCGCGGCCAATGCACCCAATCCCCGGACGAAACTCGCAGCGGGTTTGCAAGCGGCACCAAAAGCTAACGTAATAGCGGTAACGCCCGGTTAATCATATGCCTCAAGCACTTATGTTGCATCGCAACATCGACCCTTGACGTCGTGTTAGTAAGCGCTTACTTAGCCCAGCCATGGCGATAGGCCGGCTTGATAGCGACGAGCGCCGCAGGGCGATCGTCGATGCGGCGGTGCCGCTTTTTGCGCGCGACGGTTTTGCCGGCACGACAACGCGCGAACTCGCCGCCGCGGCCGGGGTTTCCGAAGCCTTGCTGTTTCGCCATTTCCCGAGCAAGCAATCGCTCTACCGCGAAATCCTGGCGCGCGCCTGCGAGGGCGACCCGGCGTACGAAAAACTGGCGACGCTGCCGCCATCGACCGCGACCCTTGTCGGTATCGTCCGCTTCATGGTGCGGCGCTTCGTCCTTGGCGCCGAGGCGGAACGGCACGAGATCGACCTGCGGATGCGGCTGGTGCTGCACAGCATCCTGGAGGACGGCGGCTACGCGCGCGAACTGTTTGCCGCGGTCGCACCGCATGTCGTGCCGCTGTTCAGCGCCTCGCTGAAGGCCGCCGAGGCGGCCGGCGATCTGGCGCCCCTGGCGGCGGACGGGGCCAACCGCTTCTGGTTCGCCCATCACGTCGCGGCGATGATGGCCTTTGCCTTCCTGCCGCCCGACGGGGTCATCCCCTACCAAGGCTCGGTCGACCGTCTGGCCGACGACGCCGCGGACTTCATCCTGCGCGGGATCGGCATGAACGAGGCGGCGATCGCCGCTTCCCACGGCGAACCCGCGTTCCCATCGGCTGCGGACTAAAGCGGACGGCAACCATGGATGGCGATATCACTCCCCTCGCGCCGCCGGAGATTGTTCCCGAGCAGGAGCGGCCGCACGCACCGCCGAGCCGCGCCAAGCGGCTGCGCTGGTTTATCGGTATCGGGCTGGCGCTGCTCGTGGTGCTCGGTATCCTCTATGGCTTCAACGCGTTTCGCAGCCACGCGATCGCGACCTTTTTCGCCAACAACAAACCGCCGCCGGCGCAGATCAGCGCGGTGACGGCGACGCAGCGAAGAGGTGCCGCATTTTGCTGCCGGGATCGGCTCGCTGGCGGCGGTGCACCAGGTCACCATCACCCCGGAGGTCGGTGGCCGCATCACCGAGATCGATTTCGATTCGGGCGCCAAGGTCAAGGCCGGCGACAAGATCCTGCAGATCAACGACGCACCGGATCAGGGCGACCTGGCCAACTATCAGGCTCAGGCGCGCTGGGCCACGGTGTCGCTGCAGCGGGCCCAGGCCCTGGCGGCGCGCCAGTTCGGCCCGCGAACCGATGTCGATCAATGGCAGGCTCAGCTCGACGAGGCCAACGCCCAGGTCGAAAAGACCCAGGCGATCATCGCGCAAAAACAAATCAAGGCGCCGTTCGCCGGCCGGCTCGGGGTGCGTCAGGTCGATCTCGGTCAATATGTGAACCCCGGCGCGGCGATCGTCACCCTCACCGACCTGTCGACGCTCTACGTCAACTTCACGTTGCCGACGCAGATCGCGCCGCAGATCGCCGTCGGGCAAAAGGTCGACGTCACCGCCGACGCTTTCCCAGGCAAGAAGTTCGCCGCCAGCATCACCTCGATCGAGCCGCAGATTTCCGCGAGCACGCGTACCGTCTCGGTGCAGGCGACGATGCCTAACCCCGGCGAAGCGTTGCTACCGGGGATGTTCGTCAACGCCTCGGTGGTGTTGCCGGCGGACGGCCAGCAAGTGGTGCTGCCCGAGACCGCGGTCGACTACACGCTCTATGGCGACAGCGTCTACGTGATCCGCGCCGACGGGACCGATGCCAACGGCAAGCCCGTGCTGAAGGCGTTCCGGACGGCGGTCAAGACCGGGCTGCGCTGGGACAACAAGGTGGCGATCCTCGACGGGCTGAAGCCCGGCGACCAGGTCGTCGCCGCGGGCCAGATCAAGGTCCAAGACGGGATGGCGGTCGCCGTGACAGGGAACCCACCGCCACAACCGCCAGCCAAGCAGACGCCACAATAGGTGCGGTGACGCGATGCGTTTCACCGATCTCTTCATTCGCCGCCCGGTGCTGTCGCTGGTCGTCAGCCTGTTGATCCTGTTGATTGGCGCCCGGGCGATGTACGGGCTGCAGATCCGGCAATACCCGAAGCTGTCGAACACGACGATCACGGTGACGACAGTCTATCCCGGCGCCTCGCCCGACCTCATCGAAGGCTTTATCACCACACCGATCGAGCAGGCGGTCGCCACCGCCGAGGGCATCGATTACCTGACCTCAAACTCGGTCCAGGGCACCAGCACCATCACCTCCTACATCAAGCTGAATTACGATCCGAGCAAAGCGCTGACCGACGTCATCGCCAAGGTCCAGCAGGTCAAATACCTGATGCCGACCGCGGCGCAGGACCCGATCGTCGTAAAGGCGACCGGCCAGACAACTGCGGTCATGTATATCGGGTTCGCCAGCTCGACCCTGCAATCGGCGGCGATCTCCGACTATCTGACCCGGGTCGTGCAGCCGTTGATGGCGACGGTCGACGGCGTCGCCTCGGCCGACATCCTCGGCGGGCAAACCTTCGCCATGAGGCTGTGGCTCGACCCCTATCGCATGGCGGCGCGCAATATCACCGCCGACGATGTGTCGGCGGCGATCCAGGCCAACAATTTCCAGTCGGCGCCAGGCCAGGCGAAAGGCGCCTTCACCGTCACCAATGTCGACGCCCGGACCGGGCTCACCGACGTCGACCAGTTCAAGCGCATGGTCGTCAAATCGACGGGCGGCGCGGTGGTGCGGATGGAGGACATCGCCGACGTCGAGCTCGCCGCGCAGAACTGGAATTCGAGCGTCGCGATGAACGGTCAGCACGCGGTCTTTATCGGCGTGCAGGCAACGCCGGACGGCAACCCGCTATCGCTGGTCTCCGGCATCCGCAAGCTGCTTCCCGAGATCGAACGCACGCTGCCGCCATCGGTCAAGATGCAGGTCGCGTACGATTCGACCAAGTTCATCCAGGCCTCGATCAACGAGGTTCAATGGAGCCTCGGACAGGCGGTCGTCATCGTCGTCGTCGTGATCTTCCTGTTCCTCGGCAATGTGCGCTCGGTGCTGATCCCGGTGGTGACGATCCCGCTCTCGATGATCGGCGCCGGGATTATCATGTCGGCTTTAGGCTTCAGCCTCAACCTGCTGACCCTGTTGGCGATGGTGCTGGCGATCGGCCTTGTCGTCGACGACGCGATCGTCGTCGTCGAGAACATTTATCGCCATATCGAGGCCGGTAAGAGCCCGCCTCAAGCAGCGCTGATCGGGGCGCGCGAGATCGCTGGCCCGGTCATCTCGATGACGCTGACGCTGGCCGCGGTTTATGCGCCGATCGGATTTCTCGGCGGCGTGACCGGCATTCTCTTCCGCGAATTCGCCTTCACCCTCGCTGGCGCCGTCATCATATCGGGCATCGTCGCGGTGACCCTGTCGCCGATGATGTGTTCGCTGTTGCTAAAGAAGGGCTCCGCCGAGCGTGGCTTTGCACACCTGCTCGACCGCGGTTTCAACGGCCTGGCCAATTGGTATGGCCGCCGGCTCGAGCGCTCCCTCGACTATCGACCGGTCACGGCGATGTTCGCCGTCGCGATCTTTGTGGCGCTCGGCTTTATGTACACGAACACCAAGAAGGAGTTGGCACCCGAGGAGGATCAAGGCGTGCTATTCGCGCTGACCAAAGCGCCGCAGTACTCGAACCTCGATTACCAGGACGCCTATGGCGCGCGGCTCGACGCGGCGATGACCTCGTTCCCCGAGGCCGATTTGCGCTTTGTCGTCAACGGCCGCTTCGGGCCGAGCCAGGGCATCGCCGGTGTCATTCTCAAACCGTGGGACGAGCGCACCCGCTCCGCCCAGAAGATCAAGCCGTTGCTTCAGGCGAAGCTGAACGGGGTCGAGGGGATGAGCGCCTTTGCCTTCTCGCTGCCGCCGCTGCCTGCCTCGATCGGCGGCCTGCCGGTGCAGATGGTCATCGACTCGACCGGCGATTTCCCCTCGATTTACAACGCGATGGACAAGATCAAGAACGCCGCGCGCAAAAGCGGGATGTTCATCGTCGTCGACAGCGATCTTGCGTTCAATCAGCCGACAATTCGCGTCGATATCGACCGCTCGAAAGCCAACGAGCTCGGCATCACGATGAAATCGATCGGCGACACCTTGGCGCTGCTCGTCGGCGAGAACTACGTCAACCGTTTCAATCTGGAGGGCCGCTCTTACGAGGTGATCCCGCAAGTGCCGCGCGCCGACCGGCTCAACCAGGAGGCGCTGACCCATTATTACGTCAACTCCGCCGCCGGCCAACCAGTGCCGCTGTCGAACCTGGTCACAGTCTCGACCACCACCGCGCCCAATGCCCTCACCCGGTACAATCAGCTCAACTCGGCGACGTTCTCGGCGGTGCCGATGCCCGGCGTGACGATGGGGCAGGCGGTCGATTTCCTCGAGCAACAGGCACAGGGGCTGCCGCACGGCTTCGGTCACGACTATCTGTCCGACTCGCGCCAATACGTGCAGGAAGGCAGTCAGCTCGTCGTCACGTTTGTTTTCGCGCTGATCATCATCTTCCTGGTGCTGGCGGCGCAGTTCGAAAGCCTGCGCGACCCATTCGTCATCCTTATCAGCGTGCCGATGTCGATGTTCGGCGCGCTGCTGCCCCTATTCCTGATCAACGGCAATTTCATGGGAATCGAGATCCCGGGAACGACCATCAACATCTATACCCAGGTCGGTCTCGTCACCCTGATCGGCCTGATCAGCAAACACGGGATCCTGATGGTCGAGTTCGCAAATCAGCTCCAGGTAAACGAGGGGCTGGATCGGCGCCGCGCCATCGAGCGCGCCGCGCGCGTCCGCTTGCGTCCGATCTTGATGACGACCGCGGCGATGGTCGTGGGTCTAGTACCGCTGGTCATGGCAACCGGCGCCGGCGCATCGAGCCGCTTCTCGATCGGCATCGTCGTCGTCTGCGGCATGTCGATCGGTACGCTGTTCACCCTCTTCGTGCTGCCCGCGGTCTACACCGTCCTCGCCAAGGACCATGTCGCGGCGGCGCATTCGGTGCGAGCACGGGAGCTGGCTCAGATCTCCTGATAGGCTCGGCGATAAAGCCGGTACGTCAGTAACCCCGCGACCGCGGCAAGCCCGAGGACAAAGCCCCACCATAGCCCGACCGGACCGAAGCCGAGCGGGAAGGCGAACGCCCAGCCGCCGGCAAAGCCGATGCCCCAGTAACCGAGCCCGGCAAAGAGCATCGGGGTCTTGGTGTCTTCGTAGCCGCGCAGGGCGCCAGCCGCCACGACCTGCATGCCATCGACGACTTGGAAAACCGCGGCGACGGCGATGAAATTGAGCGCGATGGCGACGAGTGCCTGGTTGCTTGGGTCGGCGACATCGACATAGACGCCGACGATGTGGGTTGGGAGCGTCCAGAGCACGATCGCCGAGCCCGCCATGAAGCTCATGCCCAGCCCCATTGCGACATATGCCGCCCTGCGGGCTGCATGGGGAGCGCCGCCGCCACGCGCGGCCGCGACCCGCACCGTCGCCGTCTGGCCAATCCCAAGCGGCACCATGAAGGATACGCTGGCGGCGTTGATTGCGATCTGGTGCGCGCCGAGCGCGTCGGCGCCGAATAGACCCATCAGCGCCGCCGAGGTGACGAAGACGCCGATCTCCAGCGCCTGCAGCCCGCCGATCGATAGACCGAGCGCGAGGATGCGGCGGACATCGCGAACGATCTCCGCCGCGTTGCCGCGCAGCCGCGGCGCCCGGTCACGGCGACGCAGCCCCCAGAGCCACAGCGCCAACCCCAAAAACATCAGCCACTGGTTGATCGCCGAGGCGTAGGCGCAGCCGACCAGGCCGAGCGCCGGGGCACCGAGATGGCCGAAGATCAGCACCCAGTTGAGGCCGATCAGGGTCGGCACGCACAGCGCCAGCACCACCATGACAATCCGCGGCCGGCCCAGCGCCGCGAACAGGCTGCGCAGGACGCCGAAACCAAGAAACCCCGGCGCACCCCATGCCACCGCGCGCAGGAAATGGCCGATCTCGCGCGCCAGCGCCGGGTCATAGCCGATCAGGTCGAGGAGCCGGTCGGCGAACATCATCGCCGCCACCACCGGCGCGACGAGCAGCACCGCGAGGGCGAGCCCCGCACCGGCGACGCGCCCCGCCGCCTCACGATCGCCCGAGCCGATCGAGAACGCGGCCAATGGCGCCACCGCGTTGAGCACGCCCTGGCAGATCACCGCGCTGGTAAAATAGAAGCCGCCACCCAGCCCGACCGCGGCCAGCGGCACCGCGCCCAGCGACCCGACCATGACCGTGTCGACCACCCCCATCGCGATCTGCGCCAGGTTCGCGGCGGCCAACGGCACGGCGAGGGCAAGCGTCGCGCGGATCTCGGGAAGGATGGCGGGCACTACTGCGTCCTTCGAGACGCGGGCTGCGCCCGCTCCTCAGGATGAGGATGATTTTTCGATGGTACAAAGAACCTACCTCACCTGAGGTGCCTTGCGTAGCAAGGCCTCGAAGGACGCAACCCAGCCAATCCACCAAGGCGGGTGGTTTGACGCCCTTGGGCAAACGCCATAGGCTTTTCCGAACTGAATTTCCGGACGGAGGATGCGCGATGGCCTACACGATAACGCCGTTGACCCCGCACACCGGAGCCGAGGTTAAAGGCCTCGATCTTGCCAAGCCGATCGACGCGGAAACCAAGGCGGCGCTCAACCGCGCCTGGGCCCAGCACCACGTGCTGGTGATCCGCGATCAGAAATACGAGCCGGCCGATTTCATCCATGCCGCGCAGGTGTTCGGCGAATTGCAGCCGCACGACAAGAAGGACCATCACATCCCCGGCTTCCCCGAGATGTACTACGTCACCAATCAGGAATTTCTCGGCACGCGCCGGATGATCCCGGGCGAAACCTTTCACACCGACCACTCGAACCACCCGGCGCCGCCCAAGGCGACGATCCTCTATCCGGTCGAGCTGCCGAGCAAAGGCGGCGACACGCAATACGCCAACATGCACCTGGCCTATGACGAGCTATCCGACGCGATGAAGAAGAAGATCGATGGGCTCAAAGCGGTGCATGTCTATCTGAGCAAATACAGCCCGCGCCCGCTAAAGCCCTTGAACGAGGAGAGCCTCAAGGCGCTGCCGCCGCCGGGCATCCATCCGCTGGTACGCGTCCACCCCGAGAACGGCCGCAAAGGCCTGTTCATGAACCCGGTGCGGATCGAATCGATCGTCGGCATGCCCGACGACGAGGCGCTCGACCTCGTCACCGAGTTGATGACCCACGCGACGCAAAAGAAGTACGAGTACCGCCATCAATGGCGCTACGGCGACATGGTGATCTGGGACAACCGCAGCGTCCTGCACAAAGCCAACCCGGACTACGATATGAACGAGCGCCGCTACCTCTATCGCCTGATGCTCAAGGGCGAGGCGCCGATCCCGGTGGCGCAAGCCGCGTAAGCTGGACGGCTAAGCGACGCCGTATTTCTTGAACCAGGCGAGCATTTCGGCCCACCCCTCCTTGGCCGCGCCGGCGTTGTAGCTCGGCCGGTAATCGGCGTTGAAGCCGTGTTCGGCGTCCGGGAAGATCTTGTATTCGCAGGTCTTGCCGGCCGCTTTACACGCTTCCTCGCGCTTCGGCCCGGTGTCCTGGGGAATGAACTGGTCCTTGCCGCCGTAGAAGGCCAGCACCGGGCATTTCAGCTCGGCCATGACGTCGCCGGGGTTTTGCGGGATCAGCTCGCTGGTCTTGCGATCCGGACCGTACCACGCCACCGCAGCCTTGAGTGCCGGCTGATACGCGGCGTACATCCAGGTCGCGAACCCGCCCCAACAAAACCCGGTGACCGCGAGCCGCTTGGCGTCGGCCTTGCCCGTCGACTTGGCGTAGATGACACAAGCGTCGAGATCGCTCATCACCTGCTCGGTCGGGATGCTGGCCAGGACCTGGCCGCGCTGCTTTCCGTCGGTGATGGCGGCCAGATTGCCCTGCCGCGCCGCGAGTTCCGCGGCGATTGCGTAATAGCCGGCCTTGGCGAGGCGGCGGCAGATGTCCTTGATGTGCTCGTGGACACCCCAAGCCTCGTGGCACACGAGAACCACCGGAAACGGCCCGCCCGATGCCGGCATCGCCCGGTAGGCGGGCATCTCGCCATCGGCGGTCGGCACCTTGACCTCGGCCGCGTCGAGGCCGTTGGTATCGGTCGTGATGGTCTCGGCCGAGACCGGTTGCCAAGCGACCGCGAAGCCCGTCGCCAGCGACGTCATCACAAAGCCGCGTCGCGAAAAATCGGGGCGCTGAACGAGCGGCTCAAATCCTGGATTGAACGTGTCCATCGGGGCCTCCCTCGCGTTTTGGAGGCAACGATAGGCGATGGCAGGCGGGGACGATAGCCCGCCTCACTGCGATTTGAACGTGGAGGAATTACGCGCGCTTTTGAGCAGCACCCTCGATGCGCTTTTTCAGCCGGCGGATTTCCGGCGACAACTTGCGGGCGGGCGTGCCCTTGAGGAACGCGTCGATGCCGCCCTTGAACTCGATCGTACGGATGGCATTGGTCGAGAGGCGCAACCGGATCGCCCCGATGCTGTCCGAGAGCAGTGAGATTGTCTGCAGATTAGGCAGGAACCGCCGCTTGGTCTTGCGGTTCGAGTGGCTGACATTATTGCCGACTTGGGCACCCTTGCCGGTAATCGGGCATCTGCGCGCCATGACGTACCCTATACGAACGAGCGCCGCCGGACCGATCCGCGCGGGAGCGCGGTTTCTACGGTGACGAGGCGACGCCGTCAAGCCGCCGCAGATTCCCGCTCGCACACGATACGTTCGGCAGGGAAGACGACGCTGACGGTGGTGCCTTCGCCGGGCCGGCTCGCGATCGAGAATTCGGCCCCGTGCAAAACCGCCATGCTCTTGACGAGCGGCAAGCCCAACCCCGAACCGTCGTGCACACGGGTATGTTCGTTGGCGACCTGGCCGAACGGCGACAGGGCGATTTCGATTTCCTCCGGTGTCATGCCGATCCCGGTATCGCGGACCGCGATGGCGATCCGGCCCCCCGCCGCCTCGTGCAGAATCACGGTGACGCTGCCATGGGGCGAGAATTTGACCGCGTTGGACAGCAGGTTCAGGAGGATCTGGCGGATGCCGCGGCGGTCGGCAAGGAGGACCGGCGGGTCTGGACACATATCCGCCTGCAAATGCACGCCGCCCGATAGCGCGCGCGGGGCGACGAGACGCAGCGCCGAGGTCACCTGTTCGTTGAGGTCGACCGGCTCCTCGAACAATTCCATCTTGCCGCTATCGATCTTCGCGGTATCGAGGATGTCGTTGATCAGCGTCAGCAAGCTCTCCGCGCTCGAATGGATGTCGTTGATGTAGTCGGCGTAACGCGGCTCTCCGATCGCCCCAAAGATGCCGTTTCTCATCAGGTCCGAAAACCCGATGATCGCGTTCAAGGGCGTGCGCAATTCATGGCTCATCACCGCAAGAAAGCGCGACTTGGCACGGTTGGCTGCCTCGGCAGCGCCCCGCGCCGCCTCGATTTGCCGGCTGCGCTGTTCGCTTCGCGCGATCCCGAGATGCAGCAGGGTGAGCGCCGTTCCGACGCCGATATACTTGCCGCGGCGCGCGACGATAAAGCCGCGGGTCAGCGCGGCTGGGCGGTCCGTCGCGATCATCCACTCGAGCGCGTCGATCGCGACATCGCTCTCGACGATCAGCGGGTTGGGGTCCATGCGCGCGGTGATTGATTTGCGCGCATAAAGCGCGCGACCGTAATCCTGCGCCAGGCTCATCGTCAGATCGTTGCGGTCCACAAGGCCGATCGGCTTATCGCCCCGGACCACCGGCAAGGCCATGGTGTCCGGTTCGGCACGGAAGCGGTCATAAACGTCGCCGCAATGCGTCTCTGGTGCGACGGGAGACACCGGAACCGCGGCCGTTTCGATGCAGACGGCGTCGGTTTCTTCTGCTCTCCGGCTCGGAATGATATCCATCGTCGCAAACAGCACTAATGGTCATTGCGTTAAAGATATCAACCGGACAATTAAATTACAGTTACTTGTTTTATCCTGTTTCGATGCTCGGGTTTGTGAATATTACAGATTTATTACACAGGAGTATTTCGGGAACCCGAGCTTGCCGATGACCCACCTCAGTGCCGGAAACGTGGCGGCTGCGCGTGCTGTTGCACGCGCTGACCTCTGTTGCGAAGATCGCGCGGAACCGCGGAAGGAAATCGCCATGAGCTCGATGAAAGAGAAATTCGCCAAGGGCGAATTGGTCCTGTGCATGAATTTGCGTCTGGCGCGCACGGTCGACATCGCGATGGTGGCAAAGGCCGGCGGCTACGACGCGCTCTACGTCGACATGCAGCACGCGCCGTATTCGATCGAGACCACGTCGACGATCTGCGCCGCTTCGATCGGCATCGGCATCACCCCGCTGGTCCGGGTGCCGGCCCACGATAACGGGCAGTGGATGGCGCGGGTGCTCGACGGCGGCGCGCAGGGCGTCATCGTTCCGGATGTCGGCACGCGCGCTCACGCCGAGGCGGTGGTAAAGGCCTGCCGCTTCCCGCCCTTGGGCGCGCGCTCGGTGATGGGGCTCGGCCCCGCGCTCGGCTACCGGGCGGTGCCGCTTGCCGAGCTCAACCCGCGCCTCAACGCCGAGACCGCGGTCATCGTCATGCTCGAAACCGCCGAGGGGATCGAGAACGCTGACGCCATCGCCTCCGTCGATGGGATCGACTGCCTGCTGATCGGGTCGGGCGACCTGACCACCGATTACGGCATCCCCGGCCAGGTCGATCATCCCAAGCTGCGCGCCGCCTATGAGCGCGTCGCCGAAGCATGCAAGAAACACGGCCGCATCCTCGGGGTCGGCGGCATCCGCCACAATGTGAAGCTGCAGGGAGAACTGGTGCGGCTGGGCGCCCGCTTCGTGATCGCCGGCACCGACACCAACTACGTCCTCGCCGGCGCCCGCGCCGACACCTCGGCGCTAAGGGAAATCCCGCTCTAGCGCTGCGGCAAGCCGATGGCCGTGCCAAGAGCGGGCGTACTCGGCGGCGCGTCGTCGGATGTGACTGGCACGTGCCGCAGCGGCAGGTTTCGCAGCTCCAGCGCGGCGAAAACGCTGAAATTCAGGATCGCCAGCCCGATGACGATCACGATGAGGATCGGATTGAGATGTTCCGCCGCATCGTCGAGCCGCCGCAGGAGCGGCTGCGTCGTGGGCGGAGACTTGCGTCCCCGGCTCTCCGGCACGGAAGCCTCCCTGTCCGAGCCGGCAATTTACTTGCCTCGATAGCCGGCTCTTGCCGGGTAGACATTATCCACCATCCGCCCCAACCGTCTTGAATCTACGCGTTGAATCTATCCGACCTGCTAGGCGCTCGGCCAATTCTCCGCGGCGAGTTCGGCGAAGCGGAAGCGGCTGATGTAGTTGCGCTCGAAATCGGCGAGCGCGGCGAGGGCATCGATATTGAGGATCGTCACCTCCTGGCGCTCGACGGCAGCGAGTCCTTCCTCGCGCAACTGGCGCAAGGTCTGGTTGACGTATTGCACGCTGAGGCCGAGCGCGTCCGCGATCAGCTCCTGGGTCAGCGGCAGCCGGAAGGATGTTTCGTCGGCAAGGCCGATCGCCTGCAGCCGGGTCAGCATTTCCAACAAAAAATGCGCGACCCGCTCCAACGCCGAGCGCCGGCCGACCCCGATCAGGTGCTCGGCATAAATCGCCGTCTCGCAGGAGAGAGACCAGAAGATCGCCGCGCCGAGCCGAGGGTGCGTCTCGGGCAGGCGGAGGAAACGGGTGAACGGCACCGGCGACACGACGCAATCGCCGAGCGCGGAGATCGAATAGAGCGCACCTTCGAAAAAACATCCGGGAAAACCGATGAGGTCACCGGGCAGCACGATATTGAGCACCTGGCGGCGTCCGTCGTTGAGCACGCGATAGCGCAGCGCCACCCCATCGAGCAGGATGAGCAGCTCGTCGTATTTACGGCCCTCGACGACCATCTCGCGGCCGCGCGTGATCCGGCGCCCATGCGACTGGAGCTCGCGCAGCACCGCGGTTTCCGCCGGCGATAGCGTCACCAGCCGCGACAGCTTGCGGGTCAGCGGACGGTCAGGCGCCGCATCCCCGGCTGTGGCGGGATCGGCGGCCATGGCGCTACGCCATCGCCTCCGCAGCGGCGGGCACGGTCTTGACCTCGTGCGCCTGCAGCGCCGGCAGCACCTCGCGAGCGAAACGCTCGATCTGCGCCATGAAGAGATCGTGTGGCAGCGCCCCACGATTGAGCGCCAACTGCACCTGGTTGGCGCCAGCGCTCTCGGCGGCGTCGATGATGCGTTGGATAACCTCGTCCGCCGTCCCCATCGGCATGTGCTCGGCCTGCTCCTCGAGCTGCTCCATCGTCAGATTGCGGAATTCGGAGCGCAGATTGGCCGCGGCGCGCAGATTCTCCGGCCGCACGTAATCGGTCGAGGATTGCGACGAGTACCCGGTCTGCCGCTGCATCTCGGTCTCGGTGAAGTTGCCATGGCTAAACAGGGTGCGGTTGAAATAGAGGATGTGCGGCCCGTATTCCTTCAGCGCCTGCTTCTTGCTGTCCGCGACATAGGCGGTGATGCCGAGCGAGAGATGGTCTGGGGTGATGCGGTGCCCGGCTTGGCTCAGGCACTTTGCGTAGAAGCGGATGATATCGTCGCGTAGGCCGCGGGCCCGGCCGAGGCCGGGAGTGATCGGCAGATTGTGCTTGCCGGCGAACTCGATCGACTCCTTGCTGCCGACCACCGGGACCCAAATCGGCGGGTGCGGCCGTTGCACCGGGCGCGGCCATAGCGCCACGTCCTTGTACGACCAGAACTTGCCCTCGTAGTTAAACACCTCCTCGGTCCAGGCGCGGGTGATGATGTCGTAGGCTTCCTCGAACCGCGCGCGAGACTCGGCGAGCGAGACGTTGTGGACCTGATACTCGCGCGGGATGCCGCGGGCGAAGCCCGAGATCAGCCGCCCCTTCGACAGGCAGTCGATCATCGCCAATTCCTCGGCGAGGCGCAGCGGCTCGTGCAGCGGCAGCAGGTTGCCGTAGATCAGGAGCTTAAGGTTCTTGGTGCGCTGCGCCGCCGACGCCGCCATCAGATTGGGGCTGTTCATCAGCCCGTAGGGCGAGCAGTGATGCTCGTTGAACCCAACACCGTCGAAGCCGCATCTGTCGAGCAGCTCCCAGGCGTCGAGATGCTCCTCGTAGGTGCGCACTGCCGTGTCACGGTCGAAATAGCGGCCGGCGAGCGGGTAGGGCAGCTCGGTCTCGCCGCCCTTCAAGTGATCGAGATTGGCGTCGTAAGCCAACAGGTCGAAGACGAAGACCTTCATGACACAGTGATCTCCCGTAAGGCCTCAACGCGGCTGCCCCGGAAATGCAATAGCGCCGTCGCCAGCGCCGCGATCAGGGCAAAGCCGCAAGCGCTCAAGAAAATCTGCGTCGGCGGCAGGCCAAGCGACAACAGATATCCGCCGAGGAGCGGCGCGGCGATGCCGCCCAACCGGCCAATGCCGAGCGCCCAGCCGAGCCCGCTCGTCCGCATGCGGGCGGGATAGAGCTTGCCGCAGGTCGCGTTGGCGCCGGTCTGGCTGCCGATGATGGTCATTCCAGCCAGGAACGTGAACACCAACATCAAGGCGTAAGGCAGCGCCACCAGCGCGATCATCGCGATGAACACCGCGCCCACCGCGTAATGCAGCGCCAGCGACCGCTCCGGTCCGACGCGGTCGATCAGGTACCCGAGGTAGACGACCGCGAAGATCGCGCCGCAATCCCGGAGGCTCGAAGCAAACACGGCCTGCGCCGGTGTGTAGCCGATCAGCTTGAACACCGTCGGCATCCAGTAACCGAACAGGAACAGGTTTAAGAGGCTGCAGAAGAAGATGATCCACATCAGGATGGTCTGCAGCGCATATCCCCGGCTAAACAGCATCCCGACCGGATTGCCCCGCGCGACATCGACGTAGTGGCTCTGTCCCGGCTCGATGTCGAGGCGCCTGAGCAGCGCGGCGTCACGGGCCGACGGATTCGCCTTATGGGCGAGAAAGCGCGGCGACTCCGGCAGCCATATCAGCAGCGCCGGCACGAGGATCAGGGGGAATAGGCCGCCGGCGATGAAGATCGACGGCCAGCCGAATTGCGGGAGCAGCCACAACGCGACGATCTGGCCGCCGACAAAGCCGCCGAGCGGCGCACCGGTGAAGCTCAGCATGATGAGAAGGGCACGGCGGCGATGCGGGGCGTAGTCGCCGGCGAGGCTCGCCGCGCCGGGAAACGCGCCGCCGATCCCGAGGCCGGTGAAAAAGCGCATCGCGGCGAGAAAAAACACCGATGGCGCGAACGCGCTGGCAATCGAGGCGAACCCGAAGATGATCAGGCTGGCAATCAACAGCGGCTTGCGCCCGACGCGGTCGCCAATTGGCCCAGCCGACAGCGCGCCGATGAGGATGCCGATGCTCGACCACAGAAAGGCGCTGGTGAACAGGGGCGGCGGCAGATGCCAGGTGTCGATCAGCTTTGGCACCGCCCAGGCAACCGAATTGATGTCGTAGCCGTCGCAAATCTGGATCAGCGTGCACAGGATCGCCACGCGGATCTGCAAGCTGCCGATGCGCTGGTTCTCGAGCGCCGTCTCGACCGCCGAAACCGCCGTGTCCGCCATCACTTCCTCCCGTTGCCCGGTTCCCGGTTGCCGGCTTGTCGCCAGTCTTCATCAGCTACCCGTGTTGCATTTCTCCGTCCTCTGCGCAAGCCTCGCTCGCAGTCCCGTTAACGGAGGCTTGCCGATGACCACCCGTCCGCCCGCCGAGATCGGCATGTCGCTCGACGAGGTCGATACTCCAGCGTTGATCGTCGATCTCGACGCGTTCGAGCGCAATCTCAAGCGCCTCGCCGAGCGGGTTGGCGGCAAGGTCAGGCTGCGCCCGCACGCCAAGACCCATAAATGCGCGGTGATCGCCCTGAAGCAGATGGAACTTGGCGCGGTCGGCGTGTGTTGCCAGAAGGTCAGCGAAGCGGAGGCGATGGTCTATGGCGGGGTCAGGGACGTACTTGTCACCAACGAGATCGTCGGCCGGCAGAAGCTGCGCCGGCTAATGAGCCTCGCCGGCAGCGCCCGCATCGCCACCTGCGCCGACGACCCGGCGCAGGTCGTCGCGCTCGACGAGGCGGCGGGCGAGGCGGGGATCACCCTGCCCGTTCATGTCGAGGTCAATATGGGTGGCAATCGCTGCGGGGTCGAACCGGGCGAGCCGGCGCTCGGCTTGGCGCGCCAGATCATGGACGCGCGGCATCTCAGCTTCGCCGGGCTCCAGGCCTATCACGGCTCGGCCCAGCATCTGCGCGGCTGGGAGGAGCGGCAAAAAGCGATCGCCGGCGCGATCGAGAAGGCCGGTTCGACCCGCGATCTGCTGGCGCGCAACGGCATCGAGTGCGCCAACATCACCGGCGCCGGCACCGGCACCTTCGAGTTCGAGACCGCGAGCGGGGTCTATACCGAGCTGCAATGCGGCTCGTACATCTTCATGGACGCCGATTACGGGCGGAACCTCGACCGCGACGGCGGCCAGACCCGCGCCTTCGAGCCGAGTCTCTTCGTCTGGGCCACGGTGATGAGCCGCCCCACCGAGGACCGCGCCATCGTCGATGCGGGATTGAAGGCGCTGAGCGTCGATTTAGGCATGCCCACCGTGTGGGAGGAGCCCGCCGCCACCTACGAGCGCGCCTCCGACGAGCACGGCAAGCTCACCATCAGCTCCGCGACCAACCGGCTCAAGCTGGGCGACAAGATCAAGCTGGTGCCGGGCCATTGCGACCCGACGGTCAACCTCTACGACTGGTATGTCGGGGTGCGCGGCGACCGGGTCGAGGCGATCTGGCCGATCGTGGCGCGGGGCGCGGTTTACTAGACAAGGGAGACGCCGATGCCCGCCAAGCTCGACCAGTATCTCGATCTGCTCAACGACAAGAAGGCGTTTGCCCATCTCGCGACGCTGATGCCCGACGGCTCGCCGCAGGTGACGCCGGTGTGGTTCGACTATGTCGGCGGCGCGATCCGGGTCAATTCGGCACGCGGCCGGGTCAAGGACCGCAACATGAAGGAAGGCGCGGCGGTGGCGCTGTCGATCCTCGACTCCGACAACCCCTATCGCTATTTGCAGGTGCGCGGCCGCGTCCGCAAAGTCACCGAGACCGGCGCCGCCGCCCATATCGACGCGCTTGCCAAGAAATATCTCGGCGTCGACAAATACCCCTATGCCCAGCCGGGCGATGTGCGGGTGATCTACGAGATCGAGCCACGCGGCGTCTCCGGCATGGGCTGACCCGCCAGGCGCCCCATGACGAGGATCAGGAACAGCATCAAGAACTGCGCTCCGATCCACCATTCCTCCCAGAGGCCGTAGGCGGCCAGGCCGATGGCCTGCGCCACGCACAAACTGCCGCCGGCGGCGGCCGCGAAGAGGCGCGGCCATGTCGCGCTGGCCAGGCCAAGCCACAGCCGGGCGATGAACCCGGCGAACAGCAGCGCCCCGGGAAACCCCAATTCGAGCCACACTTGCAAGGCGCCGTTATGTGGATGCAGCGGCAGCCAGGGCGGGCCCTCCGGTGTCGGCTCGTTGCCGCCTGGGATCGCGCGCGACGAGTTCGAGCCCCCAGCCGCGCAGCGGGTGCTCGGCGATGCGTTGGCCGGTGAACCACCAGATCTCCAGCCGGTGACGCGCCGACCATTTGTAATAACCCGCCGCCCAGTCGTGCACGGCAGGAATTTCGTGAAGCGCCGGGAAGGTCAGCGGCGCGGTGAGGATGATTGCGACCGAGATCGCCGCGGCGAGGCGTGCGACCGGCCGCCGCGCCAGATAGAGCACGACCGCCGCTATAGCGCCGACGGCGAACCCGGCCTTGGCCGTGGTGCCCACCAGCAGGAAAAGCGCCATCGCCATCCCCACCGCGGCGGCGGCGGCGAGAAAATACCGCCGCCGCTCGACCAGCAGCAGCGCGGTCAGCGGCATAAGCAGCACGGCCAGCCCGTTCTCGAATTGGTTCAGCGCCGGCGCGACGAATTCGCGCTTGCTGAACGGGTTGGTCAACCACCCCCCGGTGAAGAACTGCATCCCGGCGAGCACGATGCCGACCGCCAGCCCGGCGCCAAGCCAGCACAGCAGACGGCGCGGGGCGGCCAATTGTCCCGCCGCCGCGACCAACGCCAGCGCCGCGGCGAATAGCACCGCCAGCCGCAGCGCGATTTCCAGGGCGCGCATAGGATTGACCGCCCATAGGGCGGAAACCAATCCCCACCCAACCAATCCGCCGAGCAGCGCCGCCGGCAACCACAACTCGCGCCAGACGGCCACACCGGCGCGCAACGCGACCGCGAGGGCAAACAAGCCGGCAATACCCGCCAGCGGCGCCACCCCGCGCGGCGCCAACACCAGCACCGGCGGCAGCAGGAAGGCGCAGACGTTCAGGCCGTATTCCGCCCAGCGCGGCGGCGTCCGATCGAGGGTTAGCTCGGAAGCTGGCACTTAGGCTTTTTCGATGATCTCCAGCAATCTCTGCTGGAGCCGCCGCGATTGCACGCGCGCGTCGAATTCGGCGACGGCGACTTGGCGCGCGCCGGCGCCGAGAGAGCGGCGCAGGCGGGGTTCGTCACGCAGCCGGCGCAGCGCCGCCGCAAGCGCCTCCGCGTCGGCCGGCGGCACCAGTAGTCCAGTGCGCTCGTGGGACACCGCCTCGCCAATGCCGGCATGGCGCGAGCCGATCACCGGGGCGCCCGCCGCCATCGCCTCGATCACCACATTGGGCAGTCCCTCGGCGTCGCCGTCCTCGGCATGCACGCTGGGCACGCAGACGGCAAGCGCACCGTGCATACGGCGGCGCAGCTCGGCGTTGGGCAGCCAGCCCGCGAACGACACCCGCTTCAGCGGCGCGGCCTGGCGCTTCAGCTCGTGTGCGATCGGCCCGTCGCCGACCAGCACCAGCTCCAAGTCTCCCGGCTCGGCCTCGAGCCGGCGCATCGCCTCGAGCAGGTAGCCGATGCCCTTTTTCTCGACAAACCGCCCGGCGAACAACACCCGGCCACCCGGTTCGACTGGATCGTCAGGCAGGTCCGTGTCGAGCTCGACCCCGTAGCGATGCACGACGAGTTTCTCGGGCGGGAACCCACGTGCGAGCAGTTGCTGGCGGATGAAGTCGGAGACGCAGATGAAGAGGGCTGCCTCCTCCTTTAGCGCCGTGAGGCGCTGCTGGTAGATCGTCGGCAGCAGCCGCTTGCGGTAGTGCTTGTCCTTGGTGGCATCGCCGCCGTGGAAGTGGACGACCAGCGGCAGGTCAAGCGCCCGCGCGATCGGTAGGGCCAGCGCCCCGCCGCGGCCGAAATGCGCGTGCACCAGGCGCGGCTTTAGCGCCCGCAAATCCGGCGCCGGCGGTAGTTTGCCGAAATGCTTGAACAGAACCCGGTCGAGAGCGCCGAGCGAGCCGCCGCGGCCGAGAAACTGCGGCTCGTAACCCAGCTCGGCCAGCCCGTCGCCGCGATGCCGGCCAACCCACACCGGGCGCAGCCGGTCGAACGCCAGATACAGCCGCCGCAGAAAATGCACCTCCGAGCGCGGCACGATGCGGTCGCGGTAGACCAGGATGTTGTCGGCGACGGTCATACGCCACGCATTGTATGCTGTCCGAACCGGCACGGGGAGGACGCTCATGGATTTCGGCATCGGCATCGCCACCTCGAGCGATGCGTGGAAGACCGCGCTGCGAGCCGAGGAGCTCGGCTTCACCCATGCCTGGTTCTACGACACGCAGATGATCACCGCCGATTGCTTTGTCGCGATGGGCGCGGCGGCGATGAAAACCTCGAAGATCAGGCTGGGCACCGGGGTCCTGGTGCCGTCGAACCGGTTGGCGGCGGTGACCGCCAATGCCTTCGCGACGTTGAATGGCCTCGCGCCGGGGCGGATCGATTTCGGAATCGGCACCGGGTTTTCGGCGCGCCGCGCGATGGGCCTCGGCGCGATGAAGCTGGCCGACATGGAGGAATACATCCGCGTCGTCTACGGCCTGCTTCGGGGCGAGATCGTCGAGACCGAGATCGAGGGCAAACAGAGAAAAATCCAGTTCCTCAACCCCGATGCCGGGCTGTTCAACGTCAAGGACCCGATCCCTCTGCACGTCTCGGCCTATGGGCCGCGCTCGCAAAAGCTGACCGCCAAGCTCAAGGCGCATTGGAAGACCTTCATCCAGGACGTGCCCGGCGCGCTCGGCGCGATCGACAGCATGAAACAGGACTGGGCCGAGGCCGGCCGAGCGCCGAACGAGCTCTACGCGACCGCCTGGGTCTGCGGTTGCGTGCTGCAGCCGGGCGAGGCGCTCGACAGCCCGCGGGCGATGGCGCAATCCGGCCCGCGCGCCGCGACCCTCCTCCACCGCGCCGCCGACGCCGAGCAGCAGGGTTGGCAGAACACGATGAACGTCGCCTATGACGGCATCCGCGACGAGGTCGAGGGCTATCTGGAGCTGGCGCGGCATTTCGAGCCGGCCGACGCGCGCTACCTCTTCAACCACCGCGGCCATTTCGTCTTCGTGAAACCGGAGGAACGCAGGTTCGTCACCGCCGAGCTGATCCGCCGCACCACCTTCACCGCGACCGAGCAGGAACTGACCCAGCGCGTCGAGGCGCTGCGCAGCGCCGGCTGGAACCAGATCGTCATCCCGATCGTCCCCGGCCAGGAAGAAGCGCTCGACGATTGGGCGCGAGTCAAGGCGGCGTTTGATTGACAGGCATTCTTACTGAAAAAGCCATTTCCCAATTGGGTCAACGAAACCAAAATGGGATACGCTGATCCTGAAAAAGCTACAAATATCGTACCAAGAAAGGTGAGAACGAGGGCAAGTGCTAGCAACCCGCGCCACCCGGAGCCAGTGAGGCGACTGCGCCCAATTGCAAAGTCATAATCGATTGGCGCCTTCACCCCGTTATCCTTCTTATTTGGCTCCGAATAAAGTCGGCCGTGTAGTCGAAGGTAGGATCGAAAAGACGCATCACAGGCCCTCCAAGCACACTGGCAATTTCGGGCCATTGCATCCTGACGGCGCTGATCGGCCATTCGCCAGTTGTTACCCGTGTATCGACACGCGAAATTTTTCCTGGCAACCAATCGGCCATGTCGTCGTGATCGCGGAGCGCTCGTTCGAGCAGGCCGGTCCACTCACACTGAAATTGCACGGCCTCAGCAGAAATAAATTTTTCTGATAACAGATAAGCATGCTGAATTAATGAGTATAATCGTCGAGTTATAAACAACGGGGAAAACCATTTACCTGGCTCGCGATTTAATCGTCGCGCATTATCACTGTCCTCAAAATAAGTTCGAGCGTCTGATGTCAGACCAGTAGGCGAAACGCGCCAAAATTCGACCATTCTTCGATCTAGAAGCGCTATAGATTTAAGAATTTCTGTGGAATTACCCATCTTCAATCGAGAATTCGATGTGAAATAGGGCACAATATTCCATGCGCGAATACGGGTGCACCATTTCCGGATTGTTGAGAAAATTTCCTAAGTCGGCGCGAACAGCATTCAAGATCCGTAGCAACAAGGCAGGATTTAACTGCTCCAACTGACGCGTCTGGATTGAGTAAGATCGAGTGAAGAAGCCAAATTTCGTTATCTGGGGCCGTTTCTCGGCGAGAATGCCCTCAAGACGGGTTCGGGATTTTTCGTGCCAGTCATCTAGGGTCGGTTTAGTCCGAACATGGTCGGCGAGTAGTTTTTCTACCAAGGAGGTCAATGAGCGATGGTCTGAGGCTGCAGCTTTCTCGGCTGCCTCCTTCAACGATAACGGCAATCGCACGTTGACTTGAACGGTTCGATCAGGTTCGGTTTCCATAAGGCTATCGTAACGCTATCTATAACGTATAGCAAATACTATCTCCTGAAGCGCTGCGTGCTCCCTGTGGCCCTGCTGCGCTAATTTGACGTGGAAAGGAGAAGGCCATGCCCGATGACGTGCCCATCGTCCCAGCGCGTCTCAGCCACGCGGCGCTGATCGACGTTCATCGCCGCCGCCTATCGCGCCGCCGGGGTGCCGGCCGGCCGATGCCGACAAGGCGGCCGATTTCATGGCGCGCTCGGACATATCGGGCGCCGACGGGCATGGCGTCTTCCGCCTGCCGCAATACATCCGCCGCATCCAGACCGGCGGGATCAACACGCGGCCGAACATCGTCGTCAATCGCACCGCGCCGGGCACGGCGCTGGTCGATGGCGATAACGGGCTCGGCGCGCTGGTGGTGTCGCGCGCGGTCGAGACCGCGATCGAGATCGCCGGCACGCAGGGGGTCGGCTGGGTCGGCACGCGGCACGGCAACCATGCCGGCGCCGCCGCGGTCTATGCCGCGATGCCGGTGCCGCACGACATGATCGGCATCTACTACGCGGTCGGCAACGCCAACCATCTGCCGCCCTGGGGCGGCGTGGACATGCTGCTCTCGACCAACCCGCTGGCGATCGCGGTGCCGGCGCTGGAGGAGCCGCCGCTCATCCTCGACATGGCGACGACGGTCGCCGCCTACGGCAAGGTCAAGGTCGCGGCGCAACAGGGCAAGACCATGCCCGAAGGCTGGATGATCGACCGCCAGGGCAAGCCGCTCACCGACCCCAACCGCTCCGACGACGGGTTCCTGCTTGCCGATCGGCGGCTACAAGGGCGCGGCGATGTCGCTGATGTTCGGCCTGCTCGCCGGCACGCTCAACGGCGCCGCCAACGGCGAGGACGTGGTCGATTTCAACAAGGACGACACGACGCCGACCAATACCGGCCAGGCGATCTGCGTCCTCGACATCAAGCGCTTCGCCGAGCCGGCGCGTTCAAGCGCCAGGTCGATAGCGTCATCCGCCAGCTGCACGGCTCGGCGCTGCTGCCCGGCTTCGACCGCATCCGCCTGCCCGGCGAAGACCGCGCCGCCCGTATCGCCGAGCGCACCGCAAGCGGCATCCCGATCCCGGGCTCGCTGAAAGCCGCGCTCGACAAGATGGCCGGGGAATTGGGGATCAAGCCGCTATTGTAACGCTTCCCGGCGAAGGCCGGGACCCACCCCGGCAACCGTAATGGCCTTTGTCTATCTGCTCGCCAGCAAGCCAAACGGAACCCTCTAAGTCGGCAGCACCTCCGATCTCGTACGGCGGATCTGGGAGCACAAGAACAAAGCCGTTCCAGGCTTCACCGCAAAGTACGGCGTCGACCAGCTTGTCTGGTACGAAATGCGCGAGTTGCTCGCGGCCGCCGCGCAGCGCGAAAGGCAGATCAAGGAATGGAAACGTCTCTGGAAGATGCAGCTCATCGAAAAGGACAATCCGCAGTGGATCGATCTGTATCCGACGCTGACACCCTGAGCTTCAACCGTTGGGGGGCTGGCGGGTCCCGGCTTTCGCCGGGAAGCGTAGGATAGGAGAGTGGTAGGGAGTTACCCAATGACCGTCCTCGTCGAAAAGCACGCCGGCTACCGGCAGTTGAGCCTCAACCGGCCGGACCGGCTTAACGCGCTCAACACCGAGATGTTTCATGCGCTGATGGCGGCATTGGCCGAGGCCGAAGCCGACCACGCGTGCCGCGCCATCCTGTTGACCGGCGCCGGCCGCGGGTTCTGCGCGGGGCAGGACCTCGCCGACGTGCAGGTCGGCGATGGCGGTGTCCCCGATTTGAAGGCGGTGCTGGAGCGCTACAACGCGCTGGTGCGCACGCTGCGTGGCCTCGAAATGCCCGTCGTCTGCGCG
Organism: uncultured Alphaproteobacteria bacterium; assembly: GCA_963773625.1. Lineage (GTDB taxonomy): Bacteria > Pseudomonadota > Alphaproteobacteria > ATCC43930 > CGMCC-115725 > DATARH01. The sequence continues at coordinate 72,479 of CAVZCJ010000023.1, read as the reverse complement.
GTCAATGGCGTCGCCGCCGGCGCCGGGGCCAATTTGGCGCTCGCCTGCGACATCGTGTTGGCGGCGAGATCGGCGAGCTTTATCCAGGCCTTCTCGCGGATCGGTCTCATTCCCGATTGCGGCGGCACCTGGTTCCTGCCGCGGCTGGTCGGCGCGGCGCGGGCCCGGGCGCTGGCGATCCTAGCCGAGCCGCTACCCGCCGAGCGCGCCGCCGAATGGGGCCTCATCTGGCAGGCAGTCGACGACGACAGGCTGATGGCGACCGCGCACGCGCTCGCCGCGCGGCTCGCCAACCAGGCGACGGTCGGCATCGCGCTCGCCAAGCGCGCCTTCGACGCCGCCGAAACCAACACGCTCGACGCGCAGCTCGACCTCGAACGCGACCTGCAGGACGAGGCTCGGCCACACGCCGGACTACGCCGAGGGCGTGCGCGCCTTTATCGAGAAGCGCCCAGCCGAACTTCACCGGGCGGCGCTAGACCGCGTCGTAATCGAGCACCAGGCGCTTCGTCAGCGGCCGGAGCTGGCAGGTGAGGATGAACCCGGCTGCGATCTCCCATGGCTGCAGCGAAAAGTTGACCGCCATCTCGGCCTTGCCGGAAACCAGCCGGGCGCGGCACGAGCAGCACATCCCGCCCTTGCACGAGAACGGCAGCTCGATGCCCTGCGCCAGCGCCGCATCGATGACCGATACGCCCGCGGGCAGCGGCACCACGTGGTGCCGCCCGTCGATGATGACTTCCGCGATCGCCGCAGGCTCGGCTTGCGGCGCGGCCGGGCGAGGCGGCGGCGCGACACGGCGGCCGCCCTCACCCGGGGTGAAGTACTCGCGGTGGATGCGCTCAGCCGGCAACCCGAGCGCGGCGAAGGCTATGGCCGCCTCGTCCATCATCCCGGCCGGGCCGCAGATGAGCGCATGGTCGATCGCCGGCACGCCGCGCAGCAGCAGCTCGATCCGAGCGCGATCGAGCCGCCCGTGCAGCACCGGCAGGTCCTGCATCTCGCGGCTCAGCACATGGGTCAGTGAGAACCGGCCGAGATGGCGGTCCTTCAGCCCCGCCAATTCCTCGGCGAAGATGATGTCGCGGCCGGTGCGGTTGCCGTAGAGCAGCACGAATCGGCTCGCGGGCTCTTGCGCCAGCACCGTCTTCAGATGCGACATCACCGGGGTGATGCCCGAACCGCACGCGACCGCGACGATTGTGCGCGGGCCTTCGGTCGGCGGCAGAGTGAACTGCCCCGCCGGGGTCATCACCTCGATCTCGTCGCCGGGCTTGAGCTCGTCGTGGACGAAATTAGAGAACGCGCCGCCGGCGACCCGCTTCACCACGACGCGCAACTCGCCGTCGTCGAGGCCCGAGCAAATCGAATAGGAGCGGCGGATGTCCTCGCCGCCGATCGTCGCGCGCAGGGTCAGGTACTGCCCGGGGAGGTAACGGTACGCTTCGCGCCAACCGTGCCGGCACGGCGAAGGCAAGCGACGCCGCGTCCGGGGTTTCCTGGCGGATATCGGCGATCGTCAGCCTGTGAAAGCGTGGCGCCGCCATCTACCACTTTGCGCCCGGATAGGCGCGCTGCAGAAACTGTAGCTCGGCGAGGATGTAGCCGAGATGCTCGGAGTGCCGGCCGTGCCGCCCGCCCGACTGCATCCAGCCGTCCTCCGGCCGCGTCAATGTCGCCTTGGCAAGCACCATCGCGACCGTCTCGTCCCACTCTCCCCGCAGCCGCGCGTTGTCACCCTCGAACATCTCGCCGGTATAGGGCCACAAATAGTCGAGCGCGTCCTGGACGCGGCGATGGCTCTCCTCGGTGCCGTCGCCGAGCCGGATCAGCCAGTCGCCGGAATGGCGCAGATGGTAGGCGGCCTCGTGTTGCGCGGCCTGGCGGCGATGCCGGCGAGCGTCGCGTCGTCCGACCCGGCCGTCGCCGCGCCAGAACGGCGCGGCATAGGCGCTGTAGAGGAACTGCCGCGCGATCGTCATCGCGAAGTCGCCGTTCGGCTGCTCGACCAGCAGCACATTGCGGAAGTGCGGCGCGTCGCGCAGGTAGGCGAGCGCGTCCTGATCGCGGCCCTTGCCCTCGATGGCGCCGGCATAATCGTAGAGCGCGCGGGCGTGGCCGATCAGGTCGAGCCCGATATTGGCGAGCGCCAATTCCTCTTCGAGCAGCGGCGCGCGCCCGCACCATTCCGACAGCCGGTGGCCGAGGATCAGCGCATCGTCGGCAAGACCGAGCACATGGTCGAAAAGCGCCGCCGTCGGCATGCGAACCTCTTAATCGTCTTCCCCGCGGAAGCGGGGACCCAGAGCAAGCGGCGCAACGCTCACCCCTGGACCCCTGCTTTCGCAGGGGAGGCGAAGAAAAACGGCTTCACCGACGCGGCCCATCACATGTCGCCGACTTCTTTCGGCACCGTGTAGAAGGTCGGATGACGGTAGGGTTTGGCGGTGGCCGGCTCGAACAACTCAGCCTCGTCGCCGGATCGGAGGCGGTGATCGCCGCCGACGGCACGACCCAGAGCGACACGCCTTCGCCGCGGCGTGTGTAGACATCGCGGGCCGCTTGCAGCGCCATCTCCGCGTCGGCGGCATGGACGCTGCCGACATGGCGGTGCGAGAGGCCAGCCTTGGCTCGGATGAAGACTTCCCAGAGCGGCATCATCGGCTCGGTCATCGATGGATGACCCGCGTGCGTCCTTCGAGGCTTTGCTGCGCAAAGCACCTCAGGATGAGGGACGTGTCAGAAGTCATCCGCCAACCATCCTCATGCTGAGGAGCCGTGCGAAGCGCGGTGTCTCGAAGCACCCTTTGCAGCATAGGCCAGCGCCGCGTCGCGCACCCAGGCGCCGTCATCGTGTGCCTGGCGCCGGTCGGCGAGGCGCTCGCGGTTGCACGGCCCGTCGCCAGCGATGACGCGGCGGAACTCGGCCCAGTCGATCTCGCCGGTGCGCCAATGGCCCGATTTCTCGTCGAAGCGCAGCTTCGGGTCGGGGATCTTCAGCCCGAGGTATTTCGACTGCGGCACGGTCGCGTCGATAAAGCGCTGGCGCAATTCGTCGTTGGAGACGCGCTTGATCTTCCACCGCGTCGACTGGTCGGCGTGCGGCGAATCGAAGTCATGCGGCCCGAACATCATCAGGCTCGGCCACCACCAGCGGTCGAGCGCATCCTGCGCCATCGCCTTCTGCTCCGGCGTGCCGCGGCTCAAGGTCAGCATGATCTCGAAACCCTGGCGCTGGTGAAAGCTCTCCTCCTTGCAGATGCGGATCATCGCCCGCGCATAAGGGCCGTAGGAGCAGCGGCAGAGCGGGTATCTGGTTCATGATCGCGGCGCCGTCGACCAGCCAGCCGATCGCGCCGACATCGGCCCAGGTGAGGGTCGGATAGTTGAAGATCGAGGAATATTTCGCCGCACCGGTCAGCAGCTGCTCGATCAGCTCCTCGCGCGAGATGCCGAGCGTCTCGGCCGCGCCGTAGAGGTAGAGCCCGTGCCCGGCCTCGTCCTGCACCTTGGCGAGCAGGATCTGCTTGCGCCGCAGGGTCGGCGCGCGGGTCAGCCAGTTACCCTCGGGCAGCATGCCGACGACTTCGGAGTGCGCATGCTGCGAGATTTGGCGGATGAGCGTGCGGCGATAGGCGTCGGGCATCCAGTCGTTGGGCTCGACCTTGTCCTCGCGCGTCATCCGCGCCTCGAAGCGCGCGAGACGCGTCGCATCGTCAGCCGGCGTTTCGGGGAGGCGGGTAACATCGTCCATGGGCTGTAAATATAGTGCGGGCAGCGCATGACCGCCCGGCAAAATCGCGGGAGATCGCGTGCGGACACCGGCGGAAAGCTGCGGTACAGTATCAAAAGCTGTCGGTTGCTTATCATCCGTCACCTTACCGACCCGGCGCAGGAGAGAGCTGATGCAGTACAAGCGAATTTCCGCCGATTGCCATCTCGACATGCTCTGGCTGCCGCCCGACCTGTTCACGCGGAACGCGTCGAGCAAGCTGAGGGACCTCATGCCATACGTCGAAAAGCAGGCGGACGGCACGGAGGTCTGGACCGACAAGAACGGCGCCAATTACGGCCAATGCGGCGGCGTTGGCGCCACCGGCACACCGCATGTCCCGGGCAAGCAGCTGCGGGCCGACAAGATGGCCGAGGCCGGTCTCTACCGCGACTATTTCGAAAAGGGGCTGCGGCGCCCGGGCGACCCGCATCTGCGGGTCAAGGACTTGGATCGCGACGGCGTCGATGCCGAGGTCATCTACGGCATCCTAGCCGCCTGCGCCAAGATGCAAGACCCGGAAGCGGCCGACGAGATGCTACGCATCTACAATGACTTCATGCACAACTTCACCAGCTATTACCCCGATCGCATGATCGGTCTCGCCTGCCTGCCCTACAACAATATCGAGGGCGCCGCGCGCGAAGTCCGGCGCGTCGCGAAGATGGGGATGAAGGGCGTCGAGCTTTCCTGTTCATGGCACATGACGGGGATGTGGCATCCGATGTGGGATCCGCTGTGGGAGGCGGTCAACGAGACGCAGCTGCCGCTGCATTTCCACACCTTCCCGGCGACCGACCCCGAGCTGCGCAAAACGCTCGAGCCGGAGATCTCGCGCCGCATGACCTATAGCGGGCTGGTCCGGTTCCAGATGACGCTGGCGACGATCCTGACCGATCTGATGGGCGCGGCAGTGTTCGAGCGTTTCCCGAACATTCGCGTCGTCTTCGGCGAAAGCGGTATCGGCTGGATCCCCTACGTCATCGACCGGATGGATTTCGAGTACAAGGACCAGTACCAGGATCTGAAGCTGAAGAAGATGCCGAGCGAATACTGGCGCAACCAGTGCAGGGCGACGTTCCAGTACGACCGCATCGGCACCAAGCTGATCGAGGATATGGGGGTCGAGACCCTGATGTGGGGTTCGGACTTCCCGCATCCCGACGGCGTGTGGCCGGAATCGGTGAAGTACATCGACGATCAGTTCAGCCACCTGCCGGCCGACGTCAAATATGCGATGACCTGCGGGAACGCCGCGAAGTTCTACGGGCTGACGAACTGATTAAGCGGCCAACCGCTTAATCACCCCGGCAAAAGTCGGGGTCCATCGACGAAATGAAGCGCGCTCCTAGGAGCGCGCTTTTTCGTTGCAACAGGAGAGGTGCCATGAGCCAAATCTCGCTCCGCTTCGCCACCGCGGACGATTGCGGGCTGATCCTCGACTTCATCCGCGAGCTGGCCCTCTACGAGAAGGCACCCGAGGCAGTGGTTGCCACCGAGGCGCAGCTGCGCGAGCACGGCTTCGGCCCGCGCCCGCAATTCGAGGCGCTGATCGCCGAGCTCGATGGCGAGCCGGCGGGCATGGCGCTGTTCCACACCCGCTTTTCCACCTGGCTCGGCACGCCGACGCTTTATCTGGAAGACATCGTTGTGCGCGAGGCGGGGCGCGGCCATGGCGTCGGACGGCGGCTGATGGCGCGGCTGGCGGCGATCGCGCTGGAGCGCGGCTGGGGCCGCATCGATTTCCATGTGCTCGACTGGAACCCGGCGCGGGCCTTTTACCAAAAGCTCGGCTTCGACCATCTCGAAGAATGGTTGCGCTACGGCGCCGGCGAGGGCTGGCTCAAGCGCCTCGCCGAGTGGGACGAGCCCGACTAAACTCGCACCATCTCTACCGTCTACCCCAACCGGAGGAAACCTCGATGCTCGAACTCTGGAGCTGGCCGACGCCTAACGGCCACAAGGTGCATATCGCGCTCGAGGAGCTGGGTCTCGACTACAAGGTGATCCCGGTCAATATCGGCGCGGGCGACCAGTTCAAGCCGGAATTCCTCAAAATCACGCCGAACCACCGTATCCCGGCGATCGTCGACAGCGAGGGGCCGAGCGGCAAGCCGTTCACGCTCTTCGAATCGGCGGCGATCCTCATCTATCTGTCGGAAAAGACCGGCGGGAAGCTGATCCCGAAAGACCCGATCGGCCGCTACAAATGCCTCGAATGGATCATGTTCCAGATGGGCGGGGTCGGGCCGATGTTCGGCCAGTGGAACCATTTTGGCGCCTATGCGTCGGAGAAAATCCCCTATGCGATCGAGCGCTATTCCAACGAGGCGAAGCGACTGACCCGGGTGCTCAACAACCGGCTGTCGGAGACGCAGTGGCTGGCCGGCGACGAATACTCGATGGCCGACATCATTACCTTTCCGTGGATCCGCGTCGCGACCCAGCATTCCTCGCGCTTTGACGATCGCGGCTATATCGACCTTGGCGAATTCCCGGCGGTGAAGCGCTGGTGCGCCGAGATCGAGGCGCGGCCGGCGGTGCAGCGCGGCCTCCAGGTGCTGTCCGACGCGCAGCGGCCGGGCAAGATCACCGACGAGGAGCGCGAGATCACGTTCGGCAAGACCCAGTTCCAGGCCCGCTGAGCGCGGGAAAGTCCGTCAGCGCTGCGGCGATGTCGCCGATGCCGCTGGCGGCTTGCCGGCCGCCGGGCAGCGCGGGTCGGGATACCAGGTTCCGAGCACGTACGACCCGTAATAATGCGGGTTGCCGCAGCACGTGCCGCCCACGCCGCATTCGTAACCGCAATCCTGGTTGCCGTCGTAGCCTGGGGGCGGACATTCCATCGCCAGCGCCGAACAGGCCGGCAGCAGACCGATCAGCACGATCCCGGTCCAGCGGGTCAGCACGCCTACGCCCTTGTCGCCACGCGGCTCCATAGAGCCCGCGCCTCGCGACCTGGGTCGTTGACGACGCGGCAGCGCGTGTCAAACACCATCGTCGCGCGGGTTTCCGTCGTGTAGGCCGGCCAGACCGGGATCGCCGGATTGTCCGGCTTGCCTATGCGGGCGAACGCCGCCCAGGTCGCCGACATCGCCGCCGCGAGCTCGGGCGCGCCATCGGCGCCCTTGGTCGAGAGCGGCACGTCGGTGGTGTCGAAGACGAAGGGCAAATCCATCGCGTGGTGCGCGCCCATCCGGCCGCCGGCGAACGGTGAACCCCAGTCGAGCGAGTAGTGGTAGACCGGCGCGCCGCCTCTGGCTGCTCGGCGCTCGGCGTAAAGCCAGGTGCGCACCGAGAAGTTGCAGCCGGTCAGCGCCGCGATCAGCCGATCGCCGGGGCTGGCGCCGGGCATGAGCCCACGGTAAAGCGCGAGCGCCGCATCGGCTTCCGCGCCCGGCAACCGCGGCGAGGCGCTCGCGTAGCTGCTCTTCGCTGAGCGTGCGGTGCCATACCGCGTCGTCGTCGAGGAACAGGCTGGCCTCCCTTGCAGTGCCGCCGATCATCAACGGGATGATCGTCGCCGAGCGGCGAGGTGGTGGGCTCTGCCGGGTGCTGGATCACGGCCGCGCCGTCGACGACCGGCCCGAAATCGTAGCGGTCGAGCAGCGGCCAGGCGCGCGGGCCCGCTTCTTTTGATGCCGGGATGATCGCGTCTAGCAGCGCAGCAAGCGGCACGTCCGCCAGCCTGTCGATCCCGCCGAGCCGCTTCACGACCGACCCCGCCAGCGCGTTCGCGCGCTCGCGCGTCGTGAAGCGGACCGCCGCGCCCGACTGGATCACCGCGCGGTGGAAGAGGCCCTTGGCCGCCGGCATCACCAGCAGCGCGCTGACCTTTCCACCACCGCCGGACTCGCCAAAGATCGTGACATTCCCGGCATCGCCGCCGAATTGGCCGATGTTGTCGCGCACCCATTCGAGCGCCGCGATCATGTCTAGCGAGCCGGCATTACCCGACCCGGCGAAGCGCTCGCCGCCGATATCCTCGAGATGCAGATAGCCGCAGATGTTGAGCCGATGGTTGACGCTGACCACGACGACATCGCCGCGCCGCGCCAGGTTGGCGCCGTCGGTGACCGCGCGATTGCCCGAGCCATAGGCGAAGGCGCCGCCATGCAGCCACACCATCACCGGCCGCTTGCCGGCTCGGGGCCTGGAGTCCAGACATTGAGCGTCAGGCAGTCCTCGGTCTCGGGGCTGGTATCGAGCGGGCCGAGAATGCCGTCCATCTCGGTGCGGCGCTTGACCTGCGCCGGCGATTGCGGCGCCTTGCCGCGATAAGCGAGCGCATCGCGCACGCCACTCCAGGGCATCACTGGCTGCGGCGGCCGGAAGCGGTTGGCGCCGCCGGTCGGCGCGCCATAGGGGATGCCCTTGAAGGCGATGATGCCGTTCGCGGCTGCGCCACGGATCTTCCCGCTCGCGATCTCGACGACCGGCGACGGCGTCGCGGTCAGCACGTCATTGGCCATGGCGGTCCCCCTCCGAAAGCTCGCTGCGGCCGATCTTAGTACCATCCCGGCGCAGGCCGGGACCCATTTGTCAGTTGTGGTACGTCGGAAGAATGCACCCCCGCCTGTGCCGGGGAGCGGACGCTATTTTGCGTTAACCGTCGCGGGCTGCCTTGCCGGCGTCTGTTGCTTGCGACGGTGCACTGCTGGGGCGAGCACGCAGAGGATTTCGAACATCATCGTCGCCCCGACGAGCGCGGTGTTGCCGCTGGGATCGAACGGCGGCGCCACCTCGACGACATCGCCGCCGACGAGGTCGAGTCCGGCGAGGCCGCGCAGCATCTGCTGCGCCTCGGCGGTCGAATAGCCGCCGATCTCCGGCGTGCCGGTGCCGGGCGCGTAGACCGGGTCGAGCCCGTCGACATCGAAGCTCACATAAGTCGGCCCGTCCCCCGCGATGCGCCGCGCCTCGGCGACGACCGCTTTCGGCCCCAGCTCGAAATACTCCTCGATATGGACGATGCGGATGCCGACGCTCTGCGCCCAATCCTTCTCGTCGCGTTCGTACATCGAACCGCGGATGCCGATCTGGATCGTCCGCTTGGGATCGACGAGGCCCTCCTCGATGGCCCGGCGAAACGGCGTGCCGTGGGTGTATTTCTCGCCGCCGAAATAGGTGTCGCTGGTATCGGAATGGGCGTCGAAATGGACGAGACCGACCGGCCGTTCGCGGGCGATCGCGCGCAGGATCGGCAAGGTGATCAGATGGTCGCCGCCGGCCGACAATGGCGCCGCGCCGGCCGCGTGCAGCCGAGCGAAGAATTCCTCGATCCGCGCCAGCGAATCCTGCAGATCGACCGGATTGACCGGCGTGTCGCCGTAGTCGCCGACCCGGCACAATTCGTAGGGCGCCACCTTGCTGACATGGTGCACCCGCCGCATCAGGCACGACATGGCGCGCATCTCGCGCGGGCCGTGGCGCGCGCCCGGGCGGTTGGTCGTGCCGCCGTCGAACGGCACGCCGACGAGGGCGATGTCGAGCTTCGCCGGATCGCGCTCGATCGGCAGCCGCATAAAGGTCGCGACCTCGCCGAAGCGCGGCACCACCATGCCGGAAAGCGGCTGCGGATTTGGGCTGTTTTGCATGATCAAGATATAGGGTCGTTGCGCCCTTGAGCGAAGGGCAGGATGCTACCTGGCATCGATGACCGTTTCGGGAACGACGCGCCGCCATGCCCAAGCAAACCCGCGGGAATCGGCGACAGGGCGGAGCCAGTCGCGGAGCGCGGCCGGCGCGCAAGCCCCGAACCTCGGGGCGATCGACAGCCGCCGCTCTGCGGGAAGGCGCACCCGATCACACCAACCGCAACGGGATCATCTTTCTCATCGTCTCGATCTACCTGATCGCCACGTTGCTGTACCGTGTGCTTGTACCGGCTCACGAATCTCCGCTGCGCACCGAGCAGCTCATGACCATCGGCCTCGACGTGCTGTGCCTCGCCGGGCTCGTCGCGATAAAAAAGCATGTCCCAGGTTGGTGGATCCTGTTTTGGGTCGCGTTCGTCGCCGGTCTGGGCTTGCTCGCCATCCGCTTCGACGGTGATGAGAGCAGTTTGTGGACCGGGCATCTCTACTTCACGCTTGAGCCGCGATAGGAAGGAATGAACCGCCATGCCGACGCAAATCCGCGAGAATCACGCCAAACGGATGGTGAAGAGACAACCAGCTGCGCGAGCTTCAAGATCGCCTAGCGCAAGGCGCGATCAGGCCATGATCCGCCCGGCGGCGCGCGCGGATATCGCGCGCATCTTCGAGATCCGTGACAGCGTCACCGAGAACCGGCTCACCGACCCGGCATCGGTGACCGAAGAGGAGGCCGCCTGGTACGTCGACAACGACGCGCTGTGGGTCTGGCAGGAGGATGACGGCACGATCAACGGGTTCGCCGCGGGCGACCCGCGCGACGGCTGGGTGTGGGCGCTGTTCGTCGCCCCGGCGCATGAGGGACGCGGCATCGGCCGCGCCCTCCTGGAACACACCTGCGCCAGCCTGCGCGAGGCCGGGCACCCGGTCGCCAAGCTGATGACCGGGGCCGGCACCCGCGCCGAGCAGCATTATCGCAAGGCCGGCTGGATCGAAACTCGGCGCGCCGATACCGGCGAAATCTTCTTTGAAAAGCCACTTTGATCGCTCAGAGAAACCGTACCGGCAACTTCGCGTTCGGAGCCGCGCATGGTCTATCGCGCCGCCGCCATGGTGATGGTGCTGACGAGTGGCGCCGCCTGGGCACAGCAGCCGACGCCGCTCATCCCGACGCCCGATCAGCCAGCCCAGACCGTGCCACCCGGCGAGCCACTGCCGTCGCTTGAGACGCCGCAACCTCCAACGACGACGGCGGCCCCACCGCCTGCGGCCACCCCGCAGCCACCGGCCACCGCGGCATCTCCGCCGCCCGCGCCCGAGCCTCAACCTCCCGCCGCCGCGGCAACACCGGCCGAGGAACTTCCAGCCGCGTCTTTTGCGGCCAGACCGTCACCTACCATCTCGCCGATCCTGCCTCCGTGCCAGAGCCCTATCGCCAATTCCTCGGCCTGTGGAGCGACGCGGCATGGACGCCGCAGCTATGCGCCGCGCTCATCGTCGAAAACGTCGCCCAAGACGGCACCGCGACAATCACCTATGCTTTCGGCCCGATCGGCTCCGGCAATCAGAAGCCGGGCGGCATCCTGCACGGCACCGGCATCGTCCAGGACGGCGAACTGAAGTTTCAGAACAATGACGGCAGCCAGTATGGGTTCAAGCCCTTCTACTCCGACCTCGTCGGCCATCTGACGACGGCGAAAGGCGATACTTACGAGGCGATCTTCAAAAAGACCTTCTGACACCCGGCCCGCCGGCCATGAGTTGACGCTACCGGGTCGCCTTCCTAGATTTTCGCAGCACGCAAACGGGACAAACCGAAGAACGCAGCTTGCGCACGCCAGGACAGCCAACTCCCTCGCCGATCAGCGAACTCAACGCGCGCAGCCGCGAGATCTTTCGCATGATCGTCGACGGCTATGTCCAGACCGGCGAGCCGATCGGCTCCCGGACCCTGTCGCGCCTGCTCGCCGACAGCCTGTCGCCGGCGACGATCCGTAACGTGATGGCCGATCTCGAGGAGGCGGGTCTGCTCTACTGCGCCGCACACCTCGGCCGGGCGGCTGCCGACCGAAGCGGGGCTGCGCTTCTTCGTCGACGGCCTGCTCGAACTCGGCAATCTCGCCGAGGCCGAGCGCAGCAGCATCGAGAGCCTGTGTCGCCGCGCGCGGCCGCAGCCTGCCGCAGGCCCTTGAAGAAGCGACGCAGGCGCTCTCGGGTCTGTCGCATTGCGCCGGGCTGGTTGTCGTGCCGAAGCAGGACCGCCCGCTCAAGCACATCGAATTCGTGCCGCTCGGCCCCGGGCGCGCGCTCGTCGTGCTGGTGACCGAAGACGGGCTGGTCGAGAACCGGGTGATCGAGGTGCCGCTCGGCCTGCCGCCCTCGGCGCTGGTCAGCGCCAACAACTATCTCAACGCCCGCCTCGTCGGCCGCACCGTCGAGGAAGCGCGCGCCGAGATCGAGGAGGAGATCGCCTCGAACCGTGCCCAGCTCGACGAATTGACCAGCCGCGTCGTCGCCACCGGCCTCGCCAGCTGGTCGGGCGGCGACGGCGAGCGCGCCCTGATCGTGCGCGGCCAGGCCAATCTGCTCGACGACGTCACCGCGGTCGCCGATCTCGAACGGCTGCGCGACTCTGTTCGAAATGCTGGAAACGCGCGAGACGATGCTGCGCCTGCTCGACGCCAGCAAGCGCGGCGACGGGGTGCAGATCTTCATCGGCGCGCAGAGCCACCTGTTCGGGCTCGCCGGCTGCTCGCTGATCATTGCGCCCTACCAGAACAGCCGCGAGGAGATCATCGGCGCGATTGGCGTTATCGGCCCGACCCGGATCAACTATGCCCGCATCATCCCGATGGTGGATTACACCGCCAAGGTGATCGGACGCCTGATTGGATAGATGGACCTAAAATGAGCAACGACGACAAAGAACCTTTGACCCCAGCCAACGATCGGGGGGAAGAGGCCGAGGCGGAGAGCGAGCCGGCGACCCCGGAAGAGCGCATCGCCGCGCTCGAAGCCGAGCTCGCGGAGAGCCAGGACCGCGTGCTGCGCGCGCTGGCCGAGACCGAGAACACCCGCCGCCGCGCCCAGCGCGAGCGCCAGGACGCCGAGAAATACGGCATCGGCCGATTTGCCGAGGGACTGTTATCGGTTGCCGACAATCTCCGCCGCGCGCTCGACAGCCTGCCCGAGAGCGAAGCCAAAGACGACCGGACGAGGAGCCTTCTCGCCGGGGTTGCGGCGACCGAGCGCGAGTTGCTTGGCCGCGTTCGAGCGCCACGGCCTGAAGCGCATCGACCCGATGGGCGAGAAGTTCGACCATAATTTCCATCAGGCGGTGTTCGAGGCCGAAAACACCGGCCGTCCTGCCGGCACCATCGTCGAGGTGCTGCAGCCCGGCTATGTGCTGCACGACCGCCTGTTGCGCCCGGCGATGGTCGGGGTCGCCAAGGGCGGCGCGGCGGCCGGAGACCGCCGATCGGGATGCCTGATTGGCCCCCGCCTGGCCGGCCGAGGAAGCCGCGATCAACGGCTTCCCGCCGCTGCGCCAGGTTGTGTTCGACGGCTGGCTGCTACGGTTCAGCGGCGGCGGGCGGCGCACCGCCAATTCGGTGACGCCGTTGTGCGAACCGCGCGGCGATCTTGACCCGCTGATCGCGACCGCCGAAGCGCTGTACGGCGCTCAGGGTCAGCCGGCGATCTTTCGTATCCCGTCGTTCCTGGCGCCTGAGATTGACGCTCGCCTGGCGGAGCGCGGCTATACCGAGGAAGGCGAAAGCTGCATCATCGAGGGACCGCTCGACCCGATTATCGCCTCTTCAGCGCCGTTTGGCGGGACCGGCGCCGTCCGGCTCTCGCCCAAACCGACATCGGAATGGTTTGTGGCGATGGCGCGGCTGCAGGGCCAGAGGCCGGAGTTTCAGGGACCCTATCGCCAGATCGTTTCGTCCGTGGTCTTGCCCGCCGCCTTCGCGGGACTGGCGCGAGGACGAACCGGCGGCGCTCGCCTACGGGGTCATCCACCGCGGCATGTTGTGTTTCGAGTTCGGTGGTGACCGACGCGCGACGCCGACGCCAGGGGTTGTCGCGCCGCGTCCTCGCCGCCCTCGCCGAGTGGGGCAAACAGAACGGTGCCAGCAGTCGCCACCCTCCAGGTCGAGGCCGACAATGCTCCGGCGCGGGCGCTCTACCACTCCGTCGGCATGACCACCGAGCTGCACCGCTACCACTATCGCCGGCAGCGGGTATAAGGGCACCCGGACCGCGAACTCAGCCGAAGATAGTTGCGGAACGTCAGATTGACCCTCGGGCCGCAAGGCCGGGTCTCTTTCATGATGCCGTGCCGCCACGCGTGCTGCGTATCGCCGCCCATCACCAAGAGGCTGCCCGAGGTCGAGCCGCAGCCGAACCGGCGCGGCATCCTTCAGCCGTTTATGCTTCAAGACGAAGGTCCGCTCCTCGCCGAGGCTCAGCGAGGCGATGACCGGTCGCGCGCCGAGCTCCGGCTCATCGTCGCTGTGGAACCCGATGCTGTCGCGATGGTCGCGGTAGTAGTTCAGGAGCACGCTGTTGAACAATGTCCCCGCAGCGTTCTCGACGCGCGCCTTGACGTCGCGCAGCAGCGGCGTCCACGGCAATGGCTCGAGCTCGATGCCGGAATATGCGTAGCGCCGGCCCGGGTCGCCGTACCAGGCGGTAAGGCGCGGCTGCGGCAGCCTGCGACCCCACATGACAACTGCCTCGGCATGCCATTCGGTCTCGCCGATGAGCCGTTCGAGAACGCGCGATTCTGGCTGGCCCAGCTCTAGGCGCCGGAGGAAGAACACGTCGGCATCCGGCATCTGAACCCGCTCGAAGCGAGCATCCGCGAGAGACACGGCCTCAGTCATGCCGGCTTCTTTCCGGTAGCGCTGCGAGAGCTTGCCGAAACGATCACGCGCACAAGGCCTATTCGATCGAACGTTGCGTTTTCTGTGCGCCGGTACCGGTTGTCCCGGCCGGCTTGCCTACATATATCTCTCACGTTGGCCAATCCATGGCCAACGTGTCATTTCCCGGGGGACCGGGGCGGCGCCTATCCGGGCCGTTCGGTCCTGCTTTTGACATGAGGTTTCCATGAGCAAAGTTATCGGTATCGATCTCGGCACCACCAATTCGTGCGTCGCCGTGATGGAGGGCAAGAGCGCCAAGGTCATCGAGAACAGCGAAGGCGCGCGCACCACGCCCTCGATGGTCGCCTTCACCGAAGGCGGCGAGCGGCTGGTCGGCCAGGCGGCGAAGCGCCAGGCGGTCACCAACCCCGAGAGCACGTTTTTCGCGATCAAGCGCCTTGTCGGCCGCCGCTTCACCGACCCGATGGTGGCGAAGGACATCGATCTCGTCCCCTACAAGATCATCACCGGCGAGAACGGCGACGCCTGGGTCGAGAGCCGCGGCAAGAAATACGCGCCGTCGCAGATCAGCGCCTTCATCCTGCAAAAGATGAAGGAAACCGCCGAGGCCTATCTCGGCGAGACCGTGACCCAGGCGGTCATCACCGTCCCCGCTTATTTCAACGATTCCCAGCGCCAGGCGACCAAGGATGCCGGCAAGATCGCCGGTCTCGAGGTGCTGCGCATCATCAACGAGCCGACCGCGGCGGCGCTCGCCTACGGCATGGAGCGCAAGGGCGCCGGCACGATCGCGGTCTACGACCTCGGCGGCGGCACGTTCGACATCTCGGTTCTCGAGATCGGCGACGGGCTGTTCGAGGTCAAATCGACCAATGGCGACACCTTCCTCGGCGGCGAGGATTTCGACAAGAAGATCATCGACTACCTCGCGGACGAGTTCAAAAAGGAGCAGGGCATCGACCTGCGCAACGACAAATTGGCCCTGCAGCGCCTGAAGGAGGCGGCGGAAAAAGCCAAGGTCGAGCTGTCGTCGTCGGTGCAGACCGAGGTCAACCTGCCGTTCATCACCGCCGACCAGAACGGCCCGAAGCACCTCAACATCAAGCTGACGCGAGCCAAGCTCGAGGCGCTGGTCGACGACCTGATCCAGCGCACCATCGAGCCGTGCCGCAACGCGCTGAAGGATGCCGGCCTCAAGGCCTCCGAGATCAACGAGGTCATCCTCGTCGGCGGCATGACCCGCATGCCCAAGGTCATCGAGACCGTGAAGCAGTTCTTCGGCAGGGAGCCGAACCGCAGCGTCAACCCGGATGAGGTTGTCGCCATCGGCGCGGCGATCCAGGCCGGCGTGTTGCAGGGCGAGGTTAAGGACGTCCTGTTGCTTGACGTCACCCCGCTGTCGCTCGGCATCGAGACGCTGGGCGGCGTCTTCACCCGCCTCATCGACCGCAACACAACGATCCCCACCAAGAAGAGCCAAACCTTCTCGACCGCCGAGGACAACCAGACCGCGGTGACGATTCGCGTCTTCCAGGGCGAGCGCGAGATGGCGGCGGACAACAAGCTCTTGGGGCAATTCGACCTGGTCGGCATCCCGTCGGCGCGGCGCGGCATGCCGCAGATCGAGGTCACCTTCGACATCGACGCCAACGGCATCGTCCAGGTGTCGGCCAAGGACAAGGCCACCGGCAAGGAACAGCAGATCCGCATCCAGGCCTCGGGCGGGCTCAGCGACACCGACATCGACAAGATGGTCAAGGACGCCGAGGCGCATGCTGAGGAGGATAAGAAGCGGCGCGAGTTGGTCGAAGCCAAGAACCAGGCCGACGGACTGATCCACGCGACCGAGCAATCGCTGACTGAAGCCGGCGACAAGGTGCCCGACAGCGAGAAGGAGCCGGTCCGCCAAGCGGTCCAGGCGCTGAAGGATGTCGTCGGCAGCGACAACGTGGAAGACATCAAAGCCAAGACCGAAGCGCTGGGACAGGTCGCGATGAAGTTCGGCGAAGCGATGTACAAGGCGACACAGGGCGCCGAGGGCGGGCCGCAAGGTCCGGGCGCTGGCGGTCCTGGCGCGGGACCGCATCCGGGCCACGACGACAAGGTCGTCGACGCCGACTTCGAGGAGGTCGACGAGAAGAAGCGCGGCTCGGCCTAAAAACTGCTTTGCTGCAGGAAACGACCATGGCTCACCCTTGGGTTTTCAACCTGGGGGTGACGCTTTTCGCCCGACACGGAGAACCGGTGCGCTCTCACCATGGCTAAGCAGGACTACTACGAAACGCTTGGCGTCAGCAAAACTGCCAGCGCCGACGAGTTGCGGCAAGCCTTTCGCAAGATGGCGATGCAGCATCACCCCGACCGCAATTCAGGGGACAAAAGCGCCGAGCAGAAATTCAAGGACATCAACGAAGCCTACGACGTCCTCAAGGACGAGCAGAAACGCGCCGCCTATGACCGTTTCGGTCATGCCGCCTTCGAGAATGGCAGCGCGGGGCCAGGCGCCGGCGGGTTTGGTGGTTTCTCGGGCGGGTTCGCCGACATCTTCGAGGAGATGTTTGGGGCGATGGGCGGCGGGCGGCGCGACGCCGGCCCCAATCGCAGCGGCAGCGATTTGCGCTACAACCTCGAGATCCCGCTTGAGGAAGCCTTCAAGGGCAAGCAGACCACAATCCGCGTCAACACTTTCGGGCAATGCGAACCGTGCCAAGGCAGCGGCGCCGAAGCCGGCTCCCGCCCGGCCTCCTGCCGCACCTGCCAGGGCCACGGAAGGGTGCGCGCGCAGCAAGGCTTCTTCACCATCGAGCGCACCTGCCCCACCTGCCAGGGCGCGGGCACCGTGATCGAGAAGCCGTGCAAATCCTGCGGCGGCCAAGGCCGGGTACGGCGCGAAAAGACGCTGTCGGTCAGCATCCCGTCCGGGGTCGAGGACGGCACCCGCATCCGCCTCGCCGGTGAGGGTGAAGTCGGGCTTCACGGCGCGCCGGCGGGTGACCTCTACATCTTTATCAGTATCGCCGAACACGCGATCTTCCAGCGTGACGGCGCCAATATCTATTGCCGGGTGCCGATCCCATTTACCACGGCGGCGCTGGGTGGTGCGATCGAGGTGCCGACGGTGGAAGGCGCGATGACCCGCGTCACCGTCCCCGCTGGCACGCAATCGGGCCACCGCTTCCGGTTGAAGGGCAAGGGCATGACCGTGCTGCGCTCGCCGCTGCGCGGCGACATGTTCGTCAACGCCGTGGTCGAGACGCCGGTGAACCTGACGAAACGGCAGCAGGAATTGCTGCGCGAGTTCGAGCAGGAAGGCGACAACCGCAAGACCAACCCGGAGAGCGCCGGCTTTTTCGCCCGGGTCAAGGAATTCTTCGAGGATTTGCGGGAGTAGACGTCAGCCGTCGCCTAAGCCCATCATCTTCAGCACCGCCGCGCCGAGGATGCCGTAGGGGTTACACAGCGTCTCGGGCAGTTCCAGATGGCTATAGTTCTCGGCGACGATCAGCTCGCGCAGCTTCCCGGCGTCCCGGACGGCCGCCGCGAACTCGCGGGCCTGGCGGATGAACTCCGGCGTCTCATACGTGCCGTAGGACACGATCAGCGGCGCCGCCAGGCGGTCGAGATGGCGGATCGGGCTCAGCGCCTCGACCATCTCGTCGGTGAACTTGACGTAATTGGCGCGCGCCGACAGCCGCACCGGCGCCAGCTCGTACATGCCGCTGGTGCACAGCCCGCCTTTGACGATGTCGCGCCGGCAGGCCAAATTCGCCACGCCAGTCGGTGGTCAACGCCACCGCGGCGAGATGCGCGCCCGACGACTGGCCCCCGATATAAATGCGCGTGGGGTCGCCGCCGAAGCTGCCGGCGTTGCGATAGACCCAGGCGATCGCCCGGCGCACCTGCTCCGCCATCGGAAACAGGCTGCCGCCGGCGTCCGCCGACATTGATGAAATCGGGCACGACGTAGTGCGCGCCGGCGCCGGACGAACATCTCGGCCGGCGCAGCATAGCTCTTGGCCTCGCCGCGGATCCACGCGCCGCCATGGATGAAGATAAAGACGGGCGCGTTTGGCGCGTCGGTGCGGAAGATGTCGAGTTGCTCGATCGCGGTTTCGCCGTAGGCGCGGCGGAGCGGCTCGCCGATCCGCGCGCGGGTGCGGGCGCTGTTGCTCGCCCAGCGCTTGTTGAGCTGGAGGATATTGGGCTGGTAAACGGCCTGATCGTAGGCCGCGTCGAGCTCGATCTGATCGTAGTCGAGAAAGACGCGCGGGCCTTTCTCATGCGGCGGCGGCCCGCGATAGGGCTCGACGCGCGGCGGCGGCAGGACGACCGCCGCCGCGTCCTACCGGCGCCGGCCGCGTGAGCGCGGCGTCGAGTTCCTCGATCGTACGGCCGCGTGTCTCGATGCCGACAAACAGAAACCCGACAACGGCGAGCAGGTACCAGGCGGCAAAGTAGGCGAAAGCGGGGACGAGTGCGTCAAGGGTCGCCTTCGGAGCGACATAGTTGGAAGCGCCGGCGATGACGGCGAGGCCGGCCGGGCCGATGAATTTGGCGATGTTCGAGCAACCGTAGACTAGACCGAAGCCGCTGGCCCGCAAGTTTGCCGGCCACAGCTCGGCCATGTATGGAAAGACAACGGAGAAGCTGGCGTTCGAGAAAAAGCTCGCCACGAGCAGCAGTATGAAGAACGCCGATGCGGTGCCGATGTAGACATCGTGCAGGTAGCCGGCCAGCACCGTCCCGCAGCCCGCCGCTACAGACAGGAAAACCCCGGCCCCACGGCGGCCAAACGCGTCCGACATCCAAGCGCCCAGCGGCCCGTCCGGGGATGCCGACCAGCGCGATCCATACCGATAGGTAAGCGGCCTGGGCGGGGTCACTTTCAGCACCAGCACCAGCAGGGTGGCGCCCCACAGCGCCACGCCGACCGCGCCCGTTGAGCTGAGCCCGGTCAGTAATCGCCGCGGCGATACTGCGCGGATATCTGAACAATTCCAGCCACGACGCGCGCGGCTGCTCGCTCAGTGATGCTGGCAGCTGAATTTCGTCAGGATCTACTTTGAGCGCCCAGGCGAGCGAGCGGCGCGCCTCCTCGAAGCGCCCCTGGCCCAACAACCAGCGCGGGAACTCCGGGACCCAAAGGCGAATGACGAAGGCAAACGCCGCTGGCACCAGCCCAATGGCGAATAGGCCGCGCCAGCCGATTACTGCGCCGAGCGACGCGCTTAACAATGCCGCCAGCATTGGCCCCAAAGGCAACAAGCCGATCGACAGGCCGCTGACCCAGCCGCGTTTCGACGCCGGGACAAATTCCTGCAGCAACGGCAGATCGACAGCGGCGAGGCCGCCGACCCCCAGCCCGACGATGAATCGCATCGCCGCGATGAATATCCACCCGTTCTCCGGCGCCAGGGCCATCACGCCGGTGGCGAGCGAAAGGATCAGGATCATCATCATGAACACCGTGCGGCGGCCGATCTTGTCACCAAGCCAGCCAAAGAAAATCCCACCCGGTATCGCCGCTATCCCCGAGGCAAACAGGATCGCTCCCGATTGCCCGAACGTCAGATGCCAATCCTTGACAAAGAACGCCAGGACAAATCCGATCAACGCAAAATCAAAAAAATCGATGACGATCGAAAACAAGCACGCGGCGAAAATTTTCCATTGATTGATTGTGAGCGACGTCTGCCGCTCGAGCAGATCCAGCATGGCGCTCTCCTGTTCATTTCGCGCTTTTTTGACCCTTATGCGCGCGTCATAAACGGCGCGGCACGGGTACTTTCATCGCTTATGCGAAAGAGCGTAATACATTGGCAGCGCGTCCGACAATCGGGCTCGAAAAGCACTTCGAAACCCTCTTGGATTAAAAACTTTGTTTAATAGCTTAAAGAAATAGCCCCGCGGCTATTCCCACGAGTCACGGTTCGGCCGCCCTCGTCCGCCTCGTTACGCTCGCTACCCTCTCCCACGCTAAGCGGGCAGAGGAGTCTTTGGGTCGCAACGTTGCTCGGCTTACGGCCGGAAAACGGCGAAGCACTTGTCCGAATTGAAGATGTACAACTCGACGTAGTCGATGATCTCCGGCTCGCGCTTCAGCTCGTGCATCGCGCCGCCGAGCGTCACCCAGTTGAGGAACTCCTGCTGCCCGGCGTCCTCGATCTGCGCGGTGCGAAAGCTCGCGCCAGCGGGTCAGCTTGCCCGACGACAAGTTCGTCGAACCGCGCCCGGTCGCCGGCATTGTCGGGATAGAGGTAGTGGTTCTTCGGCGTCAGAAACGCGTGCGACCACGACGACGAAGCGACGAGCGCGACCCGCTACGGGCTGTCGGCGATGATGCGCGCGATCGCCGCGCCGATGTCGAAGCAGCGCCGCGGGTTCGGCCCCGGCGGATCGACCAGATTGGGATCCGCCTCGCCGGTCAGATGCGCGGTCGAGCCCGCGCTTGGCGATGACGCTCGACCCGTAGCAGTTCACATGGAACGGCACGACCGGATAGGGGAATCCCTTGCGGTCGTAGTCGAGGTACATGACGGTGTTGATGAAGGCGTGCGGCAGCCCGTTCTCGTAGCGCATCTTGTAGGCGTAGCTGACGTCGTAATCCTCTTCGATCAGCTTGGCCGCGAGATACGACGCGCCGGTCTTGTGGCCCTTGGTCTTGATGACCGTGTCCTTGCCCTCGCCCCAGACATTGGTGTTGCCCATGAAGTAGCGGGCGAACGGGTGCGACTCGGTCTCCTCCTGCAGGAAGACGCAGAACGACGGCACGCCCTCCTCGCGGAAATTCTCGTACTGATCGTCGCCGAAGATGACGACGAAATCGGGCTTGAACGCGTCGATCGCCTCGCGCGCCTCGCGGAAGCCATTGACGAGCCGGCGCCGGTGCTCGGTCGCCGAAGCGACCGGGTCCTTCCATTCCTCGCGCATCGCCGCGGGCCAGGTCTTGGGGTCCTTGAGCTTTTCCGGAACCTGGTCGCTGTTCAGCGTACGGTTCAACAGACCGGCCATCTGCTCGTCGGGCTGGATGAGGCCGGGATAATGCGTGACGCCGATACCGAGGATTTCGCCCATCGTGCCACTCCCTGAATAGAGGTTTGCGCAAATCATAGCAGAGAGGCGCCACATTCTCGACTAGGATTGCGGCTAACCGACAGGGAGGCACCGACATGCCGAACTTCCGCCCCTCAGCCGATTGCGAAATGCACTACGAGGTCGACGACTTCACCGACCCGTGGACCCACCCGGAAACCGTGCTGCTGCTGCACGGCAACGCCGAGAGCGGGCTCGCCTGGTGGCGGTGGGTCCCGAAGCTGGCGCGGCAGTACCGGGTGGTGCGGCCCGACATGCGCGGCTTTGGCCAATCGACGCCGATGCCGCGCGACTTCCCGTGGACCCTCGACCGGCTTGTCGAGGATTTCTGCCTGGTGATGGACCATGTCCAGGTCGACCGCTTCCATCTCGTCGGCGCCAAGATCGGCGGCACCGTCGCGCGCGCCTTCGCCGCCCGCCGCCCCGAGCGGGTCAAGACGCTGACCGTGGTCGGCTCGCCGCCGCCGTTCCGCGAGGAAGCCGCTGCGAACGTCGCCGCGACGGTCAAGATGTTCGAGGATCACGGCGTCGAATACTGGGCGCGGCAGAACATGGCCAACCGGCTCGGCAGCAGCTTCCCGAAGGAGGGGTTCGACTTCTGGGTCAAGTACATGGCGCGCACCGCGCTCTCGACCCAGCTCGGCTTCATGCCGACGATCGCGATCGCCGACATCCGCGCCGACATTCCGAAGATCAAATGCCCGACGCTGGTCGTCACCACCGAGGATAGCGGGCTCGGCTCGGTCGCCTCGATGCGCGCCTGGCAGGAGCAGATCGCCGGCTCGGAGCTGGTCGTGTTCCCCGGCAACTCCTACCACGTCGCCGCGACGCACGCCGACCAGGCCGCCGACGCGACGCTCGATTTCCTCAAGCGGCGCGGCGGGTGAGCACACCCGAACTCGTCCGCTTTGTCGCTCGCTCGCTCGAACAGGGGATCGAGCGCGACGCGATTGCAAATGCGCTTGAAAAGGCGGGCTGGCAACGCGACGACATCGACGCGGCAATCGGTGGCTTTGCCGAGGTCGAGTTCCCGCTGGCCGTGCCCCGGCCGCGACCCTACCTCTCCGCGTGGGAGGTCTTCATCTATCTGATCCTGTTCGTCACCCTCTATGCGAGTGCGTTCAGCCTTGGGGATTTGGTGTTCGATTTCATCGACCGCGCTCTGCCCGATCCGCTTGAACGGCGGACCGATATCGCCTTTCTCGACACGATTCGCACCAGCCTATCGGTGCTGATCGTGACGTTTCCGCTCTTCCTCATCGCATTCCGCCACGTCACCCGCGCGATCGCGGGCGATCCCACCAAGCGCGGATCACGGCCGCGCAAATGGCTCACCTACGGGACGCTGTTCATCGCCGCCGTGGCGCTGATCAGCGACGTCTCGACCCTGGTCTACAACGTCCTCGGCGGCGAGTTCACGCTGCGCTTCGGGCTCAAGGTGGCGACGGTGGCGGTGCTCGCCGGCGGCATCTTCAGCTACTTCCTCATCGACATGAAGCGGGACGAAACCGTATGAGGCCGAGCCCGCCGGCGGTCTTCACGATCTGCGCCTCGCTTCTCGTGGCGGCGGCGGTCATCGTCGCGTTCCTGGTGATCGGCTCGCCGGCGCAGATACGGGCGGCGCGGCTCGACGGCCAGCGCGTCACCGGCATGCAAGCCGTGATCGATGCGATCGCCGGAGACCACCAGCGCGGCGACCCATTGCCGGACAGCCTTGCCCAGCTGGTCAATCGCCCAGCCCATTCGTACGTGCGCATCCTCGATCCCGAGACCAGCCAACCCTACGATTATCGGGTTCTCGACCCCGACCATTTCGAGCTCTGCGCGCACTTTGCAACCGCAGCAAAAGACCCGGATCGGCCGGCATCCCAATTGGCTAATCACGCAAGCGGCCGCGTGTGCGTCACGACAGAGGCGAAGCCCCGCAAATAACCGGGAGGCACCCATGTACAAAGCGACCGCCGACAAAATTCTGCCGACCTCGATCATCGGCTCGCTGCCGCGCCCGGCCTGGCACACCGCGCAGATCGGCTCGAAGAACTTTCTCGAGGCGATGGTCAACGCGCGCTGGCGCGAGCAGTACGAGGACGCGGTTTCGACCCATCTGCGCGCGCAGGAAGTGGCTGGGCTCGACATCTGCACCGACGGCGACGCGCATTACGACGAGGAGATCGGCGGCTGGAGCTGGCAGAGCTATCCGCTGACCCACATGGCCGGGTTCTCGCGCGAGGCCAGCGCTGACCGTGCCGGCGGTCAACCTCGCGGCGGTGCCGCGCGGGCAGATCCTGCACGACCAGCTCGAGGCGCGGGTCGTGCCGCGCATCGTCGGGCCGCTCGGCCCCGGCAATCTGCAATACGGCGCGATGTGGAAGGTGGCGCAGCGCCTGACCCCGCGCCCGGTCAAGTTCGGCACGATCATGCCCGAGCTGCTCGCCGCCGCCGTCGAGGACGACTACTACAAGGACCCGGTCGAGCGGGTCTGGGCGTTCAGCGAGGCGATCAACCAGGAGCTCAACGCGCTGGCCGATGCCGGCTGCCCGGTGATCCAGCTGGAGGAGCCGCAAATCCACATGGTGCCGGCGCGCGGCAAGCCGTTCGGCAAGCTCGAAATCCCCGACCTCGTCAAAATCTTCAACAACACGGTCAAGGGGCTGCGCGGCAAGACCGAGGTGTGGTGCCACACCTGCTGGGGCAACCCGGCGCAGCAGCGCATCTTCCGCGACGTCCAGAGCTACCAGCCGACCCTGGAGGCGCTCAACCAGGTCGACGCCGACGCGCTGACCTTCGAGACCTGCTCGTCGGGCACCGGCGACCTCGAAGCGATCGGCAAGATCGTCACCGACAAGAAGGTCGTGATCGGCGTCATCGACCACCACACGCTTGCAGATCGAGCGGCCGGATCAGGTCGCCGACATCGTCCGCGAGGCGCTGAAGCATCTGCCGCCGGAGCGGGTGGTGATCTCCTCGGATTGCGGCATGGGCCGCGAAGGCATGAGCCGCCGCCACGCGCAATACAAGATGGTCGCGATGGTGCTCGGCACGAACCTCGTCAAGAAGGAGCTGGGCCTCCCCGAGGCCGCCTGCCTCGCCGCCGACCCGCGATATTCGCTGGCGCTGTAACCCACTCTCACCCGGCCTCCGGCCGCGCGCGGAGCCACTCCTCTCCCGCAAGCGGGAGAGGGGATTTCCGCCAGTGCCTGTTCCCTCTCCCGCTAGTCCGCTGCGAGAGAGGGTGCGGAGCGCCTGCACGCGCGACGCGGTGAGGGTTCTACGCCGCGCCGCTGCCGATGCGAGAACGCGGTCTCGGCGCTGGTGATGAATTCCAGAGCGCCGCGCGGCCGTTCTCGTTGACCCGGCGCGCGCGCAGGATCGCCGGGCCGACCTCGTCGGGCTTGGTCACCCGCTCGCTCCAGCCGCCGAGATCGGCGCCGAGATTGGCGTAATTGCCGCCGAGGTCGCGCGTCTTGTGCTTCTCGTGGCTGTAGGCCATCGCGTGGGTCTCGATCGCCATCGTCGAGTTGTTGAGGACGATCGTGGTGATCGGGATGTTGCTGCGCGCCGCGGTCTCGAAATCGAGCCCGGTCATGCCGAACGCGGCGTCGCCCATGAAGTTGACGCACATCTTGTCGGGCGCGCCCACCTTGGCGCCGATCGCCAGGCCCAGGCCGGTGCCGAGCTGGTGCGACTTGCCCCAGCCGAGATAGCCGCGCGGCTTTTTCGCGACGTACATCGGCAGCAGCTGGTCGCGCGGGCTGCCGCTGTCATGCGTGACGATCGCGTCTTCCGACGGGATCACCCGCATGAATTCCGACATCACGAAATACGGGCAGATCGGCACCTCCTTCGAGCGCAGCTTCGGCTCCCAGCGCTTCTCCCAGGCCGCCTTCTGCGTGGCGATGGTCTTCCGCGCGCCGGTCGAGTGCTTCTTCTTGCCGAGCCGGTCCTTCACCGCCTCGATCATCTGGCCCAGCACCAGCTTCGCGTCGCCGAGGATCGGCAGCTCGCACGGATGCGTCTTGTAGAGGTCGCGCGTGTCGTTGGTGGCGTGGATGATGCGCTTGCCGTCGGGGATGATCGGGGTCGAGATGTTGTGCTTGGTCAGCGACGTGCCGACCGCGAAGATCAGGTCGCTCTCGTGCAGGAAATGGCGGCCGTGGCCGGTGTAGACCGTGCCGCCCGAGCCCAGCGCCAGCGCGTGATCCTCGGGGAAGGCGCTCTTGCCGTCGGTCGTCGTCATCACCGGCGCGTCGAGCAGTTCGGCCAGCGCCAGCAATTCGTCGCTCGCCTCGGCATAGAGCACGCCCTGGCCGGCGATGATCATCGGCACCTTGGCGGCGATCAGCTTCTTCGCCGCCTCGTCGATATCGGCCTCGTCGCCGGCCGAGCGGGTGCGGCGCACGCGCTCGTAATGGACGTCGTTGCCGGGGAACTCGGCGGTCATCACGTCGGCCGGCACCTCGACCATGACCGGGCCGGAGCGGCCGTTTTTCAGCGCGTTGAAGGCGCGGCGCAGGGCGCCGACCGTATACTCGGGCATCACCACCGGCTCGACCTGCTTGGTGACGCTGGCATAGGAGCGGGTCGAGTTGAACAGCGGGAAATGCTGCGCCGTCTCGCGCGGGTGCCCCAAAGGCAGCAGCAAGAGCGGCGTCGAATCCGAATAGGCCGAGGCGATGCCGGCGAAAGCGTTCTCGGCGCCCGGCCCGTATTGCATCGCGAAGACGCCGGGCGGGTTGCCGTTCTGCACCCGCGAGCAGCCATCGGCCATGTGGACGCCGACCCGTTCCTGGCGGCAGATGATCGGGCGAATACCGGCGGCGACCGCGGCCTCGATGATCGGCGTCGTCGGGAAGCAGAACAGGGTCTTGATCCCCTCGCGCTTGAGGATCTCGGAAATCGCGTCCATGACCTGCATCGTTTCGCTCCCCAGGATTTGTTCGGTAGCGAAACCCTAGCGCGGGTGCGGCGAGCACGCCAGCCGCGGCGACCTCAGCTCGCGTGCATGCCTGTCAGCACAGCGCCGCACGTATGAGTCAGTTTGCAAATGCGCGTGCCGGTAACGCGAGATTGGTTCCCGCCGTCGCGGCGATGTTGAGGCCGATCACCGCCCAGCCGCTGCCCTGCCGCACCAGCAGCGGCCCACCGCTGGTGCCGCGAGTAGCATCGCAGTTGTGAGCGATAAAGGGCTGGCCGCCGGCCATTGCCGTGCCGGCGATATGGCAGGCCAGGTCCGCCATCAAAATCTGCGCGCGGTCCTGATTGTAGCCCGCCACCGCGATTGCTACGCCGGAACGCGGCGTTTCGGCCGCGATCGGCAGCGGCGCAACCAGATCGGGGATCGCGCCATCCAACTCCAGGCGCGCCCAATCGGACTCCTGCGGCCCCCCTTTGGTGCCGTCGAACCCCTGTCCCACCGTGTAGCCCGTGACGATACGGTGCCACCGATAGTCGCCGCGGTCATAGCCCAGCAGAACGTGCAGCGAGCCGGCTTGCAACAGCGCGCGGGTGCGGCTGTTGTAAAGGCAATGCGCGGCGGTAAGCACGGTGCCTGGCGCGATCAACACGCCGGTGCAGCGCGTGCCGATATTGGTCTGCACCTTGGCGATCGCATTCCACGGCGGTTGACCCGGATCGACCGCGACGCGCCGGTCAACGCCGCCAATTCCCGGCAGCAGCGGCAGATCGGCCGCGCCCGCAAGCTGCATCGCCAGCAGAACGCCGGCCAGGCTCAGCACACTGCGGTTAGCGAAGCGCATGCGCGATCCTATGCCACTCAAAGACCCGTGCGAGTTTTCACCGTCCGATTGAAGGCGCCGGATTTTGACCTCTACCGCGGCCGCCCAGCGCTTTTCCGCCCTAATTCGACCGCATGCCCGTCAGCACCCCGCCGCAATGCGGGCAAATGGGATGGCTGGCAATATCGCGCGCGGCATCTTCAACCGCTTCGGCCATTTCGGCGTCGGGCAGGCCGAGCTGCTCACCGAGTTCTTCGAGCTCTTCGACCTCATGCGCGGACAGAGTGCCGGAGGCGATGCGCGCCTCGACCGCCTGACGCAGCGCGGCACGCCGCAAGCGAAGCTGGTCGAGGAAGCTCACCGTGATCACGCTGGTAAAGAGCGCGACTGCGGCGACGCCGACGATCGTGACCAGCCCACCCATCACCTTGCCGAGCACCGTCGTCGGCACCAGATCGCCATACCCGACGGTGGTCAACGTCTCGACCGCCCACCACATTGACGCGGGGATCGAGCTGAACCCTTCGGGCTGCGCATCGCCTTCGATCATGTACATCAGCGAGGCGCTGATCGTTATCGTCAGGAACAGAATAAACAGCACCGCGCCGATCGAGCGCGCCTCCTCGCGGAACACCGCCCACAGTAGGTTGAAGATCGTCGCGTGGCGGGTCAGCTTGAGCATGCGCAGGAGGCGCAATAGACGCAGCGTGCGCAAATCGCCAGCGCCGAGCAAGCCGAGGATCGCCGGCAGCACGGCGACGAGATCGACGACCGCGAAAAAGCTGCGCAGGTAGCGCAGTCGACCCCAGAACGGTTGGCGATAGCGCGCGTTCTGGAATTCGACGGAGGCCCATGCCCGCAGCACGTACTCGACCGCGAAGAAGGCGGTCGCGATCTGCCTCGATCCACCACAGTTCCGCGCCAAAGCGGTGCTCGAACGACTCGACCGACTCGAGAATGACGCCGCTGACGTTCACGATGATCAGCACCGCGAGCGCGGTATTGAAAATCCGGCTGCCGAGGGTCGGCGGCAAATCGTCGTCGAACAGGTGGGCGAGCCGGCGGCGCTCGGCGGCGAGGGCGGAGAGCAGCATCGCCGCGATCTTACCGGCGCGCCGTGACGGTTACTGCACGGTCGGTGCTCGCCCTCCGCCGCAGAACACGGCTGCGGTGAAAACCGCGTTAATTCACAAAGCGGTAGAGCTTGGCCGCGTTGTCGCAGACGATCTTCTGCTTCACCGCCGCCGGCAGATGGCCGAGCTCCTTCTCGATGTATTCCTGCGAATCCGGGTAGATGCCGTCGGGTGCGGGAAATCCGAGCCCCACATGATGTTGTCCTCGCCGAGTTCCTCGATCAGCTTCACGCCGACGGGATCGCTCTGATAGGTCGCGTAGCACTGGCGCCGCCAGTACTCGCTCGGCTTCATCGTGAGGTCGAGTTCCTTGAACTGGTCCTCCCATTCCGCGTCCATGCGGTCGAGGATGTAGGGGATCCAGCCGGTGCCGGCCTCGCCGATCACCATCTTCATGTTCGGCCGGTGGTGCAGCACCCCGGCGAAGATCATCGACATCAGCACGTCGGCCATATGCATCTGGAAGCTGGTGATGCTGGCGGCGCGCGCGGCGAGCAGGGTCTTGCCGGTCAGCTTCGAGAAATCGCGACCCGGCCCGCCGATCGTGTGGAAATGCACCGGCAGCCCGCTCGCGGCGATCGCGTCCCACACCGGGTTCCACCACGGGATCCCACAGCGGGGTCATGTCGTGCCGCCGCGCGACCTCGAGCCCGCGCACATTGCCGCGCTTGGCGACGCGCTCGACCTCGGCCACCGCCGCGTCGCGGTCGTGGTTCGGGATGTTGGCGAGCCCGCCATAGCGGTCGGGCTGCTTCGAGCAGAAATCGGCGAGCCAGTCGTTGTAGATGCGCAGCATCGCCCCGGCCGCCTCGTTGTCGTTGAGCCGGTTGGTGGCGCCGAAAATCCCGTAGAGGATTTCGGCCTGGATGCCGTCGCGATCCTGGTCCTTGAGCCGCAGAGTCGGGATCGGTCAGCCGGCGAATTTTCTGCTGTTCGGGGTCGTAGAGCCCGGTCGAGGCCATGCGGTCGGAGCGGTGGATTTTGCCTGGCTCGTATTTGCCGCCCAGCCGAGCCCATCCCGGCGTCGAGCCCGAACGACGAGCCGTTCTTGGTCACCCATTCGCGCCCGCGCGGCCCCTCGGTGACATAGGGCATGCGATCCTTGAGCGCGGCCGGCGCGTTCGCGGTGAAGAGGTCGGGCGGCAGCCAGATCAGATCGACATGGCAATCGGCCGAGATCACTTTGTACTGCATCACCTGTTCTCCAATTCAGCGCGGTTCGTCCAGCGTAGTCCGGCCGCGGAATGCTGCCTACCCTCACCCTTCCCACGCCTGCGGCGCGGGCCCCTTCCCTCTCCCGCATGCGGGAGAGGGTGCTGAGCGCAGCGAAGCGGGTGAGGGTTCACCCCTTCAGCATCATCGCCGTCAGCTCGGCCGGCATTGACAGCATCGGGTAGTGGCCGGTGTCGAGCTCCATGAACGGCGCCTGCAGTTTTTCGGCGGTGCGACGCTGGTGCGCCTCGCCCGGGTTCTGCGCGCGCTTGCACCAGATGACGCTCGCCTCCCACGGCATCGACCAGAATTTGTCGAGCACCACGCCCTCGGTGTAGATGCCGGCCGGGTGCTGGGTGTAGCGCGCCAGCGCCCATTCCTTCATCGCCGGGTCGAGATCGGCGAAGAGCCGGTTGGCGGCGTCCTCGCGCGAGGGGCCGCGGGTGAGGCCGCCGGGCGCGCCGGCCGCCGTCGAGCGGGTGACGATGTCGCCGATCTTCTCGCCCGGCAGCAGCGCCAGCGCATCGACAAAGACGAGCCGGCCGATCCGCTCGGGGATCAGCTCGGCGACCCGGCACGCCACCATGCCGCCCGAGCTGGTGCCGACCAGCACGACGTTCTCCAAATCCTCGAAGAAGAGAAGCTGCGCCACCTCGTCGGCCTGGGTCTCGGTGGTGATCCCGGAGCGCACCTGCTCGGCGCGCTCGCCGCAGCCCTCGAGCGACGGCGCGTAGACCTCGTGGCCCTGCTTGCGCAACCGGCTCGCCGCCGGCTTCCAGATCCAGCCGCCCTGATACGAGCCGTGGATGAGTACGAATGTCGCCATGTGCCTGTCCTTTCCGTATACCGCTCCCCGGCGCAAGCCTTGGAAGCGCGTTTTGGGTTAGCTCCCGCCGGTCACGTCGATGGTGACGCCGGTGACGAAATCAGCGTCCTGCGACGCGAGAAAGCAGATGACCCGCGCCTGGTCTACCGGCTCGGCGACGCGGCGCAGCGGGGTCGCGTCGATCGCGCGCGCCTTGTCTTCCTGGCTGCGCCGCTCCCAGTGCGGGCGGATGCGTTCGGTCAAGGTGGTGCTCGGCGCGATCGCGTTGATGTTGATGCCGTAGGGGCCGAGTTCGTAGCTGAGTTTCTTGGTGAAGGCGATGATGCCGCCCTTGGCGGCGGCATAGGCGGCGGACGACGCGGCGCTGCGGCCGCGCCCGGCGATCGAGGCGAGGTTGACGATCTTGCCGCTCCGCTGCCGCTTCATCACCGGCACCACCGCGTGGGTGAAGAGGAAGGTGCCGTCGAGGTTGAAGTCGATGATCTTCTTCCACTCGTCGAGCTTCAGCTCGTCGACCGTGGCGCTCGGGCGGGGGATGACCGTGCTGCCGCCGACCGCGTTGACCAGGATGTCGATGCCGTTGAATTCCTTGGCGATGCTTTCGACCAGCGGATCGACCTCGTCCTTGTCGAGCGCGTTGCACAGCCGCGCCGTGCGCCTTGCCGCCGGCGGCGGTGATCTCGGCGACGGTCTGCTCCAGCCGCTCGGCGTTGTTGTCGACGCCGACGATGGTCGCGCCTTCGTTGGCCATGATGTCGGCGGTGGCGCGGCCGATGCCGCTGGCGACGGCGGTGATCAGCGCGATCTTGCCCGCGAAGCGCATCGCTCCCCCTTTCCGACCTCCTATCGTTGCGGGCATCTTAGTGGAGCGACACACGAGGGGAAGGGAATAGCGATGCAGATCGGGATGCACCTGCCGCATGCCGGCAGCCAGGCGACGTCCGGCGCTGATCAAGCGCCATGCGCGCCGCGCCGAGGATTTGGGGCTCAGCGACGTCTGGGTCAGCGAGCACATCATCGTGCCGCGCGCGCAATTCCCGCGCTCGCCGCTGTTCTACGACCCGGTGCTGACCCTGACCTGGGTCGCGGCCGTGACCGAGCGCGTACGGCTCGGCACCAGCGTGCTCGTGCTGCCGATGCGCCACCCGCTGCCGCTCGCCAAGGAGCTGTCGACCCTGCACAACCTGTCGGGCGGGCGCCTCATCATGGGGGTCGGGGTCGGCTGGCTCGAACCCGAATTCGCCGCGCTCGGCGTTCCGTTCAACGAGCGCGGCCGGCGCATGGACGAAGGCATCGCGATGATGAAGGCGGTGTGGTCGCAGGACCCGGTCAGCTTCGACAGCAAATACATCGCCGTCCGAGATCAAGGACATGACGATGCTGCCGCAGCCGATCAGCGCCGATCCCGATGTGGCACGGCAGCCGCTCCGAGGCGGCGCACAAGCGCACCGTCCGCATTGGCGACGGCTGGCACGGCAGCCAGGTGACGCCGGAGCAGGCCGGCGAGGTGGTGAAGCGCCTGCGCCGCGACCGGCCGGAGCCGAGCTTCACCATCTCGGTCCGCAGCCACTGGGACGGCAAGGATGTCGGGATGATGAAGGAGCGCGTCGCCGCCTACGGGGCAGCGGGCGTGCAGCACGTCATGGTCCACCCGCAGGATCGTGAGGTGGACGATTGGGACACCGTGATCGAAGGCGTCGGCAAGCTTATCTAAGGGGGCATGAGACAACTCGCCGAGGCCTCGCGCTACCTGATCCCCGCCATCTGGGCGATCTGGCTCGTCGGCTGGCTGGTCGCGGCAATCGGCGTCAAGCGGGCGCAGCTGGCGGGAATTGGGCGGGACGCGCGGTCTGGAACCGCTTTCCAGTGCTGATCGGCACGGTGATGCTGCTGCGGCCCGCAATGGCTGCCGGCCGGCGCTGACCTATCGCTTCGTTCCGGCGGGCCCGGAACTGCCGATCGATCGGGACGGCGCTGATCCTGTTCGGGCTGCTCTTCGCCGTCTGGGCCCGCGTTCATCTCGGCGGCAATTGGAGCGGCACGGTGACGGTCAAGGAAGGCCACACGTCTGATCACCAGCGGCCCCTATCGTTGCGTGCGCCACCCGATCTATACCGGCATGCTGTTCGCGCTGCTCGGCACCTCGTTGGCGATCGGCGCGGCTCTACGGCTTTGTCGCGAGCCGGGCTGATCATGCTCGGCTTTATCGTCAAGCTGCGAGGTCGAAGAAGAACGGATGCGCGAGACCTTTCCGGAATACGACGAATACGCGCGCCATACCGCGCGGCTGATCCCCGAGGTATTTTGAGCAGGTGTTCTGATGGATGCGAGAGAATTGGTCGCGGCGATCGGCGAATTCGCGGCGGCGCGGGAGCGCGGCGAGTATTTCCCCAAGGCCTGGTTCGATCGGCTCTCGCTCGACGATGCCTATCGCATCCAGCTCGCGCTGATCCGCCGCCGCGGCACACAGCGTGTCGGCTGGAAGGTCGGGCTGACCTCGACCGCGATCCAGCAGCAGTTCCGGGTGCACGAACCGGTGTTCGGCTGCCTACTGGCTGACGGCAGGCTTGATTCCGGCCGTGTCTTCCGGCGCGGCGAGCTGATCGAGCCCGGCTTCGAGAACGAGCTCTGCATCGTCATGGGCCGCGACCTCCTGCCCGGCGCGACGCGCGAGACCATCGCCGCCTCGATCGCCCGCATTCACCCGGCGTTCGAGATCATCGAGACGCGCGGCGACCTCACCGCCAGCTTGCCTTGGCGCTCGCCGACAACGCGCAACAGAAGGCTTTCGTGCTCGGGCCTCCGATCGAGCGGCAGAACGATTCCCGAGCTCGACCGCGTCGTCGTCAGCGTCCGCATCAACGGCGTCCGGTTCGCCACCGCCGATGGCAGCGCGGTGCTCGGCCATCCCTACAACTCGCTTGCCTGGCTCGCCGAAAAGCTGGCGCAGTTCGGCGAGGGCGTGAGGGCCGGCGACTACATCATGAGCGGCTCGTTCACCCGGCAATTCCCGCTGAAGCCCGGCGACCGCATCGAGGCCGCGTTTGCCGGGATAGGCACGGTCGTCGCCAGCGTGGCTTGATTCGCCGCACGCGCAGGCTTACGTAATCGTTAAATGACCATAGGCTTATGACCATGGACAAAACGATCGCGGCCGGCGAATTCAAGGCGAAATGCCTCCATCTGCTCGATGAGGTCGCCGCGCATCGCACGCCGCTGGTGATCACAAAGCGCGGCAAGCCGGTCGCGAAGCTCGTCCCGATCGATGACGCCAAGCCGGCGGACGACATCTTTGGCTGCATGGCTGGCACGATCCAAATTCTCGGCGACATTGTCGGTCCGCTCGATGTCGAGTGGAATGCGGACGCTGAGAACGTCTTGGGAGAAGGCGAGAAGCTCTAATTGCCGCTCCTCCTACTCGATACGCACACCTGGATTTGGGAGGTGTCCGGCAACAGGCAGCTATCGCCGTCGGCGCGTCGAGAAATCGGTGAAGCAGCGCAAAATGAGCGGCTCTGGCTGTCCAGCATTTCTATTTGGGAAATCAGCATGCTGGCTTTCTTGGGCAAGATTAAGCTCGACAAACCGACTCCGGATTGGATCAAGGGTGCTGTGGCAAGATCCCATATCCTAATCGAGGCGCTGACGCCCGAGATTGCGCTTGAGGCCGGCGCCCCTCCCGGCGGCTTTCGCTCCGATCCAGCAGATCAAATCATTGTTGCGACCGCGCGCATCACCGGTGCGACGTTGATAACCCGCGACCGCCGCATCGTCGATTACGCCGCTCGCGGCTATCTCACGGCAATGCCGGTCTAACGCTGCCGCCTAGGTGTGTACTCATAATCGACCTGCGGGCACACTCGACCTCTAGCGCGGCAGGGTCGTCTTCCCCATCAGGAATTCGTCGATCGCGCGGGCGCATTGCCGGCCTTCGCGGATCGCCCAGACGACCAGCGACTGGCCGCGCCGCATGTCGCCGGCGGAGAACAGCTTCGCCACCGAGGTCTTGTAGTCGACCGTGTTGGCCTGGACGTTGCCGCGCGGGTCGAGCGCCGACGCCCGCCTGCTCGATCATGCCCGGACGGCGCGGCCCGACGAACCCCATCGCCAGCAGCACCAGATCGGCCTTCAGCTCGAACTCGCTGCCGGGCATTTCCTGCATTGACCCAGCGGCCGTCTTGCCTGCGCCCACTCGACCCGCACGCATTCGAGCGCCGTCGACCTTGCCGTTCGCGCCGACGGCGCGCTTGGTCAGCACCGCCCAGTCGCGCTCGCAGCCCTCTTCCTGCGACGACGAGGTGCGCAGCTTCAGCGGCCAATCCGGCCAGGTCAGCGCCTTGTTCTCGTGCTCGGGCGGCTTCGGCAGGATTTCCAGCTGGGTGATCGACGCCGCGCCCTGGCGGGTCGAGGTGCCGATGCAGTCCGAGCCGGTGTCGCCGCCGCCGATCACGATGACGTGCTTGCCCTTGGCGGTGATCGTGCCGCCCGGCGCGGCCTTGGGCTCGTCGTCGCCGGCGTTGCGCTTGTTCTGCTGCGGCAGGAAATCCATCGCGTAATGGATGCCGGCGAGCTCGCGGCCCGGGCACCTCGAGGTCGCGCGGCCCATTCGGCGCCGCCGGTCATCGCCACCGCGTCGAAATCGGCGAGCAGCTTCTGCACGCTGAGCGTCGACGCCGATCTCGACGTCGAGGGCGGAACTCGACCCCCTCCGCCGCCATCTGCTCGCATGCGGCGGTCGATCAGGTGCTTTTCCATCTTGAAGTCGGGGATGCCGTAGCGCAGCAGCCCGCCGATGCGGTCGTTCTTCTCGAACAGCGTCACGCGCGTGGCCGGCGCGCGCCAGCTGCTGGGCGCAGGCCATGCCCGCCGGCCCGGAGCCGACCACCGCGACCGTCTTGCCGGTCTTCTGCGCCGGCGACCTGCGGCGACGATCCAGCCCTCGTCCCAGCCGCGGTCGACGATCGCGCATTCGATGGTTTTGATGGTGACCGGGTTGTCGTCGATGTTGAGCGTGCAGGCGGCCTCGCACGGCGCCGGGCAGATGCGGCCGGTGAACTCGGGAAAATTGTTGGTCGAGTGCAGGACGTCGAGCGCGTCCCGCCACTGGTCGCGATAGACCAGATTGTTCCAGTCCGGGATGATGTTGTTGACCGGGCAGCCCTCGTGACAGAACGGGATGCCGCAATCCATGCAGCGCGACGCCTGCGCGCGCAGCGTCTTCTCCGGCAGCGGCTTGAGGAACTCGCGCCAAGTCTGTGACGCCGCTCCGCCGGCTTCTCGTAGTGGCGGTCTTCGCGCTCGACTTCGAGGAAGCCGGTTGGTTTGCCCATCGGACGCGTACCGGCTATTCGGCCGCGGCCATGCGCGCGGTTTCGGCTTCGCGCCTTCAGCTCCAACAGCGCGCGGCGGTAATCCCGCGGCATCACCTTGACGAAGGCGGCAACGCGTGTTGTCCCAGTCCTCGAGCAGCTGGCGGGCGCGCGCGCTGCCGGTCAGCAGGTGGTGGCGCTCGATCAGGATGCGCAGCCGCTGCGCGTCGAAGCGCAGCAGATCGCCCATGCCGTTGTCGTGGACGTCGATCCGCGCGCTGGCGCGGCCGTCCTTCCTCGCCGCCGTCGCCGTCGCGGTCACCGGCTCGAGGTCGACGCACGACTGGTTGCACAGGCTGGCGAACTTGCCCTTCGGGTCCTAGACATAGGCGATGCCGCCCGACATGCCGGCGGCGAAGTTGCGGCCCGGTCTCGCCGATGCACGACGACGACGCCGCCGGTCATGTATTCGCAGCCGTGGTCGCCGGTGCCCTCGACCACCGCGATCGCGCCCGAGTTGCGCACCGCGAAGCGCTCGCCGGCGACCCCCTCGAAATAGGCTTCGCCGGCGATCGCGCCGTAGAGCACGGTGTTGCCGATGATGATGTTCTCGGTCGGCTCGCGCGTCGCCTGCGGCGGATGGCGGACGATAAGCCGCCCGCCCGAGAGGCCCTTGCCGACATAGTCGTTGGCGTCGCCGACCAGCTCCAGCGTCACGCCGTGCGCGAGGAAGGCGCCAAAGCTCTGCCCGGCGGTGCCGTCGAAGCGCGCCCAGATCGTGTCCTCGGGCAGCCCGTCATGGCCGTAACGCTGCGCCACCTCGCCCGACAGCATCGCGCCGACGGTGCGGTGGACGTTGCGGATCGGCTTCTCGATCCGCACCGGCTCGCCGCTTCTCGATCGCGGCCTGGCGACAGCGCGATCAGCTCGTTGTCGAGCGCCTTGTCGAGATGGTGGTTCTGGGTCTCGCAATGGTGGATCGCGACCCCGGGCCTCGCCGGCTCCTGGTAGAGGATGCGCGACAGATCGATGCCGCTGCGCCTTCCAGTGATGGATCGCCGGCACCATGTCGAGCCGGTCGACCCGGCCGATCATCTCGTCCATCGTGCGGAAGCCGAGTTCGGCCATCAGCTCGCGCACTTCCTCGGCGACGAAGAAGAAGTAGTTGATGACGTGCTCGGGCTGGCCGGTGAAGCGGGCGCGCAGCACCGGGTCCTGCGTCGCGATGCCGACCGGGCAGGTGTTGAGGTGGCACTTGCGCATCATCACGCAGCCGGCGGCGATCAGCGGCGCGGTGGCGAAGCCGAACTCGTCGGCGCCGAGCAGCGCGCCGACGACGACATCGCGCCCGGTGCGCAGGCCGCCATCGACCTGCACCGCGATGCGGCCGCGCAAGCCGTTGCGCACCAGGGTCTGCTGGGTCTCGGCGAGGCCGATCTCCCACGGCGAGCCGGCATGGGTCAGCGAGGTCAGCGGGCTGGCGCCGGTGCCGCCCTCGTAGCCGGCGATCGTCACATGGTCGGCGCGCGCCTTGGAGACGCCGGCGGCGACCGTGCCGACCCCGACCTCGGACA
Source organism: uncultured Alphaproteobacteria bacterium (assembly GCA_963773625.1). Classification (GTDB taxonomy): domain Bacteria; phylum Pseudomonadota; class Alphaproteobacteria; order ATCC43930; family CGMCC-115725; genus DATARH01. Next base: position 35,340 of record CAVZCJ010000023.1, on the reverse strand, counting down.
CCAGCTTCACCGACACGCGCGGCCTTGGGATTGGCGTTCTTCAGATCGTGGATCAGCTGCGCCAGATCCTCGATCGAATAGATGTCGTGGTGCGGCGGCGGCGAGATGAGGCCGACGCCGGGCGTCGAATGCCGCACCTTGGCGATGGCCTTGTCGACCTTGTGGCCGGGCAGCTGGCCGCCCTCGCCGGGCTTGGCGCCCTGCGCCATCTTGATCTGCAGCACGTCGGCGTTGACCAGGTATTCGGTCGTCACGCCGAACCGGCCCGAGGCGACCTGCTTGATCGCCGAGCGCTTGGAATCGCCGTTGGGCATCGGCTTGAAGCGTTCGGATTCCTCGCCGCCCTCGCCGGTATTCGACTTGCCGCCGATGCGGTTCATCGCGATCGCCAGCGTGGTGTGCGCCTCGCGGCTGATCGAGCCGAAGCTCATCGCCCCGGTGGCGAAGCGCTTGACGATCTCCGCCGCCGGCTCGACCTCGTCGAGCAGCACCTTCTCGCCCGGCTTGAACTTCATCAGCCCGCGGATGGTGAGCAGCCGCTCGCTCTGGTCGTTGATGATGCTGGCGAAGGCCTTGTAGTCGGCCGGCGAGTTGCCGCGCACCGCGTGCTGCAGCCTGGCGATGGTCTGCGGCGTCCAGGCATGCGCCTCGCCGCGCAGGCGGAAGGCGTAGTCGCCGCCGACATCGAGCATTTCCTGGTAGAGCGGGTCGTCGCCAAAGGCCTGCGCGTGGCGCACCAGCGCCTCGTTGGCGATGGCGAAGAGATCGGCCCCCTCGATCGTCGTCGCGGTGCCGGTGAAATACTTGTCGATAAACGCGCTTTCGAGCCCGACCGCGTCGAAGATCTGGGCGCCGCAATAGGACTGATAGGTCGAGATGCCCATCTTGGACATCACCTTGAGGATGCCCTTGCCGACCGCCTTCAGATAGTTCTTCTGGACGTCGTAGGCGCTTGAGCGCCATCCCGGTCTCGGTGCGGATCTGCTCCAGCGTCGCGAAGGCGAGATAGGGGTTGACCGCCTCGGCGCCATAGCCGGCGAGCACGCAGAAATCGTGCACCTGAGCGCGCATCGCCGGTCTCGACGACGATGCCGGTCTTGGTGCGCAGGCCTTCGCGGATCAGGTGGTGGTGCACCGCCGAGGTCGCCAGCAGCGCCGGGATCGGCACCCGCTCGGGCGAGGTGCCGCGGTCCGACAGGATCAGGATGTTGTGGCCGTCGAGCACCGCGTCGGTCGCCTCGCGGCACAGGCGCTCCAGCGCCGGCTCGATCCCCGCCGCGCCTTCCGCCGCCGGCCAGGTGATGTCGAGCGTATCGGTCTTGAACCGTCCATCGACCAGGAGTTCGATGTTGCGGATCTTGTCGAGGTCGCCGTCGGTGAGGATCGGCTGCGCCACCTCGAGCCGGTGATGCGTGCCGACCTCGTGCCCCAAGCAGGTTCGGGCGCGGCCCGATCATCGAGATCAGCGACATCACCAGCTCTTCGCGGATCGGGTCGATCGGCGGGTTGGTGACCTGGGCGAAGTTCTGCTTGAAGTAGTTGTAGAGCACCTTCGGCTTGTTCGAGAACGCCGCGATCGGCGTGTCGGTGCCCATCGAGCCCACGGGATCGTCGCCGTCGCGCGCCATCGGCTCCAGGAAGAACATGATGTCCTCCTGGGTGTAGCCAAAGGCCTGCTGCAGCGAGAGCCGCGCCTCCGGATCGTTGGTGCGCGCCGGGATCGTGCGTCTCGGCCGGCTCTGGCAGTTCGGAGAGCTTGTACTGCGTCTCTTTGAGCCACGCCTCGTACGGGTGTTCGGCGGCGAGCTTCGCCTTGATCTCGTCGTCGCCGATGATGCGCCCTTCTTCGAGGTCGATCAGCAGCATCTTGCCGGGCTGCAGCCGCCATTTGCGGGTGATCTTCTCTTCCGGCACCGGCAGCACGCCGGCTTCGGACGCCATGATCACATGGTCGTCGTCGGTGATGATGTAGCGCGCCGGCCGCAGCCCGTTGCGGTCGAGCGTCGCGCCGATCTGCCGCCCGTCGGTAAAGGCGATCGCCGCCGGCCCGTCCCACGGCTCCATCAGCGCCGCGTGGTATTCGTAGAAGGCGCGCCGGTCGGGGTCCATCAACGGGTCGGCCCACGCCTCCGGGATCAGCATCATCATCGCATGCGCCAGCGAATAGCCGCCGGCGATGACGAGAAGTTCCAGCGCGTTGTCGAGGCAGGCCGTGTCGGACTGGCCGGGCAGGATCAGCGGCGCCATCTTGCCGAGATCGGGCCCCATCAGCGCCGACGACATCGCCTGGCGCCGCGCGTGGATCCAGTTGACGTTGCCGCGCACCGTGTTGATCTCGCCGTTATGGCAGAGGAACCGGTACGGGTGCGCGAGGCGCCAGGAGGGGAAGGTGTTGGTCGAGAAGCGCTGATGCACCAGCGCCAGCGCGGACACGGTCAGCGGATCGCGCAGATCCTCGTAGAAGCTGCCGATCTGCGGCGCCAGCAGCAGGCCCTTGTAGACCACGGTGCGGGTCGAGAAGGACGGCATATAGAGGTGGCGCAGTTCGGGCAGCGTATTGCGTTCGGCCTGCGTCGTGACCCGGTTCAGCACCTGCTTGCGGATCGTCAGGATTTTGCGCTCGAACGCATCCTGGTCGGCGATGTCGTCGCTGGCGCAGACGATGGCCTGCGCGATATGCGGCATCGTCTCGATGACCCGCTTGCCGAGCCCGGTCGTGTCGGTCGGCACGTCGCGCCAGGCGAGCAGCGTCTGGCCCTCGACGCGGACGATGCGTTCGATCTGCGCCACCGCGTAGGCGCGCGCATGCGGTTCCATCGGCAGAAAGCACATCGCCACCGCATAGCGGCCGGGCGGCGGCAGCACGAGGCCGCGCTCCTCGGCCCAATGGCGCAGTAGCGCGTCGGGGATCTGGATCAGGCAGCCGGCGCCGTCGCCGACCAGCGGATCGGCGCCGACCGCGCCGCGATGGTCGAGATTGACCAGGATTTCGAGGCCGCGGCGGATGATGTCGTGCGATTTTCGGCCTTTGATGTTGGCGACAAAACCGACGCCGCACGAGTCGTGCTCGTTGCGGGGATCATACAGCCCGGGTCCTCTTGCTTCGCTCATCGGCACAAGCTCTTTCGCAGCACCCTTTTGCACAAATTTGGCGCACATACCGGCCAGTTTCGCACGCATACTGGGACAGTATGCATGACTTATACCGCGAACGCGAATTGCGTTTGCGCCGCCCGATTTTATTTTCGTCGGGCGGCGATTTTGCCGCGGTGTGATGCCGGCTAAAGCGCCGGCGCGCGCGTGCTTCCGGTCAGCTGGCCGCCTTTTGCGGATAGCGCCGCCCGGCGAGATAGCGCGCGCCCGCCGCGCCGCTATAGCTCGGTATGCGGCGTGCCAGCGGCCATCGTGCAGATGTCGCCCGTCCGGAAAATCTCCGGCTTGCCGTTGCGGGCTATCGTCATCTCGCCCTCGACGACAAACACGCAGGCATCGAATTCGTGCTCATGCTCGGGGTTGAAATGGTCCGCCTCCATCCGACGGTCGACCATCTCGCCATAGCCTTCTGCCTGGAGCTTTTTCTCGAAATCGGCCTGGTTCATGCCGCGACCCTCCGTGTTCGTTAACTCAGATTAGCACGCGCTCAGCCGATCCCGTACTTCTTCGCCCAGCCCAGCCCGGCGACGGTGTCGCCTTTCGGCCGGTATTCGCAGCCGATCCAGCCGTCATAGCCGATCTCGTCGAGCAGATCGAAGAGGTAGGGATAGTTGATCTCGCCGACATCCGGCTCGTGCCGGCCGGGCGTGCCGGCGATCTGGATGTGCGGGTACATGCCGGCCAATTCGCGGATCGTCGGCGCCAGGTCGCCGCGCATGATCTGCGCGTGATAGAGGTCGAGCTGCAGCCTTACATTGGGCCGGTCGACCGCCTGGATGATCGGCATCGCCTGCGCCGTGGTGTTGAGGTAGTAGCCCGGGATGTCGCGGGTGTTGATCGGCTCGATGATCGCGGTGATGCCCTCGCGCGCGAGCCGGTCGCCGGCCCAGCGCAGATTGTCGATATAGGTCGGCAGCGCCTCGGTCTTGTCGCGCCCCTCGGGCCACAGCCCGGCCATCGCGTGGATGGTCTTGCACTTGGTCGCCCGGGCGTAGGGGATCGCGGTCTCGACCGCCGCCATGAAGGCCTGCTGCCGTCCCGGGATCGCCGCGAACCCGCGCTCGCCCTTCGACCAGTCGCCGGGCGGCAGGTTGAACAACGCCAAGGTCAGCTTGTTGCGCTCGAGCCGCTCGGCGATCTCTTCCGGCTTGTAGTCGTAGGGGAAAAGAAACTCGACCCCCTTGAACCCGGCTTTCGCCGCAGCATCGAAACGGTCGAGGAAATTGGGAATTTCCTGAAACATCATGCTGAGATTGGCGGCGAATTTCGGCATTGGCGGCTCCATGGCGTTTGCTGGCTTGACGGCGGGCCGCTACTGTTCCCCGGCGCGCGGGCGGAGACAAGCCCCCGAAGGACGACGCCTCACCCGCAATGCTGCTGTCGGCTCGCTGGCATACCGCCCCGCCGATCCCCTATCATCTGGAGGATGCGCTGATGATTTACGAAGTCCGCACCTACACCCTGCGCACCGGCACCGTGCCGGAATTCGAGGAGCGCTATGCCAAGCGGCTCCCCGCACGGCTTAAGCACTCCAAGTTGGGCGCCTTCTGGCACACCGATTTCGGCCCGCTCAATCAGGTCATCCATGTCTATCCCTATGACGATCTGAACCAGCGCGCGGCCGTACGGCAAGCGCTGGCGACGGACCCCGAGCGGAACGCGCTGCCCGGCGGCCAGGACCTCATCGTCGCGCAAGAAGCCGAGATCGTGATTCCGGCGCCGTTCATGCGCCCGCTCGGCAGCCGCGACTATGGCACCGGCAATGTCTACGAGATGCGCATCTACACCTATGGGCCGGGCGACCTGCCGAAGGTGCTGGACGCGTGGGCCAAGGCCGTTCCGGCGCGTGAAGAGCTATCGCCGTTGGCTGCCTGTTGGACCAGCGAACTCGGCGGGCTCAACAAATTCACCCACATCTGGGCCTATAAGGATCTCGCCGAACGCGACCGCGTCCGCGCGGCGTCGCGCGCGCCCGGCCGCAACTGGCCGCCGCAGAGCGGCGTGCGGCCGATCCGCCAGGAGAACAAGCTGTTGATCCCCGCGGCCTTCTCGCCGGTGCGGTAGCCGACCTCGCTTCGCTCTCTCGCAAATGAAAAAAGGGCGGGTCATTGACCCGCCCTTCTATTTCCAGCGTGGATGATTCCGGCTTCCACCGGGATCACCTTTGGGTTCTGAGCGACCGGCGTAGGCTGGCAGTGGAGTATGGATTATGGCGGTGCAAGTCTTCGGCTACGCGATCGTCTCGCGCGACGGAATGATCGCCGACGCGAACGGCCGGATGACCGATCTGCTGACCGTCGAGGAAGACCAGGCCTTTTACCATGCATCGCTGGCGCGGGCGCGGCTCGTCATCCATGGGCGCAACTCAGCCGAGCCGGGCGCCGAGACCGCCGGCCGCCGGCGCCTCATCGCCACGACACGGATCGCCGCATTGGCTCCCGGGCCGAACCCGCTGGCCTGGCAGTGGAACCCGAACGGCCTGCCCTTTGCCGACGTGCTTCGCCGGCTCGGGATCGACGACGGGATTGTCGCCGTGGTCGGCGGCACCGACGTCTTCGAGCTGTTCCTCGCACTCGGCTACGACGCGTTCTTCCTGTCGCGCTCCGAGCGGGGCGAGCTTCCCGGCGGGCGGCCGGTGTTCCACGATGTGCCCGCCCATACACCTGAAGAGGTGTTGCTCGGAGCCGGCATGCGATGCCGCCGCGAGGACCGGCTCGCCGCTGACCTCACCCTGTCGTCCTGGGAGCGCGTTGCTCGATGAAAAAAGGGCGGGCCCGAAGACCCGCCCTTTGCTGGATCCCGGCTTGCACCGGGATGACCGCTAGGCGGTCACTTCGCGGCGTCGGCCAGCACCGGCTGGCGAGCCGCGTTCAACACCGCCGCGGCTTCCTTCTCGACCCGCGTGCCCTTGAAGAAATCGGGGTTCTGCGTGCCCCATAAGGTCACCGCGTTGGTGAACACGAAGTCGCGGAAATTGCTCTCGGTGATGACGCCATCCTCGACCAGCTCGAAGGCTTCGGCCAGCGGCTCGCGCATGTCGATCACGTCGAAATGCCCGATGTCGGAGCTGTAGATCGCGTTGAGCTGTGCGTCGAACGGGTTGAGATTGAGGAACGCCGTGGCGTTCATCCGGTCGTCCGCCTCGCAGCCGAAATAGTACGGCTTGACGTAGAGGTCGACCCAATCCTCTTTGCGGGTGAACTTGCAGGCGGCGAAATCGTCGAGATTGTCGATGCCGCCGGTCATGTGCAGTTCGGGGTCGGGCCAACCGTCGCGCGCCTTGAGCGCCTCGGCGTGCTCCTTGTAGCCATACTTCTCGACCATCTCCATCAGCAGTTTGCGGTCGAGTTTGTCGGGCTTCATGTTTTCCAGCGCCTTGATGTTGCGCCGCTCCCAGTGCTCCATCAAATCGCCGAACAGCTGCGCGCCCCAGCCGACCCCGCCTTCCAGGAAGGCGAAGCGCAGCTGCGGGAAACGCCGGGTCACGCCGCCGAGGAAAATGCCCTTGGCCGCGGCATGGCCGGCATCGGCGAAATGGCCGATATGGTTGTAGGTGAAGTTGGTCGGGCTGTTGCGCAGCGCCTGGTTGCTGCCGGCGCTGTGGAAGGTCGGCGCGATCTTGACGTCGACGCATTTCTGCCAGACCGCATCGTAGTCGTAGATGCTGTCGATGCCGAACACCTCGTACCACACCCCGAGCCGGTCGGCGTCGGGGTTCTCGCCCTTCTTGATCGAGTTGGTCTGGCGCGGCATCGCGCTGCCGAACATGCCGACCTTGGAGCCGAGCTCCTTGGTGACGAAGTCGAGTTCCGCGATTGCCTCGTCGGGCGTGTGCATCGGGATGATCGCCGCCGGGGTCATCCGGTCGGCGAGATCCTTGAAATAGCCCGCCGAGACGATGTTGTAGGCGCGGATGACCGCGCGCCGCGTCGCATCGTCCTTGATGCGCGGCAGCCGCAGCCCCGCCGTCGGATAGATGATCGCGAAATCGCTGCCGATCTCATCCAACCGGTCGTAGAGCAGATGCGGCAGCATCGCCGTGGCGCGGTCGTAAGTGTTGCCGGTCTGCCGGGTCCAGAAGCCGGGCATCGAAACGCGGCGGCGGCGGCGCTCCTCGACGCTCATCAGCAGCGAGTCACGGGTCACCGCCATCGCCGCGAGGAAGCCGTCGGCGGCCAGATCGCCCCCGACCTTGCGCATCTGCTCGCTGAACACCGGATCGTATTCGACCCAGTGACCATCGCCGTCGATGATGGGGTGGTTGAGCTTGCTGCGAATTTCCGCTGGGGTGTGCTTGCCGTGGCCGCTCATGCTTTTCCTCCGCAAGAATGGTGACTGGGTTTGGCTGCGTGTGGCAGCGAAATGATCGATACCCTTACCAACCTGGGAACGAATCAGCGCGAGCTTGCGCCCCTGACGGCAACGCGGCAATCCGTTTCACCCCGGAGATTGATTTGCGCATAGGCCTCCCGCGAAAATGCATACCGAAGCGCCTAACTCGCCGCGCGAAGCCAGCCTGGCGCCTGGCGGCGCTGCTATTGGCGGCGATGGTGGTGGTCACCTCGCCGGCCGCGGCGCAGACGCGCGACAACAACGCCTCCGTCGCCGGCCTGCCGCCCGCCGCGGACTGGGTGCAGCAACTGAGGCGTGACGTCCTGCCGTTCTGGGAAACACCGGTGGCGCTGGGCGACCCGGTGGGAAATTTCCCGACGTTTCGCTGCAACGATGGGTCGCTGACCAATCCGCAGGCGCCGTGCCCGGAATTCCTCGCCGCCCCCGATTGGATCCGCAGCGCGGTCGGCCGCCAGTACGTGCGGATGATCTCGCGGCAAGTCTATCTCTACGGCGTCGCCTATCACCTGACCGGCGACCCGAAATACCTCGGCTGGGCACGTGCCGGCGTCCGCTACATCCTCGACAACGCGGTGAACAAGGACACCGGCGACGTCATCTCCTATTGGGCGGGCGGCAAGCCCGTCGATCGATCCGGACGATCAGACCAGCCAGGACCTCGCCTATTCCTTGGTCGGGCTGTCCTTCTACTACTACCTGACCCGCGATCCGGACCTGCTGCAGCCGATGCTGCGCGTCGAGAGCTATATCCGGCAGCATTATTTCGATCCGAAGCTTGGGTCTTTACCGCCAGGCGCTGAAGGGCTGGGAAGCCGATCGGACCGAGCTGGTCTCCCAGCTCGATCAGGCCAACGCCTATATGCTGCTGCTCACCCCGTTTTTGCCGCAGCCCGAGCAGAAGCGCTGGCGTGGCGAGCTGGCGCAGATCGCCCAGATCATCCGTACCCGGTTTTACGATCCCGGCTCGACGATGTTTCTCGGGCTGCTCGACCCGAAAGCCAAGCCCGGCGATTGCGTGTTCGCCCGCGCCGACACCGATTTCGGCCACACGATCAAGACCTACTGGATGCTCCATTTCATCGGCCGCGTGCTCAAGGACCCGGGTCTCGTGAATTTTGCCCGCGAAAAGGCGCCGGGCATTCTCTCGCGCGCGTTCCTGCCGGCCACCGGCTCGTGGGCAACGCAGCCAACCTGCAAGCCCGCGCCCGACGATATCGACCGCACCAGCACCTGGTGGATGGCCGCCGAGCTCGACCAGGCCGCGCTGACCTTTGGGATCGGCAACCCAGGCCTGCTCTCCTACATCCCGAAAACCAACGAGTTCTGGCTCAAGCACATGGTCGACCCGCGCTACGGCGAGGTCTGGGACGAGGTAACCCTGCCCGACTTCACCCCGCGCCTGCCCAAGGCCCATCTGTGGAAGAACGGGTTTCACACCGCCGAGCGCGCCCTGATCGGCTACATCGCGACCAGCGCCATCCGCTCCGAGCCGGCGGTTCTCTATTTCGCCTTCGCGGGATGCAAATTGCCCGCCGACGTGCGGCCCTATTACTACGACGGGCAGGTGACGTCGCATTCCGAGTCACCGCTGCCGAATATGCCGGGGTTCTGCCAGACGAAAGTGACCTTCTCCGGCATCCATTGAGAAAATCCACCCCGTTTGCGGCGCGGGCAGCGGGCGGCTACTCTCGCCGGCGCAGGGTCGGAGGGTGGCATGGGCGTGGTGCTGGGCGCGATCGCCGACGATTTCACCGGCGCGACCGATCTCTGCAACACGCTGGTGCGGCGCGGCATGAAGACCGTGCAGCTGATCGACGTGCCGAGCGCGAATACCGCCGTGCCCGACGCCGAGGCGGTGGTCGTCGCGCTGAAAAGCCGCACGATCCCCGCCGGCGAGGCGGTGGCGATGAGCCTCAAGGCGCTGGCCTGGCTGAAGAATGCCGGCGCGCGGCAGATCCTGTTCAAATACTGCTCGACCTTCGACTCGACCGACGCGGGCAATATCGGCCCGGTTTCCGAGGCCTTGCTCGACGCGCTCGGCGCGGATTTCACCCTGCATTGCCCGGCCTTCCCGACGCTCGGCCGCGCGATCTTCAAGGGCTATCTCTTCGTCGGCGACGTGCTGCTCTCGGAGTCGGGGATGAAGGACCACCCGCTGACGCCGATGCGCGACCCCTCGCTGGTGCGGGTGCTGCAGCGCCAGTCAAAGGGCAAGGTCGGGCTCGTCCAGCACGCGACGGTTGCCGAGGGCCCGGCCGCCATTGCCGCGGCCTTCGCCCGCTGAAGGCGGACGGGCACCGCCATGCGATCGTGGACGTGGTCGCCGACCGCGATCTCGAAGCGATCGGCGAGGCGGCGGCGGATTTCGCGCTGATCGGCGGCGGCTCGGGGATCGCGCTCGGCCTGCCGGCGAATTTCCGCCACGCCGGCCTCATCGGCGACGGCGGCGGGGCCGACGTCCTTGCCGAAGATCGGCGGGCAAGGCGGCGGTGCTCTCCGGCTCGTGCTCGCAGGCCACGCTGGCGCAGGTCGCGCACATGACGCGAGCGCGCGCCGGTCTTCGCGATCGATCCGCTCGCGGCCGCAGCCGGACGCGACGTCGCCGCCGCGGCGCTGGCCTGGGCCGGCGACAGGCTGAGCGACCAGCCGATCGTCTTCGCCGCGACCGCGCCGCCCGACGAGGTCGCGGCCGTGCAGGCAAAGCTGGGCCGCGAGCGCGCCGGCGCGCTGGTCGAGAAAGTCATGGCCGAGATCGCCAAGGGCCTCGTCGCGCGCGGCGTGCGGCGGCTGGTCGTCGCCGGCGGCGAGACCGCGGGCGCCGTGGTTCAGGCGCTCGGCGTCACCGGCCTCCGGATCGGCCGGCAGATCGACCCCGGCGTGCCGTGGACGGTGAGCCTTGGCGACCCGCCGCTGGCGCTGGCGCTCAAATCCGGCAATTTCGGCGCGCCCGACTTCTTCTCGCGCGCCTTCACCGCGTTGGAGGAGGCCACGGCATGAGCGACGCCAAGGCGCGCGAAGCGATCTGCACGCTCGGCGCCTCGATCTTCGAGCGCGGCCTGACCGCCGGCTCGTCGGGCAATATCAGCGTGCGGGTCGAGGGCGGCTGGCTGATGACCCCGACCAACGCCTCGCTCGGCCGGCTCGACCCGGCGCGGCTGTCCAAGCTCGACGACTCCGGGAAACTCGTCGGCGGCGACGCGCCGACCAAGGAGAGCTTTCTGCATCGGGTGATGTATGAGGAGCGCAACGACACCGGCGCGGTGGTGCATCTGCACTCGACCCATTCGGTCGCGGTCTCGTGCCTGGCGGAGGTCGACCCGCACGACGTGCTGCCGCCGATCACCGCCTATTACGTGATGCGGGTCGGGCGGCTTCCGCTGGTGCCCTATTACAAGCCCGGCGACATGGCGCTGGCCGAGGCGGTGCGCGGCTTCGCCTCGAAGCATCATGCGGTGCTGCTCGCCAATCACGGGCCGGTCGTCGCGGGATCGAGCCTCGACGCCGCGGTCAACGCGGTCGAGGAGTTGGAAGAGACCGCCAAGCTCTATCTGCTGCTGCGCGGCGCCAAGACGCGCTTCCTGACACCGGAACAAGTGGCTGAACTTCTCGGCTGATCGCCCTTGCTGGCCGGCCATCATGCGATAGTTCCTATTATGTTCTTGACAAAATAGCAATATCGTGTTATATGAACAAGCATGCTAACGAGAGCCCGGCAACTGCACGCGTAAACACCCAAGGCGCGCGTTCCGAGCGCTGCTTTCTTGCTGGTTTGGCCGCTGTTATCGCGCTGTTTCTCCGCTGTTAACTTGCTGTTTTCGGAACCTCAAAATCGACGAATCCTCAAGCATTCGCAATAAGTTGAGGCGCACGCGTCCGGCAGAAATCCGCGTCGGAACAGCGAGACCGAAGCCACGAGGCGGCTAACGCAACCGGCCCAACCGCGGCTCTGCCGATCGGCGGAATGTCGCCGCCGGCGTCACTTCATCTTGGCGAAATATTCTTCGTACGGGATGTCGTTCGAGATCAGCACGCCGCCGTCGACGTCGAGCGCGATGCCGGTGACCATTTTCGCGCCGTCGCCGGCCAGGAACAGCACCGCGTCGGCGATGTCCTCGGGCTCGACCATGCGGCCGAGCGGGATTTTCTTCGCCCGCTGCGCCTTCTGCTCGGGGGTCGGCGCCTTTCCGGAAAACGGGGTCGCGGTCGGGCCGGGGCATACCGCGTTGACCCGGATGTGGTCCGGCGCCAGCTCGTAGGCGGCGTGCCGGGTGAGGCCGAGCACTCCCGGCCTTCGACGCCGAATAATTGGCGCCGCCGCCGAACGAAATCCGCCGCCCGGCGACCGAGGCGATGTTGACGATCGCGCCGCCGCCCTGTGTCCTGCATGTGCGGCAATCACCGCATGGATGCCGTTGAAGGTGCCGCCGAGATTGACGTCGATCACCCGGTCCCATTCGGCCGCGGTCATCGTCGCCAGTGTCTTCTGGGTGATCGTTCCGGCGCAATTGACCAGCACGTCGATGCCGCCCGACGCGGCGGCGATCTCGCTCGGCCAGTTTGGCGAAGCCCGCGCCGTCGGCGACGTCGAGCGCATGGCCGGCGGCCTTGGCGTTGTGGCCGATCTCGGCCGCGACCTTCTCCGCCGCCAGCTCCGTCGCGGTCGATGACGTGGACATTGGCGCCCGACGCGGCGAATTGCCGGCAGGTCGCGGCGCCGATGCCGCTGCCGCCGCCCGTGACCAACACTGTCTTGCCCGAGAAATCGGCCATTCGTCTCACTCCCTCACTTCGGCGGCAGCGGGCCGCCCGGTTTCAACCAATCCTTGAATTCGGCATAGGTCAGCCGGCAATCGTGCGGCCCGGCGACATAGGGCGTCACCGAATACGGGTCGAACATGATCGTCACCCCGTCCTTGTCGATGGCCCAGTCCTTGTGTCCTTCACCACCGCGTCGAAATCGGGGTTGTCGAAGAGGCCCCAATCGTCCTTCTCCGCCTGCGCCTTGCACAACGCGGAGATGGCGGGCACCGCCTTGGCCGGGTCGGCGAGGAAATCCGCCGAGCGCGACCGCCGTATCGGTCGCCGGGTTCCACAACATCGCCGAGCGCGCCAGTTGTTCGGATGCGCGCCGCCGGAATACTCGCCGAACTGGAAGGTCACCGACACCAGCTGCGGGCCGAGCCAGGTGGTCTCGTAGCTCACCTGATAGGAATTGCTGCTGCCGTTGATCGGGTTCGGCCCGTTCCGGCGGTATTCCGCCACCGTGTTCTTGCCGAACACCGCGTCATGCGCCGCCGCGTTGAATTTCGGCGCGGCGGGTCTGGCGAATTGCGGATAAGGCAATGGTGATGTCGTAGGCGCCCTTTTTCGACTTCGGCATAGATAGGCGGGCAACAGCGGCGGCGCGCCGGCCGGGCCGTTGTCCCCCTCGCCGGCGAGGAAATACTGTCGCGCCTCGCGTCGCAGCCAGCAGGCATTGCGTCAGCTCGGCGTCCTTCTTCTCGAAGCAGCCGCCGTCGCGGCCGGTGAGCCAGCTCTTCTGGTCGGCTTTGAGCGCCGCCTGTTGTGCCGGCGCCAACTTCTTCAACAGCGCCGCAAAGACCTGGCCCATCGCCACATCCGCGGCGGCGAGCGCTGGGATCTGCGCAGATCGCCTTCTCGGCGACGGTCGCCGCCTTGGCGCAATCGAAGCTCGCCTGCGCCAGCGCGGCGCCAGCCCATAGCAGCGGCGCGAGCGCGGCGAACGCGATGGCAAAGATGCGGCAACGGCCCGTCATGTCCCCTCCGTGCGGCGGCGATCATAGCGCGCTGCCCCGCCGCCAGCGATCCGCTATGCTCACCGAGCCTTGGGGGATCGCCGATGACCTACGCCGCGCCGCTCGCCGACATGCGCCTCGTGCTCGACGCACTCGGCGATCTGCCGCCGGACGCTGCCGAGGTCGCCGATGCGGTGCTCGGCGAAGCGGCGAAGTTCGCCGAGAACGAACTGGCGCCGCTCAACCGCGTCGGGGATCGAGATTGGCAGCGTGCTCGAAAACGGCGTCGTGCGCACCCCGCCGGGGTTTCGCGAGGCCTACCGCAAATTCGTCGAGGGCGGGTGGAACGGGCTCACCTGCGAGCCCGAGATCGGCGGCCAGGGGCTGCCGCTGGCGCTGGCGGTGCCGCTCACCGAGATGTGGAATTCGGCCTGCATGGGCTGGGCGCTGTGCCCGCTGCTCAATTCAGCGGCGCAATCGAGCTGTTGCAGCACGCACGGCTCGCCCGAAGCAGAAGCGGCTCTATCTCGACAAGCTGGTCTCGGGCGAATGGCCGGGCACGATGAACCTGACCGAGCCGCAGGCCGGTTCCGATCTCGGCGCGCTCAAGGCCCGCGCGGTGCCGGCAAGCGACCCGCGCTGGGGCGAGCATTACCGGATCACCGGACAGAAGATCTTCATCACCTACGGCGACCACGACCTCTCCGACAACATCGTCCACATGGTGCTGGCGCGCCTGCCCGACGCGCCGCCGGGGAGCCGCGGCATCTCGCTATTTCTGGTGCCGAAATTCCTCCTCGATCACGACGGCAAGCCGGCCGAGCGCAACGACATCCACACCTTGCGGCTCGAGGAGAAGCTCGGCATCCACGCCTCGCCGACCTGCGTGCTCTCCTACGGCGAGGATGGCGGGGCGATCGGCTGGCGCATCGGTGAGCCGCATCGCGGCCTCGAAGCCATGTTCACGATGATGAACACCGAACGCCTCTTGGTCGGGGTGCAGGGGGTCGGCATCGCCGAGCGCGCCTACCAGACCGCGCTCGCCTATGCCCGTAGCCGCGTTCAGGGCCAGCCGATCGGCATGCCGCGCCCAACGGGAAATGGCGGCGCGATACCGCCGATCATCCACCATCCCGACGTGCGGCGCATGCTGCTGTCGATGCGCGCCGGCACCGAGGCGGCCCGCGCGCTCGCCTATTTCGCCGCCGCGGCGATCGATGCGGCGCAGCGCGACCCCAAGGCACAGCGCCGCGCCGAGCTGTTGATCCCGATCGTCAAATCCTGGTGCAGCGACAAGGGGATCGAGATCGCCTCGACCGGCGTCCAGGTGCATGGCGGCATGGGCTATATCGAGGAGACCGGCGCCGCGCAGCATCTGCGCGACGCCCGCATCGCGGCGATCTACGAGGGCACCAACGGCATCCAGGCCGGCGACCTTGTCGGCCGCAAGCTCGCGCGCGACGGGGGCGAGGCGGCGCGCGACGTTGTCCGCCGAGCTCAGGGCCGGTCTGGCGGCGCTGTCCGGCGAATTCGCGCCGCTGAAACAGCGCCTCGCCGACGGGCTTGCCGCGCTCGAAGACGCGACCGCCTATCTGGTCGAAGCCGACCCGGCGCTGGCCGCCGCTGGGGCGGTGCCCTATCTCAATCTCTTCGGCACGGTTCTGGGGGGCGCATTGCTCGCGCGGCTCGCCGTGGAAGCCAAACGCCGCGACCACCCGCGCGCCGACGTAAAGCTCGCGACCGCATGCTTTTTCGCCGAGCACGAGCTCGCCCGCGCACCGAGCCTGCTGCCGGCGATCAAGGGCGGCGCCAGCATCGTCGGATTCGACCCCGACGCGTTATAGCGCGCGCCACCTATGCCGGTGACGGAAGCGCCGGCCAGCCGGCCCGACAATATCCGGCTCGGCATCCTCTACATGCTCGCGTCGGTGTTCTTGTTCTCGATCCAGAACGCGATCGGCAAGTGGCTGGCGCAGACCTACCCGATCCCGATGCTGGTGTTCTTTCGCAGCTTTATTGCGCTGCTGCCGTCGTTCTTACTGGTGATGCGCGCCGGCGGGCTGCAGGTCATGCGCACCAACCGGCTCGGCGGTCAGTTCGGCCGCGCGGTGATTTGGGGCGGGTCGAATGTCGCCTCGTTCTTCGCCTATCACCTGCTGCCGCTGGCCGACGCCGTGGCGCTGACCTTCGCTGCGCCCTTGTTCCTGACCGCGCTCTCCTACCCGATCATCAAGGAGCGGGTGAGCCGCGAGCGCTGGATCGCGGTCAGCGTCGGCTTTGTCGGGGTGCTGGTGATGGCGCATCCGAGCGGCGCCGGCAGCGTCGCTCGGCGCCACCGGCGCGATCACCTGCGCGGTGTGCAACGCGGTCGGGACGCTGACCGTGCGCGACCTTTGCCGCACCGAGCATTCGGCCTCGATCGTCACCTGGACGGCGATCTTCATGACGCTGATGGCGCTGCCCGCGCTGCCGTTCTTCTGGGTGACGCCGACGCCGGTCGATTTCCTGCTGTTCTGCTCGATCGGCCTGATCGGCGGCGTGTCGCAATACTGGACGACCCTGGCGCTGTCGCTCGCGCCCGCCGCGGCGGTGTCGCCGTTCAACTACACCGCGCTGATCTGGGGCTCGATCATCGGCTTTATCGTGTGGAGCGAGCTGCCGACCGTGCCGATCATCGTCGGCTCGGCGATCGTCACCCTGACCGGACTCTATCTGCTGCGCGCCGAAGGACGCCGCCGCAAACCGCTACCAACGCCCATCCGGCCGGCGGAATAGGAGGTTACTCCGCCGCTTGCGGCACCGGCTTGACGTCGGTCGAGTATTTGAGGTGCACCGGGCTGTTCAGCTCGAACGGGTCCTTGAGCCCCAATTCCTTGCCGATCTCGCGCATCGCCGGCATGACCTCCTGCCCCAGAAGCCGGATGCAGGTGCGCGCGTCGGCGTCGCTGACCGTGCCGTCATTGCCCCAGATGCCGTAGATCGAGGGGCGCGTCTCCTCGAGCACGCGGCGCAGCTTGGGAATGACCGTCTTCGGCGTGCCGAAGAAGATGCGGCCGTCGGCGACCTGCTGCTCGAAGGTCGGGCGGCCGCGCGGGTTCTCGGCCCGCCCGACCGCGAACTCGACAAAGTTGCGGCGCAGCGTCGGCGAGAAATAGCCCGACGGGTTCGCCCACACCGGATGCGCGAGGCCGGTGAACTCGCCCTGCATCCACAGGAACTGGCGGGCGTTCTTCTCGGCCTTTTCCTCGCTGTCGGAGACATGCACCTGCTGCAGGTAGCCGCGGTTTTCCGGACCGGACTCGTAGCCGACTTCGCGGGCGGTCTCGTCGTAGAGCTTCCAGATCTTCTTGGTCGCCTCGATCGAGGTGTTGAGCGCGATGTAGGGGTAGCGCTGCTTCGCCGCCCAGATGATCGTCTCCTTCGACAGCACGCCCGGGATCCAGACGCGCGGATAAGGCTTCTGCAACGGCACCGCCCACGGGTTGACGACGCGGTGCTGGTAATGCGTGCCCTCCCAGCGGAACGGACCCGTGCGCGACCAAGCGGCGACGACGAGGTCGTGCGCCTCCTCGAAGCGCTCGCGGTTGAAGGCCGGGTTGACGCCGGTGGCAAGCTGCTCCTGGCCGCCGCCGCGGACAAAGCCGGAGACCAGCCGGCCCTTCGAGATCATGTCGATCATCGCCAGCTCTTCGGCGAGGCGGACCGGGTTTTCGGCCGAGTGGCAGCGGGTTGCCAAGGAGGACGATCTTCGCCTTCTTGGTCACCGCCGCGAGGATCGAGGCGAAGACGTTGCACTTGGCCTGCATGCAGAACGGCGCGTTGTGGTGCTCGTTGAGCATGAAGCCTTCGACGCCCTGCTCCTCGGCGTAGATGTAATGCTCGAGGTACTGGTTATAGAGCCGGCTGCCGGCGACCGGATCGAAGTGCTTGTTCGAGAACATCAGCGCGGTATGGCCGGTTTCCAGCCCGATATCGGCCGGGTACGCGGACATCGGCTGCTCGGTGAAATACATCACATGCATGGCGGTCTCCTTTCGCCTTTCGGCGTAGCTAATTCTCTTCGACGAAGCTGGTCACGAGCCGGGCGAGCGCGTCCGGCTGTTCCATGTCGACGCAATGGCCCGACGCCGGCGACGATCTCGAACCGCGCCTTCGGCAGCGCCTTGGCGTAAACCTCGCCGGCGCTTCTCGGCACGATCTTGTCGTCGTCGCCCCAGACGACCAGCGCCGGCGCCTTCACCCCGCCCAAGAGGTGCGGCAGGCTGGGGTTGTACATGTACGGCTTCCAGGCGACGCGGAAGCTCATCTCGCGGCACAAGTCCCAATTGACCAGCTGGTCGGTCGAAACGTCGCCATAGACCCGTTCGAACGCCTTCGGGTCGTGGAACCCGGCCTTGGCGTAATCGATGTAGCTGACGATCGCCTGATCGGCGATGTCGCCTTCGGGCGGCTTTATCCCCATCGCCCCGACCAGCACCAGCCGGTGGAAATCGCGCGGCGCCAACGCCGCCATCTCGGCGGCGATCCAGCCGCCAAAACCGAGACCGACAAGGCTGGCGCCGCTCGACCCCAAGATCGGCGAGCAGCCATTGATACAGCGCCGCGATGTCGCGCGGATGGCGCAACCACTCCGCCCGTTCGGAACCCTCGCCGAAGCCGGGATGAACCGGCACGATGACGTCAAACCTGGCCGACAGCGCCTCGTAGAACGGCAGCTTGTCGAGCGTGCCGATATCGTGGTGCAGCACCAGGACCGGGCGGCCGCTGCCGCCGCGCCCGATCCTCAGCTTCAGCCCACCCAGATCGATGTTCTGCTCGCTCCACCCGGCCATCGCCACTTCCCTCGCTGACTGATGATAAGGTTAGCCATGCTTTTCGCCCGGCCGCAACCGGCGCCTCGCGCAAAGCCCCTTGCGCGAGGCTCAACGCTCCAGACCCTGTGCCGCATCGACCAGCCAATCCGCCAGCCAGCGCGCATAGCGACCGGCGCACCAGCAGGCGATAAACGCGGCGTCTCATCGAGCTGGTCGAGGATCACCGGTACCCGGGCGAGCAAGGTCTGCCCGCACTGGTCCGGCGCGAACGCGCGCGGATGCAGGTCGAGGCCGCAGCCTGCCGCAATAAGCGCGCGCGCGCCGCGGCCCGCGATGTCCGAGAACGACCCGGCTCGCCGACAGATCGGTCACTGCGGCGCGGCGGCCGGCGACCGCGCGCTCCAGCCGCGGCAGCAGGTCGAGCGCTTCGCCCTCGGCCGTCACCAGCCATTCGTCGGGACCGAGCCACAACACGCGCACCGCCCCCATCGCCGCCACGCGGTTGGGCACCAGCGGTATCGGAAGACCGGCGAGATAGGCCGGGAAGTGCGGACGGAGCCTCAGTCCGATCTGGCTGCAACGGCCCCAGGCTACGCCGATCGTACACGAGCGGCGATGCGCACAGGGCAATTCAGCCATCGCGGCGGGAGCCTTCCGGATCGTAGAACATCGGCGCGCAGATGCGCGCTGGGGATGCGCGGCCGAGATGCCACGCCCAGACCTGCTCGCCATGCCGGGCGCGACCGCCCTCGACCAGCGCCAGCGCAAAGCTGCGGCCGATCCGGGCGCCGAAATAGCTCGACGTCACATGGCCGATCATCGCGGTCGAGCTCGGCGCGGCGATCAGCTGCGCGCCTTCGGCGAGCACCGCGTTCGGATCGTCGGGCAGCAGGCCGACCAACTGCTTACGGTCGAGGCGGGCGGAATCGCTGCGATTGAGCGAGCGGCGGCCGAGAAAATCCTTGTCGGGCGCGACGACGAGGCCGAGATCGATCGGCGTCACCGACCCGTCGGTCTCCTGGCCGACCATGAAGTAACCCTTCTCGGCACGCAGCACATGCATCGCCTCGGTGCCGTAGGGCACGGCGCCGGCATCGATCAGCCGCTCCCACAGCGCCAGCCCGGCGGATCGAAGGCACGTTGATCTCGTAGCTCAGCTCGCCGGAAAAGCTGACGCGGAAGATGCGCGCCGGGATACCGGCGACATCCGCCTCGCGCATCGTCATGTGACGGAAACCGGCGAGGTCGAGCCCCGGCGCCAGCCCCGCCAGCACCTCGCGCGAGCGCGGCCCGACCAGCGTCAGCATTGGCGAATTCCTCGGTCAACGAGGTGCAAAACACGTCCAGCTCGGGCCACTCGGTCTGCAGCCATTCCTCGAACCAGTCGAGCACGGCGCCGGCATTGCCGGTGGTCGTGGTGACGAAGAACCGGTCCTCCGCCAGCCGCGTGCCGACCCCATCGTCGAACACCATGCCGTCGTCACGGCACATCACGCCGTAGCGGCAGCGGCCCACCCCAAGACTCTGCCAATGGTTGATGTAGATGCGGTCGAGAAACCGCGCCGCGTCCGGCCCCGACACCTCGATCTTGCCGAGGGTCGAGGCGTCGAGCACCGCAACTCCGTCGCGCGCGGCGAGGCATTCGCGCCGCACCGCCTGGTCCATCGTCCTCGCCGGGGCGCGGGATAATAGCGCGCGCCGTTTCCATTGGCCGACATCCTCGAACACCGCGCCGGCGGCGACATGCCAATCGTGCATCGGCGTGACTCCGACCGGGTCGCAGAACCGGCCGCGCTCGCGCCCGGCAAGCAGGCCGAACCCGACCGGCACGTAAGGCGGCCGGAAAGTCGTCGTGCCGGTCTCGGCGATGGCCCGGCCAAGCTGCTGCGACAGCAACGCGAGGCCGGGAATGTTGCCGGTCTTGCCCTGGTCGGTGCCCATGCCAAGCGTGGTCCAGCGCTTGACGTGCTCGATCGCGGTAAACCCTTCGCGCGCGGCGAGCGCGATGTCGGCGGCGGTGACGTCGTTGTGCAGATCGACAAAGCTGCGCCGGCCGCTATCGCCCGAGGGGATCAGCCACATGGCCTGAGCCGGCGCTTCAGATGCCGGCGCGACCTCGGGGAAGGGAAGATCGGCGCCGCCAAATCCGCAAGCCGACGCCGCGCGCTTCCCGGCCTCGGCGCCCTCGGCCAGGCAGGCGGCCAAGTCGAAGCTGCCGCCGGCCGCGCCAACCGGTTCGATCTCCGGCTCTACCACGCCGGGCACAAAGGCAGCGAGGGTCTCGTCATAACGCAAGCTCCCCGCCGCCTGCGCGAACAGGTGCACCGCGGGGTTCCAGCCGCCCGACACGGCCAGCAGATCGCAGTCGACTTTCGAAGCGCGCGCTCCAGCGAGCGAGCGGAAGGTCACGCGCCGGAGCCGCCGACGCCCGATCGTGCCGACCACCGCATGCTGGGAGAAGACCTGGATGCCGTCGACGAGCGCTCGCGCCGCCGGCCCCGGCTCGGCGCGCAGATCGACGATCGCCGCGACCTCGACCCCGGCCGCTCTTGAGAGCCGCGGCGGCGTGATAGGCGTCATCGTTGTTGGTGAAGAGAACCGCACGATGCCCCGGCGCGACGGCGAAGCGATTCGACATAGCTCTCCACCGCGCTCGCCAGCATGACCCCGGGCCGGTCGTTGCCGGGAAACACCAGCGGGCGCTCTATGGCGCCGGTCGCCAGCACCACGCGGCGGGCGCGGATATGCCACAGCCGCGGCCGCGCGCCCCGCTCGGCCGCCATCAGATAGTTGCTGTCGTAGCGGCCGAACACCGTGGTGCCGCGTCAGCGCGAGCGTCTCGGGCAGCGCCGCCAGCTCCGCTGCGGCCGCTTCGACCCAACCTGGCTCGACCTGCCCCGGCCGGCGCAGCAGGCTCCCGCCGAGCTCGCGCTCGGCCTCGGCGAGGATGACGCGGGCGCCCGTGCGGCCCGCCGCCAGCGCCGCCGCCAAACCCGCCGGTCCGCCGCCGACGACCAGCACGTCGCAATGCGCGTGGGTCTTGTCGTAGCGCGCCGGCATCCGGCTCGCGCGGCGCGCGTCCGAGCCCGGCCATGCGGCGCAGCAGCGGCTCCCAAATGCGCTGCCACAGCGCCGGCGAGCGGAAGAACATCTTGTAGTAGAACCCGGCGGGGAACAGCGGCGCGAGCCAGCCGGCCGGCGCGGCCAGATCGAAACGCGAGGCTCGGCCAGGCATGCTGGCTCGTCGGCGACGAGGCCCGTCGAAAAGCGCGATGTCGGTCGCCCGGCTGGTTCGGCTCGTCGCCGAGCCGCACGAGGGCCGAGGGCTCCTCCATCCCGGCGGCGAAGATCCCGCGCGGGCGGTGGAACTTGAAGCTGCGTGCCGACGAACCGCACGCCGTTCGCCAGCAGCGCCGAGGCCAGCGTGTCACCCGGATGCCCCTTGTACTCACGCCCATCGAAGCGGAAGCGGAGCGTCCGGCTGCGGTCGATACGCCCGCCCTCGGGCAGACGGAACGGTTGCGTCACGGATCGCCGCCGTGCGACCCAGGGCTGGGCGGCTTCCCGCCGATCTTGTAGACCGCGACGATGCGATGCGAGACGGTGTCGCGCAAGCAGGTTGAACCAGCGCCGGCACCCGGCCTGGTGCACCCAGCGCTCGGCGAAGACGCCCTTCGGATTGTTGCGCATGTAGAGATAGTCGGCCCAGGCGGCGTCATCGACCGCATCGGGATCGGCGCGCGAGATATGCGCCTCGCCGCCATAGCGGAATTCGATCTCGTCGCGCTCGCCGCACCACGGGCAGGGGATCAGAAGCATGTCAATGCGCCACCGCCGCCGCGCCGTGCTCGTCGACCAGCGCGCCGGTGGTGAAGCGATCGAGCGCGAACGGCGCGGCCAAGGGGTGCGGCTCGTCGCGCGCGATCGTGTGGGCGAAAACATGGCCGGCGCCCGGCGTCGCCTTGAACCCGCCGGTGCCCCAGCCGCCGTTCATGTAGAGCCCCGCGACCGGCAGCTTGCCGATGATCGGCGAGGCGTCGGGCGCGACGTCGACGATGCCGGCCCACGCTGCGCATCATCTTCAGCCGCGAGAAAATCGGGAACAGCTCGAGCGCGGCGGCCATCTGCGCCTCGATGATGTGGAAGGAGCCCCGCTGGGCATAGGAGTTGAAAGCGTCGATCCCGGCGCCCATGACCAGTTCGCCCTTGTCCGACTGGCTGACATAGACGTGCACGGTGTTCGACATCACGACGCAGTCGAGCACCGGCTTTACCGGCTCGGACACCAGCGCCTGCAGCGGGTGGCTCTGCAGCGGCAGCCGCACCCCGGCCATCGCCGCCAGCACCGAGGAATGCCCGGCGGCGCAGATCGCGACCTTGTCGGCGACGATCGTGCCGCGCGTCGTCTCGACCTCGCCGACGCGGCCGCCCGCGGTGCGGATCGCGGTCACCTCGCAATTCTCGATAATGTCGACGCCCAGCGCGTCGGCGGCGCGCGCGATAGCCCCAGGCGACCGCGTCGTGCCGCGCCACCCCGCCGCGCCGCTGCAAGGTCGCGCCGAGCACCGGGTAACGCGCGTCGCGGTCGATGCTGAGGATCGGGACAGAACCGCTTGACCGCGGCCGGTTCCAGCCATTCCGCGTCGATGCCGTTGAGCCGGTTGGCGTTGACCCGGCGCACCCCTTCGCGCACGTCGGCCAGCGTATGTGCCAGGTTCAGCACGCCGCGCTGCGACAGCATCAGGTTGAAGTTCAATTCGCGCGACAGGCCTTCCCAGAGCTTCAGCGAATGTTCGTAGAGTCGGGCGCTTTCGTCCCACAGATAATTCGAGCGGATGATCGTCGTGTTGCGTCCGGTATTGCCAAGGCCGACCGCGCCCTTATCCAACACCGCGACGTCGCGGATGCCGTGCTCCTTGGCGAGGTAATAGGCGGTGGCGAGCCCGTGCCCGCCGCCGCCGATGATGACGATCTGGTAGCGCGGCTTCGGGGCCGGCTTGCGCCACAGCGGCTTCCAGCCTGCGGTGACCCGTCAGCGCATGCCGGGCCAGCGCGGCGAAGGAGTAGCGCTGCACCGCTTCTAGGCCTCGTCTGGCAGGCTCGACGCCAGCGCCGCGGCGTAGCCGGCCTGCCAGACGATGTAGAAGAGGAAGACCCCCGCGACCTCCCAAACCACGACCAGCGGCACCAGCAGGCCCAGTGCCGACGCGGCGATTATTGACCGGGTCAGCCGAAGTCCTGGGAACAAGGCGGCGGCCGCTCCACCCAGTAGCGCCCCTCCTACCGCACCGGCGATCGCCCCGGCGATTGCCATCGGCAGATTAAGAAAGCTGATGTCGAGCGCATCTCCCAGCCGATCGGTCAACCAAACGCATACGAACACCGCCACTGCATTGGCGAGACCCGAGGCGAACGCAAAGGCGATGAACCGGCCAATACCCATCGGGGCGCGGCTACTTCGCATCGCGGCGAAGAGAACCCCGAAGATCGCTCCTGGAAACAGATACAGCGTGCCATCGACCCCTTCACAGCGGCTCGACACGCGCAGACCAAAGCAATACCCCGCCACCTCAGGCGCGGCGACATCGCCCAGATGAAAGAAGACGACACTGCCGGCGGCAAGGAGGCCGCTCAACGCTCCGAGGCCGAGAAACCACCACCGAGGCGACATCGCGGGGCTCAGCCGCGCTTTACCGGCATCTTCGAGATTGAGCAGCCGCGCAGCGTTCCCGCCAAGGATGGCCCGCCGCTCGTTGTCGTCGAGGCTCTTGGCGCCTTCGATAAAGCCGATCGGATCGACCTCGCCCATATCGGCGGGGTAATCGGTGCCGACCAGGATGTGGTCGGCGCCGTATTCCTCGACCAGGTATTGCAGCTGGTGGTGGGTATAGACGAGCGCATCGAAATAGAGCCGTTTCAGGTACGTCGTCGGCATGTGATGGAGGTGCGTGCAGGTGTCGGGGCGCGCCGCGGCGGCGTGGTCGATGCGGCCAGAATAGGCCGGCAGATAACCGCCGCCATGGGCGCAGACGATCTTGAGGTTGGGATAATCCTGCAGCACCCCGCCGAAGATCAGGTGATGGACCGCCACGGTCGTGTCGAGCGGATTGCCGATGACATTGGCGAAGTAATGGTCGTGGAAGCGCCGCGCCTCGGTGAACCCGTCCGGGTGCATGAAAATGAGCAGGCCGAGCTCCTCGCAGCGGGCGAAAATCTTGCGGAACTTCTCGGCCGACAAATCCTCGCCGGCGACATGGGTCATGATCTCGATGCCGCGGAAGCCCAGCGATTTGTGCAGCCGGTCGAGTTCCTGCACCGCGAGGTCGGGCGCCTGGAACGGAACCGTGCCGAGCCCGACGAAACGGTCCGGATACTTGCCGCAAATCTCGGCGATGAAATCGTTGCAGGCCTGCGACGTGGCGAGGCCGAGATCGGGATCGGCGCCGTAATAGGTCTGACGCGGCGCCGGCGAGATCGCCTGAATGTCGATCCCCATCAGATCCATGTCGGCGATGCGCTGCTCGGGCGAGCGGCCCTGCTCCATCGTACGCACGCCATTGGCGCGGTTCTGCGCCTGGCTTGGCGGGCTGGCGGCGGTTTCGAGATACCATTTCGAGACCGCCTCGTTGCCCTCGACCATGTCGGCCGCCTTGTCGCTGCGGACATGGCAGTGGATGTCGATGGTGAACCATTTGCCGCGGGCGTGCGGCCGGGCCGGGAAAGCGGCCGGGAATGGGCGTGCCGGGCGGTGTGCACGTGAACAGCATCTTCTTCGGCTCCCTTGTGGCTGAAGACGATCTTAGCCGGATTTTTCAAGTTTACGGCACGGCGATGCGCGGCCATGCTTTCGCCAACGATCATTCGCGGAGGAAGCCATGCCGGTCCGTCTCGTTATCTCGTTCACCGCCGAACCCGGCAAGGCCGCCGAGTTGGCCAAGGCGATGCAGGAGCGCTGCGTCACCTCAGCCAAGGATGCGGGCTGCCGTCAGTTCGAGGTGTTCCAGAGCGTCGGCGATCCCCAGCGTTTTTGCCTCCTGGAAATGTGGGAGGACCAGGCCGCGCTCGATGCTCACGCCAAGCTCCAGGCCGCGCGCCCGCCGGTCCCGGCCGGGCTGCGCCAAGGCGGCGGCGAGCGCGAGGACTACACCTACAACCGGACCCGCTAGCCCGAGTGGAGTGCAAGCGATGAAGGTCTCGTTCTTCGAAACCGGGCGCTACCAGACGCCGGTGCCGTTGCCCGCCGAATGGCCGGCGGCGCCGGCAAACTACTCGCCCGAGGCCGGCGACAAGGCCTATCAGACGATGATCGAGCGCCTCGAATACGTCGAGAAGCTCGGCTTCGACTGGGTGAGCCTCTCGGAGCACCATTACTCGCCGCGCATCCTCACCCCCTCGCCGATCGTCTCGGCCGCCTATGTCGCGGCGCGGATCAAGAAGCTGAAGATCGCGCTCCTCGGCCCCATCGTGCCGCAATCGAACCCGATCCGCGTCGCCGAGGAGCTGGCGATGGTCGACACCATGTCGCAAGGCCGGCTCGTCGTTGGCCTGCTGCGCGGCACCAGCAACGAGTATCTCAGCTTCGACCTCAACCCCGCCGAGGGCCGCGAGAAGACCGACGAGGGCATGGAGCTGATCCTCAAGGCGTGGACCGAGCCGCAGCCCTTCGGCTGGCAGGGCCGCTATTTCCAATACCGCACCGTGTCGGTCTGGCCGCGCCCGCTGCAGCAGCCGATGCCGCCGACCTACGCGCTCGGCACCAGCAAGGAAAGCTGCGATTTCGCAGCGCGCAACCGGCTGGGCCTCGGCGTCTCGTACGGGCCGTTCGAGGTGATGGCGAAATCGACCGGATACTACCGCGCGCAATGCAAGGAATACGGCTGGGAGCCGGGGCCGGACGACATCATCTACCGCGCCAACATGCTGGTCGCCGAGACCGACGCCAAGGCGCAGGAGCGGCTCGCCAGCAACCCCGGCGCGGCGCCGTTCCCGATGCGCCCGGCGCTGCGCGAAGCGATGCTAGCGGTCGACAAGCGCAACATCGCCGGCGAGGCGCGCCAGGCCAATGTCGGCGGGGTTCTGCCGGTGACCTTTATCGGCGGGCCGGACACGGTGATCGATCAGATCAGACGATGCCGCGAGGTGACCGGCGCCGGGCGTCATCGACCTGTCGCTGACCAGCCCCGGCTCGGCCGATCTCGACGCGTTGATGGACGCGCTCGACCTGTTCGGCACCAGGGTGCTGCCGCATATCCGCGACGATTTGAGGTCACGGGTTGTGCCAAAACCAAGGGCGGAGCCCGAGGCTCCGCCCTATTCGCTCCGTCACCCGTCCAGTATGGGGGAGACCGGTCAACTCCATTAATGATGCCAGCCGTGCGTGCCAACCCCAGCCGCCGTGCCAACCCCAACCCCAGCCGACGTGGTAATAGGGCGGGTGTAGTAATACCGTAACCGTATACGGGTAGTAGGCGGGATAGGGCTGATACGCGTAGTTCGGGTACCAATACCCGTTATACCAATACGGCTTGGCCGGCGTCGTGTGCGTACCGAGCGTCAGCATGGCGACAGCGGCGACCGCCGTGCCCATTGCCGTACGCCGGATCCAACCGGTCTTGGCGGGAGCATGCGGTAGCCGAAGCGCTGTTCTCGATCGTCGTCATCTCATTCCTCCATCCGGGCTGCCGGCTCACGCGTCGGGCGATGAGCGGTCTTTCGCAACCCGATAATTTGGAGATGTGATGTCCGGCGACGGTTCAGTGTGACGTGGCTTACACAGAATGCGCTTTTTCAGTCGGCGTTGGGCGCGCCTTGGACGGCAGCTCTGATCTCCGGATAGCAAGGTTCGCATTCCCGGCAAAGCCGGATGCTCACCTCGCTTCCGGGATGACTGCGCTCTAGAGCGCCGTCAGTTGTAAATCCACTCCTTCTCGAAGCGGGCATAGCACTCGCGCTCGCCGGGCATCTTGACCCAACCGGCGAGCAGCCGCGGCGTCGCGAGCAGCAGCCGGTCCTTCAGGTGGGTGGAGTTAAGCCCGTATTCCTCAAAGGTCGAGACGGTGATCTTCTGGTTGTGCGGATCGTCCTGGAAGCGACAGGCGCACAGCGCGACCGTCTCCATATAGGCGCGGCGGTCGGCGCCGGATTTGAGATAGGCGTGGGCGATTGCGGTAGCGCGGGGCGCATCCAAGCGCCATGATCGCGTCGTCCAATTCGCGCAGCAGCGCCTGCGGCGAGCGGCCGGCGCCGTCATAGCCGGCGATCTCATCCTCGATGATCGAATTCACCAGCTTGTTCTCGTGCGCCACGTCGTTGATGAAGTTCGCCATCAGGTAAAGGACGCGAGCCTTGTAGGGGCTATTGGCATTGCGCAGCCAGTTGTTGCAGACATTGCAGTAGTCGAACGGGTGCTGGCCGTTGGTGAACTGGCGCGCCACGGTGGTGCGTAAAATCAGTTCGGCGGCGCCGAGCTGGATCGTATCGCCGAGGCTCTGGATCGACTTGCCGTTCTTGAGATGCGTGGTGATGAGGTCCCAGACCTCCTCGCCGCTCGCCAGCATCAGATGCTGGATCAGGTTCTCGACCTCGCTGCGCGACAGCGGCGTCTGGTTGGTCTCTTCGAGGCTCTTGCCGGCGTCCTCGAACTCGGCGGCGATGCGCACCGAGGCCGCGTCGTAGAGCGAGTAGTAGAGCGGGCCGACCGCCATGTCGGGCACGCCCATATAGAAAACGCCGTGCGACTTCTCCCA
The DNA here is from genome assembly GCA_963773625.1 of uncultured Alphaproteobacteria bacterium. Lineage (GTDB taxonomy): Bacteria > Pseudomonadota > Alphaproteobacteria > ATCC43930 > CGMCC-115725 > DATARH01. The sequence continues at coordinate 7,518 of CAVZCJ010000023.1, read as the reverse complement.
GCCGATATAATTGGCGAGGTCGGTCACCGCGCGGGCGCGGATCGCCTTGTGGCCGGTATTGCGGGCCTTGCGGCCGATCACGGTCTCCTGGATGTCGATGATTCCGAGGAATTCGAGCGTTTCCTGCAGCGCCTTGCGCGTCTCGGGGTCTTGTGCGAGCCCGAGGAACAGGCCGTGGCAGCGCTTCGAGTCGCCGGTCATCGTCGCGATCATGTAGGAGTGAAGCCGCTCCTCGACCGTCCCGGCCTCGACGATCGGCGCCACGTCCTCGAGCCAGACGACGGGGCCGTAATCGGGCGGCGGCACCTGCACGCCCTTCATCGTCGCGTAGCGGCCGGGGTACTTGAAGAGAAGCTGGTTCCAGATATCGAGGCCGGCGCCGATGTACCAGACGCTCTGCAGCAGCGGCAGCAGCCGGTATTTCTCAGGCAGATACGGCATCAGGTAGGTCGAGGCCCGTAGGCCGAGCAGAGTGTGGTCGTTGTTGGTCAGCGCGATGTTGCCGTCCTTGATGTTGATGTGGCACGGCACGTTGACGAAGGGCGCCTCGGCGGCGGCGACGATCGACAGCGCGTCGCCGACCGACTGCCCGCTCTGCACCATCTTGGCGAAAGATGTCGGTCGTCTTCGCCTGGTCGCGTTCGAGGATCAACTCGGTCAGCAGGTTGAAGCTCTTGTCGGCGCTGATCTCGCTGCGATTGAGCAACATCGCTATCTCCCTGGCGTCCCGGCGGTCCGTGGTGAAACCCTAGTCCCGCCGCAGCCGCCGCGTAAAGTCGCGCCGCCCGGTTTACCGCATGTGTTGGTTGCATGGGTAAGCTGGTGTAGAACCCGTCGATGACTGGATTTCGCGAACACCATGTCGAGGCGGACGGGTTCCGCATCCGCTATCTTGAAGCCGGGGACGGGCCGCCGCTCGTTCATCTGCACGGCGCCGGCGGCCTGCGGCTCAACCCGGCGCACGAGCTCTTGGCGAAGAAGCACCGGGTAATCGCGTTCGAAATGCCCGGTTTCGGCACCTCCGCCGGAAAACACCGTCACCAAGGACCAGGCGGGGCTGGCGCGGACGATGGCGGTGGCAGCCGCGAAGCTCGGCCTCGACCGGTTCAATTTGATGGGCACTTCGTTCGGCGCGCGCACGGCGTTGTGGCTGGCGGCCGAGGCGCCGGAGCGGGTCGCAGCGCTGGTGCTGGAGTCGCCGGCGGCGATAAGGCCGACCGGGGCGCGGCCACCGATGGGCTCGCCGCAAGAGGTCGCGCGGATGCTCTATGGCCATCCGGAGCGGATGCCGCCCCTCCCCACGCCCGATCCCGAGATCCAGATCAAGACCGCGCGGCTCCTGGCGCGGTTACGCGGCCCCGATCGCGATGCCGCGCTCGAGGCGCTTCTCCTCGGTCTGGCGACGCCGACTCTGGTACTGTTCGGGACGCTCGACCGGCTGATGCCGCCGGAGCTTGGGCGCCACTACAAGGCGCTCCTGCCGAACTGCAACCTCGTGCTCGTCTACGACGCCGGCCACTCGATCGGCGCCGAGCGGCCGGAAGCGCTCGTCGAAGTCGTCGTCGATTTTCTCGAACGCCACGAGGCGTTCATCATCAGTCGCAGCGAGACGCTCATTAATCCGTAATTTCCTGCGTCATTCCGGGCTCAGCCCTTCGCCTGTCCCGGAATGACGCTAAGCTGTTAGTGCGGCAGCGCGTCGTCCTTGGTCTCGCGGCCGAGCAGCATCGCGATCACGCTGAGAATCGCGAAGCAACTCATGAACGCGGTGACGTAGTTGAAGTTGCCGCCGAAGGCGCCGACCAGTAGGCCCGCCACCAGCGGACCAAAGCTGGTGATGATCCGACCGGTGCCATTGCAGAACGCGACTCCCGGTCGAGCGGATATGGGTCGGGAATAGCTCGGGGAAATAGATCGCGTGGCCGGAGAAGACGCCGAACACGAAGAAGCCGAACACCGGCAAAACCACCGGATACCACGGCTCGTAGGCGGGCAGCGCCAGGTACAGGATCAGCCCGAAGACGATCGACCCGATGCTGTAGAACGCAATGGTTCCACGGCGGCCGATCCAGTCGGCGATGAAGCCGAAGGCAGAGTAGCCGAAGATACCGCCAAAGCTCCAAATCATCATGCCGTTGCTGACGAACGGCACGGCGTCGGCACCGCTGATGCCGCCTTTTTGCACCATCAGCGACAAGATCGTCGGCAGCCAGATATTGGTGGTCCAGATCGCCAGCAGCGAACCCAGCCCAAACAGCAGCCCGACAAAGGTGTTGAAACGGTTCTCGGGGGTGAACAGCTGAAGCGGGACGAAGCGCATGAACTGCTGGTCGTCTTCCCGAATCTGTCCGCCCGCCGCCACCGCGTCGCGCCGCTCCTGCACCTTCGCGAAGCGCGGCGGCTCGTTCATCCGGCCGCGGATCGCAGCCAAAAGGACGGCCGGAACGACGCCGACAAAGAACACCGCACGCCAACCGAACCCGCCGACGAGGCCGTAGGCCCAGGCGCCGAGGAACGTGCCGATCGCGCCGCCGGTCATCATGATTCCCGAGATTTTGGCCCGATAGGTGTCGCCCAGCGTCTCGGCCAAGAGCGGGATGCCGATCATCAACTCGGCCCCGGTCCCGATCCCCGCAAGGAAGCGGTAAATCGCGAAATCCCACAAATGCTGCGAGACACCCTGCAGCGCGGTAAATACGCTGAAGATGATGATGCTGAACATCAGGGCGCGGACACGGCCGATATAGTCGGCGATGATGCCAAAGATAAAGCCGCCGAAGGCCCAGCCGAGAAGGCCCGTCATCGCAAGCAGACCGCCGTACTTGCCGATATCGCGCGAGTTGGCCCTTGTCGAGCGCGCCGGTCGCCGGAAAACCGAGAAGTTCGGTTATCGCCGGTTTCAACACCAGCGAGAACAAGCCAAAATCCGCCGCATCAAGCGTCCACCCCGCCCAGACGACGAGAAAAACAAGCCATTGATAAGGCGTGATCGCCCGCCACCCCGATAGCCCAGCAGTTGCGCTGGCGTCCGTCATCAACGTTCCTCCCAAATCGAGCGGGGTTTGCCCCGTCAGAGGCGCCCCGCGGCACCGCTTAGTGGCATTGAGCCACCGCATGTGCCGTACTATGCACTTCGGTTCGGGTCAAGCCGCGCGGCGTCGGGCAGCGGGCATGTCGGCCTTGCCGGATGGGCAACCCGGCTTGGCTCCGCATTCCGCCCGACGTCCCGCACCGCCTCCAATTGACCGGCGGTTAACCATGATCTGCGCAGGATATCGGCTGAGTTCGATCCCCGGAGGGACTAACCATGCCGATGAACTACGTCACCATGTGGGGCATGCTGGCGCTGATGGTGTTCGGCGCCGTCGGCGGCGCGTTGATCCATGGCGATGCGCTGGGCGCGATCCAAGCCGCCTATCCTGCCGACCCGGCGCGGCGCCATGCTCTGCAGGACTGCGGCGCGATGAACACGGGGTTCTCGCGCTTTTCCGCGAGTGATCGGGAGTCCTGCTACCGCGCGTTGCTTCCCGCCGCCGCCGATGCCTCGTCAAACGGGGTGACCAAATGATAGAAGAGCATGCGCGCGGGGTCCCCGTAGCTCAGCCGGATAGAGCATCGGTTTCCTAAACCGGGGGTCGCAGGTTCGAGTCCTGCCGGGGACGCCAGCCTTTCCATTAAGCTGCTGAATGCCGTAAACTCTCTTGGTTTCAGAGGGTTAAAGGATGGCCTGCTCCTACACAAGGGTACTCCGCAGGAGCGGCACACATGGCAAGGCTCACCTACATGCAGCGGCGGTCCTCCGGCATATACGAGTTTCGCAAACGGCTGCCGACAGAGCTTGCCGGGAAGCCGGCACCAGAGAGCGTGCGGACCGCGTTTCCTGACCTGGTTAATCCGAAGACCGGCTGCTTCAAGGGTGAGGTGGTTCGCTCCCTCGGCACCAATGATGAGAGAGCGGCTAAGCGTCTCGACTTGCGGCAGGCTACCGAGGTGCAGGCCGTCATCGATGATGCGCTGGCGCTGCTCAAAGCCCCGCCTAGCGATAAGCCGCCGCAGCGCTCAACCCTTGGCGCGGCTGACCTCGCGAAGATTGAGAGTGCCACCTTCGCGGAACTCCTTGCCGCTGATGAGACCGAGCGCGAGGACGGGGATGACCGGCGGCAGCTTCAGACCCCGCAGGAGCGAGCGCAATGGCCGGACCTCGTGCCACTCCCCGAGGCGTGGGCCAAAGGCATGCAGGAGGATCACTTCATTGCGTACGGCGAGCAGCTAGCGGAGATGGTCACCGAGTTCCGCCAAGCCTACGCCCGCCACGATCCCAGCATCGTCATGGCGGAAACCACCGTGGCATTCCAGCGCCTGGGCATTCCGATTGACAGGACCTCGCCAGGTTTCCATCAGGCTGGCATGGCGGTACTGCGAGGCACGCTCAGGGCCTACGAGGCGATGTTGCGGCGGCAAGAGGGGGAGATCGTCAAGACGCCTTCTGTTGCGCCCTCCCAAGCCGCGCCGCGGCTGATACGCCCAAGCTCTCGGAGGCCTTTGCGCAGTGGCAAGAGGGAAGCGGCGCGTCCGGCGCTCGTAAGCCGGGGCACAGCGGGGTGCTCGAAGCCAAGGCGGCTATCCGCTGGTTTACCGATCTTCATGGCGACATGCGGCTGGGGGAGATCACGAAGGCCCATGCCCGCGAGTACCAGCGTGCGCTAGCCCGCCTGCCGAAGCGGATGCCGGAGAACCTTAAAGGGCTGCCGCTGCCCAAGCTCCTGCAACGCGATCTCAGCCGCTACGAGGTCCGAGGCGCCAGTACCATCAACAAGAGCATCACCATGCTGGCGGCGGTCGTCAGCTACGCTCAACGGGAGGGGCTGCTCGATCACACCCCTGGCTACGTCAACCCGTTCGGCAAGGACATGAAGCTCTGGGTCGATGGCCGCACGGAGGAAGGCCGCGAGCCGTTCCAGCGTTCGGACCTCGCGCTCCTCTTCGGTGCGGGGGTCTTCACGAAAGGGGAGCGGCCAAAAGCCGGCGGAGGAGAGGCCGCCTTCTGGTTCCCGCTCATCGCCTTGCTTTCGGGCATGCGCCTTGAGGAGATGGCAGGCCTACGCATCGAGGACCTGCGGCAGGACGAGGAGACAGGCGGCTGGCTATTCGACATCACGGCGCGAGATGGGCGGCGCGGGGTGAAGACTGCCTCCTCGGTTCGCAAGGTGCCGGCGCACCCTGAGTTAGTACGGGCGGGATTGCTCGGCTATCGCCAATCGCTGCTCGACGCGGGGGCCTAAGCCAGGCGGTCCGCTGTGGCCGGGCTTAAAGACAGTGCAGGAAGGCAGGCCTCTCTCGGCGCCGTGGTCCAAGTGGTTCGGCCGCTATCTCCGCAAGGAGGCGGGCATCACGGATCGCCGCAAGGTCTTCCATTCATTCCGCCATACCTTCAAGCGCATGGCCCGCGATGCAGGGGTGCCTGAGGAGTTTCACGACGCGATCACCGGCCATGCTGGGAGCGGGAGTGTCGGTCAGAGCTACGGCCGAGGGGTGAGCTTGAAGCCGCTGCTTGAGGCGATGCAACGCATCGATGCGCCCGCAGAGGTGCGAGGCCTGACGTGGTCGGTGGCCCGCAAGGGATACCGCCGTGGACTTGCCCCGCTTTAGTTGAGAGGCATTTGGCTCATTCGGGGGCCGTTTTTTTTCGAACTGAGACCGGGCTTGTGAAGTCGAGGGCAGAATGGCGCCGGACGGGATTGTAGAACCCGTCGATATAGACATCGGCGTATTCACTTTTACTAAATACGATCAAATGCTATTCATCTTGCGCGCACATTTTTGCGACTGAAGCAACTTTGTCCACGGGCCGGGCGCACTTGCCCCGCAAGTACCGCGTTTGCTGCAGGAGAGCGCTAATGGGTGAGATTTATATCGGAGGCGAATGGGATTATCGCCTGAAGATGTACGGCATTTACGGGACGGTCGCGGGTAACCCTGCTGGTGCCGCGATCATTGACCTGGTTAAAAAGACGAAGCGAGATCTCAATTTCGTACCCCGGAACGCGAAAGACGTATTCAACTCGGGCAAATGCAACGCGGAAACGGTAGCGAAAAAGTTACTAGATCAAGCACCGAAGGGAGCAGGGCCCGGCCCTGCGACGCTGTACCGGGGCGACAAAGACAACCCCGCCACCTTTGAGGATGAGCGTTATGACGTCGTCCCGTTTGGCGTAAGGGGCGCCGGCGTCGGGAGCGATGTTGACATACATTTTCGACCCTGATGCCTATTTAAAATCAGGCTGCGATGCGGGCCACGGGCTTACACGGCCCATATGGTTTTGTTCCACAAAATGATTCACGCCCTTCGCGACATGCAAGGAAAAGCCAATCACGTTCCGACTGAAGATAGTGATTACACCAATGAAGAAGAATTCATAGCTATCGTCTGTACGAATGTTTACATCTCAGCTGGCGGTGGAAGTCATTTTCGCGCAGATCATCAGGGCCATGAATTTTTAAAGCCGCCACTTAATACATCGGCGGGCTACCTTTCAAATTCCGATAACTTGAAATTGTTCATTCGCTTCCGGCTTACATGGACTAAATCGTTTATGGCGATGGCCGGTATTCCTACCCCATTCAATCCTTTTGCCGAACTAGCCAAACAGCTTGCTTCTTGGGGCCGGTAAGCAACTGAACCTGCGCGTAGCTGACGGCGCGACTGTACGGGCGTTCCGCACGGGCGCTCGTGGCGGCACACAGGACGGGGAAAGGCCAGTTTACACTTAGCGGCTTTGTGCGGCGCATTCTGCGGCAAGGGGAAACGCGGGCTGGGCGGACGGTCGAAGAGAGCGGGACCTTGCGGCTACCCATGATCCAGCAACGGGTAGGTGGGTCATTGAGCGGCCCAACGAGCTTCCCGGAGGAGCCCGAGTTAGCATTCGCCATCGCCGCGCAGCACCTTAGCGAGGCAACCGAGGCGGAGGGGCTTGAGGAGGTCCTTGGTCCGCTGGTTGACCGCCTGCTGCTCACCAAGGGGATAGCCGAGGTTGACCCCGAATGCCGCCCGGTGCTGCTCGGTGCCTTTGCGCAGGCCCTTCAAGACGCCTTCGCGAACCGCCAGAGGAACGCTGCGGGGGACTATACGCCCGACCCTAAGGCCGCTCGGTTCCCCGATTGGGCGGGTGGTGGGCGTGAGGCCGCCGCCAGCCGTCGTTGCCAGCTAGTGCCGCTAGCGCTGCGGTGAAACTCACGGTGCTCCTTGAGGATTGGTGGCGCGAGGCCAAGGCGGCGGGAAGGAAGCCAAGCACTTACGAGGGTTACCGGAACACAGTCCGCACGTTCGTCGCCTTCCTCCGCCATGATGACGCAACACGGGTCACCACTGAGGACGCGCTGCGCTTCAAGGATCACCGCCTCGCATCACTTCACCCGCAGACAGGCAGGCCCCTCAAAGCCGGAACCGTGAAGCACAGCGACCTCTCGGCACTCAAGACGGTGTTCGGCTGGGGGGTAGCGAATAGGAAGCTCAAGGCC
>CAVZCJ010000022.1:0-156876 GCA_963773625.1 uncultured Alphaproteobacteria bacterium | reverse complement strand
TTGCCGCAGCGGAAGCCGGGAATGCCGAAATGCCCGCAATCGAGCCGGCTCGGATGGAAAAACGGGTCGCGCTCGGCCGAACCCCACTGCGCCGTGACCCGTTGCTGCACCGAGCGGGGGAGGGTCGCGAACACGGCCGAATAGGCGTTGAGCTGAAGGCGCTCTTCCGCGGGCGCTTGCGGCCTCGCATTGCTCGGACCCGCGAGCAACCGCTCCATCAAATCGGCGCCGGTTTCCGGGATATCGGCACCCGATACCCGGCAGCGTTCAGTGCCTTGAGGATCGCCACCGCCGAGGCCGGGGTGTCGAGCCCGACCCCGTTGCCGATGCGCCCGTCCTTGTTCGGGTAGTTTGCCAGGATGATCGCGACCCGCCGCTCGACCGGTGGCTTCGCCTTGAGCCGCGTCCAGTTGCGCGCGAGCTCGGCGACAAAGGCGATGCGGTCGGCGACCGGTTTGTATCCAACCAGATCGGCCTCGGTCTCGGGGTCGCGGCCCAAGGGAGCCTTGAACGACACCGCCCGGGTCAGCACTCTTCCGTCCATCTCGGGCAGCGCCACGTTCATCGCCAGATCGCGCGGGCCCAGCCCCTGCGTGCCTGCGCGCCAACCATCTTCATCGCCGCCGGAGAACACCACCTGCAGGATCGGGCAATCCGCGCGCAGCGGGTCGTCGCCCCCTGACGCAGCGACCGAGAACCCGGTGGTGTTGAGAATGACCGCGAGCGGGTGTGCGGCGAAGCATTCGGCGATCAGCGCCGTGGCTTCGCCGTCCTTGAGGCTGTGGACATAAATCGGCAGTGGCCGCAGCTTGCCCGCCGCGAGCGCCGTTACTAGCGCGTCGACCGGCGCGGTGTTTCCGGACTGCACTAGCGCCCGGTAGAAGACGATCGGGACGATGCCCCCGTCGCCTCTCCACTCCGCTTCGATGTCGGCAAGGCTCGGTAGTGGCTTGTCGCGCCAATAGAGCCCGGCTCGCAAGAGCGGCGAGGGCTCGGCCCATTCGGTCTCGTGGCCGATTAGCGACGCGGCGTAGCGCAAAAAATTGTCGGCGTTCGCCGGTCCGCCCTCGGCGAGGTAGCGCCACAGCCGGCGGCTGGCCTCGGGTGGCAGGGTCGACCGCTCGGCCAGCTCGGGGTCGGGCTTGTCGTCGCCCGGCAACAGGGCAAGCGGAATGTCATTGGCGCGGCAGGTTTCGACCAGGCGCTCGATCCCGTAAGGCCAATAACCGCTGCCGCCGAGCAGCCGCGCCACCACCAGCTTCGCCTTGGCGGCCACCTCCATGTAGAGATCGACCGAGAGGTTGTGGCCAAGCCGCAGGATCGGTGCAAGGCGCAGGCTCGGTGCTTCCGGGTCCGTGGCGCGGCGCGATTTCTGCGCCGCGGCGAGCAGCGCGATCTCGGTGTCGGCGCTCGCCAGCACGACGATGTCGCCCGGGGTCTGGGCAAGATCGACCGCCGCCGACCCGTCGGCGATGATGCCGGGCTCGGTGGCGAGAAGGTGCATCTGATATTTTCTCGTCACCCCCGCGAAGGCGGGAGGCCAGGGGCGAGCGACGAAGCGGTTGCCCTGGATTCCCGCCTTCGCGGGAATGACGAAAGAAAATGTCACTGTCGTGCTCCCACGGCCCCAAGCGCCGCCACGATCGCGGCCCGGTCGAGGCCCTTCTTGCCGATCACCACGAGCCGCGTCGCACGCGTCTCGCCCGGCTCCCAGGGGCGGTCGAAATAGTGCTGCACCCGGTCGCCGACCGCCTGGACGATCTGCCGCCGGTCGCGGCCGGGCACGTCGACAAAGCCTTTCACCCGCAGGATGTCATGCGCGCGGATCGCCGCAGCGAGCCGGTCGCGGAAGGCGCCTTCGTCGCCGACGGGGCCGGCGTCACGACAAAGCTGTCGAAATCGTCGTGATCGTGCTCGCCTTCGAGCTCGTGAACCGAGGGCCGCGCGGCCAGATCGTCCTCGGCCGCGGCGTCGAGACCGAGCGCCACGCCGGGCGCGACCTTGCCGTCGCGCGCTTCGATCAGCCGCACGCCCGGGCGCAGCCGCACCGCGATCTCCTTTCGCAGCCGCGCCAGCTCGGCCGCCGCGACGAGGTCGGTCTTGTTGAGGATGACGAGGTCGGCGCAGGCGAGCTGGTCGCCGAACACTTCCTCGAGCGGGTTGTCGTGATCGACCGACGGGTCGGCGGCGCGCTGTGCGGCGACAGCGGCGGGATCGTCCGCGAAGCGGCCGGCGGCGAGCGCGGCGGCGTCGATCACGGTCAGCACGCCGTCGACCGTCGTCGCGGTGCGGATTTCCGGCCAGGCGAAGGCCTGCACCAGCGGCTTCGGCAGCGCGAGGCCGGACGTCTCGATCAGGATATGATCGGGGGCGCGTCGCGTTCGATGAGTTTGGTCAGGGTCGGCAAGAAGTCGTCGGCGACCGTGCAACACAGGCACCCGTTCGCCAGCTCGACGATGTCGTCGTCGGCGCAGGTTTCGTCGCCGCAGCCGAGCAGCAGCTCGCGGTCGATGCCGAGTTCGCCGAACTCGTTGACGATGATGGCCAGCCGATACCCCGCCGCCGCGCCGATCAGGTGGCGCACCAGGCTGGTTTTCCCGGCCCCCAAAAAACCGGTGACGATGGTCGCGGGGATGCGGCGCATCAGGCGGTTCCCTTCAACACCAGCGGCAGTCCCGCCGCGACAAAGACGACGCGGTCGGCCACCGAGGCAACTGCCTGGTTGAGCCGGCCGGCCGCGTCGCGGAACTGCCGGCCAAGCGGGGTTTCGGGCACCAGGCCCATGCCGACCTCGTTGGCGACCAGCACGGCGGGGCCGCGCGCATCGCGCATCGCGCCGAGCAGCGCTTCGGTCTCGTGCTCGACGACTCGCCCGGCGCCGAGCAGGTTCGACAACCACAACGTCAGGCAATCGAGCAAAACCGGCCGCGCCGGGTCGGCATGCGCGAGGATTGCCGCGGCGACATCGAGCGGCGCTTCGACGGTGCGCCAAAAGTCGCCGCGATGCAGGCGGTGGTGAGCGATGCGGTCCGCCATCTCCGCGTCGCCGGCCTCGGCGGTGGCGATGTAGGTGCCGGAATTGGCCGCGCCGGTGACGAGCGCCTCGGCAAAGCGGCTCTTGCCCGAGCGCGCGCCGCCGAGAACCAGGGTGATCGCGGGCAATCCACCCGCCTTGAATGACAAAGGCTCCTCCTCCGCCCGAGGAATCGTGCCGTTTCAGCGGCGAAGCGGAGGTCTCCTGGCTCGGGGTCGTCGCCCGCGGCGCCTTCCCGGATGGAAACCATCCAGTGGCCACTGCCGCGGAACTCGCCCTAACAGTTGCGGGGGCAGCGCCGGTCTCGCACCGGACTTCCCTGTCGCATCGCGAGGGCAACGCTAGCACGCCCGTCATCGGGGCGCAAAAAATCTGCTATAGACTGCGACTTTCGGCGATCGAGGAGCGGGCGATGAAAATCGAGGGCGGCTGCCAGTGCGGCAAGGTGCGTTACTCCGGCGAGGCAGAGCCGATCTTTGTCGGCGTGTGCCATTGCACGTCATGCCAAAAAGGGTCGGGCACGGCGTTCAATTCTGTGCTCGCGGTGCCGAAACCGGCGATCAGCATGACCGGCACGGTAAGCACCTACGAGGGGAAGGGTGACACCGGCAACGCCACCTACCGGCGCTTCTGCCCGCAATGTGGCTCGCCGGTACAGATCGAGGCCGCGATCATGACCGATGTGGTGATGATCCCGGTCGGCACGCTCGACAATCCCGGCGCGGTCAAGCCGGCGATGCAGATTTATTGCGACAGCGCACAGCCATGGGCGCTGCTGGGCGACCTCCAGCGCTTTCCGAAGATGCCCCAGCCGGGCTGAGCGCCAGCCCCGCTATTTCGGCGGGCGGTTGACGGTGATCACCCGCCAGTTGTGACCCATGCCCGGCCCCTCGATATGGTCGATGCGGGTCAACGAGCAGTTCTCCATCGTGAACGCCAGGCAGTGCTCGGGCTCGAGGCCGAGCGCCATTCCGAGTGCCGAGCGGATCGTGCCGCCATGCGCGACGGCGATGATGTCGTGGCCGCGATGTTGCTCGATGAGGCCGAGGATCGCCCGGTCGACCCGCGCCATCATCTCGACAAAGCTCTCGCCGCCGGGCACGCGCTGGTGCGCCGGGGCGTGCCAGAAGCGGTGGAACGCGCCGCCGCGTGAGTGGCGTAATTCCTCGTAGGTCATGCCCTGCCAGTCGCCAAAATTTTGCTCGGCGAGGTCGGGGATGGCCGGGGCGTGTGGCCCGGGTATCTGCTTTGGGCCGGGCAGGCCGGCGCGCACGATCGCCTGCGCGGTCTCGTGGGTGCGGCGCAGATTGCTCACCGCCCACACCGCCTTTCTCGGCAATTGGCGGGCGAGGCCGGCGAACACCGCCTCGTCGCTGCAGTCGCACGGCATGTCCTTTTGGCCGTAGATGCGGCCCTCATGCGCCACCGGCGCGTGGCGCACCCACCAAAAGCGCGTCGTCACCGCCTCCCGGCCGGCGTCGCCTGCGCCGACCGCGCCGGGGTTGAACGGCGACACTTGATTTTGCGGACCGCTCATCGCGCCGCCGCCACCAGCAGCATGACGATCTCTCCCACTTGTTGGAATGCGCCCAGGACGTCGCCGGTGTAGCCGCCGATCTGGCGCTGCGCAAGCACCGCCGTGGCGGCGACCGCCACCGCCGTCGCCGCGAGCGCGGCAAGGCCGCGCCACGGGCCGAGCATCCCGATCGCCACCGCCGCGCCGATTGAGACCGCGACCAGCAAGGCGCCGAGGCTCGGCTTCCCCGCCGTCGCGCCGAGCCCGTCCTCGCGCGCCGGGTGCATCAGATAGAGCGCCGGCGGCAGCGCGGCGCGCGACGCGGCATGCGCGGCGATCAGCGCCAGCGCGCCCTCGATGGGGTCCGGCATCGCGGTCAGCGCTACCGCGCGCAGCCCGATGGTGACGATGAGCGCGATGATGCCGTAGCTGCCTTGGCGGCTGTCGCGCATGATTGCGAGCTTTTCTTCGCGCGTGTGCCCGCCGCCGAACCCGTCGGCGGTATCGGCGAGCCCGTCCTCGTGCATCGCTCCGGTCACGAGACCGGCGGCGACGAGGCCGAGCAGCGCGGCGGCGGCGTTGTGCAGGCCGAAGAGGGTTGCCAGCATCATCACCCCGGCGGCGATAAAACCGACCCCGGCGCCGACCACTGGGAACGCCCAGCAGCAGGCCGCCACCAGGCCTTCCTTCGGCGTGTCGCTCTGATCTCGCGGCGCGACCGGCAGCCGGGTCAGCACCGTTGTCGCGGTGAGGAATTGCGCGAAGATGCCGGATAGGCCGTTCATCGCCGCGACCATAGTTCGTTTTGCTGATAGATGTAGCTCGGGGAATTTACCCCTCACCCCGATCCTCTCCCCGCCGGCGGGGAGACGGAAGGACCCGCGCCGAAGGCGTGGGAGGGGTGAGGGGCTACTGGAAGGAGACATGCATGCCGGAAGCGCCGGCGAGCCTCGATGAAATCCGCGCGCTGATGGCGCATCTGCCCGGCCCCGATTTCGAGGCCGGCACCGCGGCGATGCTGCGCGAGCGCCAGCTGACCAAGCCGGCGGGCGCGCTCGGGCGCTTGGAGGAATTGTCGCATTGGCTCGCCACCTGGCAGGGCCGCCACCCGCCGCGCCTCGACCACCCGCGTACCAGCGTCTTCGCCGGCAATCACGGGGTCGCCGCGCACGGGGTCTCGGCCTATCCGGCGGCGGTGACGGCGCAGATGGTGCAGAACTTCGTCGCCGGCGGCGCGGCGGTGAACCAGCTCTGCAAAATCGTCGACGCCGATCTGCGGGTCTACGAGATGAACCTCGATCAGCCCACCGCCGACATCGTCGATGTCCCGGCCATGTCGGATGCGGAATGCGCCAAGGCGATGGCGTACGGGATGATGGCGGTCGAGCCCGGGCTCGACATCATCGCGCTGGGCGAGATGGGCATCGCCAACACCACCTCGGCGGCTGCGTTGTGCCTGGCGCTCTTTGGCGGCAGCGCCGAGGACTGGACCGGGCCCGGCACAGGTGTGGCCGGCGCCGTGCTCGACAACAAGCGCAGCGTCGTCGCGGCGGCAGGCGGAGCGGCACGCGAGGGCGGGCGATCCGTTCGAAATGCTGCGCCGGCTTGGCGGCTACGAGCTGGCGGCGATCGCCGGCGCCACCCTGGCGGCGCGCGTGGGCCGAGTGCCGGTGGTGCTCGATGGGTTCGTCGCGACCGCGGCCGCGGCGGTGCTGTTCGCTGCTGACCCGCACGCGCTCGACCATTGCATCGTCGCCCATGTCTCGGCCGAGCCGGGCCACCGGCTTTTGCTAGAGAAGATCGGCAAGCACGCGCTGTTCGATCTCGGCATGCGCCTCGGCGAAGCCTCCGGCGCGACGCTGGCGATCGGCATTCTCAAGGCCGCAATCGCCTGCCACACCGGGATGGCTACCTTTGCTGACGCCGGGGTCAGCGGTCCTGCTTAGGCCTTACTCACCCATCTGCATCAGCGCGCCGCGGTGGCGGGCGTCGCGGAACGCGAGAAACAGGATGGTGATCCCGATCGCCAGGTAGACGAGGTCGAGGCCGATCGCCGCGAAGAAATAGTCGGTGCGGAAGACGTGCTGGAACAGCACCGTGCGCATGCCCTCGAACACATAGGTCTGCGGCAGGCTCCAGGCGACCGGCTGCAGCCAGCCGGGCAGGATCGACACGGGGTAATAGACGCAACTCACCGGCGACAGCGCGAAGATGACCGTCCAGGCGAGGCTTTCGGCGCCCATCCCGTGGCGCAGGATGAGGCCGCAGATCGCCAGGCCCAGCGCCCAGCCCATCGCCATCAGCGCGGCGACGAAAGCGAGGAGCGGCAGCCCCATCGCGAAGATCGAATAATGGTAGAGCGGGATCGCCAGCAGCGCCGCCGGGACGATGCCGATCATCACCCGGATGACGCTCATCGCCAGCAGCGAGACGACCCATTCGTAGGCGCGCAGCGGCGTCGCGAAGAGATGCCCGAGATTTCGCGACCACATCTCCTCGAGAAACGAGATCGACAGCCCGAGCTGGCTGCGGAACATCAAATCCCACAGCATCACCGCGCCCAAGAGCACGCCGAAGGCGCGCGCGACATAGGAGCTGTTCTGCGCGAAGAACTGGCTCATGAACCCCCAGATCAGCACTTGCAGGGTCGGCCAGTAGAGCAGCTCCAGGGTGCGCGGCCACGAGCTGCGCAGGATATAGAGGTAGCGCAGCATCATCGCCCACACGCGGCCCAGCGAGAACGCGGTCATTGCGCCGGCTCCGTCTCGAATTCCGGCGCGCGGGCGATGTGCAGGAACACCTCTTCGAGGTTGGTGCGGCCATAGCGGCCGATCAGCTCGTCGGGGCTGCCGCGGTCGACGATCTGCCCGGCCTTCATCATCATCACCTGCGAGCACAGCCGCTCGACCTCGCCCATATTGTGCGAGGCGAGCAGCATCGTCGCGCCGGTGCGCGCCCGGTACGCTTCGAGATAAGAGCGCACCCAGTCGCCGGTATCGGGGTCGAGCGAGGCGGTCGGCTCGTCGAGCAGCAGCAGTTCGGGCTCGTTGAGCAGCGCCTTGGCGAGCGCCACGCGGGTCTTCTGCCCCGACGACAATTTGCCCGCCGGCCGGTCGAGGAAGCGAGTGATCTGCAGGTCGTTGGCGAGGCGATCGATCACCTCGCGCGGGCGCGAAATGCCGTACAGCCGGGCATAGACCGAAAGGTTCTGCCGCACGGTCAGCCGGTGCGGCAGGTCGACATAAGGCGATGAAAAATTGATCCGCGGCAGCACGCGGTAGCGGTGCCGCAGCATATCCTCGCCGAGCACCCGCACCTTGCCTTCGCGTCGGCAGCAGCAGACCGAGCAGGATCGCCAGGGTCGTGGTCTTGCCGGCGCCGTTGCCGCCGAGCAGCGCCGCGGTGACGCCGCGCTCGACGGAAAAGCTGATCCCGCCCACGGCCAGTGTCTTGCCGTAGCGCTTGACGAGATTCTCGACGATGATGACGGGCTCGGGCATCGGCTCTATATGGCGATGTTAGACGCGATGATTATTGTTCAGACGTCATGGCCGGGCTTGTCCCGGCCATCCAACGGGCGCCGAAACGGGTTCCGGAGGCTGCCGACCTAATGGCAGGTTGGGTCTATATCATGACAAACCGGCCTAACGGCACATTGTACGTTGGCGTGACCAGTAATCTTCCCCGGCGCATCTGGGAGCACCGGGAGGGGATGCTCGATGGGTTCACCAGGCGGTATGGCCTCAAGCGGCTGGTTTTAGTTGAGCGTTACCAGCACATCCTCGCAGCGATACAGCGCGAGCATAATATCAAGCACTGGCCTAGGCGCTGGAAGCTGCGCATCATCTCGGACCACAAAATCCAGAATGGCGCGATCTTTATGATCAACTCATCTGAGATTGGATGGCCGGGACAAGCCCGGCCATGACGGCCAGAGGGAACGCATGACAGTCGCCACCATGGCCACGCCGGCCGAGGCGCGCACCGCCTTCGACCGCATCAGCCTGCGCCGCCTGGTGCTGATCCGCTCGGTTGCGGTCACCGGCCAGGCGCTGACCTTGCTGATCGTGCATTTCTTTCTCGGCTTCCGCCTGCCGCTCTTTCCGGCGCTGATCGTCGTCGGTTGCTCGGTGGTGCTCAATCTCGGCTCGGTGCTCTATCACCGCGCCGGAACCAGGCTGGGCGAGCGCGCCGCCGCGCTTTATCTCGCCTATGACACGCTGCAGCTGGCGATCCTCTTGTACCTGACCGGCGGGCTGGAAAACCCGTTTTCGATCCTGATGCTGGCGCCGGTGACCGTGGCCGCCACGGCATTGTCGCAACGCCCGGTGATCGCGCTGGCGACGCTCGCCGTCATCGGCATCACCGTTCTTGCTCTGGTGCATGACCCATTGCCCTGGCGCCAGACGCCGTTCGTCTTTCCGTCCGACCTCGTGCTCGGCATCTGGGTGGCGCTGGTCATCGCGACGCTTTTCATCGGCGGCTACACCCTGTCGGTGGCGCAGGAGGCGCGGCGCTTGCGCGACGCGGTGGCGGCGACCCAGCTCGCGCTGGCGCGCGAGCAGCGCGTTTCGGCGGTCGGCGCGCTGGCGGCGGCGGCGGCGCACGAGCTCGGCAGCCCGCTGGCGACGATCGCGGTGATCGCCAAGGAGCTGGCGCGCGACTTGCCGGCGTCGTCGCCGCATGCCGAGGACGCGGCGCTGTTGTTGAGCCAGTCGGAGCGCTGCCGCCACATCCTCGCCGAGCTGGCGCATCAGCCCGAGGAGGATGGCGGCTCGCCCTACCAGAGAATGCCGATCTCGGCGCTGGTCGAAGCCGCCGGCGCGCTCTATCACGACGCCCGGATTCGCCTCATCTTCGCGACGACGGCGGCGGCGGCCGAGGACGAGCCGCTGGTGCAGCGCAGCCCGGAGATCATGCATGGGCTCAACAACCTCATTCAGAACGCGGTGCAGTTCGCCCGCCACGAGGTCAGCGTCACCACCAGTTGGGATCGCGACGCGGTCACGGTCGAGATCGCCGACGATGGGCCTGGCTTCCCGCCGCATCTGCTGGGTCGGCTTGGCGAGCCCTATCTTTCGACCCGGTCGGGCAACCAAGACCACATGGGGCTGGGCATTTTTATCGCGCAGAGCCTGTTGGAGCGCAGCGGCGCCACGCTCGCCTTCGATAACCTTATTGATGGCGGCGCGCATGTTGCCATTTCGTGGAACCGTGCCAATTTGCAGACTGCGGCGCGAGCGCAGGCGGGCGGTTCGCGCACCGGGACAGAGAGGCAACCCGCATGAGTAGTACCGAAGGCTTGGCGGCTCCGCTGCAAGGGCTGGCGGAAACCGAGCGTACGCTCCTGATCGTCGATGACGACGCGCCGCTGTGCCAGCGGCTGGCGCGGGCGATGGAGCGGCGCGGCTTTATCGTCGCGACCGGCGACAGCGTGTCGAGCGGCATCGCCGCCGCGACCGCCAATCCGCCGGCTTTCGCCGTTGTCGATCTGCGCCTCGGCGACGGCAGCGGCCTCGACGTTGTCAGCGCCTTGCGCGAGGCGCGGCCGGGAGCGCGCATCGTCATGCTGACCGGCTACGGCAATATCGCCACCGCGGTTGCGGCGGTGAAGGCCGGCGCGATCGACTATCTGCCGAAGCCGGCGGACGCCGACGCGGTCGAGCGCGCGCTGCTGGCGCTCGAAGGCGCGACCCCGGAGCCGCCGGAGGACCCGATGTCGGCCGACCGGGTGCGCTGGGAGCACATCCAGCGCATCTTCGAACTGTGCGACCGCAACGTCTCCGAGACCGCGCGGCGCTCGAAGATGCACCGCCGCACCTTGCAGCGCATTCTCTCGAAGCACGCCCCGCGCAGCTGACCGTTCGTTTTTTCAGGGAAGCAAGGTCGAGCGAAGCCCGCTCGCCCGCGCCACTCCTTATGCGGCCGATAAGACGGATAATCCGGTCCACCTGTCGCTTAACCATGTCTTTCAAGAGGCGCCGACGCCGCAGCCGTCATGCGGTTTGCGCCCAGATGCAATGCGGTTGAACAACACCATCTCTCCCTCGCCGCGCTGGGCTGAGGCACGGCTCCCCCCGATCCAGTTCAGCCACCAGTGAGGGACCCGATGTCACGCGTTGGCGCAGTGTTCCTGACCGCTTTGACCCTTGCCGCTACCGCACCGATGTCCGTTGCCACGGCGGAGAGCGTCGCCGCGGTTCCCGCGGCAGCGACCGAGGCGCCCCACCGCATCGCGCGCGAGGCCGCCTGGGGCTGCCGCGACAAGAACGACGTGCTCGATCTGCTGTTCCAGGGGATGAGCGTGACGTTCGACAACAAGCTCGCCGCCGCGGTCGCCGATGGGCGATGCGTCGTCTTCAAGCCGGGCGAGGATGTCGTGGTCGTCGACCCGGCCGCCAACGGCTTGGTCAGGGTGCAACGGCCGGGTGCGTCTCCCGTCGCCTATTGGACGGCGGCGCGCAACGTGAACTAAGAGGGTCGCCGGCTTCGCCGCCGAGTTGGTCGGCGAGGAAGCGGTCGATCTCCTCGAACCATTGGTCGCGGATCGCATCGCGCTCCATGAACGGCTCGTGCTTGGAGTCGGGCAGTTCCACGAGCGTGCAATCGGGCAGTCGCCGGGCGGCGCGGTGATGCGCCGCCGGGGAGACGACATGCTCGCGCCCGGCGCTGCCCAAGAGAATCGGCGTCTTGATCGCGGCGAGGAAGCTTGGCTTGCCGATCCGCGCGATGAGCGCCAGCGCCGGGTCGAGCCAGCCATAGGTCGGCTGGTCGAGGCGCAAGGTCGGTTCGCTCGAGACCCAGGCAAAGCGGATGCGGCAGCGTTCGGCGTCGCTTGAAATGCGGCTGCGCTCCGGCGTCGGCGGGCTGCCCGGCCGCCAGCGATAGGTGCCCGGGAGCCGGCAGAGGCCGAGCGGTGTCAGCCGCGCCGGGCCGGTCACCGCGCGCAACAACGTCGGTGGCGTCCGCCCGGTCAACAGACCCAGCATCGGCGCGGACAGGATCGCCGCCTGGAACAGGCCGGGGTGGCGGCGCAGGCAGAGCAAGGCGATCGCGCCGCCCATCGAATGCGCGATCAGCACCCGCGGCAATCCCGATTGCAGCTTGGCGGCGGCGAAGGCGGCAAGCTCGGCGGCGTCGCGCTCGAAACGGCGGGCGCGCGGGCGGTGTGGCCAGCGTTTCGGCCGGGTCGAGCCGCCCTGGCCGCGCCAGTCCAGACACCATACCGAAAGGCCGCGGGCGGCGAGATCGCGGACCGTCTCGAACTGCTTCTCGACGAAATCGCCGAAACCGCCGACCAGGACGCATTCGGCATACGGATTTGGAGCGGCGAGATAGCCCCAGCGCAGCACCGCGCCGTCGTCGGTGGGAAATTCGCCCCAGGTGAAGCCCGGTGGCACAAGGAACCGCTCGGGGAGGACCGGCGCGCGCCGTGCTCCGGCAAAGATCGGAGAGCCGTCGAATCCATTCTCCGCGGGCGCTGAAACTGCCCCCAAACTCAGCGACGTCATCGGAAGACGATCCCCTGACTTTCAGGAAGCGGCGTAACTACGGATTATGACAATCCCGAGGCAAGCGATTTCTTGCAACCCAGCGCCATTTTTTCGCAGCTCAGGGCAAGCTGAGCGCGACACGGAAGCCAAAGCGGTTGCGCTTGCCGATGTCGGTTTCCGCAAAGCGGTTATCGGCGCGGAATACCCATGAGCGCGTCACTCCAAACGATGCCTTGCGGGCGACGACCTTGGTGCAATCGCCGCTCGTCCAGGCCGACCCGTCGCTCGGTGCTCCGGCGTAGCTGTCGTTCCAGCAATCGGCGGTCAGCTCGAAGACATTGCCGAGCATGTCGTACAGCCCGAACGGATTGGGCTTGAACGAACCAACCGGGGCGGTGTCGGCAAAGCCATCGGTGCACGGAATGACCGTGCCGATGTTGTATTTTTCGCCAAAGCTCTTGTCGCCGACATTTTCATACGCGCAGGCATCTTTTGGGTCGTTACCCCAGTAATAGGCCGTCGTCGTGCCGCCTCGCGCCGCGTATTCCCATTCGGCTTCGGTCGGCAGACGGTAGTTCTTGCCGGTCACGTGCTTGAGCCAGGCGATATAGGCGCCGATTTCGATCTGGTTCATGCAGACGACCGGATCGCGGTCGGTCTGGGCAAAGCCGGGACTATCCCAATTTGCTTCCGGCTGCGGCTGCCAGCCGCCGTTCGCGAAAGTTTGGCAGCCAGGACGGGCATGAAAATTGGTGGCTTTGGCGAAGGCGGCGAACTCCGCCCGGGTGACGTCGAACTTGGCGAGGGCGAACGGCTTGGCGATCGTCACCTGGTGTTGCGGCTGATCGCTGTTCGCCTCGTTGACCGAGACGTTGAAGCGCTCGTTCTCACCCGGCGGCGCGCCCATCTGGAAGGTACCGGCCGGGATGACCGCCATCTCCGGGCAGTTCGCGCAATCGCGGAAGGTTTGCGGCGGGGTCGTAGTGCTGGTGCTTGTGGCGGTTTGCGGCGGCGCGGGCTGCTGGGTCGCCGCCGGCGCTGGAGGCGTCGCCGCCGGCTGCGCTGCGGCCGGCGCCGGCGGGATCTGAGCCGGTGGGATCTGAACGGGCGTCACGGGCGGCGGCTCCGCGGCCGGGGGTGTGGTTATCGCGGCCACCGGCGCCTGCGGCGCGCCCTTTGGCCAGAGCTGCCAGACCACGACGGCGGCGACAATTGCGGCGATGACCGCGCCGCTGGCGATCATCGCGGCCAGCGGGAGCCGCGGCCCGGCTGCGCCTGGGCGAGCGGGCTGCAGCGCCTGCGAGGCGTCGCCGACGCTGCCGTCGACGCGCAGATGATAGGCGCGCACCGGACGCGGGATGTTCTTGACCGACTGCTCGCCGATATCGACGTAACCGATCGACAATTTGCCGTTGATGTGGTCCCACACCGTCCCGCTGACGCAGATACCCCCCGGTTCGGCGAGGCCTTCCAGCCGAGCCGCGACATTGACCCCGTCGCCCAAGAGGTCGTTGCCGCGCACCATGACGTCGCCGAGATTGATGCCGATGCGGTAGCGCAGCTGGCGGTCGCGCGGCTGCAGCAGATTGCGCGAACGCGAGGCCTCCTGGAAATCGACCGCGGCACGCACCGCTTCGACCGGGCTGGCGAACTCGGCGAGGACGCTGTCGCCGCCCGTGCTGAAGATCCGGCCGTCATGGCTCGCGATGATCTCGTCGACGATCTTGCGGAACTCGCCGAGCGCGCGAATCGTCCAGTCCTCGTCATGCGCGGTGAGGCTGCTGTAGCCGACGATGTCGGCGACGAGGATGGTGGCGAGCTTGCGCTTAATCTCTTGATCCTGGTTCGTCATCGATCACACCTCGCGCGGCAAGGGCCGATCAACAGGACTATTATAGGCGCGCAACCAAACGGCTAATGTGAACTGCCTCACATTGGCGCTGGACCGGCGGCGAGGCCGGTATCGTGCAGCCGGCCGATTTCCGCCGCCGACAAGCCGAGCACTTCGCTCAGCACCACGTCGGTATGCTCGCCGAGGCGCGGCGCCGGGCGGGTCGGCTGGCGCGGCGCGGCCGAAAAGTCGAGCGGCAGCCCCGGCATCGGATAGCGGCCGATTCCGGGCTGTTCGACCTCGGCGAAGAGCGGGTTCGCGGTCGAGCAGCGTGGGTCGTGGTTGACCAGGGTGACGAAGTCCTGGAACGGCCCCCATAGCACGCCGCTGCCGGCGAAGACCTGCTCGATCTCGGCCAGGGTTTTGCCTGCGCACCACGGTGCGACGATCGCGGCGATCGCGTCGCGCGCGTCGAACCGGCCCGCCTCGGTGTCGAGATCGACGCCGAGCCGCGGCCCGATCGCGGCGAGGGTGTCGGCGAGGCCGGTGGCGCGGCCGAGCGCGCGCCATTGGCGCGGGGTCAGCGCGATGATCATCACCCGCCGCCCGTCCCTGGTGGCGAAATCGCGGCCGAAGCTGCCGTAAAGGTCGTTGCCGAGCGCCGGCCGCGAGCGGCCGTTGATCTGGACGTCGCCGATATAGCCGAGGTGCCCGACCATCGCGAGCATCACGTCGGCGAGCGCGGCGACGACTTCCTGGCCGTCGCCGGTGCGGCTCCGGTGCCGTTCGGCGGCGAGCAGCGCGGTCGTGAGGTAGAGCCCGGTGGCGACGTCCCAGGCCGGCAGCACGTTGTTGACCGGGTTCCCATCCCCCGGCCCCGTGACCAGCGGAAACCCGCTCGCCGCGTTGACCGTATAGTCCACCGCCGCCGATCCGTCGCGGTTGCCGACGAGGCGCAGCATGATGACATCGGCTCGCGCCGCCTTGAGGCTCGCATAGTCGAGGCCAGGGAGCGGCGGCAAGTTGGTCAGGACGATCCCGCCCCCCGGCCCGGGCGCGGTGGCGATTGCCTTCGCCAGCTCGCGTCCCTCGGGCTTGTCGAGCGCCAACGCCACCGATCGTTTGGCTTTGTTGAGCCCGGCCCAGTAAAGGCTCGCGCCGCTGTCGGTGACCGGCCAGCGGTTATGGTCGATCCCGCCGCCGAGCGGGTCGATGCGGATCACCTCGGCGCCGAACTGCGCCATCGTCATGCCGCCCAGCGGCGCCGCGACGAAGGCCGAGAATTCGACGATGCGCAAATCTGCGAGAAGGTTGTTCATCCCCGGCCTTTTCCGGTTGCCGCGCCATTGAGCCGCAAGCCGCATGTCCGGGCAATGCTGGAGGAAGATGTCGCGGGCGGGCGGAAGGAACCGCGCGGAAATGCGGTTGTTGCAAAGGGCATGACGATTGACGATCCCCGCTCGAACCGGTCCGTGTCGCAAGGTCTGCCGAGCCAGCTTTACGCGATTATCGTCGCGTTGGCGGTGTGGCTGATCTTCTCGGTCTGGGGATTTTTCGGCGCCGGCTACACCTCGCTGGCCCTTGCCATCGTCAGCCTGTTTATCGTCATCGCCGTGGGCCTGCCGTTGCTCCTGGGGCTAATTGCCCGGCGTCACCGGTCGGGCAACACCGATCCGGCCGAACCGAATTCCTTGAGCGAGTGGCTCGGCCGCGACTTCGCCGCGCAGACCGGGCGGATGAGGGGAACAGTCGCCGCCGCGCAAATTCTGCTGCCGATCGCCGCTGTGGCGTTCGGCATGACGATCTTCGCCCTCGTTCGCCATTTTGATGTGATCTGACCGCGTTCAAGGGACGATCACCAACGCGCGGCCGCGGTCGCGCCAGTTTCGTGCCCGCCACAGATCCTGCGCCAACGCGACGAAGCCATGGAACGCGATGCGCACCGGGTTGTAGGAGCGCAACGGCTCGACCAGGCCAAAACTGCACCGCACGTGGTCTTGTTCCGCGGCAAAAGTTCCGAACAGCCGGTCGAAGATGATCAACACGCCGCCGTAATTGCGATCGCGGTACTCCGGGTTGGCGGCGTGGTGGACGCGGTGATGCGACGGCGTGTTGAGCACCCACTCGAGCGGGCCGAGCTTGGGGATCCAGTCGGCGTGCAGCACGAACTGGTAGAGCAGATTGAGGTTGAGGGTGATGAGCACGGCGCGCGGCGCGAAACCGAGCCACATCAGCGGGACAAAGAACGCCGTAAGGCCGATAAGCCGGCCGGTCCAGCCGAAACGGAACGCGGCCGAGAGGTTCAGCTCGTTGGTCGAGTGGTGAACCGCATGGTTCGCCCAGAGCAGCCGCAGCCGGTGGCTGCAGCGGTGGAACCAGTAGTAACAAAACTCCTGTCCGACAAAGAGCATCGCGATCGAGCTCGCGGTGCCGAGTGGTACGGTGCCGACCCTGTGCGCCCAGGCCCAGCGCACCAGCCATGCGACCGGGCTGAACGCGAGATAAACGTAAACCAGGTATTCGCGAACCAGGATATCGGCGAGCGAGGCCAAACCGGCGCGCCAGTCGTAGTGCCGCCGGATCGCCCATAAGAGCGCCGCCTCGGTCGCCGCCAGTGCGATCACCGCGGGGGTCGACCAATAGAGGATTGTATAGATCGTCTGCATCGCGAGGGCTCGCTGGCGATTGGCGCGCCGCGACCCTGGGTGCTCCGGGCTCAGCCGGTCTTGCCGATTTCGCCAAAGCTGCTCGCCGAATTTTCGAAACGCTGGCCGTTTTTCGAAATCGGCCAGTGAACGGGCTAATCCGCCGCGGGCGACACGACCCGCGCCAGGCGGTCGCGGCGGAAGTCGCTCGGGGTCATCCCGGTCTGCGCTTTGAAGGCGCGGTTGAATGGTCCGATCGACTGGAACCCGGCGTCGAGCGCGATGGTCAGGATCGGCACCTCGGTCTGGCTCGGATCGGCGAGCGCGGCGATCGCTTCGGCGAGGCGGTAGCCGTTGACGAAGCTGTTGAAATTGCGGTGCCCGAGCCGCTGATGGATCAGCCGGCGCAGCCGATACTGCGGGAGGTTCAGGCGGGTAGCCAGCGCGGCGACGCCGAACCTCTCCTCGCGATAGGCTCGTTCGCTCTCCATCAGGTGCCGCAGGCGGCTGAGCGCGGCCTGCTCTTCGGAATCGATGTCGTCGGTCGGCGGGCGCGCGGCGATGATCGAGCCGGCGGGCTTCGCCGCGAGCTCGGGTTGCTGCCGCAACCCCAGGCGGAACATCGCGCTCGCCAGCGCCAAGGCCAGGACGATACCGACGCTGATCGCACCGCCTTGGGCGCGGATTGCCGGATCGCGGACCATTCCGAGGATGGTGGTCCCGGCCATCGTGGCGCCGGCGCCGAGCGCCAACACCAGGCGAAACCGGCGGCGGCCCTCCACAAGATCGGCGGCGCGGCCGCCGAGCAACTGCCAGATCCCGATGCCGACCAAGACGAGTGCGGCGGCTTGTGTCAACCGCCAGGCCACCTCGCGGTCGGAAAGGACGGCCCATATCGAGAGGCCGAACAGTGCCGTAGCCGGCAGCCACGCCGTCCAGCTGGGCGTAAAGGAGTCGTCGAAATTCGCCGATGTCCACAGCAGAAAGACGCCCGGCGTCGACATGCTGAGCAAACGCAGCGGCACCACCCAGATCGCCTGACTTGAGGCTAGTCCCGGCGCCGATTCCACCAGATAGGCGGAAGCGCCGAGCACGAACAGGATCCAGTATCGCGCTATCGCGGCATGGCGCGCGTCGCGCCAGCCGAAAAAAGCCAGCAGCAACAGCACGGCGATCGCGCTACCGCGCAGGCCAGCTTCGAGCGGTGTCATGGTTAGCCCGCCTCCGCCGCTCACCTAGCATGGCGGCGGGGCGGGGCGATAGAGAGCGGGTCATACACCCGCTCAGGCCGCGATCAGGCGGCGCCGGCGATGAATTCGCGCATCGAATGCGCTTCGTGCTCGATTTCGTCGAGCCGGCTTTTGACCACATCGCCGATGCTGACGATGCCGCACAGGTGGCCGTCGCGCACCACCGGGAGGTGACGGATGCGCCGGTTGGTCATCTCCGCCATCAACTCGGCGACGCTGTCGTCGGGGTTGCAGGTCACGACCGCACGGGTCATCACCTCGCCCACCCGAAGCGCCAATAGCTCGCCGCCGTAAAGCGACAGGGCATCGACAATATCACGCTCCGAGATGATGCCGTCGACGCTCTCGCCGTCATTGCTGACGACCAGCGCGCCGATGCCTCTGATACGCAGCAGCGCAACGGCCCGCTCGATCGTCGCGGCGGAGTGGATCATCGCGACCGACCGGCCCTTGTTGCGCAGGATCGTGTTGACGTCCATTGGGGGCTCCAATCTCGGGCGGATGTCGCCGCAGCCGATCGGCAAGCATCCGCCGGGGAAAAGAAGCCTATGACAAAATGTCGCAGGCTTGCCAGCGAAAACGTGTAAATGCCGGGTAATCGTTCCCGGCTAGCGCAGCGAATTGATGATCTCGCGGTAGGCCGCCTCGGGGAAAGCCTTCAGCGTGCGCGTGCGCACGGTGCCGAGCTGACCGAGCACCAGCGTAAAGCGGGCGGCGACCGCGTCGTCGGGCGCCTCGTAGATAAAGACCAGGTCGTAATCGCCCATCGTCATGTAAAGCGAGCGAAATTCGCCGCCCATTTCCTCCAGCGTCTTGCGCGCGAGTTCGACGCGCTTCGGCGATTCCTTGACTTGCCGGGCGCCCTGATCGGTCCAGTTGGCCAGCGCGATGTATGTGGGCATGGCGTGTCTTCCCTGTCATCGGTGAGGCGGCCGCCATGAGCGGCTCTTCCTACGATTGGCACGATTTTCGCGGGATGCTCGGCGGTGCGCAAGGCTGCGGCAATGCACCGCAGGCGGTGCGTTCACTCATGCTTTAGAAAGCAATGCTTATCATATGCGTGCGAGTTGTTTTGGTAGTTGGGTAGGGCGATGAGCGACTGGACGAAAGATTGGCGGCGATGGTCGCGCGCGGAGCGGACTCTCGCCATTGTGCTGATCCTGACGATGATGGTCGTCCTCCCGCTGGGCCTCGTGTTCGGTATCGCCAAGCCCGGCATCTGACTTTTTTCGGTTTCGTGGTCTTACCGGCGGCGTGCTTTCGCGACGCCGTATTAGCCGCGGGTCAATTTAACAGTAACGTACTGTTTTAAAATCATCATTGACGACAAATAAAATGTGAATTAGGTTTTTCTACAGCGCCGATTTGCAGCCAGCTTGCGGGCGCTCGAAAAATGCAGCTAAGGAGGCACGTTCGTGTCTGTCACCGAAACTATCGCCGCCGCTCCGTCTCGTCCCGCCGTCGCCCGGCGTCATCCCGAAACAACCTCGCCTTTGCCCGCCGTCCAGCCGGGCCAGCTCTGGTTGATCGAAACCGCGCCCGGCGGCGCGCTGTCGGATCCGGCCCGGCACGTCGTCGACAGCGCCAACGTCATCGTCTACGACCGCGCGCTCGCGGGCACGCTGTCGGGCGCCCTGCCGCTGGGCACCTACGCCGAGGCCGCCGCGGAAGGCGCGCCCGAGGCGTCTCTGTCGCGCTGCGTGCGCTTTGCGCGCGACGGCTGGAGCGTCGTGCGGATGCTCGCGGCCCCGGCAACCCAGCGCGACCGCGTCGCCGGCATCCGAAGCCTGGCGGAGCAGATCGCGGGCAATCGGCCGGCGGCTGAGATCGCGATCACGGTGATCGGCGAGCTTGCACGACGGCATTTGCGAGCCGACGGAGACCCGCCTCGACCGGCTCGACCTGGTTGTCGTTACCTACCCTCAGGACGCGCGGCTCACGGTGATCGTCGACGGGGTCGGCAACCCTGGCGTCGCGCGGGTCCAGGCGGTCGCCGGGAACGGGCTCGCCGGCTGAGCGTTTTTCGTCATGCGCGAGATCGCCGGTGCATTGACCGTGCTTATGGTAGTGTTTGGCGCCCTTTGGGCAGCCGGATTGATGCACTAAGGCTCTGACATGTGTCGCGGCGCTCCGCGCCGCCTTCGGCTCCAGCCCGCTCCCCCTCCCGGCCACCCAACGACAGTATGCTGATTTGGGTGGCCGGGAGGGGGAGCGGGCCGGAACCGTTTCCGCGGGAGCGGACGAATGACAGGTGCTCTGGCGGGGCGGCGGATCGTCGTCCCCGAGACGCGCGAGATCGAGCTCCTCGCCGGCATGCTGGAAAAGCACGGCGCCGCGGTGGTGCGCTGCCCGCTGGTGGCGATCCGCGACGCCGCCGATCCGGCGCCGGTGCTCGCGTGGATCGAGCGTTTCATCGCCAATCCGCCGGACGATTTCATCATCTTCACCGGCGAGGGGCTGGGGCGTCTCTCTAAGCTCGCCGAGCCGGCCAACCTCTCCGAAAAATTCGTCGCCACGCTCGGCCAGGTGCGAAAGATCACCCGCGGGCCCAAACCGGCGCGGCGGCTGCGCGAATTGGGCCTGCGGCCTGACCTGCCGGTCGAGCCGCCGACGACGGCCGGCATCATCGCCGCCCTGTCAAATGAGACACTGCACGGCCGCCGGGTAGCCGTGCAGCTTTATCCCGACGCGCCACCCGGCCTCGTCGACTTCCTGCGCGGCGCCGGCGCGCAGGTCGATCCCGTCCTGCCTTACAGCTACGCTTCGGCCGCCGACGAGACGCGGGTGCTCGACGCGATCCGCGAGATGGCGGCGGGACGCGTCGATTTGATTGCCTTTACCAGCTCGCCGCAGCTGCGCCGGCTCCAGCAGGTCGCGCGCGCCAATAAATGCGAGGACGCGCTCGCCGAAGGCTTCGCCAAAACCAAGCTCGCCGCGGTCGGCCCGGTCGTCGCCGCCGCGATCGAGGCGGCCGGCGGCACGGTCGCGGTCGCCCCGCCCGACAATTTCCACCTGCGCCCGATGGTCAACGCCATCGTCGCGGCGCTCGGGTAGCTGTTATGGCGGCGCTCAAGACCGCACTAGCAGCCGTTATCAAGAAATATCGCGGCCATCCGGAGTTTCTCGGCTTGGAAATTTCGGACCCAAACCAGCCGGGAGCGGTAGATGACACCTTATTGCATCTCACCGCCCGCTTGGGTGCCCTTGACGACATGAGGGTTCTGCTAGCGGCTGGCGCAGATGTTAATGCTGTGGGCGACCTCGGAAATACTCCACTGCATGGCGCCGCAATGCGGGGCCAGACGGAGGCCGTGCGATATTTGCTGGAATTAGGGGCCGATGCATTGATCAAGAATGAGTTTGGAGAAACGGCCGCAAATGTTGCCGCGCTGGGAAATCATAAGGCGGTCGTCGAGATTTTAGAGGGTCGAAACCTGCGGTGAGTTTGGGCGCTCGGCCGCCTCTTGACGAGAACAATAAGAGAACATATCTGACGTAGCCAACGCCCCCCACCGCGCTGCCGATGCAAACCGCCTCCTGCTATTCGCCTGTTACCGCCTGTTTTCTGGAAGCGGTATCTAGGAAAATCAAACGTTTGGTCCTGATCTTTTTTCGCCTCGTGCGGGCGTGCGCGCGAGGCGCACTCGGCTCAGCGCTCGCGCATCGCCTTCGCCGTCACCCGAGCGCGCGCCGCGGCGTCGCGCGCCATCTGGGCGCACAGCCCGGTATAGGCGGTCGGGTCGAGCAGCTTTTGGATCGCCGCCTTGTCGAGATGCGCGGTGACGCGCTTGTCGGCGGCGAGCAGATCGCCGAACGATTTGTTCTCGACCGCCGCCGCCATCGCCGAATCATAAACGACGTCGTGCGCGTGCTGGCGGCCGATCGCGGCGCCGAGGTCGAGCATCACCGCCTCGGCCATGATGAGCCCGCCGCCGAGGTCGAGATTGGCGCGCATGCGCTCGGGATGCAGCGTCAGCCCGCGGAAGATTTCGACCAGCCGGCTCAGCATGTCGCCGGTGGCGATGCAGGCGCGGCTCTCGGCGGAATCCATCATCAGGCTGGTGGTGCGGTCGGCCTCGTGCTCGGTCTGCATCGCCTCCAAGGCGAGCGGCACGATCGACCTGATCTCGGCGGCCGCGGCAATGATGTCCTGGCACAGTTTTGGGTTGCGCTTCTGCGGCATCGTCGAACTGCCGACCGTGCCCGGCGGCACCGGCTCCTCGACCTCGCCGAACTCGGTCTTCATCAGCGTGTAGATTTCGCGGCCGATCCGCCCGCAACTCGCCGCCAGCATGCCGAGGATGCAGATGTTCTCGGCGAGATGGTCGAGGATGACCCGCGACGGCACGGTCATCGAGCCGAAGCCGAGATGCTTGCCGATCCCGGCCTGCACCTTCGGCCCCATCTCGCCGAGCGAGGCATAGGTGCCGGCGCCGCCGCCGAGCATCGCGACGAAGAGGCGCGGCGCTACCTGCTTGAAGCGCTCGGTGTGGCGGATCAGCTCGTCGACCCAGACCGCGACCTTGTAGCCAAACGTCGCCGGCAGCGCGTGCTGGCCGTGCGTGCGCCCCGGGATGGGCATGTCGGCGCCGCGTTCGGCGAGCGAAGCGGCGGCCTCCAGCGCGTCGGCGATCAGCTTCAGGAAAATGCCGTGCGCCTGGCGCAACACCAGCAGGTCGCCGGTCTGGGTGATGTTCTGCGTCGTCGCGCCCCAATGGACCCAGCCGCCATGTTGCTCGCCGATGACGCGCGACAATTCCCACACCAGCGGCACGATCGTGTGCCCGGTGCGCGCGAACCCTTCGTCGAGCCGGGCGCGGTCCATCAGCTCGTACTCGCGCCTTGGCGGCGATCGCCTCGGCCGCTTCCTTGGGAATGATCCCCAATTCGGCCTGGGCCATGGCCAGCGCCGCCTCGACATCGAGCCAGGCCTGCCAGCGGTTCTCCAGCCGGTAAAGCGCGCGGATGCCGGGATCGGAAACCCGCGCCGCGGTCGGCAGTTCGTCGCTCATGGTGGTATCCTTTCGCGGAATAACAGGTCAGACGGGAACGATTCCGGCGGCTGGTGCGAGACCGCTCAGATAAGCGGCGATATTGCTCGGACGATAGGCCTCCGGCGGCGCGCCGGGATCGGGCGCGACGAGGCCGGCGTTGAGCCGGTCGATCACCGACTTGGAAAGGCCGAGGCCGGGCGGCAGCGTCCGGGCAGAACGTGGCAGCGTCAGCCACAGCGGGCTCAACCATGGGCGGTGCGCCGGCCCGGTCGGATCGGGGGCCTGGACGATGGTCGGCGCAGCCGCGAATTCCACCCCGAGCGCCCGCAGCTCGCCGGTCATCCAAAGCCGGGCGCCGTCCGACAGCCCGCTCTCGCGGTTGCTCGTCGTATAGCCGCCGCCGACATCGGCATGGGCGCCCGGAAACAGCACCTGCACGATCCGCGCGGGGTCCGGGTCCCAAAGGGTGGGGGTGAAATTTGCCCGCATTTCGTCAATCGAGATCGCGTGGCGGCCGTGCTTCACCTTGGCGCTCAGCGCGGTGTCGGCAAATTGGAAGACGTCGATCGCGACATGCTGGCCGTTGAAGACCGGAATACCCAGCGAGCCCACCGTATCCCATACGGCGACAGTTTCGATCTCCGCCGGGACCATGCTGGAAGCGGGCGGCGGCATCTGCAGGAAATGCGGGAGATCGAAGATGATCTCCTCGAAATGGTCGAGCGGATGACCTTGCGCGATCAATCGCTCGCGGCGCCATGCGTACCAGACCGCCGATCCCAGGCGATAAGCGCCCTCCTTATCGTTTGGGTCTGCCATATCGGGTGGCAAAAGACCCTTCGCGGTGATCAGCCCCGCGAGGGCGCGGGCGGTGTAGGCGCCGCGGCTGAACCCGATGAGATAGACCCGGTCGCCCGGCTGGTAGTTGCGCGAGACGAACGTGTATCCCCGCACGATCCGCGTGATCAATCCCGCGCCAAACCCGCCGCCGAGGATTTTCGCCAGGAAGTTCTCGGAGTTGCCGACCCCGTCGAGGTATTTCGCGACTTGTCCGACGCTGCCGTCCGGGTTCTTGAGCGCCCGTTCCTGCTCTTTGGCGAGTTGCGACGTGTTCGGCTCGTCGACGCCGGCGAGGTCCAGGAACAGCTTGAAGACGTTGGTGGCCGGCGCGTTCTGGTCGTCGTGATCCGGTTCGCCCGGTCCGTTCCAGGTGCCGTCGGCGCAAAATACGATGTTCTTCGCCATGCCCCGCTCCCCTGTTCGCAACTCGGTCGGCTTAAACCTCCACCATCCCCATCCACCACTGCGTCCGGCCGCCGCTGACGTCGATGTCGTATTTGCGCACGTAGTCGAGCTTGCCGTCGTCGCCGATGCGGAACAGCGACAGGCAGCAAGGCACCTCGCTGCCGTCGCGCAGCCTGATCCCTTGAATGTGCGCGGCGACCAGCAGTTTGCCGCTCGGATCGATGTGAAAGGTGCGGCAATGGATGCCGCGCGTGTCGATATGCTGGATCGGGTTCGGCTCGCCGGTCGCGGGGTCGATGGCGTAAGCGGAGAGCGTGTTTTCGCCGCCGGCGAAGACTTTTTGGCCGCCTTCCTCGATCACGGTCGAGGCGCGGTTGGCGACATAGACGAACTTGCCGCTCGGATGGACATGCACGGTGCCGACCGCTTGGCGCGCCCCCGGCGGCACCGGGCGCGACAGATTATTCTTTTTGAACGCCGCCTCGGGCGAGATCAGGCCACCCTCCAGCGTGAACATGTCGAGCCGGTTCTCGCGCTCGAGCGAGACGTAGATCCATGGTTCCGATGGGTGGAAATCGAGGTGTCGTGGCCCGAACCCGTAGCCGTTGCCGGGCGCGACCTTCTGCTGGTTGGACAGCACCCCGTCCTTGAAGTCCCACAGCATCAGCGCACCCGGTTCCTCGGGCTTGCCGCCGGCCGGGTCGTGGCCGCGGGTGACGAGGATCACCTGCTTGTTGTCCAAGGCCGCGCGCACTTGGTGCGCGAAGATGCCGGCGTCGATCGGCCCGGGCTGAGCGACCTCGGCACCGGGGGTGAAGTCGGCGTTGACGCGGTAGACGCGGATTGCGCTGGGATTGTTGAAGGCGACCAGCACATGCTCGCTCGGGATGTCGGTCGCCATATGGATCGGCCGAGTTGGCAGCGGGATCGGCGCGCCGTGCAGCGACAGCGCGCCCGACGCCTTGTCGATCTTGAGCGCGCTGACATGGTGGTTGGCGCCGGCCGGCCCCATGCCCGAGGCGCTGTCGCTGGTCGCGGCGTAGAGAAAAGGCTGCGAGGCGTGCGGCCAGACATATTGCACATTGGCTGGCAGGGCGACCGAGGCGCGGCGGGTCAGCGCCGCGCCGGCGACATCGACATCGTAATGGGTCAGCTGATTGCCGACGCTGGCGTAGAGGGCGAGCATGGCGGTTCTCCCTTCATTTTTCTTCGGCGGCGTAGACGCCGTCCCAGTTTGCCGGCGGCGCCTCGGCCTGGAAATGCGCGATGCGGTGACGGTACAGCGCATGGAGCGGCGCAAGATAGTCCACGGTTGAGAGCGGTGACGAGCCAAGCGCCCCCAGCGCCCCTGCCCAATCCTGCTCGCGATAGGCGGCGATAAACTCGTCGTGCCGGCTCTTGTAAGGCGCCGCGTCGCCCTCGGGCGGCAAGGTGAAAACCTTGACCGCCTGGCTCTTGCCCTTGACCGCGACGAGATCAAGTTCGATTAGCCGGGGCTCATCGAGCAGCGTGGCGGTTTCCTCGCCGATCACCAGATCGACCGTGTAGAGCTTGCACAGACCCTCGAGCCGCGAGGCGAGGTTTACCGGGTCCCCCAGCAACGAATAGTTGAAGCGCTGCTCCGAGCCGAAATTGCCGACGACGCATTCGCCGGTGTTGAGGCCGATGCCGACCCGCAGCTCGTGAAACGGCTTGCCGGCCGCCGCGGCCTCCTCTTTGAGCCCACGGTTCAGCTCGATCAGCTTGCGGCGGATGTCGCGCGCTGCGGCGACAGCGTGCTTGGCGTGGTCGGGATCGTCGAGCGGGGCGTTCCAGAATGCCATGATGCAGTCGCCGATATACTTGTCGATCGTGCCGCCGGATTCGGCGATGGCGTCGGTCATCGGCGAGGTGAAGCTGTTCATCAGATGGGTCAGCTCGTGCGGCGTCAGCCCTTCGGACAGCGTGGTGAAGCCGCGGATGTCGCAGAACATCACCGTCAGGTTTCGCGCCTCGCCGCCGAGCACGAGTTTTTCCGGGTTCTTCGCCAGCACATCGACGTAATGCGGCGACATGTAGCGCGAGAACTGGCCCCGGATTTCGTGGTGGCGCAGCTCGGTGCGCAAGTAGACCAGCACGGAGGAGGTGAAATAGACGAGCGCTACGACCGTGGTCGGATAGACCGGGTCGATCAGCAACCGGAAGTCGCGAAAGGCGAGCCACGACGCCGTCAGCGCAACGGCGATGCCGAGCACGCCGACCAAGGCGCTCGCCAGCGCGCCGATGCGCGGCAGCGCCAGGATCAACACCAGGCTCACCGTCAGGGCGAACACAAGTTCGGCGCCGGTCGCCCAGTCGGGACGGGTCAGGTAGACACCGTGCAGGATCTGGTCGATCAGCTGAGCATGAATCTCGACCCCGGGCACGTGGGTGGCCACCGGGGTCGCTTGCATGTCGTTGACGACGCCGTTGGCCGAGGTGCCGATCAGCACGATCTTGTCCTTGACGAACGCCGGGTCGAAATCGCCGGAAAGAATTTTCGCCGCCGGAATGTAGCGGCTTGGGTCGTGCGGCGCGTAATAGAGCCAGACCCGGCCGGCGGAGTCGGTCGGGACAATCAGGTCGCCGATCTTCAGCGCATTGAGACCGGTGTGCTGGCCAAAGCCGGTCTGGCCGTTGGCGCCGGCGGCCTTGCCGAGATAGGTGCGCACGCGCGGGCCGGCACGGACGCGCAAAATCTCGGCAACCAGCGAGGGAACGGGCTTGTCGCCGAGGCGCATCATCGAGCGGCGCGCGGCGGACGATCTCGTCCCAATCGACGGTGCGATTGAGAAAGCCATTGCCGGCGGCGGCTTCTTGCAGCTCGGGCAGATCGGCGATCGCCGCCGCGTGGGTCTCGACAAAGCGCAGCGGCTGGTCGCCGGCAAACGCATAGCCCGCCTTGGCGACGGGTTTGGCGGTCTCGCCCTGGTTCGCGAGGATGAACCCCGTGACCGTCGGCACGGACTTGATCGCCGCCGCCAGCTGCGCGTCGGGGTCGGGAAGCGACGAGAGGAGCTGCGTGGTCTCGGGACTGACCGGGCCGCGCTGCTTGAGCGCATCGAGCAGCAGTTTCGGCGACGTGCGGTCGGGCTCTGAAAATACGATGTCGAAGGCGACGATCGACGCACCCGCCGTGCGCAATTTGTCGACCAGTTGGGCGTCGAGGCCGCGCGGCCAGGGCCATTGCCCATATTGCTTCAGGCTGTCGTTGTCGATGTCGACGATGCGTACCGGGCTGTCGCTCGCGGCGCGCGGCGCAATCCGCTGATAGAGATCGAACGAGATCAGCATCAGCCGATCGAGCAGATCGGGTGCCGCGATCCGCGCGCCCAGCGCCAGCAGCAGCGCGGCCACCGGCAGGACGTAAACCAGACCGCGGCGCAGCAGCAACCGCAGAACCATCAGCGCGCCGTCCCTGACCAACCCGTTGCCGCCAGCATAATGTCATTCCCGACGGTGGCGAAGCCGCTGACGAGTACGTGGGGGCGCGTATATGCTGCGCTGGCGATGGATGGGACGATGACGGTTCGCTCGAAGATCGGCGACGCGCCGAAGCGGCGCGAGGATGTGCGCTTCCTCACCGGGCGCGGGCGCTATCTCGACGACATCGCTTTCGACGGCCTGGCGCACGCGGCGATCCTGCGCTCGCCGCACGCGCACGCGCGGATCGCAGGCGTCGACGCGGGCGCGGCGCGGCGGGCGCCCGGAGTGCTGGCGGTGCTGACCGCGGCTGAAATCGCGGCGGATGGTCTGTCTACCGCTGCGGCCTGGCGCCGAGACCAACACCGTCACCGGCGAGCCATTCGCCTTCGAGCCGCAGCCGCTCTTGGCGGGCGATAAGGTGCGTCATGTCGGCGAGGCGGTAGCGCTGATCGTCGCCGAAACCCGCGACCAGGCGCTGGACGCCGCCGAATTGGTCGCGGTCGATTACCGCCCGCTGCCCGCGGTCACGACGCCTGAGGCGGCGCGGGCGCCGGGCGCGCCGCTGCTCGCCGACAAGGCGCCGGGCAATCTCAGCCTCGACTGGCGGCACGGCGACGCGGCGGCAACCGACGCGGCCTTCGCCAAGGCGGCGCATGTCGTGACCATCAGTCTCGACAACCACCGCGTCGTCACCAACCCGATGGAGCCGCGCGGCATCGTCGGCACCTACGACCCGGCCACCGGCCGCTACACCGCTTATGTCTCTGCCCAGAGCATTCATGTCACGCGCGACTTCACTGCGCGCTCGCTCGGGGTCGAGCCATCGCGGGTGCGCTTTGTCGCGCCCGATGTCGGCGGCGGGTTCGGCGCTAAGAATTTCGTCTATCCCGAGCATCCGCTGCTGCTGTGGGCGGCGAAGCGGGTCGGCCGCCCGGTCAAATGGATCGCGACGCGCGGCGAGGTATTTCTCGCCGACCATCAGGGCCGCGACCAGCATGCGGAGGCGTCGCTGGCGCTCGATGTTGACGGCAATTTCCTCGCGCTCAAGGTCGCCAGCACCGCCAATCTCGGCGCCTATCTCGCCGGCAGCTCGGCGGCGGTGCAGACCTTCCAGTACGCGTTTCTGCCCGGCACGGTCTATCGCATCCCGGCGATCGATCTGCACGTCACCGGCGTCTTCACCAACGCCGCGCCGATCGGCGTGCTGCGCGGCCCCGGCTACGGCGAGGCCAACAACATTATCGAGCGGCTGATCGACAAGGCGGCGCGGCAATGCGGCTTCGACCGCGCCGAGTTGCGCCGCAGGAACTTGGTGCCGGCGGCGGCGATGCCGATGACCAACGCGGTCGGCAACCAGGTGGACAGCGGCACCTTTCCGGAGACCTTTGACCGTGGGCTCGCCGCGGCCGATGTCGGCGGCTTCGCGGCGCGGCGACGGGCCAGCGAGGCCAAGGGAAGGCTGCGCGGGCTCGGTTTCGTCTATCACATCAAGGGAACCGGCGGTAATCCGTCGGAAAACGTCGATATCCGCTTCGAGGCGGACGGCTCGGTGTCGCTGATCACCGGCACGCAGCATATCGGGCAAGGTCACGAGACGACCTTCCCGCAGATCCTCGCCGACCGGCTCGGCCTGCCCAACGACCTGATCAAATTGAAGCAGGGCGACACCGACCTCATCCCGCATGGCGGCGGCCACGGCAGCTCGCGGGCGACCTATATGGGCGGCACCGCGATCTTCCGCGCCGCCGAGGAGATCGTGCTGAAGGGCACGCGCGTCGCCGCCGAAATGCTCGAGGCAGCCGACGCCGACATCCAGTTCGCCGACGGCGAGTTCGTCGTGTCCGGCACCGACCGGCGGGTGTCGCTCTTGGATGTCGCCAAGACCGCGCGCGAGGCCGGGACGCCGCTCGACACCTATCATTTCTGGACGCGCGAGTTCATGACGTTCCCCAACGGCACCCACGTTGCCGAGGTCGAGATCGATCCCGAGACCGGCCAGGTGACGCTCGACCGCTACACCGCGGTCGACGATTACGGGGTGCTGGTCAATCCGATGGTGGCGTCGGGCCAGGCGCACGGTGCGATCGCGCAGGGCAGCGGCCAGGCGCTGCTCGAACAGGCGGTCTATGACCCGGATTCGGGTCAGATGCTCGCCGCCTCATTCATGGACTACCCGCTGCCGCGCGCCGACGATCTGCCGTCGTTCAGCCTTGCGTTCAACCCGACTCGCTGCACCACCAACCCGCTCGGGGTCAAGGGCGCGGGCGAGCCCGGCATGATCGCTGCTTTCCCGGTGATCCACAACGCGATCCACGACGCGCTGGCGGCGATCGGCGGCAAACATTTCGACGGACCCGCGACTCCGGCGCGGGTCTGGCGGGCGATGCGGAGCTAGGAGAGATAGCATGAGCGACTACGAACACATCCTGGTCGAGATCGAAGACGGGGCCGGGGTCATCACCCTCAACCGGCCGGAGGTCTTGAACGCGATGAACCGCAAGCTGTCGTCCGAGCTGCGTGACGCGGTGAAGGCGATGGACGCCGACGATAATGTCGGCTGTATCGTCATTACCGGGGCCGGCCGCGCCTTCTCGGCTGGCGGCGACATCCACGAGCAGCGCGAGGACGATCGACGGCTCAGCGACGCCGAGCAGGACGCCCGCCGCACCCGCAGTTCCTACGAGATCGGCGCCAGCGCCAAACCGACGATCGGCATGATGAACGGGCTCGCCTATGGTGGCGCCGGGGTACTTGCCTCCTCGCTCGACATGCGGATCGGCTGCGAGGACTCCAAATTTCGCTTCCTCGCCGCCGCCTATGGCCGCATCAACAGCACTTGGACCTTGCCCAACCAGGTCGGGTGGCCGATGGCCAAGGAGCTCCTGTTCTCAGCCCGAATTGTCGAGGCGGAGGAAGCGTATCGCATTGGGCTCCTCAACCACCTCGTGCCACGCGCCGAGTTGCGCGCCAAGACCATGGAGCTCGCGCGCACCATCGCCGCCAACAACCGCGCCGCGGTGATCGGCATCAAGCAGCTGATGCTGAAGCAAATGAGCATGAACCTCGAAGAGCAGTACGAGGCCGAGCGCCACTTCACCACGCATGTGGTGCGCGGCGCCAAGGCAGAGGACGCCTTCCCCGACTTCATCGCCCGCAAGGGCCGCGCGCTGGGCTAGCGCGTCCCGGCGCCACTCATTGGGGCCTCGTCAGCTTGCATGGGAGAGCCACTTTACGGTCCTCATCCTGAGGAGCGACCCGGTAGGGTCGCGTCTCGAAGGACGCACCTACGCTAACGCGCCGCCCTGATGCCGCGCCCAGCTAGCGTCGGGAGCAGCTCAAATTCGCCTCGGATCAGCGCTTCTTTTTTGTCGCGCCGCCATCCTTTGAGCTGCCGCTCAGCAGCGATGGCGTCGGTGATTCGCTGGAAATGCTGACTGAACACCAGCGTCACCGGGCGGCGTGTCGAGGTATAGCCGCCAAAGCTTCCGGTCTGATGTTCGGCGACGCGCCGTTCGAGATTGGTGCGCGTGGTTCCGACGTAATACGAACCATCGGCACATCGCAGCATGTAGAGGTGCGCGGACAAGAGATTGCGTCCTTCGAGATGGCCGCTTCGCGGCCTCCTCAGGATGAGGATTGGTTTAGCCGCCGCGGTGTTCTCAGGATGAGGATCGTTTTGCGTTAGCGCGTCCCGGCGCCGACCGGAAACTCGTAGCCGATGCCGTTTTCGATCTCGATCGTCTTCTTAACCGCCGTCCGGGCCATCATGCGGTCGTAGTGGCGGTAGAGTCCGGGATAGATCGACCGGTCGGGGTGCAGCGCGTCGACAAAACGCCAGAACAGGCGGAACAGGTGGATGTCGGCGATCGAATAGGCGCCGCCGGCCGCCCAGTCCTGCCCGGAGAGGCGCTTCTCGCAGAGGTGAAACACCGCGCGCCAAGGCTCCTCGCCGGCGCGGCGCGAGGGATGCACCGTCGCGGCGATGAACGACATCCACGACACGGCCTGCGCCTCGCCCATGATACCGCCCTGTGGCCATAGCCCGGCCGCCGGATAGGTCTTGGCCAGGTAATAGAGAGTAGCCGCCACCTCGGTCAGCACGGTGCCGTCGATGACCAGCGCCGGGACCTTGCCCTCGGGGTTGAGCGCCAGATAGTTGGGGCGCTGCTGCTCCTTGTTCTTGAATGATAAGAGGCGCGGTTCGAATGCGGCGCCGGTTTCGTGCAGCGCGATATGCGTCGCCATCGAGCTCGAACCCGGCGCGAAATAAAAGATCAGCATGGCATCTCCCTCCCGTCAGCCTTGCATTGCCGCAGATTGACCGATCCGCCCGCGTTCGTCACGCTTCAGGGGTCAGGGGAGGGCGATGGCGCTGCTGGCGGGATACCGGGTGGTGCAATTGGGCGGCGGGCTGGCCGCGGCGGTCACGGGGCGGCTTTTTGCCGATCTCGGCGCCGAGGTACGCTGCATCGACGCCGACCGCTCCACCTTGCTTGGCGAATACCTCAATGGCGGCAAGGCGGAGGGAGCGCCGCCGCGCTGGCCGCGGCCGATCTGATCGTGGTGGAGGGCCGGCCCGCGGAACTGCGTGCGGCCGGGCGCGATCCCTTGGCGCTGCGCAAGCGCAATGCGACGGCGGTCATCGTCACCATCTCGCCGTTCGGGCAGACCGGGCCGCGCGCCGACGATCCCGGCAAGCGATCTGACGCTGCTTTATGCCAGCGGCATCGCCAAGCTCCTGACTGGGCAGGTCGACGATCTCGCCGAGGCGCCGATCCGCCCGGTCGGCGAGCAGTCCGCCTTCATCGGCGGGCTCGCGGCGGCGTGCGCCTGCATGGGTGCGAGTCCCGGCTCGGTCGTCGACGTGTCGATCGAGGAAGCGCTGGCGACCATGGCGATGACTGAGCTCGCCAATGCCGGGCTCGGCGGCAAGGCGCGGCCGCGCAAGCGGGTCGGCGACGGCAACGGCGCCACGGTTGACGATCCTGCCGGCCAGCGACGGCTACGCCGCGATCTCGCCGCGCGAGGATCGGCAATGGGCCGCGTGGCTCGAGGTCATGGGATCGCCCGAATGGGGCCGCGACCCGCGCTTTGCGACCAAACCTGACAGGGTCGCCAACTGGGACGCGCTGCACGCCCTGATGTCGGAATGGAGCCGGCGGCGCACGAAGCAATGGATCGCCGATGCAGCGCAGGACGCGCATGTTCCGAGCTTCCCGCTGCGCGAGCCGGAGGAACAACTCGCCTCGCCGCAATTGGCGCATCGCCGCTTCTGGCGGCACGCGACGGTCGGCGGCAAGCAGGTCAAGGCGCCGAGCCCCCCGTTCGGGCTGAGCCTCGCCGCGCGAGCCGCCAAGCAGGTCGATCCCGGCAAACTGCCGCTCTCCGGCGTCCGCGTGCTCGATTTCTCCTGGGTGATCGCTGGGCCGACGACAACGCGCTACCTCGCCGCGATGGGGGCGGAGGTGATCAAGGTCGAGGCGCCGGGCCGCGGCGACCCTGGCCGCGCCAGCGAGCTGCACACCGTGCTTGGCCAGGCCAAGAAGGGCATCGTCCTCGATCTGAAGAGACCCGAGGCCGTCGCGCATTGCCCGCGACTTGGCCGCGCGCTGCGACGTGCTGGTCGAGAATTTTGCTACCGGGGTCATGGACCGGCTCGGTCTCGGCGCCGCCGAACTCCAGGCGCTCAACCCCAACCTGATCTACGTTTCGGCCTCGGGGATGGGGCGCACCGGGCCGGAGGCGCAAGCCGTCGCCTATGGCACGTTGCTGCAATGCTATGCCGGGTTCGCGGGGCTCAATCGCCATCCGGAACTGTCGCCGCGCGTCGGCTTCGCCTGGCTCGACCCGATGTGCGGGCTGATGCTGGCCTTCATCGCGGCGGCCTCGCTGTGGCGGCGCGCCCGCGACGGACAGGTCGCCCGCGTCGACTTCTCGATGATCGAGGCGATGCTGTGGACCATGGCCGAGCCGCTGCTCGCGACCCAACTCGGAGAGAAGCCTCGCCCCAAGGGAAACGACAGCGACCGCTACTTCCCGCACGGCGCTTGGCGCTGCGCCGGCGAAGACGACTGGCTAAGCATCGCGGCAAAAGATAACGGCGAGTGGGGCGCGTTGTGCGCGGCGGTTCCCGGCATGACGACGCTGGCCGGGCTCGATCTCGCGGCAAGGCGCGAGCGGCGGCGCGAAATCGAAGCCATGATCGCAGCATGGGCGCGGGGCGAAGACGCGGCGCCGACCGCCGCGATGCTGCGCCGCTTCGGCATTCCGGCGGCGGCGCTGATGAGCTCGACCGACCTCGTCGAGGATGCGCATTTGCGGGCGCGCGGTTTCTGGGACGCGTATGACGGCGGACACAAGCGGGGCGTGCTGCCGGGTCTGCCCTGGCGGGCCAGCTTCGGCCGCGCCGCCGGCCCGGCGCCGGGCCTCGGCGCCGACACCGATACGGTATTGCGCGACGTGCTCGGGTTGCCGGCGGAGAGGATTGCCGAGCTGCATGCATCGGGTGCTTTGGGGTAGTCAATCAACCAACCGAGAGGAAACGAGATGGCCAGCATCACGCTCAATCAAGCTAACCGGGTTTTGCGCGCGACCTTGAAGAAGGCCGCCGACCTCAACATCAAGGTCAGCGCCGCGGTGGTCGACGACGGCGGCCGCCTCGTCGCCTTTCAGCGCATGGACGGCGCGTTCTTCGCCGGCGTCTACGGCAGCCAGGGCAAGGCCGTGGCTTCGGCGGCCTTCGCGCGGCCGAGCGGCGTCATGCAGGAGCGCGCCGCCCAGCCGACCCCGGCCGGCATCCGTGAGGCCGAGGGCGGGCACATGATCATGGGGCAGGGCGCGGTGCCGCTGTTCCGCAATGGCGTGCTGGTCGGCGCCTGCGGCGTCGGCGGCGGCACCTCGCAGGAGGACGAGGACTGCGCCAAGGCCGGCGCCGACGCCCTGTAACCACACACGCCACGCACCGCCGCGATCCTACTCGTAGCGCAGCGCCTCGATCGGGTCGAGGCGTGACGCCTTGCGCGCCGGGTAATAGCCAAAAAAGATGCCGACCGCGGCTGAGAAGGCGAACCCGCCGAGGATCGCGGTCGGCGAGATCGGTGTCGGCCAACCCGCGACGAGGGAGATCGTCTCAGATACACCGACGCCGAAGATGATGCCCGCTACACCGCCGACAAGGCTCAGAAACACGGCCTCGGTGAGGAACTGCAGCATCACGTGCAGGCGACGGGCGCCGATCGCCATGCGCAAGCCAATCTCGCGCGTGCGCTCGGTCACCGAGACCAGCAGGATGTTCATGATACCGATGCCGCCAACGAGCAAGGAAATCGAGGCTACCGACGCAAGTAGCAGCGCCATGACCTGGCTGCTGCCCTCCCTGGCACTGGCGATTTGACTGAGGTTGCGCACGGCGAAATCGTTGACGTCGCCCGGCCTTATATGGTGGCGGCGCGCCAATGTCGCGGTGACCTGAGCGATCGCGGCCTGGACCTGGGTTTCGCTCGCGGCCTGAACATAGATCTGGTTGACGAAGCCGGTCAGGCGCGACTGGATGCCATAGGGGTTGGGCTGCGGCAGAAAGATCGCGCTGGTCGTTACCGTTTGCGTCGGCGCGGCAACACCGAGCACCTTTGCCTCGGCCGTGCTGAATGGCACCATGACGAGGTCGTCCTGATCCTGGCCATAGGTCGATTGGCCTTTAGAGACGAGCGTGCCGATGACGCGTAGCGGCACGCCCTTGACCAGGATGACGGCGCCGATCGGGTTGTCCGAGGGCGCAAAGAGGTTGTTGACGACCGTCTGGCCAATCACCGCCACGAGCGCGGCGCTGCTTTGGTCTTCGGTGCTGATGCCGCGGCCCGCGGCTATCTGCCAATTGGTGATCGGTGGGTAGTTGGCGGTAACGCCCTGTATGACCGTCGTCCAATTCTGGCTGGCGTATTGGGTCTGGCCCGGCTGCCGGATCAGATAGGCCACCTGCCCGACCGCTTGGTCCTCCCGCCGGATCGTCTGGGCGTCGGTAACGGTCAAAGTCGAGGCGCTGCCCGTTCCGCCGCGGGCTCCCATGTTCGTCACCGCGCCCGGGACGACGACGATCAGGTTGGTGCCGAGGCTCTCGATCTGCTTCTTCACGGCATCGTTGGCGCCTTGCCCGATAGCCACCATCGCGATCAGCGCGGCTACGCCAACGAACACGCCAAGCATGGTCAGCGCCGAACGCATTTTGTTCCGCGCAAGGGCTTGCGCCGCCGCGGCCAGGATCATCAGGCCGAAGGCCCAGGAAAGCGGGGCGCCACTCGCTATTTCGGCGGGTGAATGCGGGTGAAAGATCGACAAGTCCGTTGCCGCCGGCGGCGGCGCGGGGATGCTGGACTTCTTGCGCTCGTCGGTGAGAATGCGGCCATCGCGCATCGTCACGGTGCGATTGGCGTAGGCGGCGATGTCGGTTTCGTGCGTCACCAGGACGATCGTGACGCCCTCTTCGCGGTTGAGCTGCGTCAGCGTCTGCATGATCTCGTGCGAGTTACGCGTGTCGAGATTGCCGGTCGGCTCGTCGGCAAGGAGCAGACTGGGCGAATTGATCAGGGCCCGTGCGATCGCCACCCGCTGCTGCTGGCCGCCCGAGAGCTGGCTCGGCGTGTTTCCCGCACGATCGCCGAGCCCGAGCCGGTCCAAAGCCTCCCGCGCTCGGTCAAAACGCGTCTTGCTCCCGGACTTTCCCCCATCCGAATAGAGCAGCGGCAAGGCCACGTTCTCCGCCGCGGTCGTGCGCGACAGCAGATTGAACATCTGGAACACAAAGCCCAGCCGCTCGCTGCGGATGCGGGCAAGATCGGGCTCCGGGAGCCCCGCGACGTCGATGCCATCAAGCAGATAACGGCCGGTCGATGGGCGATCGAGGCAACCGAGGATCGACATCAGGGTCGATTTGCCGGAACCCGACGATCCCATGATGGCGACGAACTCGCCGCGCTCGACGGTGAAGTCGATGCCGGCGAGCGCGTGAACGTCGATGTCGCCGACGTGATAAGTTCGGGTCACGCCTTCGATCTGGATAACCGCGTCGGACATTTCCGGTGCCGTCGCGCTATAGCCGCGGCAGCGGAACGGCCGCCTTTGTGCTCCCGCCCGCTTGCTCGGACACGATGACCCGATCGCCGAGTTTCAGATCGCCGCCCAAGATCTCGGTAAACTGTCGTCATCGAGCCCGAGGGTCACGGTGACA
The DNA here is from genome assembly GCA_963773625.1 of uncultured Alphaproteobacteria bacterium. Taxonomy (GTDB): domain Bacteria; phylum Pseudomonadota; class Alphaproteobacteria; order ATCC43930; family CGMCC-115725; genus DATARH01. The sequence continues at coordinate 120,201 of CAVZCJ010000022.1, read as the reverse complement.
CGGACGGGCTTGCCATCCGTCAATACCCAGACTGCCCCCGTGCGTGTCGTCGGGGCCGCGGTCCGCGCAGGTGGGTTGGCGGCCTTAGCTGGCGCGGCGGCGGGCGCATCAGCAGGCGTATAACGGAGCGCCTGATCGGGTACCCGAATGACGTTGTCGCGCTGGGCGGTGATGATCTTGGTCGTGGCCGTCATCCCCGGCATCAGCGCCAGGTCAAGGTTGGCGACGGCGACAACGACGTCATAGGTCACGACGTTCTGCAGTGTTTGCGGCGCCTGCCGGACCTGGACGACACTGCCCGCGAACGGACGGTCGGGATAGGCTTCGACCGTGAAAGTCGCGGGGTTCTTCTCCTTGACGGTGCCGATGTCGCTTTCGCTGACATTGGTATCGACTTCCATCTTGGTGAGATCGGTGGCGATCAGGAACAAGGTCGGTGTCTGGAGGCTTGCCGCGACCGTCTGCCCCTGCGTCACGTTGCGTGACACCACGGTGCCGTCTACCGGCGAAACGATATTGGTGTAGGCAAGGTTGACCTGGGCGCCCCCAAGCTGAGCTTCCCATTGCTGGATCGCCGCCTGGTCGAGCAGGACCTGCGCCTGCCCTTGGTGGTAGGCGGCCAGCGACTGGTCGGCAGTGTCGATAGCGATCGAGTTTTGCTTGGCCAGCAACGCGGTGCGGCCGGAATTGGCCTTGGTGTATTCGAGGTTTGCCTGATCCTTCGCCAGCTGCGCCTTGGCGACTGCCAGGTTCGCCGTATATTGGTCGACGATCGCCTGAAAAGGCCGGGGATCGATCTTGGCGCAGACCTGCCCCTTGGTAACTTTTGTATTGTAGTCGCATTGCAGCGACTGGATGACGCCGGACACGTAGCTGCCGACAATGATCGTCAGGACCGGGTTGATCGTCCCGGTCGCCGTGACGGTGCGGGCCACCGTGCCGTTAGTCACCGGCGCCGTCGTGTAGTGCATGGCCGCGCCGCGGCTGGCGATCCACCACCATGCCGCGCCGCTGGCGACAACGATTGAAATCAGCACGGCGACCAGCCAGAGCCTGCGGCCGCGCCACCGATGCGGGCGGACCGCCTGGGCTGATTGAGGCGGCAGCGAGGGCGCCCGCTGCACCGGTCGGGTTACAATTTGATCGTCCATCCTCTCGCACCCCGGGGCTAGGTCCGTAGAATGCGGCAGGTACAGGCGAGTCACATTGATGTAGCTCAACGCGCCTTCATAGCCGACCGGGTTCCCAGCCTCATCCGGCGCTGGGATGCGTACTAAAACTCCCCGCTGCGGTACGCCTCATCCAAGCGCTTGGCATCTTCCTCGGAGGGTTCCTCCCACGGCGCACCGCGGTGACGCAGCGTGCCGGTGAAGTTGGGCGGGCGCTTTTCGTTGAACGCGGCGCGGCCTTCCTCGCCGTCGGTGGTGGTCTGGATCAGCAGGTGGTTGATGATGTTCTGAATGTGCCAGGCCTGGTCGGTTGGCAGGTCGCCGAAGCGCACGACGAACTCCTTCATCATCCGCACCGCGACCGGCGGCAGGGTGCAGATGTGACGCGCCATCTTCTCGGCCCGCTCCATTAGCTGTGCGTGCGGCACGACCTCGTTGACGAGGCCGATGCGCAGCGCCTCGGCGGCGTCGAACGGCTCGTCGGTGAGCAGGATCTTCATCGCGTCGGAATAGCGCAGCTGCTTGGCGAGCAGCGCCGCGCCCGGGCCGTTGCCGAGCCAGCCCTGGGTCAGCAGCGCGAACTTGAAGCGCGCATGCTCGGCGCTGGCGATGCGGATATCGGTCGAGCTAAGCAAGATGTAGAGTCCGGCCCCGGCGGCCCAGCCATTGACCGCGGCGATGACCGGCTTCCACACCCGCGGGTAGTGGTCGCCCATGCGTCCGTCGACCCCCGTCTTCTGCCCGTGCACCGTGCCGGCGAGCGGCCAGTAGATGCGGTTGGTGCGCAGGTATTCGCGGTCCTCGGCGGTGAGGTCGGGGCGCGGGGTGAGATTATGGCCGCCGCAGAAATGCCGGTCGCCGGCGCCGGTCAGGATCGCGCAGCGGATGTCGCGGTCTTCCCAGAGGTCGATCCACGCCGCGGAAATCTCGTCCGAGGTCTTCTTGTCGAGGATGTTCGCCTTGGCGGGATTGTTGAGCGTGATATAGGCGACCCCGTCGCGCTTTTCGTAGATGAGCGGCACATCGATCTCCTTGCGTCAGCTAGCCAGCCTCGCAAGCGCCGCCGCCCGGGTAAAGCCCGATCACTTCGCGGCGGCGCACTCGCCCTCACTGATGTCGGTCGCGTGATCGACATCGGCAAAGCAGCGGTTGGAATAGGTCTTGCGCGCGTTGTCCTTGGTGCCGCAGACCGGCTGATACTGTTCGGTGCAGAACATTTTTGGCTCCGGGTGCGGTGGTGGCGGCGGCGAGTTGGCCATCGCCGCCGAAACCGAGAGCAAGCCTGCCGCCATCGTCATCGTCGCCAGTAGAACCCGCATCGCTCACTCCCCTTCGGTCGCGGTTGACACCAAGCCGCCGCGCCTTTTCACTCGGCCATGATGACCGGCAAAGCGGGCAGAATTGCGGTGATCGGCGGCGGCATCGGCGGCCTTGCCGCGGCGTTGTCGCTGCATCGCGCCGGCTTCGCGGTCGATGTCTACGAGCAGGCCGCCGAGCTCAACGAGGTCGGCGGCGGCATCAATATGGGGCCGAACGCGGCACGCATCCTCTACCGGCTCGGACTTGGGGATGCGCTCGACCGCGACGCGGTGCGGCCTCTGTCGGCGCATGTGCGGCGCTGGGACGACGGCCGCACGCTGCAAAAAGCCGCGCTCAACCCGATCTCCAGCGAGCTTTACGGCGCTCCACATTTGACCGTGCACCGTGCGGATCTGCAAAGGATCATCGCGTCGGGCTTGCCCCAAGAGCGCGTCCATCTCGGCCATCGCCTCGTCGGATTCGATGACCGCGGTGATTCGGTTAGGGCCCGCTTCGCCAACGGCAATCGTATCGAGGCCGACGTCATGGTCGGCGCCGACGGCATTCATTCCACCGTGCGTACGCTGCTCTTCGGCGAGGAAGCGCCCGCCTTTGCCGGCTGCGTCGCCTACCGCGGGCTGGTGCCGGCGGAGCATATCGCCGATCTCGGCCTGGAGCGCGGCAACCAATCCTGGCTCGGGCCGGGCGGCCACCTCGTGCATTATTTCGTCTCCGGTGGGCGTTTGTTGAACTTCGTCGGCTGGACCGAGCATGACGACTGGAACCGCGAGGACTGGACCGACCGCGCGACCATCGAGCGCGCGCTCGCAGCGTTCGAGGGCTGGCATCCGCAAATCCGCCGCATCGTCTCGCGCCGCCGACACCTGCTTTATCTGGGCGCTGTTCGACCGCGACCCGCTGCCGCGCTGGTCCGCCGGAAGGGTGACGCTGCTCGGCGACGCGTGCCACCCGATGTATCCGTTCATGGCGCAGGGCGCGGCGCAGGCGATCGAGGACGGCGCTACCCTGGCGGCGCTGCTCGCCCAGGGCGACGATCCGGCCGATGCCTTGCGGCGCTACGAGCAGCTGCGTCTGCCGCGGGTGAGCCGCTTGCAGGAGATGTCGCGCGCCAACAAGCACCGCTACCACATGCCGGACGGGCCGGAGCAGCGGGCGCGAGACGCGGCGATGGCGGCGACCCGAGAGCGCGCGCCCGAGACCATGCAATGGCTGTTCGGCTTCGACGCCGGCGCGGTCGAACAGGCGGAGGCGCCAAGATGAAACGCAGCAGCGAGCGGTTTTTGACCACCCATACCGGCAGCTTGCCGCGATCCGCCGATCTGGTGCGGGTGATGTTCGCCAAGGAGGAGGGTGTGCCGGTCGATCCGGCTGCGCTCGGCGAGCGGATCGCCGATGCGGTCGCCGATATCGTCGCGAAGCAGGCGGAGGCCGGCATCGACATCGTCAATGACGGCGAGATGTCGAAGCCGAGCTATGCCACCTATATCAAGGACCGGCTCGACGGGTTCGGCGGCGAGAGCCACCCGCTGACCTATCAGGATCTGGTCGATTTTCCCGAATTAGCGCGGCGTGTGTTCGGCGATCCCGGCCGCTCGCGGCGCAAGACGCCAGGCTGCAATGGCCCGATCTCGGTGCGCGATCCCGGCGCGGCCGAGACCGACGCCAAGAACCTCAAAGCCGCGCTCGCCGGGGTCAGATCGGAAGAGGCGTTCCTCAGCGCTGCCTCTCCGGGTCTCATTTCGCTGTTCTTCCACGACAGCCATTACCGCAACCACGAGGCCTACCTCGCGGCGATCGCCGAGGCAATGCGGCAGGAATACGAAACCGTCGTCGCCGCCGGCTTCGTCCTCCAACTCGATTGCCCCGATCTGGCGATGGGGCGGCATATCCAGAACGCGCATCTCACCACCGCCGAATTCCGCAAGGCCGCGGCGCTGCATATCGAGGCGATGAACCATGCGCTGCGCAACATCCCCGCAGAGCGCGCGCGGGTCCATCTGTGCTGGGGCAATTACGAGGGGCCGCATCATTGCGACGTGCCGTTGGCCGACATTATCGACGTGATCTTCACCGCGAAACCGGCCGGGCTATCGTTCGAAGCGGCCAATCCGCGCCACGCGCATGAGTGGAAGCTGTTCGAGACGGTCAAGCTGCCCGAGGGCAAAGTGCTGATCCCCGGCGTCATCGAGTTGAAGACCAATTTCATCGAGCACCCCGAGCTGATCGCCCAGCGCATCGGCCGCTACGCCGCCCTGGTCGGCCGTGAGAACGTTATCGCCGGCAGCGATTGCGGCTATGGCACCTGGGTCGGTCAGGCTGCGGTCGATCCGCAGGTGGTATGGGCTAAGCTCGCCAGTCTCGCCGAGGGGGCGCGTATTGCGTCGAAAGAATTCTGGGGCTAGCGGCCTCGGTCAGTGCATGTGCGCCGCATGCTCGGGGTCGAACTCGCCCTTCGCCATCATCAAATGATGCATCTGGTGATGTGAGCCGCTGACCAGCAGGCCGATAAAGCCGAGCCCGCGGATGTGCTGGACTTCCTTGGCATCGGCCGTGGTGACGGTAAGGAGCTCGCCATTCGGCAGGGTGGCCGCCTTCGTGTTCCAACCCCTGTGGCCGCTCATCGTCTCGGCCCAGGCGGGAACCATGCGCTGGATCGCGGCGAGGGTCCGGCCATCGCCGGTGATGGTGATTTCAAGCCCACCGTCGATGGTTTTCGGGGATGCGGCGGCCTTGAGCGTCACCTCGTTCATGTCGATGAGGTGCTGACGCAGGGCTTCGAGATCGACCTTCGTCCAGTCGGTCTTGGGATCGGCGTCCAGCATCTCGACGATTTCCTGGATCGCGCCGAAGGCGTCCTGGCCGGGTAAAGTGGGCACCGCCGTGCCGGTGCTCATGGTCGGGTGGCTGGTCATCGGGTGCCCGCTCTGGGCGAGAGCCGAAGCCAAGCCCATGGACGCCAGCGCCGCGACGACCGCAAAAGCGCGAATACAGGAAAGCATTGGCATTCTCCACAATATCTCTGCGGCCTGACGCTTAGACCACCGCTTCGGCGCCGACCGGCAGCCGCCACATCACCCGGCGTTGGCCCTGATAGTCGTTGATCGCGAAATGCTGGCAGCAGCGATTGTCCCAAAGCGTCACCGTGCCCTTTTCCCAGCGGATGCGGGCGGTGAACTCGGGCCGCGTGCAATGCGCCTGGAGGAAATCGATTAGCGGCTTTGACTCCGCTTCCGTCATGTCCTTGAAGCGCGTCGTGTGGCGAGCCGAGACGTAGAGCGCCTTGCGCCCGGTGCCGGGATGGGTGCGCACGACCGGGTGTTCGGCCTCGATCTCATCGGCCTTCGCCACCGTGTCCTTCATCTTCATGTACTTGTTTTCGGCGCGCCCGCCGCGCCCGCCATTCATCCGCGCGCTGTATATGGCGGTAAGCCCGTCGAGCATCCGCTGCATTCCCGCCGAAAGGCTCTCATAGGCGAGATACTGGTTCGCCACCATCGTGTCGCCGCCATAGGCGGGGACTTCGCGGGCGTAGAGCATCGTGCCGATCGGCGGTTTGTCGAGGTAGGTCGTGTCGGAGTGCCAAGCGTTGCCGACGTTCTCCTTCTGGTCGGGCTCCTTGCGCAGCTCGAAGATCTGCGGGAAGTCGGGCATACCCTCGACAAAGGGATAGAATGCCGGTTCGGCGAAATAGCGGGCATAGCGCAGGAGGTCGGCGCCGCCCAATTCCTGGTCGCGGACATAGATCGCGCAATGGTCGAGGAAGGCGCGATGGACTTCTTCGACCTGCTGGTTGCTGAGCGGCTTCGACAAATCGACGCCGGCAATTTCTGCGCCGAGCGCGCCCGATAAGGGCTTCACGGTGATCGTCTCGTAATCCATCGTGCGTTTCCCGCCGTTCCGGTTTCCATTCATCCTATGCCTGCACCCCGGCGTCGTCGATTGCCGTGGTTGCCCGCGTGAGGCGGCGCAGGCATGCTCGGCCACGGCATCAGGGAGGCGAGCCATGCGCGACGGATTTCGCGTCTACGACACCGATACGCATATCGACCCCGGCGCCGACGTCTTGGAAAAATACGTCGACCCGGCGTTCCGCGCCCGGCTCGATGACCTCGCGCCGTACAAGGCCAAGGTGAAATCGCGCACCGTCGACGGCGGCGAGCGCACCACCTACCGCTTCGAGCAGCGGCTCTACGAGCGCACCCTGGGCGAGGCCGAAGTGAGCCCTGGCTCGGGCGATGGCCGCGTCTGGCGCGGCAAGCGGCGGCCGAGCTTCGGCGTTATCGACGACCGCTCCGACAATCGCGTTCTCGACATGGACGAGGAAGGCTCGGACGTGCATTTCCTCGTGCCGTCGGTGTGGACAAGCATCGTCGGCGTGCCCGATGTGTCGCTCGAGACGGGGCTCATCCGCGCCTATCACCGGCACATGGAGGAATTTTGCGGGCCCTATCCCGACCGCCTGAAAGGGCCGATTGTCGCCTCGACCCGCGACGTCGCCGCGGCGGTCGAGGAGATCAAGCGCTGGGGCACCTCGAAATGGGCGGTCGCCGTGCAGCCGCTCTTGCCCAACGAGACCCCGGTCGACCATCCGAGTCTCGAGCCGATCTGGCGCGCCGCCGAGGACCACGACTTTGCCATCGTGCATCACAGTTTCACCTGGTCGGCGCCCTATTTCCCCGGCTACACCGAGATGTGGGACAACGTCTATCTGGCGCGGCTGTGCTCGCACCCGTGGGGCGCGATGCGGTTCATGGCCGGGTTTCTCGCCGGCGGCATCCTCGACCGTTATCCGGGGCTCAGACTGTGCGTGCTGGAGTGCGGGTTCGGCTGGCTGCCGTTCTGGGTGCGGCGGATGGACGAGCAGGTGAGCTATGTCGGCCGCACCGCGAAACTCAAGCTGTTGCCAAGCGAGCAGTTCGCCGCCGGCCGCGTCTTCGCCAATGTCGAGGCGCACGAGCACGAGCCGATGTTCGACATGGTGCGCCGGCGCACTCGGCGACGGGTGCCTGATGTTCGGCTCCGACTACCCGCATTTCGAATCGTGGTTCCCCAACTCGATCGACAAGATCCTCGAATGGCCGAGCGTCACCGGGGAGCGAGCCACGAAGCTGTTGTGGGAAAACGCCAACCGCTGCTTCAAGCGGACGTGAGGAGGGTGCGATGAAGCGAGTCGATATCGGCGCCTATGGCGTGCCGGAGGAAGTCGCGAGCTGCGTCGAGGTCCCCGATGTCGGCGCGCCAGGCCCCGGCGAGGTGGTGTTCGACGTACTGGCCTTTCCGATCAACCCAGCCGATCTGTCGATGATCCGCGGCAATTACCGGCTGCACCCGGCTCTGCCGGCGACGCCGGGCGCCGAATGCGTCGGCCGCGTTACGGCGGTCGGCGCCGGGGTCGGCGATGTGCGGATGGGCGACCTCGTCATCAACATGGCGCGCGAGAACTGGGCGCAGCGCCGCCGGGTGCGCGCCGAGGACGCGCTGCCGATCCCCGAGGGGCTCGATTTGAGGCAGGCGGCGATGCTGCGGATCAACCCCGCGACCGCGCTCTTGCTGCTCGAGGACCATGTCGCGCTCAAGCCGGGCGACTGGGTGATCCAGGACGTCGCCAATTCGGCGGTCGGCCGGCACCTGATCGTGCTCGCCAAGGCGCGCGGCATCCGTACGATCAATGTCGTGCGCCGCGGCGACGTAGCCGGCGAGTTGAAGGCGCTCGGCGCCGATGTCGTGCTTGAAGCGAGCGACGACCTGCCGGAGCGGGCGCGCGAGGCGGCGAGTGGCCAGCCGATCCGGCTCGGCATCGACGCGATCTCTGGCAAGGCCTGCAAGCAGATCGCCGACTGCCTCGCCGACGGTGCGGTGATGGTCAATTACGGCGGGCTGTCGGGCGAGGAGCCGGAGATCGGCCGCGTCAACCTCAACACCCGCGGCGTCAGCCTGATGGGGTTCATGCTCGGCCGCGGGTTGGCCAAGCGTGCGACCGCACAGGTGCGCGCGCTCTATGCCGAACTGGCGGCGGAAGTGCGCGAAGGCGTCCTGAGCGCGCCGGTCGACGCGACATACCCGATCGAAGAGATCAAATCGGCGCTGGCCCACGCTCAGCGGCGCGGCCGCCACGGCAAGGTGCTGGTGCTGCCCAACGGACCGATCTGAGCAATCGCCGACCGCTGCCGCATCGGCTAGGATCGGCGCAACCTCGGCACGCGGAACAGGGGCTAGTCATGGCGAAAAACGGCTTCAAGATGATCGACGCCGAGATGCACGTCATGGAACCGGTCGATCTCTGGCAGCGCTACATCGATCCAGAATTCGCCGACCGTGCCCCGCGTCGCCTCAATGAACGCAAATGGGACATCCGCACCATGGTCGAGGGCGAGGTCATGGCGGCGATACCCGGCGGCGATTGGCCGGCGGTCAGTGATGCCGAGGAGAAGGCGCTCGCGACGCGCTATGCCGAGGAGATCGCACGCGACTTCGATCCGGGGTCGCAGGTCAGGGCGATGGACAAGGAAGGCCTTGATCTGGCGATCCTGTTCCCGACCTCCGCCATGTACGTCACCGCCTTCACCCGCATGGACCCGCGCTTTGCCGCTGCGGCGTGCCGCGCCTACAACGACTGGCTGCAGGACTACATCCAGGCGGGCGACCCGAAGCGCATGTTCGGCGCCGCGGCGATCTCGGCGCACGATGTCGGCAGCGCCGTCGCCGAGGTGCGCCGCACCGCCGCGATGGGGATGAAGGCCGCGTTTCTGCGACCGAACATCTACAACGACCGGCCGTGGCACGACCGCTATTACGACCCGCTCTGGGCGGTGTGCCAGGAGCTCAACATCCCGGTTGGATTTCACGAGACCACCGGCTCGCGGATGAAAGCATGCGGCACTGACCGCTTTCAAACCATGGGTATCGCCCATATCGCGACGCATTCGATGGAGCAGATGCTGGCTTGCATGGACATCATCATGGGTGGGGTGATGGAGCGTTTCCCCAAGCTGCGCTGTGCCTTTCTCGAAGCCAATTGCGGCTGGCTGCCGTTTTGGCTCCATCGCATGGACGAGCATTACGAGTGGCGCGCGCCCTATGGCGAGATGACCCATCTATCGATGCCGCCGTCCGAATACTTCCGACGCCAGGGATTTGGTGCGGTTGAGTGCGACGAAGAATTCGTCAGCCATGTCGTCGCTGCGATCGGCGACGACAATCTCGTCACTACCACCGATTACCCGCACGGCGACGCGAAATACCCGCACGCGATGAACCTATTTCTGTCGCTGCCGCTCTCCGACCGCAGCAAGCAGAAGATCCTGTGGGACAACGCCCTGCGCCTCTACGCGCTGTAGGGTTCTCCATCGTCTCCCCCGCGCAAGCGGGGGTCCAGGGGCAAGCGATAGACTGGTCGCCCTGGATTCCCGCCTCCGCGGGAATGACGAAAGAAAGGCTTTTGGCATGAAATTCGGTTTTATCGGCGTCGGTAATATCGGCGCGCCGATCGCCGGTCAGCTCCTGGCGGCCGGCCATGAGCTCAGCGTGTTCGATCTGCGCCGCGAGGCCGCCGCCGGGCTTTTGGCGGCCGGCGCCCAATGGGGCGACAGCCCGGCGGCAATCGCGGCATCGTGCGAGACGGTCGCGACCTGCCTGCCGGGTCCGACGGAAATGGAGCGGGTGGTGCTGGGGCCGGAGGGGATCGCGGCGCATCTCAGGCCGGGTTCGCTCTACATCGACCATACCACCAACGCGCCGACGCTGGTGCGGCGCGTCCACACGCAGCTTGCCGCAAAGGGCGTCGCGATGCTCGACGCGCCGGTCAGCGGCGGCATGGAGGGCGCGCAAACCCGCGATCTCCTTGTAATGGCGGGCGGCGACCCGGCGGATTTCGAGCGCGCGCGGTCCCTGCTCGACGCCGTCGCCAAGCGCGTCATGTACACCGGCGGCATCGGCACCGGGTCGATCGCCAAGATCATGCACAACTCGGCCACCTTCACGCTCGACCTGGTGATGGCCGAATGCTGGACCGCTGCGGTCAAGGCCGGGATCGACGCGGCGACGATCGTCAAGGTGTTCAACGAGGCGGCGCTCGGCCACCAGATGAATTTGAAGGTGCGGCTGCCGGCGACCTATCTGGTCGGCGATTTCGCGCCGCGCTTCTCGCTGGCCCTGGCGCACAAAGATCTGGGTCTCGCACAGGAGCTGGCACAGCAGACCGGCACGCCGATGCGGCTCAACGCGCTCGCCAAGGCCGAGATGGACGAGGCGATGGCGCGCGGCTGGGCGGACCGCGACGCCTCGATCTTTCTCACGCTGCAGGAGGAGCGCGCCGAGACCGAGGTGCGCGTCGCGCCGAAGGCCTAGCCGGTCGCGTCGATCACCGCCAGCACGTCGCGGTGCAGCTCGCTTGCCGGGTCGGCGAGCGCGGTCATGATCGTGTAGTGATCGAGCCCGGGATAAATTTTCGCCGTTCGACCCAGCTTTGCGGCGTAATCGCGCGACTGACCGATGAAGCCCGCAGTCTCAGACCCGCCGACGCAGATGAGGTCGGGCGCCCGGTCGGGTCGCGGATGGTGCGCCGGGCTCAACGCCCGCGCCCGCGCGTCGTCGAGCGCGATCTGCTCGTTCACATTGGTTTTGATGAGCGGCTCCAGGTCAAACACGCCGGAAATAGCGATGCCGGCGGCAATCGGCAGGCGCGGCTCGGCGGCGAGCGCCATCGCGGTCAAATGACCACCGGCCGAATGGCCGCCGACGATAAGCCGCTTCCGGTCGAAGGTCAGCGCGGAATTGTCGTAGGTCCAGCCTATCGCGCGGTAGGTCTGCACGACGATCGTCTCGACCGTGACCTTAGGGCACAAATCGTAATTGATCAGCGTCACCGCGATCTCGGCGGCAACAAATGGCGGGGCGATGAACGAGAAGTCGCGCTTGTCGAGCGCGCGCCAATAGCCGCCATGGATGAACAGGAACAGCGGCGCGTCCGCCCGCGTCGCCGGGAAGAAATCGAGGGTCTCGCCGGGCGCCTCGCCATAGCGCAGATCGATCCGGCCGCCGAGCGCCGCACGCGCCGCCGCGCTCTCTGCCGCGTAGCGCGCATAGTGCTGCGGGCTCTCGGGATGGCGCTTCCTAATGTTATATTCGGCGTCGATCGAAGGGTCGATCATGCGATCGTCGCCTCGATGCGGAGCTTCGCGAAGTGCGCCGCCGCCTCGGCGAGATAGCGGCGCAGCATCGGCTCTTCTTCCGCCCGCGTCGCCGCGCCAAGCCCCGCGCCGCTGGTAACGCGATCTGCCTCCGCGATGTCCGTGGCGTCGCTCATCCAGACGCAGCGAAAGCCCTTGAGCTCGATGTCGCGGACGACGTGCTCGATTTCGGCGGCAATGCTATGGCGCTCGGCGTTGTTCCACCCGGCGGCGCGGCTTTCGAGATAAAACCAGCCAAACGCGGCATGTCGCGTCTTGTCGGCGACGAGGCGGTCAAGGATCGCGCGGGCCACCGGATCGCTCGCGTTGTCGCGGTGCAGCCGGCAGAGCTCCAAATCCAACCCGTCCTGGATGCCGATATGCGCGGCGACGTAGGCGTCGAGGCTGCGCGATGCGTCGAGCGCCTCGCGGTGCAGGCCTTGGTTGAACAAAGCCGCATAGTCCGGGCTCGCCGGCTCCTCGACAAAGCCGCCCAATAGTTCGGCGAAGCGGTGGCAGCAATCGAGGTGCCAGGCTTCCTCGGTATTGCGTACGCTGAGGAAATATTTTGGGTCGCTCTCGCGCTCGTGCTCCAAGCAGAAGCGGATGATCAGCGCCGGTGTCTCGGGCAGCCCGCCATATTCGGTCCACGCCTTGCGGCTCCACGACAGGGCCGCAGCCGCCAGCACCTCGGGTGCGTAGCGCGTCGGATCGAACTGCCCCCACGGAATGTCGCGTTCCGGGTCCCAGCGCGATTGCTTCGCTTGGTCATAGAGATCGCGAATCGTCGAGATCGAGGGCTCGAGATGCAGCGGAAAGCGGCGTTCGACCGGAATTTCGCCGCTGAAATCTCGCGGCATCACACCAACCCGTCGAACTTGGGGTGCTCGAACATCGGGATGGCGATGCCGAACGGCGCCAGGCGTTCGCGGATGCTGCGCACGGAGTCGACAAAGACCGGCTTCTCCAATTCCTCGACCGTCGCGCCAAGCCCGGCCTCCCAGGTCAGCCGATCAGCCTCGATCTCGCCGCGCGTCGCTTTCGAGTCGGGCGCCAGCCAGGAACTGTGATAGCCGTTCATCTCGACGTCGCGGATCATGGTGATGACCGCCTTCTCGCAAACGTCGATCTCGGCCCGGCTCATCCGCGGGATGCGGTGTTCGAGATAGGCCCAGCCGAAGCCGCAATGCCGTACCTCGTCGCGCATGATGCTGCGCAGAACCTGGTTGGCGGCCTTGTTCGGGGTGATCTCGACGAGGTGGCGAAAGACGTCGAAGGCGACCTCCTCAGCGGCGCAGACGAGAGCGGCGATGATCGCCTCCAGCGGAGTCTCGGGGTCGAGCGCCATCTTGCGCACGCCGTGGGTCGCCACCGACTTCTGGAAGTCCACCAGGGCTGGCTGCTGGATATAGCCGCCGAGGTGCTCGGCCATCAGGTAGCAGGCCTCGGCGTGGCGCGACTCCTCTTGGGTGCGGATGGTGAAGAAAAAGCGCAGATCGGGCTCGCGCTTTTCCTCGCAGAAGCGGATGAGCAGCGCCGGGCTCTCCGAGATCGCGCCGTATTCCGACCAGGCGCGGCGGCTCCAATACATCCGCGCGGCGTGGCGGTGCGTGTCGTCGATGTCGAGGCCTTCCAATGCCGACCAGTCGATATCGGTGCGAGGGTCCCATTGGTTGCGCGTCGCGGCGCGGAACAGGTCGCGCACCTTTCTGATTTCGACCCCGAGAGCGAGCGGGAAGCGCTGCTCCGGGCGGTCGAGCAAGGTCGGCTTGCGCGGCGGCTGCGTCGAGGTTTCCGCGATCGACATCGAATGCTCCCTGCGCCTGTCACCGGCCGGGCCGGCGCCGTGCAATTGCTATTTGGTCTGTGCGGCGAAGACACCGTCCCAATCGGCTGGCGGCGGGTCGGCGCGCAGATCGGTGATCCGCTCCTCGTAGAGCTCGTAGACGCCCTGGATGATTTCCGGCGCCTGCGAACGACACGATTCGAGCTGCTCCAGCGCAGCATCCCATTGCCGGCTCCGGTACGCCGAGATCATCGCGTCATGCGCGCCTGCGAGCGTGGCGAAGACCTCGGTGCCGCGCACGGTCTCGTCGCCGAACAGGAAGAAGATGCGCACCGGCTGGGTCTTGCCGACGACCTGGATCAGGTCGAGTTCGAGGAGAGCAAAGTGGCGCACTTGCTCGGCGGTCTGCTCGCCGATGATGATGTCGACGTGATAGGTCTTGGTCTGGCCTTCGAGCCGCGAGGCGACGTTGGCGGGATCGCCCAGCACCGAATAATCGAAGCGCTGATCTGAGCCGAGATTGCCGACGACGCAGTCGCCGGTGTTGAGCCCGATCCCAGCCCGTACCTCCTTATAGCTATGTCCGGCTGCCTCGGCTTCGGCCCGCCACAGGGCGTTGTGGCGGGCAAGCTCGGCGCGCATCGCCAACGCGGCGCGGCAGGCGTGCTCGCCATGCAGCGGATCGTCGAGAGGCGCGTTCCAGAACGCCATGATCCCGTCGGCCATGTACTTGTCGACGGTGCCCTGGTTCGACTGGATGACGTCGGTCATCGGCGTCAGGTAGCGGTTGAGAAAGCTCGTCAGGGCGTGCGCATCGAGCCCTTCGGAAATCGTCGTGAAACCGCGGATGTCGCTGAACATGATCGTCAACTCGCGCATTTCGCCGCCCAGTGTCAGCCGCTCAGGATGTTCGGCCAACTGTTCGACGACCGCTGGGGCAAGATAGCGCCCGAAGGCGTGCCGCACGTGCCGGCGTTCGTTCTCGGTGCGGAAGAACAATACCGCCGACGACGACAGGTAAACCAGCACGCCGACGAGCGACGGGAAGACCGGGTCGAGCAGCCAGTTGTGGTCGGTATACGCGTACCACGAACCGACGATCGCCGGCGCGATCCCGGCGAGGCCGACCAGCGCGGTCCAACGCGCGCCAACGCGAGGCAGCAGCAAGACCAGCATGATGCCAATCTCGAGCATGAAGAAAAGCTCGGCGCCCGGCGCCCAATCGGGCCGTTCGATATTGTCGCCGAGCAGCATCTGCTCGATCAACTGGGCATGAACCTCGGCGCCTGATTTGGCCGGATCAAGTGGGGTCGGCCGGTACTCCTTCAATCCCTCGGCGGTCGTGCCGATGATGACGATGTTGCCCTTGATCAGATCGGGATCGACCTTGCCGTCTATCACCTTGGCGGCGGAGACAAAGCGGCTGGGTTCGTGCGGCGTGTAGTGGATCCACACCGTGCCGTCGGAGCTCGTCGGCACCACAATCTTGCCGTCCTTGATCGCGTTGAGGCCGGTATGCTCACCGAAGGAGGTGATCCCGCTGGCGCCCGTCGATTTGACGATGTAGCCATGCGCGCCCTGTGCTACCCGCAGTGCGTCGAGCGAAAGCGCCGGATAAAGCTCGCGCCCGACCATGAGAAGCAGCGGAATACGTCGCGCGATACCGTCGGCTTCGGGCAAAATATCGGCGAAGGCGTTCCCGGAGGCGGCCGCTTCGAGCAGGTTGAGATCGCTAGCCGCGCCGGCGAAGTGCGGAACCCACGGCCGTGGGTCGTCGCCGGCGTTCGAGAAGCTGGTTTTGACCTGTGGCAACCGGTCTTTCGCCCTCCCGCGTAGCGCGAAGATAAGTACGACACGGCTTTGCTTGATCGCGTCGGCGAAGACCTGATCGTGGTCGGGCAGTTCCTTGAAGCGCGTGACGATCGGATCATCGGCGCCGATCTCGCTCATTTCGCTGACAATTCGCGACGGGGTCGTGCGGTCAGGTTCGAGGAACAGGATATCGAACGCGATCGCAGCGGCTCCCATCTTGTCGAGCTGGGTGACGAGTTTGGCGAGCAGGGTGCGAGGCCACGGCCATTGTCCGAACTGTTCGAGGCTGTCATCGTCAATATCGACGATGCGAACCGGGGCCGGTTTGTAGACCCGCGGCTTCAACCGCAGGAATTCATCGAACACGTGCAGTCGGAATTGCACGAGCGCAGTCGGCTCGCGCGCCCACAGAACCAGCGCCACGAGCATAATCGGCAGCGGGACCAGATAATGCAGGTTCCTGCTGACGTATCGCCGGAGCCACCTCATCGGCTCAGCTTACCGCAGGTCGCGTACTTCGTCTCGCGCGCCTGGATCAGGCGCTAATGGCGCATGAACCCGCCTGCGGGAGCTTGCGCGATCGGGGCGAGAGGTTGTGCGCCAGGAGCACCATGGCCGTGGCCTGGCGCGCTCGAAGCGGGAGCGTGGGTCCTCGCAGCCCATTGCGGCAGCGGCTGGTGCCACGAATGCTGGAGTGAGTGCTGGATAGTCTGATTCAGGTTGTTGAGCGCGAGTTGATGCGACACTGGCAAGGTGTGCACTGGGCCCCCCGGCGGCGCGTTCCGCACCACGTATTGATCGAAGCCCTGATGGGCGATCACTTGTGGTGCGTTCGTCGGCGCGGTGCGCAGCACATATTGGTTGAAGCCGGTTTGACCAGGGAGCATGGCGTGTGTTGGACCGCCGGAATGCAGGTCATGTCCATCCTCGTGGCCAGGACGATGGCCGTCCTTGCCGTGCCACGCCCAGTGGTCATGGTCGTGGTGGTCATGGTCGTCAAAGGCGTAGTGATCGAACTGGTGCGGATCGTCTTTGCCGTCCTTGCCGTGCCACGCCCAGTGGTCATGGTCGTGGTGGTCATGGTCGTCAAAGGCGTAGTGATCGAACTGGTGCGGACCTTCTTTGCCGTCCTTGCCGTGCCACGCCCAGTGGTCATGGTCATGGTCGTGGTGGTCATGGTCGTCAAAGGCGTAGTGATCGAACTGGTGCGGACCGTCTTTGCCGTCCTTGCCGTGCCACGCCCAGTGGTCATGGTCGTGGTGGTCATGGTCGTCAAAGGCGTAGTGATCGAACTGGTGCGGATCGTCTTTGCCGTCCTTGCCGTGCCACGCCCAGTGGTCATGGTCGTGGTGGTCATGGTCGTCAAAGGCGTAGTGATCGAACTGGTGCGGACCTTCTTTGCCGTCCTTGCCGTGCCACGCCCAGTGGTCATGGTCATGGTCGTGGTGGTGGCCGTGCTCGTCGTGCGCGTAATGGTCGTTGTGGTGGCCCGACGCGCCTAACTCCACACTAGAGGGACCTTTGGGGTCGTGGTCGTCATTCCACGCCCAGTGATGCGGCCCGTGATGGGCGTGCTCGTCCTTGTCGTGCCAGGCCCACTTGTCGTGATCGTGGTGATGGCCGTGCTCGTCGTCCTTGTCGTGCCACGCCCACTTGTCGTGATCGTGGTGATGGCCGCGCTCGTCGTGCGCGTAATGGTCGTTGTGGTGGCCCGACGCGCCTAACTCCACACTAGAGGGACCTTGGGGGTCGTGGTCGTCATTCCACGCCCAGTGATGCGGCCCGTGATGGGCGTGCCTCGTCCTTGTCGTGCCACGCCCACTTGTCGTGATCGTGTACGATGGCCGTGCCCGTCGTCCTTGTCGTGCCACGCCCACTTGTCGTGATCGTGGTGATGGCCGTGCTCGTCGTCCTTGTCGTGCCAGGCCCACTTGTCGTGATCGTGGTGATGGCCGTGCTCGTCGTCCTTGTCGTGCCACGCCCAGCGGTCGTGGTCGTGGTGGTGGCCGTGCTCGTCATGCACATACTTGTGGTCGTCGTCATCCCCATCATGACCGTGATGATGGTGACGGGCATATTTGTGATCGTCCTCGTCGCCATCGTGATGGTGATGATGGCCGTGCTCGTCGTGGCAGTATTCGTGGTCGTCACCGTGATGGTGCCGATGGTGATGCGCATGCTTGTGGTCATCATCATCCCCATCATGATGGTGATGGGCGTGCGGCGGCGGCGGTGATGACGGCGGCGGCGGCGGTGATGACGGCGGCGGCGGCGGCGATGACGGTGGCGGCGGCGGCGGTGATGACGGCGGCGGCGGCGGCGATGACGGTGGAGGCGGCGGCGGTGATGACGGTGGAGGCGGCGGCGGTGATAAATCTGCCAGGGGCGGTGGCGGCGGCGAGTGGGGGATGAAGTTAGGCTCGGTCGATATCGCGTTGGGGACGATCGGGAGGATCAAGTTGATCAAGCTCGCCAGCGTGTCCCCGGTGACGAAAATCTCGTTGGCGACCGTATAGGTGGTCAGGTGGAGCGCCTGCAACTCCTGGGTCAGCTCCTGAATAAGCTCGGCGCTTGCCGTTGTCGGATCGGAGACGTGCCCGCCGACGCTGATGATGACCGTATTGCGGTGGTTGGTCGTCTGCGAGACCCCATGCGAGGTCACCTTCAGATAGTCGCCGTGCAGGAAGACCGCGGTGATCGTGTCGCCGTCGATCTTGATCAGGGCGATGCCGCCGCGCACCGAAACCGTGCCGGTGGGCGTTAAGAAGGTGACATCCTGCTGCTTGCTGATCTTGCCGCCGACATAGCGGAAGACGCCGGTGGTCAGCGTCGCCGTCAGGTTGCCGTTCTGCTTTTGCGGGTCAAAGACGAAGTCATCGATAACGACTTCAGAGTTTTTCGCTACGGTGAGCGTCGATTGGTCGGTAAACAGCAGCTGCGCCTGGCCGCCATTGCCGGTGTTGATTTTTTCGTTGTGGATAACGTCGTGCCCAACCAGGAGTTCGCGCTTCTGTCCCTCGGGGACCTGCGCGAAAACGTCCGGGTTTACCTCGGCGGCGACGCCGATCTTGTCCTGCTGGGCCAGCGCCGGCCAGCTCAAGCTCGCGATCCCGAGGGTCGCGAGGACAATCCCGTGTGATCTGCGCGTCACGATCTAATCCTGTGACACGCTGCGTGTAGTCCGGATTGGGGGGGTTCCGGGCTTAGCCAGTTCTCGCACCCGTAGCGGTCTACCGACGCAGCTACTGTTGACGACGGACGGCTCGGCGAGCCGCTTAAACGGATAGAAGCATGAATTGTTCCTGAATGCGACGGATAAACCGCAATCAAAGCGAATTTAACCTATATTTTAGCCAAATCGCCAGTGTTGCCGTGCTCTACCTACGGTTCAGGGCTCCGTAGCCTTGACGACCCAGTCGCCAACGGGCGCAATATAGTTATGTTCTGTGCCGTTTCTTGGCGTTGCCGCCTCCCCGTTAGTAGGAAAACGTGAGGCCGAGAATTATCTGCGTGTCGTCGGTCTTGTTGGCCGGGACATTCGACGTCGTTTTTTGCCGAAGGACGTTGAAGCTCGCCGCAATGCTGTCGGTCAATCCCAGCTGGGCAGTTACCCCATAGCGCCATTCGTTCGTTCTGGGGGCGTAACCCAAGGTGGGATCGGGCGAATGATCGCGGTTGTAAATTCGGTAGACCGTCGGCGTCACATTAAGAGGGCCGACCCCGTACTCGGGTGGCAACGTAAAGAGCTGCGAATAGGATAGATGAAAGACCAGTCCCCGATTCGAGCCAAGGTTGACATTGTCGGTGAGCGCGTAGCTTACCTGGAAATTCAGATCCCCATTTTCGATGACCCGGTAGGACATCCCGCTGCCAAAGGAATGGACGTCGGCGTTCAACAGCGAGGCAGCTGGTGACAGGACGACGTTATCGAACCACTCGCGACGGAACTCGTAAAAACTCGAGACGCTGAAGTCTTTGGTGAGCGGCCGATAGAGCGACAGACCTCCGCCCGCGCTATGCAAAAACTGTCTCTCACCCAAACCGACCTCATTGGCGACGCCATAGGCCCGCGCCGCCGCGAGATGAACGTCCGAGACATCGATATCGAAGCGCGGCCCAATGTTGACCTCGATCGCTCCAAGGTCGAGGTGGCTGTTGCCAAGCGCCTTCGAGGCATAAGCGATCGCGTTGCTTTCCAGCTTCAAATCGCCGATCTCGGTGACGTACTGGAGGTTGCCGGTGGCGAAGGTGTCCCAGCCCGGTTTGTGGATAAAGATCGTACTCAGCGTTTGCGGCACGCCGCCGGCAATGATGTCGGAGCCGGCCGGCTCGGCGCTCGCCTCGCTCTGATAACGAAGTCCGACCAGCAGGTTGGCGGCGATGTTCGACTTCGACGATGCCCGCTCGATTTGGTCTTCCACCTTCTGAATGCGTGACAGGGTTTCGGCGCTTACGCCCGGCTCGGCCCGGGCTTGCGCCAAATAGGTCTTGGCCATGTTGTACGATTTGAGGTCGGCGTAGAGCTCGGCGAGCTGGATCTTCACCCCAGGGAAGTTGCGGTCGAGCAGCAACAACCGCTCAAGCGACGAAATCGCCCCCTCGATGTTGCCGGACTTGATCGCCGCCTGAGCATAGCGAAAGGTCAGGTCGACGTTCTTTGGGTCCTTGAGCAGCTGCTGGAATAGTTCATCCGCTTCCCGCGCTTCCGGCGTGTTCTGGAATGGCGCCGGCTGGTCAGCGGCAATGGCGTATCCTGGCAGCGCCACGCCAATCGCCAGCGACATGCACAGAGTCACCAACCGGCCGGGCCGCGAACCACCGCGGCACCGCCGCGGTAACGCAGCGCAGCCCCAAGATCGGCACCCCATGAACCCCCACCCGACTTGTTTCGGCGGGCCCGCGGAATTAGCGTCGCCCACTACTTCACTGGTTCTTCGTACTCGGCTACCATCCGTCGCTCAGCTTGCAATAGCTTATCCTGCCGCCGCGGGTTTTTGAAGCAAATTGAGAAGAAAACCGCAGGCTATTTCTATCCTAAGGCGAGAGCCGGCTGCCTGCTTCCTCTGCCGTTTCCTGCCAGGAGCGCCATTAAGTTTTGCCGTTTTTCACGTGCCCTATATTCTTCGGCAGGGGACAAAATGTCACGCACAGCGCGCCGCGACAGTCAGCCAGAGGCGACGGCAAGCCAGCCTGTCATCGTCATCGACGGGTTTTTGCCCGGGCGGCTGGCCATGGCGATGCGGCGCGACATCGACGCCCACTTCGCCAGTCCTCATGCCCATCGGCGCGAGACGCACCAGGTGTGGAACTACTGGTTCGTGCCGGAGCTCTACACCTATCTACGAACCGATGCCGACCGGGTGATCGGCCGCGAGCATGTCGATGCCTTCCACGAAGCGTTGCGGGAGTGGTCGACCGGCCATCTGGGGATGGCTCAGGTGACCTGGCCTTACCTCAGCCTCTACGTTCCCGGCTGCCGACAGGACTGGCACAACGACGCACGAAACGGGCGCTTTGCCTATGTTTACTCGTTGACACGCAACGAGCGGCGGACGAGCGGCGGGGAGACCCTAGTCCTGCGCGAAGGCGACCCGTTCCGCGGCAATCTCGTCAGCGCCACGTCCGGCCGCGGCTTTTACGAGGCGATCGAGCCGCGCTTCAACCGGCTCGTCATCTTCGACGATCGTCTGCCGCATGCGGTTGAACGCGTCGACGGGTTGATGGATCCGGTCGAAGGACGAATCGTGCTGCACGGCCATCTGAGCGAGGGCAGCGCGATCATCGCCGGCGCGCTGCCTGCGGCCGCCGCGACCAATCAGTTGAACGACACGCTGGGCAAATTCGGCGCCGAGCTTGCGGCCACGATCGCGCTTTACGCCGGCCCAATCGTGTTTCGCCTGACGATCAACGCCGCGGGGTCGGTCGAGACCTGCGAGGTCATCGTCGACCGGGTCATTCATCCGGATCCTGGGCATGTAGGCTGGGATCAGGTTCGCGACAGCCTTGCTGGAAGGTTGAAAGCGCTCAAATTCCCCGCCGCGAAGGGCCGTACGGTGCTGATCCAGCCGGTGCTGTTTGGCGGTGGCCTCAGTCGGGGTTGAACGCTACGACATGGGTGGAAACGGTTTCACCCGCAACCGCGTGCGGTGATCGGCCGGCGGGGCGGCATAGCGCTCGGAGCCGCGGAAATAGTCCTTTTGCCATTTCTCTTCCTCGGCCTTTGATCCCTTGATCTTGAGCCCTTCGTTGAAGGTGCGGCGGCTCTCAGCCCAGGCTTGGTAGGCGTCGCGGACGTCGGGATCGGCATCGAAGGATCGGAACTCCGGCTCCACCTGCTCGACCGCCCCGCGCTGGATCGGGAAGATCATGCAGAATGGCTCGCCGCGTTCGAATGCGACGGGTGAGTATCTGCGGGTGAATTTCCAGTTCATCGTGAAGCTGAATGGCGCCCAATCGGTTTCGACAATCCCGGTCAGCGGCTGGATCGCATCTTTCGGCTGGTTGAACGGTCCAGTGACGACCAAATCCCAACCCGGTTCGGTGCGGAACAACCCGCCGACGGTGAAGGTCAGCACCCCAGAGCCGAAATGGCTGTCGGCCTCCACCGCCGTGTCGGGAGTTGCGGGCTGCACCGTCACCGCCTCGAGACCCATCCCGCCATCCCATTCGGCGACGAACGGCGCCCCGTTGAGGATCAACCAGCCATGGGCGTTGGCGATGTTGAGCGGCAGGCAACGATAGGCGAAGCCCGCGTTGGTGCGGTCCATCCAGTCGCGCTCGACCGGCGCCGGCACCAGTTTCGGCGGCGCGCCGGAGGTCGGATAACAGATCAGCCGCATCGACGTCCGCTCCTCTGTGTGACAAATATTAAGGCCCGCTTACAGGTGAGCGATGATCCCACCAAAAGACAAGCTGACAATCTGTTTTGCCCATGTCGCCTACCGGCTGGAGGAGCGGTTTCGAGCGCGCGGCACCGGCATCGCGAGCTTCGAGATGCGCGACGCGGCGAGCCTGGCGTCGCGCATCGGCGAGGCCGATGTGCTGGTGATTTCGGGCCTCTGGCGAAACGATCTCGTCGATGGCGCGGCACGGCTGCGTTACATCCAGTCGATTGGCGCCGGTACCGACCAGTTTCCGCGCGATCGGCTTGCCGGACGCGGCATCCGCCTCGCCAGCGCCCGCGGGGTCAACTATCGCGCGGTTTCCGAACACGCGATGGCGCTGATCCTGGCGCTCGCCCGGCGTCTCCCCGAGGCGCGCGACAACCAGGCGAATCATCATTGGCGGGGTATGATCGGCGAGCTGGCGGGGCGCGAGGACGAGCTTGGCGGCAAGACGCTTGTTGTTGTGGGGCTTGGGCAGATTGGCGGGCGCCTCGCCGAGTTGGCCAAGGCCTTCGACATGCGGGTCATCGGGCTGCGCCGCGATCCGCGCGCCGGCAAGAGGGCGGCGGACTCCGTGCGGACAATGGACGAGCTCGGCGCGGTGTTGCCGGAGGCCGACTACGTGGCGCTATGCTGCCCGCTCATGCCCGAGACCGAGAACCTGATCGATCAGGCGGCGCTCGGCCGGATGAAGCCGTCGTCCTATCTGGTTAATGTCGCGCGCGGCCGCGTCGTCGACGAAGCGGCCCTCATCGAGGCGCTCGGCGCCCGGCGGATCGCCGGGGCTGGCATCGACGTCATGGTCGAGGAGCCGCTGCCGGCCGATTCGTCTCTCTGGACGATGCCGCAAGTCCTGATCACTCCGCATACGGCCGGTGAGACGCGGCGTTACGAGGATAATGTGATCGATATCCTTGAAGAAAACCTGGCGCGTCTGTGGCGCGGCGAAACCGAGCTGCACAATCAGATCGTCTAGCGCTATTATTACATTAAGCTTTCAACTTTGTGGGGTGGCGCCTACAATCCTAACGTTTGCCTGCACCGCAGCGATAACGGCGGCTGGCGGCCTGGTTCGCCGCGGGAACATTGAAAAGCAGTGACGGAGCTTAGGACGCCTACAGGGAAGCTTCGGTAATCTATTTGGCATCATAGTAGCGAATTCAAATGATGAGAGTCCGTTACTCCTATCTGACACAACAATTTGGCGATCCAGCGCCAATTCTCGATGAAGTAAGCAAGCTGGTAGCGACCGGAGATTTTACTTTAGGCAAGCCGGTAGCTGAATTCGAGCAACGCTTTGCCGCACTGATCGGCGTTAAACATGCGATTGGGGTCGCTTCCGGGACCGACAGTCTCAAGCTTGCCTTGAAGGCCGTCAACGTGGGCCCAGGCGACGAAGTCATCACCGCAGCCAACACGTTCGTATCCACTGTTGGGGCGATCAATGAGATTGGAGCGGTTCCCATTCTCATCGATGCTGACAATTCGTTCTGTCTCGACCCCGACAAATTGGAAGCTGCGATCACGCCGCGGACTAGGGCAATTTTGCCGGTCCATTTGACCGGGAGCACCTGCGATATGCCAGCGGTGATGGCGATCGCCGATCGCCATGGGCTTACCGTCATCGAGGACGCGTGTCAGGCCATCCTCGCCGAGTTTGACGGCAAACGTGCGGGAACCTGGGGCGTGGCTTCCGGGTTCTCACTGCACCCCCTGAAGAACCTTAACGTGTGGGGCGACGGCGGGGTTATCGTGACCGACGACGACGCCGTTGCCGAGCGCTTGAGGCTCTTGCGCAACCACGGGCTCAAGGACCGCGATACCGTGGAGGTTCTGGGCTACAACTCGCGGCTCGAACTCGCTACAGGCGGTTGTTGCCAACTGGCTTATCGGCTCGGTCGGTGAGATTACCTCACAGCGGATCAAGAACGCTGCATTCTACGATCAGCATTTCGGCCAGATTCCGCAAATTCGGATCCCGCTCCGACGCCCCAGTAGCAAAAGCGTCTACCATCTCTACATGGTCTTCGCCGAAGATCGGGATGCGCTCCTGCGGTACTGTCTCGATCAGGGTATCGGCGCGAAAATCCACTATCCGGTCCCGCTCTATCAACAGAAGGGATTGCGCCATCTTGGCTACGAGCCAGGGTCGTTCCCGATCACAGACCAACATGCAAAAACGGTGATTTCGTTTCCTGTGGACCAGCACATAACTAGCGCTCAACAGGCTTTGGTTGTAGAAGCGGTAAAGTCATTCTACCGGGACCGATGATCCGCGCCATGCGGGAAGTTCCCTACGTCAACTTGACCGCGCAGTTCGAGGCGGAGCGCGCCTCGCTAATGGCGCTGATCGAAGGCGTCATGGCGGCAGGCGCCTTCATCGGCGGTAGCGAGGTCGCGCGGCTCGAGGCGGCGCTCGCCGCTTACTGCGAGATGCCATACGCGATGGGGGTTGGCTCGGGTACCGACGCGCTGGTCCTGGGCATGAAGGCGCTGGGAATTGGGCCAGGAGACGAAGTTATTACCCCGCCGAATTCCTTCATCGCGTCAACGGCTTCGATCGTCATGAGCGGGGCAACGCCGGTCTTCGCCGACGTGTTATCGGATCAGAACATCGATCCCGAGTCCGTCGCCGCGGCGGTCACCCCTCGCACGAAGGCGATCATGGCGGTCCATCTCACGGGGCGCGTCGCTCCGATGGACAAACTCGCGCAGATCGCGGAACGGCATGGCTTGCTTTTGATCGAAGACGCCGCGCAGGCGATCGGCGCCCGATACATGGGCAAGTCAGCGGGCAGCCTCGGTGATCTGGCGTGCTTCTCGGCGCATCCCCTCAAAAACCTCAACGCTATGGGCGATGCCGGCTTCATCGTCACGGCCGACGGCGAGCTCGCGGCGCGGATCGAACGGTTGCGCAATCATGGATTGGTCGACCGCAATACGGCGCTGGAATGGAGTTCAGCGTCGCGGCTGGATACCCTGCAAGCGGCGATCTTGCTGATGCGCTTGGCGACGCTCGACGACGTGATCGGCCAGCGGCGAGCCAATGCGGAAATTTATTGCCAACTCCTCGACCCCGCGCATGTCTACATTCCGCCGAGCCGCAATATCGAATTCAATTCATTTCATACCTTCGTGATCCAGGTCGACGAGCGGGACAAACTCAAAGAGTTCCTCGCGAGGCGGGGAATTCGCACGGCTATTCATTATCCGGTCCCGATTCACTTGCAGCCGGCGGCGGAAAGTCTCGGTTACAAAAAAGGCCAGTTCCCCGTCACCGAGCGCCAAGCGGACCGAATTTTGACGTTACCGATTCATCAATTCCTGTCGAACGACGACATCGAATACGTGGCTGAAATGGTCAATGGCTTCTACGGGGCCGGTCCTTGCTGACCGCCTGACCGCGGAGGCCGACAGCCGCAATTGAGGATCGCTGACCAATCGAGGGCAATGTGGCTTATTAGGCAATTATTTAGAGTAATGCTTGTTGGTTAGCCTTGCGAGCGATTGATAGAGCAATTCGCCGATTTGGCGGCGATTAGGTCAGTGGGATCGCCCGAAAAGCTGACTTGGCGGGCCGTCGGGCGCTGGTCGACGCAAACAGCCCGGTGATCTACCGGCGTCGATCGCTAAGCGAATCAATTCGCGAAGCCGTTTCGCAACAGTCCAGCCTGGCGATTCCTTGCCACCGAAGCGACGGGCCGAACCCAAATTTCTGTAAGGGAAATTGCGCCATAGCTTGCAGCAAGAGTGGCCGATTGATCTTACAGGCTTGCAAAGCGAAGTCTCTACTGATACGAGGAATTGTGGAATTTCGTTTTTTCGTCAAGTTCTATTCTTCTTGGCGGAGGTGGTGGTGGGGGACTTTTCACGACGCTGGCAGGATCGGTTGCCGCGACAGCTTAGCGCGGCCTTTAAGTTGTCATGCCGGATCGCCCGATATTCTTGAGCAGGCTCGCGCTCCCAGTGTCATGGGAGAAGCTCCGCGGCGCGCCCTCGGCCGAGGACTGCGAAAGAGCGGCGCGCGCAAATAGTAATACTCTTGGTTTTCTCTTGCATGGCATCGATCTCGATGCGGCGCAGCGCCCGTCGGATGAGCGCTTGGCGGAGGCCTTAGTGCCGCTGCGCATCAAACTCGACATCGTCATCGAGATGCTCGGCCGTTTGACCTACCGCGATGTCGTGTTGCCGCCGGTACGCGACATCGAATTCGGCCTCACGCGGATGGCGTGGCACTCGCCACAGGCACTGCGGCCGGGCGAATGGCTGCAGATCAAGCTCTTTTTCGATACGAAATTCCTCGAGCCGATCATCCTCTACGGTCGTGTTGAGGCCGCGGTGAAGGAGGATGCGACCGGTGGCTGCGGCGTGCAGGCCGAACTCGCCGAGATCCCGGGCGAGACCGAGGAGGCTTTTGCCCGGCTCGCTTTTCTCGCGCAGCGCCGGCAATTGGCGCATCGACCCGGCCCGACCTTGAGGAGCGAACGATGATCGAGGCCATTGCAGCGATGAACGCGATCCTGGGGGAGTTGCAATCCCTCACGGGGGCGATCGCCGCCCCAAGCGCGTCTGACCTCGTCGCCGGCCCGACCAAAGAGATCGATGGCGCGCCGGCAACGTTCTCCCAAGCGCTGCACACCGCGCTGGACCGCGTCGACGACACGATCGCCAAAGCCAATGGCAGCGCGCACGCTTTTGCAGCGGGAAACCGGGACATCCCGCTGAGCGACGTCATGGTTTCGCTCGAGCAAGCCAATCTGGCGCTCCAGATGGCATCCGGCGTGCGCGACAAGGTCGTCTCCGCCTACACGAGCATCATGAACATGCAAGTTTGATAAGCGGCGCGGCTGCGGCGTGGCGTTTCTCGACACGATCAACCCTCAGAACATCCTGGGCCGGGTTCGGCTGGTCCTCGGTGAGCAATCGCGCGTGGCGATCGTCGCCGGCGGGGCGGCAGCGCTGACGATCGTCGCCATCGTCGCACTTTGGCTGACCAAAACCAATTACGCGGTGCTTTACGCCGGGCTGTCGGGCGAAGACGGCGGCCGGGCCATCATTGAGCTGCAAAAGCTCAACATCCCCTACCGCATTACCGAAGGCGGCCGGGTGATCGAGGTGCCCGAAACCGATGTTGGCCGGGCACGGCTCCAGCTCGCCGCCCGCGGCATCGCCAAACGCGACGGCGACGAATGGGCGATCCTTGACAACCAGAGCCTCGGAGTGAGCCCGTTCGTCGAGCAGATCCATTACGTGCGCGCCGTCGAGGCGGCGCTGTCGCGCACGGTTGGCGAGGTCGACGGCGTGGTCTCGGCTAAGGTGACGCTGGCGCTGCCGAAGCGGACGGATTTTCTTGGGGATTCGCCTACCCCAAGCGCTTCAGTGCTGGTGCGACTGCGCCCCGGGATGGTGCTCACCGGGGCACAGGTCAACGGCATCGTTGGCCTCGTCGCTTCGAGCGTGCCGGGACTGGCGCGCGACCACGTCACGGTCGTCGATCAGAGCGGAACGGTGCTCAGCACCGACGGCAAAGACCTCGCGCTCCAGGCGCCGCAACAGCTCGATCTCACGCGACAGATCAACCGCCGCTACGAGGCGCTGCTCACCGATCTGCTGACCCCCGTGCTCGGCCGTGGAAATTTCCGGGTCACGTCGGACGCCGATGTCGATTTTTCCCAGAGCAAGGAGAGCCTCATCAAGTACGGCGACAAGCATGTGTTGAGTGAGGACGAAACCATCCACGTCCATGGCGCCGATGGCGAGCCGCCAATCGGCATACCGGGCGCCCTGTCGAACACCAAGCCGGCAACCCCGAGCGCCACAACGCCGCAGCCGACGCCTCCGCCAGCGCAACCCGCGCCTCCGCCGACTGCCAAAGGTGCGCCGCCGGCGCCAACCGCACCCACGGCGGCCCCCGCGGAAGTCAAACCGCCGCCGCCGGCCGATACCCACAAGACGACCAATTACGACATCGACAAAACGGTTCAGTTTCTCGAGCACCCGTCGTGGACGGTTCGCGGCGTGAACATCGCGGTCTTGGTCAACAACCCGACGGACAGCCCCCTCCCGGGGGAGCGGCTGCAAGCGATCAACAAATTGGTGGCTTCAGCGGTCGGCGCCGGGCAGAACCCGCGTGTGACCGTGATCGATCTGCCGTTCGGCGCGGCGGAAACCACTGTCACGGACCTGTCCGCGGCCTGGTGGAAACAGCCTTGGATGGCGGCGGTTGGCCAGAATGCGTTGCTCGTTATCGCCGGCCTCTTCGCGCTGTTTGGCGGCGCTTTCCCGCTGTTGCGCCGGCTCGCCGGCACCCAAGTCGCCATGGCCGTCGCCGCGCCGCCGGCAAACCAAAATACCGCTCCCCGGGCAGCGGCGACTTCGGTGCGAGGACCGCAAGGAGCATTGCGAACCGGCAGGCAGCAGCAGGACGTCTTTAGCATCGAAGCCGACACCGTGCAGACGCTGGTCGCGAACGATCCAGCGCGGACGGCGCAGGTAATCAGGGGATGGATAGCCGGTGACCGAGGCAGCCTTAAGTAGTGGCGTTCAGCTTAGCGACGTCGAGAAATCGGCGGTGCTCATGCTGTCGATCGGTGAGGAGGCGGCCGCGGAGGTCATGAAGCACATGACCCAGCTGGAAATTAACCTCCTCTCGGTCGCAATGGCGCGCATTTCCAGCGTCTCGAAGGCCGAGATGACGTCGATCTTCGAGGAGTTCGTCGACGTCATGCTGCAGGAAACCTCGATCGGTATCGGCGCCGAGAACTACGTCCGCACCGTTTTGGAACAGACGCTAGGTCCCGAAAAAGCCGAGCGCCTGGCAGGTCGGCTTAATCAGGGTGATTACTTCGCCGGCATCGAGGCGGTCCAATTGCAGGACCCGCGAGTGCTCGCGGAAATGATCAAATCCGAGCATCCACAGATTGTGGCGATGATCTTCGCCTATTTGGAGCCGGAGCAGGTCGACGCGCTGATCCAGCATCTGCCGCAGGAGCTGGTCGAGCAGGTCATCCCGCGGCTCGCCACGCTTGACGCGATTCCGCCGGCGGCGATCCGCGAACTGAACGAGTCGATCGAGGACTTGCTCGCCGGCGAGCCCCAACAAGTCCGCGTGTCGGTCGGCGGTGTCGGCATCGCCGCCAAAATCCTCAACCGCATCGACACGCAGCGGGTCGAAAGCATCCTCGCACAGATCGGCTCGGTCGATCCCGAACTCGCTCAGGCAATCCAGAACAGCATGTTCGTGTTCGAGGACCTCATGCGGCTCGACGATCGCTCGTTCCAGATGCTGCTGCGCGCGGTCGACCAGAAGTTGCTGGCCTCTGCGCTCAAGGGCGCCGACCCGAAGCTGCTCGATAAGGTGATGGCCAATCTTTCGCAACGCTCGGCGGAAATGCTGAAGGAGGAAATTTCCGCGCGCGGCCCGATGCGCGTGAGCGAAATCGACGCCGCGAAGCGCGAAATCATCGCCACCGCCCAACGTCTCGAGCAGGAGGGCACCATCATGTTGCCGACCGACGCTGGCGACCTCGTGACCTGACGGCTGACGATGTCCTCCGTGCGCATCAGCCAACACAACCGCGCCGCCGCCGACCCGGCGGGCCCCGGCGGCGTTACCGCCAAGGCCGAGGCCCCGCCCGGCGGTGCCGGCTTCGCGGTTGCGCTTGGCGCGGCAGCGCTGCTCCAAAAGGAACCGAGCGTGGCGTCGTTCGGCGCCACGACAAGTGACGAAGCGGATGGTGCCACTACCTCTCGCAAACGGACCGGGAGCGATGGGAAAGGCGGCGATGCGGCTGCAGTGCTGGCGGCGCAGGCGTCGTTGCTGGCCGTCGCCGGGCAGCTTCCCGTCCCAGTGCACGATGCCGTAGATGTCCCTGCGGCGCCATCGATTGTTCCCGCCACGGAGCTGCGGAATTCCTCCATACCCAGCGCAGGTCCGCCGGGCGATGATTTCGTGTCGACCTCGATCGCTCCCGCGAGCGATGCGGCGACGGGCTTGTCGCGGCCCGGCGACGCGACGACAGCAGCCGCGCGGCACGGCCTCGCCGACAACGCGCCGGCGGCTCCGATGGCGGCGGGCATCGCCCTGCCGGATTCAATGGCTGATGATGCGGTGGCTGATCCCTCGGAAGTCTCGCCAAATCTCGGCCCAGAACTGATGGCCACGCCGAATTTGAACTCTCCGCCGGCGTCTCCACCCGCGCTGATCAGGATTGCACAAACGATCCCGCCGGCCACCGCCGAGCCGAGCACTGACAGAGGTGACGCCGCCTCAGGCCGCGAGGGTCGTGAGCGGTTCTCGACGATGACGGCCGCGATCAACAGCGCACGTGATGCCGAAGTAATGCCTGGCGCGCCAAATGACCCGGCTGCCCTGGCGAATGCGCCGACCGACGCCGCATCGCCGGCGGCTGCCGTCGACGTGGCCGCGACCGTCTCCGACCAAGTCGCGAGCCACGTCTTGCGTCTGGTATCGAGCGGCGCGCGCGAGATGGTTATGCGGCTGCACCCGCCGGAGCTCGGCGAGGTTACCGTGCGCGTCGCTGTCGATGGCCGAGACGTTTCGGCTTGGTTCGGCTCGCCGCAGCTTCACGTGCAGACGGCGATCGCCGGCGGCATCGGTCAGCTTCAGGCCGACCTCGGCAACGCCGGTTACAATTTGAACGGCGCCTGGGTCGGCGCCGAAGCATCAGGTTCGCGCCAGCAGGCCGGGAATCCGCCGCCAGCGCGCACGCTCATCGCGGTGAGCGGCCCCGACCCGCGGATGCCCGCCACGTCTCACCCTTCGGCCTCGGGGCTCAACATCTATGTCTGACGTCGAAGATCAGGTCTCGCCGCCAGACACTTTCGACCTCGTTGCCAAATCCGGTGCGGCGAGGAACCGGATGTCGGTGCTCGAAGCAACGCTGCAGCGGATCAACGATCGTTTTGCGCGTTTCCTGCGCGCCGCGCTTCTGCAGCACCTGCGCCGCTCGGTGACCGTCGCTCCGGCGGGGATCGAGTACGTCGAGCACCGCGAACTGATGGAGCGGATACCGAGCCCGACGCATCTTACCTTGTTCAACATAAGGCCGCTGCGCGGAACGCTGGTTCTCGCGGTCGAGGCGCCGCTTGTCGTCTCGATTGTCGAGAGCCGATTCGGCGGCAATGGCCGCTTCCCGATCAACATGGCGAACCGCGATTTCACCCCATTCGAGCTCAAATCGATGCGGAGAGTAGTCGAGACAACGTTGGAGCAGCTCGTCGCCGCTTGGCAGCCCATTGGCCAGTTCGAGGTCGAAATCCTGCGCAGCGAGACCAATCCGCAATTCGCCGGCTTCGGCGCCGCCGAAGAGCTCATCATCGTCAGCTCGTTCGATATCTCCATCGAGCAAGCCAAGGGCCGGTTCGACATCTATGCCCCATATGCCGGGGTCGAACCGCTGCAGGATCGGCTGACCTCAGGCGTGGTCGCGGAGGTGGCCGACCAGGATCTGCATTGGTCGGAAACACTGAAAGCCAACGTCGCGCAGGCGGCGATCACTCTCAATGTCGAGCTTGGCAGGATTGAGGTCAGCGTTGGCGATCTCATCGCGCTACGTCCGGGAAATGTGTTCGAGATGGACCGGCCGGAAACCCTTGTCGTCGAGGCGGGCGGCGTCCCGTTGTTCAAGGGCCGCTGGGGGCGGCGCGGGCGCAAGATCGGCGTCTTGATCGAAGAGCGCTTGGCATCCTCGGCCGACCACCGGCTGGTGCCGACCGACGTCGCAGATAGGGATCGCTGATGGCCGATGAATTGACAGACGCAGCGCCAGCGGAGGCCGTTGAGTTGGCTGCCGGGCCAGCGGCCGAACTCGTCTCCCTTTGCCAAGCTCGAGGCGGAGCCGAATGGCGTGCGCGCCGCCCCGGCCCATGGTGGAGACGCAGTGGCACCCGGACGGATCGACCTGGTGTTCGACGTCCCCGTGTGCCTTTCGGTCGAGCTCGGCCGAACCGAGGTGCCGATCCGCGATGTCGTCAATCTCGGACGCGGGTCGATCATTGAATTGGACCGTGGTCCCGGAACACCGCTCGATGTCCGCGTCAATGGCGTGTTGATCGGCCGTGGCGAGGTCGTCCTCGTCAACGCCGAGAAACTGGGCCTGCGCTTTGTCGAGGTGGTGAACCAGGCCGACGGTCAAAGGCGATCGGGCTAGGATTGGCATGGATGGCGTAACGCAGGCGGCACAAGGCGCGCTGCTGACGATCTTCTACGTTGCCGGGCCGATCCTCGGGGTCATCTTGGCGATCGGCGTTGTGGTCAGCATCCTGCTCGCCGTTACCCAGATCAATGAGCCGACGCTCAGCTTCGTGCCGAAGTTTTTTGGTACCGCGCTTGCCCTGGCGCTATTGGGGCCGTGGCTGTTGCGGCAGCTTGAAGGCTTCGCCGTCGCGATCCTGAGCGGCTTTCCGGCGATGCTGTCATGAGCATGCCGGCGGCCCCGACCGCGGGCGGGTTCAATCTCGCCGCGATGCGGCGGCATTTGCCGTCGCTCGCCGGGCCGACGGGTTTTGTCCTCATCCTGGCGATGGTGGTGGTGCCGCTGCCGCCATTCGCCCTCGATATCCTCTTCACCTTCAACATCTGCTTCGGGCTGATGATTTTGTTGGCGACGCTGTACACGGCGAAGCCGACGGAGTTTTCGTCGTTCCCGACCTTGCTGCTGATGACAACGCTGCTGCGGCTGTCGCTTAACGTCGCAGCGGCGCGCGTCATCCTGCTCGATGGCTATCAGGGCACCGCTGCTGCTGGCCGGGTCATTAAGTCGTTCGGCTCGTTTGTCGTCGGCGGCAATTACGCCGTCGGCATCGCCGTATTCGCCATCCTGGTCATCATCAACTTCGTCGTCATTACCAAGGGCGCCGGGCGCATCGCCGAAGTCGCCGCCCGCTTCGTCCTCGACGGGATGCCGGGCAAGCAGATGGCGATCGACGCCGATCTCAACGCCGGCCTGATCAACCAGGAGGAGGCAACCCGCCGGCGCCAGGAGGTCGGGCGGGAAGCCGATTTCTTTGGCGCAATGGACGGCGCTAGCAAGTTCGTGCGGGGCGACGCGGTCGCCGCGGTGCTGATCCTTTTTATCAACCTGGTCGGAGGGCTGATCATCGGGGTTTGGCAGCACGAGCTCAATTTCTCGGAGGCCGGCCAGACCTACACGCTACTGACCATCGGCGACGGGCTGGTGGCGCAGATCCCGGCCCTGATCATCTCCTCGGCCGCCGGCATCGTCGTCAGCCGCGTAGCGACCGGCGTCGATGTCGGCAACCAAATCGTCTCCCAGCTGGCGATCTATCCGAAAGCGTGGTGGCTGGCCAGCGGGATGGTTGGCCTGTTCGGCCTCATTCCCGGCATGCCGCATTTGCCGTTTCTCGCCTTCGCCGTCTTGCTCGGCGCGACTGCGCGCTGGATCGGAAAAGAGCAGGCGCGTGCGCGGATGGCGCCGCCGCCACCGCCACCCGCCGCCGAGACGGGCGAGATCGATATCGGGGTGGTCGAGCTGGTCGAGCCATTGGAGATCCAGGTCGGCTATCGGCTCGTCAGCCTCGTCAGCAAGGACCGCGAGGGTGGGTTGCTGCACCGGCTGCGCGCGGTGCGCCGGCAGTTGTCGCGCGAGTTCGGCTTTCTCGTGCCGGTCGTGCATGTCCGCGACAATCCCGATCTGCGCTCCACCGGCTATCGCATCCTCGTCTACGGGGTCGAGCGCGCCGCCGGCGAGGTTCATCCAGACCGGTTGCTAGCCATGGCCTCGGGTAACACGCTGGCCGAAGTTCAGGGCATTTTGACCCGCGATCCGGTGTTCGGCCGCCCGGCGCACTGGATCATGCCGGCAACGGCCGACCAGGCGCGCGCCGCGGGCTACACAGTGTTCGACGCGACGGTCGTCGTCGCCACTCATTTCGAGCGCGTGGTTCGTGACGATATCGAGAATCTGTTCGGCCGCGCCGAGCTCGACGCCGTCCTCGCCTACCTCGCCAAGCTCATCCCCAAACTCGTCGAGGAGCTTACACCAAAGCTTCTGTCGATGAGCGCGGTGCACGCGGTGCTGCGAGGTCTCCTGGCCGAAGGCGTGCCAATTCGTGATCTCAGGACGATTATCGGCGCGCTGATCGATGGCGCGGCAACGACACAGGAGCCGCGCGCCCTCACCGAAATCGTCCGTCAGAAACTCGGCGGGTACATCGTTCAACTCGTATTTGGCGCGATCGACGAGCTCAGGGTAATGGCACTCGAGCCTGATCTCGAGCAGCTCTTGCAGGAGGTGGTGCGGCTTTCGGCAGGCACTGGCGCGTTTGGCATCGAGCCGGGATTGGCTGCCGAACTTCGTGCCGCTGCCGCCACGGCCGCGGCACGGCTTGAGGAAGCGGCTTCGGTTGCTGCCCTCGTGACGCGGCCGGAATTGCGCGAACTGGCGGCGGAACTGCTGCGGCCGGTGCAGCCGACCGTGTGGGTCTTCGCCTTCCCCGAGATCCCGCCGGAAAAGCGCATAAAGGTCGTCGAGCTGCTTGGCCGTCCGAGGAAACCGGGCGATGGCGACTGAGCCCGAAGCCCAGCTCTTGGAGCGCCCGGATGTCGCCGGGGATGCTACCGCGCCGACGCCGCGGGGCGGCTTTCACGGCGGTTACGAGGCGCAGCTCGACGAGGGCGAGGTCATTCGGCAGTTCGTACCGGCGGTGAAGCGGCTGGCGCTGCGCCTCAAGGGGCGAATGCCCGAGACCATCCAGCTTGACGACTTAATTCAGGCCGGTCTGATCGCGGTCTTGCGCCTCGTTCGCGTCGGCGCGATCGCATCGCCGACCGACCGACAACTGCAGCGCTCGATTATCAACGCGATGATCGACGAGGCTCGCCGCGACACCTGGGCCCCGGTGCGTATCGTGCGGCTCGCCAAAGCGGCAAGCGAAGCGATGCGCGTCGTCAAGCGCCGCCTCGGTCGCGATGGCAACGACGACGAGATCGCCAGCGAACTGCAGATTGGGCTCGGTGACTACCACGCGTTGCTCGTTGAAATTGCCGGCATCAACCTGCTGCACATCGACGAGTTCGACGATGCAGGCGATGCCGGGCTGAGCGCCGTCGACGATCAGCATGCAGAACTCGATCG
The DNA here is from genome assembly GCA_963773625.1 of uncultured Alphaproteobacteria bacterium. GTDB lineage: Bacteria > Pseudomonadota > Alphaproteobacteria > ATCC43930 > CGMCC-115725 > DATARH01. Next base: position 84,945 of record CAVZCJ010000022.1, on the reverse strand, counting down.
CAGCCGCATGATGGCGGCGCTCGCAGAGGCGATCGCGGAACTGCCGGAGCGGGAGAAGCTCGTTCTCTCACTCTACTACGAGCAAGAACTCAACATGGAAGAGGTAGGCAATGTGCTGAGCCTCGACAAATCGACGGTGTGCCGGGCACACGGCCGCGCGCTGTTGATGCTTCGCGACCTATTGGCCGATTGGCGTGGCGAGGCGGCTTCGCCGTTGTCGGACTCGGGGGGCTAGGTGGATCTTCTATCGACAATTGGCCTGGTGTTGGGGATCGGCGCGATCATCACCTCGATGCTGCTCGATGGCGGCAACCCGGGTGCGCTGTTGCAATTCTCGGCTTTTGTCATCGTGTGCGGCGGCACCCTCGCGGCGGTCCTGGTGCAAACCCCGCTCAGCATCTTCCTGCGCGGCTTGAAGATGCTGCTGTGGGTATTCTTTCCCCCAAAGGACGACCGTACCGATCAGCTGCGCCAGATCACGGACTGGCTGCGCATCGCCCGCCACCAATTCGTCCTCGCGCTCGATCCGATTGCCGAGCAGCAGACCGACCCGTTCATCCGCCAGGCCTTGCGTCTTGTCGTCGATGGCATCGAGGCGCCGCAAATCCGGGTCGTGCTCGAAACCAATATCCAGACCTCGGCGCATGAGGAGATGGTCGCCGCGGAGATGTACGAGGCGATGGGAGGATACGCTCCTACAGTTGGCATCCTCGGCGCTGTGATGGGCCTTATCACAGTGATGTCGCATCTCGATGACCCCTCGAAGCTTGGCGAGGGCATCGCGACGGCGTTTGTCGCCACCGTCTACGGCGTGGGCCTCGCCAACCTGTTTCTGCTGCCGGTCGCGGCGAAGCTGAAATTTCTCGTCAAGCGCCGAGTCCGCCGCCTCGAGATGATCGTCGAAGGCATGATCGGCATCGCTATCCTCGAGAGCCCGCTGCAGCTCGAGATGAAATTGCGCAGTTTCCTTGAACACGGCGAAGCGGCCGAGGCCGGCGAGCGCGGCGAGGAGGAGCCGGCGGCTAGCCCCAGCCCAGCCGGGGCCGACTAGTCAACGCGCCGCACCTGACGCAGGAGAACGCGAATGAAGCCCATGGAACCAGAGAAGCCGCCAAATCATGAGCGGTGGATCATTTCCTATGCGGATTTCACCACGCTGCTGCTCGCGACCTTCGTCGTCATGTACGCGGTATCGACGATTAACTCGTCCAAGTTTCAGCAAATGGCGGAGTCGTTTTCGACCGCGTTCATTGGGCGCACCACCCATGTCCAGGATACCGGGCTCGCGGCGGCGCAGCGCGCGCCGTTTACCGCCATGCCGAACCCGGTCCATCTGCCGATGATTACTCGTGAGATGCAGATTAAGAACCTGCCGCCCGCGCTACGCCAACAACAGGTCACCGGTGAGCCGAACCAGACCCAAACCGGACCGGAGATACCGCTAGGTTTCTCACCAGATCGACCCCAGCAGGGCCAGACCCAATCAACCGATGATCCCAACGCCCCGGGCGCAAAGCTGCGGCAAAAGGTTGAACAGCGTATCCAGGGGCTCGACGCCGCCTATGACCAGCTGACGAAGGCGCTCGCCGCGCTGGTCGGCAAGGGCCAGGTGCATATCTCGCTGCAATCCCTCGGCGTCGTCATCGACATCAACGAGCAGGTGCTGTTCAACAGCGGCAAGGCCGAGTTGGTCCCGGCCGCGATGCCGATCATCGACGAGATAGCGAAGATTCTGGCCGATCTGCATTATCAAATTCAGGTCAACGGTTTCACCGACAACGTCCCGATCCACAACTCGCAATTCGATTCCAACTGGGATTTGTCGGCCACCCGGGCGATCTCCGTTGTCAAGCGTTTTGCGGCTGCCGGCATCGACCCGACGCTCTTGGTTGGCGCCGGTTTCAGCGAGTATCACCCCGTTGCGGCCAATGACACGCTCGAGGGACGGCAAAGCAACCGGCGGGTTTCGATCGTGGTCGTGTCACCACTCGAAGGCAGCGATCCGGCCCACACCCGCCTGCTCGGCAGCGCGGCAGACCGAACGCCAGCCGCCACGGGCGCGCCGCCACCCCCGCCGACACAACCCTGACCGGCCAGCCGGGAAGCAATCTAGCGATGGCACGATCGGCGCGGCGCGAAGGCGCTCCCACCAAACCGGCGATGAAGCCGGTGCTGTTGGCGGCGGGGCTCGGTCTCTACTGGTTTGTTGCATACCAGGATGGTGGTGGCGTTACGGACGCGCCCATGTGGGGTTACCTGGCGATGGGAGCGCTGCGCCTGCTGGCAGACTTTGTCGGTGCCTGGCTCATCATCTCGGGGCTGCAGCTGGCACTGACACTTGGCAAGCTCGGGTTCGGCTATGTGCGCGCCCTGTGGTTGCAGGAGGGCTGATGAGCACGCGGCTCAACCTCTCGGAAAGCACGGTGCTGCCCTTCCAGTTTCCGTCTCTCCAGGAGCCCGCCGAGACGGCGCCGAATACCTCCGTCGCAATTCCTGACCCGGATGCGACGGGCGACGCAGGCGGCGCCGTTGTTAGTAATGGTAACCATGCTGAGGCGATCGCAGCAGAATTTGCCAAGGCTCGCGCTGAAGGTTTGCAGCGCGGCTTCGAGGAGGGTCGAGAGAAAGGCTATGCCGCCGGCCATGCCGAGGGCGTTGCGGCGGGAGAGGCTAGCGCGGCCGAGGCCGCCAATCGGCTCGCCGCGATCATCGGCAGACTTGGCGGCCCGCTCGCGGCGATGGAGCAACCGGTCGAGGAGGCGATTGTCGCACTCGCGCTTGAGATCGCCCGCTGTGTTATCGGCAGCGAGGTCAAGAGTTCGCACGAATTTCTTGTCCGCTTGGTGCGGGAAGCCATCGCCAAGGTGCCGCTTGAGATGGGCTCACCGCGGGTATTGCTAAATCCCGCCGATCTCGAGCTCATTCGCAAGCTGGTGCCCGAGGCCGAAGCGGGGCACGCCACGCTGGTGGCCGACGATACGGTGGAGGCGGGCGGATGCCTGGTTATTGCTGATGGAGAAAGCCGATCCACCAAGGACCGCCGCTGGAATCCGCGAACGAACGAGGGGGGATCGCAGGTTAATCTCACGCTTTCGTCGCGCTGGCGCGCGGTGATGCTGGCGTTGTTCGACGGCGAGGTCGGTTGATGCCCGACGGCGACGGCTTCGCCCAGCGTCTGGTGAGCAGCCTAGAACGTTACCAGGCTCGGCTGCTGACTACCGATCACGGGATCAAAGTGCATGGCAGCCTGGTACGCACTGTCGGGTTGGTGATGGAGGCGCGCGGCATCCATGTAGCGATTGGTGAGCGCTGCTTTGTCGAGAGCGAGTCGGGACGGCTTCTGTCCGCCGAGGTCGTCGGTTTCGACGGGGGACGCGTGCTCTTGATGCCCGAGGGCCAGGCTGATGGTCTCGCCCCCGGGGCCAGGGTGATCCCCGCCGGCCGCACGATGGAGGTCGCCGTCGGTCCGGAGTTTCTTGGCCGGGTCGTTGATGGCAGCGGGCTGCCAATCGACGGCAAGGGGCAGATTCGCGCCGCCGACCGGGTACCGCTGTTCGGCCGGTCGTTCAATCCGATGCGGCGCGCCATGGTGGAGGAACCGCTAGATGTCGGTGTTCGTTCAATAAATGCGCTGTTTTCGGTGGGCCGTGGCTCGCGTCTCGGGCTGTTTGCGGGGAGTGGCGTGGGGAAGAGCGTGCTGTTGGGTATGATGGCGCGATACACGAGTGCCGATGTGGTCGTGGTTGGGCTCATCGGTGAACGAAGCCGCGAGGTCAAAGAATTTGTCGAGCGCATCCTTGGTTGCGATGGGCTGGCAAAAGCCGTTGTCGTCGCCGCGCCGGCCAACGAGTCCGCCTTGGGCCGGGTGCATGGAGCCTACCGCGCGACCGCGATCGCCGAGTACTTCCGTGATCGCGGTCATCAGGTGTTGTTGCTGATGGATTCGCTGACCCGCTTCGCCATGGCACAGCGCGAGATCGGGCTCGCGGTCGGCGAAATTCCGGCGAGCCGGGGCTATCCCGCTTCGGTATTTGGACGCATTTCGTCGCTCTGCGAGCGGGCGGGAAACGGGGTCGAAGGCTCGGGTGGCATCACCGCCTTTTATACCGTGCTGGTCGAGGGCGACGATCCCAACGATCCAGTTGGCGACTCCGCGCGCTCGATCCTTGATGGGCATCTCGTACTGTCGCGCCAACTCGCAGATCGTGGCCATTATCCAGCGATCGACGTCGCCGCGTCGGTCAGCCGGGTGATGCCCGCGGTGGTCCCGCTCGAGCAGATCGTAGCAGCGCAGCGCTTCAAGCAATTTTACAATCGCCTCGAGGAAAGCCGCGATTTGATCGCCATCGGCGGCTATCGGCCGGGGCATGACGCCGAATTAGACCACGCGGTGTCGCTGCAGCCCTTGATCGGCGAATTTCTGCGTCAGGGCATGACCAACGCGGTGAGCTTCAAGGATAGCGTCGCCGCGCTCGGTCGAATTGTCGGTTAGAGGGGGATAGCATGGTGGGGGGACCATGGCCGGATTGCACAAGCTGATAAGCGTAACCGGCAAGAAGAGCGATGATGCACTGGCGACCTGGCAGCGCCTCAAGCAACAATGCGACGATGCGCTGAGTAAATTGTCCTTATTGCGCGAGTATTGCGAGCGCTATCGTACGCTTCTCAACTCCAATCTCGGCGAAGGCATGCCGGCTATGTCGACGATGGCCTATCTCGGCTTTATCGGGCAGATTGAGGAAGTCGTACTGCGACAGGAAAGCGAAGTAGGGCGCCTCGAGGCGGCGTGTACCGCGCAGTGGCAGGAGCTCGTCGAGATCCGCCGTGAGAAGCGTGTCTACGAAATTGTCAGCGAACGCGCCGCCGAGCGTGAACTGGCGGCCGCGTTGCGGAGTAGCCAGGCCGAGATCGACGACATGTTGCAGCGCGTCGGCAAAGCCCCCTAAGTGTGGCTCAGGGCGTGACGAAAGCCGGGATTTCGCGCGATGGCTAACGTCGATCAGACAACGTCGTTTGATCTGGAGGAGCCGCGCGGCCGTTCGCCTCTGCTGAAATGGGGAATGATCGCGGTTGCCGTGCTCGTGCTGCTCGGCGCCGGTGGGGCCGTTTGGTATTTCTTCCTTGGCGGCAAGGAGCATTTTTCACCGAAGCAGGCGAAAGAGGTCGAGGCGCCGCTGCCTTACTACCTCGAAGTGAAGCCGATCGTCGTTAGCATGCCCAGCAATAGCGGCGTAACGCATTTCGTGCAGGTCGGGGTCAGCCTGCAGCTACCCCGCCCGGCCGCCGGGGAGATGGTCGGCGCGCTGCTACCCGAGGTCCAGGATTCGATCCGGCAAACGCTTCTCGCCTTCAAGAGCGACGATCTGCAGACACCGGACGGTGTCGACAAGGTGCGCAAGGCGATGATCAAGCACCTCAACGAGGTGCTTTCGAGCGTTCTGGGGCCCGATCGCCTTGCCAAGCTGACGGCGGGGAGTCCGGACGGGGCCTTCGTCCAGAACATCCTGTTCCCGACGCTGATCGTCGAATGACGCAGACGGCGCTCGTCTCCAGGGCCTCATGTCCTCGCCCCGGTGGCGGAGCGGGGAGCCACTAACGTGCCGTACGGCGCGGTCGGCCTCAATTCGCTGTCGCTGACCCTCGGTATCATCGTGCTGGTGCTGTGGGCAGGCGTCTGGGCGATGCGCCGGATGCGCCCTGCCAGCGTCGTCGGCAATTCGCGCGACTGTTCGATCGTGCGCTCGCTGGCGCTGGGGCCGCGTGAGCGGCTCCTGGTTGTCCAGGTCGGGGGACGGCACCTAGTGATCGGGGTCGGTTCTACCTCGGTCTCCCTGCTCTGCGAGCTCGACGGGCCGCTCCCGGCGGTGGCCGGTGGAGACGCGCGTTTTGGCGATGCGATGCGCAAGGCGTTGGGACGATGGCGCGGCGGCTGATCCTCGCTCTCGCGATGGCGCTTGCGGCCGCTGCGCTGGCCGGCGCCGCGGCGCATGCGGCGACCGTCGGCGCCCTCGACGCGCGTCCCGATGGGCACGGTGGCACGAATTATACGGTGCCGGTTCAGGTCCTGCTGCTCATGGCGGGGCTGGTGTTCCTGCCCGCGATCCTGCTGACGATGACCTCGTTCACCCGGATCATCATCGTCCTCTCACTGCTGCGGCAGGCGCTTGGCCTTACCCAGACGCCGCCCAACCAGGTGCTTATCGGCCTCGCCCTGTTCCTGACCATGTTCGTGATGAGCCCGGTCTTCACCCGCGTCAGCGACAGCGCGCTGAAGCCGCTGATGGACGACAAGATCACCAGCGAGGAGGCGATGACTAAGGCGCAGGGGCCGCTGCGCGACTTCATGCTCAAGCAGACACGGCGCGACGATATCGGCCTGTTCCTTAAGCTGGCTGGGGGAAAGACCTACCCAACCGCGGAGGACGTGCCGTTTTCTGTTCTGGTCCCGGCGTTCGTGACCTCAGAGCTCAAGACCGGCTTTCAGATCGGTTTCCTGATCTTCCTGCCCTTCTTGGTGATCGACATCGTTGTCGCCGCGGTGATGATGTCCTTGGGCATGATGCTGCTGTCGCCGACTAGCGTGTCGCTACCGCTTAAACTCGCGCTCTTTGTTCTGGTCAATGGCTGGACCCTGGTGATCGGCTCGCTCGCCGAGGGCTTCCTCAAGTGAACACTGTCGAAATCGTTGCCGCCGCGCGCGAGATGCTGCTGCTGACACTGACGCTTGCGACGCCGTTCTTGGCTGGTGCGGTGATCGCCAGCCTGCTGATCGGCTTGTTTCAGGCGAGCACGCGCATGAACGATCTGACGCTCAGCTTTGTGCCCCGCTTCTTCGTGGTGTTGCTGGTGCTGTATGTCGCCGCCAATTGGGCGGGGGCACGCATGACGAACTACATCGAGCGCGCCGCATTGACGGCTCAGGCGTTGCGCCAATGAGCGCATGCTGAGCATCAGCGACGCCGACCTGGTGCGTTGGCTCGGCCAATTTTTCTGGCCGTTCCTGCGCATCCTGGCCCTCTTCGCCGCGGCGCCGGCGTTCAGTTCGGTGGCGATTCCGATGCGGGCGAAGGTCGCGCTCGCGGTGGCGGTCACCGTCGCGGTCGCCGGAACGGTGAAAGAGACCGCGCCGCTCGATTTGTCGTGGGCGACCGCGGTTCTCGCGGTCGAGCAGGTCCTGATCGGGGTCGTTATTGGTTTCGCCATGCAGCTGACCCTCGCCGCGATGGGGCTCGCCGGGGAATTCGTCGGGATACAGATGGGGTTTGGCTTCGCCAGCTTGTTCGACATCCAGAGCGGGTTCCAGGTGCCCGTAATGGGGAACTTCTTCAATCTCGTCGCGCTGCTGCTGTTTGTCGCCCTCAACGGCCACCTGGTGCTGCTTGGCGTCTTGGTGAAGAGCTTTGCGATAGTGCCGATCGCCGCCGGCGGTGGGATCGATGCAGAGGGCTGGCGCTCTTTGGCGCGGGCTGGCGCCCTCCTGTTTCAGATGGGATTCTGGTTGGCGTTGCCCGTCGTCGCCGTGCTCCTGGTGACCCACCTCGCGGTTGGGTTCGTCTCGCGCGTCGCCCCGCAATTCAATGTGATGTCGGTTGGCTTTTCACTTTTTATGTGGGTCGGGATCGCTGCCGTCGTCGCGCTCATCCCCTTCTTCGTTCCGGCAGTTGAGCACATCATCGAGACCGGGCTCGCGCTGATCGGTGCCGTGCTGCGTGGCGGAGCATCCCCGTGAGCGACACATATAATGCCGATGGCCGCACCGAGCGGGCAACGCCGAGGCGCCTGCAAAAGGCGCGCGAGGAGGGTTCGGTCGTTCGCGCTCATGCGGTTGCCGGAGCCGCGGTTCTGGTGGTCGGCGCCGGCGTCATCGCCGTCGCCGGCGCGACATTGGCCGACTTGCTTCAGTCCTCTGTGTTTCATGGCCTGGCCCTGAAGGGCGAAGATATGCGCGAGCCGTCGCGGATGCTCGCCGCCGCGGCGCAAATCGCTTGGCCGGGCGTGATGATCCTCGCGCCATTTTTGTTGCTGTTAGCGGCTGTTGGCCTCGGCGCCGATCTATTGGTCGGAGGTTGGGTCGTGTCGGCGCGACCGGTGACGCCGGATTTCAACCGCATCAATCCACTGAAAGGCTTCGGCCGGCTGTTTTCACGCGCAGCGCTGGCGGAGATCGTCAAGGCGCTCATCAAGTTCGCGGTCGTCGGTGCGGTGGCCGCATGGCTCACGCGCAATTGGTTGGCCGATTTTGTCCATCTCGCGGCTGAAACCTGGCCCTATGCGCCCCGGCATGTCGCCTCGCTGGGGACGCGGGCGCTGCTGATCTTGGCGGTAGCGCTAGCGGTGGTGACGCTGCTCGAGGTGCCTTATCAGGTCTGGCAGTTCCGCGACCAATTCAAGATGAGCCGAGAGGAGATCAGGGACGAGCTGCGCGAGCAGGAAGGCAGCCCGCAGACGCGGCGGCGGATCCGATCGTTGCGGATCAAGATGGCGCGCGGCCGGATGATGTCGGAGGTGCCGAAATCGGATGTCGTCGTCGTCAATCCCGAACATTTCGCTGCGGCGCTGAGTTACCGTGAGGATCGCATGCGGGCGCCCCGGCTGGTCGCGAAGGGCACCGGGCTCATTGCGCTGCGCATCCGCGCCGTCGCAGAGGAGGCGGGCGTGCCGGTGGTGGAAGCGCCGCCGTTGGCGCGCTCGATCAATCGCTTCGTCGATCTCGGCGACGAAATACCTTCGGGCCTTTATGGCGCCGTCGCCGAGGTTTTGGCCTACGTCTATCGCCTGCAGGCGGCGCACGATACCGGCAGCCCGCTGCCGCCATTGCCCGGAGATGGCCGCTTCGATCCGCCGGAGGGACTCGATGCGTAAGAGCTTGCGCCGCCTCAGGCGGCGCCGAGTGCGTGCTTCGCGGAGTGGTTTTGTTCGCTGCCGTCGGATTTATAGGAGCGATGCGGGTCTTGCCGCCGCAGCCTGTCGATGGCGGCGCTCAGATGGCGCAACATGGTATCGCAGATGACCGCGTTTTCCTGGTTGTAGCGGGCCAGCGCGACGAGTTCGGCGGCACCGGGCCGCGGCGTCCCGGGGGTGGCGGTCGCTTGTTCGATCATGTCGGCGAGGAGAAGCTTGCGTTGCGCCATGGCGTTGATCGCCTCGGCCGTACCGCTCAACAGCGCGCGCCGCTCCTCTTCCAGCGCCTCGCGCAGCTGGTCGATGAGCTCGGAGAGTTGGTCCGCGAGGGCTGTCATCGCGACGCCGTCAGAACTTGATCTCGACGCCGCCGTCGCGCGAGACGGTCGCGCGCAGCGTTTTCTGGCTCGCCGTGTTCTGCACCGAAATACTGTCGCCGACCCGCCCATCCTCCATCGCCAAGGCGGTGGTTTTTAGGGTCATCGACTGGTCGGTCAGTGTCAGCACTACGTTTTGACCTCTGTGCACCGCGATCGGCAGATCGAGAAGCGGCGACAATACCGGGCTCCCAGCCATCAGCCCGGTACGGAGGATTTTTCCCTGGGCTTGGCGCGGATCGGTGATGAGCCCAGCGGTGCTGGCAAGCTGATCGATGCGTCCGATGGTCAGCTGCGCCGTTGTTAGCTTGGTATTCGGCGGAAGATTTATCGCGGCGACCACGGCATTGATCCAGGCATGAAGGCGGAGTGGCACGTAAAGTGTCCAACTCGGGTCCTCGCAGCTAACTTTAGCCGTCATTGTCGCAGCATTGGTCGGCGGCAATTCAACTTGGATATTGGGGCAAGGATCAAGACGAAGTCGGGCGTCAATAGTGCCAACTTCAACCTCGCCCGTTGCGCCAACCATCGTCGTGAGGCGAGGCAAAATCGTTGCTTCGATTGCGGCACGAATTCCTGCTTGATCTTGTATCTGTTGTGCCGACGCGCCACCAAACTGAGCAAAAATTAGGATAGCGGCGCTGGCAATAGCGCGACGGCTGAATCTAGTCTTTCTGGCCATCGCCATTTTCCCTTGCTTTTGTCGCAAAGTTTTTTCATCATAACGAAAAATGGAAATTCGGCAAGTCACGAAAACATCAACCAAGGCGATGCAAGGAACACGTCGGTGAACTGGCCCAAGGTCGAACAAGCGAGGGCACGGTAAGTGGCTCTGCCCATCGATACCGGACTTGAGTTCTTCCGGCAGGCCTTGGCGTTGCGCGCCTATCGCCAGGAAATTCTCTCGGCTGATATTGCCAATGCCAGTACGCCGGGTTTTAAGGCGGTCGATCTCGATTTCGCCGGCGCGCTCAACGCCGCCACCGGCCGGCTGGGCGCCGGTGCGCCGGCCACCTCGCGGCGTCTCTGGCTTGTTGACGACAATCGGCAAATGACCGCCGACAACGGCACCGACGCATCGGCATCGGCGACGAATTTCGTCAAGTATCAGGCCGGGACCGAGGTGACGCTCGATGGCAACAGCGTCGATCTCGATCAGGAAAAGACCGCAGCGGCGGCGAATGCCGTGGAATACGAGGCGACGGCGGCTTTCACGACGCAGACGATCCGTATGCTGATGACTGCGATTACTGGATCCGGGTCGCAGCAATCGAGTGGGGGCTAGTCGATGTCTCTCTTCGGCACGCTTGCCGTCGCGGGCTCGGGCATGTCGGCGCAATCCGAGCGCCTCTCGGCCATTGCGAGCAATCTGGCTAACGCCAACACCGCGGTCGGGCCGGGCGGTCAGCCCTATCGCGCCCGCGAGGTGGTGTTCCAAGCCCTGTCGTCTGGCGGCAACGACGCCGCCAGCACCGGGATGGCCGGAGTCAAGGTTGCCGCGGTGGTTGAAAGCAACGCACCGATGCAGTCGGTCTACAACCCGGGCAGCAGCCTCGCCGACGCCCAGGGCTACGTGCAGATGCCAAACGTCAACCCGGTTGACGAGATGGTCAACATGATCTCGGCGCAGCAGGACTACCAGGCGAACCTCGAGGCGTTCAATGTCGCCAAGACGCTCGCATTGCGCACGCTGACGATCTAGCGCCAGTTCGAGGAAGCGATGACACAAGCAGCGAGCGTGATGCCGGCCTCGGTTGTATCTCTGCCGCCGGGAACGCAGTTGAAGCCCGCGACGACGTCGGCCGCGTCCGCCGCCGCGGCTTCGACCGGGGTTGGCCAGACGCTGAGCGAAAGCGATTTCCTGACGCTGCTCACGACGCAGCTCCAACATCAGGACCCGCTCAATCCGCAGAGCCCGAGCGACCTCGCTGCCGAGTTGGCGCAGTTTTCGACCGCGAGCGGGGTGCAAACGCTAAACAGCGCATTCAACTCGGGCAGCGCCATGCAGGCTGCCGGCCTGGTCGGGAAGAATGTCGCGGTCGCCGGAAACACCGTGGTCCTCGGCGCTAACGGTGAGGCCCCGGGTGCATTCAACCTCTCGGCCGCGGCCAAGGACGTCACCGTCACCATTGCCGACGCCGGCGGCAACCTCATCGGCACGATCGATCTTGGGGCGATGGCGGCGGGTAATCAGACCTTCGGATGGAACGGGCAAGACGTGAGCGGCAAGCCCTTGCCCGCAGGCAATTACCTCTACGCGATAAACGCCGCCCCGGCGTCAAGCGGCGCGACAATGACCGCGACGCCCTACGCGGTGGTGCCGGTTACGTCCGTCGTGCTGGGCGGCCAGACTGGCCCGGTGCTTGATCTGGGTGGCGGGCTCGCGCCGGTGCCACTGACCTCGGTCGAACAAGTATTTTAGCGGAGTAACGGCGATGACTTTATCGGTCGAACTATCCGGATTGCAGGCGGCTCAGACCGACCTCGATACGATTGGCAACAATATCGCCAATGTCGGCACCAACGGCTTCAAGGCTTCGAAGGCGAATTTTGCCGATCTTTACGGCAATTCGCTGCTCGGTTCCGCGGGCACCGCCGGGACTCCCGGCCAGGGCGTGATGACCAGCAACATCTCGCAATTGTTCACCGAGGGCTCGATTAACACGACCGGCAACCCGCTCAATGTCGCGATCAACGGTAACGGATTTTTCCAGGTCCTGACTCCGACTGGGACTGCCTACACCCGTGACGGTTCCTTCCAACTCGACGCGAACGGCTTTCTCGTCAACGACGCCGGCGCGTTCGTCATGGGGTTTTCCGCGCCGGCCAGTGGCGGTGGGTCGGTTCCGGCAGGATCGCTCGGGCAAATCCAAATCAGCGAGGCGAACGCGCCGCCGGTGGCGTCATCGAACATGACGATGAGCCTGAACTTGCCGTCAACCGACACGCCAATCGATACGGCTCTGACGCCATTCAACGTCAACACGCCGGCCAGCTACAATGAGAGCACCACCAGTACGATCTACGATAGCCTCGGTGCCCCGCACACGCTGACCACCTATTTCACCGAGGTGTCGGGCTCGGGCCCGCCCGACAATTGGCAAACCCATTGGGCTTTGTCCAACACCAACGGGAGCATGATCGCCTCCGGTGCTGGCGCGACCTTGACCTTCAACAGCTCCGGCTCGCTGACCGGCGGCAGCAACACGGTCAACGTCGCCACCTTGCCGAACGGCGCAGCGGCGCTGTCGATCGCTCAGAACTATACTGGGACGACCCTGTCCGATCTGACCTTCGGGGTTAATTCGATCCAGAGCGACGGCACAGCCGCCGGACGCTTCGCGGGCCTCAACATCGATTCAAACGGCGATGTTGTCGCCGAATATTCGAACGGCGCGACGAAGGTTATGGGCACGATCGCGCTGGTGAACTTCACCAACCCTCAAGGCTTGACGCCGATCTCCGGGAATAACTGGTTGCCGTCGGCCGCGTCGGGTCAGCCGCTGACAAACGCGCCGGGCGGCGCCGGTGTCGGCACGCTGGAGTCCGGCGCGCTCGAAGGATCGAATGTCGAGCTGTCGACCCAATTGGTCGACTTGATCACCGCACAGCAGGCCTATCAGGCCAACGTCCAGAGCATCAACGTCGATCAGCAGGACGTGCAGAAACTGATGACGATCCAATAGTCGCGACTGAGTGTAACCGGAACCGGATGGGCGCGCGATGAGCCAACAGATGATGTACCTGGCCCTAACCGGGCTGAACGCGACGATGGATCGCATGACGTCGGCGACCAACAACCTCGCCAATGCCAGCACCACCGCATTCAAGGCGCAGCTGCCGGTCTTCCAGGCCCAGCCCCTTTTGGGCCAAGGGCTGGCCGACAGGGTCGATGTCGCGGCGGCCCGGGACGCCGTCAATTTCAAGGCCGGTCCGATCGAGGGAACCGGGCGCGACCTCGACGTCGCTGTCAAAGGCGAGGGCTGGATCGGGGTCCAGGCAAAGGACGGCAGTACCGCGCTCACGCGCAACGGCTCGCTTTCGATCTCGGCGACCGGGGTGTTGCAAACCAGCGACGGCAACCCGGTTCTGGGCAAGGGCAACGCCCCGATCACGCTGCCGCCGCTGCAAAAGGTGACGATCGGCACCGATGGGACGATTTCTGGCGTGGCCGTTGGCCAGACACCTGATCAAATCGCCACGATCAACCGCATCATGCTCGTCAATCCGCCGACTTCTACATTGACCCGACGGAGCGACGGCCTCTTCGCCCAGCAGGATCGGCCGACGCCGGATGCCTCCGTGCAATTACAGGTCGGCGCGCTCGAGGGCAGCAACGCCAATCCGATCGAGACCATGATGAGCATGATCGAGAACACGCGGGCCTTCCAAATGCAGACCGAGCTGATGCGCATGACCATCAACGCAAGCCAAGGCCAGAACAGCCCATTGACCCTGACGTAGCCGGCAACCGGACGCGAGGCGGAGAACCCAGAACATGATGCAATCGCTGGCGGTCGTTCGCACCGGTCTCGAGGGTGAACAGACCAAAATGGACGTCATTTCGAACAACCTGGCGAACATCAATACGACCGGGTTCAAGAAGCAGCGTCCGATTTTTCAGGACTTGCTTTATCAGAACCTGACGCAGCCGGGCGGGTTCACGTCGCAAGCGACCAACTACCCCTCCGGCTTGCAGCAAGGCACCGGGGCGAATGTGATCGCCACCGAGCCGGTCGTGACTCAGGGTAGCCTGGAGCAGACCGGTAACGCGCTCGATCTGGCGATCAACGGCCAGGGCTATTTCCAGATCCTTCTACCATCGGGCCAGCTCGCCTATACCCGTGACGGCAGCTTCCAGATCAGCGCGCAGGGCCAGGTCGTCACCGCGCTCGGTAATCAGCTGCAGCCGCCGGTCACCATCCCGCGCGGCGCGCAAAGCATTACCGTCGGCCAGGACGGCACTGTCAGCGTGACGCTGCAAGGCCAGGCGCAGCCATCGCAGGTCGGGGTCATCCAGCTCGCCAATTTCATCAACCCGGCTGGGCTGCAGAACATGGGCAATAACCTGGCGATACAGACCCAGGCTTCGGGCGCGGCCATCACCGGGCAGCCGACGCAAAATGGCCTCGGTTCGATGGCGCAGGGTTATCTCGAAGGATCGAACGTATCGGTGGTCGACGAGATGATCGACATGATCGCGACACAGCGCGCCTACGAGCTCAATACCGAGGCCGCCAAGGGCGTCGATCAGATGCTTAATTACCTGACCCAGGCGACTTCGTGAAATCTTCCCCGCTTGCCCCGCCGGCCGCGGTATTGCTCGTCTTGGGTGGAGTTGCCGGCTGCACGCCCGGTCCGACAAGCCAGGGGAAAATGCTTGCCGATCTCTCCCAGCTGCCGGGCGATCAGGCGGCCGAGGCGCCGACCACGAATGGCGCGATCTACCAAAGCAACGTCCAAGGCGCTGGTCTTCAGCTGTTTCGCGACCATCGGGTATGGCAGGTCGGCGACATTGTCACCGTGCAGATCGTGCAGCAGGCGACAGCGACCAAGAACGTTAGCCAGAACCTCGGCCGCAACGAAAGTGTCGTCAGCAATGTGAACAACCTTTTTGGGCTGCCGACGAGCTTTGGTCACTCGAGCGCCACGACCAAATTCAACCCCAACATCAACTACACCAGCGCCAACAGCTTGCAGGGGAGCGGCGCTACTCAGCAAAGCGACACCTTCACCACGACCGTATCGGCGATGGTGCAGCGCATCCGTCCAAATGGCGACCTCGTCATCGCTGGCAACGATCAGATGCAGCTGGTCGGCGGCAAGGAATACATCCGCATCGCCGGGGTCGTGCGCCCGGAAGACATGTCGGGCAACGTCGTTCTGTCCACGCGTATCGCCGAAGCGCACATCGAGTTCAGCGGCGACGGCGAAACCTATCTGTCGCCGAAGATGGGCTTTCTCCAAAAAGTGTTCCTCACCGTGAGCACGACATGGCCGCTCGACTGGTTCAACTAGCCGGGCTCGCGCTGCTGGCCCTGGTTTTCGGCTGGGGTAGCAGTCCGTCGAACGCTGACCGGCTCAAGGAGATCGTCCAAGTCGAGGGCGCGCGCGACAACCAGTTGATCGGATACGGCCTTGTCGTCGGCCTTCCCGGCACCGGAGATCAGACCACTCAGGTTCCCTACACCGTCCAGGCGATCCAGAACATGATGCGGCAGATGGGCCTGACGCTGCCGCCCGCGGCGTTTCTCCAGCCCACCGCGGTCGCCGCGGCGATGGTAACAGCCGATCTGCCGGCCTTTATGCAGGTTGGCCAGCGGGTTGACGTCACCGTATCGGCGATGGGTAACGCCAAGAGCTTGCGCGGCGGCGTCCTGTTGATGACCGAGTTGCGCGGTGCCGACGGCCAGGTCTACGCGATGGCGCAGGGGTCGCTGCTGGTCAGCGGGTTCGAGGCCAGCGGCCAGGCTGCCTCGACCACGGTCAATATCCCCACCGTCGCGCAAATCCCCGGCGGCGCTAGCATCGAGCGAGCCACCAAGTCGGCCTTCGTGGTGGACAACATCATCCTTCTCGACCTCGATGCGCGTTCCTTCGGCAACGCGGCGCGGATTACCGACGCCATCAACGCGAAGCTCGGTCCGGTGGCCGAGGCACGCGGGCCGGCGCAGATCGCCGTCCGCGCGCCGCCGACGCCGACGGCGCAGGTCGGGTTCATCGCCCGATTGCTGGACATCGATGTGACGACGGAAACGCCCGTGGCGGAAGTCGTCATCGACGCGCAAAGCGGTACCGTGGTGCTGGGCCAGGATGTTCGCATCGGGCCCGCGGCGGTGGCCTATGGCAGCCTCGCGGTCACCGTCAACGAAACGCCGCAAGTCTCCCAGCCAGCGCCGTTCAGCAAGGGTACGACGACCACCGTGCCGCGCACCCAGGTTACCGCGGATGAAAAGACCGCCAAGATCATCGAGCTGACAAATGCACCGCATGTCTCCGATATCGTCCGTAACCTCAATGCGATCGGCGCCACCTCGTCGGATTTGATCGCGATCCTTCAAGCCCTGAAGCAATCGGGCGCCCTACACGCCCGCATCAAGGTCATCTGAAGTGAACCTCGGCACCGCCCAAACCCTGGCGGCGGTAAGCGGCGCCAACGATCTCTCCGGGCTGGAGAAGGCCGCCAACGACCCGGCCGCCGCGCGCAAGGTCAGCCAGCAATTCGGCGCGTTGCTGATGGCCAATTTGATGCGCCAAAGCGACGGTACCGCGTTGCCCTTCGTCAGCGGCACGGGAAGCGATGTCGTCAACCAAATGTTCGCTAGCACGGTCAGCCAGGCGGTGGTTGGGCACGACAGCACCGGCCTCACCGACCTCATCCTGAACTCGATTCAGAAAAAGCAGGTGGCCCATGGCGAGGTCACCGATACAAGCGGGCCCGCACAGCCAAAACCCGCGGTCACCGGAAACGGGATATCGCTCGCGGCGTACTGGCAGGGCGGCGGGATGCGGCCGCTCGCCGCCGCGATCGCGCGGGGTGCCATCAGCCCGGGCAACGGCGCGACCTTGGCCTTGATGGCGCATATCAACCCCAAGCTGGCGGTGCCTTTCGGCGGTAGCGTCCCAGCCGGGCCGATAGCAACCAATACCGCCACCACGATCCAGTCGCGCCCGGGCCATGTGTCGGGCGGGGCCACACCCGACGAAATCGCCGCGTTCACGCAAAAGCTCATGCCATTCCTGCAGCAGGCGGGGCAGGAATTGGGCGTCTCGCCAAAGATCTTGCTGGCCCAGGCGGCGATCGAGACCGGTTGGGGGCGTTCGGTGGTCGGCAACAATCTATTCGGCATCAAGGCAGGCTCGTCGTGGAGCGGCGAGAAAGTAGATGCGGCGACGCACGAGTATCAAAACGGTCAGCTCATCTCGATTACCGACGCGTTCCGCGCCTATCCGAGCGTCGAAGCGTCCGTTCGGGATTTTGTCGCGCTGGTTGCCAACAATCCCCGTTACCGCGCTGCCCTCGGAAAAGGCGAGGATGTGGTCTCCTACGCGCAAGCCCTGCTCGCCGGCGGTTGGGCTACCGACATCAATTACGTGCAAAAGCTGCAATCCGTCGCCGCGAGCCCATCGGTCAGCGGTGCCGCCCCGACGGGATTGACACCGCAGCCTGCTCCGCCGCCTCCGCAGGCATCCGCTCCGGGGCAGCCGGTCTCGCTGCTTCCCGCGGATTTTGTGGTTGCGCGGCGCTAGGCGCGGGCGAGACCGGTGACCGATCCCGGAACGGAGCTGATGCGCAGGGAGATGCTGATCGCGCGCCGTCTAGTGCGACTGTTTCGCCTCGAGCGCTCCGGGCATTTGCGGCGTCGGTCGGCCGACACCGTATTCCGACTGATCGATCGCCGCGGGCGGCTGATTGGCGAATTGATCCAGCTCGAGGAACGGCGGCGATCGTTGGCCCCTTGGGTTCTCGACGAGCTCGATCTGACGATGGGTGCCTTGGCTCGCGAAGTCGATCGGGGCGAGCAGAGCTGCCTGGAGTTTCTCGCCGAGATTGGCGCCCGGTTGAGCCGTCTGCGTGGCGAGGGTACGGCGACAGGGCTGCGCGACGGCGCCGACGGCCGGCTTCTGGGGCGCGGTTGAAATGAGCGGGCTGAGCCAGCTGATCAACACCGGCTGGAGCGGCCTCGATGCCGCGACCAAGGCGATGGAGACGGTCTCCAACAACACCGCAAACGTCAATACGCCTGGCTACAACGTCCAGTCGGTACAGCAGGTCGAAGTGCCCGGCCTCCCGAACGGCGCCGGCGTCGGCACCGACGTCACCTCGATCCAGCGTGCCTTCAACCAGTTCGTGTTTTCCCAGCTGGTGAGCGCCGGCTCAGCCAACCAGGCGGCGCAAGTCGCGCAAAACAGCGCGCAAAACCTGGCCGCGATCTTCCCTGTGGCGTCGGGCGGGGCGGGGGGACTCGGCGCGGCGCTCACCGGCTTTTTTGGCGCGATGAACGCGGTGAGCCAGGATCCAACCAGCCTGCCCAATCGACAGACGTTTCTCAGCGACGCGCAGGTGCTGGCCACCGATTTCAACTCGGTGGCCAGCCAGCTCGCCGGCGGGCTGACGCAACTGAACGGTCAGCTCGCCAGCGCGGTCGGCACGATCAATTCGCTGACCCAGCAGATTGCGGGCCTCAACAAGCAGATCATGGCCCAGCAAGGGTCGGGCGCCGGACCGCCCAACGCGTTGCTGGACACCCGCGACAACCTCGTGCAGCAGCTTGGACAAGAACTCGGCGTCAGCGTCACCGCGGGCCCGAACGGTTCGGTTGACGTCTACACCACGGGTGGCGCGGTGCTGGTCGCCGGCGGGACGTCGGCGAACCTCAGTGCGACCTCGAGCGGCTATGGCGGCGCCAACCTATCCATCATTTACCAACCGACCGGACAGGACATCACCGCGAGCCTCAGCGGCGGTACGATCGGCGGGGTCATCACATCGCAGGGTCAGATTGTGGCGGCGCAGAAT
The DNA here is from genome assembly GCA_963773625.1 of uncultured Alphaproteobacteria bacterium. Lineage (GTDB taxonomy): Bacteria > Pseudomonadota > Alphaproteobacteria > ATCC43930 > CGMCC-115725 > DATARH01. The sequence goes on along the minus strand of CAVZCJ010000022.1, from coordinate 66,147 downwards.
TCGGTGGGTGGCATCGCCGCCGCGCTCGCGGCGTCGGTGAACGCACGGCAGTCCCTCGGCCTCGATCTCAACGGCGCGCAGGGCGCAAATGTCTTCTCAGTCGGCGGCCCCAGCGTGCTCGCGGCCGCGACGAACACTGGCGGTGGCACCCTCGCGGCGGCGATCACCGACGCGAATTCGTTCGTGCCTGGAGACTACATCGTCGCCAAGACGAGTGGCGGGTATCAGGCAACCAACACCGCGACCGGCCAGGTGACCCCGCTCGGTGGTGGACCGAGCCTCAGCCTCGACGGCATGACCCTCACGGTCTCGGGCACGATCAACACCGGCGACTCGTTCGAGATCGAGCCGACCGCGAACGCGGCGCAGACGCTGAAGGTGGTCGCCGCGGATCCGAAGGCCATTGCCGCCGCCTCGGCCTATGTGGCGACCCCCGGCGGCAATATCGGCAATGTCACGGCAAGCGCCTTTAGCGCCACCACCAGCGGCGCGCTGGCGGCCGGAACCGTCATCGTGCCGGCGAGCTATTTCGGCCAAAATCTGACCGTTAAATTCACCTCGGCGACGAGTTTCGACGTACTGTCGCCGCTCAATACGGTGATTGGGTCGGGAACCTTCACCGCCGCCGCCCAGGTAGCGATTGCCTATCCGAGCCCGCCTGCCCCGGCCGGTGCGGTCGCGGCGGTCACCTTGTCCCCGGGAACCCCAGCTGCGGGCGACACGTTTGCGCTGACCCCCGGCGGAGTGGACAGCAACGGCAATGTCCTGGCGATGACCAATCTCGCTGGCCAGAACCTGCTGTCGGGGCAGACGCTGAGCAGCGCCTATGGCGCGCTCGTCGGTCAGGTCGGCAGCGCTGGCCAGGCGGCGAATTTTGCCGCGCAGACCGCGCAAGGCGTGCTGAGCCAGGTCCAGTCGGTCCAGCAATCGATCTCGGGCGTTAACCTCGACGAGCAGGCCGCCGATCTGGTCAGCTATCAGCAGGCCTACCAGGCGGCGGCGCAGGTCATTGCGAGCGCCCAGGTTTTGTTCCAGAGCCTGCTGACCGCGGTTCAGGCATAGGCATGACGATGCGGATCAGCACCAGCGAGTTTCTGCTCGGCTCGCTCAACGATCTGCTGGCGCAGCAGCAAAACGTCAACCGGCTCAATCGCGAGATAGCCACCGGTCAGACTCTGCTGAGCCCGACCGACGATCCCGGCGCCGCCAGTCAGGTCATCGGTCTGGCCAATCAGATTGGTCAGCTGAGCTACGATACGGCCAACGGCCAGGCCGCGACCCAGACCCTGCAGAACGGGGTCGGTGCGCTGCAGCAGGTGACCAACCTCCTGGTCCAGCTCCGGCAGAACGTCGTGTCGATCGCCAACGGCACCTCGACCCAGGGCGACCGCCAATCGGCGATCGCCATCGCGCAGTCGACGCTGCAGCAGCTGGTCCAGTTGGCCAATACGCAGGGTGCGAACGGCGCCTATCTGTTCGCCGGGTCGAAGTCGAATGCCCCGGCCGTCTCGACCTTGCCGACCGGGCAGGTGGTGTTCAACGGCGACGCTGCCACCAACGAGGTGCAGATAGCGCCGTCGCTCGACGTCGCCTCGACGATTTCCGGCCAAAGCATCTTCATGAATGTTCCCGCCGGAACCGGCGGGGTCGCGGTCGCGGCGAACGCGGCCAATACCGGCGGCGCCTACGCGGTTGCCGGCGGTGTCACCAGCCTGGCGCAGGTCACCGCCGCGAGCCTTGCCGGGACCCAGTACGACATCAGCTTCACCGGCAGCGGGTCGAGCCTTGCCTACACCGTGACCAGCGGCACCGGAACGCCGGGCAGCGCGGGTTACAACGCGAGCTCGGGTGTCGTCGCTTCGGGCAGCTATGCTCCCGGCGCGGACGTCGCATTTGGCGGCATCGACATCAAGGTGAGCGGCACCCCCGCTGCGGGCGACAGCTTTGCCGTCAAGCCGGGCGCGACCTCAAGCCTGTTTCAGACCGTGCAGGACATGATCTCGGCGTTGCAGCTGCCGCAAGGCACCGGCGCGCAGACCACTCTGGCGCAACAGGCGCTGCAGAACGTGCTCGCTAATCTCGGTGGCGCGCAAACCAGCGTGCTGTCGGCCCAAGCGACGCTCGGCACCAGTCTCGCCGAGATCCAGTCCGTACAGACCCAGACGAGCGCGCTCGGCGGCAATGCCGGCACCGAAATGTCCAACCTGCAATCGGCCAATCTGCCGCAAGTGCTGGCTAATTATAGCGAAAGCCTCACCGCGCTGCAGGCGGCGCAGCTTGCCTTCGCCAAGGTGCAGGGGCTGACGCTCTTCGCCGACATCCGTCCTTAGCGGGGAATTTTCTTCCGGCTTGCCCGCTGCCGCCGTGAATGACGAATATCGGGAATTCGTGATAAAATTGGATATTCGGGCGGGAAGGTCGCGGATGAATGACATAACCCTCGCCGGCAACGCGAGGCATGGCCGCCGCTCGGCACCCGCCGAGCCCGGAAGCGCGATCGCCGGCTCAACCGCGCTTGTCGTCCTGGGCATGCATCGCAGCGGCACCTCGGCGCTGACCGGAACGCTGCATCATCTCGGCGTCGCGCTCGGCAGCCGGCTGATGGCCGCCACGCCTGATAATCCGCGCGGTTATTGGGAGCACAGCGATATCGTCGCGGTCCACGAGCGGCTGATGATGGCGCTTGGCTATGGCTGGGACGACATCCGCTCACTACCGCCGGGTTTCGAACACGGAGAGGCGGCGCAGGCCGCGCGGCGCGAGCTGGCGGTGATCGTCAACCGCGAGTTTACTGGCGCGCCGCTTTGGGGGGTCAAGGATCCTCGGCTCTGCCGGTTGATGCCCCTATGGGCGGAGATTTTCGCCGAGGAACGGGTCGAGCCGCGTTATCTGCTGGCGGTGCGTCATCCGCTCGACGTCGCCGAGTCGCTGGCCGTGCGCGACGGCATGAGCCTGGCTCGGGGCATGCTGCTCTGGCTCGGCCATCTGCTCGATGCCGAACGCGCCACCCGCGGCGCGAAGCGGGTCATCGTCCATTACGAGGATCTCGATCGGAGAATCGGGCTGGCGCGGCGTCGCCGCTCGGGTCGCAAGTCGAATTGCGGCTCGACTTGGCCGCAGATCGGGCGCGGCGGCGGAAGCGGCGGTCGATGCCTTTCTCGCGCCCGAACTGCGCCGCCGCCGGATCAGCGACGCCGCCGGCGCGGCGAACGGCAAGCTCGCCGCCTGGGTCGCCTCGGTCTATGCGGCGTTCCTCGCAGGCGAACTGCATCTCGATGAGATTTGCGATGCTGTCGGGCGTGAATTCGCCTCCGCCGGCGAGTTGTTTCTGCCGGTCATCGGTCAGGCCCGCCGGGAAGTCATCGAGGCGCGCGCCCAGCAACAGGATCGATCCCAGATCTGACACAACAGCTCGGCCGCGCGCGGCACGAAGCTGCCGAGCTGCGTGACCGCTTGCATCGCCTCTTGGGCGAGGCGGCAGCGCAAAAGCAGGCGATCGGGGCGCGCACAGTCGACAGCGCGGGTCTGCCGAAGCCGCTGGATGTGGAAGAGGCATTCCCGCGCTGGGTCATGGCGCGCCGCTCGACCGCGACCGCGCACCTCGATTGGGTGGCCGAGCGCGTCCAGCAATGGCCGCTCGTGCCGACCCTTGCGTCTCGGCATGATCCTTCCCGCTGGATGCGAGGTCCAATCTCGCGCTCACCTTGCGCTCGCTTGCCTCGCAGATCGCCGGCAAGTGGCTGCTGCACATCGTCGCCGAAAGCGAGATGCCGGAGGTGCTGGCGCAGGAAAGCCGCATCACCTGGCACCGCACGGAGGGTAAGCCGGCGGAGGCGCTGACTCGTGCGCTCACACAGTCGGATGCAGACTGGGTCGCGCTGATCGATTGCGGCGACCAGCTTGCCCCGCATGCGCTCTTCGCCGTCGCCGACGCCTTCTTCCGCCATCCCGAGTGGCAGGCGCTCTACAGCGACGAAGCCCGCATCGATCCGAACGGCGTCTCTGTCCGGCCCGCATTTCAAGCCCGACTTCAATCTCGATCTGTTGCGTAGCCTGCCCTATGTCGGCGCACTGATGGCGGTGCGGCGGGAGACGTTCGCCGCAATCGGCGGGTTTGACGGCGCTTGGGACGGCACCGAGGAATACGACCTCGCCCTGCGTCTCGCGGAGCGGGTCGGAGCCGCCGGGTTCGGTCATATCGCCGACATCCTCTACCAGCGGCTCACCGTTTCCGGCCGTACGAGGCGACCGGGCGAAGAGATCTGCGCTGACATGCCGAAGATCGTTCAGGCGCATCTCGACCGCCTGGGCATTGCCGCGACGGTGGAACAGGGCTCGCCAGCGCATACCTGTCGGGTGCGCTATTGCCACGACGGCCCGGACCCATTGGTCTCTATCGTGGTCCCGACCAAGAACCAGCTCGCGCTGCTCAAGCGCTGCGTCGAGAGCGTGCTCAAGCTGACCGAATACGAGAATTACGAGCTGATCGTCGTCGACAACGGCAGCGATGAGCCCGACGCCTGCGCCTACCTTCAGGCGATCGAGGACAAATACGAGGAGATCGGCAGCCGCATCCGCGTCTTGCGCCACCCCGGCCCGTTCAACTTCTCGGCGATGAACAATCGCGCGGTCAAAGAAGCGGCGCGCGGCGAGTATATCTGCCTGCTCAACAACGACGCCGCCCCCTTGGACGGCGCGTGGCTCGGCGAGATGATGGCGCTGGCGCGGCGGCCCGATATCGGTGCGGTCGGAGCCAAGCTCACCTACCCCGACGGCCGTATCCAGCACGGCGGCGTCATCCTCGGTGTTGGTTGGGGGTCGCCTGCTGATCATCCTTATATCGGCGATCCCGGCAACTCGATGGGCTATTGGGGCCGGCTCCTCGTGCCGCAGGATTTCTCTGCCGTGACCGCAGCGTGCTGCGTCACCCGGCGCGCGGTCTGGGATGAGCTCGGCGGATTCGACGAGGAGAACTTTTCGGTCGCCTATAACGATGTCGACTACTGCCTCAAGGTTCGCGAGGCCGGCTACCTCGTCGTTTGGACGCCCGATGCCCGGCTGCTCCACGAAGCGAGCGTCAGCCAGCGCGCCAATGTCGAGGCCAAGGCCCTCGAGGAACGAAACGCGCGCTTCGCCCGCGAGCGTCTGGCGATGTATCGGAAATGGATGCCGCAGATCGCCTTCGATCCCGCTTACAACCGCAATCTGTCGTCGCTCGGGACCGGCTTCGCGGTCGAGACTGAAGGAGCGCCGACGTGGGATCCCGACTTCCGGCCGCGCGAGCGCGTGCTCGTCTATGCCGCCGACCGAGAGGGATGCGGCGAGTATCGAGTGATCGCGCCGAGCCGCGCCTTGCTCAACTCCGGCATGGTCCATTCCTATGAGACGATGCGGCTGATGACGCCGCCTGAATTGGCTCGCATGGCGCCCGACAGCATCGTCTTTCAACGCCAGCTTGAATGGAACCAGATCGAGGTCATCGAGTGGGCCAAGAACACCAGTAAGGCGTTCCGGGTCTTCGAGCTCGACGACCTGATCACCAATTTGCCGCCGCAGAGCGCGCATCGCTTGGCGATCGCGGCCGACATCGCCGAGCGGCTCAAAAAGGCGCTCAAACTGTGCGATCGGTTTGTCGTCAGCACCGAGCCGATGGCGCGCGCCTACGGAAAGATGTGCGGCGAGACCGTCGTCGTCGCCAACCGGTTGGAGAAAGGGCGATGGCTCGGGCTCGCGCCGCGGCGGCGCGAGGGCAAGCCGCGCGTCGGCTGGGCCGGTGCGATCGGCCATGGCGGCGATCTCGCTTTGCTTGCGGGTGTCGTCCGAGCGACTGCGAAAGAAGTCGATTGGGTGTTCTTCGGGATGTGCCCGGATGCGCTGAAGCCCTATGTCGCCGAGTTCCACGGCTGGGTGCCGCTGCACGATTACGCTCAGAAGCTCGCCTCGCTCGATCTCGATCTGGCGGTTGCACCGCTCGAACACCATCCGTTCAACGAGGCCAAAAGCAATCTGCGGCTGCTTGAATACGGCGTGCTCGGTTATCCGGTCGTGTGCACCGACATCCTGCCCTATCAGGGTAGCTTACCGGTGGTGCGCGTTCGCAACCGGCATCGCGACTGGGTCCGCGCGATCCGCGACATGGCGGTCGACCGCGAGGCCTGCCGGGTTGCTGGCCAGCGGCTGCGCGAGGCGGTGATGCGCGACTGGATGCTCGAAGACCATCTTGACGAGTGGAAGCGCGCTTGGCTGCCCTAGCCTACCGCGACTGGGCTTCGCAAGCGGGGTCGTTGCCGCGCAAGACCGCCGGCATCTGCCTAAAATCCGAACTAAAAATAGCGACCAAAACGCGCAAAACCTCCGCAACAAAAACCGAAAGCGTCCGTCTCCTTAGGGGTGAAGGGCCTGCTGCCAATGGCGGTTATCGCCAGATTGGCCGCTGGTTCCACGTTTATCCCAATCCTGACCGGGGAATTTCCCGGGTGGGCGGCAGGAGGAGAAGGAAGATGTTAACCGGCGTTATCAACACCAACGTCAATGCGCTTTACGCATTGAACGCGCTGAACAATACGACGAGCGCTGTCAATACCTTGGAGCAGCAGCTCTCCTCGGGCTTGTCGATCAGCAGCCCGGCCGACAACCCGGCGGGCTACATCGCGGCGCAGGGATTCACTTCCCAGCTCAGCGGCACCAACCAGGCGATTTCAAACGCCAATCAGGCGATTTCGCTGGTGCAGACCGGCGACGGCGCGATCACCCAGCAGGTCAACATCCTGCAGAACATCTTGAGCATCGCCTCGCAGGCGGCCAACGGCACCAACACGTCGCAGCAATTGGCGTCGCTGCAGCAGGTGGTCTCGCAGTTGCAGACGGAGGTCTCCTCGATCTCGTCGCAGACCAATTTCAATGGCGTCAACCTGCTCGACGGTACGTTCCAGAACGTCAAGTTCCAGGTTGGCGCCCAAGCCGGCCAGACGATCGGCTTGACCGTCGGCAGCACGGCGGCCAATGCCATCGGCGCGTATCAATCGACCGCAAACGCCGCCATTTACACGGGAACGGGCTCCGGCACTGGCGGCGTCGGCGACAGCACCGGTAATGCCTTCACAATCACCGCGTCGGCCGGCGCGTTCACCGCGGGCAATGTCGGCGTGTCGGGTTCGTCCGGCAATTCCAACGTCACGATTGCGCAGCTTAAGTCGGCGCAGAATTTCGCCGCCGGCGTCAACGCCGTGACGTCGAAGACCAATGTCAGCGCCACCGCCGACACCAGCGTCGCCTTTACGGCAACCACCGGCGCGATCTCGTTTACTCTCGGCAACGGTACTACCGGAGCGCAGACCAATAGCGTCAACATCTCCGGCACCATCTCGAGCGTCACCGCCGCGGGGTTGGCCAACATCGTCAGCCAGATCAACAATGCGACCGGTCAGACCGGCATTGTCGCTTCGGTTGACGCCAGCAATCATCTGGTGCTGACCCAGTCGCAGGGCGACAACATCACGTTTACAGGCGCGAGCCTTGCCGTGGGGACCGCGTCGCTGACTGCCGGCGGCACCCAAGTCGGGGGTGTCGGGGGCAGCGCGACCGCGTTGATCCAGGGTGTGGCGACATTGCAATCGACCCAGAGCTTCGGGCTGTCGAACACCGATGCTGGCCTCGCCGTTACTTCACAGCTCTCGGCGCTGTCCTCGGTGAATGTCAGCACCCAGGCCGGTGCGACGGCGGCACTCAACGTCGTTAGCTTCGCGCTGCAACAGCTCGAAAACGTCGGCGGCCAGCTCGGCGCCGTCCAGCAGGAACTGCAGGCGACGGTGTCGAACTTGCAGTCGACCAGCACCAACATCACCGCGGCGCGGGGCGTCGTCCAGGATGCCAACATCCCGCAAGTGACGACCCAGCTGACCCAGCAGGAAATCCTGCAGCAGGCCGGCGTCTCGGCGCTCGCGCAGTCAAGCACGTTGCAGCAGTCGTTCCTGAAGCTGCTGCAGTAGTCGGCAGCCGGCGCTAGTCGCCGGCGGGTGAACCGTCCCTGGCCATTGTGGCCAGGGACGGCAGCACCCGCACAAGGACGGATGTGAACGATGGCGGTCACCAGCGCCCTGAGTTCAAGCCAGATCACTTCGCTGATCCAGCAGGCAAGCGCGGCATTTCAATTGCCGGCGGCGACTCTGCAAACTCAGGAAACGCCGATCCAGGCGCAGATTTCCGGATTGGGCAAGGTCCAGAGCGCGCTTTCCAATTTGCAGCAAGCGCTGTCGGGTCTCGCCGATGTCGGCTCGCTGCCGCAACGCACCGTGACGACTGCGCCCAGCGGAGCGGTTCATGCCAGCGTGACCAACTCCGCCGCGCCCGGTACCTACTCTCTCACCAACATTACACTTGCGCACGCGGAGACGCTGATCTCAGCGGGCTCGTCGAGCTCCAGCGGCAGCCTTGGCTCGGGATCGATCGCGATCCAGGTGGGTGGGGGCAGCGCCGTCACAGTCAACATCGCCAGCGGTTCGTCGAGCCTGTCCGCTATCGCCGCGGCGATCGATCAGGCAAACGCAGGAGTCACCGCGTCTGTCGTGTTTGATGGCTCGACCTATCATCTGGTGCTGAATGGCGATGCTACCGGCACCGCCAATGGCTTTACCGTTAGCGGAACCGGCGGGCTGGCCGGCCTCAGCTATGGCGCTGGCGTCTCGGGCGGGCTCGCTCAGACCCAGGCCGCGACCAACGCCGGCTTTTCGCTGAACGGGCTCACCATTACCAGCGGCTCCAACACCGTCGGCGCAGTGATTCCCGGCGTGACCCTGACGCTGGCCGCAAGCGGGTCGGCGACCGTCACCGTTAATCAGAGCATCGACGGGCTCGATGGCGCCGCGCAGGGCGTCGTGCAGGCGCTCAACGCGGCGCTCACTACCATCAACCAGCAGACTGCCTTCCAGGCGAGCGGCGGCAGCGGCCCGCTGCTGGGGAATGTCGGACTGGAGGTCTTGCGATCCAACCTGCTCAACGCGATCACGGCGCAGATCGGCGGCTCCGATTCGCCCTATTCCTCATTGAGCGCGGTCGGCTTCGGCATTTCCAGCAGCGGCACCGTCACCTTCGACAATTCGGCGTTTCAGGCCGCCGCGAAGTCAAATTACGGCGCGGTGGCGTCGCTGCTCGGCGCCGCCGGCCGCGCCAATAACGCGAATGTCTCGGTCGAGTCGGTCGCCGGAGCGCCCCCTGGAACCTACGCCGTCAATGTCACGAGCAATTCGGGTGGCTCCGTCGCGGGCACCATCAACGGCTTGGCGGCCAGCGGGACCAATGGGGAGTTGATTGTCACTGACGCCAGCTCGTCGCTCGATGGCTTGGCGTTGCAGATCCTGCCTGGAGTCACCGGCGATCTCGGGACGGTGACCGTTGGCAAGGGCCTCTTCGGCAGCTTGTCCAGCCTTGTCAATGCGGCGCTTGACAGCGCATCGGGCAGCGTCACCGGCGAGATCGGCGGCCTCAACAAATCGATCAATTCGATAAATCAACAGATCGCCGCATTGCAAAAGCAGGCAACTCAGGAAACGCAGCAACTCACCGCGCAATTCTCCGCCGCACAGGCGACCCTGTCGCAGCTGACGACGGTGAGCAACTTTCTTTCCTCATACTTCAATCAGCCTTCGGGCGGATTAGGGGGCTGATCATGAACGGGTCGCGGCAGACAATGAACGTGCTGGGCGCGTATCGCGCTGTCGAGGGCATTGGCGCGGACCCGGAAGATTTCATGAAGATGGCCCTCGACGCCGCTCGCCTGCAGTTGCTGCGGGCCGAGGCTGCGATCGAAGCAAATCAACGGGTGGAGAAGGCGCAGGCGCTAAGTTCGGCGGGAACGATCGTCGAGTTCATGCTGGGCCTATCGGGTTCGGCTCCGGGTTCGTTGAGCGAGTGCCTGGTCAGCGTGTATCAATATGCGCTGGCCGCTATCCTCAAAGGCAATGTCGGGGACGACAGGGAAGCCGTTGCCGCCGCACGTGTCGCGCTCGACGAACTTGCCGCCACCTGGCGCAAGATCTTCCCGGACATGAATGGCTTGGAGGAGACCGGCCTCGATTTGGCGCTGAGCGCGGGGCGAGACCATGCCTGATCCGGTTAACAGTGTAAGCACGGCCAATCCGATCACGCCGGCGATTGGCGAAGCTGGAACGGCAAATTCGGCGAGCGCCGCTGCTCCGCAAACGGCGGTCAGCGCTCCGGGCGCCGACCTTGTCGACGTTGCTCAGACCGAAGCGTTGTTGCAGTCGATCATCCAGGCGGCGAACGCCGTGCCCGGAATCGATCCGTCGAAGGTGGCCGAGCTCAAGCAGGCGGTCGCTTCGGGCACCTATCAGGCGAACCCGCAAGCCCTGGCACAGAAAATCGTCGAGCTGGAAGCCCTGCTCGTCACTGCGGGGCGGGTTCGATGATGCTCTCGCGCAATTCAGGAAGCGAGCTGCAGCACGTCGAAGATCGGATCGGCGGCGGCGCGCTGCGTTTCGCGCCTGATCCAGTCCTGGACCCGGGCGAGGCGTTCGGCCGCTTGATGAATGTCGTCGCGGTCGATGTCGGCGATGGCGTTGAGCAATTGCTCAACGCATTCATCCCGGCCGGTCGATGGAGATATCGGCATATGGGCACCGCATCGCGGAACCAGAGGGACCGCGCGCGCTCTGTTGTTCTGTGTCACCCGATCGCCTTCCCCCTTGGCATTCCGGCCATCGCCGAAACAAGCAGCCCGGCTTCTACCCAGATCCGTCCCCTGGACGGTTAGCGTCGACAGAGGTAACCGATCTGTAAGTGAATGTAACAGTCTGTAACCCGAGATTGACGATAAACGGGATTATTTCAATCAAATGCCAGGAGTGATTGATGCGCGCCCGAGCTGAGATTGTTTTTCCCAATAATATCAGAGATTTGCGATTGCAGCGCGGCATGACCCAGGCGCAGATCGGGCGCATGATGGAACCGCCGGTCGGCGAATCGGCGGTGTCCAAGATGGAAAGCGGCGAGCGCCGCTTGACCAATTTGCAGCTCGCCAACTTGGCGGCGATCCTTGGGTGCCCGCCGGAACAAATCCCGGTCGTCACCGGCCGCGACCCCGTTGAAGGGGTGCGGCGCTGGCAAGAAGCTCAGCAAGAGGTCGTCGGCAGCAGCATCGCCAGCGGAGCCGCCGCGGCTGGCTATGTGCTTGCGCAGCTGCGCAAGAAGCACGGCAAGACCATGCAGCAAGTGGCAAGCGCCATTGGCATGACCCTTTCAGTCTACCACCGCATGGAGATGGCGAGCCGAATGATCCAGGCGGAGGAAATCGAGAAGGTCGCCAAGTTCTACGGGATCAAGGCCGCCGAGCTGATCGCGCTCATCGAGCGGCGTACCGCCGACAATTTGCGGCAGTTGAAGGAAGGCGTGCCGGTCGAGCAACTGTTGCCGCGGGTGCCCCGCTCGCTCTTGACCGAGGATGCTAAGTGGGGTCGGCTCGGGGCGCTCGAGCGCTATGCGCTGCGGCGAAGCCTTCGCTACTCCTCGACGCCCTCCGCTGGCCTAACTTCGCTGCCGGTTCGCGGACAGATGAAGGCCGAGCGGAACTCGATCAATCGCTTCGCGATCGATCGCGAGGCGGTGGTCGAACAAGTGGCGCTTCATGATCTTCTGAGGCCGAGCGAGACGGGGTTTTTGGTACGCAATTTCTCACAGCGGCTCGGTGTATTGCTGCGGCCTGGAGCGCTGGCTTATGTCGACCCCGAGATTCCGGCGGCGATGGGCGACATCGTGTTCTTGACGCGCAAGGACGGCACCGCCGACGCGGCGGTCGTGGTTGGCGACGGAATCGGTCCGTTGATGTTGAAGATGTATAATCCCGAGGAGCAGATTCCGATCAGCGATCCGAGTGTCAACTCGGTGCTGCGGGTGGGGATGCTGCTCCTGCCTTAGGCAATTCGCGCATTCTCGCGCGTCCGGACGAAATTTTCACAGGTGCAGATCGCAGCAAAACGGCAATAAAGCGGGACTTTGCTTTGGTCTTTTGACCTCGTTTCCCAACGTGAACACGGCGATTTGCCGAAATTCCGGAATTATCGGGGTCGTCGGATAAACTCCTGTTGTGTCTCGTAGCCTGGCGCTTCGCAGCGGAGATCGGTCGCGCGCTAGCCAAGTGCGTGCGCATCCTTGGCTACCGCCATTGCCCTCGCTCGTCGCACTCGGTCTTCTCGCGGCGGGCGCATATCCGCCGCTCGCGCTTGCCGTGCTGCCGGACGGTTTGGTGCTGCTCGCGGCGCCTCGTTCCGGCATCTTGCTGGTAGCCTCGCTTGTCTTCGCGCCAGCCATTGTCGCCGCTGCCGCCACTCTCCAGGGGTTCGAGATCGTGCTGTCGCGGCTGCGCGCCGCGTCGGACGCTGCGTACCGACAGTCCATCGGCCGGGTGTTTCTCGGGGCGCTGGTCTTCGGCTGGGTATTTGGCTCATTGGCCGCTTCGCCAACCGACCCGGCGGTCGTTCCTTGCGTTCTGGTCGCATCGCTCAGCCTTGGGGCGGCGTGGCTGTTCCTGCTCTACCTGCTATTCGATCCCGCGCGCGGAGCATTGGTGCGCCACGTCGCGTTGGCTTCGGACGTAATGCTGCTGTCGCTCTTGCTCGCGGTTGGTGGCGCTCGCACGGCGGCTCTGGCGCCCGCCTACCTCTATGTCGCGATCGGCTACGCCGACCAGCACGGGCCGCGCAATCTCACCGCCGCTCTCGCCGCCATCGCGCTCTCTTTCGTGGCGGTAGTGGCGGCCACGCCGTTTTGGCGCGGCCAGTTGCTTGCGGCGGCAGGGGTGCTGGCGGCGGTGTTCCTGCTTCCCGCTTATGTCGGCGCTCGGCTGCGGCAGCTCGGTGATGCAAGGCTTCAGGCCGAACTTGCGAACGCGGCAAAGGATCGCTTTCTATTGACCCTCGACGAGGATTTGCGCGGGCCGTTGCGTGCTATCGCGCGCGCCGGAACAGGCATCCGCCGGGACACCGCCGATCCCGCGCAGTGGGATGCTCTCGCCCGGGTCCGCCTCGATGCTCGAATTATGCTCTTGGAGCTCGACGATGCCCTCAATAGTGTCAAGCTTGGCGCCGGGGCGTTTTGCCCGGAAACCCGTACTTTCGATCTTTATCGGCTGGCGAATGGCGCGGTAGCGGCGCTGCGGGCCGCCGCCTCGGAATGCGGCGCCCTGCTCGACCTGCGCATCGATCCGCAGCTCCCCTACCAGCTCTATGGCTGGCCGCATCAGCTCCGCCAAGTCTTGATCGGCCTCGGGGCAAACGGGCTGCGCCACGCCGGCAAGGCCAAGGTTCGCATCGATCTTGGCGCGGCGGCTTTTGGTCCCCAAGCGGTGACCTTGCGGGTCGCGGTCAGCGTCGCGGCTGGCGACGATCAACCCGACACCGCCGATCACCCGTTCGCCGTCGAGGACGCCCGGCCCCCTCTCGGCCTCGCCGTGGTCGAGCATATCGTCGAATTGATGGGCGGATGCCTCAGCGTCGATCCCGATCCGCGCCGCGGTGTGTCGCTGGCGGCCGAATTGCCCTTTGCGATAGACCAAGCGTTTTTGGCGCGCCCGCTCGATCTTGCCGGACTGCCGGTGCTGATCGCCAGCCATGACGCGCAGCTCGCCGATGAGCTGATCGAGCCACTTGAAGCCTGGCGTGGCGATTCCCGGTGGATCGGGGCCGAGGACGCGGCGCTTGACTATCTCGATGCCTTCGAGCCTGGTGAACGGCGCCCCGTGGTGATTGTCGATGGCCGCGGTGACGTGCTGCGAAGCTTGAGTTGGGCGCACCGCGCCGTCGCGTTATGTGCGCCGTCGCCCCCGCTTATTCTATTTATCGCCGACGAGGCACGCATTGACAGCATCATCGGCCTCGCCGATGGCGAACTCGATGTCATCCTGCCCGCGCCATTGACCCCGGACGTGCTGCGCAGTGCGCTTCACTCGCTGATGATCGAACCGCCCGAGGAGTTGTCGGCCGGCCTCCCGGTGCCGGTGCCGGCTCGCTCCCCGCGCCGTCCCTTCGTCGACGAACCATCTGCTGACGGGTCCATCGACGTCGCCCTGCCCCCGGAACCGTCGATCCCACCACCGGCACCGCGCGGAGCGCCGGAGAACCAGCCCTGGCAGGTCCTGGTCGCCACCGGCAATGTCTCCAATCGCCGTATCATCGGGTCGCTGCTGAGCGGATCGGGCCACGCGGTTCGTTTCGCTGCTACCGCCGACGAAGCGCGCAGGATGCTTGAGGCGCACGAGATCGACGTGCTTCTGCTCGATCTGGCCGGGACGCGCGGCGCGGACTACGATGCCGCGCGGATGTGCCGGCGGGTGCGGCCCGGCGTCATCATCATCGTGCTGACGACCGATCCCGCCGAGGAAGCCGAGCATCGCGCCCGCGAAATTGGGCTTGATGCGGTGCTCCGTAAGCCAGTGCGGGCGAGGCCGCTTCTCGCTGCGATCGAGGCGGCGGTGGCGGGTAAGGCGCGGGAACCGGTAGCCCCGTCCGTGGTCGCCAGTCTGTCGTCCCACCCTCGATTTGCCGCCGACCCCGCTCTGCCCGAGCGGTCCGTGGGCATCAAACCGCTGCGGCAAGCGAGCACGTTCTTTGGCGGCGTCACCGACAATTTCCTCGCCGAGCGCCAGCGCATTACCGCCAAGCTCGGTCAAGCCGCGCGCGCCGGCGATGCTCAGGGTTTTGACGCCGGGCTTCAGGCACTACACAACCGCACCGCCAGTCTCGGCGTCGGCCGGCTGCGCGAGCTGATCCAATCGATGCGTGGCTTGTCACCAGCGGTGCTACGCGAGCAGGGCGCCGATTACCTGCAGCGCTTGGATACCGAGCTCCGCCGGCTCGACGCGGCCTTGGTCGAGCGGCAAAGAACAGCCAACTAGGCGGCGGCCGGCCCAGCCTTGCGCGGTTGGCTCCGCTCGGCGATGAGTGCGATCGCGCGGTCGCGGTTCTCCCAGCACGCCTCGACGTAGTAAATCGCGCTCGCTGCGACAAACACGGAAAGCGCATCGTTGTAGGTGGCCACGGCGGCTTCGAACCGCGCCGTGCCATTTTCGTGCTCGCCAAGCCGCAGCAAGGCGCCGGCCAAATTGTTGTTGATCATCGCCCATTGCATCGGGGCGCGTTCGTGCGTGCACTCCCCAAGCGCTTCCTCGTAGCTGCGGATGGCCTCTTCCATTCTGCCGACCCCGGGGTCGCGCTCGGCGAGCCAGGCGAGGGCATTGCCGAGATTACTCTGCGCCATCGCCCAGTCGATCGGGCGCTGCTGGCGAGGGAATTCCTTTAGCACCTCGCGATAGGCCGTGATCGCCTCGCGCAGCCAGTTGGGCGCGTTCTCCCGCTCACCGAGGCTCGACAGCGCGTTGCCCAGATTGCACATCGTGCGCGCCCAATCCAGCGGGCTGCGGTCGCGTCGGTATTCGCGCAGCGCTTCGCGGTAGGCGGCGATCGCCTCTTGCAGGTGCTGGGTACCGCTTGCGCGCTCGCCGAGCGAAGCCAATGCGTTGCCGAGATTTGCCTGTGTCATCGCCCAATCGAGCGGAGCGCGCTCACGCGTACGTACCCGTAGCGCCTGCCGATAGGCGGCGACCGCCTCCTCGAGCCGCGCCGTGCCGGTCTCACGCTCGCCAAGGCTGCGCAGCGCTGCGCCAAGATTGTGCTGCGTCATCGCCCAATCGAGCGGCACCCGTTCTTGTCGGTATTCGGTGAGCGCCTCGCGGTAGGCGAAGATCGCCTCTTGGAGCCGCGCCGTACTGACCTCGCGCTCGCCGAGGGTGCGCAGCGCCGCGCCGAGATTGTTCTGGGTCATCGCCCATTCGAGCGGCGAGCGCGCGCGGGTATAGACTTCGAGTGCTCCTCGGTATGCGGCGACGGCTTCCTCGATCCGGCTGCCGTCGCCCTCTCGCTCGCCGAGGCGCCTTAGCGCATTGCCCACGTTGTTTTGCAGCATCGCCCAATCGAGCGGTCTCTGCTCTCGGCCATAGCGCCGCTGCAAAGCGCGCATCGAAACGACAGCGTCGTTGAGCCGCGCCGTGGTGATTTGCCGGCCACTATCGCTAGCGGACAGGGTTTCGTCGGCCTGGGTGGTTGGGAAGCGGGCGAGCGCGACGTTGTCCACGATCCGAGCGCCCGCTTATTTGGCGGCAACCGGTCGCGCCACTAGGTCGCCGACACGCGATGCTGGCACCGTGTTATCGATCTGGGCCGCCGAGTACCTCAAAGGGCATCGCCGCACCAAAACAGGATCGGGAAGAAGACTGGAATACATCAAGTTCAATGCCGCCTTAGTTGCTGGAAGCGGTGCCATCGCGAGCTGACCTTCCGGCACGACTTATCTCTCCAGACCAGATCATGCGGCAAGGCGCAAACTATACCACTAAATATAGGTTGTCGCCATGCGTGCTCGACGACCGATAAAGGGCTTGGCCAACCGGCCGATTTTGTCCGGGGAAGTCCAATTAAGCCTTCATAAACGTGACCTTAGGAAAATTTCCTCGGCAGAGGAAAGCAGACGAAAAATACCGATGAACAATTCCGAAGAATTGACCTCGCTCGCAACTCTTGCCTCCGATGGCGAGCCAGAAGTCGATACGGCCTGGACATGGCTGCATCGGGCCTATTTGAACGCCTATCGGAGCGGGTGCAACTACCAGTTCTCCGTTCCCGCCAACGATCAGGATATCGACATCCTCAACCGGGAAATCGTTGTCGCCATGATCGCGTATGCTAAGGAGCAGAAACGCTGAAGTTCAGTTCGCGACAGCCCTCATGGCGCCAAAATCGGGCGAGCCGCCAAAAAACAATTGACGGCGGCGAGCCGTCACCGGTCGGTCTTCGCCTCACTTCATCGAGCGGTTGGATCGGTGGTGCCCGCCCTATCACGCTCGCTTAGGGCTTAGCATCCATGCCCCGATTAGAAAGGCGATCGCCATCACGCCGGGGACGACCGCGAAGCGGAAATCGCTCGTGGCCAGAGCGCCGGCGCTAGCCCAGGTTATCGAGCACAATGCTTCGGCGAAGGTAGCGACACGCGACGATACGTGGCGTCGGCGAAACAGGCTGCGCTTGACCTGAGCGCGGAACCAGAACTGGATTGCCGTCGCAGACGCGCTGGCGATGACGATGCCGATCGCGGCGGTGCCGGCATCAACCGGATCGACGATCGCGAGAAGGCCAAGCAGCGGGCCGAACACGACGCCAATGCCGGCGGCTACCGCCTGGGCCTTGGCCAGCCACACGCGATAGGCGGAAACCGGCGCGGAAGCGATCAGATCCGGAGCGTCCTCACCCGAAATGGCGAGCCATGCGAGGCCCCCTGCCAATTGGCCGGCGGCCATGATCGCGACCGGGACCACCAACCCGGCGCTGTGGGCCTGGCCGTAGAAGCTGCGCGACAACAGAAAAAACGGCGGCAGCAGGTAGAGCAACTGCATCAGGCTTTGCGACATCAGCCAGGGGTCACGCAACAGCAGCACCCATTCCTTGCCTCGCAGGGCTTGCCCGGCTGATTTCGGCCGAAATCCTGGTCCTCGCTGGCTGACCGCGTGCCGGCCGGCAGCGACATTGCCAGCAGCCACAGCCAACTCTCCGAAGCGCGGCGCACAGAAGCGTACGGCGCCGGCGAGCAGGATCGCGCCGCAACCAAGGACGACCGTCAGCGCCGACGGATTACCCATCACCGCGTCGACCGGCAGCCACCATAGGCTCCCGGGATTCGGAGCAAGACTGAGGATCTTTTCGGATTGGAAGAGCACGATACGAGACATCGTGCCGATAGTCAGGATCGCGACGATCTGCACACCGATCACAAAGCTCGCGCCCATCACCGCGGCGACGATCTGTGCCACGAGCCGCGTTCGCTTGGGACCAATCGAGCGGAATAAGGCGATCGTCAGCATCAGCGCGATCGCCACTGCGGCCATCGCCATTCCGGACACTACACCGTACGCGGCGAGCCACCGCGCACCGTGCAGCCAAGCGAGAACATTGATTGCCGGCGCCGCCAACGCCAGCGACATGCCAGCGACGCTCAGAGACATCGCAACGGTGCGCACCGCGAACAGCCGCTCCGCGGAGGCCGATGAGGACAGGATCAACTCCAGGTCCCCGCGCGCGTAGAAGGCGCGCGTCACCGCTTCCATCGCCTGCGACAGCATCAGCGACCAATACAAGAGAAGCGTCCCCCCGAGAGCGACGAGCAGGGGTTTATCGGGAGGGAAGGCAATGGGCGTACGAAGCAGCGTGAGATACACGACTACATGCATGAACCCGAAAAACACCAGCAATCCCAAAGCCACGGTGTAGCCGCGCCGGCGGCGGCCGCCCGACAGCAACCACGCCCAATCTCGCCACACGAGCCGCGTCTCGTGATGTGCGAACCAGGCAAGCGTACCGGCTCCGGTCATGCGGCAATGCTGCCCGGCGCCGTGCCGGGCGAGACAAGCGCAAGAAAAGTGTCCTCGAGGCTAGCGCCGCCGGCGCCCGCTTGGTGCTGTAGTTCTGAGAGAGTGCCTTCCGCCACGAGCCGGCCTGCGGACATCACGCCGATGCGATCGGCCATTCGCTCGGCGACCTCGAGAATGTGGGTCGTCATGATCACCGAGCATCCCCCGGCGACTCGCTCGCGAAGTACATTCTTGACGAGGCGCGCCGAGGCGGCATCGAGGCCGGTAAATGGCTCGTCCAAGATGATCAACCGCGGCTCGTGCACCAGGGCACCGGCCAGAGCAACTTTTTGGCGCATGCCCTTGGAGAGTCCTTCGCAGCGTTCTTGGGCATAGGGTGCCAGCCCGAGCCAAGCGATCAGATCGCTTGCCCTCGGCTCGGCGGTCTTGGCGTCGACGCCCCACAGGCCCGCGACGAAATAGAGATATTCGAGTGGCGTCAGCCGGTCATAGATCATCGGCTCGTCGGATAACCAAGCCATGATCTGCTTGGCGGCAATAGGATCGGCCGACACATCGATGCCGAAAATCTTGATCGACCCGCGATCCGGCTTCAGCAGCCCCGTCACCATTCGCAATGTCGTTGTTTTGCCGGCGCCGTTGGGGCCGAGCAGCGTAAAGAATTCGCCGGCGCGCACCGTGAGATCGAGCTCGTCGACGGCGGGGCGGTCGAATTTCTTGCTGAGCCCGCGAATTTCGAGGGCCGGTATGGATGAATTTTAAGTCATCGTTGCGCCGTAGAGCCCGTTCGCCATCTGCCTAGGCGCAGACTAGGTGACGAAAGTGCACCCGGAGTTAATTATTTACCCTGTCTCGCAGCGAAAGCGCGGAACCGAGAGACATCACAAATTGTCCGCGGAGCCGAAGAGCTCCGGCTGAGGTTTCATTCTTGCTGCCTTCAATCGACTGGAGCTTTCGCCGCCGGCGCCGCGTCGTTCCTTATCAACGCATTGACCTGACGAGAAGATTGCGCGGCGATATTGACCGTGTGCGGACGCGTTCAGGCGAGAAAGCCAAGCGCTCCGTAAGGGTAAAAGAAGCTGCCGATAAATTCTTCGCCGACCATTGTTGGCACTTTCCTCCCAGCCGCATCGGGTGTTGCGGCCCCCTGGAGGAGCAGGCGATGAGAATGCCAGCGATGATGCGCTCCGTGGTCAGATTTCAAGACAACTCGAGCGACCTGCCCGGCGTGGTTGAGGATAATCGCATCTTGGCCACGGTGCTGTTCACCGACATCGTGGAGTTGACAAGGCAAGCGTCGGAACTCGGCGACCGGCGGTGGCGCGCGCTGCTTGACCGGCACGATCAGGTTGTCAGAGAGCAAATCGCCCAGTTCCGCGGGCATGAAGTGAAGAACCTGGGCGACGGTTTTCTTGCCACCTTCGATGCACCGGCGCGTGCGACGCGTTGCGCCGCTTCGATCGCTCGCGGTGTGGGGCCGCTGGGAATAGCCATTCGCAGCGGGCTTCACGCCGGCGAGATCGATCGAAAGGGTCATGACATAAGCGGCATAGCGGTGCACATCGCGGCGCGCATCGCCGCGGCCGCGGCGCCAGGCGAAGCTTTGGTGTCGAGTACGGTGCGCGATCTCGTGGCCGGCTCCGATCTACGTTTTGAGGATCGCGGGTATCACGCTCTACGCGGGTTGCCGGAAGCGGTTCGTCTTTACGTCGCGGTCGGCGCCGCCTGATCACCCCCGCTTCCTACGACATTGCATGCCTTGGCTAGCGAGAGCAGGTGCCCAACCCCGGGGCGTCTATTGTAGGCGAAATAGGCGGGTTCCTCGCTGCCGCCAAATGCCGCCTTATACTCGCAAAGGCCCTTTAGCGAATAAACGTGCCGATTAAACCACCTGCTTTGGTAACAAAAACTGAGGGTCCGCGTTGCCTGCCAGCTATGACCAAATTGATCGCTTCCGGCGAAGCTACCGGGGGAAAGGCCCAGAAAGAGTGTAGCCTTGCCTTCCTCTTTGAAGCTTTCGATGGCGCAAGCGGTAAGGGCGTGACCGAGCAACGGGTGAGCCGTCTCTTTCGTCCGCTTGGCCGAGCACAAATAGCCCACCGGGAGGCCGCTCTGAAAAACGGGGTCGAAGAAGGCGAAACCGGCTACGTGCCGATCGCGGTCGAACGCCACAAATTTCCGTACCCCCGGCTCGTCGGTCAGCACCACCGGCCGGACGAGAAAACCCATTTCGTGGTTGCGGACCGTACGTGTTCGTCGCCAGCTATCGGATACTTCGGCAAGCGCGCTTGGATCGATGGAGCCTAATGAGGTTTCGTAGAGGCTGTCACCGCGCTCTCGGCTAATCGCCAACGCGCGGCGAAAATTGCGCTTCGTCGGGCCAGCGAAGGTGTAGTTTGACAATTGCACCCGCAACTCGACCCCCAGTTGATTGACTAGAAACCCCCGCCCAGCCAATACCTTGGCGAGGGGCTGCGATATCTGCCACCAGCAGATATCGCCCTTTTCGGCGATGAACCGGCTAATCAGCTCCTCTCGATTATCTGCCGGGGCGATCGGCTCGCCGAGGGCGTGGGCCACACCAGCTAGGCGTCGGTAGGCAATAAAGCCCCGCTCGTCGCCGAAATGCTCCAAGCCGGGTTGGATGGTCGCCGAATAGGCGATCGCGAAGTTGCCGTGCTGTCTTAGCGCGGCGATGCGTGCCTCGAGGGGGACACCGCTCCGCACGAGCCGATTGGTTGCGAACGGGCGCCTGCTCCGCCCTTCACCGCTTCGCCTGGGCGGCGTCGGGAAGCCGGGTTTCGTCTCACTGGTGTCGTGCCACTTGGTTTGCGGTTTTGCGGTTCGCGCGGTCCGCATGATCGTGTCCGGGAGGATGCGATTTCTCCCTTACATTACGACGGGGACCCGGAGATTTGTTGAGAATTTCCCGATCCGCGCTCGCCAACCGCCGGGCGCCGGTCGTTCCCCCGCCATGGATCCGGCCGGCAGGCCCGAAAACTCGTCAAACGGCCTTGGCCTACGCTGAGCCCGCCCAGAACATCACGGCCGAGGCGCTCTGACGTTAATTCTTGATCTCCATATCCTCGTATGACGGAAACGGGCTCATCCATACATCGGTGATCGTATCTCTGGTGACGCGCGGCCCAACCCCCATCAGCGCGCGCAGATCCATGATCGGCGCGAACATGGCGCGGTCGATCGTGAGCTGCTGGATCTTGAAGAGTATGGCCTCGCGCTCCTTGACGTCCCGTTCGCTCGCCTGCTTCAGGAACAGGTCGTCGATGTCGGGATAGCCGCCATTGGCGTAGGCGCCTTTCGAGTAGATAAAGGAATCGACCCTGCTTGCGGCGTTTCCAGAATTGCCCGCCGCTGCCATATAGATCGCCGGCAGCTTCTTTTGCAGCCAGTTGGCGTAGAACGTCGCGCGTTCCATCTGCAGGTATTTGACGCGGATGCCGACCGCGTTGAGGTCGTTGACCACCGCGTCGGCGACGGTCGGAAAGCCCGGGATCGCGGCAAAGTCTCCAGCGTCGAAGCCGTTCGGGTACCCGGCGTCGGCGAGCAGCTGCTTCGCCTTCGCCGGATCGTAAGGCGGCGGCTCGACCTGCAAGGCGAAATCCATCACCCGCGGCACGATGACGCCGGCCGGCGGACAGAAATCGAGGCACGCGGCGTGGCTGATCCCCTTGCGGTCGAGCGCATAGTTGACCGCCTGACGTACCCGGATGTCATGCCACGGCGAGTTCGGGTCCCACTGCTTGGCGAAGTCGATCCAGAAGATCGAGGCATGCTTGGTCGCCACGATCCTGATGCCCGGCGTCTCCTGCAGGCCCTCCGCATCGGGGCCGTCGAGCGCATAGGCGATGTCGGCCTCGCCGGTTTTCAGCATCAGGGCGCGAGTGGTCGCGTCGGGTACGCTGCGCATCACAAGCGTCTTCACGTTGGGGACGCGCCGCCAATAGTCGGGGAAGGCCTCGAGCACCACCTCGATCCCCGGCGTGTTGCTGACGAACTTGTAGGGTCCCGCGCCGATCGGATGCTTCTTGAAACCGTCGTCACCGACCTCAGTCATGTATTTCTTGGGCAGTACGATGCCGGCGGCGCTGGCGGTCGTCCCGAAAAAGGTCATGAAATCGGGCCACGGCTCCTTCAGATGAAAGCGCACGACGCGCGGATCGACGATCTCCACCTCGGAAACGTGGTCGTGGAGGATTTTCGCTGAGGCGCCCTTATAGCGGTCGAAGCTGAACTTGACGTCTTCGGTAGTCAGCGGGTCGCCGTTGTGAAAGTGCAGGTTGGGGCGCAGCTTGAATTCGTAGACGAGACCATCGGGGCTCTCGGACCAGGATTCGGCGAGGCTCGGCCCCATCTTCTGGCCGGGATAGGGGCGCACCAGCGCATCGTGGATCGCGTACAGCATGCCGAACGGCGTGATCTGCGGCGGCGCGGTCGATGGATCGAACCAGGCCGGTGAAATCGTCACGTGCCACGCCATCACCGCCCGACCCGATGGCTCCTTCTGGTCGGCGGCGGCGGTCGCCGCCGTCACGCCGGTCGCGCCGGCGGCGAGTGCCGCGAGCAGAGCCAGCTGGCGGAATTGCTGCAACAGCCTGTTCATTGCGTCTCCCCTCGAATCTCGCCGCGGCGGCGCGGCGTCTTATTGGTTCACGCGGCGCCTTGCCTTAGGCGACGGCGGCGGGAATCGGCGCGGCGGGTGTGTCCGCCGGCGTGCTGGTGAAGAGGTGGCAGGCGACCATCCGGCCTTCGACATCGGTGAGCTGTGGCACTTGCTCGCCGCACATCGCCATGGCTTGCGGGCAGCGCGGATGGAAGCGGCAGCCGTCGGGCGGGTTGAGCGGGCTCGGCACTTCGCCCGGCAGAATGATTTCCTCGCGCCGCTCGTCGGGATGGCTTGGCAGGGCGGCCGAAAACAGTGCCGCCGTGTAGGGATGCTTCGGCGCGAGGGCGAGCCGGCGCGCCTCGCCGCTTTCGACGATCTTCCCCAGATACATGACGATGACCGTGTGGCTCATATGAGCCACGGCGGCCAGATCGTGCGCGATGAACAGGTAGGAAAGACCCAGCCGGGCCTGCAGATCGCGGAGCAAATTGAGAATCTGGGCGCGGATCGAAACGTCTAACGCCGAAACCGGCTCGTCTAGGACGATCAGCTTCGGCGATAGCGCCAGGGCTCGGGCGATCGCGATGCGCTGCCGCTGACCGCCCGAGAATTCGTGGGGAAACAACTCGGCGGCGCGCTGGGGAAGGCCGACAAGGTCGAGCAGCTCATGGACCCGCTTCGTTACCGCCTCCACTGGCAGCCGCTCGTTGGTAACGAGCGGTTCGGCGATGATGTCGCGGATCCGCATGCGCGGGTTGAGCGACGCGTAGGGGTCCTGGAACACCGCCTGGACCGACTTGCGATAATTGCGGCGCCCTGGCGCGTCGAGCGTCGCCAGATCGCGGCCCTCGAAGCGGATGCAGCCGGCGCTTGGCTCTTCCAGTCCGAGCACCAGCTTGGCGGTGGTGGTCTTGCCGCAGCCACTCTCGCCGACGACGCCCAGCGTCTGGCCCTGCTCGATCTTGAAGGAGATGCCGTCGACCGCGCGCACCACGCCCTGGCTGCCGCCGAAAAACCCCCGTTTGGTCTGGAAATGCTTGGTCAGCGCCTCAGCTTCGAGAACCACCATCAAGCGGACTCCGCACGCACGGCGCCATCGAACCTCGCGGCCTGGTCTGTCGGCGCGAGCCAGCAGCGCGCCGTGTGCCGCGTGCCTGGATTGAATTCCGGCGGTGCCTCGGCGCGGCAACGGTCGAAGGCCTCGACGCAGCGCGGTGCAAACGAGCAGCCGGGAGGCAGCGCGGCCAAATCCGGTGGCTGACCTTCGATCGCCGTCAGCCGTTGATCGGTATCGGTCAGTCGTGGGATCGAGTTGAGCAGCGCCTTGGTGTAGGGATGGACCGGGCGGTTGAAAATCTCCGACACCGGCCCCGACTCGACCACCCGTCCGGCATACATCACCGCGAGCTGATCGCACATCTTGGCGACAATGCCGAGATTGTGCGTGATGAAGATTAGGGCCAGACCATGCTCGCGCTGCAGATCGCGCAAAAGGTTGAGGTATTGGGCCTGGATCGTCAGATCGAGGCTGGTGGTCGGCTCGTCGGCGATCAACAGGCGCGGCTCGCAGGACATCCCGATCGCGCCGACGATGCGCTGCCGCATTCCCCCCGACATTTCGTGAGGGTGCTGCTTGACACGGGTCTCGGCAGCCGGAATGCGCACCGCCTTGAGCAGATCGCGCGCCCGGCTCCAGGCCGAGGCGCGCGATGCTCTCTCGTGAACTCGGATCGGCTCGGCGACTTGGTCGCCGATCGTGAACAGCGGATTGAGCGATGCCATCGGGTCCTGTAGGACCATCGCGATCCGCTTGCCGCGGACCTCGCGCATCTCGGCATCGGATTTCTGGACCAGGTCCTCGCCCTCGAACATCATCCTCCCACCGACGATCCGGGCCGCCGTCGGCAGCACCCGCAGGATTGTCAGGGCGAGGGTGCTCTTTCCCGAACCGGACTCGCCGACGATCCCCAGCGTCTCGCCGGCGTTGATGCGCAGCGATACCTCGTCCACCGCTCTGACGATTCGGGTTCCCTGTCCCGCGATGTAGTGAGTGGAAAGATGGTCGAGCTCAAGCAGCGGGCCGCTGGACATCGGTCAAAGCTGGCGCAGCTGGGGGTCGAGCTTAACGCGCAGCCAGTCCCCGATCAGATTCGCCGAAAGCACCATCAGCATGATGCAGCAGCCCGGGAACACGGTCAGCCACCAATAGCCGACCATCAGGCCCTGTTTGCCGTCCGACAGCATTAGGCCCCAGGCCGGCTCCGGCGGCGGTACGCCGACGCCGAGGAACGATAGCGACGCCTCGGCGATGATGACGACGCCAAGCATTAGCGAGCCGAGCACCACGGCGGTGTTGATGACGTTCGGCAGGATGTGGCGCCACATGATCGTCCGTCGCGAACATCCGGCCACGATCGCCAGGCGTACGAACTCCCGTTCCTTGAGCGAGAGCACCTCGCCGCGGATCACACGGGCATAGCGCGTCCAATAGGTCAGACCGAGGATGATCACGATGTTCCACATACTGGGGCCGACGATCGCGGCCAGGAAAATTGCGAAGGTCAGCGCCGGCAGCGCCAGCCAGGTATCGGTGATGCGCATGATGACCTGGTCGACCCAGCCGCCAAGATAGCCTGAAATGATGCCAAGGGCGGTCCCGACGAAGCCGGCGAAGATGACCGCGGTGAACCCGACGACCATTGAGATGCGTGCGCCGAAGATCAGCCGCGAGAGCACATCACGACCGAGCTGGTCGGTGCCGAGCAGGTATTGGGTGCTGCCCTTAGCCATCCAGAACGGCGGCTTGAACCGCGCCACTAGGCTGCCGACCTCCGGGTTATGCGGCGCCAGCTGATTGGCGAACACCGCGATCAGCGCGATCGCGCCGAGGATCAGCGTCGGAATCAGCGGGAAGTCCGCCCGGCGCAGAGATTTCAGAAAGGTGAAGCGCGACGCCCGCGATGGCAGGAGGATGACGTCTGCTGGGCTGCTCATGGCGTCACTTCTCCAAACGGATGCGCGGGTCGATCACGGCATAAAGGACGTCGACCAGCAGATTGACGACAACGATCATCGCGCCGCCCATCAGAACGACGCCCTGCACCACGGGGAAATCTCGAAAGGTGATGCCTTCGTAAAGCAGCCGGCCGATGCCCGGCCAGGCGAAGACGGTCTCCACCACCACGGCGACGTTGACCATGATCACCAGATTGATCCCGGCCAGGGTCAGTACCGGGATCAGCGCGTTCTTGAACGCATGCTTGGCGATGACCAGCGATTGCGGCAGGCCCTTGAGCCGCGCCAGCTTGATATACTCCGACCCGAGAACCTCGAGCATCGACGAGCGGGTAAGCCGCATGTGCGAGGCCGCGAAGTACCAGCCGAGCGCAAAGGCCGGCATGATCAGATGCAGCGGCGAACCGGCCCCGGAAGAGGGCAGCCAGCCAAGATAGACCGAGAAGATTAGGATCAGCACCAGACCGACCCAGAACGACGGCAGAGACAGGCCGAGCAGCGCGAAAACCTTGCCCGCGCTATCCCAGAACTTGCCGACCCGGACCGAGGCCAGGATGCCGCTTGGTATGCCGATCAGGAGCGACAATCCCATTGCCACCGCAGCCAGCATCAGCGAGTTCGGCAGCCGCGACATGTAGAGCTGCAGGACGGGCACTTGGTAGTAGAACGACTGCCCGAAATCGCCCCGCACCAGGCTCGTCATGAACAGCCAGTACTGCACCCAGAGCGGCCGATCCAAGCCGAACTGGTGGTGGATCGCCGCGATGTCCGCCGGGCTGGCGCCTGGTTCGACGAGCAGGGCCGCCGGGTCGCCGGTCACCCGGACGAAAAAGAAGATCGTCAGCGACAGCAGGAACAGCGACAGGGCGCAATACCCCACCCGTCGCAGGATGTATCGTCTCATGGCCTCCTCGTTCGTCCGGCGCGCTTCGGCGCGCTTTTTGCCTACGCCTTGATCGTAATGTCCTCGAAGGGCGCTGTATAGGCAAAGCCCGGGATCGCACCAAACGACGACTCGCCGACCCGTGGCCCGATGCCGTTGAGGAAGGCGAGCTGCCAAATCGGCGCATACATCGCCTTCTCGTGGACCAGTTGCTGCATCTTATCGAGCAGCGCGGTGCGCTTCTTCGGATCGGTCTCGTCGGCCTGCTGCGGGTAGATCTCGTCGATATCGGGATAGCTGCCGTAGCAGAACGCGCCGCCCTTGACGACGAACGAGGCCATCCGCGTCGCGGCGTTGCCGAAAGCAGCGCTCGCGCCCTGGATGATGCCCTTCGCGTATTTCTTGCTCGAATAGCCGGCGAAGAAGCCGGCTCGCTCGATCGGCTGTAGCTGGATCTTGATGCCGATCGCCTGAAGGTTGTCGACCGACACCTCCGCCATGTTGGCGTAGGAGCTGTCGCAATACATCAACCCGCGTCAAATCCGTTGGGGTAGCCCGCGTCGGCGAGCAGCTTTTTCGCCTTCGCTGGGTCGTACACCGCATCGGGCGGCTGCCAGTAGTACTCGAACGTGTATGGCACCACGGCGTTGTTGGTCACCTTGCAGTGGCCAAGGAACAGCGCCTTGCTCATGCCGACGCGATCGATGGCAAAGTTGACGGCTTGGCGAACCTTGAGGTTGCTCCACGGTGACTTCGGGTCCCATTGCTCGGGGAAATAGAGCCAGTTCGGTCCTTGAAGGACGACCGGCTTAAGCGACAGGCCGGTAGTTTTCGCCAACTCCTCGGCCAGTTCGCCGCGGATCGAGTAGGCGATGTCGATTTCGCCCTGCTTCAGCGCCGCCAGACGCGTCGTCTCGTCTGGGATCATCTTCATCACCAGACGCTTGACGGCAGGCTTTTTGCGCCAATAGCCGTCGAAGGCCTCGAGCACCAGTTCGACGCCCGGGCTTGAACGAGACGAATTTGTAGGGACCAGCGCCAATTGGGGCGTTCTTGAATCCCTCGTCGCCGACCTTCTCGACATATTTCTTGGGCACGATCCAGCCGGCGCCCGAGGCGCTCGAATAAAACGTTAGAAAATCGGGCCACGGCTTCTTGAGCTTGAATATGACGTGTTGGGGATCGGGGGTCTCGATCGACGCCACCTGCGCCTTCATCAGATCGTGCGCGGCACCCTTGTAACGGTCGAACGAAAACTTGACGTCGTCCGACGTTACCGGATCGCCGTTATGGAACATGGTGCCCTTGCGGATGACGAAGGTATAGCTCAAGCCGTCTTCTGAAGCCGTCCATGACTCGGCAAGGCATGGCGTCTGGAGTTTGTCGGGCATCGGTTTCACCATTCCGTCATGCAGCGCATACAGCACCATGAACGGGGTGATGATCCCCTGGGTCTCCGCGGGATCGAACCAGGTCGGCGTCAGCGAGACGTGGATGCCCCAGGTCAGCTGGTCCGCCGGAGCGGCGGCTCTGGCGACGCCGGGCGCACCGGCCACCAGCCCCGCGGCCGCTACCCCTAGCAGATCGCGGCGCGTTAACTGCCCGAGATTCCGGGTCTTATCGTTCTGACCGACTAACGTACTCATGCGCCTCCCCTGTTTCTGATTGCTCTCTTGGTGGAGCTCCTTCCGGCAATGTAAGCAAGCCGTACGAAAAAGTCCGCCAATATATTACGTGCAACTGACACGCGGCCGAAAACCGGCGGGCCGCGCACCCATCGAGGGTTCCTCGCGCTGATCGAGCCGTGTCTTGCGGCTACATTCGTTCGCTAACCGCCAAGGCGCTTCAGTGCGTCGCGGGCTTGCGCGTGGCCCTTCGCGCCGGCCCAGGCGTACCATTTCTTTGCCGTGGCGAGATCGACGGCGACGCCAATGCCGCGCTCGTACATCGTGCCAAGGTCGAACATCGCCACCGGTTCGTCACGGGCCGCCGCGGCTAACCACAGCAAATACGCCGCGGAGGGGTCGGGCTTGTCGATCCCCTGTCCTCGCACCATCAGGGTGCCGAGATTGGTGAAGGCCTTTGCCTCGCCGTCGCTTGCCGCAAGCCGGTACCAGTACGCTGCCTCTTTATAATCGCCTGCGGCTTCGAGAGCAGCCGCCTTCACCAGTCGCTGTTGGCCTCCTCGCAGCGAAGCCGCGGTCACTCCCTTGGGCGAAACCGCCGCGGGTTGCAGCAGCTGCAACAGATGGCGGGCCATGTTGAGCAGCTTGTAACGTTCGTCCTGGGTTAGCGTCCCGGTCTCGGCCTCTCCCTGGAACGACTGAAATTGCCTGATCGCCGCCGGCGTTTGTGATCCGAAATTTCCGTCCGGCTCGCCTTGTAGGTGACCGAGTGTGATCAACGCCTCCTGGATCTCGCGCCGATCCTCCAGCGACCACGCCGGTTCTGCTTCGGCGGGTGGCGGTGCGGCGGCTGTATTTTCGGCATGCGCGCCGATGGAAATAATTGTAACCGTGGCCCATGCGAATGCGGCGATGATCAATCGCGGCGATACACCTGTCCGCCTCGTCGTCGCCCGGTCGGGCCGGCGCTCGACGCAAGCGGCAATACTGAGCGTTTTGCTCATCGCCGTCAGCCGTGCGTCGGTGCCGGCGTGGATGCCGAGATTGCGGTCACTGCAGCTTGGCCAGGACGACGGTCGCGGGACTGGAGCTGCGGGATCCATAGAGCCTGCCGTCCGGACGCAGCTCGAATTGCCAGTATTCGTCTTCGAGCGCGCGGGTGGTGTTGAAACGGCCGCTTGCTTCATAGCTCGTCTGAACGTGGATGGAGAAACCGTTCCCCGTCATTGGCGCGCTGAAATAGGACCATTCCGTACCTAGACTGCGGGCCACCACCCCGTGGACATTCGCGCCGCCATCGACTCCG
Organism: uncultured Alphaproteobacteria bacterium; assembly: GCA_963773625.1. Lineage (GTDB taxonomy): Bacteria > Pseudomonadota > Alphaproteobacteria > ATCC43930 > CGMCC-115725 > DATARH01. Next base: position 36,270 of record CAVZCJ010000022.1, on the reverse strand, counting down.
AGGATAATGAGAATCAGCTTGTCGTCCCCCATACCTTGCCAGGCGCCGGGTCCCCAAGCCCCGACTAGCATGCGAGATTGCGGCGATGCGCTTGAGACATCGAAAGGCGGATCGCTGGCGAGCGGGACGCTGATGCCATCGGCTTGTGCGACTTGGCGCACACGCGCCCAGATCACGCCGGTTGGCGGCAGGCTCGGCACCGGGGGCGGGGGCGGCGGTACGTAGGCGCTTGGAGGCATTGTCGCATAGGGGTCGGGTTCGACCGGATGATGCGGTTGCGGGCGGGGCCTAGGCGCCGGCGCAGCGGGTGCCGCTGCGGGGGCCGCCGGTGTCGTGACCGGCGCCGATTGGAACGGATCTGGGGTCTGCGCCCCGGCCGGCACGCCGACGAGCAGGAGGGAAAGGCCGGTCGCGCATGCCAGCCTCGATACACCTCTGCGGCGCCGTCTATCTTGGCTGAAGAACATCAAAGCCCTCGTCGCGATTTGACTTCGCTCGGCAACCGCCGTCCCTCATTCCTTCAGCATAGCAGCGATTTGGTCGAGGCTGCGGATGCGCGCGTACATCTTCATCGCCTTGTCGAGACTGTAGGCGTGGGCAGCCGCATCGCCGCTCCAACAACATTCGCGCACCACGATGGAGGCGATGTCGAGGTTGAAAGCCTCGCGCACGCTTGTCTCGACACCGCGGTTGGTGGCGCCGCCGCCGATGATGATCGTGTCCCGCCGCAGCATGTGCAGGAGCTCGGCGACGCCCGTGCCGTAGAAAGCGCTGGGCCGCCGCTTGAGGAAGACGTAATCCTCGGATCGCGGCGCAATTTCCTCGGGGAATCCCGCCTCGGGCGTTCCTTCGATGCCGTTGGTGAGTGGCGGCACGCCGGTTTCCGCTGACAGGTCGGTCGGCAACATGACGACGTCGGCGCCGTCGGAGCGGCTGACCGGTGTCGTGTAGATCACCGGCACGCCTGCTGCCCGCGCGGCCGCGATCATCCGCATCCAGGCGTCGAGTACGGGACGCATCGCCGTTCGCCGCGCCGGATCGGCCGGGGTCAGCGCACGCCGGCAGACGTCGTAAGCGATGAGGGCCGTTCGGCGCCGATCGACGCGTTCGGGTTCGGGCATGGCAATCTCCCTAGCTGCGGTGTGGCGCGAGTGTGCCCGCGGCCAAGATGGTTCGCGCGGTATCCCGTCCGCTGGCCAGCGCCGCCTCGACGGTTCCCATGTCCGGCCCGTCATACAGTGCTTCGCCGGAGAAGAAGATGCCGTCATCCGTCGGTGTTCTCAGCACGGCCTGCGCCTGGCGCGTTTTCGGGGTGGCATAGGAATAAGCACCGCGCGCGAACGGGTCGTTGCCCCAGTTGATCGCCCGCGCCGCGCGGAGCTGCTCGGTGATGCGGTCGGCCGGCAGGGTGAAGATTTCGGCGAGCGAGGCAATCCCCATCTCGACCAACTCCGCCTCTGTCAGCGCCGACACGCGGTCGGCCTTGGGCCCCGCATACCATCCGGTTAGCACCGGGTGCGCCGCCGGATACTGCGTCCACCAGGTTGGGACGGCCGCGTTGGACAGCAGGAACGACAGATCGGCCAGATCGCGCCCATCGTGATCCGCCCACCATTTCGTGGCAAAGCGCAGCAGGATTTTGACGACGTTGCCGAACCCGATATCGGTCGCGGCCGCCGCGCGCTCGTGCGCCGCCGGCGGCAAAGCGATCTCGGACAATAGTGGCAGCGGCACGGTGAGGATCACGGCGTCGGCCTCGAGGACGGCGCCATCGCGACAGCGCACGGCGACCCGGCCGTCGCGCACCTCGATCGCCGCCGCCGCGGCCCCGAGCTGGATCGCGGCGCCATGCCGGCGGCAGTCGGCCGCGAGATGATCGATCAGCGCGCCATAGCCTTCGGCCAGCCGCCCGTGCTGCCCCTCGTCCTCGGCCAGCCATTCGTCGCGCAGCGCCAGCGTGCTGGCGCGGTGCGGGTCGGCCGCGTCATAGCCTTCGACTGTCCGTGTGATCCGCCGCCGCAGCTCGTCGTATTCTGCGCCGCCAAAGCTTCTGTCGAGGAAGTCGGCAATCGGCAGATCGACTTCGACCTCGCGCAACGCCCCATAGAACTCATCGGCGTGGGGGAGTCTCGGGTTGTCGGGCACAAACGCGCCCGCCCGCGTGTTCCACCGCGATCCCCCGCGAGGCGACAGCGATAGCCCGGCTTCGCGCATCACCGCCCGCGTGACCCGCGCCGCGCCATGGACGAACTCGGGGCCACCCTCCGCCTTGTAGCCGAAATCCTCGACCGGAAGCGTTTCGATGCGGCCGCCACAGCGATCTCTCGCCTCGAGGATCGTCACCTGCTTGCCGGCGTGGGAGAGCTCGCGCGCTGCCATCAGACCGGCGGCGCCGGCGCCGACCACGACAAAATGCGTCAAAGGGACCATGCGAGCCTGGTTTTACTCTGGCCGGGAGCGAGTTTCACCCTGAATGCCAATCACCGCCGCGCGTTTGCCGTGGCGCCCGGCGAAAGCCTTGCCGAACCCTCGCCGAATTGCCAAGCTCGCCGCGAAGCGGCCGAGGCAGGGATCGGTTGCGGCCGATCGATCGCTGGCGTCGCGCAAACCGGACAGAGACAGGCGATCCTATGCCCAGCAACGGCAAGAACCATCACCCCTCCTATCTTTATTTGGGTCTCGCCGGCGAGACCGGGCCTGGCCGGGTGGTCGATTCCGGACTGTTCCGGCTGGCTGACGGCGGCAACGAATGGGAACCGCTGCAGCGCGGCCTGCCCGAGACGCCGGCGGTGCGCGCCATCGCCGTGCATCCGCTGAAGCCGGAGATCATCTATGCCGGCACGCAACACGGGCCTTATCGCAGCGCCGATCGCGGCGAGCATTGGGAGAAGGTCGAATTGCCCGATCACGGCCTGCCGGTGTGGTCGATCCTGTTCCACCCGCACAACCCGGACACGATCCTGGTCGGCTGCGACAATTGCGAGGTTTACCGCAGCGACGATGCCGGCGAGCACTGGACGCGCTTGCCGGTCAGCGTGCGGTTTCCCGACATCACGACCGCGCCTGGCGCCAACCCGGCCAAACGCGTGCTGATGCTCGACGCCAGCACCAGCGAACCCGATCATTTGTACGGGGCGATCGAGGTCGGCGGCACGATCCGGTCGACCGATGGCGGCGAGCATTGGGAGAACCTGAGCCACGGCCAGTACATCAACGACGACATGGTCGACATGCACGGGGTCCTCGCCAGCCGCTGGCGGCCGGGAACCGTGTTCGGCATCGCCCGCGCCGGCATGTGGCGCAGCGCCGATGGCGGCGACCACTGGACCCACGTGCCGCTCGAGCCGCTGAACATGAAGGGGCAGATCTACTGCCGCGACATCCGCGAGGTGCCGGGAAATCCACGGCATCTGTGGTGCGCCGCCGGCTCCGGGTTCATCAGCGACCTGGGCATCCTGCTGCACAGCCGGGACGGCGGCGATAGCTGGGCGCAGGTCGATGTCGGCGGCCCGGTGCCGCACACGATGTTCAAGGTCGCGTTCGACGAGCGCCAGCCGAGCCTGATGTCCTGCGCCACCAATGGCGGCGAAGTGTGGACCAGCCGCGATTCCGGCGAAACCTGGACGCCGCAGCCGCCGCCGCCCGGCGGGACGCAGATCTACGCCTTGGCTCGCGGTTGACACCCAGGAGGAGCGCGACAATGCCCGAGACCCCGACCTTCGGCCGCTACGCCGAGATCCCTTATAACGAGATGACCCCGGAGCAGCAGGAGGGCTACCGCTTCGCGGTGGAGACTCGCGGCCCGCTCGGCGGGCCCAACAAGATCTGGGTGCACAACCCGAAACTGGCGAAGGTCGCGGCGCCGTTCGGCGGGCATTTCCACGCCGGCAAATACTCGCTCAGCGAACGCGAGCGCGAGATCGCCGTCATCGTCATCAACAGCAAATGGCGTTCCGCCTACCCGACCGCGGCGCACGAGCGGCGCGGCAAGGAGGTCGGGCTGCCGGCCGCCAAGGTCGAGGCGATGCTGTCGGGCCTGCCGACCTCGTTCGACGACAAGCGCGAGCAGGTTGTTTACGAAATGGCGGTATGCCTGTCGAATGCTCGCTGGGTTTCGAAGGGGCTTTACGACCGCGCGGTCGCGGCGCTTGGCCATGTCGGCATCACCGACGTGATCACGCTGATGGGCCACTACACCAGCGTGTCGATGACGCTCGCCTTCTACGACGTCCCGGCCGGGGCGCCGGGCATGAAGCGCGACTAAACCGCCAGCGGCGCGGCGAAAGGAGCGGGCGTCCCTTCGAAAGGGGCGTCCACTTGCCTCACAAGCCCGGCGTAGTGTCAGTCAGTCCTTGCAGAAGATCGCGACGAAATGGGTCGCGTCCCGAAGTCTCGCCGTCGGCCAGCTTCAGCTGGCGGCTGAAGCCGACCGCGCAAGAGCATTTCGGCTATGTGCGGCCGAGCCTCTGGTAGACCGAGGGGCAGCGGTATATCGTCGCTGAGAGAAGCTATCCGTGGAGGAGACCGCCGCCTCCCGGGTTGTCGTCGCCATACTCGATATCGGAGCAACGGATGACCCGGCTGGTCAAGTCGAAGTCAAAAATCCGAGCCAACAAACGCAAGGCCAAACGAGCCGCAAAGGAGCGCGGCAGGCGGTCCCGCGCCAACCGTTAAGCCAGCATCGGCGCTGGCGAGGGGTGACAGCGATGACTGAAGGCGCAGCGCCGTCCGCCGAGGGCGGTGTCGGTGAAATCCTGTTTCTCTTAACTGCGCCCCATCCTCACGGAATGGGTCTGGGCGCAAATGGCCTTACACCCGAAACCCGGCTCAAAGAGCGTTTTCTGAAGACAGGAGGCTGGAAGGAGGCCGACTACGAGCCGGCTATGCAAAAGATCATCGAGCAAGGGTGGGCGAAGCGCGTCTCGGACCGCATTCGCCTTACCGAGAACGGTCATGACATCTGCCAGGTTTCGAGCCGTTAAACGGGGCGATCTTCGACCGAAGCCCCGCCGAAATGGCCGCTAGCTCAGGATCGCGATCCGAGCAGGACGACGCCGTGCAAGATCGCGGCATAATGACAACCCGCGGCGATCAACACGAGACCGTGCCAGATAGCATCGTGGAACGGGAGACGGCGCCAGCGATGAATACAGGCCCCGATCGAGTAGAGCACACCTCCCGCGACCAGGAGGATCAGCGTCGGCCGGTCCAGCGCGGCCAGCAAAGGACGCATGAAAATGACCACGGCCCAGCCCAGAGCCAGATAAACCGCGGTCGAGGTCCATTCAAAACGCCGCGGGTACAGCAACTTGACCGCGACCCCCGCCAGAGCGGCGAGCCACATGGAGGCCGTGAGCCAGATCGCCGAGGCCCCATCCAAGACACAAGCGGTGAACGGCGTATAGGTGCCCGCTATCATCACAAAGATGGCGGCGTGATCAAGCCGGCGCAGGACCTCCCGGCGATCCGACGAGCGCTGGATGTGGTAAGCCGCCGACAAGCCCAGCATCGCCACCAAGGCGAGGCTATAGGCAAGAACCGACCACAACGTAGCGGCGTCGGCCGTTGCGGCCAGCCCCAGCATGGCTGCCGCGCCGACCGCGCCGGCGAGCATTCCTAAGAGGTGGACGACAAAATCTGCCTCGATTTCGGCAGAGTGGTATCTTCTCAGAGCGCGTGAGTGCATTCGGGCGTGGTCGTGATGGGTGGATAGCTATGACACCATTCAGAACAGTCCGTATGCCACTAAAGCCACGACAAGAACAAAGGGAATGATGATCGGCGGCACAAACCAGCCCTTTATTGCAATTCCCCTATCCAACGTTGGCCGAGCGAGACGAGGGCCTCGGGGATCTGTGAAGTTTTGGGCCTTGGGGTGCGCTTCGGCGTCTCAAAGAGACGTGCCGACGCCGGGCACAACCCAAGGGCTGGCCTCTTCTCTCGTGCCGGTCCTGTCGACGATGCCGTAAACTTTCAACCCCAGCGAGCGCGCTAGGGTTTTCGCCTGTTGCTTCGCCTCATCCTTGGTGGCGACGCGTGAGACCATGGGGCGACCGACCCTCTTCCCGGCGTCGTCACGCTGCGAAATGGTCGCTACGAGCCCATCGCGGCTGTCTTCGATTTTTAGACGAACTGACACTCGTGCCTCCTGGATTATGCGTTCACTGAAACGCGGTTGATCGCTTACTGGCTTCAGATACCGAACGGGAGCCCGCCATGCATGAGCGCGCTAGCCAGCGCCGCGGCGGCCACGACAATACAGGCGACCCAGAGCTGGGATCGCTTCAGCAGCGTCAGTATCTGTCTACAAAAACCGGGCCGACTTTCGACTTGCTGCGTCGACCTAGCGCCGGGGTCGCGCTCCGGAAGCAAAGGGACTAGCCCTTCGGCGATCTCTCTCGCCTCTCCCAATGGGCGCGGGAGACTAGGCAGCTCCGCGACCAACTGGGCCAATTGCTCGATTGCCTCAGGCTTGTTGAGCGATGACAGCCGACCCGCCTCCTCCCATGGATCCAAGCCGAGGCGGATGAGCATTGAGATCACGCTCAGCGGAACGCCATCGATCTCATCACCCACGGTCGCGAATAGAAATTCATCGAGGTCGGGCCGCAACGGGCGGAAGGCCCGGCGCAACGTCATGGCGTCGCGGCTTGGTATGGAGCTCGTGTCAAGATCATCAGCACCCGACCTTCCCGTCCTGGTGGTCCCGAAGCAAAATCGGATTTGACGGACTCTCACCCGCACCGGCTGGTGTCGGCATGCCGCGTCGCTTTAGATGGGGATGAATTTAATGCATACAATCCGCGTTTATTTTTCGAGCCAGAACAACTCCCCGATTATCAAATATTTCAATCGACCAATTCCTATTTTCGCATCGTAATTCGATTGAACTCGCCATAATAACTCTCGCGATTTTCTCTAAAAATGAAACCTGCAGAGCTGCTCTAACCCTTCAAACCCGGGCCATTTCCGGCGTGCCGTTCACGGCAACGCGGCGCTAAGTCGCCACAACCTCCTCCGTCACCACCTTAAACCCCGTCAGCGTGTTGGGGCCGAAGGTCGTGGCGATCGCGACATCGGCGGCGTCGCGGCCGCGGGCGATCAGCACCCGGCCGATGCGCGGCGCATTGTGGCGCGCGTCGAAAACATGCCAGGCGCCGCCGAGATAGACCTCGAACCAGGCCGAGAAATCCATCGCCGAGGGGTCGGGCGGCACCCCGATATCGCCGAGGTAGCCGGTGCAGTAGCGCGCCGGGATGTTCATGCACCGGCAAAAGGTCACCGCCAGGTGCGCGAAATCGCGGCAGACGCCGGCGTGCTCGCACCAGGTCTCCCACGCGGTCCGGCTGTTGCGCGCGTGCTCGTAGCCGAAGGCGATGTGCCCGTGGACGAAGTCGCAGATCGCCTGGACGCGGGGCCAGCCGAGCGGTGTCTTGCCGAACAGCGACCAGGCGATGTCGGCGAGCCGGTCGGTCTCGCAATAGCGGCTGCCGAGGAGGAACACCAGCGTGTCGTCGGGCAGGTCGGGGATAATGTGCTGAACCGCGTGGAGCGCCACCGGGTCGGGCTCGCCGCTGTCATTCACCACCCCCTCGGCGAACAGCCGGGTGCGCCCTTCCGGAGCGACGATGCGGCTGCACCAATTGCCGAAGCCGTCGTGGTAGGCGTGGATCGGCAGTGGCGGGTCGGTGACGAGCCGGTCCGGCGCCAGCAAATCCGCCGCCCGCGTGTGGTGCACGGTCAGCATCAGCACCATCGGCGTCGGCTGCGGGCAATCGTAGACGAGCTCGTAGCCGATCTTGATGTGCATGCCGATTTCCTCGCGCTTGTGGCCCCGGTAACTGGATCAACAGCAGCCCAGCGACCCCTGGCCGTCCTGGTCGGCCCTGCAAGTCATACGCCGCCGCCGCTCCGGGGCCGGCGGAAATGGTCGATTCACGCCTAAACGCCTTGGCTATCGACGCCGAACCACCGACGGGCGAGCGACACTCGGCGAGTAATGCCGATGATCAATTGCGGTTGTAGCTTCAGGTGTCCAGCTGCCGAAGCTCGTCACGCAACCACTCGATCAGTTGCGTGAGAAGATCCATCGCGCTGTTCGCTTCAGATGCGCGCCGAAACGCATCGCAAACCTTCCCACGGAAATAATCGGAATTGAGAATTAGCTGCACGATCAGTCCATCAATAAGCGTCGGCATGTCTTCTTCGAGAATTGCCGGCGCGGCGGTTGCAAGCCGCGGGCGCAACCGGGACAGGTCGCGATGCTCGTCAATGAAAGCATCCACCAGAACCTGATCTTGCAGGCGCACGGTCGCAAGGCTCGACAGCACGCGCTCTTCGAGCGCCTTGCCACCGATCGCGAGAGTGCGGTCGAGGATGCTGAGCGCCAGTGGGGAGCGTCGATGCGTAAAAGCGATGATGTCGATCGACTTGAACAATCCGTCGATCTGATTGGCGTCTCCAGCAGCCAGTGCTTGCTGCATCAGGGACGGAATGAGCCGCGGCGCCGTACTCGGTGCCCAGCGGTCGACAACCAACTCCGGCCAGGCGAAATGGTCGCTGAATTTATATTCGGCAACCGAGCTGCGCATCTGCCAACTGCCAGAGGTGAAGAATTCCTCACCCATCGCAACGTAGCGGTCGAGCCACGCGTCGTCGACCGCCGGCAGGCTGCTGAGCTGGTGAAACAAAACGTACAGTACGGATTGCCGAAACCACGGACAGCCGCTCTCGAACACTCGCCCGAGCAGCTCGAAGGTTCCCGCGGGGTCGACCTTGACGCCGTGATAGACAAGCGCTCGCTCACACAACAGCATCAGGTGGAGGTCGAAGGGGAGATCTTTGCCACCGAGGATCTCGGTGATTGGGCCGAGCCCCGTTTCGGGACGCTCGAGGCAGGTAAGCGCGGCTCGCCAAGCCTCTCGAAACGCCGCCGGGCGGCTGGCGGTTACCTCGAACTCCCGGAAGTTGAACGGCTGGTAAGCGGGCTGCCGCTCCAGCACCCATTTGAACGGGCGAGCCAGCAATTTGAGCACCCATCGCTGCCCGAAGGTTCTGGCGAGCGGCGTCGTGAAGATTCGTTCGAGCTGATCCCGCCAGATCGCCGCCAGGCGGTCGAGCTGGTCACGCTCGTCCCGGCATTGATTGACGATCGCCAGGGAGACTTCGACGAAGATCTCGACTGCCGGTCCATGCGGCACGCCGGGAAAGCGAACGACCTCGTCGCCGATCCGCGACAGCAGCCGCCAGCCCTTATCGTGATCGCGGTGCCAAGCGCGGTAGAGGATCGGCACCAGCAGCCGGCGCACCGCCGGTTCGCGGTCGCGTGTCGCCTGCAACAGACGCTCGGTGAGGCCACGCGCCTCGGCGGTTCGGATGGCGATGTAGCGGGCGTTAAAGACCTCCGCGGAGGATGCCGGCCGCATTTCTATCCCGCGATTTGCAGCAAGGCGTTGACCACTTCGTCGACAAAGGTGTCGGCGCTCGGCGGCGCGGTCGCGAGCGCCGCGGCGACGCCGTCGCGCTGCCAGACATTGTCGGTACGGGCCAGTGATACGACCGCGCCCTTGTCCTGCAGCGCGATCAGCGCGGCGGTCACGTCGCGGCTGTCGCCGACGTCGAGGAGCGGATCGAGTAGCAGGTGACGCACGACGAACAACCCATCGCGAATGGCGGCGAGCGCGCCGGCTGCATCGTTCGTCTCCAACAGATGTGCGACGAGATGCGTGAGCGCGTAGGGCTCGCGATGGAGCTTCCACTCCTTGCAATGGGCGAGCAGAGCCTCGCGGCCCGGCTTCAGATCGATCTTGAAGCGATCGAACTCCGTCGGCGGCGCCTGCAGCCAGTCACTGATGGATTTGTGCGCCGCACGATAGACCCGATCGGCACCGGCCCCGGTATCCCAGGTCAGAAAGCAGCTGAGCGTGTCGAGAACGGGGTTTATCTGCTCGGTATCGAGCCCAGTGACCGTCTCGAGTTGGGCGCGGGTCAACGGTTCGCGGGCTGCGAGCAGCACACTCAGGATGGCCCGCGGCGCACGAAAACTCGCGATATCGGGAAACCGCCGATCGGCGAAGCGGTAATAGAGGTTGCCAAGCTCGGCCGGCAAATGATCGAGCTCGCCCAGCTCGCACTCACCGTTGCGCAGCTCGTTGAGCACCGTATCGGCATATTGAAAATTGCCCGCGGCGCGCTCGGCGAGCGTCGCCGCTGCCCGGCCCCGATCGGCCTCCGGTAATCCGGGGACGCTACCGAGACTGAGCTCGGCGAAGCGCTGTTCGACATAGCTGAGTACGTCCGCGCGCTGCGCTGCGACCGCCTCTCCCAGGAAACACCGCTCGGCGTTCTGGAACAGCGGCAGCACGCGGCCGTCACGGCGCGTTGTCGCAATCAGCTTGAGCCAAGGCGGAAAGTCCTCGCTGGCCTGTGCCAGCAGCTGCGGGATCGTGATTTGATTGCCAGTCTCGGGCCCGCCGACCGCCTCGTCGAGCGCGTCAACGAGGATGTAGCGCGTTCCGTCCATGGGGATGCTGTGCAGCGCGGCGAGCACGCCCTGCGAGAGCATCGTCGTGGGGTCGTTGCTCTTGAGCGCGCCAACCAGTTCCTCGCTGCGCCGCAGGCGCTCGGCGTAGGCGGAAACCGTCCCGCACAGCATCGCCGCGATGAAGCGCACGAAGAGCCGGGGATTGACTGTGTCCGGCTTCAACGCGTTGCAGAAGTGATAGGCAAGCACCCGCCCACCGTCGTTGCGGCGAACCATCTCGGCGATGAGCGCGGTCTTGCCGCTGCCCGACTCGGCCTCGATCAGAAAACACCGGCGATTGCCGGGGAGCCACTCCTCGATCCGCGCCAGCACCCACTCCCGCCCGGTGAAGGTGCCGGCGCCGGTCTTCAGCTCGGCGAAGAAATCATAGGGCGCCAGCTTGTCGACATAGATGACGTAGCGCTTGTCGCCGGAGCGAATTTGCTCGAGCGCGCGAAGGATTTCACTGACACCCTCGCGGTACGCACCGGGCGAGGCGCGCCAGTCGGTGAAGCGAAACGGCTCGTAGCGAATGATCGCCAGCGGCGTATTGCAATCGATGACGACGACTGGCAGCACCGGCTTGTCCTTGCGCACCGCGAGCATCAGCTCGTAATGGCACACGCTGGCGCCGTGCGGGGTACCGCGCTCGCCGTCGAGCCGCACCGAGTGCGGACTGAGCAGCGCGACGACCAGCGAGCAGTGGTTGAGCGCCGCCTCGAGCGCCAGCCAGAAATGCTCGTCGTCGGGGCGCAGATGCTCGCGGTCGATCCAAACCTCGTACCCGGCCGCTTCCAGCGAGGTCTTGAGTTGCTGCGCGATGTCGCCCGCGTCCGCCCAGCCATAGCTTTCGAAGATCGCCGCGCCTTGGCGTGGCGCCAGTGCCGTGGAAGCGTCGATGGTCGGCTCGGAACTCATTTCCGGGCGACGGACTGAACGTCGGGCGCGGCGATCGCCCGGATCATCAGATCGGTGAACTTGAGGCGAGAGATCGAACCGCTGCCGAGCAGCCAGATATCGTATTCGGCCGGCTGCCCGGGCCAGGCATGCTCGCCGTACTGCTCGTAAATGCGAGTGACCGAGGTGCCATCGCGGCAGTCATAAATCTGGGTATCGACGCCATCGGCTGAAATGTGCTCGCGCAGACTGCAACCCTTGGCAGCGATGATCGTCGGAATGAAGTCGGTCTCGGCCGGCTCGCCCGTCCGCCAGTTGGCCAGGCGCTGCAGCGTGTTCCGGCCGGGTTCGTAGTGGATAATGTCGGTTTGCGGGAAGCCCAGGCTCTTTTCGTCGGCGCGAACAACACTCCCGGCCACCGCAAAGACGCGGCGAACGCTCCCGGCGCGCCGCAGTTCCAACTGCCGCGCCAGTTCCAACGCAAGCGTCGCGCCTTGCGAGAACCCGGCCAGATTTATGTTGCGGGTATCGATGCGGTAGAGCCCTCTCGCCACGTCGAGCAGCTTGATCAAGCCAACGACGTCGTCGATCGGGCGACCGTCTTCATCTTGGCGAGAGAGGCCAAGCGTGATTCCCGGGCCCTGCCAATCCAGCAGGGGAACACCCGCTGCCTGGGGCACGATCACAATATTGCCCGCCTTGCGCAGGCGCTCCGCCTCCATCATGCCCGCGATGCGCCGGGGTCCGCCGCCGAAATTGTGTATGGCGAGGACAAGCGGGTAGTCCGCTCGGGTGCCGTAATCGTCAGGGAGCAGAACGATCGCGGGGATCTCGCGCCCGTCCCCGCGAACGCGGATGCGCTCTTCGACGGGAGAAACCACCGCGCGGCCTATGAGATCGGATCCCGGCTCCGAAATTGTCAACGCCGATCGGGGCGCTACATCGGCCTCCACGCACGCGGACAAGAACCAACACGCCATGAAGGCCACTATGCCACGAGCAAACGGGTGCTTCAGCCCAACCCGCAAAGCATCAAGGGGACGTCCAATGGGTACCGATCTGGCCCCGACAGTGTCCTCGCCATCAATCGCTTGCCCCATGCGTGGACGCGACCCCGATCCGCGAACATAAGCTTAACGCTTGATAATTCCGGGAAAAGGCTCTCGTTCCCAGCCCATTGTTCGCCAACGGGGCGATTAATCGCGGGCCAGCCAACGCCGAATTGTATCAGGTCATATATCGTTGATCTAATTGGAGCGGGCGAAGGGATTCGAACCCTCGACCCCAACCTTGGCAAGGTTGTGCTCTACCCCTGAGCTACGCCCGCGTCCGCCAGTGGGATATCACCGGGAGCGATGCATATCATATCGGGGGGAGGGTCGCGCAAGACTTGCGCGCCGGTATCGCCGCGCCGCATCGTTGGCTGATGCCGCTTACGCCCGATCACCTCTTTGCCCGGCTGGACGAACTCCGCATCGCGCACAAGACCTACACCCATCCGCCGGTCTTCACCGTGGAGGAGGCCAAGGCGCTGCGCGGCACTCTGCCGGGCGGGCATTGCAAGAGCCTCTTCCTCAAGGACAAGAAAGCCGGCCTCTGGCTCGTCGTTGCGCTCGAGGAGTGCCGGGTCGATCTGAAGCGGCTCGCCGATGCGCTCCCTGCGCCGCGCTTCTCGTTCGGTTCGGCCGAGCTGCTCTACGAGGTGCTCGGCGTACGCCCCGGCAGCGTCACCCCGTTCGCCGCGGTCAACGACACCGAGAGCCGCGTCGCGGTCGTGCTGCAACAAGCGATGCTCGACCACGACCCGCTCAACTATCACCCGCTGGAAAACGACCGCACCACCGCGGTCGCGCCCGGCGACCTCGTCCGCTTCCTTGAAGCCTGCGGCCACTCTCCGCGCATCGTTGCGATTCCGGAACGCGAGGATTGAACGGGGTGCGCGGCGGCGCTTGTCATCGCGTTCCCCTATGTCCATGTTGTCAGCAAAACCCGGTGACGAGGCGGGAATGGCGGACGAAATGATGATTGGCGGCGGGGCCGAAAACGGGGCGGCCGCCGCGGCGCCGATAAAAGATGTGACCACAGCGACCTTTATGACCGAGGTCGTGGATGCGTCGTTCGAGCAGCCGGTCGTGGTCGATTTCTGGGCGCCCTGGTGCGGGCCCTGCAAGCAATTGGGTCCGATCCTCGAAAAGGCAGTGCGCGCGGCCAATGGCGCGGTGCGCATGGTCAAGCTCAATATCGACGACAACCCCGAAGTCGCGCAGCAGATGCGCATCCAGTCGATCCCGGCGGTCTACGCCTTCAAGGATGGCCGCCCGGTCGATGCCTTTGTCGGCGCGGTGCCGGAGTCGCAGGTCAAGCAGTTCGTCCAACGGCTCGGCGGGCCCGCCGGGCCGTCGCCGGTCGAAGAGGCGATGGCGATGGCCAAGGAGGCGCTGCAGAGCGGCGACTACGACAGCGCTGGCGGCATCTTCAGCCAGGTGTTGCAGCGCGAAGCCGACAACATCGAAGCACTCGCCGGCCTCGCCCGCGTGTTGACCGCCAAGGGCGACTTTGCCAACGCGCGGGACCTGCTCTCGCGGGTGCCGAGGGAGCAGCTCAATCATGCCGAGGTCGCCGCGGCGCATTCAGCGCTGGAGCTGGCCGAGCAGGCGCAGAAGGCGATGGGTGAGTCGGACAAATACCGCGCCCGGCTGGAGAAGGACGCAAACGATCACGAGGCCCGCTTCGAGCTGGCGACCGCGCTCTTTGGCGCCGGCCAGCGCGAAGAGGGCATCGACGAGCTCCTCACCCTCTACCGTAAGGACCGCGCCTGGAACGACGAGGCGGCGAGGAAGCAGCTCGTCAAGTTCTTCGAGGTCATGGGCGCGACCGACCCGCTGACCCTCAGCTCGCGGCGCAAACTGTCGTCGCTGATGTTCTCCTAGCGATGCCGGGCGATCCGCTTCCCGATATCCTGCCGATCTTCCCGCTGACCGGCGTCTTGCTGCTGCCGCGCGGCCAGCTGCCGCTCAACATTTTCGAGCCGCGCTATCTGGCGATGACCCGCGACGCGATGGGTGGCGAGCGGCTGATTGGCATGGTCCAGCCGTCCGACCCGCCGATCCGCGAGTTGAACCCGGCCGTGTATCAGACCGGCTGCGCCGGGCGCATCACCAGCTTCTCCGAGACCGAGGACGGGCGGTTTCTCATCACCCTCACCGGCGTCTCGCGCTTCCGCATCAAGGAGGAGCTGCCGCTGCTCTCCGGTTATCGCCGGGTGGTCGCCGACTGGCAGGATTTCGCCGCCGACCGCGACACCGACCCGGACGGTTTCGACCGCTCGCGCCTGACGGCGGGCCTGCGCACCTTCTTCCAGCAGCGCCAGGTCGAGGCCAATTGGGAAGCGATCGACAAGGCGCCGGGCGAAACGCTGGTTACCTCGATCGCGATGATGTGCCCGTTTGCGCCCAACGAGAAACAGGCGCTGCTGGAGGCGCCGACCCTCGGCGAGCGCGCCCGGCTTTTGACTGCGCTGATCGAGATGACTGCGATGACCGCGACCGCGCCGCCGGCGCCCGACCCCAATGGTGGCGTGACGCGGCATTGAACTTTGATCGCCGATATTTTTCTCGTCTCCCCCGCCCAAGCGGGGGTCCAGAGGCGAGCGCTGGAACGGTTGCCCTGGGTTCCCGCTTTCGCGGGAAAGACGATTTAGAACCGGTGTCCGCAAATGGATGAACTCTTTCGAAATCGATCCCAAGCTGCTCGAAATCCTCGTCTGCCCGCTGACCAAGGCGCCGCTGCGCTACGATCGCGCCGCCCAGGAGCTGATCAGCGACGAGGCCGGGCTTGCCTACCCGATCCGCGACGGCATCCCGATCATGCTGGTCGACGAGGCACGCCGCCTCGGCGACGACGAGAAAGCCAAGGCAACGCCTTGAGCTCTGCCCATTTCTCCGTCTCCCTCGCGAAGGCGGGGGCCCAGGGGCGAGCGACTGAACATTCGCCCTGGGCTCCCGCCTTCGCGGGAATGACGAATTTGTAAATGGCGAAAAGCGCCCCCTGGCCGGTGCAGCTCCGCTTGATCCGCGCGGAGAAGCGTCTCGAAATCGAGTTCGACGACGGCAAGAAATTCAGCTTGCCCGCCGAATATCTGCGGGTCGAAAGCCCCTCGGCCGAGGTGCAGGGCCATGATCCGAGCCATAAGATCACCGTGCCCGGCCGCATTCATGTCGGCATCATGGAGCTGGAGCCGGTCGGCAATTACGCGGTGCGGATCAAGTTCGACGATCTGCACGACACCGGCATCTTCTCCTGGGACTACCTCTACCAACTCGGGGTCGAGCAACCGCTGCGCTGGCGCAACTACCTTCAGGCGCTCAAGGAGAAGGGCCTTAGCCGCGAGCCGGGGCGCTGACGATGCACGCCCTACCGGATCCGGGGTCGCCGCTTGCTTCGCCGCCCGAGTGGACCGAGCAGCGTGCGCTCGACGAAAAGCCGCCGCCCGAGCCGGTGCCCGTGTCTCTCCCGTGGCGGATCGTCGGCTGGATATGCCAGGCGATCTTCTCGTTCGGCGGCGGCTGATCCTTCAGCCTCGCCGCACGTATGGCCGCACGGCATCGAGCAGCTGTTCGGTTGGTGCGAGGCGCGGGCCGTCGCCGTCATCGATCGGCGGCACGATGGTCACGCCCCAGTGCGGTAAGACGCGAAGCGATGCTTGCGCCTGCGGGTGCGCCAAGAGCGGCGCGTTGAGCGACGGACCGACGATCACCGGGGTGCCGCGCCCGATCGCTTCGGCGACCACCGACAGCGGCAGATTGTCGGCGATGCCGTGCGCCAGCTTGTTGAGCGAGTTGAAGCTGCACGGCGCGAACAGCACCACGCCGCGCGGCGGCCTCGGTCGGATCGCCAGATCAAAATACGACTCGACCACCTGTGCGCCGGCGACATCGGCCAGCTCGCGCGGTGCGATCGTGCGGCTCGCGTTCGGGGTCGGCAGCGCGATCACCGTCGCAAAGCCCAGCCCGATCAGCCCGCGCAAAATCTCCGGGCAGCGCGCGGAGGTCGTTGTGCCGCTCAGCACCAGATAGGCAATATCGAACCGCTCGGTGTCGGAAGTCATCGAGCTTGGCCCCTGCTCGTCGCTCTCCGCATCATGTGATCGCAAATTTGAGAATGAGGAGCATCGCCCCGACGCTCAGTGCGAAATTCCCGGCGAAACCGATCCAAGCGATGATCCGGGCTGGCGGAAACCCGCCGAAGGCGAACGCGGATACGCCCAGCGTCACGAGCTCGAACGACGACCACATCGTCACCTTGTAGTCGACCCAGTCGCTTGACCCCCAAGCGAGGGCAGCGCGCAGCTCCTGCGGCAATTTCGGCGCGACAAAGAACAGCACCATTCCCGCGAACAGTATGTTGACAACCAACACCAGCCCTATCCCTCTCTGCCGGACCAGTACCCACATCAGCACCATGAGTTGCACCAAGGGAATGGCGACGGCGAGCGCGTAAAACTGGCCGTGGGACATCACAGCCGCGCCCCCCGCGCCAGTCTCGGCCGGTCGCCGAGCGTGCCCATCGCGTGGCTCATCAGCAGCCGCTTCAACGGCGGCAGGCGGTTGACCGCGGCGAGCCCGACATCGCGGATCAGCCTTATTGGCGCGATGGTGTTGGAGAACAGCCGGTTGAGCCCGTCTGTGACCCCGGCGAGGAGGATCGCGTCGAGCCGGCGCCAGCGCTGATAGCGCTCGAGCACGGTGTCGTCGCCGATATCGAGGCCGATCCGGCGCGCGTCGACCACCGCCTCGGCCAGCGCCGCGACATCGCGGATGCCGACGTTGAGCCCCTGCCCGGCGATCGGGTGGATGACATGCGCGGCCTCGCCGACTAGCGCCAGGCGCCGGTCGGTGTAGCGCTCGGCCTGCATCAGCGAGAGCGGATAGGCCCAGCGTGGCCCGACCGGCTCGACCGCGCCGAGAAAATCGCCGAATCGCGCATGCAGCTCCTCGGCAAACGCGGCATCCGGCAGCTTCATCAGATGCGGCGCCAGCGCCGCGTTCTCGGTCCACACGATCGACGAACGCCCGCGGCGCGGACGCGCCGCATCACTTGGTGGCTCATCCGTCATCGGCAGGATCGCGAACGGCCCGGCGGGGAGGAAATGCTCGACCGCGATCCCGGCATGCGGCCGCTCATGCGCCACCGTGGTGACGATGCCGGTCTGCCGGTAGCGCCACTCGACCGCGCGGATGCCGGCCGCCTTGCGCAGCGGCGAGTCCTTGCCATCGGCGGCGGCCACAAGCCGCCCGGAGAGCCGCGAGCCGTCACCTAGCGTCGCCACCGCGGCGGCATCGTCGCGTGCCACCGCCTCGACCGTCTGCGGCGCGATCAGCCTCAGGCTCGGCAGCGCACGGGCGCGCTCGAACAGCGCGCGGCGCAGCACCCGGTTCTCGACGATGTAGCCGAGGGGGGTGGATTCGCTCCCGGGGGCAGCAATGTCGCGGTGGTCGTAGTGCAGGAAAAGCGGGGAATCGTCGTCGGCGACGCGAATTTCACGGATCGGCTCGGCCTCTTCCGCGACCAGCGGCCATACACCCGTGCCGTCGAGAACGAGCTTCGACCCATATGCAATCGCGGAGGCGCGCCCGTCGAACCTCTCGTCGAGCATCGCCGCCGGGTCCTGCCGGTCGACCACCGCGACCTTGAGCCCGGCCTCGGCGACCGCGATGCCGAGCAGCATCCCGTTGAGCCCGCCCCCCGCGACAAGCAGCTCGACATCGTCCGCCATGCGCCAAACATGGGCGGCGTCGCCAGCGCTGTCCACCTTCTGCCCCCTGACTATGATGCCGAATGCGATCTGCGGAGGGGGAAATGGCGTCGAGCTTGGTGTTCAATGAACGGGTCAGATTGGCGGCGATGGCGTTCAACAACCTTGGCATCATTTCGATGTCGACCGGCGTTATCGCCCCCGTCTATGAGTCCTATGTCAGTCACGACCCGTTCGAAATCGAGACGAGCTCGTTTGTGGTCGCGGCATTGGGGCTGGGGCTCGTTGCCGTCGCGCAATTCCTGCTTGGCCGGCTGCGCGGTTAGCCTGTGCAGCGGCCTCGGCTCTGTGGGGCGCCTTGAATGACAAGGGAAGGGCTATCGCGTAGGCTTCCGCCAACCTATTGCGCGGGAAACGAAACGTGCCGCTCAACCCCAATCTCGACGACCTCACCGATTACCCGTTCGAGGCGCTGCGCACGCTGCTCAGCCCGGTGACGCCACGGGTCAACGACGAGATCATCCTGATGTCGGTCGGCGAGCCGCAGCATCAACCGCCGGCGCTTCTCGCCGAGACCCTCGCGGCGCACGCCCACGAGTGGAACAAGTATCCGCCGATGGCCGGCACCCCCGATCTGCGCCAGGCGATCTGCGATTGGCTGGCTTGGCGCTACCACCTCGGCGCGAATGCGCTCGACCCCGAGCGTCACGTCGCCGCGCTCACCGGCACCAAGGAGGGGCTCTACCTTTTCTCCAGCGTGGTCATGCCGCGCGAGAAAGGCGGGCGGCAGCCGGTCGTGCTGGTGCCGAACCCGTATTACCTCGTCTATAACGGCGCGGCGACGATGGCCGGCGCCGACCCTGTCTTTCTCGACGCGACGCGCGACAACGCCTTCCTTCCCGATCTCGACGCGATTCCCAAGGCGACGCTCGAGCGCTGCGCGCTCTTCTATCTCTGCTCGCCGTCAAACCCGCAGGGCACGATCGCCAGCCTCGACTATCTGAAAAAGGCGGTGCAGTTGGCGCGGGAATACGATTTCGTCCTCGCCGCCGACGAGTGCTACGCCGAGATCTACGACCGCGAACCGCCTCCCGGCGCGCTCGAAGCCTGCGCCGCGCTCGGTGGCGGGTTCGATAACGTCGTCGTCTTCCATTCGCTGTCGAAGCGGTCGAGCGCCGCCGGGCTCCGCTCCGGATTTGTCGCTGGCGACCCGAAGCTGGTCGGCCAGTTCAAGCGCTTGCGCGATTTTGGCGGCTGCCAGTTGCCGCTGCCGGTCCAAGCCGCGTCCGCCGCATTGTGGCGCGACGAAGCGCATGTGATCGAGAATCGGGCGCTGTATCGCCGCAAATTCGACCTCGCCGAGGAGGCCTTCGCCGGGCGCTACGGCTTCTACCGGCCGGCCGGCGGCTTCTTCCTCTGGCTCGACGTTGGCGATGGCGAAGAAGCCGCGCTGCGGCTGTGGCGCGACGCGGCGATCCGCGTCTTGCCGGGCGGCTATACCGCTCGCGCGGCGAATGCTGGCCTCAATCCCGGCAAGGAGTATATTCGTCTGGCGATCGTCCATGACGAGGCGACACTCGACGCCGCGTTTGCGCGCATCCGGCGGGTGTTGTAACGACAGGGACACACCGCTTCGGCCCTTCGGGGGTTGGGCCGGCGGGAAGAGCGGATGCCAAAGGGCAGTGGGCGGGGGACCATTTGGCGAAATCGGCGCCGGTTGCGGGCCGCGGCAATCTCGGCCGCGGGCTCGGCCACCACATCAACAGCTGGAACGAGCTGGTCGCCGCGTTCAGGCGGCGCTTGCTCGAAGGCCTCGGCTCGGCCTTGGTGCTGGTGAGTTTCTTGCTGATCGTCGCGCTGGCGACCTATCACCCGCGCGATCCGTCGCTCAACACCGCCGCCGATACGCCGGCCATCAATTTCCTCGGCCGCGACGGCTCCTTCGTGGCCGATCTCCTGGTCCAAAGCCTCGGCCTCGCCGCTTTCCTGATCCCGGTCGTGATGCTTGGCTGGGCCTTCCGCCTGCTGTTGCAGCGGCCGATCGGTGGGATGGGACGCCGGATGCTGTGCCTGCTGCCGGCGTTGCTCTTGGGTGCGCTCGCGTGCGCGATATTGCCGAGCGCCCCGATCCCGACACCGGCCGGGGTCGGCGGCCTTGCCGGTTGGGAGCTGCTGCGCCTCGTCCATGCGATTCATCTTGGCCCGCTGGCGCTGCCGCTGGCGATGGTCGCTGCCGCGCTCGTGGCGGCTCTGCTGCTGTCGATCATGGGTTTGTCGTGGCGCGACTGGATGGATATCGGCAGCAATGCGAGGCGAGGCGCGCGCGGCTTCGCGCGCGTTTCCGGGCACGGCTCGGTCGTCGCGGCCGGGCTTGCCCAACGGCTCTACCGGCGCTGGCGCGACGCGAGGCGCGCTAAAGCTAGCGCCGCCCTCGGCCCGGCGCGGCCAGTGCCCTGGGCGCCGCAACCCCAGACTGCGGCGCCGACCCGTGACAGGCAGGAGCCACAATTCGGCCACGACCGGGTGGTGACGCCACTGCGCCCCACTGCTCTCCCGCCGGTCGAGGAGCCGATCAAGGACAAGCTCGTCCGCTTCGTGATGCCCGGCACGCGCTCGCTCGGCGGGGGCAAGCGCGCCGAGCAGGAGCGCCAGTCGATCCTCGACCTCGACGGCCAGCCGATCTTGCCGCCGATCGATCTGTTGGCCCGCCCGCCGCTCGGCAAGGTCGAGACGATCGACGAGGAGGCGCTCGCCAAGAACGCGCGGCTCCTTGAAGCGGTGCTCGAGGATTACGGCGTGCGCGGCGAGATCGTCCAGGTGCGCCCCGGCCCGGTCGTCACCCTCTACGAGCTGGAGCCGGCCGCCGGCATCAAGGCGTCGCGTGTCATCGGGCTTGCCGACGATATCGCCCGCTCGATGAGCGCCATCTCGGTGCGCGTCGCGGTGGTTCCCGGCCGCAGCGTCATCGGCATCGAGCTGCCCAATACCCGCGCCGAGACGGTCTACCTACGCGAGTTGCTCGATTCGCCCGCCTACGAAAAGCATCAGGGCCGGCTGGCCCTGGCGCTCGGCAAGGACATCGGCGGCGAAGCGGTGGTCGCCGACCTCGCGCGCATGCCGCATCTGCTGATCGCCGGCACCACCGGTTCGGGCAAGTCGGTCGGCATCAACACGATGATCCTCTCTATCCTCTACCGGATGCCGCCCGACCGCTGCAAATTCATCATGGTCGATCCCAAGATGCTGGAGCTGTCGGTCTATGACGGCATCCCGCATCTGCTCGCGCCGGTCGTCACCGATCCCCGCAAGGCGGTGCTCGCGCTCAAATGGACCGTGCGCGAGATGGAAAGCCGCTATCAGAAGATGTCGAAGCTCGGGGTGCGCAGCATCGAGGGCTATAACGCCCGCATTGTCGAGGCGCGCGAGAAGAACGAACAACTTGTGCGCAAGGTGCAGACAGGTTTTGATCCCGAGACCGGCCAGCCGATCATCGAGGATCAGCCGTTCGACCTCACCGAGCTGCCGCTGATCGTCGTCATCGTCGACGAGATGGCCGATCTGATGCTGGTCGCCGGCAAGGATATCGAGGCCTCGGTCCAGCGCCTGGCGCAGATGGCGCGCGCCGCCGGCATCCATATCATCATGGCGACGCAGCGCCCTTCGGTCGACGTCATCACCGGCACGATCAAGGCCAATTTCCCGACCCGGATCAGCTTCCAGGTCACCTCCAAGATCGACAGCCGCACCATCCTGGGGGAGGGCGGTGCCGAGCAGCTCCTTGGGCGCGGCGACATGCTCTACATGGCCGGTGGCGGGCGCGTCACCCGCGTCCACGGGCCGTTCGTCTCCGACGAGGAGGTCGAGCGCGTCGTCTCGGCGCTCAAGGCCAGGGCCGAGCCCGACTATGTCGAGGAGATCACCGAGGACGCGGCCGAGGGCGGCACGATCGGCTTCGGCGGCGATGACGACGACGGCGGCACCGGCGACCAGCTTTACGACCAGGCCGTCGCGCTCGTTACCCGTGAGAAAAAGGCCTCGACCAGCTTCGTTCAGCGTCACCTGCAGATCGGCTACAACCGCGCCGCCCGTATCATCGAACGCATGGAGGAGGAGGGCGTCGTCGGCGCCGCCAACCATGTCGGCCGCCGCGAGGTCCTCGCGCCCGGGCCGCGGTAGGCACCACTGACGTCGCGACGCTCATAGAAGGCCGGTTATAGGTGGAAATGCGTCGATCCCGCGAAGTTGGGTGGTTGGCACCTATGCGCCGATAGCGGTCGTCGCGCCACGCGGCGCTTGCCGGACCTGTCCCTCGACAACCAGCAACCTGATCCTCGGCGACGACAACGAGGCCGTATCGGGTACGAGGGATAGTCTCGATGCCGCGACCTGCACGGGGGTCATGGCGCCCCCCGCGCATAGCGTGGCGCCTCGGATTGCCGAAGCGCGGCCGGGGGCGCATGCTGCCCGCAGCACAGCAAGCGCATTTCGGGGCGAAAAACATGCACGACATCGTCATTCGCGGCGGCACGATCCTGGATGGCACCGGCGCCGATGCCTTTACTGGCGACATTGCGATAGATGGCGGCCAGCTGACCGCGATCGGCGGCAAGGCCGGGCCCGGCAAGCGCGAAATCGCCGCAGACGGTCTCCTCGTCACCCCGGGCTGGGTCGACGTTCACACGCATTACGACGGGCAGGCGACCTGGGACCCGGTGTTGGCGCCGTCGTCGTGGCATGGCGTGTCAACAATCCTCTTCGGTAATTGCGGTGTCGGCTTCGCGCCGGTGAGGAAGGAGCACCGCTCCGGTCTCATCGACCTGATGGAGGCGGTCGAGGATATTCCCGGCACCGCGCTGCATGAAGGGCTGAACTGGGAGTGGGAGAGCTTCCCTGACTTCCTCGATGCGCTCGATCGCATGCCCCGCACGATCGATATCGGCGCGCAGATCCCGCACCATCCGCTGCGTGTCTATGTGATGGGCGACCGCGCCATCAACCGCAAAGCCGCCACCCCCGAGGACATCGACGCGATGCGCCGGTTGACCGAGGCCGCGCTCAAGGCCGGCGCGTTCGGCTTCACCACCTCGCGCACCTATTCGCACAAGACCAAGACCGGCGAACTCGTCCCTGGCCACTTCGCCGAAGAGGCCGAGCTGTTCGGCATCGGCCAAGCGCTTGGCGCCGTTGGTCGAGGCGCGTTCGGCATGAACAGCGATTTCATGGACGAGGCGCACGAGCTCGCCTGGATGACCAAGCTATCGAAGGAGACCGGTCGCCCGGTGTGGTTCCTGTTGACCGATCGGCCGACGGATCCGGAGCGCTGGAAGCGGCTGATGACCGGCGTGCACGCCGCCCGCGCCCAGGGCGCCAGCATCACCGCCCAGGTTGCCGGCCGGCCGGTGGGGGTGATCCTCGGCCACAATACCTCGATGAACCCGTTCACCTTCCGCCCGGCCTATCGCGCGCTCGATCGGCTTCCGGCGGCGGAGCGCTGGGCGCGGCTACGTGATCCCGAGGTGCGCGCCGCGATCCTGGCGGAGCCGCCGTCCGAGGCCGAGCTCAACCGGCAGGGCCAGTTCATCCGCTTTGTCGCGACGCGGTGGGACCGCATGTTCGTGATGGCCGGCGCGACCCCGGATTACGAGCCCGCACCTGAAAAGAGCATCGCCGCTATCGCCGCGCGCGGCAACCGCACGCCACAGGAAGTCGCTTACGACTACCTGACCGAAGGCGAGGATCATTTCCTGTTCTTCCCGGTCGTCGGCTATGTCCATGGGGATCACGAGCAGATCCGCCAGCTGCTAGTCGACCCCGGCACGCTGCTCGGCCTCGGCGACGGCGGCGCGCATTGCGGCCAGATCGTCGATGCGGGCCTGCCAAGCTACATGCTCAGCCACTGGGCGCGCGATCGCAAGCGCGGCCCCGGCCTGCCGCTACCGCAGTTGGTCAAGATGCAGACCAGCGAAACCGCGGATTTCTTCGGCTTCCACGATCGCGGCCGGCTCAAGCCCGGCCTTCGCGCCGACGTCAACATCATCGACTTCGACCGGCTGCGCCTGCACCAGCCCGAGATCGTCCATGACCTGCCCGCCGGTGGTCGCCGCCTCGTTCAGCGCGTCGACGGCTATCGCGCGACGCTCGTTGCCGGAACCCCTGTCTTCGAGAACGGTGAAGATACAGGCGCCCGCCCCGGCCGCCTGGTGCGAGCGGGCCGCTAGAGCCAGGCGCTTCCGCGGCAAGGCTTGCTGGCGAGGTTAAAGGGTTGAGTGAAAATGGCACACGACACGACGGTTCATGCGAGTAACGAGCGCGGCCAGGCGACCGAACTCGACGCGCTGGTGATCGGCGCGGGGTTCGCGGGTCTTTACCAGCTGCTCTGCCTGCGCGATCGGCTCGGCCTGTCGGTCCAGGCGGTGGAGCAGGGCGATGGGGTCGGCGGCACCTGGTATTGGAACCGCTACCCCGGCGCGCGCTGCGACTCCGAAAGCCATGTCTATTGGTACACCTTCTCTCCTGAATTGATGCGCGAGTGGGAGTGGTCGGAACGTTATCCGGGCCAGGCCGAGATTTTGCGCTATCTGAATTTCGTCGCCGACCGGTTCGATCTAAAACGGAGCATCCGGTTTAACACGCGCGTCGTCGCGGCGCATTACGACGAGGTGACGAACCGCTGGCGGGTACGCACCGAGCAGGGCGACACTTATGTCGTCAAATTTTTGGTCACGGCGGTCGGATGCCTGTCCACCGCGAACGTGCCCAAATTTCCTGGGCTCGAGGACTTCGCCGGCGACTGGTACCACACCGGCCAGTGGCCACATGAGGGCGTCGACTTTACCGGCAAGCGAGTCGGCATGATCGGGACCGGCTCGACCGGCATCCAGGCAGCGCCGGTGATCGCAGCCCAGGCCAAGCATCTGACCGTGTTCCAGCGCACCGCCAACTACTCGGTGCCTGCGCGCAATGGGCCACTGACTGCGGAATTCCGCCAGTACATTAAAGAGCACGCCGGCGACATCCGCACAGCCACGCACGAAACCATCAACGGCATGGCGTTCAAGATCGAGGAGCGGCTCGCGGTGGAGACCCCGCCCGAGGAGCGCGAGACGATCTACGAGGCGGCCTGGGAGCGCGGCGGCCTGCAGTTCCGCGCGGCGTTCCAGGATATGATGATCGATAAGGCGCGAACGACACGGCGGCGGATTTCGTCAAACGCAAGATCCGTTCGATCGTCAAGGACCCAGAGACGGCGGCGATCCTGTCGGACATCGACCATCCCTACGCGGCCAAGCGCCCGCCGATCGATACCGACTACTTCGAAACCTACAACCGTCCGAATGTCACGCTGGTCGATCTGCGGGCGCGCCGATCGAGCGGATCACCCGCGCCGGGATTTGCACGGCCGAGGCCGAATACCCGGTCGACATTATCGTCTTCGCCACCGGCTTTGATGCGATGACCGGCCCGATGCTGCGCATGGATATTCGCGGACGCGGCGGCATCACCTTGAAGGAGGCGTGGGCGGCGGGGCCGCTCACCTATCTCGGCCTGCAGGTGGCCGGCTTCCCCAATCTGTTCACGATCACCGGCCCTGGCAGCCCGTCGGTGCTGTGCAACATGCCGGTCGCCATCGAGCAGCACGCGGATTGGATCACCGACTGCATCAAGCACATGCGGGAAGCGGCCTCGAACGCATCGAGGCGCGGGCTGAGGCGGTGGGAAGTGGGTCACCGAGGTCAACGAAATGGCGCACAGACTGTGCTGCCGCTGGCCAAGCATTCCTGGTACCTGGGCGCCAATATCCCCGGCAAGCCGCGCGTCTTCATGCCCTATGCCGGTGGCATGCTGCGCTATCGCGAGATTTGCGCGGATGTAGCGGCACGCGGCTACGAAGGCTTCGCTCTGTCGTAAGCGAGGTCTCTGACGGTCTCGGTTGAACGGGCTTGCCGGACTCCGCGCGTTAGTCCGGGAGGAAGAAGTGACGCAAGACAGTGTCTTTGATCTGGCGCGGATGGAACGGCTGGAGCGACGGCTGCAGGCGCTGGAAGACGCAGAGTCGATCCGCAATCTGAAAGCGCGTTATGCCGCGCTTTGCGACCAGAACTACGACGCCGATGGGATCGCGGCGCTGTTCACCGAGGACGCGCTGTGGGACAGCCCCGGGCTCGGGCGGTTCGTGGGGAGGGAGGCGATAAGGAGCTTCTTCCGCAGAGCGTCGGAGCTTTTCTCGTTTGCCATTCATTACAGCCTCAACGGCCAGATCGAGGTGGATGGCGATACGGCGCGGGCCCAATGGTATCTGTTCATGCCGTGCCTGGTCGCCGCCGGCAACCGGGCGATGTGGCGCGCCAGCATCGACCACGAGACCTACGCGCGCGTGGATGGGACGTGGATGTTCAGCGGCAAGCGGTCGGAGCCGCTGATGAACGTGCCGTTCGAGACCGGCTGGGCCGAGACGCGCTTCGCCTAAGGAGAGTTGCCATGATCGTGGGGAGCGGCGACTACCGATACCGGGTCAATGCCGATTGGGCGAAATTGCCCGACGGTTGGTCGTTCAAGGAGGTTGGCGGCGTCGGGGTCGACAGCCACGATAACGTCTACGTCTTCAATCGCGGCGAACACCCGATGATGGTGTTCGATCGCGACGGCAATTTCTTGCGTTCCTGGGGCGAGGGACAATACCCGCGGGCGCACGGCGTCCACATGGCACCTGACGACACGCTGTTTCTGACTGACGACGGCGGACATTTCGTCCGCAAAGTTACGCTTGAGGGCAAGTTGCTGCTGGAGCTCGGCGTGCCCGGAAAGCCGGCGCCTTATATGTCGGGGGAGCCGTTTCACCGCTGCACCCACACCGCGCTGGCCCCGAACGGTGACATCTACGTCTCCGACGGCTACGGCAATTCCCAAGTCCACAAATATTCCCCGGACGGCAAACTGCTGATGTCCTGGGGACAGCCCGGGACCGGGGAGGGCGAGTTCAACATCGTCCACAACATCTGCTGCGACGCCGACGGGTGGGTCTATGTCGCCGACCGCGAAAATCATCGCGTCCAGGTCTTCGATGGAAATGGCAAGTTCGAGACGCAGTGGCAGAACCTGCATCGCCCCTGCGGGCTCTGCATGCCCTATGGGCACAAGCCGATATTTTATGTTGGCGAGGTTGGACCGGCTGCCGCAGTCAGCCGCGATATCCCCAATCTCGGTCCGCGGGTCAGCATTGTCGATCATGAGGGCAAGCTGATCGGCCGTTTCGGTGAGACGCCGGCCGGGACGGAGCTCGGCAAGTTCCTCGCGCCGCACGGGCTCGCCGTCGATTTACGCGGCGATGTTTATGTCGGCGAGGTGTCGTGGACCGGCTGGCCGCAAATTTTTCCCGACACGCCGCGCCCTGCGCATATTCGCTGCCTACAGAAATTCGAAAAGGTCGACTGAGGGCGGGAGGAGCGCGCGAGATGGATGTGGGATATCTGGGGGTTGGCAACATGGGTCAGCCGATGGCCCACAAGCTGCTCGATGCCGGTCGCACCCTGACAATCTTCGACATCAACGAAGACGCGATGCGACCCCTGCTCGCACGTCAGGCGCGGCGTGCCGCCTCGCCGCAGGAATTGGGAGAACGCTGCGAGATCGTATTCGTCTCGCTGCCGACGCTGGCGGCGTTTCGCGACGCGGTGCTGGGGCCAAATGGTCTGATCCGCTGTAACGCAATGAAGGTCCTGGTCAATACCTGCACAGTCGGCGTTCCCTTTGTGAAAGAGGTCGAGCAGGCGATGGCGGCGCGCGGTGTCACCGTTGTGGATTGCCCGATCTCTGGCGGGCCGTCTGGCGCGCGTTCCGGCACGCTGTCGGTGATGGTCTCCGGAGATCCGGGTTCGGTCGAGCGGGTACGGCCGCTGATCTCCCTCTGGGGCAGCACGCTGACTGTCGCCGGCGACAAGCCGGGCGCAGCGCAGGTTCTGAAGTTGACCAACAATATCCTGTTCGCGGTCTCGCTTGCTGCCACCTCGGAAGCCTTCGTAATGGGCGCGAAAGGTGGGCTTGATCCTGAGGTGATGGTGAATGCGATCAATGCGGGGAGCGGCCGGAACGGGGCCACGCAAACGGTGATCCCGACCGTAGTGCTGGACCGCTCGTTCGATTACGGCGCGGCGCTCCACATCCTCATGAAGGATATCGACCTCGCGATCGCGCAGGGCGAGGAACTGGGCGTGCCGATGTGGGTCTGCCAGGCGGCGCGCCTCGTCTACAAGCATGCGATGTTTGAGGGTGCGGCCGACCACGACATCAGCACGATCGTGCGCCATGTCGAGCGCGGCGCCGGTTTTGAGATGCCGAAGACCCGATAGGGGCCTTGCTCAGATGGTCAGCTAGCCGGCACGGCGGGAACGGGGCACTTTGATGAGTACCCGCGACGCAAACTGAGTGGCTGCTCACATGGGCATGTGAACAGCCACTCAGGAACCGTCGCCGGAACGGCCAAGAAAGCCGATAGCGGAAATGCACCTTGAACGTTGCAAAACCGATCTCGGCGCAAGAGCCTTTGTGCGACGGCATTGCGGTCAGTGAAGACGACTAGGCAAGATGAGGCTTCGGGCCGGATCGATCAAATCGGGGGGCGACCATGAAGGATACTAGCGCGTTGCCCCTGCACATGTTGGATGTCGGGGAGCTGA
This sequence comes from uncultured Alphaproteobacteria bacterium, assembly GCA_963773625.1. GTDB lineage: Bacteria > Pseudomonadota > Alphaproteobacteria > ATCC43930 > CGMCC-115725 > DATARH01. Next base: position 7,424 of record CAVZCJ010000022.1, on the reverse strand, counting down.
CAGCGGAATCGTTTGCCCCCTACGGTCAGGTCATTGCTCCGCTGCGCGCCGGCGGCCAAGGCGCCGAGACCGGATACGATCCGGAAACCGCGGCGAGCGAGGCAAAGCTAGTCCTGCAGAATGGTGTACCGCGGCTATGGATTATGCATCTGCCGCATGTCGGGCTCGGGTTCAGCCGGATCGCGCGGCATCGGCGCGTGACGCAATGCCTCGGTTCGCTGGGTGGCAAGGAATGGCTCATCGGCGTCGCGCCGCCGGGTGACCTCGCCGACGAGGCTCGACCGCGGCTCGAGGACATTGTCGCGTTCCGGATACCGGGTGACCGCGTCATAAAGCTCCATGTCGCGACCTGGCATGCGGGGCCGCATTTCGTCCACGACGAATGCCAGTTCGTGAACCTCGAAAACCTCGACACCAACCGGCAGGATTTTCACGCCGTGCCGCTTCCCGCAGAATGCCGCTACTGGCTCTGAGCCGATCGAGGAGAGCCGCAAGCCGAGCCGTCAGACCGATCTGCAGCGAAAGGATGGTCGCATGCCGGTACCGATCAATGACGCCGCGTTCGAGTATCTGCTGGCCCGGGCCGGGCTCACTTTGACCGATGCCGAGAAGGCCGAGCTGAAAACGGTCTGCGACGGCATCGCCGCGATGGCCGAGCGCGTGCGCAAGCCGCGCGGTCGCATGGCCGAGCCGGCGCTGACCTACAGCTTTGCCGAGGAGGACTTGCAATGACCGCGGCGATCCTGACGATTGCCGAGGCGTCCCGGCAAATCGCCGCGAAGCAATTGTCGCCGGTCGAGCTGACCAAAGCCTGTCTCGACCGGGTGCACGCGCTAGATGACCAGCTCCATGCCTTTGTCCATCTGACTGAGGAGCGCGCCCTCGCCGAGGCCCATGCGGCCGAGGCGGCGATCATGGCCGGTGGACTGAAGGGCCCGCTGCACGGCATCCCGATCGGCCTGAAAGACATCGTCGATACAAAGGGCATTCCGACGACCTGCCAGTCGAAACTGCTGCAGGGCAACATCCCTGACGGCGACGCGACCTGCGCCGAAAAGCTCGCCGCCTCCGGCTCGGTGCTGATGGGCAAGCTGACGACGCACGAGTTCGCCAATGGCGGGCCGTCCTTCGACTTGCCGAAGCCGCCAGCGCGCAATCCGTGGAACATCGACCACTTCACCGCCGGCAGCAGCAGCGGCACTGGCGCAGCGATTGCCGCCGGCATGATCCTCTGCGGCATCGGCACCGACACCGGCGGCTCGATCCGCGGCCCTGCAGCCTATTGCGGTATCGCCGGGTTGAAGCCGACCTACGGTCTCGTCAGCCGCGCCGGGGTCGCGCCCGCCGCGTTCAGCCTCGACCATATCGGTCCGATGGCGTGGACCGCCGAGGATTGCGCGATCATGCTGCAGGCGCTTGCCGGCCATGACCCACGCGATCCGGCCAGCGCCAAACGCCCGATCCCCGATTATCGCGCCGCGCTCGGTGATGGGATCAAGGGCCTCAAGATCGGGGTTATCAATCATTTCCACGAGACCGATCACAAGGTCGGCGAGGCGACACAGCGCAGGATCACCGCCGCATTGAGACATTCCGCGGGCTCGGCGCCGAAATCCGCGAGGTGCAGCTGTCGCCGCTGCAGGATTGGCATGCCTGTGGCTCGCTGATCTCAATCGTCGAGCGCGCCGCCGCCTACGAGGAATGGTCGCGCACGCGGCTGCCCGATTTCGGCGAGCGGATGCGCACCCGGCTGATGCTGGGCGCGTTCGTTTCAGGCGTCGATTATCTCCAGGCGGTGCGTCGCCGGCGGGAGTTACGAGCCGAATTGAAGGCAGCGATGTCCATGCTTGACGTGGCGCTGACCGCCGTGTTCCCGAACGAGGCGCCAAAATCGACGCGTTGCCGAAATGGGACGTGTTCCAGCAGCCGGGCCTTACGATGCCGTTCAACGTCGCCGGCTATCCGGCGATGTCGGTGTGCTCGGCTTCGGCGCCGGCGGACTGCCGGTCGCGATCCAGCTCGTCGGCAAGCCGTTTCAGGAGGCGACTGTGCTGCGCATCGCCGACGCGTTCGAAAAAGCCACTCCGTTCCGTGACCGCCGCCCTCTCGCGGCCTAACTGCGGCAGAAAGGAGGTCCCGGCGGGGCACAGCGCATCACGCGCTGACCGCCGGCGCTCCGCAGGGTTGTTACTGCCGAGGAGGAAACGATGCCAGCCAAGCGCGCCTACGGCATGGATCAGGACTTCTATCCGTGGTCGCCGATTTTGGCGCGGCCGCCGCTGCGCTGGCCGGGCGCAGCGCGCGTCGCGCTCGCCGTCATTGTCAACCTCGAGCACTGGGACTGGGAGGTGCCGCCCGGTACGCCGGTGGCCATCAGCCCAATGGGCGGCCCCGAGGGTTGTGGACCGGCAACCAGCCGCAATTTCCCGATATCGGCGGCTGGGGCAACCACGAATACGGCAACCGGGTCGGCGTTTTCCGGATCCTCGATTTGCTGGACAAGTACGGGATCACCCCGACGCTGGCGCTGGACAAGGCGGTCGCCGACCACTATCCGGTCCTCGTCGCCGAAGGGCGGAAGCGCGGCGCCGAGTTCATTGCTCACGGCCTCTCGCGCCGCCGCCTCATCCATATCGGCATGTCCGAGGACGAGGAGCGCGCCTATATCCGCGACTTGATCGAGGCAGTCGAGCGAGCGACAGGTAAACGGCCGCTCGGCTGGTCAGGCCCCGATTTCCAAGAGACCCCGAACACCCCGAACCTGCTTGCCGAAGCGGACATCCGCTACGTCTGCGACTGGGGCAACGACGAGCAGCCCTACCGGATGACGCCGAAGACCGGTGAGCTCTATTCGCTCGGCGTCAACGCCTATCTCGACGACAATTACATTCACCTGCACGGCAGGCGGACTATCGACGAGACCAGCCTGTTGTGGCGCGACTGGTTCGACGGGCTGTATGCCGACGGCGCGACGGCCGGCCGGTTGATGGTGCTCCACCTGCACCCGTGGATCATGGGACAGCCGTGGCGCATCCGGCACCTCGACGACGTGCTGGGCCATATCTGCGCGCATGCCGGGGTGTGGAAGGCAACCGGGGCGGAGATTGTCGATTGGTTCGCGGCGCAGTCGGGCGGGCGCCCGCTAGAGCCCCGGCGCCCGCCGCGCCCGCGCCGTCACGCGAGGCGAGCGTTGCGCCGCTCCCGCCCGGCCGCTTCGACTACGCGCCGATCAACGAGCGACCGGTCATCAAATGGCCCGGCAACGCGCGCGTCGCATTCTGGGTCGCGCCCAACATGGAGTTCTTCGAGTACCTCCCGGAAAGGCGGCCGACGCAGCCCGACATCCCGCAGTATTCGCGGATGGATTACGGCAACCGCGTCGGGTTCTGGCGGATGCTCGACGTGCTGAACAGGCACAAGGTGCGCGCGTGCTGCTGCCTCAACCTCGAGATCCTCGACCATTTCCCCGAGATTAAGGATGCGATGGTTGCCGCCGATTGGGACTATATGGCGCACGGGCTTTACAACAGCCGGCCGATTTACGACCTGAGCGAGGACCAGGAACGCGCCTACTGGCAGGATTTCGTCATCCATCTCAAAGAGATGACCGGCAAGCGTCTCAAGGGCCGCCTGGGCGGCGGCGCCGGCTACACGGTTAGGACCGACGACCTGATGGCCGAGGCCGGCTGCCTCTATCACACATCATGGATCATTGATGACCAGCCCTGGCCGATCCGGGTGCGGGGCGGACAGAAATTCATCTACGTCCCGTACACAGGCCAGACTAATGACGCTGGGATGCTCGCCTGGAACCGAGAAGCCGACTACTTCCTGCAGATGATCAAGGACCAATTCGATACGCTCTACCGCGAGGGCGCCGAGAGCGGCCGGGTGATGTGCTTGTCTCTGCACCCCCATAACATCGGGCGCCCGAGCGCAGCGAAGTATCTCGATGAGGCGCTACGCTACATCCTCGGCCATGACGGCGTCTGGAACACGACCGCTGACGGCATCGCCGAGTATTACATCACCAACCATTACGACGAGGTCACGGCCTGGATCGCCGCGCGAAAGACCCGAGGATAATTTATCGCCCCCGTTCCCTCCGAAACGTCATCTGCGCGAGGCCGCCAATGTCGCTGCCGAATTCCCCCGATCCCGCGATCCGCGAAGCCGTCGTGCGGCAGGACCTCGGCAACGTCCTACACCCGATCGTTCAACACAAAGTGCTGGAAGCCAAACAGATCGTTGTCACCGGCGCTTCGGGCTCGACCATCGTCGATGCAGACGGCACTGAGTACCTCGACGGCATGGCGGGTCTATGGTGCGTCAATATCGGCTATGGCCGCGCTGAGCTCGCCGAGGTCGCCGCCGAGCAGATGCGGAAGTTGTCCTATTTCCCGCACACGGCGATGAACGTGCCCGCCGCGGGCCTGGCCGAGAAAATCAACGGGCTGATGGGCGGTGGCTACCACACTTATTTCGTCAACTCTGGCTCGGAGGCGAATGAAGCCGGTTTCAAGATCGCCCGCCAATACATGAAGCACGAACACCCGGGAGAATACCGCTTCAAGACGATCAGCCGCTATTACGCCTATCACGGCACGACGCTGGCAACTCTCGATGCCGGCGGCATGGGCGAGCGCAAGGCAAAGTTCGAGCCGTTTTCGGGCGACTTCGTGCATGTCGCGCCGCCCTACTGTTATCGCTGCCCGTTTGGCCTTAGCTACCCGAGCTGCAGCCTCGCCTGCGTCAAGAATATGGAGACCACTATCCTCGGCGAAGGGCCGGAAACCGTCGCGGAAATCATTGTCGAGCCGGTCATGAGCGGCGTCGGCGTGGCAGTGCCGCCGGACGAATATCTGCCCGAGGTCGAAAGCCTGTGCCGCAAATACGGCATCCTTTTGCACATCGACGAGGTGATCAACGGCTTCGGCCGCACCGGCAAGATGTTCGGCATCAGCATTACGGCGTGGCGCCCGATATCATCGCCGTCGCCAAGGGCATCTCTAGTGCCTATGCACCGATCGCCGCGACTGTGGTGAAGAACAAGGTCTTCGACAGCTTCTACGGCGATCCTGCCGAGAATCGGCAGGTGGCGCAGGTCAACACCTATGGCGGTCACGCCGTCGCCGCGGCGGTCGCCCTGCGTAATATCGAGATCATGGAGGGCGAGCAGCTCGTCAGCCGCGCGGCGGAAATAGGCGCCTACCTCATTGACGGATTGCGCGGTCTCATGAGTTACAAAACCGTCGGCGACGTTCGCGGCAAGGGCCTGCTGATCGGCGTCGAGCTGGTGAAGGATCGCACCACTAAGGAACAACTCGATCCTGCACAGTTCGGCCGCGTCATGGATTTCTGCCGCGATCACGGCGTCATCGTCGGCCGGTCGGGTGGTGGACGACATTATGGGACGACGATTGCCCTGTGCCCGCCTTTGGTGATCACCCGCGCCGAGTGTGACCGCATTGTCGATACGGTGGGGAGGGCGCTGGCAAACCTCGAGCTCGGTTGAAGCGGGACGAGTCGTACACGACGGATGCTATAAATTCCCGCGCGAACTCGTCGTTGGTTGCGGTTCACGGTCCAACGACCATGGTTAAGTCAAGAGGAAGTGTACGATGAAAGCTGGCGTGGTTTATCCGCAGATCGAGCTCGGTGGCGATACCGGGGCAGTCAAGGCGTTTGCCCAGGCGGCGGAAGATTTGGGTTACGACCATATCGTGATCTACGACCACGTCCTCGGCGCCGTTCATGCCGGCAGAGAACCGAAATTGACCGGCCCTTACAAAGAAACCGACCCGTTCCACGAGCCGTTGGTCACCTACGCCTACCTCGCCGGTGTCACCAAGAAACTCGAATTGGCCACCGGCGTGATCATCCTGCCGCAGCGACAGACGGCCCTGTTCGCCAAGCAGGCGGCGGATGTCGACCTGTTCTCGGACGGCCGGCTTCGCTTGGGGGTCGGGATCGGCTGGAACTGGGGTGGAAGACGACGGTCTCGAAATGTCCAGACATTTTCGCCGTCGCGGCAAGCGCCAGGAGCAGCAGATCGCCCTGATCCGCAAGCTGTGGGAACAGCCCGTAGTCGACTATGAAGACCCCGACCACAGGATCGACCGAGCCGGGATCTTGCCGCGGCCGAAACGGCAGATCCCCATTTGGCTGGGTGGTACCAGCGAGGCCGCTTTCGACCGGGCGGCCAGGATCGGGGACGGTTTCCGGTTTTCGGGCCGGACTCAAACCGAAGCGATCCAAATCAAGGCGAGGATCCAGGCCAAGGTGCGCGAGCTCGGCTGGGATGCCGATGCATTCCGCTTTCAGTTCATCCAGCAATACAGTCGCGGGGACAACCAATGGCCTGGCGACATTGCGGCATGGCGCGAAGCTGGGGGAAGCCAGATATCTGTCGTGACAATGGGCGCGAACCTCACCACGGTGGACGGTCACATCGACGCCATCAAGCGTTGGCGAGACGTCTACACCTCGGTCCGTTAACGCGCCGGGGCGGCGGGTTCTGTCGCTAATACGCCGAGTTTCGGCTCGTCTTCTATTTCAGTAATAGACTGACCGTCCGGCACCGCCGCTCGCCACCACCAGCTCGCCTTAGACTGCCCAGGCCTTGTCAGAGGCCAGGAAGGTCGCGACGAACGCGACCTCTGACGCATCGACCATGCGGCAGATGGCGTTGCCCGCGGGGAGTCCGGAGCGAAGTCCGCCGCTCCGCCTCTTCCGGGGAAACGCCCAGCTGTTTGGCGCGGGCGGCGAGCAGGCTCGGCGTGCGCTCGGTGCGGGTGATGCCGGGGTGGATGCAATTCACCGTGATCCCACGACGGCCGAGTTGAACGGCCAACGTCTTTGTCATGTGTACCAGGCCGGCATTGCGGGCGCCGCCGCTGAGATTGCCGGCATTGCGCGCGTTGCCGCCGCTTATGTTGATGATGCGGCCCCACCCCGCCGTCTTCATGAACGGGATGACAGCGCGCGCGCACCGCAACGCGCCCACATACTTCACGTTGAAATCCTCGATCAAATCTTCGTCGACGACGGTTTCGATCGGGCCGGTCGCGGTGGCCGAGCCGCCTGGCGAAGACCCGCTGTTAACCAGGATGTGCACACCGCCCAATTGCTGTGCCGCCTCGGCAACCATGTGGTCCACCTGCTCCTTGCTGGTGACATCCGCCGCAAGCGGAAGTATGCGCCGGTTCGTTTCGGCCGCCAGCTCGCGTGCCGCCGCTTCCAGATCTGCCTTGTTCCGGGACACGATCACCACATCGACCCCTTCGCGCGCCAATCCTCGGGCGATGGCTTTGCCAATGCCCCGGCTGCCGCCAGTCACGATCGCATGCTTGTCGAGCAATCCGAAGTCCATGGCGTTCTCTCCCTTTCAAGACCGCAATATCGTTGGTCTCACCGCTCATTGT
>CAVZCJ010000021.1:0-71903 GCA_963773625.1 uncultured Alphaproteobacteria bacterium | reverse complement strand
CGATGCGGGCGGTGAGCGCACCGCACCCAGTGACGTGTGGATTTGAGCGAGTTTCGCGCCAAGGACCCGATTTCGTCTCTGTTCGCCGGCAGCTCCGCCGGGCGGTTCGGCCGGGCGCAGCGCCGGCCGCGCGGCACGCGGGTCCCGGTGACAATCCTCACCGGGTTTCTTGGCGCCGGCAAGACGACGCTGCTGCGCACGCTGCTCGACAGCCCGGCGGGCGCCAACACCGCGGTCGTCGTCAACGAATACGGCGAGGTCGGGATCGACAACGCGCTGTTGCGCGCGTCGAGCGACGCCACTGTGCTGCTCGGCAATGGCTGCGTTTGCTGCCTGATGCGCAGCGACCTGCAGGAAAGCTTGCGGACGCTGTTCGCCGACCGGGCGCGCGGCGCCGTGCCGAGCTTCGAGCGCGTCATCATCGAAACGAGCGGCCTCGCCGACCCAGGCCCGCTGCTGCAGACCTTCGCCAGCGACCGCGCGCTCGGCGAGGAGTTCCACCTGCAAGCGCTAGTGACGGTGATCGACGCGCCAAACGGCATCCGCAACCTGGCGAGCGCCCCGGAAGCACGCGAACAGGTGGCGCTCGCCGACCGCATCGTGCTCACCAAGAGCGACCTCGCCGATCCGGCGCCGCTGCGCGCCGAGCTGGCGCGCCTCACCGCCGCCCCGGTCGAGCGGGCGGTCGGCGGCGCGATCGACCCCGCCTATCTGCTCGACGAGCGGCTCGACCTGCCGCTGCGCATCCAAGATAACTCCCATGGGCACGACCACGCGCATGCGCACAGCCACGGCATCGATAGCTTCGCGATCGCCTTCGTTAAGCCGCTCGCCTGGCCCGCCTTCGAGCAGGCGATGGCGGTCCTGACCGCGTTGCGCGGCGCCGACCTGCTGCGCGTCAAGGGTATCGTCGCGGTCGAGGGAGTCAAGGGCCCGGTGGTCGTCCACGCGGTGCAGCACACGTCGCACCGGCCGATCGAGCTGCAGGACTGGCCCGACACCGATCGCACGTCGCGGCTGGTCTTCATCACCCGCGGGATCGGGCAGACCGAGGTCGAAAACCTGCTCGCGGCAGTCGCCGCCGTGGCTTGCTAGGCGCCATTCGTCAACAAAATCCTTACGGCTGACCGTGCATGTTCCGCACGTCCAGACGCCGGCTGGCCGAGGTTCTCATGTTCAAAATCGTTGTCGCCTTCTTCATCGTCTTCGGCGCCATCATCTGGGGCCAGCGATACGCGGGATCGTGGATCACGCGGCAAGCCGCCGACCTGCCGCCGCAGACCGATGTGCTGCCGCAGCCGACGGTGGTCATCCCGACGATCGATCCCGGCCAGATCGGCCGCGCGCTCAATACGCCCGGGTTCTATCCCGGAAGGTAACACCGGGGCGCGAGGCTAGAGCGAGTCCCACAGCCGGCGGATCTGCTCGCGCTGACCCGCGTCGGGGAGGCGGCCGAAGCCGGCCTGAAGATTGTCCACCATGTGATCGGGCTTGTTGGTCGCCGGGATCAGCACCGTCACCGCCGGATCGCCGAGCAGGTATTTCAGGAACAGCTGGGCCCAGCTGGCGCAGTCGAACTCGGCCGCCCATTCCGGCAATGGCCGGCCGCGCACCGCGCGAAACAGCTCGCCGCGCTCCAGCGGCTGGTTGACGACGACCGCGACCCGGCGATCGGCGCAGACCGGCAGCAGCCGGGTTTCCGCCTCGCGCGTCGCCAGCGAATAGCCGCATTGGACGAAATCGATCCCGTCCTCGCTCTCAAGGATGCGCGCAAGCTCGCCGAGCGAGCCGGTGGTGTAGTGGGTGATCCCGATATAGCGCAACGATCCGCGCGCCTTCATGGCGCGGATCGTCGCCAGCTGGGTGCGCCAATCGACCAGATTGTGGATCTGCATCAGATCGATGACCGGCGCTTTGAGCAGCGCGGCGGAGCGGGCCATCTGCTCGATGCCGCGCTCCCGGCCGCTGATCCACACCTTCGTCGCAAGGAAGGTTTTGGCGCGCAGGCCCAGCTCGGACACGATGTCGCCGACAACGCCCTCGCTGCGCCCATACATCGGCGAGGTGTCGATCATCGCGCCGCCGCCCTCGACCAGGCGCCGGACCACCTCGCGCAGCGGCTCGCGCGACCGGTCATCGGCGCCGACATCAAAGACCGGCCAGGTGCCAAGCCCGATGACCGGCATCGCCTCGCCGGTGGACGGAATCGGGCGGGTCAGCATGATCAATCGAGCCCCAGCATCAGCGACAGGTTCTGCACCGCCGCGCCCGAGGCACCCTTGCCGAGATTGTCGAGCCGGGCGACCAGAACCGCCTGGCGCCGGGCCTCGTTGGCGTAAACATATAGTTCGAGTTTGTTCGTATCGTTGAGGGCCTGCGGTTCGACCTTGCCGTCGGCGGCGGGATCGACGACCGCGACGTAGTCGCAGCCCTGGTAACGCTCGGCCAGCACGGCGCGCAGATCGGCCCCGGTCGGTTTGCCCGACAGGGTGTCGAGGTGCAGCGGCACCGACACCAGCATCCCCTGGCGGAAATGGCCGACCGACGGCACGAAGATCGGCCGCCGGGTCAGTCCGCCGTATTTCTGCGTCTCCGGGACATGCTTGTGCTCCAGGCCGAGCGCGTAAAGCTCGAAGGCCGGGCCGCCGTCGTGGTCGTGCGCGGCGATCATCGACTTGCCGCCGCCGGAATAGCCGCTGACCGCGTTGATCGTGACCGGGTAGTCGGGCGGGATCAGCCCGGCATCGACCAGCGGGCGGATGAGACCGATCGCGCCGGTCGGATAGCAGCCGGGGTTGGCGACCTTGCGCGACGCGGCGACGCGCTCGCCCTGACCGGCGACCATCTCGGGGAAGCCGTATTCCCAAGCGGGATCGACCCGGTGCGCGGTGCTGGCGTCAAGCAGCTTCGGCGCGGCATTGCCAAGGCTATCGGCCAAGCGCGGCCGATTCCTTGGCAGCGTCGTCGGGCAGGCAAAGGACGACGAGATCGACCTCCTCCATCATATCGCGCCGCGCGGCGGGGTCCTTGCGATGCGCCTCGGCGATGCTCCGGAGTTCGACCGACGACAAGGCCTCGAGGCGCGCGCGGATGCCGAGCCCGGTCGTGCCGGCTTCGCCATCGATGAATACCTTGGGCTTGTTGGTCGCCATCGTCGTCACTCCTTCAACGGCATCTCAGATAACAAAAAACCCCGCCGGGGTCGTCGGCGGGGCGGTGGTCTTCGAGCCAAAGGAACCGGTCAGCAGCGACCCATGTCCCCGGACGCAGAAATTCCGCCACCGAGATAGCGTCGGCGTCGCTCGATGCGGGTGGCAGCGGTTGCGCTCATGGGTGAAAAGCTAAGCTGCGCGCAAGCCAGCGTCAATGGCCGGATTTAAACTAGCTGGGATTGTCCTTTTCGAGGTTCGCCAACGCGTCCTCGATCTCTCGAAGTTCGCCCTCAAGTGTTTCGATCAGAGCCCGGTTATTCGCGCCCGGCGGCACCTTGATCTGCGGCGCTCCGCGTAGAATCTCCAACTCGCGACGCAGATTATTTCGTGCCTCGGTCAACTCGTCCGCCAGCGGCCTCTCTTTTTTATGAAAAAACATAACCGCCTTGCGTCAATGGCCGCCGAACTCGGCGGCGAGCGCGTCGCGCACGGTGTCGAGGTCGAGTTTGTTGGCTTCGATCAGCGGCGCGGTTTCGACGATGATGTCGTCGATGTCCTTGATCGCCTTGAGGCGCTTGTAGCCGTCCTCGCTGTCGAGGCCGAGGCCCTCGCCCAAGAGCTCCATGAAGTTGACGACCTCGAAGCTGCGCCCGTCGCCGGCGTCGCAGATTTCGCGATGGCAGGCGTGGTAGATCGTCGCCAGCGTATCGACCCCGGCATCGGCGACCGCCTGCAGCTCCTTCTGCACCAGCGCGCGCTTGAATTCGGGAAGCTGAGCGAGGCTGTTTGCCTGGGTCCCGACCCGCGGCACGTCGATGTCGACAAGCTCGGCGCCCGGGATGATCCCAATCAGCTTCTTGACGGCGGCCATGATGCCCGGGAATACCGGCCGCTCGTGCAGCGCGATGCGCTTGTCGACCCTACGCACCATCATCGACGCGAGAATATCGGCGCGGTCGGCGAGGAAGATCAGGAACGGGTTGAGATCGAACGGCTTTTCGCCGAACTGCTTCTCGTAATTCGGCAGCGACACCTCGCCGATCGAGATCTGGCAGGAGGGGCACCATGACAGCACCGTCGAGGTGCCGGCCGAGGCGAGGCCCTGAATGGTCGCGTTGGCCATCTTGCTGTTATTGGCGAAATCGCCCTCGCGGAACTGGTAGACGCCGCAGCACTGGCCGACCCCGCCCATCACCTCGTAGGTGACGCCGAGCTTATCGAGCACGTCGAGGCACATGAGCGCGATGTGCGGCGTCTTGACGACGTTGCACCCGGTATAAAAGACGATGTCGGGCGGCGTCGCACGCGGTTCGGGCGAGCGCTTGAACCGGGCCAGGGTTTCCGGCGGCAGTTGCAGCTTCGAGAGCACCCGCACGCCGCGGCTCATATTCTGAAAGGCGCCGCGCCAGCGGGTCTCAAGGGGCTTGCCGTCGCGGTTGCGCCGGGCGTGGCCGCGCGCCAGTTGGACCATGAAGCGCGGGTTGATCCCGTGCTGGCAGGCCGGGATGCAATTGCCGCTGCCGCTGCAAATCTCGCCCCAGCGGATCGCGTCCTCATTACCGGCGCCGCCGGTGATCAGATCGACGATCGCGGCGGTGGTTTCGCCCGGATTCGCATCGGCGATCCCGCCCGGCTCGGTCATCGGACAGGCGCGAAAGCAATCGCCGCAACGGGTGCAGGCGTCGGCGATCGCATCGCCGCGCTGATGGAACAGGTCGAGGTAGTCGATGGTTTCGGTGGTCATTTCGTCTCGTCCGTGGCGACGTTGGACCCCTATATAGCGCATTTGGGCCACTTCGCCGCCCCCTCACCGCGTCATGCGTTTAACGCATGAAAGACATGCAAGGCGATTAAAGGATACAAACCTGTTACACACTGTTCACATTCGGAAAGCGCACCTTGGCCTTAACCGTGGACAAATCGAAGCGACCGAAGATGCAGCACAATCTCAAGACTCTCTCCGCTCATCACGTCCGTCACCACAACGACAACAGCGGTCGCGGCTCGGTCGATCGCCGCATTCGCGCCTTTCTTTCCGGCGAAAGCCACGGCGAGGACGTGCTGCATGCGCTCTATGGCAGCGTCGTCGGCGAGCCCATCCCGGACCGGCTGCTCGCTATTCTGAAGCGCGTAGTCCGCTGCAAGAGCCGCGCGCCAAGGTCGCGGCCGCCGAACAGGTGCAAGTGGAAGTGCGGCACCGCCTGATGCGCTGCCTTGCCGTGGTTCGAGACGATGCGGTAGCCGCCTTCTGAAATCCCTTCCGACTTGGCGATCTTGGCGATGGCGCGCATGAATGCAGCGAGCTCGGCGTCGGAGGCGGTGGCGGAAAAATCGTCGGCCGAGACGTATTCGCCCTTGGGGATCAACACAACATGGCTCGGCGCCTGCGGCTGGATGTCGCGAAAGGCGAGCACATGCTCGTCCTCGTAGACCTTGGTGCAGGGGATCTCGCCGCGCAGGATGCGGGCGAAGACGTTGTTGCGGTCGTAGACCATCGTTTTCACCGTCAGTGGGTTTCGGCGCGGACCTGCTGACGCAGCGCGTCGATCGGCACCGCCCCACTTTGCCGCTGCACGTACCAGAACGCCCAGCCGTTACATGCCGGCGCGCCTTGCAGCTGCGCGGCGACCGAATGGATCGAGCCCTTATGCTCGGCCGAGATCAGGCTGCCGTCGGCGCGCACCCGCGCGGTCCAGCGCCCGGACTGGTCGAACAGCACCTCGCCGGGCCGCACCAGCCCGCGCTCGACTAGGCTGCCGAACGGAACGCGCGGCGCCTCGCGCCGGGACGCGATCGCCACCGTTTCGCTGTCGGCCGGGATGATTGCGGCGATGCGCTCGCGCGCCAGCGCCGCGTAGGCCGGGTCGCGCTCGATGCCGATAAAGCGTCTTCCCAGCCGCTTTGCCACCGCGCCGGTGGTGCCGGTGCCGCAGAACGGATCGAGCACCAGCTCGCCCGGCCGGCTCGACGCCAGCAACACGCGGTGTAGCAGCGCCTCGGGTTTTTGCGTCGGATGCGCCTTTTTGCCGTCGCCGCCTTTCAGCCGCTCCGGCCCCCCGCAGATCGGGATCAACCAATCGCTGCGCATTTGGACGTCTTCGTTGAGCGCCTTCATTGCCTCGTAATTGAAGGTATAGCGAGCGTCGCGGTCAGCGGCGCACCACAGCAGCGTCTCGTGCGCGTTGGTGAAGCGCCGGCCGCGGAAATTCGGCATCGGGTTGGCCTTGCGCCAGACCACGTCGTTCAAGATCCAGAAGCCCAGATCCTGGAGGATCGCGCCGATGCGAAAAATGTTGTGGTAGCTGCCGATGACCCAGAGCCCGCCCGACGGCTTCAGCAGACGCCGGCATTCGCCGAGCCAGGCGCGAGTGAACCGGTCGTACTCAGCGAAACTGGCGAACTTGTCCCAGTCGGCCTCGACCCCGTCGACCCGGCTATTGTCGGGCCGGTGCAGCTCTCCGCTAAGCTGAAGATTGTAGGGCGGATCGGCGAAGACGAGATCGACCGTAGCAGCCGGCAAACGCGCCATTTCCGCGAGGCAATCGCCGTCAAAAACACCGTCGAGCAGTGCGGTCTGAGCCGATCCCATCCGGGGAATCTGCGCGCCTGCGCGGAATCCGTCAATTATTCGATTGGTTTAAGCGTAAAGAGGTCGAGGTTCGGCGGCCCGTCCACAGCGAGCCGGACCGGCTCGAACGAGCGGCGGTGATGCCGCGTCACCCCCACCCGGCCGATCGCTGCGAGATGAGTTTCGGTCGAGTAGCCGACATTGGTCTCCCAGCCGTAATCGGCGTAGCGCGGCGACAGAGCGCGCATAATGCGGTCACGGGTGACCTTGGCGACGACCGAGGCGGCGGCGATGCTGAGGCTCAGAGTATCGCCCTTGACCACGGTGCGCACGGGGCAGGAAAGCGGCGGCGCGATGTTGCCGTCGACCAGCGCGATATCGGCCGGCTGCCCAAGCGCGGCGACCGCGCGCGCCATCGCCTTGAGGCTGGCGCGCAGGATGTTGATGCGATCGATCTCGGCGACGCTCGCCGCGCCGATGCCGATCCGTGCACAATTCCACAAAGCGCGGTAGCACGCCTCGCGCACATCGCGGCGCAGCAGCTTTGAATCGTCGAGAGTTTCCGCCAACTCGGCGGTGAAGCAGTCGCGGTCGATAATCACTGCCGCAGCGACGACCGGGCCGGCGAGCGGCCCGCGCCCGGCCTCGTCGACGCCGCAAACCACGCCGCGGCAGTCATCCTCGATGGCGAAATCCGGCATGCCACCCCGTCCTCAAACCGCCGCGCTTGTGCCATGCGCCGGTCGCGAGAGCAAGACCACCGAGAGGGATAAAACATGAACAAAATTACTTGACTAAGGAAATTATATACTTGACTGAAAAACTGAAAACCCGATTTACGCCAATGGCTTAGGTTAATCGCTTGATTCAACTGATGAATTGGCGAGGATCAATTCGGCAGGCTCGCCGGTACCACTCCGAGGGGCCAATTCGCGTGCACCAGCCGGACGTATGCGCCGGTGGTATCAGGAGCCGGGGGCCTGCCAACCGTCTGGGTCGTACCCGTAGGACTCGAACACCGCGCGTTGCTGAGGCCAGAGGTTCATTTCATGCAGCAGTGGCATCGTCTTGATGCCAAAACCCAAGCGGTTCCCGTAGGCATCTTTGCCAACAATAGGCCGCAACAGTTCGGCATAGTCGGCGATGCAATCACCTGGCCGGTTGCGTTCGACTGCCTGGAAGAAAGCGCCAGCGCCGATATCGGCAAGCTGCAATCCGTCGCGGTTCGCGGTGTCGAGAACGAAAATTTCGTCTGCATCGATAAGCGACCAGCGAAGATCGCCCTTACCCAGCACCAATGTCCCAGCGCGGCTCTGTTTTTCAAGCTTGCGCAAATATGCCGCAAAATCCGCGTACCTCAGTCCGCCGCGCCGGGCGAAAGTGATCCGCAATTTGCTCTGGCCGCGCTCGGTCTCAGGAACCAATGCCTCGCAAAACTCGGTGACCCGTTCGAGCAACAGACGGGAGAGAAACCAATAAATCCAAGCCTTGTTGTTGTCGTCCAGGTTCGGGTTTCGATAGCCTTCGATATTCTTTTTGTTCGACAGGACGACAAAAAGACGGCACTGCTTCGCAGCCAGCATTTTGCAAGCAATGGCTTTTTTGACCGGGATCAAATCGGCGAAATGCAAGCCGGGCCGCTGATGATTGCGGAACTGGCCGGCAATCTCCCGCACCCAAGATGGTACCTTGGAATCGTTTTCGGCACGCACGAGAAAACAGGACAGGACAAGCCATTCGCTCTGGGCACCAAAAAGCCGCTTCCCCTTGACCTGCTGGATGCCGGTGTCGCCGGACTCGTCGATATATGCTACGAAGCCTACTGTCATTGCGGGAACCAAGGATGGCTGAAAAGACGAAGCGCGGTGGGTCAGATCAGCTCGCGATTGAAGATGAACCGGGGATGGCCGAGCGGTTTCAGCACGGTCTACGCCGCGCGTTCCAAATACCGCACAAGCCGCGCCAAACCGTCCCGGAGGATGTCACGCCAAAGCGGACGCGCGCGCCTCACCATCGCGGCCCGCGCAGTCCGAAGGACAAGGCGTAATTTAGTCGAGGACGGCCCCCGGCGGCGGCGGGACATTCTGCCAGCGCTCGGCAATCGACATGCACGCCGCCTCGATATTGTGGAGCCGCCGCACGGAGTTGCCGGGCGCGCCATAAACCTTGCCGGTATGCGCATCGACCGTCAGGCACAGCTGAAGCTCCGGCTCGGCCTCGGGTTCGTCTTTGGTCAGGTTGAGGTAGCCGAACAGGAACGCGGACTGCCATGCCGCGACATTCGGGTTCAAGCGTTGCCCTTTGGCGTACCGCAACGATCCCCCGCCGAGGCGCACGCGGTTCGTCCGCGCCATTACGCGCCGCAGGCGGAATTGCAGTTCTTCGGTCACTTTGACGCCGCCCAGCGTAATCGGTGGCGTACGTCCCGGCGGCAAAATGTCGGCGTTCGGCATTGCGACGTTGCCAGAGACCTCGACGAACCTATCGATGTAATCGGCGTTGTGATCAAGGACATCGCGGTCAAAGGGCGTGTCGGCCATTTGGCGCCGCAGCCGTTGTGCGTCGGCCGACATGGCCGCGGTATCCTTCAAGCCGGCGCGAAAATATTTGCCGACCGCCATCTTCGCGTCGTCATGCTGGATAAGGCGGGCGATCGCGCGGTACTTGCAGTCCTGAACGATCCGCCGCTTGGCGGTTTCGGATGCTACCATGTAATCGGCCAAAGAACGCGCTGCCATTTGCGGAGACTTGACTTCGCGATGAGTTTTTTGTTCGGGCATTTTTTCTTTCCTAAAAGGTGGAGATACCGATGGACGAGATGATGTACTTTAGCGTTAACCTGGACAATGACCGGATGCTTTGCATCGCGCCCTTGACCGACCGGCGGTTAGCCTTGTCGGATCAGCAGGTTGCTAACCCCGGCGGTTACTTTTTATTCGAGCAAAGGGGTTCGGACGAAATCGGGCGCGTTGAAATCATCGCGCAGGTATTTTCGGACGAAGCCGCTTTACGCCTCCGGGACATGTTCAACATGGAATAGCCGTCCCGGTAGGACACATTCTAGCAGATCGCTCGATGCATCTATCAGGACTCTTTTGAATCAGCAAGTTATGGACTGATGGGTGAGCGACTCGCTCTTCGTTCTACTTTGCGGTTTTCCCTGTGGGAACACAAAGGAACCCCATTCGCAGTTCTACGGCCTTAGAACCAGACGTATATTCCCCAGGGATATACGTCGCCTTACTTTTCGCAACCGCATCAGCACATGTCATATTCTCATACGTATCAGGTAGTTCTATCGCTCTGCATCGTAGCAGGGCCGGTATTGAGGACTACGTATAGGACTATAATTAGCTTCATCTGGGCTTCTCCCTGCACATGATAAGTTGGCCGTTGCGGCTGCCGCCGTCGGTTGTGGATTCCACGGGATATTCGCGCAGAGTTGAATCTTTTTTGAAATTAAAGGGGAACTCTAGCTGTTCCGGCTCTCGGTAGGCGCTAGGGGATTTTGGAAATCGTTACCGGTGATCCGCGGCGTTTCCTACGCTGCGCTACGAGGTCCGCCGATAGGTCAGGCGCTTGCCAGCCGCGCCTTTGATGGCGCGTTCAGTGCGCTCTGCATCCTCGACGCCGAGGGCCTTGCGGTTGTTGTAGCGGAAATCGAATTCCGCCAGATAGCGATGCAAGTGTTGCTCGCCGCAGTGCTGGTAAGTGCCGCGCATCCCACGTTTGAACACGCCGAAATAGCCCTCGACGGTATTCGTGGTCACGCGCCCGACCGCGCCGTCACGCGCATATTCTTCCTCGCCGTGGTTCACGGTCTCATGCGCCGCGAAATACCTGCCGGGCATCATGTACGGGCGGCCTTCGTCGGTATTGAGACGGCTGCGCTTGTCGGCAAAGGCATGGAAGGTTTTGTAGATCGTCTGCGACGTGAGGTCGTTCACATGCACGGACACGACCTTGCCGTCGCGCTCGACCAGCGAGACGATTTTCTGCTTCTTGTCTACGACCTTCGGAACCCAGCCGACGCCGTTGACGAACTTCCAGTTATCCTTGGAATGAAGCCCTTTGGCTTCCGGCCCCCAAAACGTGTCGTCAGCCTCGACCACCTTGCCTTCGCCGCCCAGGATCGGCGGTTCGTGCGGCTTCATTGCCTCGCGGATACGGTGCGCGAGGAACCAAGCGCTCTTGTAAGTGATCCCGAGCGTGCGATATAGCTGGTGCGCCGAGACACCTTTCTTGCTCGACGCCATGAGGCGGAAGCCAAGCAGCCACTTATGCAGCGGGATATGGCTGCGCTCGAAGATCGAGCCGACGCGCACCGTGAACTTGTCCTGGCAGCTTTCGCAATAGAACCAGCCCGGCCCCATGCTGTTGCCACCTAGCGGCTTGATCCCGTCGAACGTGCCGCAGAACGGGCAATAGACGCCATCCGGCCAGCGAACCTCTTGGAGATAGAGGCGCGCCGCTTCTTCATCGTGGAAAACCGGGTCGCTGAGTAGCTCGGGGGTCTGCATCGCCTATCTCCTTGATGCAGAACGTATCCCAAACCTGTCCATCAGTCAAGTATATAATTCCCCTTGACGAATGACTTTGTCGCTGGTTTGTTCTCATCAAGGTTTAACGCCAGTAGGGAGAGACGACGATGACTCGCATGACCCGTTACGCGCTCCTCACCGCGACCGCGCTTCTCGCGGCCGCGCCGCTTCCTGCCATCGCGGCGACCGCGCCGGCGCCGACGGCCTCGGCCGACACCATCACCTTCGACCAGTATCGCGACTGGCGGATGCATTTCATCGACCAGCGCCAAACTCAGATCGCGGCCGAATTGGCCGAGAAAGATCTGAGCGCAACGCGGCGGGCGAGCCTCCAGCGGCAAAAGGCCTATTACGACTACTTCGCCGCGATGTCGCCGGCGGAGCGCGATCGGCGTTTCCGCGACCGCTTCGACCAAATCGACGCCAACCATGACGGTGTCATCGATCCGGCCGAGCGGTCCGCGTGGCACAACAAGCAACGTGCCTTCTACGACCGGCCGAACCATCGCCAGAACGTCGCTGACGACGACCCTGGCCGACGCTAGACACACAACCGCCGCGGCATTGACAATCGCGCCGCGCTCGCCTCGGATCGCTGTTCCTCCGGTGACGATCCGGGCTGGAGCGGGAGCGGGCGATGGATAGTGGACTTGCCGGGCTGATCGCCGCCGAAACGGTACTGAGCCACAGCGACGGCACGCAGGGCATTCTGTGGGTGCGCGGCCATCCTCTGGCCGAGCTTGTCGCCGGGTTCGGCTATGAGGGGGCGGTCGCCCTGCTCTGGGAAGAATTTTCCCCCGATCCGCTCGACCGCGCGGTCATCCGCGCGCGGTTGGGTGCGGCGCGGGCCGACGCCTTCGCGTCGATCGCCGACTGGCTCGGCGCCGGCAGCCGCGCGGCCACCGGTCGAGGGGGTGCGGTTGGCGCTCGCCTTTCTTGGCGACAAAGCGCCTCCCGCATCGATCCTCGCGACCCTGCCGGTGGCGATCGGCGCGCTACTGCGCCGCCGCCAAGGCCTGGCGCCGCTGCCCCCCGACCCAGGCCTTTCCACCGCCGCCGACCTCCTGCGCATGGTTCACGGCCGCGAGGTCGATCCGGCGATGAGCGAGGCGCTCGACACGTACTGGACCACGCTGATCGATAACGGGCTCAACACCTCGGCGTTCACCGCGCGGGTCATCGCCTCGAGCCGGGCGTCGCTGGCCTCGGCGGCGTTGGGCGCCTATTGCGCCTTTACCGGCCCGCTGCACGGCGGCGCCCCTGGCCCGACCCTCGACATGCTCGACGAGGCCGAGGCAAGCGGCGATGTCGCCATCTGGGCCGAGCAGAAGCTCGCCGCCGGCGAGCGGCTGATGGGCTTCGGTCACCGCGTGTTCAAAGGCGGCGACCCTCGCGCGCTGATCCTCGGCGATGCGTTGCGCCGGCTTGGTGCCAAGCTCGGTCCCGCGGCGGGCCGGCTAGCCTTCGCCGCCGAGGTCGAACGCGCCGTTGGCGCCGCCTTCGCGAAGCTTAAGCCCGACCGGCCGCCGCTGCAGCCCAATGTCGAGATCAACGCGGCGCTTTTGCTCGACGCGGTCGGGCTGCCGCGTGACGTCTTCATGCCGGTGTTCGCGGTGGCACGCTGCGCCGGCTGGCTCGCCCATGCGCAGGAGCAACAGCGCGAAGGCCGCCTGGTGCGACCGTCCTCAGCCTATATCGGCCCGCGTCCGGCCACCGCGTTCGCGGTTCAGTCGAGCGACCAGTGATAGCCGACGGTTGGCGCCGGTCTCACCCCTGGATTCGGTTTGGTTAGACTAAGGGTAGGCCCATTATAAGGCTTGTCGTCGGGGTTAATCGGGGCCGCCGCCTTGCGCGTCGGCAGCGGCTCAATGGCGACGATATTGGCGGAAATCTGCGGCAGCCCGTTAAGGTCGATGCAGCCTTGGTGGGTCTTTTGGCTCTTTGCCTGGGGCTTCGGATGGCTCGGCGGCGCCGGGCAGGCGGCGAACGCTCCAGTGCCCGCGAGCACGATGCCCAGGAACACGGCGAATGCGATGTACCGGTTCATCGCCCCCTCGTCCGTCGTTCTTTTCCGGCGACGATAGCACCGGAAGTAGCGAGCGCGAAGGCAAAATTGCCGTTGCGCCGGTGCCACACCTAGCCGTCTTTGCCAATTGGATTGCAGAATAGATGCGGCCTTGTCATGGCAGATAACCTATAAGCCGATATCCTATAAGTTGACGGTCGATAATCGCTGCGCCAAGTATCGGCGGCGGAACCGCCGCTATGGGGAGCGGCGACTTGTTGACGATGTTCAGTAGTCAGAGGCGGCGGTTGCCGGGAGCGAGGACGGCGTGCGTTTGGTCTTGTTGACATCGCGGCTCCGGCGCCACCGCTGGACCGCGGGAATGGGCGTCGCGGCCGCCGCGGCTCTGGTCGCGGCGGTCTGGGCCGGCGGCGCGCCGGCGGCCACCCCGCCAGCGACCGACGATACGGCGCTGCCGCTAACGGCGCCGCTAAACCCGGTTCCCGGCGACACCGATATCAAGACGCGGCTCGATTCCCCGGGCGTGCTCACCATTGGCGGGGAGCCTGTTCACGCCGCGCTGCTGCGGAAGTTCTATGCCGCGCACAATTATGAGGCGGTTTGGAGCGCACACCAGACGCAGGCGACAGCGCTTTGGCACGCGGTGCTGAACGCCGGCGACCAGGGTCTCGACCCCGACCTGTTCCATGTCTCGGCCTTCGCCAAGACCGCGCTGTCGCCGACCGAGCGCGAGATGCTGCTGAGCGACGCGTTTCTCGGCTACGCCGATGCGCTCGCCCGCGGCGCGTATCCCGCCGAGGCGCGCCCGGATGACCAGGACCTGGCGCCTGGTTCCGTCGATGTCGTCGCCGCGCTCGACGCCGCGATCGCCAGCGCCAATCCAGAGACGACGATCAACGCGCTGGCGCCAAACACGCCGGCCTACGAGGGGCTGCGCCGCGCCTATCAATCCTATCTGGCGCTGGTCAAGGCTGGCGGTTGGCCGCATGTGCCCGAAAGCCAGACGCCGGATCGCTTCCGCCTATTGCAACAGCGGCTTTCGGTAGAGGGCTTCCTGCGCGCCGGTTATGCGACCAATGTTTTCGACGACGAGACCGTTCAGGCGCTGAAGAAATTTCAAGATCGCTACGGCCTTCAGCCGGCGGACGGCAAGCTTGGCGCCCCGACGCTGGTCGAATTGAACGTGCCGGCGGAAGCGCGCGCGCGGCAGATCGCCGTCAATCTCGAGCGCCTGCGCTGGCTCGCCCGCGACCTGCCGGGCGACCGGGTGTGGGTCAATACCGCCAGCGCACAGCTCGCGCTTTTCCGCGCCGGGGCGCCAACCTTCACCACCCGTGTGGTGGTCGGCGAAACCGACAAGCAGACCCCCGAATTCCAGGCCCAGATCGTCAGCCTGCTCTACAACCCGCCCTGGAACATCCCCTACGGAATTGCCCAGAAGGAAATAACGCCGCTGCTCGATGCCGATCCGGACTACCTCGAAAAGCATCACATGACGATGCGCGACAACGGGTCGATCCAGCAGGAAGCAGGACCCTACAGCGCGCTCGGGCGCTTGAAGTTCGAGATGCCGAACAAGTTCGACGTGTACCTACACGACACGCCTCTGCGCTCCTATTTCGCGCTCGCCAACCGGCGGCTCTCGCACGGCTGCGTGCGGGTGCAGAACCCGCGTCAGCTCGGCTCTCTGCTGATGGGAATTGCCGAGGGCGACATCACCAAGGCGATCAATACCGGTGTCACCAGCCGCCGCAACCTGCCCGAGCCGATTGCGGTCTTCATCGTCTATCAGACCGCCTTCATCGACGATGACGGCACGCTCGAGTTCCGCCGCGACGTCTATCAGCGCGATGCCGCGATTGCCCAGCGTCTCAGCCACTCGCCGCAAGTGCCCGTCGCCACGCGCGGGGCCCCCAACCAACGTCGCGGCTGATTGGCGGCGCGGCGCGCTCAACCGATAATCGTAGCGTTGAGCAAAATCGGCTCCTGGGATGCATTTTTTGCACCTCAAGGGTTGATCTAACGCATTTCCCGGTGTTATGGCCTACCGAGCTTGTCCGGGGGGAGTTAGCCAATTGTCGTCTCCATTGTTGAGCCGACGCCGACTTCTCGGTGTCGCGGCCGTCGCCACAGGCGTGGCATTTATCAGACCCGCGCCGGCCGTATCCTTCGCACCGCGTTCGATCTCGCTCTACAACATCCATACCGGTGAAAGCCTGCGCGAGGTGTATTGGGCCAACGGCCACTACATCCGCGAGGTGGTGCGCGACATCAATTGGGTGCTGCGCGACCATCATACGGACGAAGTGCGTCCCATGAACGCCGGCGTGCTCGATGTCCTTGGCCGGTTGCGCGACCGGCTCGAAGTGCATCACCCGATACAGGTGGTGTGCGGCTACCGATCGCCGACGACCAATCACCGCCTGTGGCTCCACGGCGATGGCGTCGCCGCCAACAGCTACCACATGTACGGCATGGCAGTGGACATGAACTGCGAGGGGCGCGACCTCAGCCAGGTGCACGCCGCCGCGCTGAGCCTGGCCGAGCAGTGCCGGCTTGGCGGCGTCGGCTACTATCCGGAATCGGATTTCGTCCACGTCGATTGCGGCCCGGAGCGCACCTGGTAGCCGCTCGGCCACATCCGAAGCCATTCAACGGCCGGGCTAGCCCGGCCGTTTTCATTGGGCGCCGCGGCGCAGATCGCTCAGCCGGCGCGCTTTAGCACGTCAAGCTTCAGCGGCAGCTTGTCGCCAAGCCACATCGCATAAACCGTGTGGTCGTCATAGGCGTTGCCGGCGAGCGGGTGGACCAACACGTCGAGCCCGGCGCGGTTGAGCATCAGCCACGGCACCAACCTCGGAAAATCCTCGATCGAGAAGGCGACCTGGTACATCGACACGGTGTGCGGGCCGACCGCCTCGTCGTGCCAGCTGCCCACCGTCGCCGCTGGAAACGCCGCTGCGACCCCCTCGCGCAAATGGGCCGCGGCCGCCTTCGTCTTCGCCGGATCGTAATAGATGTGCGCGTGATACCCCTTGATCGCCGCGGGGTCGGCAAAAGCCTCGACCATGATGTTCCTCCTCAACCCGGCAGGGTTGTATTGCCCGCCCCAAGCGCGCGCTGCATGTACACCGAGTCGATCCAGCGCCCGAACTTGAAACCGATGCCGGGGAATGTGCCGATATGGGCAAAGCCTAGCGCCTTGTGCAGGTTGATCGACGGCAGCGTCTCGCTGCCGCCGATGACAGCGATCATCTGGCGGTAGCCGAGTGCGGTCGACCGCTCGATAACCTCGGCCAGCAGCTTACGGCCGATGCCGCGGCCAACTTCGTTGGCCTCAATATAGACCGAGTCCTCGACCGTGTAGCGATAGCCGATACGCGCGCGGTAGGGCCCGGAATAGCAATAGCCGACAACCCTGCCCGCCCGTTCGGCGACGAGGTAAGGAAAGCCCCGTCCGATTAGGTCGCCGCGCCGCCGCGCCATCTCCTCGGCCGCCGGGGGCACCTCCTCGAACGAGGCGATGCCGTACAGCACGTGATGGGCGTAGATCGCGGTGATTGCCGCGACGTCCTCATCGCGCGACGGACGGATCAGCACCTCAGCGCCAGACATCGGTCGCGGCTAGCCCCCGATCACCCGAACCGGCTTGCCGTCGAGAAACCCCATGATCGCCTCGACGTATTGCGGGTACGAACTGCGGTAGTTCTCGTCGGTGACGTAGCCGATATGCGGCGTCAGGATCACGTTGGGACAGGTCCGCAACGGGTGGTCGATCGGCAGCGGCTCCTTGTCGTAGACATCGAACCCGGCATAGGCGAGCCGGCCCTCCTTGAGTGCGGCGATCACCGCGTCGGTGTCGCAGATCGGCCCGCGCGAGGTGTTGACGAGGATCGCGCTCTTTTTCATCAGCCCGATCTCGCGCGCGCCCACTAGACCACGGCTGCGCGCGCTCAGCACCAGATGCACCGAGAGCACGTCGGACTGCCGAAACAGCTCGTCCTTCTCGACCCGCTCGACCCCCTGCTCGGCGGCCTTCTCGGCGGTCAGGTTCTGGCTCCAGGCGATCGCCTTCATGCCAAAGGCGATGCCGACGCGCGCCACCGCGCTGCCGAGCCGGCCGAGGCCGAGGCAGCCAATGGTCTTGCCGGCCATGCGGTGGCCGATACGGGTCTGCCAGCCGCCCTGGCGCATGAACGCGTGGTCCTCGGCGATACGCCGGGCCGCGCCGAGGATGAGGCCCCAGGCGAGCTCGGCGGTGTCCTCATTGCCGCCGCCCGGCCCGCCGGTGCCGCACACGGTGACCCCGCGAGCCTTCAGCGCCTCCATGTCGAACGAGGCGTTGCGCATCCCGGTGGTGATCAGCAGCTTCAGCTTTGGCAGCTTGTCGACGATCTGCTTGGAGAACACGGTGCGCTCGCGCATCGCGCAGACGATCTCGCTGTCGGCGAGCGAACGCAGCACGTCCGCCTCGTCGGCGAACGGGAAGCGCTCGACCGCGATCTCGATGCCGCGGTCGCGCACCGGCGACCAATCGGCCATGTCGAGCGCGACGCCCTGGTAATCGTCGAGGATGCTGACGCGCATTGGCTTTCTCCCGTGCCTTCAATTCCGGTCGGCAACGCTAGAACAAATCGCCAATGGCCTGTTCAGAAATTTTTCGCCCCCGGGCTTGTCAATCCGGATCGAATGACCACCTCGGCCTACATCGGCCGAAATGGAACATAACAAGAACATTTGCGGCGTCACGTCAAACCCCTCAACCCGCCCAAGTTTGTTGCCGAGCTAACCCAGCAGTGGCGCGTAGCGGTCGATGACCTTGAGGATTTCGTCGCGGCTCTGGTCGGGAATTTCGAGCACCGCCTCCTGGATGCCGGCGTCGCGGTAATCGGCGAGCGCAGCCTTGTCGGCCGGAGCGCGGAACACCGAGATGAACAGCTCGGCGAAATCGCGCCCGTGCTTGTCGGCCATGGCGCGAAGCCGGTCGCGCTCGTGGCGGATGTCCCAGCCGCGCTGCGGGCGCGGGAACCAGCCGTCGCAATACTCGACGACACGGCGCAGCGTGTAGTCGGTCTCGCCGCCCAGGAGGATAGGCGGGTGCGGCTTCTGCTTGGGCTTCGGGTACGACCAGACCGGATCGAAATTCACCATCTCGCCGTGATAGGCGGCCTCGTCCTCGGTCCACAGCGCCTTCATCGCCAGGATGCGCTCGCGCATCAGCTTGAAGCGGGTTTTGTAGTCGGCGCCGTGGTTTTCCATCTCCTCGACGTTCCAGCCGCCGCCGATGCCGAAGACAAACCGCCCGCCCGACAGCTGATCGAGGCTGGCGACGCATTTGGCGGTGACGATCGGGTCGCGTTCGGGGATGAGGCAGATGCCGGTGCCGAGGATCAGCTTCTTGGTCGCCGCCGCGGCGAAGCTGAGTGCGACGAACGGGTCATGCGTGTGCGAGTAGCGCTTGGGCAGCTCGCCGCCGCCGCCGAACGGGGTCTTGCGGCTGGTCGGGATGTGGGTGTGCTCGGGCACGTAGAGCGAGGCGAAACCGCGCTCTTCGAGCGTTGTCGCCAATTCGACGATGTCGATGCCGTAATCGACCGGGAAATAGAACACGCCGATCCGCATGGGGAACTCCTTTAGGTTATTTGGCCGGCTCGGGTACCGTCGCCGGTTCAACCGCGGCAGAGGTCTTGGCGGTCCGCCGCGACCGCGACGGAGGCTTGCGCGGCGGCCGCGGCGGGGTCGGCTCGGTGCCTGAAGCATCGCGCGGCGGCGTGGTCTGGATCATCATCGCGCCCGAGGCGAACTTGATGCCCTTCTCGGCGAACGCCGCGACCAGCCGCTTCAAATATTCGCGCTGAACCCAGCTCGGCTTGACCGGCCGCGCGGTGAACTTGAAACGCAGCACCAGCGCGTTGTCGGCCACTTCGGCGACACCCTGCAGCTTTAGCGGCAGGATGATCTCCGCCGCCATTTCGGGGTCCTCCTGCATGGCGATGCCAAGCTGCTTGGCGGTCTTGCGCACCAGCTCGATGTCGGTCCCCGGTTCGAGGCGCAGGTTGAATTTTATTGTCGCGTAGTCGCGGCTCAAATTGGTCACCGCGCCCAATTGCCCGTAGGGGATCGTGTGCAGCGGGCCGTTCTGGTGGCGCAACTTGACCGAGCGTATGCCGAGCGTTTCGACCGTGCCCTTGAGCCGCCCGGTATCGATGTATTCGCCGACGCGAAACGCGTCGTCCCACATGTAGAACAGGCCCGAGATGATGTCGCGCACCAGCGATTGCGAGCCGAACGAGAGAGCCAGGCCAAAGACGCCGGCGCCGGCGATCAGCGGCGCGGTGTCGACCCCCAATCGCGACAGCACGATCAGCGCGGCAAGGGTTCCAATCACCACCGCGAAACCGGCGCGCACCAGCGGCAGGATCGTCTGCAGCCGCGAGGCGGGCGCGGCTTCCTCGTCATCGCTGCCGGCGCCTGGCAGGGCCGGCCCGCGACCGGCGTCGAGCAGGTGGCGATCGATCGCCAGGCGCACCAGCTCCCAGGCGACAAAGGCGATAAAGAGGGTGCCGACCGCGGAACTGGCCGAGCGTAACGCCTGCTCGGTGGCCGCATCGGAATGGCCGGTCGCGCCAGTCCAGATCCAGGCAAGCACCATCGCCGCGATGACGAGGCCGATCGCGCGGACGATGTGATGGACCGTACGCGCTTGCAATTCGGCGATCCCAACTGGCGCGGCGTCGGGCGATCGATCGGCCTCGTCGTGCCACACCCGCTCGGTCAGCCGGTCGAGCACCAGCACGATGAACCCGACCCCAAGGGTCGAGGTCACCGCGTGGTAATAGGACAAAAGGCCGAGCGACAGGCCGGCGACAAAGAACACCAGGAGCCCGGCGATCAACAGCAACGCGAACGAGAGCCAGGCTTGCGCAAGGCCGATACGGATCGCGGCGATGACGCCGCTGCGCCGGCGTCCGCGAATAAGCGCCTCGGTGGCGGCGCGGGCACGAAACACAATCGCGACGTAAATGCCGCAGACGAGCAGCGCGTTGAGCAGGCCGATAACGTGAGCGGCGCCGCTATCCTCGTCCATCAGCGCGAGCCGGCCAAAGCCGACGAGCAGGATGATCGACAGGATCGCCGCGGACAGGAACCGGCTCAACCGGCTCGCTTCACCGTCGGGCATCTCGACGAGCCGGCCGATCGCCTCGTGCGGTCGCAATACCGCCCCAAGCACGACCGTGGCGATCCGCCAGCGAACCAGGACGTTGGTGGCGAATGCACCCAAATATTCTGTGACGCCGACCCCGGCGAGCCAATGGCGCCGCTCCAAGCCGAAAACCACGATAAAGACTGCGAGGCCGGCAAGATCGCAGACCAGCAGCAGCAACAGGTCGGGGAGACCGGGGCCCTTATCGCGCGTCTCCGCGCGGCGGCGCGCGTGGCGGCCGAGCAGTCGCGCGGCGGCGGTCTCGGCGAGGATCGCGACAAGCGCGGCAAGCGCAACCCAAATGAAATCGACGAGCGCGCCGAGCGTTGAGCCATTGCGATCGAAGGAGCGCCACTCGCGCGCGAGCGCCATGGGAATCGAGGGCGCGGTGGAGATATCGGCGGCCGCCTCGGCCTCGATCTTTGCCAGGGTCTGCTCTATCCACCCCGAAGCAGGCGGGGCAGCGGGCTCGTCCGCGCAAGCCACCCCGACGCTGAATGTCAATGCAAGCAAGAGGGCGATCAGCAGCCGCATTACACCGCTCCCGGAAGCAATCGCGGGAAGTTTACCGCATTGTCAGCAGTGCCGGCACCCGCGCATCGTCTTTGATCGTCCGGTGCGAGGTTTAATTCTCGTGGCCGCGTCGCTTCCCGGGAAGGCGGCAGGACGCTACGCCATCGCCTTCTGCAGATTGCCGTCGAGCTTGTCGAGGAACTGGTTCGTGGTCAGCCACGGGTGATCGGCTCGGACGAGAATCGCCAGGTCACGGGTCATGTCGCCCAATTCCACCGTCTCGACGCGCACCTTTTCCGGCGCTTCGGCGAACTTGACCACATCGGGCGTGCCGTCGAACGATGAAGCTCCAGATGATCCGGGTCATCTCGTCGCCGTCCAACTCGACGACGGGATTCTTCACCTTGATCTTCGGCATCGCCACCCGACAGCGCGTCAGAGAGCGGCGAGGTCAGCGTTCAGCGTCGCACTCGGTCGCATCGCCGCCGATGTCTTAGCCTGATCGGGCAGATAATAACCGCCAGTATCCACCGGCTTACCCTGCGCGGCGATCAGCTCGGCATTGATCTTGGCTTCGTGGGCCGCCAGCGCCTCCGCCACCGGTTTGAAGCGGGCTGCCATTGCCGAGCTGTTGTCCCGCCGGGCCAGCGCCTTTGCCCAATACAGCGCCAGGTAGAAATGGCTGCCACGATTATCCAGTTCGCCAACCTTCCGCGCCGGCGAACGGTTGTACTCAAGGATCTCGCCGTTGGCCTCATCGAGCGTCTCGGCCAGAACCTGCACGTCCTTATTCCCGCTTGTCTGCGCCAGATGTTCCAGCGAAGCGCCAAGCGCCAGGAACTCGCCCAGCGAATCCCAGCGCAGATAGCCTTCGTGCTGGAACTGCTCCACGTGCTTCGGCGCCGAACCGCCGGCCCCGGTCTCGAACAACCCGCCGCCCGCCAGCAGCGGAACGATCGACAACATCTTGGCCGACGTTCCCAGCTCCATGATCGGGAAAAGGTCGGTCAAGTAGTCGCGCAGCACATTGCCGGTGACGGAAATGGTGTCGAGCCCCTTGCGGATGCGATCGAGCGAGAACTTCATTGCCTCGACCGGCGCCAGGATGCGGATGTCGAGACCCGATGTGTCCTCGTTCTTCAGGTATGTCTCGACCTTGGCGATCAACTGCGCGTCGTGCGCGCGTTTGGCGTCGAGCCAGAACACCGCTGGGGTGCTGGTCAGGCGCGCGCGGCGCACCCCAAGCTTGACCCAGTCCTGGATCGGCGCGTCCTTGACCTGGCACATCCGGAAGATGTCACCGGTCTCGACCGGCTGCGACAGCAGAACCGTGCCGTCATCGGCGACCACGCGCACCGTTCCGCCCGTGGCGACCTCAAACGTCTTGTCGTGCGAGCCATACTCCTCGGCTTGCTGCGCCATCAACCCAACGTTCGGCACAGAGCCCATCGTCTTCGGGTCGAAGGCGCCATGCGCCTTGCAGTCCTCGATGACGGCCTGGAACAGCGTCGCGTAACAACGATCGGGGATCGCGGCGATCACGTCGTGCAGCTTGCCGTCAGGGCCCCACATGTGCCCGCCTTCGCGAATCATCGCCGGCATCGATGCATCGACGATCACGTCGCTCGGCACGTGCAGATTGGTGATTCCCCGGTCGGAATTGACCATGGCTAGGCCAGGCTGCTTTGCGTAGGTGGCCTGGATATCGGCCTTAATCGCCGCCTTTTCAGCCTCCGGCAACGTCTCGATCCGGGTCAGCATGTCGGCCACGCCGTTGTCGGGATCAACGCCCAGGCGCGTCAGTGTGGCGCCGTGTTTCTCGAACACATCGGCGAAGAACACGGAAACGCAATGACCGAACAGGATGGGGTCAGAGATCTTCATCATGGTTGTCTTGACGTGCAGCGAGAATAGGACGCCGTCCTTCTTCGCCGCGTCGATCTGCGCGGCGAAGAAGGCACGCAACGCCTTACGGTTCATCACCGCCGCGTCGATGATCTCGCCGGTCTGAAGCGGCGTCTTCGCCTTCAGCACCGTGACCGCGCCATCGCTGCCGACCAACTCGATACGGGCATTGGTCGGCGCCGCAATGGTCGTCGCGACCTCCGAACCGTAGAAATCGCCGCCCGACATGTGCGCCACGCGCGATTTCGAGTCCTTGGTCCAGGCGCCCATCTTATGTGGATTGTTGCGCGCGTACTGCTTCACGGCGCCGGCGGCGCGGCGGTCGGAATTGCCCTCGCGCAGCACCGGATTGACGGCGCTGCCGAGCACCTTGCCGTAGCGGGCGCGGATTTCCTTATCCGCTGGCGTCGCGTCGCTGTCCGGATAGTTCGGCACGTCGTAACCCTTGCTCTGCAGCTCCTTGATCGCAGCCTTCAGCTGCGGGATCGAGGCGGAGATGTTGGGCAGCTTGATGATGTTGGCTTCGGGGCGCATCGCGAGTTGGCCAAGTTCGGCGAGATCGTCGTTGATCTTTTGCTCTGGTTTCAACTTGTCGGGGAAGTTGGCGATGATGCGGCCGGTCAGCGAAATGTCCTTCAGCTTCATCTTCACGCCGGCCGCGCCGACGAAGGACTGGACGATTGGCAGAAGGGAAAACGTAGCAAGCCCAGGTGCTTCATCAACCTTCGTCCAAACGATTTCGAGATCTGACATGCTTGCACCTCCGCGCGCCGCTTTCGTTACTACTTCGGGTCAAAGTCGAGATAGGACTGGATCGCCTTGGTCTTGATAAAGCTTCCTTGGCGGGCTGATTTGAGGCGGCGCACGATAAAGGCCGGTCGGCGGCGAGGCAAGCAAAGGGGCGCGTTGCAACGCTCCAATGCGGGAAAGTTACCAACAGTGTCCTCGGCGCCGTCGCGGATCGGCGTCGGATGACCATAACGGCGACGGTTTACCGAGCATTTACAAAGCCAGGCAATGGCTTCGCCGCAAATTTAATTAAATTCAATCAATTGGAAAACTGCCCTTTAATTAGGCAGACATTATCAATCCCGGATCGCGTTTGGTGATAAGCCGTCGCCAGGGCCATTTCTCCACCGACTGATCCACAGCTTTCGTGGATCGTCCGAACAGAACTGCCTAGCGACTGAACTTGGCCAACAATGCCCCGACATCCGGTACGAAATCGACCAGGCGCGGAACCAGCGGCGCGGCGAAATTCTGCGTCACTACATGCTCGAACAGGACCGCGAGCGGCGACCAGTACCCGGCGATATCGACGATGTAGACCGGTTTGTCGTGGAGGCCCAATTGCCGCCAGGACAGGATTTCGACCGTCTCGTCGAGCGTGCCGATGCCGCCAGGCAGGACCGCGAACGCATCGGCGCGCTCGGCCATCGCCTGCTTGCGCTGGTGCATTGTGTCGACGATGACGAGTTCGCTAAGGCCTAGATGCGCCACCTCGCGATCTTGCAGGTGGCGCGGGATAACCCCGATCGCGGTGCCGCCGCCGGCCAGCACCGCATCGGCGACCGCGCCCATCAGCCCGTTGCGCCCGCCGCCATAGACGAGCTCGATGCCGGCGGCGGCGAGCCCGGCGCCAAGCGCGGCCGCCGCCTCGCGATAACGCGGGTCGGCGCCGATCGAAGAGCCGCAATAAACACAGAGCCGCCGGATCGAATTTGCCACCAAATTCCCTTCTTTCTCGCGAGCGATCCTCATCCCCCGAACCGGGGCCGATTGCAAGCGGGCTTGCCGGGGCATACACTCCCGCCGCATCCGAGCGAACATCGCGGTAGCGTATCGGTGCGACGTTTAATCTCGTGGCTGCTAGGTGGAGCGGTGGTGATCGCCGGCGTGGCGTTCATCCTGTGGAGCAATAGCGTCCCGCCCACGAAGGTCGTGCCTCCACTACCGGCCGAAGCCCCGCCGCCGCAAGCAGCCGCCCCGCCGCCGGCTCCGACACCGTCCGCTCCCAGTCCGGTCGTGCCAAGCTTTGACATCGTCAAGGTCGATCCCAGCGGCCATGCGGTGATCGCCGGCCGCGCCGCGCCTGGCGCCAAGGTGACCGTGCTCGATGGCGACAAACCGCTCGGCCAGGTTACCGCGGACGACCGCGGCGAGTGGGTGCTGGTGCCGACCGATCCAATGTCCCCGGGAGAGCGGCAACTCAGCCTGGAAGCGGTCGAGCCGAAGACCGGCGCCAAAACCAAATCGACCGACACGGTGGCTCTCGCGGTCGCCACGCCGCAAGGCGCCGGCACGGTCGCGGTGCTGATGCCAGGCAATGCCAACGAGCCGGCGCAAGCACTGCAGACTCCCAACGCGACCGGCGGAACCCTGTCGCTCGACACCGCCGAATACGGCGCCAACGGCAAGTTGATGCTCTCCGGGCATGCTCCCGCGGGCGCGACATTGCGGGTCTACGCCGACAATCAGCTTGTCGCCACGATTACCGCCGATCCCGCGGGGAAATGGTCCTCCGTGTCACCCCACCCGCAAGCGACGGGCAAGATCGAGCTGCGCGTCGATCAGCTCAACGCGGACGGGTCGGTTGCCCAACGGGTGGCGGAGCCGTTCGAACCGCAAACGGCGACGGCCAGTGCCACGCCCAACATCCGCACCGGCAAGTACACGGTGCAAACCGGCAACTCGCTGTGGATGATCGCGCGCCAGACCTACGGCAACGGCACCCAATACACAGTGATTTTCGGGGCCAATAAGGAGCACATCCGCGACCCGAACCTGATCTACCCGGGCCAGGTCATCACCCTGCCGAAATCCTGAAACTCAGGCATAGAGCTCGGCGGGCAGCGCCGGCGCGCTGCGTTTACGGGCGTGCAGATAGGATTGCCAGAACAGGCACGCCGCGACGGTCCGCCAAGGGCGCCACCGGTCGCCGATCTCGCGCAGCTCACGCTCCGAAAGCCGGGTCCCGAGCCCCAGCTCGCTGGCGACACCAAACTGCAAGCCGAGATCGGCGGCGGGCCAGACATCGTCGCGGCCTAGCCCGAAGATCAGATAGATCTCCGCGCTCCATCGGCCGATACCCTTCAGCGCGACCAGGGCGGCCAGCGCATCGTCGTCGGGAGCCTCGGCGAGCCGGGCGAAATCGAGCGAGCCGTTGGCCACCGCGTCAGCAAGCCCACGGCCGTAGGCGGCCTTCTGCCGGCTGAAGCCGCAGCGACGCAAGGTCGCGTCGTCGAGCGCGAGAAACGTCGTAGGCGACAGCGGATCGCACGTCGTATTGAGGCGGCGGAACATCGCCGCCGCGGCGTCGATCGACACTTGCTGCTCGAGGATAATGTGGAGCAGGGTCTCGAACCCGTTGCGACGACGGCGAAACCGGGGCGGGCCGGCCCGGTCGAGGATCGCGGCGAAGACCGGCTCACCGGCGAGCGCCGCGATACCGTCGTCCAATCCCTGGGGCGCGAAGACGGGATCGCCTAGCCCCATAATCTGGGTTCCGGCGGGTAAACGAGGCTGCCCTCATAGCGCAGCCCCTGGTTGCGGTCCGCGGCAAGCAATAGCGGCCCGTCGAGATCGACGACGCTGGCTTGCTGCGCCACCAGCATCGCCGGCGCCATCGCCAACGACGTGCCGATCATGCAACCGACCATGATCGCGAAGCCGCGCTCGCGCGCCGCCTTTGCTAGTTCGAGCGCCTCGGTAAGGCCGCCAGTCTTGTCGAGTTTGATATTGATGGCGTCGTATTTGCCGACGAGGCGATCGAGATCGGCGGCGACATGGCAGGATTCGTCGGCGCAAATGGGAATCGGATGCGGCAGCCCGGCGAGTGCATTGTCGTTGCCGGCCGGCAGCGGCTGCTCGATCAATTCGACGCCGAATTCGGCGAGACGTGGCATCACTTCCGCCAGATGGCGCTCGCTCCATCCCTCGTTCGCGTCGACGATCAGCCGCGCGGCCGGCGCGTTCTCGCGCACCGCCGCGACCCGGTCGAGATCGCCGTCGCCGGTCAGCTTCAGCTTGAGCAGCGGCCGCGATTTCTGCGCCGCGGCGGCCTGACCCATTCGCTCCGGCGTATCGAGCGAGAGCGTGAAAGCCGTGACGAGCGGCTTCATCGGGCCGACCCCGGCGAGATCGGAGACGCGGCGATCGGTGCGCTTGGCCTCGATGTCCCAGAACGCGGCGTCGAGCGCGTTACGCGCCGCGCCAGGCGGCATCGCGCGCTGCAGCGCTTCCCGGTCGAGCCCCGAGAAGACGGCTCCCTTCATTGCCTCCAGCGCGGCAACGACGCTATCGACGCTCTCGCCGTAGCGCGGATAGGGCACGCATTCGCCGCGACCGCGATAGTCGCCGTCGAAAATCTCGGCGACCACGACCTCGGCGGTCGTCCGGCTGCCGCGCGATATCGTGAACGCCTGCGCGAGCGGCCAGGCGCGGCGGTTGACCGTGAGACGCTGCGGCGATGGCGCCATGCGTCAGGCGTCGAGCTTGTCGACGATGGCGCCGACCCCGGTGCGCACCGGATCGACGCAAGGCAGCGCCAGCCGATCCTCGGTCTCGCGCAGATAATCGCGCGCGGCCGCGCCATCCAGGCCGGCGGTATTGATGCTGAGACCAACGCAACGCGCCGCCGGGTTGGTCAACTGCGCTGCCTCGATGTTGCGCTCGATGCACAATTTCAGATCGGGCAGTTTGTAAGTCGGCAGACCCCGCATATGCGGACGGGTCGGCTCATGGCAGACAACCAGCGCGTCGGGCTGCGCGCCATGAATCAGCCCGAGTGTCACCCCGGCATAGGAGGCGTGGAACAGCGAACCCTGGCCCTCGATGACGTCCCAATGATCGGGTTCGTTCGCCGGGCAGAGCCATTCGACCGCACCCGACACGAAGTCGGAGACCACCGCGTCAATCGACACGCCGTCGCCGGCGATGAGGATGCCGGTCTGTCCGGTGGCGCGAAAGTCGGATTTCCTGCCGCGCGCGCGCAGCTCCTTATCGATGGCGAGCGCGGTGAACATCTTGCCGATCGAGCAGTCCGTGCCAACGGTGAGCAGGCGTTTGCCGGGCCGCTTGAGGCCGTTGCCGACCGGGAATTCGCGATCGGGGTGGCGGACGTCGGCGATCTCCCGGCCGCGGCGCGCCGCCGTCTCGCGCAATACTGGTATGTCGGACAGACGATGGTGCAGTCCGCTCGCTAGATCCATGCCGAGTTCGAGTGCCTGCACAAGCAGTGGCTCCCAGTCCTCGCCAAGAACACCGCCGCGATTGGTGGTGCCGACGATGACCGTCTTGACCCCAGCATTCGCCGCTTCCTTGACCGTCATCTCGGGAAGGTTGAGGTCAGCCTTGCAACCCGGGAGGCGCAGCTGTCCGAGACAGGCCTCAGGCCGCCAGAACGCGACACCGGCGGCGGTCTTGGCGGCGAGCTGATCGGGCGCATCGCCGATAAACAGGAGATAGGGCGTGCGAAGGGTCATGGGCCAACCCATTCGGCCGGGGGACTCATGGCCTCGATCTTAAGGAACCGGCGCACGCCGGGAAAGGGTCGACAGCCAGCGGTCGAGCCGCCAAGCTGCGGTCGGTGGAGGGGATTGATGAACCGCCGAATGGCCCTCGTCACGTTGACATGCTGCGTCGCGCTGACGGGGTGCGCGCAGCAGCCTAAGAACGTCATCATGATGGACGGCAAAGCCGAGGGTGTAGTCATTCAGTATTACGGCGATGTCAGCGCAACGCAGCCGCTGGCGCGCCAGCACTGCGCCGCGTATGAGCGCGTGCCGGCGTTGCGCTCCTATTCGGCCGAGAAGAACCTCGCCATTTATGGGTGCGTACCGCGGTGAGAAACGGCGCGCATTTGCCACGTTTAAACGCAAAATTAACCTTGATGACTGACTAATTACGACCGTGAGCCTCTTCGGGCCATGGACATTCGGCCGATGACACTACGCCTTGCCGATACGCGCCGCGCCGCAGGTTTCCGCGGCGGCCGCAGCGCGATTGTCGCGCTGGCCACGATCGCGATTTTCGCCGTTATCGCGTTGGCCGCACTCGGCATCGCCGGCCGCCGAGCCGCGGATCAACGGCTGGCGGCTCAGGTGGCCACCGACGCCGTCGACACGGCGCAGGCCGCTTTCGATCGCGACCGCCAACTGCTGCGCCGCATGACCGATGCGAAAACCGCCGGGTCGTCCGATGACGGCGCCCTTCCCGCTTTGCCACCAGGGCTGCGCGCCGTCCTGCTATTGGACCCGGCCGGCGCTCCGCTGGCGAGCGCTGCGACCGGCCTCGATGCTGGCCGGCTCGCCGAGCTGGGCAATGCCGTCGCCGGCGTCGTTGCTTTCCGCCCCGGCGTTGCGCCTCTCGTCGTCACCGACATCGGTACCGCCGATACCAAGCTTGTCGCGATTGCGCAGCCGTGGGTTGGCGCCGACGGATTTTCCGGCGGGATCGCCGTCGTCGTCTTTGATCGAAACGGAATAGCCCCGCTCGAACGTCTGTCGAGCGGCCATGCCGAGATCGTCACCGCCGACGGCGCGCCTCTTTTCGGTACTGACGCCGAGGTCGCCGCGCCCGGCGACCAGCTCGAAGCGATTGCTGGCTTGCCACTGATGCTGCGTTATCGACCGCCCATGACCGATCCTGTCGGAGCGCTGCGCGGCGCCGTTCCCTTCGTGCTGATCGCGATCGTCGCGATCGTCGCCGCATTGGGTTTGGCAATCCTTCTCGACAAGCGGGATCGGGCGGCGCGGCGCGAAACCCAGCGGCGCGCTTCGGTCGAGCGCAAATTGCGCGACAGACTGGAGACGACCGCGGCGGCGGCCGAGCGCGCCGATGAGATCACTCGGACGAAGTCGCGTTTCCTCGCCGAGGTCGCGCACGAGCTGCGCACGCCGCTGAACGCGATCCTCGGGTTCTCCGAGACCATCCGGCAACAGATGTTCGGGCCGCTCGGCAACGCGCGCTATCTCGAATATGCCGGCCTCATTAACGATGCGGGCTCGCATCTGCTGTCGCTGATCAACGATCTCCTCGACAACGCCCGGATCGAGGCAGGCAAGGTAGAGATCACGCCAATGCGCGTCTCGGCGGCAGCCCTTGCCCGCTCGGCGCTCGACCTTGTCGAGCTGCTCGCCGAGCAGCGCAAGGTGACGCTAACCGCAACCGGGCTCGGCACTTGCCCCGACCTAAATGTCGACCCACGGGCGATAAAGCAGGTGCTGGTCAATCTTCTGTCGAATGCGATCAAGTACACGCCGGCTGGCGGCAGGGTCGAGTTGCGCTGCACCGCGCGTCCGGAGGGCGGTGTCGCCATTGAGGTCGCCGATACCGGGACCGGCATGACGGCTGGGGAGGTGCTCCATGCCTTTGAGCCGTTCGGCCG
The DNA here is from genome assembly GCA_963773625.1 of uncultured Alphaproteobacteria bacterium. Taxonomy (GTDB): domain Bacteria; phylum Pseudomonadota; class Alphaproteobacteria; order ATCC43930; family CGMCC-115725; genus DATARH01. The sequence goes on along the minus strand of CAVZCJ010000021.1, from coordinate 41,607 downwards.
GGCCGGCGCCCACCTGACGCGCCGACAACCCGGCACGGGGCTTGGTCTGTCCCTGGCGCGTTCACTGGTGCGGCTCCATGGCGGGGACTTGACTCTGGCCAGCCGTCTCGATGCCGGCACCACGGCGACCGTCACTTTGCCGGCGAGCGCCGCCTTCGCCGCGCCCGGCGCCGCCGCGCCTGCGGCCAAGGAGGCGAAAGAAAAGGCTGCGCCGCGGGCGGCCTAGAACTGCACCCGCTGGGTGAGGGCACCGTCGATGATCAGGTTGGTGCCGGTGATGAAACTCGCCCGTGGGCTGGCGAGGAACGCGACCGCGTCGGCGATCTCCTGCGGCGTACCCATTCGCCCGGTCGGATTGCGTGCCAGCATCGATTTGAACATCTCGGGATTGCGCTCCTCGACGATGTTCCATACTCCGCCCTTGAAATAGACATTGCCCGGCGACACCACGTTGGCGCGGATATTTTTGGCGGCGAGGTTGCGCGCCAACCCCTTCACGTAGGGGATCACCGCCGCCTTTACCGCGGCGTAGGAGCGGGTGGGGCCGTACACCTCGGCCATCGCCGTACTGCCGACGACGACAATCGCGCCGGCCGCCGATTTCTCGAGGAAGGGCACCGCCGCCTCGCAACCGAACACGGTTGACATCACGTCGATCTCAAAGCCCTTGCGCCAGGCGTTCTCGTCCATGCCCTGTGCCAGGGCGCTGACATTGGCGACAAAAATATCGACGCCGCCAAGCGCGCCGGCGGCTTCGCCGACCCAGGCTTTGAGCGCCGCGAGATCGGCGACATCCACCGCTCCACCCCACGCCTTGACGCCTTTTTTTTCGAGCGCGGCGACGGTTTCGCCCACGGGGCCGGCACTGCGCGCACACAGCGCGACGTGGCAACCCTCGTCGGCCAGTTGCTCGCAAATGGCGCGACCGATGCCGCGCGTGCCGCCGGTGACGAGCGCCTTTTTTCCCTTGAGTCCCAAATCCATCGCAGCACCCCTGCCTAAAGAACGGTCACGCCGCCCCACTTCCCGTGTAGACTACAAAGTGGCAGCCGGGCCAACAACCGGCCGCGCACGGGAACCGCCTCGAAGACCTTTTGAGCCGATGTCCACTTTGCCAGCGCTTGTCGCGCTGCCCGCCGCGGCCGCCAAACGGCGTCACCTGATCTATCTGCCCGATTTTCGCCGGTTATGGCTGATTGGGCTGGTGGTTTTCGCGGTGCGCTGGCTCGAGATGCTGGTGGTCGGCGTCTTTGTCTATCAGCACACTAGCTCGGCGTTTCAGGTCGCGATGATGACCCTGTTGCGCATGGCGCCGATGGTGCTGTTCGGTCCGATTATCGGCGCGGTTGCCGAGCGATTCGAGCGGCGCTCCGCGCAGATCCTGGTCGGCGTGACGTTGCTGTTGAGCGCGGTCGCGGTCGCGGGGCTCGCCTACGCCGATGCCCTCGAAGTCTGGCACCTCGCGGTCGCCAGCTTCGCCAACGGCGTCGCCTGGGCCGCCGACAACCCGGTGCGCCGGGTGATGATCGGTGAGGTCGTCGGTCCCGACCGCATGGGCGCCGCGATGGCCATCGATGTCGGCGCCAACAACGCGAGCCGCATGCTGGGCCCGACGATCGGCGGGCTGATGCTGGCGCATATCGGCATCGCCGGCGCGTTTTCGGTCAGCGTCGGCTGCTACGCGCTGGCGCTGATCGCGGCCTTGCGGCTGCAACACCGCAACGCGCTGGCGCCGGCGGCGAAAGGCGCCGTCTTCGCGCATGTCGTCGAGGGATTGTTGCTGGCCCGGCACGATCCGCGCCTCATCGCGGTGCTCACGGTTACCGTCGTCTACAACGTATTCGGCTGGCCCTTCACCAGCATGATCCCGGTCATCGGCCAGGACAGCCTGCATTTGGCGCCGGGCGGGATTGGCATGCTCGCCAGCATGGATGGCATTGGGGCTTTCCTCGGCGCGATCGCGATAGCGCTGTGGGCGCGTCCGCCGCATTTCAATCGGCTCTATATCAGCGCGGTGCTGAGTTACCTGGTGCTGCTGATGGGGTTTGCCCTGGCGCCAGAGCCAATTTTCGCGGGTTCGGCGTTGTTGCTGACTGGGCTCGCCAACTCCGGCTTCAGCGTGATGCAGGCGACGCTCATCTATCTCGCCGCCCCGGCCGAGATGCGCAGCCGTCTTTACGGCGTGCTGTCGCTGTGCATCGGCTCCGGCCTCGTCGGCTTTCTACATCTGGGAATCATGGCCGAACTGATCGGCGCGCCATGGGCGTCAGTCTTGAGCGCTTGCGAGGGCCTGCTGGTCCTGGGTCTGACTTGGCGACATTGGCGATTGTTGTTCCGCCGCGGATAGCAGGCGGTACGCGCATTCGGGTCTTCTGCAAGGCGGGCGATTGGTGGAGCTTGTCCTTCGCGATGGCCGCGGGCCGGGCTTCCTGCACTGGCCCGGCGTTGGGCGATCGGTCCGCGTCCTTTAATGTGGAGGGCGAGATGTCCCGGCGGCTGGTAAAGTCGCGTGTGGCCGACGCAGCCCGGCGCGCCCGCGAAGCCGCCCGACGCTGCACATAGTTTGCAGCGACGATATCGAGCGCATGCCGCCCCTCAATGTGCTCGAAGGTCAGCGGGTTTTGGACAGCATTATTGCCGGGCTCAGCTATCACGGCTATCGCGCCTTCTTCCCGCTGTGGGCCCGGGCGCGCTTTTGCAGCCTCTCAATGGGGAACCTGTGCGCGAACTCCTTTTGGTCTTTCAGAGCTCCCGCGACGGTTCCTTGGCTCGCGCCGACATGGTGCGCGGGCACTCAAGGATGACGATTGAGCCTACCGGTGTTTGCGTTGACGCTGTCCGATTGCCGCTATGATGACATCAGGCAATCCACGATGTGCCAAGGAGCAGGATATGAGCGGTCATTATCACGCCATCATCTGGATCGACCATCACGAGGCGCGGGTGTTCCATTTCGGGCGGGAGGAGGTTGATCGTTTGGTGCTACGTCCAGATAACCCGACCCGGCATATCCATCACAAAGCTCAGTCCATCGGCAGTGGGCACGCGCCGGAGGATCAGGATTTTCTCCATCGCGTTGCCGAGTCGATAGAACACGCGGGCACCGTTCTCATCACCGGTCCGGCGAACGCCAAGACAGCGCTGGTGAAACATATCCACCACCATGACCCCGGTCTGATCGATATTATTGCCGGGGTGGAGACCGTCGATCATCCGAGCGATGGCGCCTTGGTCGCCTATGCAAAGCATTATTTCAAGGGCGCCGATCTGATGCAGCCCCAGTTGCCCTCACGGCGCCCCGGCTCTTAACCCTCCGGCGCTCCCTCGCGCTGGGCAGCATGCCGGGAAGCATGGCGAAACGACACCAAAACGCGCCGCTCCTCGTCCCACAATGAGAGCCGGGCGCATCTCAGGCTGTCGAGAAGAGTGAGGCGCCTGACGTCCCGAAACTCCGGATTCTGGTCGAAACAATCGCGCAGCCGGTAGTTGGGTATCTTGCTGCAGACGTGGTGGATGTGGTGGAAGCCGATATAGCCGGTCAACCAGTGCAGCACCGCGGGCAGATCATAAAAAGAGCTGCCTTGCACCGCGGCTTCATGGAAATCCCAATCCGGGCCGGTCGCCCAATAGGTGTGCTCGAACTGGTGCTGGATATAGAACAGCCAGATGCCGGTCGAAGCGGCTAGCAGGATCACCGGCAGGTAGGCGAGCAGGAAGGCGCGTCCGCCGACCGTCAGCAGCATGAGCATGACGATCGCCGCCAGCGCCGCGTTCGTGCCGAGAATACTGCCCCAGACTTTCCTCTGCCGAAGCGGACTGCCGGTTGGAATGCGGTTGCGAATGACGAACATGTAGAACGGGCCTAGGCCGAACAGCACGGCCGGATGGCGATAGGCGCGATAGAGAAAGCGCTGGAGCGACGGGAGCGCCCGGTATTCGCGCACGGTCAGCGTGGTGATGTCACCGGCGCCGCGGCGGTCGAGCTTGCCGGAGCTCGCATGATGGATCGCATGGCTCCGGCGCCAGAAAACATAGGGCGTCAGCGTCAGCACCCCGAGCGCTCTTCCCAGAAGATCGTTCGCTCGCCGCGATGCGAAGAACGAACCATGGCCGCAGTCGTGCTGGATGATGAACAGGCGGACCAGCAGAAAAACCGCGGGGAGCGCGAGCGGGAACGTCAGCCAGGGATAGGTCCGCGCGCCGTAAATCAACCCCGCCATGAGGAGCAGAAAAGGCAGCCCCGTATTGAGCAGCTGCGCCACGGCTCGCCGATGGTTGGCGCGGGCATAGGGCACCACGATCTCCTGCCACGAGCGCGCGGGCCGAAAGGAGCTTGGCATCGGGATATCGGTAGGCAAGTCGCTCTCCTTGGGCGAGACTGTGCCGCGCCAGCACGCTCGAGATTTCACTTCGCGAGCCGCTTGCGGATCGACAGCAGCTCCTCCCGGCGCTCGGCGGTTGTTTCTGGGTAGGTCATTTTGAGTCCTTCGAGCGTGTCGAGCACGATGCGCGATACGATCAGCCGGCGTTTTCTTTATCGTCGACGGGAACAATATACCAGGGTGCGTCCCTTGTACTGGTTGCGCTGAGACATTGCTCGTAGGCCTTCCGGTAATTCATCCAGAATTTCCGTTCCCGTCCCGTCCCCCTTCGCCGCGAAGCAGCTCGGGATGAACCCGCACAATCAGCACCTCCTCATAGTAAGATCGATTGAAGGTGCCGATCCGCCCACGTGGGCGGGGTGATCAGCGCCCTTTCTCTCTTGGGTACGCAAGCTGGGTACGATCCAGGGTACGCAAAGACAGAGCGCTAGAAACACGCTGTTGATATATAGGTGATTTTTGATGTCTGCGGGCGATTGGTGGAGCTGAGGGGGATCGAACCCCTGACCTCCGCATTGCGAACGCGGCGCTCTCCCAGCTGAGCTACAGCCCCGATTCGCCCAAATTCCAGTCGGTTGCCCCGCTTTGGGGCGGGGCGGACTATGAGCAAGGGGTGCCGGGCTGTCAAGCACACCCCCGGCAATGCGAGGACGACGTTGGCCGTGGAATCATTGGTGAAACCCGTCCTCAGGTCGCACGGCAGCCGCGCTTGCGGATCGCCTATTGGGCGGCTACCGTCCCGCGCACTTGGTGTTCGGCGGACTATCGGATGCGCGCGATTCTCTGGTTGCTAAATACGATCATCGAGATTTACGTCTGGCTGCTCATTGGCCAGGCGATCCTCTCGTGGTTGCTCGCCTTCGGCGTCATCAACCGCTACAATCGGACTGTCTCCGTTATTGGCGACTTCCTCTATCGGATCACCGAGCCCGCCTTGCGGCCAATACGCTCTATTCTGCCGAACTTTGGCGGGTTGGACATATCCCCGGTGGTGCTGATCCTCATCCTGTATTTCGTTCGGGTGCTCATCAATGAAGATATAGCGCCCTACCTCGTTGGTTACCTGCCTTAGGACGGCGGCTGGCGGGGTGCGGCTCGCGGTTCGCCTGACGCCGCGGGCAAGCGCCGAGCGGATCGGCGGTGCGGCTGATGGGACTCTGCGGGTCGCGGTGACCGCGCCGCCAGTCGACAATCAAGCCAACGAAGCGTTGCTCCGTTTGTTGGCGAAGCAATGGCGGTTGCCCCGTCGCGATCTGTCCGTTGTCGCTGGGGTCAAAAGCCGCAACAAGGTCGTGTTTGTCGCTGGCGAGCCCGCGGAGCTGATGCGGCGGTTGATGCCCTTGGTCGGCGAGCTTCGCCCCTAGCCCTGGTCCCGCCGCGCCGCCAGCCGCAGCCTGAGCGCGTTGAGCTTGATAAACCCTTCGGCATCGCGCTGGTCGTAGACCGCATCCTCCTCGAAGGTGACGTGGGCCTGGCTGTAAAGGCTATTGAGCGATCGCCGGCCGACCACTCGGACAGAGCCCTTGTAGAGCTTGAGCCGCACGCGGCCGTCGACCTTTTCCTGGCTCTTGTCGATCAGCGCCTGCAGCATTTCCCGCTCGGGCGAGAACCAGAAGCCGTTGTAGATCAGCTCCGCATAGCGCGGCATCAGCTCGTCCTTGAGGTGCATCGCTCCGCGGTCGAGGCAAAGGCTCTCGACGCCGCGATGCGCCGCCTGGAGAATGGTGCCGCCGGGAGTTTCATAGACGCCGCGCGACTTCATGCCGACAAAGCGGTTCTCGACCAGATCGAGGCGGCCGACGCCGTGGGCGCCACCCAATTCGTTAAGCCGGGTCAGCAGAGCCGCCGGCGACAGCGCCTTGCCATCGACCGCGACCGGATCGCCTCCCGCGAAATCGATCTCGACATAGGCCGGCGTGTCGGGCGCCATTTCCGGCGCGAGCGTGCGGCTATAGACGTATTCTTCCGGCTCTTCCCACGGATCCTCGAGCACCTTCCCCTCTGCCGAGATGTGCAGCAGGTTGGCGTCGACCGAAAACGGCGCCTCGCCGCGCTTGTCCTTGGCGATCGGGATCTGGTGCTTTTCGGCGTAATCGAGGAGCCGGGTGCGCGAGGTCAGATCCCACACCCGCCACGGCGCGATCACCTTGATATCGGGCTGGAGCGCGTAATAGGCGAGCTCGAAGCGGACCTGGTCGTTGCCCTTGCCGGTGGCGCCGTGGGCGACCGCGTCGGCGCCGACCTGGCGCGCGATCTCGATTTGCCGCTTGGCGATCAGCGGCCGGGCGATCGAGGTGCCGAGCAGATATTGGCCCTCGTAGAGCGCGTTGGCGCGGAACATCGGAAAGACAAAATCGCGGACAAACTCCTCGCGTAGATCGTCAATGAAGATGTCCTTGACGCCGAACATTTCGGCCTTTTTTCGTGCCGGTTCAAGCTCCTCGCCTTGGCCCAAATCGGCGGTGAAGGTGATAACCTCGCAGCGATAGGTCTCCTGCAGCCACTTCAAGATGACCGAGGTGTCCAGCCCACCCGAATAGGCCAGCACCACCTTTTTCACCTCGCCGGCCCGTGCCCTATCAACCATCGGTTTTCCCTTGTCAAACGCGTTCGCCTTGGCCAAACAACCGCACGTCCACGCGAAAAACCGGAGGAAAGCATGCGCACGCTGTTTCGCATAGGCCTCACAATCTCGGCAATGGTGCTGGCCACCCCCACGCTGGTGGAAGCACAGACCGCGACGAGCAAGTTCGACGGCACCTACGCGGGTGTGTCCGGAAACAGCAGCGAGGCCGGAGGAACCCGCTGCCCTCCGGTCGGAGCACCGGCCCCGGTTTCGATCTCCAATGGCGCTATTCAATCGTCGGCCGGTGGGGCGTTCCAGGGAACCGTTGGAGCTGATGGCCACGTCGTCATGCATCATTCTCCCGACAACGTACGCTATGAGGGCCAGATCGATGGATCGGGCGTTCTTACCGCGAGCGGCGCGTCAAACCGGTGCCTCTATACGTTTAGCTGGCGCAAGCGGTAGCGCGGTCCGGCACTTGGTTTGATTTAAATCAAGGAGTCGCCGACATAACTGCGGTTAGCTCCGGTCGATTAGATCGGAGAAGAACAATGACTTACAGTCAAATTGCGGTCCTGGCGCTGATCGTCGGGGTATTTGTCACCCTGGGCGCGGTGCTGGCATGGGCCTCGTGGTATTCCCAGTCGCGCCCGCATGATAAGCTCCGCCACAAGCATGGCGGATATCCCACCGCCGGCGGTCTCGTCACCGACGACGACTAGGCCAAAGCCGAGGCTGGCTCGCGCTCGCTGCGCCGCGCCTTGACGCTGGTCGATTTCAGCTGGCCGCAGGCGGCGAGGATGTCGCGGCCGCGCGGCGTGCGCACCGGCGCCGAGTAGCCGGCGGCGAAGACGACATCCGAGAAGGCCGCGATCGCTTTGTCGGTCGAGCACTCGTATGGGGCGCCGGGCCAGGGGTTGAACGGGATCAGATTGACCTTGGCCGGGATGCCCCTCAACAAACGCACCAGTTCGCGCGCCTCGGCCGGGCTGTCGTTGATCTCCTTCAGCATCACATATTCGAAGGTAATCCGGCGGGCGTTGCTCGACCCGGGATAGGTGCGGCAGGCATCCAGCAGCGTGGCAATAGGGTATTTCCGGTTGAGCGGCACCAACACGTCGCGAAGCTCGTCCCTGACCGCGTGCAGCGAGATCGCCAGATTGACGCCGATTTCGCTGCCGCAGCGCGCGATCATCGGCACCACGCCGGCCGTCGACAGAGTGATCTTGCGCCGCGAGATCGCCAGCCCTTCGGGGTCCATGACGATCTTCATCGCCGCGGCGACATTGTCGAAATTATAGAGCGGCTCGCCCATCCCCATCAGCACGATGTTGGTGAGTTGGCGATCTTCCTGTGGCGACGGCCATTCGCCGAGCGCGTCGCGCGCCAACATCACCTGTCCCACGATTTCGGCGACGCCAAGATTGCGCACCAACCGCTGGGTGCCGGTGTGGCAAAAGCGGCAGGTTAGGGTGCAGCCGACCTGCGACGAGACGCAGAGCGTGCCGCGATCCTCCTCGGGGATGTGGACGGTCTCGACCTCCTGTCCGTCGGCAAAGCGAAGCAGCCACTTTCTGGTGCCGTCGCGCGAGATCTGCGCGGTGGCAACCTCCGGCCGACCCAAGACGTAGCGGGCGGCAAGCCGCTCGCGAAACGGCTTGGCCAGATTGGTCATCGCCGCGAAATCGCTGACGCCGCGATGATAGATCCAGTGCCAAAGCTGCCGCGCCCGAAACGGCTCCGCGCCGAAACCCGCCATCTCGGCCGCCAGTTCGGCGCGACCCAAGCCAACCAGGTCGCGACAGGCGTGCACATCGGCGCCTTCCGGCGAAATCCTAGCGCTTGACATCGCAAGCCTGATCGATGAGCGCCAGCGCCTTGGCAAACCCGGCAAGTGAATAGGTATCGGTCGTCACGTGGCCCTTTTTCGATTTTCCCTTGATCACCGCGCCTTTTTCCCGGGCGAGCGCGGTGACGATCTGCTGGTCCAGGTCGGAAGTGCGTGCCCAGGCGCTGTCGTCTTTGGCGAACAGCGTGAACTTGTCCTTGCCGACCTCGAGGATAACGTCGTCGCCATCGTTCAGCGGATAGCCTTCATCGAAGCTGACAACGTTGGACACCTTGTCCTCGGTCCGGTGCGTTACGGTCGCCATGACGGTGTTGCGTTTCAGATTGGCCGGCTCGCTCTTCGCCGGCTGGCTGACAAGATAGCAGACCTTACCCGCCTTGTTCTGCGCCATGTAGGCGGTCCAGGAACCCCCGCTACCGAGCACTTTCGCCGGACCCGGGTCCGCGGTGGGCGAAGCGGCTTGGCTCGCCGGCCCCGGCTTGGCTTTGGGTTTGTTTGCCGCATTGGCCGTATACGGCAGCAATGCCGTGCAAACGATACCGAGAAAGAGAAGCCGGGTTGCGTTCATAGTGCAAAGATAGTGGCCGCTGTCGTCACATGCCACTGCGCGCGCCCTCCCCATGCGCGCCAAAAACGGGCAGAATGGCGATAGGATGGATGAGATCACGATCCGCTCCGCCCGGCTCGAGGATGCTGGTCCGATCGCTCGGCTCGATGTCGAGACTTGGCAGGCGACCTACGCAGGCATCCTCGACACCCCGTATCTCGCCGGTTTGACGTCGGAGCGGCGAGCGATCGGCTGGGCCCATGTAATCCGCCGTGAGCCTAAGGACGTGCGCGTCGCGGTCACCGCCGACGGCGAGATTGTCGGTTTTGGCAGCTGCGGCAAGTGCCGCGGCGAACCCGGGTTCACGAGCGAGGTTTTCACTCTCTACGTCGCGCCCGATTGGCAGAATCAGGGCATTGGCCGCCGTCTTCTGCTGGCGATGTTCGCCCGACTCGTCGCCGAAGGTCATTCCTCGGCGGTCATCTGGGTGCTACGCGAAAACCCCGCCCGGTTCTTCTATCAGCGGCTCGGCGGCAAGGAAGTTCGCCGAAAACTACTACCCTTCAATGGCATGCAAGTTGCCGCGTCGGGCTACGGCTGGCGCGACCTGCCCAAATTCCTGTCAGCCATCGCCAGCGCCGAATCCGGGCCATCTTCTTAGGGCATGTGAGCCGGCGGGCGGCCGGCGAGCGCGCTGGGATCGGCGCCGCTTTCCTGCCAATGCCCGCTCTTCTTCAGCGCGTCGACAACCTCCGGAGGCATATAGCGTTCGTCGTGCTTAGCCAGCACGGTGCGAGCGACAAAAATGCCGTCGGAGCCAAGCCGCCCTTCGGCAACCACGCCCTGCCCCTCGCGGAAGAGGTCGGGCAACACGCCCTCATAGGTGACCGCAACATCGGTCTTGCCATCGGTGACACGAAAAGAGACCCGCCGTCCATCTTCGTGCGTCAGGCTCTGAAGCTCGACCAGCCCGCCGATGCGTATACGCTGGCCGGTGTGCGGTTTCGCCGCCAGCTCGGTCGGGCTATAAAAGAACACCAGATTGTCGCTGAATGCCGCCAACACCAGCGCGGTCGCGCCGCCCAACGCGGCGAGGCCCAACAATGCGATCGCGAGCCGCCTATGCTTGCGCTTCATGACTACTGGCGCGATCCGCCCCGCAGCCGGTCGAGTGCGCGCCGGCTGGCGCGGTACCGCCACCACGATTGCCCGGCGGCGCCGCCGAGTGTCGCCACCGCAACCCCGTAAGCGGGCCAGACGAAGGCGGCGTAACCGCCCATCGCCCACCATTGACTGAAGCCGCTCATCGCAGCGCCGGGCTCGCGTCGGCGGGAGGCGGAGCAACCACCGCCGATAACTGCACGGCTCGCGCCCTGCGCTCGTTGAGCGCGGTTCGCATCCGTACCAGCAGCAAGGTCACGAACAACAGCAGGTAGCCGAGGGCCATGATCATGAGCGGCACCAGCATCGACTTGTCGATTGTCGGGCCGCCGGCGCGCAGGATGCTGGCCGGTTGGTGCAGCGTATTCCACCAGTTGACCGAAAACTTGATGATCGGCAGGTCGACAACGCCGATCAGCGCCAGGACCGAAGCGGCGCGCGAACCGCGGCTGGCATCGTCGAATGCGTTCGCGAGCGCGATATAGCCGAGATAGAGAAAGAACAGCACCAGAACCGACGTCAGACGCGCATCCCACACCCACCAGGTGCCCCACATCGGCCGACCCCATAGTGAGCCGGTGATCAGACAGACCAATGTGAATGCGGCGCCGAGCGGTGCTGCCGCCTGCGCACCGATATCGGCAAGCGGATGCCGCCAAACCAACGCGACAAAGCTCGCCAGCGCGACAAAGTAATAGACGCCTTCGGCCATGATCGCCGCGGGCACGTGGACGAACATGATCCGCACGCTCTCGCCCTGCTGGTAATCGGGCGGTGCGACAAAGAGCGCGAGATAGAGCCCAACCAATAGCAGGAGCGCCGTCGCGCCCGTCAACGTCGGCAACACAGCACCGCTCGTCTTCATAAAGCGAGTCGGATTGGCCAAGCGCGATATCATCGTCGCAATCTAGATAGGCGTTCCATCGCCGCTTTGTACCGCATGGCGGGTTACCGCGACATTTAAGCGAGCAGCGTTCAATCAAGGGCCTGACGTAGCGCTGCCGCCGTGGCGAACGGAGCCAGCGGCAACGCGGCGAGGCTCAGCGCGGCGAGCAGCAGAAGGTGCGGCCGAGCGCCGTCGGAGACACTCGCCTCAGCGGCGCCGGCACCGAAAATCAGCACCGGTATGTAGAGCGGCAACACCAACAGAGAGGACAACACCCCTGGCCGCCGGGCGCCGAGGGTCAGCGCCGCAGCGATCGCGCCCAACAGGCTGAGAGCCGGGGTACCGATCAACAAACCAACGACCAGGATCGGGATCGCCGCGATGTCGAGATTGAACAGCAGTGCCAGAAACGGGCTCAGCACGACAAGCGGCAAGCCCGTCGTCACCCAATGCGCGGCGCACTTGACGAGGACGACGCCCTCCAGCGGCATCACCGACAAAGCCATCAGATCGAGACCGCCATCACCATGGTCACCGGCGAACAGCCGGTCCAAACTCAGCACCGCGGCAAGCAGTGCCGCTGCCCAGATGACCCCGGCGCCGATGCGGCTCAGGATCTCCGCCTCCGGGCCAACGCCCAACGGAAACAACAAGACGACGAGCACGAAAAAACCGAGCGCAAGACCGATCTCGCCGCCCTGGCGCCAGGCGAGCAGAATTTCGCGTCGAAACAGGCCGAAATAGGCCAACATTCCTAGGAGTCAACGAAGGCGTCGGCGACGGCGAAGTCGCCAAGCCGCAACTCACTGCCGCCGGAGAGCGCGATCGGCTGGTGTGTCGCCACAATGACGCGCCCGCCACTATCGCGATGCCCGGCGATCGCAGCTTCCAGGCGCGCCTCGCCATCGGCGTCGAGCGCCGCACCAGGCTCGTCGAGCAGCCAAAGCGGCGCTGGAGTGGCGACGAGGCGGGCAAGTGCCAGGCGCCGCCGCTGCCCGGCTGATAGCCACCGGCACGGCCAATCAACAATCGGGTCAAGGCCGAACACGGCAAGCGCGCGGTCAACCAACGCTGCCCCGATGCCGCGCGTTTGTGCCCAGAAGGCGAGTGTTTCGCGGACGCGAAGGGCGGGCTTTATCGCATCGAGGTGGCCGACATAGTGAAGCCGCGCGCGATAGGCAGACAGATCGTCTCGCACTGGCGCACCGTCCCACAGCAGCCGGCCCGTTACCGGCGTCAGCAACGTTGCCAAGAGCCGCAACAGGCTCGACTTTCCGCTGCCATTGGCTCCGGTGAGTACCAAAGCGCCTCCCGGTGGTAGGGTCAGAGACAGTCGCGCGAAGACGAGCCGTTCGCCGCGCCGGCAAGCCAAATCCTCAGCGACAAGATCGCCATCCGCCGAGAACGCCGTCAACGCCACCAGCCAGGAAAAAAAGGCGGCTCCGGAGGGGGAGTCCCGGAGCCGCGTCGCTCCCGTCCGAGCAACTCGGCCGGATGCAAGGTTTGGGGGACAAACCTGTAAGGCATAGCCTTACCCATACGAACCTGCCTGCTGATTGCGTCACCGCGTTGAACAAATTGGGGCGAATTGATGAATTCGAGAACCCCAAAATTCGCTATCCAATTGGGCGGCGGTCTTCGATCAGCTTGCCGTCCTGCGGCAGACTGCCCGCCGAAACGCAGTTGACCTCGGTGCGCAGCTTGGTCACCGCCTGCGCGGTGGCAGCGATCGCCACCGCTTCGTCAGGCGCTTGGGTCTCGATGAACAGGGTCATCACATCAGCACTTTGCGGCCGCTCGATGACGAGGCGCGCGTGACGCACCGACGGGTGACGCCGGATGATCTCGCCCACTTGGATTGGGTGGACGAACATACCGCGCACCTTGGCCGATTGGTCGGCACGGCCGAGCCAGCCTTTGATGCGCTGGTTGGTGCGCCCGCAAGGGCTCGGTTCAAGCAACAGCGCCGACAAATCGCCCGTGGCGAACCGGATGAGCGCATATTCAGGTGTCAGAGTGGTGACCACCACCTCGCCAACTTCACCGGAAGCGACCGGAATGCCGGTGCCCGGCTCGACCAGTTCGAGGATGACCCCTTCATCGACGACCATGCCGGCGCATAGTGATCCGTCGGGGCCATTGGTCTCGTAGGCAATGAGCCCAAGATCGGCTGTTCCGTAACATTGCATCGCGGCGATCCCGCGATCGCGGAATTCGTTTCGCAAGACGGCGGGAAATGCCTCTGCGCCGACGAGTGCCTTCTTGATTGAGCCAATGTCGCAGCCGGCTTCGGAAGCGCGGTCGCAGAGTATTTTCAAGAATGAGGGCGTGCCGACATAGGCGGCCGGGCGCAAGTCGGCAATCGTCTTCATCTGCAACTCGGTCTGGCCGGTTCCCGCGGGGATAACGGGGCAGCCGAGTGCCAGCGCGGCGCTTTCCAGCATCGCCCCTGCCGGGGTCAGATGATAGGAGAAGGTATTGTGGATGACGTCGCCGGCGCGGATCCCGGCGGCATAGAGCGCGCGCGCCATGCGGAAAAAGTCGGGGCGCCGCGCTTCGATCTCGTAGATGGGGCCGGGTGAGGCGAAAATCCGTGATGCGGCGCCTGTCGCGATGGTTGTGAACCCGCCGAACGGTGGGTTTCGCCGCTGCAGTTCGATCAGTTCCGACTTTCGGGTCAACGGCAGTTCCGCAAGCGCCTGCCGGCTGGTGATGGAGTTGGGCCGAACCCCGGCGAGGCTATTCCGGTATGCTTGAGCGTTGCGCTGCGCGGCGGCGACGATGCGCGGTAATGCGGCCATCAGCGCCGCTTCGCGCTCGGCTGTATCGCGGGTTTCGCCGGGATCGTAATAGGGATTTTCCACCGCGATCGCCTCCCCCGCCGCTTCACCCGTCGGACGCAAATTCGGACAGCGGTTTGTCTACACCGCTCTCTTCGGCCGCGCCAGATTCCTCGCTGGGGCGCCCCATCGGGCAGGCAAAAACCCGCCGGCATTGTGCCGGCGGGTTTCTCCGGTCGGGACCGAATGGTCGCCGACTAGAAGCGAAAGGCGATCTTGCTGATCAGCGCGTTCTCGGTGCCGTGGCCATTATTGACCGTGGTGCGCTCGCCCCACATGTATTCGATACCGACATCGACCATCGACACCGGGTTCCAGATCAAATTGGCGTGGAAGGTTTTCAGGGTCTTGTTCATGCCCCCAGCCTGAACCGGGCCGACAAGCGCCGCCGGGATCTGGTGGTGAATAAGGCCGAAGTTGATATTGCTGCGCAGGTTCGGCGTCCACCAGTGCGGGTAGCCCATTTCGCCGCCAAACTCGAACGTCGGGCTGACGAGGACGCTCCCCGCCGCCGCTGAATTATTAAAGGTTAATTTTCTTAATATTATTCACACTGAAAAAACGCAACCGAGGTAACGATTTGCGTAGGAATTAGGTCTGATAACGACACCGATCGATGCGAGAGACTGGTGTCGTTTTTAGGCCGATATATAACATCTCTCCTCTTCCGCCTTCGTAAGGATCAGTGCGGCGGAATGGCCATTGCGTTCGCTATCGCCCTTCCGGTGATGGCGTTTGTGGCGGTCGGCGCGCTCGATTTTACCGACGCCACGGTCGATCGTGGCCGTCTGCAAGGCGTGGCGGATGCGTCCGCGCTTGCCGCGGCGGCGCAACTTGCTATCGATGCCTCGTCGGCGACCGCCGATCGAGCCCAAAGTTTTGCGCAGGCGCAGCTGCGAGGGCTGATCAGCGACTGGACGACCAATGTCGCGGCTCAGATCGTCAACAACGGGACAGCGGTGCAGGTCTCGATATCCGCAACCCGGCCCGCGCTGCTCGAGAACATGCTACCCAGAGGCGGTTGGAACATCAGCGTCAGCGCGACCGCCCAGATGGAAGGCCGGATGCCGCTCTGCGCGCTCGGCACGAGCACGAGCGGCCTGAATGCCGTCATAAATCTAACCGGCGATGCGCAGATAACGGCGCCCAATTGCTCGATGCAGTCCGACCAAGACATCGCGGCCCAAAGCAGCGCGCAAATCACCGCGGGCGCGGTTCAGGCCGTGGGAACCGCCACCGGCCCGATCTCGCCGGCGCCACTGACCGGCGCCGCGCCGATGCCCGATCCGTTCGCTTCGATCAACATTAACGTTCCGAGCTTGTGCACGGATGTGGACCTGACTTTCACCGTGGGAACGCAGCACCTGGCGCCGGGCGTCCATTGCGGCCTGATCACGGTAAGCAATAACGCGACGCTCATATTGGATCCGGGCGAGCATTATTTCTTTGCCGCGGTGTTGACGGTGGCAAACCACGCAGTCCTCCAAGGCAGCGACGTCGCGTTGGTGTTCGACCTTACGTCGAAATTCCTCTTTAAGGACAATTCGGATATCGAGCTCGAAGGCCGCCAGTCAGGGCCGCTTTCGGGTTTTGTCATCGCGACCACCCGCGACAACCTGCTCACCTTTAAGATCTCCTCGACGGCCGCGCATAAGCTGCTGGGCGTGGTTTACATCCCCGCGGGTCTGCTCAGCATCAGCGGCTATAACAACAAGGTGGCGGACGCATCGAGTTGGACCGTTATTGTCGCGCACGCCATGAAAATCGGTGGCAGTGCCGATCTGACCCTGAACGCGAACTATGCGGGCGACCCCGTACCGGTGCCGGCAGCGGTCGGACAGCCCCGCATCTACCTTTCCAACTAATGAGGTAGCGCCGCCGCGGCGGCGCCAGCCGTTCGAGCGCAGCGGACCGTATCGTTAGGCCGCGGCGGCGGTAATCACGCGCGCCGCCGGGAACCGCACGGTGACGGTGGTCCCGACGCGAAGCATACTATCGATGCTGAGAGTGCCGCCATGCAGCTCCATCAGCTGTTTTGCAAGCGGCAGGCCCAAACCCGTGCCGTCGTATTTGCGGACCAGGCTGTTTTCGACCTGGCCAAAGCGGTCGAGCGCTTTCGGAATATCCTCGGGAGCAATGCCGATCCCCGTATCGGACACGGAGATGGCAAAACCGTCGATATCGCAACTTGTGCGGACCGTCACATGCCCGCCGGCGGGTGTGAACTTCACCGCATTGGCCAGGAGATTGATCAGCACTTGGGCGACCCGGCGCCGATCGCCCCGCAAGACTATGCCCGCGGGCGCGGCATCCTTCGTGATCGCGAGGCCCGCGGCGGTCGCCTGGTGGATCACCTTGCGCAATGCCTCGTCGATCACCGCGTCCGGCGAGAATTCGTCGTCGCCGAGCCGCAGTTTTCCCGAGTTTCCCCGCGAGAACTCCAGGACGTCGTTGATCAGCGACAATAGATGTTTGCCGCTGTCCAGAATATCGCGGACATATCCCTGGTATTTCACGCTGCCGAGCGGCCCATCGCGCTGGACTGTCCAAGATCTCGGAGAAGCCGATCATGGCGTTCAGCGGCGTTCGCAGCTCATGGCTCATGGCCGCGAGAAAATCGGATTTCGCCGCGCTGGCGGCATCGGCCTCACTGAGGGCGACCCCGAGGGCGCTCGACGTCGCCTCGAGTTCGCATTTCTTCCGCTCGAGTTCGTCGATATGCCGGCCTAGGGAACGCTCGATCTGCGCCGCGCGATTCACGTAGCGGATCTGATGGACCACCAAACGCCAGTTGATCGGCTTAACCAGGAACGACGCCGCGCCGGCCGAGAACGCTCGCTCAATTGAATACTCATCGGCGCGCCCAGTGATGACAATGACGGGAAGTCTTTCGGTCGCTTGATCCTCGCGGAGAGCCGCCAACACCCCGAAGCCGTCCAGTCGCGGCATCTCCAGATCGAGCAAGACGATATCAGGCTTGCGACCGCGAATAGCGGCGAGGGCTTCTTCGCCGTCGCCCGCCACCGTTACGCTCGACCAGTGTGCGCCGAGATTTTCAAGCGCGAACTCGCGCAAAAGCGGATCGTCGTCAACAAAGAGCACCGCCAACGGCTCTTGCTGAGCGATCGCCAAATCGTCCGGGGCTCGATCGACAGCCACCAAAAACCATCCCTCGCTACCCGGTGAATTTAGAGGAAAGTAATTAACCCAATGTAACCCTGCTGGATGCCGGCCCACACGCACCGGCTTCGATAGTGGTAGGCATCGCCACGTGCAGGCCAAACAGCGCACTCTTCGCCGCCGTCTCGTCTGGATGATCATCTGCATCGTCGGCGTGGCGGTAACGCCGATCGCCGGCGTCCTAGCGTGGCGGGACGGCGATCGTGAAGTCGCCCTCGAAACCGCGCGCCTAAAGGCCGCCGCGCTGGTCGTGGCGTCGATGACATCGAAGGCTGCGGCCGATCGCGACGTACAAGGCGCGTTCAAATCCCTACGCTCGATCAGCCAGATGCGCGACGTCGAATATGGCCGGATCGAGGCCCCGATCGGCGTGTTGCTGGTTGAAACGGGCGCGGGGGTCCGCCTCGTCAATGATGTTCAGGCCGGACGGGGCGCCGGCTCGGTCTCGATCTTCCAGCAACTCCTCAGCGGCAGCTCGGAAGTCTCGGTCCCGGTGACATCCGACGGGACCGAGGTTGGCCAGGTTGTTCTCCTGGGTCGAACGGAAGGCATTCTGAGGCGCTTCATCATCAGTCTGGGCGAAAGCCTTGCCGTGGCCTTCACGGCGGTGCTGATCGGGATTTTGATCGCATGGCGAATTCAGAAACGCATCACGCGGCCTATCCTCGCGCTGACCGACGCGATGCGCCGCGTCCAGGAAACCCACGAATTTGATCGAGATGTCGCTGTCGAGGCCGATGGCGAGGTGGGGGCGCTGGTGTCCGGCTTCAATCGCATGCTGTCGGAAATTCAGGTCCGGGACGAGCGCATCGCCGCACAAGTCGCGGGCTTGGAGAGCGAGGTCGAGGCGCGAACGGCAGACCTTGTCGTCGCGAAAGACGCCGCGGAGGCGGCGAACAGCGCAAAATCCGAATTCCTGGCCACCATGAGCCACGAAATTCGCACCCCGATGAACGGGGTCATGGCCATGGCAGAGCTCCTGGCGGGAAGCGAATTGCCGCCGCGCGAGCGCCGCTATGCCGATGTCATCGTCAATTCGGGCGCGAGCCTCCTCGCCATCATCAACGACATTCTCGACTTCTCCAAAATCGAGGCGGGCCGGCTCGAGCTCGAGACCATCCGCGTCGACTTGAGCGACGTCGTCGACGACGTGCTGAGCCTGTTCTGGGATCGCGCATCGACCAAGGGCCTCGATCTCGCCGGCTTCATCGATCCGGCGGTGCCTGCCGCGATCGCCGGTGACCCGGTGCGTCTGCGTCAGGTGGTTTCCAATCTGGTCAACAATGCCATCAAGTTCACCGAGTCGGGCGGCGTGCTGATAGAGGTCCAGTCTGCCCCCGAGGGAGGTATTTGCGTTGCCGTCGAGGACACCGGGATCGGCATCGAAGATGACAAGATCGACAGCGTCTTCGGCGCATTCTCGCAGGCCGATCAGACCACCACCCGCCGGTTCGGCGGCACGGGTCTCGGGCTCGCTATTTGCAAGAAGCTGGTCGATGCGATGGGTGGCGGGCTCAGCGTTACCAGCAAGGTCGGGCACGGGTCGCGCTTCTCGGTCGTGCTCCCCTCGTCCGTCCTTGAGCCGGCGACCGCGTGGCCGAAGGCCATCGGCGCGAGGGTCGTGATCGCCCATGCGGGTCCGTTCACGACGCGTGCCCTAACATCGTATTTCGAGTTCGCGGGATATGCCGTCGCGCCGGATGCGGCGAGCGCCTGCGTCGCAATTGGGGATCCTCGAGGGTTGCGGGCTTTGACGGACCTTCTGGCCAATACCATCTGCCTTGGCGCCTACGGCGACTCGGAGCCGCAGGAGCTGGTCCGTGCGGGGATTGCGCGGGTCGTCCTGCCGCAGCCGATCAGGCGGCAGGAGCTGAGACAGCTGCTGGAGTTCTTGGCGAAAGGGGTGCCGCTGGAGTCCCGCTTCGATCATTCGGACGTGACGCCCTCCACCGAAAAGCTGCCCTGCTTCGCCGGTTCGCGCGTGCTCGTGGCCGACGACAGCGCCGTCAATCGGGAGGTGGCGCTTGAGGCGCTGGGGCGCCTGGGGATCGAGGTGAAGTTGGTTTCCTCCGGCGCCGGGGCGATCGACGCGGTCAACGCCGAGACATTCGACCTTGTCCTGATGGACGGCAGCATGCCCGACATGGACGGCTATGAAGCGGCACGGGGAATCCGCGCGTGGGAAGAAACTTCCGGGCAGCGGCGGGTACCGATTGTCGCGCTCACCGCTCATGTCGTCGGCGCGGCGGCCGAGGCGTGGCGCGTCGCGGGGATGGACGCCGTTCTCCACAAGCCGTTTACGCTCAAAAAGCTCGGCGAAACCTTGCGGGAATTCATCACGCCGTCGGTCCCCGCCGCTGACCCGGAGCCGATCACGGACTCTATTTCGACCACGCTATCGGCCCTTCGAAGCCGGGACGATCTGTTCGACCGGAACGTGGTGGCCGAACTCGAAGGCTTCATCTCGAATGGGCGAAGCGGCTTTGTCGAGAAGGTCGTCGGTCTCTATTGCGAGAACGCGCCCGGCTGCATCGCGGAACTTCAGGCCGCGGCCAAGTCGGGCGGCACCGAGAACATAGCCAAGGCGAGCCATGCCCTCAAATCGATGAGCTATACAATCGGCGCCAAGGCCGTCGCGGCGGCCGCGGCGGAACTGGAAATGACTAGCCGTGGCGGGATCGTCCCGGAAGAAGCCGCGACAAGAGAGCTCGACCGTCTGCTGACCAGCACGCTTGCGTCGCTGCGGAATTCGACAAACTCCGGCATGCAGCCAGCGTAAATCCGGAAGCGCTTCCGGCTCGCACCGCGCTTAATGGGCCATCAGCACCGGCAGCGTCATGCTGGCGAGGATGGTTCGCGTCGCGCCGCCCAGCAGCAGCTCATGCACCCGCGAGTGACCGTAAGCTCCCATCACTAGGAGATCGGCGCCAAGATCGCAGGCGCGTGACAGCAGGGCATCGCCAATGCCGATGCCGTCGGAGACGGTGCGCTCTATGCGAACGGACACGCCGTGGCGGGCGAGATGGAGCGCGATGTCCGCCCCGGGGACCTCGCCGTGCCCCTCTGGACCGTGCTCGGGATCGACCGTGATGACGGTGACCGAGGACGCCGTCGCCAGCAACGGCATCGCGTCGTTGACCGCGCGCGTGGCTTCGCGGCTAGCATCCCATCCGACCAGCACCGTCTGCCCGATATTGGCAAAGGCGCCAGCATAGGGCATGACGAGGATCGGTCGCCCCGTCAACAGCGCCACTTCCTCTGGACGCGGCCTGACGAAGGGCGACCGCAGGTCATCGGGATCGATCTGACCGAGGATGACCAAATCCGCATAGCGGCCGTGAACCGCCACCACCTCCGAAGGGTAGCCCGACGCGGTTCGCCAATCCGACGACAGCGAATATCGCCGGGCAATTTCCTCGAAATGAAGGCGTGAGCTCTCCGACTCGACCCGAATTTGCGGCTCCGCGTCGCGGTATACCGGACCGAACAGCGGGGTATCGTAGTTGAAATAGTCGAGGCGACCTGGTGGCTCCGCCGCCACGTACAATCCAGTCAGATGCGCCCCGAAGCGGCCGGCGAGTTCACCCGCCAGCACAATCCGATCCTGAGCCCGCGGCTCTGCGTCGAGCACGACGAGTATGTCCTTGAACTCCACGCGCGCCTCCCGCCAAATCCTTGCGCTGACCTGAATGCTCGGCCACCGCGTAGATCGACGCTTTGATTCAAGTCAATCGCCCAGAGGGCAATTCTTCGCGATCTTTGCGCCGGTGTCGGCGTGGAATTGGCTCGCGGGCAGGTCAACAGGCTCGTTGGAGCGATTGGCATCCGTCCAGGTCTGCAATCTAGGAATGACGCCCCCACCCATACAGTCGCCGCTCGGGGGGTCGCCTCGCTTGTATGGCGCTCTCGTAATGTCTAAACATCCCCTTGGAAATCGTCGTCCCAAAGCGCCGCAGAGTCGCATTTTCGCTGGAAGGAACCGCCCATGGCGACAATCGAAACCGCCGCCCCCCGGCAGTATGTCGCCGCGCCGCGGCGCGGGCTGATCACCCGCCTGCTCGAAGACGAGCGGCGCTTGGCGTTCTGCCTGATGCTGCCGACGATCATTCTGTTGGGTCTCTTCATCGCCTACCCGTTCGTCAAAGGCATCGCGCTCTCGGTCACCGACACAACGGTGGGCGTGCCAGGGAAGTTCGTCGGGCTCGACAATTTTAAGAAAATCTGGTCGGACGACATCTTCCATGTCGCAGTGTGGAATACCTGCCTCTATACGTTCGTGACTACCGTCTTCAAACTCGCGCTAGGCCTTTGGCTGGCGCTGCTGCTCAATCGTAATTTCAAGGGCAAGGCGTTCATGCGCGCCTTCATCCTGTTGCCCTTCATCATCCCGACCGTGCTGTCGACCTTCGCCTGGAAATGGATGTTCGACCCGACCTTCAGCGTCCTCAATTGGAGCTTGTTCCATCTCGGGATCATCAAGACGCGCATCAACTGGCTCGGCGAACCGGGGCTGGCGATGATCTCTGTGATCATCGTCAACGTGTGGCGCGGCGTGCCGTTCTATGCGATCAGCCTGCTCGCCGGCCTGCAGACCATCAGCCCCGAATTGCATGAGGCCGCGGCGATCGACGGCGCGCGCGCCTGGGCCCGCTTTCGCCACGTCACTTGGCCGCTGCTGCTGCCGGTGACGCTGGTCATCGTGCTGTTCTCGGTGATCCAGACCTTCGCCGACTTCCAGCTCGTCTACGTACTGACCGGAGGCGGTCCGGCCAACGCGACGCAGCTTTTCGCGACCTATGCCTATCAGCTCGGCATCGGTACCGGGCTCTTGAGCCAGGGCGCGGCGATCTCCTTGGCGATTTTCCCGATCCTGCTGCTCGTGGTGATCGTACAGCTTGTCTACATCCGCAAGGCGGAGACCCTCTAGGTCATGATCGAAGGAGCAAAGTGGCGGCGCTGGGTTTTCTTTTATGTGCCGGTGACCGCGTTCGTCGTCGCGCTGCTGTTCCCGTTCTATTGGATGATCATCACCACGATCCGGCCGGACAAGGAGCTGTACCGGCCATGGAACTCGATCAATTACAACCCGTTCTGGACCTGGCAGCCGACGCTCGAGCACATCCGCGACCTGCTGACGACGACGCTGTTCAGCACCTGGATGCTGAACACGATGATCATATCGCTCGCGGCGACGGCGATCTCACTGTTCTGCGGGCTGCTGGCGGGCTATGCGCTGTCGCGGCTCAAGTTCCGCTTCGCCGGGCTGATCGGCACCGGGATTTTTATCACCTATCTCGTGCCGCAGACGCTGCTGTTCATTCCGCTCTCCGACATCATCCGTAACTTCAAGCTTGGCGACTCGCCCTGGGCGCTGATCCTCACCTATCCGACCTTCCTCATTCCATTCTGCACCTGGCTTCTGATGGGCTATTTCAAGTCGATCCCGAAGGAGCTCGAGGAATGCGCGCGGATCGACGGGGCGCCGCGCTGGAAGGCGATGCTGTACATCATCTTCCCGGTAGCGATCCCGGGTATCCTGTCGGCCGGCATCTTCGCGTTCACGCTGTCGTGGAACGAGTTCATTTACGCGCTGGTCTTCCTGTAGCTCGCCCGAGCAGAAGACCGTGCCGGTCGGCGTCACCTCCGAACTGGTGCGCGGCGACGTGTTTTTCTGGGGCGAGCTGATGGCGGGCGCGCTGTTGGGCTCGATCCCGGTCGCGTTCGTCTATTCGTTCTTCGTTGAGTATTACGTCTCCGGCATCACCGGGTCAGTGAAGGGATAAAGCCCATGGCCCGCGTGGCGATGCGCAGCCTGAACAAGAAGTACGACGAGGTGCACGCCGTCATCGACGTCAACCTCGACATTCGCGATCAGGAGTTCGTCGTGCTGGTCGGCCCCTCGGGCTGCGGCAAAACGACGACCCTGCGCATGGTGGCAGGGCTCGAAAGCATCACCTCGGGGCACATCTCGATCGACGAGAAGGTCGTCAACGATCTGCCGCCGATGGACCGCGACATCGCGATGGTGTTCCAGAATTACGCGCTCTACCCGCATATGAGCGTCTACGACAACATGGCCTTCGGCCTCAAAATGCGGAAGTTCGACAAGCCGGAGATCGCCAAACGGGTGCAGGACGCGGCGGAGATCCTCGGCATCGAGCAATTGCTTAAGCGCAAGCCGCGGCAGCTATCCGGCGGCCAGCGTCAGCGCGTCGCGCTGGGCCGCGCCATCGTGCGCCATCCCCAGGTGTTCCTGTTCGACGAGCCGCTGTCCAACCTCGACGCCAAGCTGCGCGTGCAGATGCGCGTCGAGTTGAAGAAGCTGCACGAACGGCTCGGCACCACCGCGATCTACGTGACCCACGACCAGGTCGAGGCGATGACGCTCGGCGATCGCGTCGTGGTGATGAGGGATGGCACGGGTGCAGCAGGTCGGCGACCCGATGGAGCTCTACAACGAGCCAGCCAACCGGTTCGTCGCCGGATTTATCGGCTCGCCGGCGATGAATTTCGCCGGGGTGCGCATCGCCGCGGAGAATGGTGGATTATGGGCCGAGAGTGAGGGTCTTCGTATCAAGGTGCCCGAGCCGATCGCAGGCGCGGCTCGCACCCTATGCCGGCAAGGAAGCAACGTTCGGGGTGCGGCCGGAGGATCTGCACATCGCCACTGCCGGCGACCCCAAGGATCTGACCTTCGACGCCGCGGTCGAGGTGGTCGAACGGCTGGGCTCGGAAATCCTGCTGGACGTCGCGGTCGGCTCGGCGACGATGGTCGCATCGGTCGAGCCGACCGCCACCGCCAAGGTGCATGAGAAGCTGCGCCTCGCGGTCAATCCCGACCGCATGCATTTCTTCGACAACGAAACCGAAGCGGCGATCTAGTCGGCCCGACGCCGTAACCTCGCGGGCGGGGTACCGTTCGCCATTCATGGGAGGAAACCATGACCCAAATCCATCGACGCCGGGCTGCTGCAGCTTTCGGGCGCCAGCGCGGCCGCGGCCGCGACCGGCGGGCTCGCGGGCATCCTGGCGAGCGGGCGGGCGCCGGCCTATGGCCAGGCATTGACCGTGCACTGGCTGCGCTGGGCGGATTTCGTTCCGGCCTCCGACGCGCTATCTCAAGGGTCCGCTATCACCGAGCAGTGCCAAAAAGACCTCGGCATCAAGCTGACCGTCGAGACCATCAACGCCAACGACATCCAGGCGCGCGTCACCTCGGCGATCCAATCGGGCGCCGGGCCGGACATCTTCATGACCGCTCAACAACTGGCCGCAGCTTTACGGTCAAAGCGCCGCCGATGTCAGCGACATCGCCGACGATATCGGCAAGGCGCAGGGCGGGTTTTACGACATCTGCAAAGTCGTCGGCACGATGGGCAGCAAGTGGGTCGGCGTGCCGTATTGCGTCGGCGGCGGCCTCGTCGCCTATCGCAAATCCTGGCTCGCCGAGGCCGGCTCGCCGAATGGCTTCCCGAAGAATTGGGACGACCTACCGCACCGTCGGCAAGAAGCTGAAGGCCGCTGGCCATCCTTATCGGCCAGACCGCCGGGCACACCTTCGGCGACGCGCCCGGCTGGTGGTACCCGTATCTCTGGTCGTGGGGCGGCAAGGAGGTCGAGGCCGACGGCAAGACGGTCGTGCTCAACACCAAGGAGACGGTCGAATTGGTGAAGTTCGCCGTCGCGCTGTGGAAGGAGACGATGGACGAGGGCGGGCTCGCCTGGGACGACACCAGCAACAACCGCGCCTTCCTGTCGGGCAGCATCAGCGCCACCAATAACGGCGCCTCGATCTATCTCGAGGCCAAGAAGAAGCCCGACTCCTACCAGACCGAAAAGGGCACGCCGATGAAGGACGACATCCTGCACGCCAGCATCCCGGGCGGCGCCGGCGGCGTGTTCAACCTGCCCGGCCCGTTCACCAACATGCTGATGAACTATTCGAAGAACCAGGACGCCGCGAAGAAATTCCTCGCCTGGGCGCATTCGAAGGATGTCTTCGAGAAGTGGTTCACGACGCAGCAGGGCTACACCGCGGGCGCGACCAAGGCCTAGGAGGACGATCCGGTGTGGAACGCCGACCCGGTGATGGCGCCGTTCAAGAAGATCCCGGTCACCGGGCGCATGGTCGGCTATGCCGGACCGCCGAACCAGAAGGCCGCCGAAGTGCAGACCAAGTACATCATCGTCGACATGTACGCGAAGGCGATCCAAGGCATGGCCGCCGAGGATTCGGTCAAATGGGCGACCGACGAACTCACCAAGGTCTACGGCGCGTAAACTGCCTCTAAGGGAGCCGGCGGACGCCGGCTCCCGCCATGACACCGAGGAACCAAGGCCACAGTCGCCGCATGAGCGACCCCGTGGGTTGTGTTGCCGTTTCGGCCGATATAAGTGACGAAAATCGTGAGGAAAACGGCTTCATGAAGCTCTACACCTACTATCGCTCGCAGGCGACGTTCCGCGTACGCATCGCGATGAACTTGAAGGGCCTCACGCATGAGGACACCTATCTGCACCTCGAAAAGGGCGATCAGTTCGACCCCGCCTACAAGGCGGTCAATCCGCAGATGGTGGTCCCGACCCTGATCGACGGCGACGTCAAGCTGTTTCAGTCGCTGGCGATCCTCGAATACCTCGAAGAGAAATACCCGAACCCGCCGTTATTGCCGAAGGACGCAGCGGCGCGCGCCTGGTGCCGCGGCTTTGCGCTGATCAACATCGCCGACTCGCACCCGCTGGTGGTGCCGCGCATCCGCCATTACATCCTCGACGATTGGCGGCTCGGTCAGGATAAGTTGATGGGCTGGATCCAGCATTGGATCGGCGCCGGGCTGCAGGCGATGGAGGAATTGCTCGGCGAGCACAAGGAAAGCGGCCGGTTCGCGCATGGCGACCAGCCGAGTTTCGCCGATATCGGACTGGTGACGCAGGTGACCCCGGCGCGAACCTTCAACGCCGATTTGTCGCCCTATCCGCGGGTGATGCGGGTCTACGAGACCGTCATGGCGATCCCCGCCTTCGCCGACGCCGCCCCCGCGAAGCAGCCGGATTACGAGGCGTAGCTAGGCGGCCAGGACCTCCTGCGCCAGCCGATTGTCGACGCAATCGGCGAACGGGACCGCGCGGCTGAGGAAGCCGCGTTGCGATGAGCGCGCGCCGCAGGCGGTCGAAGCCTTCCTCGGGCAGCACCGGGTCGGTGCCCCAGACGCCCTGCGCCTTGTAGCGCGCGAGCGCGCCCGCCAGCACCGTTCGGTCGAGCGTTGGGAAATACGCGGCAATGGTGTCGGCGATCGCCGCCGGCGGCTGCGCCTGCACCCAGTGCTGCGTCTTGTGGATCGCCCGCACCATCTTGCGGAGCGGCTCGGGATCGGCGGCGAGGCGCTGCCGCGTTGTCGCGAACACCGTGTAGCTGGTGCGCCCACGCGCGCTCGCGGGTAGCCAGACATGTGCGCCGCCTCGTATCGCCAGCTCGACAAATGGCTCGAATAGTTGCGCCACATCGACGTCGCCGGTGGCGAGGCCGGCGACATTCTCCTGCATCGTGCGGCCGATGATCCGCTCGAGCCGGGCTGGGTCGATGCCGGCGTCGCGCAGATCGCCTTCGAGGCAGAGCCAGGGCGTCGGCACCTCGCTGGTGCTGGCGAAGCGCTTGCCGAGCAGATCGGCGAGGCGTGAAGCCGGGATTGGGGGTGGCGCCGACCAGCGAGAAGGGGTCGCGGCACACCACCTCGGCAAAGGCGGTGATTGGCGACGCTGCGTCCTTCTCGTGCGCCTTCATGATGCGGATCGGCCCCATCCACATCACGTCGGCTTCGCCGGCGAGCAAGGCCGCCTCGGCCCTGCCCGGGCCTGGCGAGGGCAAGAGCTCGACCTCTAGCCCCTCGGCGTCATAGGCGCCGGTCGCGTGCGCCGCGTAGAACGGTGCGTAGAGCACGAAGCGGTAGTTCTCGAAGAGCTTGAGGCGCATGGCGTCGCTCCCTCGGCTGCATTATCGTTAGCACATCCAGCCAACGAGGGAGTGACCCGATGACCGCAACCGCCCCGCCGAATTGCCTCGCCGGTGTGAGAGTGCTCGACCTGTCCCAATTCGAGGCCGGGCCGACCTGCACCGAGGTGCTGGCGCAGCTGGGCGCCGAGGTGGTCAAGGTCGAGAACCCAAAGGGCGGCGAGCCCGGCCGCATCCTCGGCGCCGGCCCCAAGCCCGGCGCCGACGCCTACTATTTCATGATCTACAACGCCAACAAGAAGTCGGTGACGGTGAACCTGAAGTCGCCGCGCGGCTTGGCGCTGGTCAAGGAGATGGCGGCGAAGGCCGATGTGTTCATCGAGAACATGGCGCCCGGCACGATCGAAAAGCTGGGCTTGGGCTGGGACGTGCTGTACGCGCTCAACCCGCGGCTGATCTACGCCCAGGTCAAGGGTTTCGGCACCGGCAGCCCGTACGAGCATAGCCTGGCCTTCGACATGATCGCGCAGGCCGCCGGCGGCAACATGGCGATCACCGGCGAAGTCGGTGGGCGGCCGGTCCGCCCGGGCCCGACCTTGGGCGATACCGGCACCGGCATGCTGATGACGATCTCGATCCTCGCCGCGCTCTACCAGCGCAACACCACCGGCACCGGGCGGCGGCTGCAGGTCGCGATGCAGGACGCTCAGCTGAATTATACCCGCGGCGCGTTCACCAACTATGCGCGCACCGGCCAGCCGCAGGAGCGCGGCCGCGCCGGGTTCGGCCCGCCGGTGCCGCCGAACGACATCTTCCCGTGCAAGCCGGGCGGGCCCAATGACTGGATCTACGTCTTCAACAGCCACAACAACCCGGAGCACTGGCGCCGCACGGTCAACATCATGGGGCGGCCGGAGCTCGCCGACGACCCGGACTACCTCGACCGCGACAAGCGCCTAGGCCACGCCTACGAGGTCAACGCGATGGTCACCGCCTGGACCCGGCAGCACACCAAACAGGAGGCGATGGCCATCCTCGGCAAGGCGGGCATCCCCGCTGGCGCCGTCTTCGACACCGGCGATCTGCTGGCCGAGAAGACCTTCGAGGAGCGCGGCATCATCCAGACCCAGAAGCACCCCAACGGCGAGTTGAAGATGCCGACTTTCCCGGTGCGTTTCGACGGCAAGCCGCCCGAGATCACCCGCTCGCCGCTCCTCGGCGAGCACACCCAGGAAGTGTTCGGCGCGTGGTTGGGCCTCGGCCCGGGCGATGTCGCCGGGCTCAAGGATGAGGGGGTGATCTGACTCTTTACTTCAGGGTCAGATCGGTGCCCCAGCGCGCGCCGTTGCGCATCTGATCGTGCACGCTCAGTAGAAGGCCGAGCGGGACGCCTTTCGGGTAATAGGGCGCGTTTGCGACCGCTCCCTTGTACTGCGCGACCCATTCCGGCGTGAGTGGCGTGACGCCCGGCCCCAGCCAGGTGAGCAAGTAGGAGGTCCCGTCGGTCCATTTCACGCCGATATAGTCGGCGATGGCGTCGGGCGCGAAAGGCTTGGTCAAAGGCAGGATGTCGTTGAGGTCCATTTCTGTCGTGTAGAAGAAATAATTGAGCCCCTCGGCCTGCATCAGACTGCGGGTGTCCTCGGCCGAGCCGGCGAGCATGTCGAGCAGGTGCGGCGACAGGATAAAGGAGAAATACGTCTCCGACCGGCAGTGGGGCAGCATGCAGTATGCGCCCAAATGCATGTTCCAGATGCGGGTGTTGGCGCCGGCCACCCGCCAGGCGCCAACGATGCCGGGAAAGATGCCGCCCCATTCGTGACGCCCGGCCCAACCTTGCTGGGCCCCGTATGCGTCGCGGATGCTCATCGCCCCGGACACGAAGGCGAGCGTGTTGGGTACGATCTGCTTGAGATAGCGGTTCTCGTGCTTCCAAAGCTGGCCCAGCGCCACGGCGAGGAGAACCGGCGGCAGCAGATAGCGGATGCACCAGCCGACGGGCGCCGGCACTGAGGCGGTGATGTAGAGCCAGCCGCACGCCGCGAGGGCAATGACGATCGGCAGGCAGAAAGATGTGTAACGGAAAAACGAGATTGGCTCGCCGGCGCCAACCGCGGCCGCCGCGACGATCAGCGCCAGCACGACCGTGCCCAGTAGCCACAACGGGTCGGCGGTGTTGATCGAGATTGAACGCCACCGCCGCCGGGCTAGCGCGACGCCGAGCATCGCCAGAAAGATGACGATGGTGCCGAACAGTGGCTTCAGTAGATCGAACCGCAGGAAGTCGCTCACGAAATCAATGAAATGTGGGCTGAGCCAATGTATGCCCGCCGCCCGGAACGCGATAAGGTCGCGGATGAAGACCGTGACCTCTGGCAGCGCGCCCCACCGAGCCAGCGCCCTGACATCGGTCCATGGCCATACCACCGGCAGCAACTGATCGCTGATCAGCCCGGTCGCGAGATAATTGGCGGCCAGCACGGCCAACAGGCCGCTGCCACCGGCAGTAGCCAGGCCGACAAACGCCCTGGCGTCCCGCCAGCGGCGGCCGGCCAACGCGACGGCGGTCATCATGGCGGCGACCAACCCCAGGAGCAGGACCGTCACCGTCTCGATAAAGGCGGTGATGAAAATACAGGTCGCGGCCGCGAACCAGATAACGCGACGGCCGCCAAGCGCTGCCGTCATTTCGGAGCAGAGCCAGACAAAGCCGACGACGAACGCCGCGCCGATCTCGTGCGGCTTCTCGAAATCGCCCCAGCCGCCATTCGACCGATAGTCGGCCCACCCCGGCGTGTAGATGTAGAAGGCGAGATAGGCGGTGACGGCGATCCACGGCCAAAAGCTCTGTCTTTCGTCGCTATTCTTGACCAAGAGGAAGAGCGACACCGCGGCGGCCAGGGCGAAGCAATAAGTCACCAGCGACGGCGCCAGTGGATCGGTCAGGAGCGAGGCCAGAAAAAACAGCCCCATCCCCTTCGAATAGAAGAACTGGTACCAGACCTCGTTCGGCTGGAGCCCATGGTTGCGCAGCACGGCTTCGTAGTAGCCGTGATAATGGTTGAAGTAGTCGTGGCCGCCGGCTGGATACAGTCCTTTGACGATCAGCAGCAGCGCCGCCGCCACGACGGCCAGTGCGACAAGAACATGTGTCGCCAACGCGGTGGGTGATTTTTCGCCGATGGAACCGCGGATACGGTGAAGGATTTCCCGCGTCGTCCGGTCGAAATCCGTCGCAGCATACGCGACTGCAATGACAATGAGGGCCACGCCGACCGGATATAGATAGAGGTCGAGAAGGCCGAGGATCAGAAGCAGCGCATGCCACAGCGACGCACCGCAGAAGAACGCCGCAGCGAGCTGTGCTGTGCCCGGCAATTCGGCAAAGGACTTGCGGTCGATGGTGCGCAACGCCGCGTAGCCGGGCGCACAAATGGCGGCGAACAGATAAATTATAAAAGCAATCCGCGCGAGATTATAAGCAGACGTAACACCAGTGTTGAAAAACTCGTTCTCGTAGAAATCGACAAATCGAAAATAGGACAATAACAGAATGAGTGGGATAAGGAAGAGAATTCTGTAAATGACAAGGCCGGTGATGATAGACGACCAATATTTTACAATACCCATTTCGTCACTATCCGGTGCTTTGGAAGAGTTGATGGCTTGGGTCTACTGGCGTTCGGCGATGCCATATGACTGGTGTCCCTCGGACAGAGGCCGTCACCACGAGGCCGCGGGAAGCGGCGCGATAGAAAACTCAGCCTTGCCGTTATACTGGGCTCGCGCGTCGATCGAGAGCGCGTCATGGCGAATTTCGCCTGCATTCAACCGATCAGAAGCAACGGCGCTCTCAAACCCCGCCTTGCCCCTCGCGCATCTGGCGCAGGAGGTCGCGCACGCCGCGGGCGGTGCGCAGCTTGCGGCCGATATCGGGGGCGAGGCGCAAATCGCCTTCGCCGTCGAGCCAGCCCGCTTCGGTGTCGGGCGGCAGCTCGCGCATGACCTCCGCAAAGGCGCGAAAGATCGCCTCGACCTGGTAGGCTTCGAGCCGCCGTTCTCTCGCCATGAAGCCGCCTCCGCTTGATGCGGAGCACAGTAGCCGAATTGCGCGCGTCGCGTCGCGCCATCGCTAATTGCGGAATCAGAACAGCGCGAGCTGGTTCGACGGCTGTGCCGGCGCGCGGAAGAGCGTCGTGTCGAGCGGCTCGGTGTGGCGGCGATCGAGGCCCAGCCGGCGGCAAGCCTTGTCGAAGCGCATGCTCAGCATGTCGGCATAGGGGCCGTAGCCGACCATGCGTTTCGACCAGGTCGAAATCGTAGAGCTTGCCGCCGTGACTCTGCGCGACCAGCGACAGCACGTGCGCGGCCCTGTTCGGGACGTGCGTCTCCAGCCATTCCTTGAACAGCGCCTTCAGCTCGAGCGGCAGACGCAGCATCGTGTAGCCGGCGGTGATGGCACCCGACTCCTTGGCGGCGGCGAGGATGTCCTCCATTTCGGCGTCGTTGAGCGCCGGGATCATCGGCGCCGACAACACGCCGGTCGGGATGCCGGCCTTGGCAAGCGCGGCGATCGTTTCGAGGCGGCGCTGCGGCGTCGCGGCGCGCGGCTCCATGACCCGGGCGAGCTTGCGGTCGAGCGATGTCACCGACACGGTAACGCAAGCGAGCCGCATCTGCGCCATCTCGGCGAGGATGTCGATGTCGCGCTGGATGAGCGCTCCCTTGGTGACAATCGTCACCGGATGGCGAAAATCGCGCAGCACTTCGAGGATCGAGCGGGTGATTTCAAGCTTGCGCTCGGCGGGCTGATAGGGATCGGTGTTGCTGCCGAGCGCGATCGGCCGGCAGCTATATCCCTTCTTGCTCAGCTCCTGCTTGAGCAGCGCCGCAGCCTGCGGCTTATAGAAGATGCGGCTCTCGAAATCGAGGCCGGGCGACAGGCCGAGATAGGCATGGCTCGGCCGCGCGTAGCAATAGATGCAGCCATGCTCGCAGCCGCGATAGGGGTTGATCGAGCGGTCGAAGCCGATATCGGGCGAGTTGTTGCGGGCGATGATCGTGCGGGTCGAGTCAATCTGCAGCCGGGTGGTGAGCGGCACCGGCTCGGGCTCGGTGCCGGGCACGCCCCAGCCGTCGTCGAAGGCGACGCGCTCCTCGCGCTCGAAGCGCCCGCTCGCGTTGCTGACGGAGCCGCGGCCCTTGCGCGGAAGGGGGGAGGCCGGCATACCCATGCGGACAAGATGCCACATCAATGAGAACAAAACAAGAACATAATAGGCTCTCCGTGGTGATCCCGGTGCTGAACGCGGCGGCAGAGTTGCCGCGGACGCTGGCGTCGCTGACTGGCGTCGCGCAGATTGGCGAGGTCATTGTCGTCGATGGCGGCTCGCGTGACGCGAGCGCACAGATCGCGCGGCGGGCTCGGGCGCGAGTGATCGCGGCGCCGCGGGGGCGGGGCATGCAGCTCGCGGCGGGCGTCAAAGCGGCGCGGTGCGGATGGCTGTTGTTTCTGCACGCCGACAGCTGGCCGCTGCCGGGATGGGACGCGGCGGTCCGCGCCTTCATCTCGGCGCCCAGCGCGGAAGGGCGGGCGGGCTATTTCACCCTCGCTCTCGACGATCCGGCTGCCGCGGCGCGGCGGGTGGAGCGGCTGGTGGCGTGGCGCTGCCGCGCGCTGGCCCTGCCCTACGGCGACCAGGGGCTGCTCATCCACCGTTCGCTCTACCAAGCGGCGGGCGGTTACCCGGCAATCCCGCTGATGGAGGATGTGGCGCTGGCGCGGCGGCTCGGCCGGGCGCGGCTGAAGCCGCTCGGCGCGACGATCGTGACCTCGCCGAGCCGCTATCGGCGCGACGGATACTGGCGCCGGCCGCTGCGCAATCTGTTCTGCCTGTCGCTGTATTTTCTCGGCGTGCGACCGGAGCGGATCGCGCGGATCTATGGGTGATGCGCCGGACTCTGATCCTCTTCGCTCGCGTCCCGCGGCTGCGCGGCGGCAAGAGCCGGTTGGCGCGCGACGTCGGTGCGGTGGCGGCGCTGCACTTCGAGCGGCTGATGCTGGCACGCAGCCGGCGCCGGCTCGGGCGCGACCGTCGCTGGCGGTTTCTCCTCGCGATCACCCCCGACCGGGATGCTCGAAGGCTGGGCGCGATCCCGCAGGGCCGGGGCGATCTCGGCGAGCGCATGCACCGGGCGATGGCTGCGTGTGCCCAGGGGCCGGTCGTGCTGGTCGGTACCGACATCCCGGCGTTGACCGCCGCGCATATCGCCGTAGCTTTCGCTCTGCTCGGCCGGCACGACCTGGTCTTGGGCCCGGCGCGCGACGGCGGGTTCTGGCTCGTCGGGGCACGGCACCATATGCCGACGTTTGGCAAAGTGCGCTGGTCGAGCCCGCACGCACTGGAGGACGTGCTGGCCGATCTACCGCGATTGCTCTCGGTTGGATTCGCCGCGACGCTCGACGATGTCGACGACGGTGCCACCTATCGCCGGCTCGGGCCGCTGCGCGGGTTCTGAGGCGCTATTTCTCCATCAGCCGCGGCATCAGCTCGACGAAGTTGCACGGCCGGAAGCGGTTGTCGAGCTGGTGGACAAGGATGCCGTCCCAGGCATCGCGGCAGGCGCTGGGTGAGCCGGGCAGCGCAAAGAGGTAGGTGCCGCCGGCGACCCCGGCGGTGGCGCGGCTCTGGATCGTCGAGGTGCCGATCTTCTCGTAGCTCTGCCAGCGGAACAGCTCGCCAAACCCGGCGATCTCCTTCTCGTAGACGCTGTGGAACGCCTCCGGGGTGACGTCGCGGCCGGTGACCCCAGTGCC
The DNA here is from genome assembly GCA_963773625.1 of uncultured Alphaproteobacteria bacterium. GTDB lineage: Bacteria > Pseudomonadota > Alphaproteobacteria > ATCC43930 > CGMCC-115725 > DATARH01. Next base: position 7,430 of record CAVZCJ010000021.1, on the reverse strand, counting down.
GCCGGTCGAAATCACCACATCGACCTCTGGGTCGCCGATCCAGGCCCGCAGCTGGGCGACGATGTCGGCGAATTCGTCGCGCACGATCTTGCGGGTGACGATCTTGTGCCCGGCCGCCTCGGCGCGCTCCTGGAGCGTGTTGCCGGAGCGGTCATCGTCAAAGCTGCGCGTGTCCGAGACGGTCAACAGCGCGATGTTGACGGCGAGAAACGGGCGGTCGTGGTTCAAGGGCATCAGCCAACTCCTAATTCGGTGAGCTTCGCCTTCAACGCCAGAAGATCGCGCCAAGCCTCGCGCTTGCGCTCGGGGGTGCGCAGCAGGTAGGCCGGGTGGAACATTGGCAGCGTCGGCAAGGGCGCGTCGAGGCCCGGGATGGCGAGGTCGAACCAGCGGCCGCGCAGCCGGGTGATGCCCTCGGTGGTGTCGAGCAGCGAGGTCGCCGCGGTGCCGCCGGCGAGCACCAGCACCTTTGGTCGCGACAGCGCGATGTGGCGGAACACGAAAGGCAGGCAGGAGGCGATTTCCTGCGCGGTCGGCTTGCGGTTGCCGGGCGGGCGCCAGTAGATGACGTTGGTGATCTGCACGCCGGTGCGGTCGAGCCCGATCGCCGCCAGCATGCGGTCGAGCAGCTGCCCGGCGCGGCCGACAAACGGCTTGCCGATGCGGTCTTCGTCGGCTCCCGGCGCCTCGCCGACGATCATCACCGGCGCTGCCGGGTTGCCGTCGGCGAAGACGGTGTTGGTCGCGGTGCGCTTCAACGGGCAGGCGTCAAATCCGGCGACGATCGCCGCCAGCGCGTCGATCGTCAGGGCCTGGGCGGCGAGGGCGCGGGCCGATTGCACCGGCTCGGCCGCCGATTCGGTGAGCGCGCGCGGCGGCGTGGCAATCTGGGCCTCGGCGAACGCTGCCGTGCGCGCCGGTGGTGCGGGGCGCGCGATTTGGCGCGGCTCCGGTGGTGGTGCCACCAAGCGGTCGATCGGAACCTCGCCGATCGCCTCGTCGGCGCCCATCTCGATCTGCCACTGCAACAGGGCGAGCGCGGCGGCGGTTTCAGCGGAGGGCGGGGCGGGAGCGGGCATGGCGCAAGGGTACCAGATCAGTGCTGCATCGTCGCCGTGCGTCCTTCGAGACGGCTGCTTCGCAGCCTCCTCAGGATGAGGGTTGCCCTCGATGGCATCCTCAAACCGTCCTTATCCTGAGGCGCTTCGCATAGCGAAGCCTCGAAGGACGCACCCAGCTCGTCCCGTTCTCCCGTTTTCGCTTCGATCCTTTATAGTCGCGCGAGGAAACAACCCGAGGGGACGATGGCGCGCGAGCGGATGGAATACGATGTCGTGATTGTAGGCGCGGGGCCGTCCGGGTCTTGCCGCGGCGATCCGGCTGAAGCAGCTCGCCGCCACGGCCGAGACCGAGCTCGCGGTCTGCGTCATCGAAAAGGGCTCCGAGGTCGGCGCCCACATCCTCTCGGGCGCGGTGTTCGAGCCGCGTGCGCTCAACGAGCTGTTGCCCGATTGGCGCGAGCGCGGCGCGCCGCTCAACACCCCCGCGCTCGACGACCGCTTCCTGTTCCTCACCGAACGCGGCGCCTGGCGGCTGCCGACCCCGCCGCAGATGCACAATCGCGGCAATTACATCATCAGTCTCGGCAATCTGTGCCGCTGGCTGGCGACCCAGGCCGAGGAGCTCGGGGTCGAGATCTATCCGGGCTTTGCAGCCGCCGAGGTGTTGTACGACGATGACGGCGGGGTTTGCGGCGTTGCCACCGGCGATATGGGGATCGGCAAGGACGGGCAGCCGACCGCCAACTACACCGAAGGCGTCGAGTTGCGCGGGCGGATGACCCTGTTTGCCGAAGGCGGCGCGGGGCTCGCTCACCAAGACGCTTGTCGAACGGTTCGATCTGCGCGCTCACGCCGACCCGCAGACCTATGCGATCGGCATCAAGGAATTGTGGGAGGTAGCGCCCCATCGGCACCATCGCGGCCGGGTGGTGCACACGGTCGGCTGGCCGCTCGACAACCGCACCTATGGCGGCTCGTTTCTCTACCACCTCGAGGACAATCAGGTCTCGGTCGGGTTTGTCATCGGGCTCGACTACGACAACCCCTATCTCTCGCCGTTCGAGGAATTCCAGCGCTTCAAGAACCATCCGGCGATCCGCGAGACTTTCGAGGGCGGCCGGCGCATCGCTTATGGCGCGCGGGCGCTCAACGAGGGCGGGTTCCAGTCGATCCCGCGGCTCGATTTTCCCGGCGGGGCGCTGATCGGCTGCGCCGCCGGCTTTGTCAACGTGCCCAAGATCAAGGGCAGCCACACCGCGATGAAATCCGGCATGGTCGCGGCCGAGGCGGTTTTTGAGCGGCTCGGCGGCGATGAGCGGGCCACGGTCGAAGGCGCGCTGCGGCGAAGCTGGGTGTGGGACGAGCTCTACCGGGTGCGCAACATCCGCCCGAGCTTCCGGCTCGGGACGATGGCCGGCCTCGCGTATTCGGCGCTCGACACCTATGTGCTGCGTGGCCGGGCGCCGTGGACCTTTCACAACCACGCGGACTACGCGCAGCTCGCCCGCGCCGACGCGATGCCGCCGATCGCCTATCCGCGGCCCGACGGCAAGATCAGTTTCGACCGCCTCTCCTCGGTGTTCATCTCCAACACCAATCACGAGGAAAACCAGCCGGCGCATCTCAGATTGCGCGACCCGGGAAAGGCGATTTCAATCAATTATCGCCTCTACGATTCGCCCGAACAGCGCTATTGTCCCGCCGGCGTTTACGAGATCGTCGATGACGGGGCCGAGGGCAAGCGGTTGCAGATCAACGCGCAGAATTGCGTGCACTGCAAGACCTGCGACATCAAGGACCCCGAGCAGAATATCGATTGGGTAGTGCCCGAAGGCGGCGGCGGGCCTAATTATCCAAACATGTGATGGCCCTTGACCGCCGGTGGGATTGAAGTCAGTGGGACAAAGAATGGCGCGAGTTTGGTGATGGGAGACCCTCGTCCGCGAATCCGAGGGCATTGGCCGGCGATGTTTGTCGCGGCGGCGCTGGTTGTCGCGCCGTCTTTTGCCGCGCCCTCGCAGCAGACGCCGACGGCAAAACCTGCCGCCGATGCCGAGGAGCATCTCTTCGGCATCTACCTTGCCGGCAAGCATGCCGAGCAGGTGCGCGACTACCCCGCGGCGGCGGCGTGGTTCGCCAAGGCGGCGACGATCGATCCTGACGCGCCGGAACTGATCAGCCGAGACTTTCTCATGGCGGTCGGGGCCGGCGATTTCGATCGAGCCAAGACCGTCGCGCCGCAGGAACTGCAGATCGATTCAAGCGACGTGCTCGCCGAGATGGTGCTGATCATCGACCGGCTGAAGGCAGGCGACGGCGCCGCCGCGGTCCAGCATGCGCAGGCGCTGTCGCAGGACGGCATCCACCGCTTTATCGTGCCGGCGGCGCAGGCCTGGGCGAAGATGGCGGCTGGCGATCTCCCTGGAGCGGATGCGGCGCTGCAACAGTACGACAAGTACAACGGCTTTGAGCCGTTGAAGAATTTCCAGCTCGGGCTGCTTTATGATTTCGCCGGAAATGCGGCCAAGGCGGAGGAATATTATAACAAGGCGCTGGGCGACACGACGCAGCTCAATTGGCGGCTGACTGACGCGATCGCCAATTTCTACGAGCGCCACGGCAAGGAAGCAGACGCGAAGGCGCTCTACAAAAAGTTCACCGAGCAGAATGTCGGCAGCGAGATCGCCCGGTCGGTGCTGGCGGCGCGGCCGGCCGGCGTGCCGAAGCCGCAGATCGGCTCCGCCGCCGAGGGGTTGGCCGAGTCGCTGTTCGATATCGCCAGTGTCTTGAACCAGACAGAAACGCTTGATCTGGCGCTGGTTTACGACCGCTTCTCGTTGGCGCTGCAACCAAATTTCCGCCTCGCACAGCTCCTGCTCTCGGACATTTTGAGCGCCCAGGACAAGCCCGAGCTGAGCCTCGCCGTGCTCGATCAGATCCCGCGCAACTCGCCCTATTCGTGGTCCGCCCGGCTGCGGGTCGCCGCCAATCTCGAGGCGCTCGATCGCACCGATGAGGCGATCGCGCAGCTGCGCCAGATGGCAGCCGAGTCGCCGGCGTCGATTAGCGCTTACGTGCAGCTCGGCGACATGCTGCGCAACAAGAAGCAGTTCAAGGAAGCGGCGGCCGCCTACGACGAAGCGATCAACCGGATCGCGGCTCAGGGACTTCCCGACCGCTGGGCGCTGTTCTACGACCGCGGCGTCTCTTATGAGCGTTCCGGGGATTGGACCAAGGCCGAAGTCGACCTCGAGCACGCGCTCGAGCTGAAGCCTGACCAGGCGATCGTCCTCAACTATCTCGGTTACTCTTGGATCGATAAGGGCGAGAAGCTCGATCAAGGGCTCAAGATGATCGAGAAGGCGGTCGAGTTGCGCCCGAAGGACGGCTATATCGTCGACAGCCTTGGGTGGGCGCATTTCCGGATGGGCGACTACGCCGGTGCGGTCAAGTACCTCGAGCACGCGGTCGAGCTGGTGCCCGACGATTCGACGATCAACGATCATCTCGGTGACGCCTATTGGCGCACCGGCCGCCAAACCGAGGCCCGCTATCAGTGGCGCCGGGCGCTGCAATTTGGGCCGGATCAGGAGGATATTCCGCCGATCGAGGGGAAGCTCGCGCACGGTCTCGCGCCGCCTCCCGCGCCGTCGGAGCGTGGCGGCTGAGTACCGACCGGCGGGGCGCGATCAGCGTTTTCGCGCCGGCTAAGATCAATCTCTTTCTGCATGTCACCGGCCGGCGCGACGACGGGTACCACCTGCTCGACAGCCTCGTCGTGTTCGCCGATATCGGCGACACCGTGATCGCCGAGCCTGCCGAGCAATTATCGCTGGCCGTGGGTGGGCCCGAATCCGCGGGCCTGCGGCAATTGGGCGAGGGCAATCTGGTCCTGCGCGCGGCGAGGAGGCTCGCCGCTCATTACGGCATCGAGCCGCGGGTGACGCTGACGCTCGATAAGCACCTTCCGGTCGCCTCCGGGATCGGCGGCGGGTCGAGCGACGCGGCGGCAACGCTGCGCGCCCTCGCCGAGCTGTGGCGCCGCTCGCTCGACGATGTCGGAGCGATCGCCATGGAGCTCGGCGCCGACGTGCCGGCTTGCCTCGCCGCATGCCCGGTCTGGGTCGCCGGCGTCGGCGAGCGTCTCCATCCCGCCCCGGCATTGCCCCCGCTCGGCATCGTCTTGGCCAACCCGCGGGCAGAGCTGCCGACCGCCGATGTCTTCCGGGCACGTCGCGGCGGGTTTTCGCAGGAGGCGCCCCGCATCGATCTATCGGCGCCGGACGCGTTGTTCGCGCTGTTGCTGAGGTGCCGCAATGATTTGACCGACGCGGCGGTGAGTCTGATGCCGCCGATCGCCGAGGTGCTCGACCGTTTGGCGCGGTTGCCGGGCACGCGGCTGGCCCGGATGAGCGGCAGCGGCGCGACTTGTTTCGCCCTGTTCGATGATCGCGAGGCGGCGAGCCGCGCCGCGGTGGGGCTCGAGGAGGCCGAGCCGGGCTGGTGGGTGCGCGCCGGAGCACTGCTGCCCGCGGACCGGTCTAGGCCGGCGGCGCTCCACTAATTGTGGCCGAGACGGTGGCCGCTAGGCCCTGCGCCTTTGCCTTGTCCTTGTCGGTGAACTGACGGAGCAACTCGCCGGCGCGGCTTTTGGCGGGATCGTCGCCGCGATCGGCCGCGGCGCTATACCAGGCATAGGCGTCGACCGGCGAGCGGTCGACCCCCTGACCGAGCTCATAGAGGATCGCGAAGTTGATCATCGCCGGCACGAGCCCCTGCTGGGCGGCGCGTTGGTACCAACGCGCCGCGGCGGCGAAATCCTGCTCGGTGCCACGGCCCTCGGCATAGGCCAGGGCGAGGTTGTATTGGGCGCGGGCGTAATTCTGGTCGGCGGCGCTGCGGTACCAGTTGACCGCGTCGACCGCGCTCGCCGTTACCCCGAGACCGCGTTCGTAGAGAACGCCGAGATTGTACTCCGCGTCGAGATTGCCCTGCGCCGCGGCGGCGTGAAACCACGAAGCGGCGCTGGTGTAGTCCTGCACGAACCCGTCGCCCTGGGCGTACAACACGCCGACATCGTATTGCGCCACCGGATCGCCGGCCTTGGCGCGCGCCAGATAAAAGGCGGCGCGGGCGGCCGGCTCGCTCGGCGGCGTCGCGCTCGTGGCCGGCTGAGCGGGCGGCGGCTGTGCGGATGACGGCTCAGCGGGCGGCGGCTGGGGCGTCGGTTGCGTGGCCGCCAGTTGGGCCCTCGGACCCACCGGCTGATCCGACGTGCTATGCCGCCTGGTATCCGAACCCATCAAACCCGCCAGCATCGCGCCGATAACGTAGGCGGCGACAGCCACGACGATCGCCGAAGCGGTGACGGTCAGCCAGCGCCGCAGACGCTCGCGGTCGTTACCGGCCAGGCGCAAGCCCGCCGAGTGGATACGTTTGGAGAGCACGAGGAGGCGCGAAGGCTCCGCGTGTCGCTCACCCCAGCCGGAGGCCTCGCTGGGCAACACGTCCGACCGATCGGGTTCCGGCGGCGTATCGGCGGCGGCGAGGATCGGCGTCGACACGTCCTCCTCGCGCTCGATCGGCGTTGGTTCGGGCGCCGCCTCCGGCGGTTCCGGTTCGCCACCCGCCGCGCCGGGGCGCGGGCGCGGCACGGGGATTCGGCCGAAGCGCAGGGGCAGGCCGGGAATATCCCCTCCAGCATTGCCGCGCGTGGGCTGGCGAAAGCGGAGCAGCAGCGTGGCAAAGCCATCGGTCTCGGCCGAGGAAGCCGCGGCCGGGGCGGGATTCGCTTCCGAAGAGGGAGACGGGTCGATGGGGCGCTCACCGTTGTTGTCGATGGTGAAATCCACCCATTGAATATCTCGCCACCGCGGTTCGTTCGGCTCGGTTCCGCCACCTGCCTTGCTCGAGCGAGCTTTACTCGCCCGCCGTGGCCGGCCCGATGCTGCCGGGCGCGTCGCCTCGTCACTTTGCTCCGGCGATCGCGGGCGGTTGCGCGAAGCGGCCGGTCTGCCGGGAGAGGGTGATGGGTCGGGCATGACGAGCGGCTTCGTCTGGGGCGCCCATTCAATTCCGTGACGCCGTGGGATGCAAGCCGCTCGCGACCGCGTGTTGCTGAGCCGGGCCATTGCCGATACCTTGCCGCGTCCGGCGACCGCGCCAAAGGCAGCCGCGTCAGCTCTGCCCTACATGCGCCAGCAGTCGATCCCGGTGGGGCGTAGCCAAGTGGTAAGGCACCGGATTTTGATTCCGGCAAACGGAGGTTCGAATCCTCCCGCCCCAGCCAGCTTTTTCAAATAGATAGGACGATGGTATTTAGCGGTGAGGCGGTTCTGGGTATCGCCAGGGTATCACGCGGCGAAAAAT
>CAVZCJ010000020.1:0-62972 GCA_963773625.1 uncultured Alphaproteobacteria bacterium | reverse complement strand
CATCGGCAAAAACCTGCGCGCCGAGAACGATATCCTCCTCGCTTGCGTGTCCTCCGACCAGTGGTGGCTGATGCCCTTGAGGCTCGGGATGAACATCATCCCGGCGCGCAATTTGTGCGAGATCACCTGCGCGTCGTGGCCGGCGCCGCTCGGCATGCGCAGGTGTCCGCCGGGCACGTACGCCTCGGCCGCGGCCTCGATCGCCGCCTCGAAGGCTTCGTCCATCAGCCGCGGCTCGGTGCGCGACATGCCTTCGATGGTGCAGCGACAGGGCCCGGCCTTGTCGGCCGCGGCGCACAGTTCATCCAACGCGGCGGCGAAGCGGGCGAGGATCGCCTCGTCGGTGTCACGAAATTGCACCTGCATCTCGGCGCGGCCGGGGACGACGCTCGGCGCGTTGGGATCGAGCAGCATCCGCCCGATCGTCCACACCGTGCGCGCCCCGGCGATCCCGGCGAAGCAGTCGTGGATCGCGGTCGCCAGCCGAACCATCGCCACCCCGGCATCCTTGCGGCGCGCCATCTGGGTCGTGCCCGCATGATTCTGCTGGCCTTCGAGCACGACCCGGTAGTTCCAGATGCCGACGATCCCCTCGACGACGCCAATCCGCAGACCGCTCGAGTTGAGCGCGTCACCCTGCTCGATATGAGCTTCGAGATAACCGAGATACCGCCCCGGCTCGACCGTGATGCGCCGCTTCCCCGCGAACCCGGCCGCCCTTAGCGCATCGCGCAGCGCCACCCCATCGCGGCTGCGGCAGCGGTCGATCTCCGCCTCGCCGAGCGCGCCGGTAAACGAACGGCTGCCCAGCATGTTGCCGTAGTGGCCCTCTTCGTCGGCCCAGGCGATGCAATCGACGCCGAGACCGGCGAGGCTCGGATCGTCGCGTAACACCCTCGCCGCTTCGAGCGCGTAGATCACGCCGAGGGCGCCATCGAGCCAGCCGCCCTTGGGCTGGGTCTCGCTGTGCGAGCCGACCAACAGCCGGCGGCTGGCGCCCTTGGCATAGCCGAACACGTTGCCGATGCCGTCGATGACGGGGTCGAGGCCCGCCTCGGCGAATTTCTCGGCGAGCCAATGGCGCGACGCCACATCGACTTCCGAATAGGTCGGCCGGTGCACCCCGGTCTCGTAGCGCCCGAACTCGGCCAGCCGCTTCAGATCGGCGACAACCCGCGCTCCATCGGTTCTCGGCATCGTCACGAAACCTTTCAGCGAATTAATCTGCTCGTCGGGGAGCCGAAGTCAAACCGCTGCATATCCTATGCGGAATTGCCTCGGTTGAGGAATTCGCCGGCAGAACCGGCGGCGTTGGCAAAGAAGTCGAGCCGTCCGTTGTGCGTTCTCCTGTCGGGTTGAAACGCCACCACGGATCTCATCTTCGACACACGGAGAACAGTGATGAATAAATCCACTCTCGCCGGCGCCGCGATGATCGCGGCAGCGGCAATCGCCCTGCCGGTCATGGCTTGGTCGCAGAATGCGACGCAGCCGCCGGCCGACGCACCCGACCACCCCGGGCCTGGAATGATGATGCACCACGGCTGGGGCCACTGGGGAAAGAACCAGTCGCCGCAGCAGGTCTGCCAGGACCGCATCGCCAAGCGCGCCGGCTTTGTCGCCTATATGGGCGCCAAGCTCAACCTCACCGCCGACCAGAAACCGCTATGGGACAAGGTGATTGCCGCAACCCAGGCGGCGCAGGCCAATGAGATGAAAACCTGCGCGGCGCTGCCGGCCTCAGCCGACGACCGCGGCAAGGAAACGATCATCGACCGGATGAACCACCGCCAGGCGATGATGCAAGCGCAGCTGCAAGGCCTGCAGCAAACCCAACCGGCGGTGCAGGCGCTCTACCAGGCGCTGACCCCCGAGCAAAAGGCGATCGTCGACCACCCGTTCCACCGCGGGTAACTCGGCTCTAGGATAGGGCGCAGGATCACAACCCTGCGCCCTTCCTATGCCCGCATCCCGCCCGCGCATCGCCATTCTCGGCTTCTCGATCGAGTGCAACCGCTTCGCGCCGGTCGCGACCCGGGCGCATTTCAGCTACTTCGCCGGCGAGGAGATCGCCGCCGAGGCGCGGCTCCCCGCGCCGCGCATGCTCGGCGAGATCCCTGGCTTCGTCGCCGACATGGATGCCGCCGGTGCGTGGGAACCGGTCGGCATAGCCTTTGCCGCCGCCGAACCCAACGGCCCGGTCGACCACGAATTCTTCACCGAGCTGATGGCCGATATCGAGGCCCGGCTCACCGCCGCGCTACCGGTCGACGCTATCTATATCTGCGAGCACGGCGCCGCGATCACGACCGCGGACGATGACCCCGACGGCGTCCTGTTCGAGACCGTCCGCCGCATTGTCGGGCCGGACGTGCCGGTCGTCGCCACGCTCGATCTCCACGCCAACATCTCCAAGCGCATGGTGACGTCGATCGACGCCTTCATCGGCTACCGCACAAACCCGCACATGGACATGCGCGAGCGCGGCGAAGAGGCGGCACAGACCATTCGCGAGTTGCTCGCCGGGACCAAGACGGAACGCGCCTATGTCCGCCTGCCCATCGTGCCGCCGACCGTCACCATGCTGACCGCCGCCGGCCCTTACGCCGACATGATCGATTTCGGTCAGACCAAGATCGGCCCAGGGGACAAGACAGGGGACAAGCCCGAGATCATGAACGTGTCGGTGATGGGCGGGTTCGCCTTCTCCGACACCGCGAAAAACGGCCTCACCGTCGTCGTCACGGCGCGCCTCGCCAGTGGATCGAACAATCGGCGCAATCAGAGCGCCGCGCAAACGGTGGCGCGGGAGATCGCGCAGTTCGGCTGGGACAACCGCGAGCGCTTCATCCCGCGCCTCACACCGCTCGATGAGGCCATCGCCAAGGCCAAGACTGCGGTGGACGGCCCGGCCCTCCCGGCGCTGTGCTTCGCCGATGTCGCCGACAACCCCGGCGGCGGCGGTCGCGGCAACACGATGTACCTGCTGAAGGCGCTGCACGAAGCGAAGGTGAAGGGGGCGCTGGTCGGCATCATCTACGACCCGGCGCTCGCCGCCGAGGCGCACAAATACGGCCTCCACTACCAGTTCGACGCGCAGTTCAACCGCGACGAAACCACAGAATTCTCCGAACCGTGGACCGCCCCGGCGCGGGTCGTCGGCCTCACCGACGGCGACTGCGTCGGCCGCCGCGGCATCTATGCCGGGATGAGCCTCAAGATGGGCCCGTGCGCGGCATTGCAGATCGGCGGCATCACCGTCGTTGTCGTCTCGCATCGCCGGCAATGCGCCGACCCGGTGTTCTTCGAGATGCTGGGGCTCGACATCGCAAAGGCGCGCATCGTCGTCGTCAAGTCGCGCGGCCATTTCCGCGGCGGCTTCGACGAGTTCTTCGCGCACGAGCAGATCGTCGAGGTCGATCTCCCCGGCCTCACCTCGCCGATGCTGCACAATTTCCGCTGGAGTCGCCTGCCGCGCCCAGTGATCCCGCTCGATGGCGGGGTGGAGTGGCAGCCCGAGACGTAGGGCTGGATGCCGCCTTGCGCGTCTTTCGAGGCCTTGCTCCGCAAGGCGCCTCAGGATGAGGAATGTTTGCGGTGCCGTCCAACAGCCGACCTCATCCTGAGGTGCGACCGCCGGGCTTAGACCCGAAGGGAGCCTCGAAGGACGCAACCAAGCCGATGCAGCCTCACGCCGCCTTCCCATTGATGTGCGGCTTCAGCGCCGCGTAGAGCAGGTTGCAGGTCGGGGTCGGGATGCCGTGCTTCTTGCCCAATTCGACCACCTTGCCGGCGAACCATGGCAGCTCGATGCGGTTGCCGCGCAGGAGATCGTTGCACATCGAGGTCATGTGGTAGGGCGGCATCGAGCGCATCTGGCCGCAGACCTTGTCGAAACTGTCCGCCGGCAATGCGACCCCTTCCGCCAGCCCGACCGCGATGGTCTCGCGCAAGCTTTCCTCGCACAGCCGCCACAGCTCCGGGTCCTCGCGGTAGACCCCGAGCGGCGCCCGGGTCAGCGAATTGACGCTTGATAGCGGAATGATGCGTGAGGAACTTCTCCCACACCGGCACCAGCACGTTCGGGCTCGAACTCGCCGTCGAACCCGGCCGCGGCGCACATCGCGGCAAGCGCCTGACCGCGCGCGCTCATGCTCCCGTCGAGCTCGCCGTAGATCAGCCGCTGATAGGTGCCGGTCTGGCGCACCACCCCGGGCGCGATGATCGAGCCCGTCACCCAGGCGGTGCCGCCCATCACCGCCTCGCGCCCCAAAATCGGGATCAGCCGCTCATGCGCGTCGACCCCGTTCTGCTGCGGGATGACCGCGGTCCCGGGGCCCACCATCGGCTTGATTGCTTCGCCGGCGCTTTCGACGTCCCACAGCTTCACGCAGAAAATCGCGTAGTCGACGACGCCAACGCTCGCCGGATCGTCGGTCGCCTGGGCCGGCTGCACGTGCGTCTCGCCGCGGTCGCCCTCGATCCGGAGCCCATTCGCCTGCATCGCCGCAAGATGCGCGCCGCGCGCGATAAACGTAACGTCGGCCCCGGCCTTGGCGAGCGCGGCGCCGTAGATGCAGCCGATCCCGCCCGCCCCGACGATCGCGATGCGCATGCTTTCCTCCGCTTATCCCGGAGCGACACTTACTCTAGGCTACGGCTTTCACCAACATCAGGAGCATGCAAACCATGGCCCAATCGGCAAGCTCACCCGCGCGCGAGGCGATCCGCGGCACCGTGCCCAAGCTGGCGGAAATCGCCGACACGCTGATCTACGGCCAGATCTGGGAAGGCCCGCATCTGTCGAAGCGCGACCGCAGCCTGATCGTGTGCGGCGTGCTGATGGCGATGGGCCGTGACGAACAGCTCAGGGGCCACCTCGCCCGCGCGCTCGACAATGGCTGCACCAAGGACGAGATCGCCGAACTGATCACCCATCTCGCCTTCTATTCCGGCTGGCCGACCGCGATGACCGCCGCGCGGCTGGCGAAGGAGGTGTTCGAGGCGCGGTAGGGCTCATGCCGCATCATGAAAGATAACGCCCAGCGTGAGCCGGCTGCCGGAGCGGAGCCGGCTGACGCCGTGGCGCATCGTCACCCGGTAATACCCGCGCGTCCCGGCGACCGGGCGGTGATTGACCGGAAAGACGACGGCATCGCCTTGCGATAATGGCACGACCTCGCCCTTCGACTGGCGGCGCGGCCGCTGCTCGACGAGCAGGAACTCGCCGCCGGTGAAATCCTCGCCCGGCCGCGACAGCAGCACCGTCGCCTGCAGCGGAAACACCAGCTCGCCGTACAAGTCCTGGTGCAGACAGTTGTAGTCCCCCGGCCCGTATTTGAGGATCAGCGGGGTCGGCCGGGTCTGCCCGGCGGCATGGCAGATTTTGAGATAGGCGTCGAGGCTGTCGGGAAACCTCGTCGTCAACCCGAGCTGGTGCTGCCAGCGATTGGCTATCGGCGCGACCATGGGATACAGCGCCTGCCGCAGCTCCTCGACGACCGGCGGCAGCTTGTAAGCAAGGTACTTGTACTCGCCCTCGCCAAACCCGTGCCGCGCCATCACCACCCGGCTGCGGAACGCCGCGCGATCATCGTAGAGCGCCGCCAAGGCGCGGCACTGCTCGGGGTCGAGCAGCCCCGGCAGCACGGCATACCCGTCGCGGTCGAGCGCCTCTCCGAGGTCGGCTGTGGACAACGGAAATGAGCTATCCGGCATGGCTTTCATCCGCTTAATGCGCAATTCGCATAAATCTTAAATTGCGGTCTTGATTATGAGAACAAAGCAGCGTACATCATCGCCGTGACCACGCAATCGAGCGCATATCGCACCGCCGGATGCGGACTGCCGAACCGGCAGCCCGCGCCGTGGCGATGGTGGCGCTGCGGCGGCCTATTCGGCCGCCTGCTCGGCTTCTGCCGCCGCGTGTTCCGCCGCGAGCAGCGCGCGCTTGCGCTCGACCCCCCAGCGATAGCCGGCGAGGTCGCCGTCGCGCCGCACGATGCGGTGACACGGCACCAAGAGCGCCAGCTTGTTGGCGGCGCAGGCCGCGGCGACCGCGCGGACCGCCTTCGGCTGGCCCAGCGCCGCGGCAATCTCGGTATAGGTCGAGGTCTTGCCGGGTGGCACCTTTTGCAACGCCCGCCACACCCGCGCCTGGAACGCGGTGCCACGGATGTCGAGCGGCAGATCGGGCTGCTCGCCCGGTGCGGTGACGAATTGCACGATCTGTTCCGCCCACCGCGCGAGCCTGTCGTCGGCCGGCCAGATCAGCGCCGCCGGGAAGCGTCGCCGCAGATCGGCCTCGAGCGGCGCCTTGTCGTCGCCGAGCGCGGTCATGCAGATGCCGCGCGTCGTCGCCGCGACCAGTGCCCAGCCAAGCGCGGTCTTCACGGTGGTGAAGCGGATCGTCTCGCCGCGCCCGCCGTGGCGCCTGGCCGCGGGGGTCATGCCGAGCCCGGACGGCGACGCCTCATAGGCGCGCGAGCTGGCGCCGAAGCCGGCGGCGTAGACCGCCTCGGCGACGTTGTCGCCGGCATCGAGCCGGTCGCCGAAGCGGCCGAGCCGGTGCGCCTTGCCCCATTCGCGCGGGGTCGCGCCGGTGATCTGCTTGAACACGCGGTGGAAGTGATAGCGGCTGATCCGCGCCGCCTTCGCCAGCTCGTCGAGGCTCGGCAGGCTGTCGCGCTCGCGAATGAGCGCGCAGGCGCGCTCGACCGCGGCGACGTGGCGCTCGGCCTGCGAGCCCTCATTGGGCCGGCAGCGCTTGCACGGCCGGAACCCGGCCGCCTCGGCCTCGGCGTTGGTCGCATAGAACGCGACGTTCTTGCGCAGCGGCTGGCGCGAGGCGCAGCCCGGCCGGCAATAGACCCCGGTCGTCCTGACCGAATAGACCCACTGCCCGTCCTGCGACGCATCATGGGCGCAAACCGCTTCCCAGCATCTCTCGTGGTCCAACATGGTCTCTCTCCTCAAGCTCGTCTTGAGCGAGAAGATGGCCCGGACGCCGCTCCGTCTCTATCCGGCCCTTGCTTTCTAATTCGATCCTCCAATCGTCACCCCCGCGCAAGCGGGGGCCCAGGGGCAACCGCCTCGTCGCCAGCCCCGGATTCCCGCTTTCGCGGGAAAGACGAAAACAGTGCTTCGTGCGCTCTGTCCGGCCCTTGCTTTCTAATTCGTCCTTCGAGACACCTGCTTCGCAGGCTCATCCGGATGGCGATTATCCGGCACTTGACACCATTTCGACAAGCGCTATATAATCACCGCCATGAAATTCAACGAACTCCTCGCTCGGTTTCAGACCGAAGACGACTGCAAGAAATTCCTTGTCGCGCGTCGCTGGGCTGATGGCGTTATCACCTGCCCGCGCTGCGGCAATACGAAGGTCTGGGCGGTCAAGTCCCGGCCCTCCCATTGGCTCTGCAAGGGCTGCAACAAGAACGGCTATCGGTTCTCGGTCATCACTGGGACGATCTTCGAGAACACGAAATATCCGCTGCGGGAGTGGTTCAAAGTCGCGTTCCTCATGTACCACTCGAAAAAGGGCATGAGCGCGCATCAAATCCACAGGATGCTCGGCACCGGCTCTTATGAAACGGCGTGGTATATGTGCCATCGCATCCGCGTCGCGATGCAGAACAGCGCCAAGGGGCAGTTGTTCGGCACCGTTGAGGTCGATGAAACCTTCGTTGGTGGCAAGGCTTACAATAAGCATGGCGGTCGCGGCGGCGGCGGTCGTGGCGGTCTCGGGTCCGGTAAGGTGCCAGTCGTCGGCGCGATCCAGCGCGGCGGCAAGGTTACGGCGCGCGTCATCAACACGGTCAGTGCCGAAGTCCTGCAAGGCTTCGTCCGGCTGGCAATCAGCGACAAGGTTGACCTGATCGTGACTGACGAATGGATCGGCTACCGGCACGTCAAGCACGAGTTCCCGCATGCGGTCGTGCGTCACACCAAGGGCGAATATGTTCGCGGCGTCGTGCATACGAACTCGATTGAAGGCTTCTGGTCGCTGTTCAAACGCGGCATCGTCGGCAACTTCCATCATGTGAGCCGCACCTACATGCCGCTCTACGTCAACGAGTTCGAGTTCCGGCACAACAACCGGGACAACCCCGATGCCTTTGATGAAATCATAGCGAGCTGCTGAGGTCGCCGCGCTGGGTTCGGCCTCAGAAACAAGCCCCAGCCACGCGGAAGGTGCGATGCCAAACAAACCAAAGCCGCATAGTGACGCGGAAGCGGTTCGCCGAGTGGAGCAAGCGCGGCCCGGCGCTCGTGCAACTGATCCTACATTTGACGCCATCATCGAAGCGATCCTAGACGCTGATCCCGAAGCCGTGCGGGAGCACAGAGAAACGCGGCGGCAGCAGCGCTCCCCAAAACGGCCACAAATCGCCAACAAATAACCAATGAGCGACCAACACGGAGATGGGCGTAGCGATCAGGGCGATCCCGAGCCCCAAACTATAAAGGGCAATTTGCAGCTTAAGGGTACAGTAGAAATTCCCATACAAAATAAGCCCGATGCCAACGCACACCAAAAACAACCAAATCCCCAGCGTCGTCATACAGCCTTTGAAATCATCACTAAATCTGCTTCGGTCATTTTCTCCGCTGCGTTGGCGGTTATTACTTATCTTCAGTGGACTGTTTATTCTCAGCAGGCCAAGACCATGATTTTGGATCAAAGGCCATGGGTTGATTTTAAATCTCTCGATATCGATACTGGTTTTTTGGTCACTAAAGATTCCGTACAGTTTGGAGCTAAATATTCTCTGATAAACAGCGGGCGGCTCCCCGCGCTCAGAACTAACCCGAACTTCAGCATTCATCCGGTGGCCAATGTTAAACCAGGCGAAAACGATATTACCGATCTGACTAGGGATGAGCAGATCGCTGTATGTAAGAATACCAACTCTCCAATAGGTAATGCGGTATTTCCTAATCAAAGTCTCGTCGAACCGTACAAAATTGCTATACCTGTAAAGCGTAATGAATTTGACGAGTTGAGCGCCGCCGGCAAACCTGTATATGTGATCATAATAACTGGGTGTGTCGGTTATCAGATCTCACGGTTCCGGCATTTATGGTCATACCGCCGCGTCTATCGTGGTTGGGCGCGGAAGTGGCGCTGGCCCTCTCGTTTTGCCAAACGAAGGAACGATCAGCGGAAGCCAACTCGTCAAATTCCGTATGCCCATACAGTTTGCTGATTAACAGCAGTACCATTCCAACCTTCATTGCCCCTCACAGGGGCGCCAATCCTATCAGTCTCTACCAACGCCGGCCTGTCGCAGCTATGCTAGCTACCACATCTTGTTGGTGTCAACTGCCGGATCAGCGCCCTCCGGATGAGGATACCTAATGCCATACCCAACGTTCCTCATCCTGAGGCGCTTCGCGCAGCGAAGCCTCGAAGGACGCAACGCGGCCTATGCTGCCTTAACCCGCTCCGCATACCGCTTCGGCAGCATCGCGTGGATGCCCTTGTTGCCGTCGACCAGCTGGGTCACCCGCATGTCGACCGCGAGGCTGGAAAACATATAGGCTTCCGCCGCGTCCAATCCCATGCGCTCGCCGATCAGCTTGATCATCTGCCGCAGCGCGTCCTTCGCCGCATCGTCGAGGTCCTCGTTGAACGCCATCGTGATGTGGTGGGTCGGCGTCTCGGCGCGCGGCAGGTCGAATTTGAGGTCCTTGCGCACGGTGAGCCGGAAGGTGCCGCTGAGCGCGGTTTCGAGCGCGGTCACGCAGACCTCGCCGTCGCCCTGAACCCCGTGCCCGTCGCCGCACGAGAAATTCGCCCCCGGCACGAACACCGGCAGATAGAGCGTCGTGCCTTCGGTCAGCTCCTTCAGATCCATGTTGCCGCCGAACTCGCGCGGCACGATCGAGGTGCACATCCCGTAGACCGGCGGCGGCGCCACCCCCATCACCCCGAAAAACGGCGCCAGGTCGATCTCGGCGCCCCACGGCAGGGTGCAGACGCCGCGCTGACGGTCGATGCCGCTGTGCAGCACCTTGCGGATCGGGAAGTCCTCGGGAAGCGTCCCGGCATGCGGGCGGATGCGGGTGTAGCCCCAGTTCTGCCGCGGCGAGACGCTGAGGATTTCGACCTCCAGCACATCGCCCGGCTGGGCGCCGGCCACCGCGATCGGCCCGGTGAGGATGTGCGCGCCGGTGCCTTTGTCGAGCCCGGCATGGATCGCCAAATGGTCGGCGAGGATCTCCCAATGATCGCCCTTGGGCAGGATATCCGGCCCGCCGGAGACGCAATCGACCTGCACCGTGTCCCCCGAGGCGACGGTCAAGATCGGCTTCAGCGCCGCGTCAAAAAACCCCCAGTGGCAATGCTCGGGTTTGCACGAGACGACATGGTGCGACATCGCTGTCTCCTTCTCGTTTCAGGAAGCGGTGATCAGCGGCCACAACCCGTCGCCGCCGGAAGCGGCGATCCGCCGGCCCAGCTCGCGCGCCCAATAGGCCTCGTTGCCGAACTCGTCCCGCCACGACCACAGCCGCCGCGTCACCGGGTGCAGCCGGTATTCCTTGGTGAAACCGATCGCGCCATGCACCTGATGGGCGATCTCGGCGACCTTGCCGGCCGCCTCGCCGGCGCGGATTTTCGCCGCCGCGCAGGCGAACTCCGCAGATTGCCGCCCCTCGGCGACGGCGCGCGCGGCATTCTCGACCGCGACCCAGGACGACGCCGCCTGCTCGGCCAGCACCGCCATCTGTTGCTGGATCGCCTGGAACCGGCCGATCGGCCGGCCGAACTGCACGCGCTCGTTGGCGTATTGGGTCGTGATGGCGAGCGCCGCCTCCATCGCCCCGGCCATCTGCGCCGCCCGCATCAGCGCGCCCAGCCGCAGCACTGCCGCCGCATCGATGCCGTCGGGAAGCGGGCGGATTTCGCCGGGCGCGCCGGCCGCGCTCAGATGATCGCGCAACTCGTAGGCGATGTTGTCGCTCGCGTCCCAGCTGAACTCGCCGCTCGACACGACGGCCAGTTCGCTGATCGCCGACCACGACGATCGCCTCCGCCATCAGCCCGAACGGCACATGACCGGCGCGGCCGCTAACGGCACCGCCGCCGATAACAAACCGCTCGTCCGGCTCGACCGGGGCGATGCTGAGCGCACCGCCGGGGGCCGTGAGCCGCGCGGCGGCGCAAAGAAACCGCGCCAGCATGGTCTCGACGATGGGGATCGGCGCGGCATGGTGGCCGGCGGCGCGCAGGATCGTCGCCGCCTCGCTCATATTCCCTGTCCCGTCGGCCAGGACATCGAGATAGCCGGCGGCCTCGACCGCCTGCCACAGCGCCTCCGGCCACGTCCCCTGCTCGATATCCTCCACCACCGCCGGCGTCACCTCGGCGGCGAAGAGGCGCATCGCGCTGTCGTAGAGGATGGTATCCGCCATCACCGACCCGATTACCGCAGGCCCAGGCCGCGGGCGATGATGCCTCGGAGGATCTCGCGGGTGCCGCCGCGGATTGTCCACGACGGCGCGTGCAGCACCGTCTCGACCAGCGCCAGCTCGAACGGGTCGCGGTCGCCGCGCCGCGGCCCCGGCATCACTAGCCGCGCCACCTCGGGTACCTCGCGCTCATACGTCGAGCCAAAATCCTTGACCATCGCCGCTTCGAGATTGGGCGTCTCGCCCGCCTGCAACATGCCGGCGACCGATTGCGACATGCCGCGCAGCGTCCACAGGTTCGCCGCCAGACGGCCGATCGCCTCGGCGACTTGCGGCTCCGGGTCGGGACCGGCGCGCTCGACCAAACCGCGCAGCACCTGATGCGAACACAAAAACCGCTCCGACCCGCTGCGCTCGTACGCCAATTCGCTGGTCACCTGATGCCAGCCATCCCCCTCGCCGCCGACCAGCCGGTCTTCCGGCACGAATACGCTGATCGAGGATGATCTGGTTGAAATCGTGCTCGCCCGCCATGTTGACGATCGGCCGGATCGTCACCCCCGGCGCCTTCAGGTCGAGGATCAGCTGGCTGAGACCGCCGTGCCGGTCGTTGCCTGGGGCGCCGGTGCGCACCAAGGTGATGGCGTAGTGCGAGACGTGCGCGTGGCTGGTCCACACCTTGGCGCCGGTGATCTCGTAGCCGCCGGCAACCTTGACCGCGCGAGTGCGGATCGAGGCGAGGTCGGAGCCGCTATCGGGCTCGCTCATGCCGATCGCGAAATAGATTTCGCCGCGGGTGATGCCGGGCAGGAATTCGTCGCGCTGCGCCTCGCTGCCGTAGCGCAGAAGGAGCGGCCCGCTCTGCCGGTCGGCTATCCAATGCAGCCCGACCGGCGCGCCCGCCGCCACCAGTTCCTCGGTCACGACATAGCGTTCGAGAAAGCTTCGCTCGCCGCCGCCGTAACGTTTCGGCCAGGTCATGCCGATCCAGCCGCGGCGCCCAAGCCGGCGGCTGAATTCGGCCGAGCGGTGCGAGCCGAAATCGCTGTTCGGCCGCCACAGTCCAGCGGCCAGTTCCTTCGCAACGAATTCGCGCACCTCTTGCCGCAGCGCCTCGCACTCGGGCGGCAGCTCGACGGGATCGAAACGGAAGGCGCTCATGCGGCCGCGACGATACAGGGCGCGCGACTACGGAACCAGCACCGCCGCGCCTTCGAGATTGCCGGAGCGCAGATCGCCGAGCGCCAGGTTGGCCTCGGCGAGCGAATAGGGCTTGGTCACGGTGGTGATCCCCGCCTTCGGCGCCAGCGCCAGGAATTCCTCGGCGTCGCGCCGGGTGAGGTTCGCCACCGAGCGGACCACCCGCTCCTCCCACAGGATCGCATAGGGGAAGGACGGGATGTCGCTCATATGGATGCCGCCGCAGACGACGGTGCCGCCCTTTTTCACCGCCCTCAATGCCGCCGGCACCAGCGCGCCCACCGGCGCAAAGATCAACGCCGCGTCGAGCTGCTCGGGCGGCGCCTCGTCCGAACCGCCGGCCCAGACCGCGCCAAGCCCGCGCGCGAAACCCTGCGCCGCGACGTCTCCGGGAGAGGTGAAAGCGAAGATTTTTCGCCCCTCATAGCGGGCAATTTGCGCGACGATATGGGCGGCCGCACCAAAACCGTAAATTCCAATTCGTTCTCCTTCCCCGGCCATGCGGAACGTACGGTGACCGATGAGCCCGGCGCAGAGCAGCGGCGCCGCCGCGACATCGTCGAATTCCTCAGGAATCGCAAAGCAGTAGCGCTGATCGGCAACGGTCATCTCGGCATAGCCGCCATCGATCTGGTAGCCGGTGAATTTGGCCCGGTCGCAGAGGTTCTCCCGGCCCGGTCTTGCAGTACTCGCAGATGCCGCAGGTCCAGCCGAGCCACGGCACGCCAACCCGGTCGCCGATCCGGAAGCGGTCGACGCCGGCGCCGGCCTCGACCACCGTGCCGACGATCTCGTGACCCGGCACCAGCGGCAGCTTGGGATGGGCGAGTTCGCCGTCGACGATATGCAGATCGGTGCGGCACACTGCGCAGGCCTTGACCGCGATCAGCACCTCCCCCGCCTTGGGACGCGGCGGCGCGATCTCGCGCGCGACCAGCGGCTGGTGCGCCGCGGTGAGGATCTGGGCGCGCATCAAGGCCCTCCTGACGAATCACAAGCGGCCCGGCGTGGGCCGTTCAGCATATTCCCGTCCGGACGCGGTGGAAATCCGGCGCGGGGCAAACAAATCCTTGGCAAGACCGGCGGAATTACGCTTGATCGCGCGATGGCGAACAGCGCCGAAGAGGACCGCCAGCGGCGCCTCATCCACGAATATTTCGGCGAGGATGCGCGCATCCGCCAGCTGCGCGCGTCGCCGGCCTTCGGCGCCTCGCTGTTCGTCGTCGATTTCGACCGCGGCGCGCGGCATTACCGCACCCTGGGCTCGTTTGGGGTCGCGTTCGACAAGACCTTCGCCAACTGGTTCGGCGGCCGCGACCAGGTGACCGAGCAATCGAGCATGGATTTGCTCTATCCGGCGCAGCTCGTCTTCCATTACGAGCGGCTGATGTCGCTGGCCTTCGGCTTTGTCGCGCAGCCGATCAACGCGCTGCTCCTCGGCGTCGGCGGCGCGGCGATGTGGCGCTTCATGCGCGCCTATCTGCCCGAATGCGCGCCGACCCTGGTCGATTGCGACGAGGTCGTGGTGGCGATCGCCAAACGCTGGTTCTATCTGACCCAGCCAGTGATCATCGACACCGCCGAGCGCTTCCTCGCCGGCACCACCGACAAATTCGATGTGATCCTCGTCGATCTCTACAATTCTGGCGGTCCGGCCGAGTTCGATGCGCGGTTCTGGACGCGCTGCCTCGACGCGCTGACGCCGGGCGGTTGCCTCGCCACCAACTGGGCCGATTTCGCGATCAATCGCAAGGTGAAGCCGATGGCCGAGAGCCAGGCAGAGGTGGCACGCGCCCGCGGCCTCGACTGCTTCTATGTCACCCGCCGCGGGTTTCGCGACAACCTCATCCAATACGTGCCGACCGCCGAGGGGCGCCGTCTCGAAAGCCTGACCTATATCCACGAACGCTTCGCCAAGGAGCGCCGCCTGCCCAATAACGGCCGCGGCATCCTCGAACAATGCGTCGTGACGCCGAATTTCCCGATCGATTTCGACTAGGGCAGCGGCGCCAGGTTCGGCGGCGCGTCGGCATCGACATAGGCGGCAAGGCTCTGCTCGATCGTCGCGCGCGGCAGATCGCGGGTGATGAAGACGATGCGGGTGCGGTGATCCTCGCTCGGCCACGCCGGGAGCAGCACCGGCGGATGAAACAGATGCTGCACCCCATGCAGCACCACCGGCTGACCCGGCCGCTCGTCGATCGCCACGATCGCCTTCACGCGCAAGAGATCGGCGCCGCGCATCGACGACAGCGCGTCGAGCCAGCCACTGAGCGCGGTCCACGACACTGGCTTGTCGCGAATGATGCAGAACGAGCTGATGTGCTCGTCATGCCGGTTGACGTCGTGCCGTGATCGTGGCCGTGATCGTGATCGTCGGGCTGGCCGCCGGCAAAAACCTCCTCGCCGAGCCAGCGCTGCACCTCGATGGTCTTGGTGTTGGGGTCGAAGAGACCGAGGTTGAACAGGAACGCGGGATCGACCGCGCCGCCATTGACCTCGATGATCGGCGCGCCGGGGTTGAGTGCGGCGAGCCGCGCTTCAAGCTCCCGCCGGGCTTCCGGCGAGGCCAGGTCGCATTTGGTCAGCAGCAGCCGGTCGGCGACCGCAGCCTGCTTCACCGCCTCGACCTGGCGGTCGAGCGTATCGCGCGCCATTGACCGCATCGACCGTCGTCACCACCCCGTCGACCATGTAGCGCTCGGCGACGATCGGGTCCGACATCAGCGCGTGCAGGATCGGCGCCGGGTCGGCGAGGCCCGTCGTCTCGATCACCACCCGCTCGAAGCCCGGAATGCGGCCCTTGGCGCGGTCGACGAAAAGGTTGACGAGCGTATCGGCGATATCGCCGCGGATCGTGCAGCAGAGGCACCCGCTCTGCATCAGCACGACATCGTCGGTCGCCTTCTCGACCAGCAGATGGTCGATGCCGATCTCGCCGAACTCGTTGACGATGACCGCCGTCGCCGCCATCTCCGGCTGCTTCAGCATGTGATTGAGCACGGTGGTCTTGCCGCTGCCGAGAAACCCGGTCAGCAGGGTCACCGGTGTGCGCGACGTCGCCTCGATCGCGGTCAGCGGCAAGGTGCTGGCCTCACGCGGCCTTGGCCTTTGGCAGCAGCGCGTCGCGGTAGCCGCGACGCTGCATGTGATCGAGCACCAGCTCGACCGGCTTGCCGAGCCAGGTCGCGTAGACCGTGTGGTCATCGACCATGTCGTCGGTCAGCGGGTGCAGCAGGATGTCGAGACCCTCGCGGTTGAGCATCAGCCACGGCACCACCTCGGCGAACTGCTCGTTCTTGAAGATCATCTGGAATTGCGGGATCGGGTGCGGCCCAACCCGCTCGCCGGAGAATGCGCCGATCTCGACGTCGAATGTCTCGTTAAACGTTGCGCCAGCCGCTCGGCGACCGGCTTGGTCTCGGCGCTGTAATAGACGTGGGCATGGTAGCCGTGGACGGCGGGCTGGGCCATCGCTGCCGCCTTTCGCTAGACCGCCATCGCCATTTCGGCGGGCGCCTGGTTGGTGAATTCCGGCATCACCTCGGTGGCGAACAGCTCCAGCTGTTCGAGGCACACCGCCTTGGGCACGCCGACCGAGAGGCTGACCGAGACCCGATCCAGCCCCGGGTAGCGCTTCTCGATCGCCTTCAGGTGTTCGACGATCTGCTCGGGCGTGCCGCACAAGACGCCGCCGGCGTTGATCGCGTCCTCGATGCGCGGCAGCTTGGCCGACGGCGCCCGGGTCGGGTCGCGCATGATCTCGATCTGCTCCTCGGTGAGCGCGCGCACCAGGCGCAGCTCGCCGAACATCTTCATGTTCTCTTCGTAGTATTTGCCGGCGAGCTTGATGCCTTCCTCGCGGCTCTTGGCGATGAAGAAGTGGAAGCCGAAGCCAGCCGCTCGCCCAGCTCGAGGTCCTTGCCGATCTTCTTGTGCGCCTCCTGCCAGGCGAGCACGACGTTGTGCATCGCGCCGCCCTCGGCCGAGCCGCCGCCGACCAGGCCCTGGATGCCGTGCTTGGCCATGAAATCCAGCGCCCGGGTCGAGCCGCCCTGGATCGGCTGCCAGCATTCGACCGGCAGGCGCAAGCGGCCGCGGCACCACGCGTCAGTTCCTTCAGGTCATAGCCGCGATACGGCACCCGCGCCGGGATCGTGTAGTGCTTGCCCTCGTGCGAGAAGCTCTCGTTGTTGAACGCCTTGAAGATGATGTCGACCTGTTCCTCGAACAGCTCGCGGTTGGCCGGCTGGTCCATCAGCGGCGAGCCGAAGGTCTCGACCTCGCGCGTGTGATAGCCGCGGCCGAGGCCGAAGGTGACCCGCCCGCCGGTCAGGATGTCGGCCATCGCGTAGTCTTCGGCCAGTCGCAGCGGATGCCACATCGGCGCGATGTTGAAGCCGCAGCCGATCTTGATGCCGCTTGGTCACCGAGGCGAGGTGCACCGCCGTCATCAGCACGTTGGGGATGCACTCGTAGCCCTCGTGCTGGAAATGGTGCTCGGCCATCCAGAACGTGTCGTAGCCGGTGCGGTCCATCAGCTGCGCCATCGACTGCGCCTTGTCGAAGACGCTGGCCAGATGCTCGTTCGGGTAGCGGCGGTCGTTCACCGGCACGCCGCCGTAGCCGACATCCTCGATATCGACGTGACCGGCGAACAGGCTGTCGAATTTGGTGATCGTCATGGCGCGCCCTCCCGTAAGCTTGGCTTATCGTAGCCCGCACTGAGCGCTTGGCAACCTGCGGAGCCATGCGCCAACCGCGTTTGACACGCTCCCCAGAAGCGCGGGCCTACGCTTTCCACTCACAATACTCGCGCGAGGTTCAGCCGCACCATCCGGGAGGAAAATCATGAGCCGTCATCAGAGCCCAGAGCAGGTCCATGCCAAGCTGAAGCACCCAGTCGTCGACGGCGACGGCCACTGGCTCGAATTCGCTCCCGTATTCAGCGAAAAGATGCGTAAGGCCGGCGGCGATCTGGCCGCCGACGGCTTTCTGAAGGCGCTGCAATCGACCACCGACGCGCTGAAGATGAGCCCAGGACGAGCGCGCCGACGCGCCGTGTCGCCCAGCCCAATTTCTGGAACCGCCAGGCCGAGAACACGCTCGACCGCGCCACCGCGATGATGCCGAAGATGCTCTACGAGCGCCTCGACGAGATCGGCACCGATTTCGCGGTTGTCTACCCGACCGCCGGGCCTGCGCCTGCCGCGCATCAAGGACGACGCGACCCGCCGCGCCGTGATCCGCGCCTACAACATCGTCTCGGCCGACTATTTCCGCCCGTTCGCCGACCGCATGACCCCGGCCGCGATCATCCCGATGCACACGCCGGACGAGGCGATCGAGGAACTCGAATTCGTCACCTCGCAGCTCGGCTCCAAGGTCGGCATGTTCGGCAGCGGCATGCCGCGCCAGGTGCCGGCCGCGGCGAGCGAGGGCGAGCAGGGCCGCTTCACCGTCTGGTACGACGTGCTCGGCATCGACAGCCCGTACGATTACGACCCGGTCTGGGCGAAATGCACCGAGCTCGGCATCGCGCCGACCTTCCATTCGAGCGCCAGCGGCCAGGGGCTGCGCAACAGCCCGTCGAACTTCGTCTACAACCATATCGGCCATTTCGCCGCCGCCGGCCACGCGGTCGCCAAGGGCATCTTCCTCGGCGGCGTGACCCGGCGCTTCCCGGAGCTCAACTTCGCCTTCCTCGAAGGCGGCGTCGGCTGGGGCGCGCAGCTGTTCGGCGATCTGATCGAGCATTGGGAGCGCCGCGGCGCCCCGGCGCTGAAGCGCATGCACCCCGACAAGCTCGACCGCAAGCTTCTGCTCGACCTCGTCGAGCAGCACGGCTACGACGATATCGCCGACGCTTCTGAAGAAGCGCGACGGCTGGCCCGCGCCCGAAGGCCAGCACCTGACCGGCAACCGCGACGAGCTCGACGATTTCGCCGCCTGCAAGTTCACCCGCAAGGAGGATTGGGTCGAGCTCTACGCCAAGCCCTATTATTTCGGCTGCGAGGCCGACGACCGGATGAACGCGACCGCGTTTTCCAAGGGCATCCCGTTCGGCGCCCAGCTCAACGCGATCTACAGCTCCGATATCGGGCATTTCGACGTGATCGACTTCCGCGATCCGCTGCCCGAAGCCTACGAGCTGGTCGAGGACGGCCACATCACCGAGGACAATTTCCGCGACTTCATCTTCGCCAACGCGGTGCGGCTGTGGGGCAAGCAGAACCCGGCTTCTTCGAGGGCACGGTGGTCGCCAAGGAAGCCGCGGCGGTGCTCAACGCCGCCAGCGGCCCAACCCTGCGCGACGCCGCGAAGTAACTCTAGGAAGTTGGCATCGAGCGGCGCTGTCGGCTCGACGGCGCCGCTTCGTTGGCTGCACGCTTAGGGATCAGCGTTCCAGCACCTCGCGCAGCGCCGCCTCCAGCTCCTGGATACGGTAGGGCTTGGTCAGAATGCGCGAGGCGGCACCCTCGTGGCGATTTTGACCGTTTTGGCCATCGATCGTCGTGCCCGGAAACCCGGACGTCAACACCACCTTCACCGCGGGCCAGCGTTCGCGCACCTGCCGGGCGAGTTCGATGCCATCGAGCGGCCCCGGCATCACGACATCGCTGAACAGCACATCGACCGGCTCCCGCTCGAGGATCGTCAGAGCTTCGGCTGCGTTCGAGGCGGCGATCGGCCGATAGCCTAGTCCCTGGAGCTGACGCACCACCAGCCGCCGCAGCCGCTCGTTGTCTTCGACCGCCAGCACAGTCTCGCCAGCGCCGCGCAAAATCGAGGACAACATTTCCGGCTCGGGCGGCGCCGCTGCATCGCTTAAGCTGCGCGGCAGATAAAGCCGGAACGTCGTGCCCACTCCCGGCTCGCTGTAGACGGCGATATGACCGCCCGACTGCTTGATGAAGCCGAACACCATGCTGAGGCCGAGCCCAGTTCCCTTGCCCGGTTCCTTGGTGGTGAAGAACGGCTCGAAGATGCGCTCGGCCACTCTCCGGCGGCATGCCAGCGCCGGTATCGGTCACCTCGATCAGCGCGTAGTCGCCCGGCACGACGTCGGGATGCGGCGCCGGCATAATCGGCGTCGAGTTGGCGGTTGGCCGTGGCGATCGCAGAGGCGGCCGCCGCGCGGCATGGCGTCGCGGGCGTTGGTCGCGAGGTTGGCCAGCGCGGCCTCAAGCTGCGCCGGATCGGCCACGACCGGCCACAGATCCTGGGCTAGATCGAGGGCGATCTCGATATTCTCGCCAAGCGTGCGGCGCAGCAGCCGGACCATGCCCAGCACCAGCTCGTTCGACGTCGATGCGCGCCGGGCGCAGCGGCTGGCGGCGGGCGAAGGCGAGCAGCCGCCGAGTCAGGTCGGCGCCGCGGAGCGCCGCCTCGCGCGCCTCGCGGACGAGCTTTCCGCCTCGGCGTTGCCGGCGACCAGCGGCTGCAGCGAGATCGAGATTGCCGATGATGACGCCGAGCAGATTGTTGAAGTCGTGCGCCATCCCGCCGGTGAGATTGCCGATCGCCTCCATCTTCTGCGCCTGGCGCAGCTGGTCGGCGGCGCGTCTCTCTTCGGTGATGTCGATGTGGACCCCGAGAAAATATCCCGGCTGGCCGTCAGGATCGATCAGCGTGCGGATGACCGCGCGCACCCAGCGCTCCTCGTCCGTATCGGCGCGCAGCGCGCGGAATTCGCCGCGGTAGATCTTGCCCTCGCGGATCGCCGCAAGCGCCGCGGCGGCCACTTGGTCTCGGTCATCGGCATGAACCCGCCGCAGCCACTCGCCGACTTCGATCTCCGGCTTGTCGAGCGGAAAACCGTAGATCCGGTTGAACTGGGTGTCGATCCGCGCCGAATGGCGGGACGTCGCGGCGTGGCCGATACCCATCGCGGTGATCTCCGCCGCCAGCGCGAGGCGCGCTTCGCTTTCGCTCAGCCGCCGCTCGGCTTCCTTGCGTTCGGTGATGTCGACCCGCAGGCCGGCGATCCAGCCGTTCGGCATCCGGTGCTTGGTGACCAGGACCCACCGCCCGTCGCTGACCTGCTGCTCGATCCTGTCGACGACATCGCGATGGCGCCGGACACGCTCGGCGATCCATGCCTCCTCGCGGCCGGCCGCCTCTGGGAAACGCCCCAACGCGACGCCCTCGCGCAGCACGTCCTCGAAGCGTCGGCCGATGGGGTCGCGGCCGGCGTTCTCGGGGTAGAAGCGCCGGTAGGCGTCGTTGCACATCACCATCCGGTCTTCCTCGTCATAGACGACAAAGCCCTCGGAGATGCTTTCGATCGCCTCGCGCAGATCGACGATGTGCGCCTCAGTCTCGCGCAGGCGACGCTCGGCCTCCTTGCGCTCGGTCATATCGCGGCCGATGAAGAAAAACTGCTTTTCGGGCTCCGACCACACGCCGATCCACCACAAGGTCACCGGATGCCCGTCGCGGTGCACGTACCGGCACTCGAAATTGCGCGTCGTCCGCTCGCGACGCGCCCGGCGCATCTCGTCGCGGGTGCTGTCGAGATCGTCGGGATGGACGAACTCTATCCCGTTGCGCCCGGCCATCTCCGCCGGCGTGTAGCCGATCACCGCCAGAGAGCTGGGGCTGACGCGGATGAAATTGCCCTGGCCATCGGCAACGAGGATCAGGTCCGGCGAATTGTCGAAGATGCCCTGATTGATCGCCCGCGTCGCTTCAAGCTCAGCGGCCGACGCCGACGCCGCGTGCAACCCCTCGTCGCCAATCGCACTATCCGCCATGACCGGTCTTCGGCTCAGCCCTGACCGCATTGCCGCAACTCTATACGGGAAATCAGCGAGCGTCCCATCGCGATCTCGCGGCCCGGTCGCATCCCGGCGGCGAAATTCACCACGATTCGAAGCCTCGAATTGCCGGTGCCGTGGTTTGACTTGGGTTGCCGCGGGGCATACGCTTTTCGCCGAGCGTGCGATCGCGACCCTGGAGGCAAGGATGAGCTCCCACCACAGCCCGCAAGAAATCCGCAGAAACCTCAAGCACCCGGTCATCGACGGCGATGGCCATTGGGTCGAATATACGCCGGTATTTGCCGAGAAAATCCGCAAGGTGACGGGCGATCTGGGCGCCAACGGTTTCCTGCAGTCGCAGCGGCGTATTCCCGATGCGTTGGGCCTCACCACCGAGCAGCGTGCCGAGAAGGGCGTGGCGATGGAGGGCCAGTGGGGCCGGCAGGCGGTCAATACCCGCGACCGCGCTACGGCCATGATGCCGCGCATGTTCTATGACCGGCTCGACGAGCTCGGCATCGATTTCGGCATCGTCTACCCGACCGCCGGGCTCGGCATCCCGCGCATTGCCGACGACGCGACCCGCCGCGCGGTGATCCGCGGTTTCAACGTCGTCACCCACGACTACTTCAAGGACCTCTCCGACAAGTTGACCCCGGCCGCGGTCATCCCGGTACACACGCCGGAGGAGGCGATCGAGGAGCTGGAATTCTGCGTCAAACAGCTCGGCTCGAAGGTCGCGATGTTCGGCAGCGGCGTGCGCCGGCCGATCCCGCACGCCAAGGGCGCGCTCGGCCGATGTCGCGAAGTACGCGCTGGGCTTCGACCAGCTCGGTATCGACAGCCAATACGATTACGACACGGTCTGGCAGAAATGCCGCGAACTGAAGCATCGCGCCGACCTTCCACACCGGCGGGCGCGGCTATGGCGAGCGCATGAGCCCGTCGAACTTCACGTTCAACCATATCGGCCATTTCGCGGCGGCCGGCCACAACGTCGCCAAGGCGCTGTTCCTCGGCGGCGTGACCCGGCGTTTCCCCGACCTGCGCTTCGCCTTCCTCGAAGGCGGCGTCGGCTGGGGCTGCCAGCTGTTCTGCGACCTGATCGAGCATTGGGAGCGGCGCGGCGCCAAGGGCTTGGAGAACATGGATCCCAGCAAGCTCGACCGGAAACTCCTGCGCGAAATGGTCGATAAATACGGCTATGGCGACATCGCCGCCGAGCTCGACAAGCGCGACGGCTGGCCGCTCGAGGAAGATTTCCTCACCGGCAACGTGCCGCCCGACGACTACATCCACTGCAAGATCTCGCAGAAGCAGGACTGGCTCGACCTTTATGCGACGCCCTACTATTTCGGCTGCGAGGCCGACGACCGGATGAACGCGGTCGCGTTCGGCAAGACCATGCCGCTGGGCGCGCGGATCAACGCGATCTACTCCTCTGACATCGGGCATTTCGACGTCATGGACATGCGCGACCCGCTGCCCGAGGCGTGGGAGCTAGTCGAAGACGGGCACATCAGGCGAAGACGATTTCCGCGATTTCACCTTCGCCAACGCGGTGCGGCTGTGGGGCACGCAGAACCCGGCCTTCTTCGAAGGCACGCCGGTCGCCAAGGAAGCCGCCGCGGTGCTCAAGGCCGGTACGACTCCGACCTTGCAAGACGCCGCGAAATAAAGAGCGCGGGCGCAACGCCCGCCTTCGTGCTGACAGTCATGGCCGGGGCGACCCGGCCATGACGATTTTGGGAGGAAGCATCGATGGCGCAATCCGCCCAGCCGGGCCGGTTCGGCCATATCGTCAAACCCGACGACGCATGGCTGGCAAAACAGGAGAAGGAGCCGATCCTCGAACCGGAGCTGCCGATCATCGATACGCATCATCATTTGTGGCAGCGCGGCGCTGACTGGCCCTATTTCCTGCCCGAACTGCTCGCCGACCTCAACACCGGGCACAACATCGTCGCCACCGTGTTCGAGGAATGCCGGTCGATGTACCGGGCCGCCGGGGCGGAGGAGATGCGCCCGGTCGGCGAGGTCGAATTCGTCGCCGGCATCGCCGCGATGAGCGCCAGCGGCAATTACGGCCCGATCAAGGTGGCGCAGGGCATTGTCGCCTATGCCGATCTGGCGCTTGGGGACCGGGTCGAGCCGGTGATCGAGGCGCTGATCCGCGCCGGCGGCGGCAGGGTCAAGGGCGTGCGCTATTCGGTCGGCTACGACGCCGACCCGACGATCGGCAACAGCCGGCCGGATTCCGCGCCGCACATCTACGCCCGTCCGGAGGTTCGCGCGGGAGTCGCCAAGCTCGCCGCGCACGGGCTGGTGCTCGACGCGTGGTGCTATCACCCGCAGTTGCAGGATGTCGTCGACCTAGCGCGGGCGCTGCCGCAAGCGACGATCTGCATGTGCCACGTCGGCGGCGTGCTCGGCTACGGCGCCTATGCCGGGAAAAAGGACGAAGTCCACGCCGCCTGGCGCGCGAGCATGACCGAACTGGCCAAGTGCGCGAATGTCTCGGTCAAGATCGGCGGCATGCTCAACCGCGGCGCCGCGCTCGATTTTCGCCACCTTCCCGCCCCGCCCAATTCGGCAGCCTGGGCCGCGGCGTGGCGGCCCTATGTCGAGCCCTGCATCGAGCTGTTCGGCGCGAACCGGTGCAATTTCGAGAGCAACTTCCCGGTCGACAAGATGGGCACCGGCTACGCGACCTTGTGGAACGCCTTCAAGCGCATCACCGCGGGCTGCTCCGCCGGGGAGAAGACCGCGCTCTACAGCGGCACCGCCAAGCGGCTCTACAAGCTCGGCTGACTGCTCTAATCTCGCGCCACGAAAATCACGGGAGGGCGCGATGGCGAAAGGGCTCCTAATCGCGGCGATGAATTTCTCCGACGTCGCCGAGGACGAGTTCCACGACTGGTACGATACCGAGCACATCCCCGAGCGGCTCGCGGTACCCGGCTTCATCAACGCCGACCGCTGGATCGGCATCGACAACCCGAAGGTCTCGGTCGCGACCTACGATCTCGACAATGTCGGCGTGCTGCACAGCCCGCCTTACCTGGCAGTCGGCGGTGCCAATGGTTCGCCCTGGACCAAGCGGGTGACGAGCCGGGTCAACCACATCATCCGTCTAGAGGGCGACCAGATTCTGCCCGGCGACGGGCTGGCCCCGCGCGGCGCGGTGCAGCTTCTGGTGATCTCGATGAATCCGGTGCCCGAAGCCGAAGCCGAGTTCAACGCATGGTACAACGAGGAACATCTGCCGGCCTTGGGCTCGGTTCCCGGCGTCTTGATGGCACGGCGCTATCGCGGTCAAGGCGCGACCCAGCGCTACCTGGCGATGTACCATTTCGCCCAGCCAGACGTGCGCGAAGGCGATGCCTGGAAGAGGGCCGCCAATACGCCGTGGACAGAGAAGATGCGGCCGCATTTCCGCGATTATCTGCGCCTCGAATGCCGGCCTTATAAGCACGCGGCCTAACCGTGCCGAACTTCGCCGAGCCGGGAATCAAGAGCGGCGAGCCGCTGTCGCCGGAGCTGCTGCACCGGCGTAGCACGCCTGATGAGTTGCCGTTCAAGTTGTCCAGCGAGCTGGCGGATGCACCGGCGATGATTGGCCAAGACCGTGCGGCCGAGGCGGTCGAGTTCGCGCTGCGCATGCGCCGCAAAGGCTACAACGTCTATGCGCTCGGACCTCCCGGCATCGGCCGCCATAGCTTGGTCCAAGATTTGCTGCAACGTCGCGCCGCGACCGAGTCGACGCCACCCGACCTTTGCTACGTCAATAATTTCTCTGACCCGCAGAGGCCGCACCAGCTTGACCTGCCGGCTGGTCAGGGCACCGGATTCGCCGCCGCGATGAAGCGTCTGATCGAGGAGCTCCGCATCTCCCTGCCGGCCGCCTTCGAGCGCGACGAATATCGCGCCCGCCGCGAGGTGCTCGACCAGCAGATGAAGGCGCACAGCGAAGAGGGGTTCGGCGGGTTGCAGCAGCGCGCCGAAGCCAAGGGCATCGCTCTGATCCGCACGCCGATGGGTCTGGCGCTAGCGCCGCAGCGCGACGGCAAGGTGATGAGCCCCGAGGATTTCCAGTCGCTGCCGGAGAACGACCGCAAGCGCATCCAGACCGATTTGGAAACCGCGCAGGGCGAGCTTGAAGCAGTGATGCGGCAGATACCCCAATGGGAGCGCGAGCACCGCGACGCGGTCCGAGCGTTGAACCGCGACACCACCGGCTTCGCGGTCGCCGCGCTGATCGGCGAGCTGCGCAATAGTTACGCCGACCTGCCCGACCTCCTTGAGTACCTCGACGCGGTCGAGCGCGACATTAAGGAAAACGTCGACGATTTTCTGCCGCAAGCCCAACCGCAGCAGACATCGGAGCCTGGCGCCCCGCCAATACCGCCAAACGCTCAAGCTGTGCTGGAGGACATGCGGTTCCGGCGCTACCAGGTCAACGTAATCGTCGGCAATGGCGCGCAGCAAGGCGCGCCGGTGGTCTACGAGGACAACCCGACCTACCAGAACCTGGTGGGGCGGGTCGAGCATCTCGCCCGTTTCGGCGCGCTGATCACCGACTTCAACCTGATCCAAGCGGGTGCGCTCCATCGCGCCAACGGCGGCTATCTGATCCTCGACGCCGAGCGGCTGATCGCCGGTGGCTATGGCTGGCCCGCATTAAAGCGCGGCCTGCAATCGGGCGAAATCCGCATCGAGTTCGATCGAGCAGGCACTGAGCCTTGCGACGACCGTGACTCTGCAGCCTGAACCGATCTCGCTCGACGTCAAGGTCGTGCTGATCGGCTCGCCAATGCTTTATTACCTGCTGGCGCAGCATGACGAGGATTTCGCCGCGCTGTTCAAGATCGCCGCCGATTTCGATGATCGCGTGCCACGCACCAGCGACGCGACAATGCTCTACGCGCGAGCCATCGCCACAATCGTGCGGCGCGAGCACCTGCGCGCCTTCGACCGCGACGCCGTCGCCCGGGTTATCGAGCAGGCGGCGCGCCTTGCCGGCGACAGCGAGCGGCTATCGACCAGCATGCGGACCATCCACGAATTGCTGCAGGAGGCCAACCAGCTCGCCGCCGACTCCGGCAAGGAGGTGGTCGGCGCCGCCGAAATTCAACGTGCGCTCGACGCACAGATCCGCCGCAGCGACCGCATCTACCGCCGCATGCAGGAGGAGATCGGGCGACGAACTATCCGCATCGAGACCAGTGGCGAGGCGGTCGGCCAGATCAACGGGCTCTCAGTGATCAGCCTTGGCGCGCTCGCCTTCGGGAATCCGACCCGAATCACCGCACAGATACGCATGGGCCGGGGCGAGGTCGTCGACATCGAGCGGGAGGTCCAGCTCGGCGGCCCGCTGCATTCTAAAGGCGTGCTGATTCTTTCGGGCTTCCTCGGCGGCAGGTTTGGCGCGACGCGCCCCCTGTCGCTGCGCGCGAGCCTTGTCTTCGAGCAATCCTATGGCGGGGTCGATGGCGACAGCGCATCGGCCGCCGAGCTGTTCGCACTGCTTTCGGCGCTTGCCGAGGTGCCGATCAAGCAATGTTTTGCCGTCACCGGCTCGGTCGATCAACACGGCGTCATCCAGGCAATCGGCGGGATCAACGAAAAGATTGAGGGCTTCTTCGACGTCTGCCGTGCCCGCGGGCTCAGCGGCGAGCAGGGAGTGATTTTTCCGGCCAGCAACGTCAAACATCTGATGTTGCGCGCGGATGTCGTCGACGCCGCGGCGGAAGGTAAGTTTCGGGTCATTCCGATGGAGACAATCGACCAGGGCTTTCAATTGCTGACCGGCGTCGCGACCGAGATCACCGACCGGAAGATCGCGGCGCGGCTCGACGGCTTCGCCAAGGCGGCGGCGCTGGCGCGCGCGGCTTCGGGATCGATGCCGTGACCGCGCGGATCGAGCGCGTTGTCGTAGCCCTCGACGCGGTATCGGAAAACCGCGCCACGATCGATACCGCGGCGCGGCTGGCGGCGCGTTGGCGGGCGCGGCTGCACGGCGTCTTTGTCGAAGATGACGACCTGCTTCGCCTTGCCGATCTACCCTTCGCGCTGCAGGTCTCGTTGGGCGTGGGGGTCGAGAGATTAACCCCGCAGCAAGCAGAGCGGCAATTGCGTGCATTCGCCGAGCAAGCGCGTCGCGACATCGCCGCGGCCGCCCAGCGTCGCAATGTCGACTGGTCGTTCGATGTCGTTCGCGGCGGAGCCACCGCCGGGATCGCCGCCGCATCGGCGACCGATTTTCTCGTTGCCGGCACCACAACCCGCCCGATTGGCGGACACTTCCGCGTCGAGTGCCGCTGGTGGGCGGCGCTGGCGCCGGCGACCTCGACGTTCCTGCTGTCGTCGCGAATGTGGGATCGAGACGGCGCGGTTGTCGCGCTTGTCCATGACCGCGAACCGGCAACCGAGCGGCTGCTCGATGCCGCCGCGCAGCTGGCCGAAGCCGGGAGCAGACAACTCACCGTGGTTTGCCCGGGCAAGCTCGCTGAGGATGAAGCCTTCGTTGCCTGGCTTGGCGAGCGGGTGGCCAGCTATTCGGTACCGGTCGAAATCGATTTGGCGCCGTCCGAACCGGCGGAAATGCTCCGTCGCATTGTTGAGCTCGATTGCCGCCTGCTGGCGATAACCGCTACCAGCGCCCACGCCAAACCCGACCAGCTGCGCAACCTGATTGCGAAGGCGGCCTGCGATGTTGTGGTGGTCCGCTAAATAGGCCGCGCCGGGCGTGCTTCGCGATCAACAGGATGGCGCGATTGCCCGGAGAGGGTGCGAAAATCCAATCTCTGGGTTGAACTTCGCTAAGCTTCCTTCGCCGTGTTGCGCCGATGACGATCTTACCAAAGCTTGTTATCATGGCGTAGTTGTCAATACCTGGGTGCGATCATGATCGGTCCGCCGGGCTTACCGAAGTTGGGGCGTCGCGTTTTTAGCTACGCGGCGGGAAAGCCGTTGCAAACGGGTGAACGGCACGCCTGGAAATGGGTGACCGGCCTCTATTTCGCGGGAGTGCTGGCACATTTCAGCCATCACATGGCTTTTGACCTGCCCGCGGATGGAATCGACCCATCACTTGGCATCGCGATCGCCAGCGCACCGGTCAGTCTCGCTTGGCCCGCCGATCTTATCCACACCCTGATCGACCTGAGCTAAGCACCGTTTTTCCTCCGCGCCATGACGCGAAGCGGCGCCGCGTGGCGCGCCACGGCACTTGCCATGCTCGCGGTCGTTGTTGCGGTCGCCGCGCGGGCAGACGATGCGCCGCCGGCGAACAATGCTGCGCCAACGGCGCCGGCCGATGCCGCACCGGTCCAAATCGGGCGCTCGATCCTTGTCGTCAAGGATGTCGACGGGCAACTCGGCGACGCACCTGCCCATCGCCTGAAGATCAATGACGACATCCTCTTCTCCGAGGACATCACCACCGGCGCTGACGCCAAGACGGTCATCGAGTTCCGCGATGGCTCGACCTTCGAGATCGGCGCCGACGCGGTCGTGCGCATTGATGCTTTCGTTTTCAACCCCGAGGAAAGTACCAGCCATAAGGCCGTGGAGGTCACCCGCGGCGTGTTTCGCTACGTCTCCGGATATGTGGCCTCCGATCAGGACACCAAAATCACCACGCCGGCGGGCGAGATTGGGATCCGCGGTTCGGTCGTCGAGGGCGTCGTCGATCCGAGCGTCCCCGATTTTGTCTATGTCGGTGAAGGCAATGCGACTTTCACCAACCACGCCGGCAGCAGCGACCTCGCCGCTGGCGGCTCGATCGCCGTACCCTCGGCGACGACCGCGCCGATGGCAGCCGCGTCAATGCCGGCCGCCGTCGCGGCGCAGGCGGTACAGGTGATCGAGCGGCGCCTGCCGCCGCGCTCGTCATTTGAGGGCCGGCCGGACAACGAAGCCTGGCTCAAGCGAGCCGCAACCGCCAATTTGGTGCCAGTCGCCAACCAACACCAGCTGCAAATCGCGGCCACGGCGCGGCCGCTGCCGACACCGCCGTCACGCGGCTCGCTTGCCAGCGAGCTCGGGCTCTTGGTCGAGGGTAACCGGGTCAATCTGTTTCACGGCGCCGCTGGGGCGCGCACTCCTGAGCAAGCCGCGTTCCTCACCCGGGCCGCGCACGACAGCCCCGGCGCCAGCTCCATCATGCAGCGCTATCAGCTCCAGGCGCAGACGATCCATCGGGCCACGATGACCGCTGGCACGGCGATGGTCATCCGCGGCGTCGGGCGCGTGGCGCCGTCAGTGGATGTGATGCGCCGGGTGACCGACGCCTCGGTGCGAGCCAATCCGACTGCGGCGGCCGCGATCACGCGCCACGCTACCGAAGCCTATCGTGGCCCGGATCGCGGTCAGCTTCTCCATCCCGCCGCTACGGTACCGGTACACCCGCAAGAGCACGCGGTGACGCCACAGCCGCCACCCCAGAACCATCCCGCGCATGTCAGCCCGCAGAACCTGGTTCCACATCCACCGATCCAACCGAACAACCTTGGACCGAAATCGCCGCTGCCGCACAGCGTTACGCCGATGCCGATCCATCCGAACAATCTCGGACCAGGATCCCCACAGCCGCGTAGTGG
Source organism: uncultured Alphaproteobacteria bacterium (assembly GCA_963773625.1). Lineage (GTDB taxonomy): Bacteria > Pseudomonadota > Alphaproteobacteria > ATCC43930 > CGMCC-115725 > DATARH01. The sequence goes on along the minus strand of CAVZCJ010000020.1, from coordinate 32,989 downwards.
TACGCCGGCAGCGCCAATCCAGCCCAACAACCTCGGACCGAAATCGCCGCAACCGCGAACTATCGTGCCTACGCCGCCGGCGCAGCAGCGGGGCGTCGTGCCGCGGCCAATGCCTCAGCCGCCGCGCGGTGTCGTTCCGAAACCGCCGCCGAAGCAGCCGCCGAAGAAGGAACCGGATAAGAAGGACCAGCAGATCCCGCGCTAAGTCAGGCCACGGCGTCGCGAGCGGGCACGCAGAAAGCGGAACCACACCGCGACGACCAGCAGCACCGCAAGCAGACCGACGATGACATAGGGCGACATCTCACCCTGATCGTCGGCCGAACCGCTGCCGACTTTTACCGTCGCGCGGGCGACCTCGGTGCCGTTGCGCGCCTCGGCGGTCCACAATCCGTCGCGGTCAGTGCCGAACGCGAATTTACCCTCCTTGTCGGTGTGCCCGGTCTTGACCGGGTGGGTCGGATCACCGGGCGCGAAAACGCGGACCTCCGCATTCGCCATCGGCTTGCCGTCTTGCGTGGCGAATTGCACCGTGACCTCGTGCGTGGCAAAGAGGTCGAACGCGGCGGCTGGCGACTTGCATAAGCAGTAGCGCCAGGAGCGCGAGGGCGAGAAAGCGGAGAGCCGGCATCGCCCGCCACGGAAACAGGGATCGAGGATGAAGACAACGATCTTCGGCGCCGGCGCGGTCGGCGGCCATCTCGCGGCACGGCTCGGCGCGGCCGGCATGGATGTCGCGGCGGTCTGCCGCGGCGCGCAGCTCGCCGCGATCCGCGAGCGCGGCATCACGCTTCACATTGCCGACGAGCGCTATCAGGCCCGCATCCGCGCCACCGACCGGCCCGAGACTTTGGGCAATTCAGGACCTCGTCATCGTCACCGCCAAGTCGTCGGTGCTGCCGGAGATGGCGGCGTCGATCGCGACGCTTGGTCGGCCCCGACACCAGCGTCGTCTTCGCGATGAACGGCATCCCGTGGTGGTACCTCTACCGCGCCGAGGCGACAGCGCCGTCGCCCGATCTGTCGCGCCTCGACCCCGACGGCGCGCTGGCGCGCGAGATCGGCTGCGAACGCGTCATCGGCTGCATGATCAACTCGGCCAACGAGGTGATCGAGCCGGGGGTCATCAAGAACTCGCCGATGACCAAGAACAAATTCACCCTCGGCGAGCCCGACGGTACGCTGTCGCGGCGGGTTCAAGCGATCTCCGCCGAGCTCGAACGCCATGGCCTCGACGCGCCGATCACCGAGACCATCCGCGTCGAGATCTGGGACAAGCTGCTGCGCAACCTCGCGACCAGCCCGATCTGCGCGCTCACCGGCGAGCCGATCGGCGTCATCGGCCGCCACCCCGAGCTCCTGGAGGTCAGCAAGAGCCTGATGCGCGAGGGGATCGCTGTCGCAAGGGCGCACGGGATCCCGGTCGAGGTCGATTTCGAGCGCGCCTACGGCACCCGGCCGACGTCGTCGCACAAATCGTCGATGCTGCAGGATTTCGAGCGCGCCCGCCCGCCGGAAATCGACGGCATCCTCACCTCGGTCCAGGCCTTCGGGCGCGCCACCGAGGTGCCGACTCCGACGGTTGACGCGGTGACCGCTCTGGTGATCGAAAAGGCCCGCCGCATGGGGCTTTATCCAGTGGCGGAGTGGTGACCCAAAAATAGCCGCAGCAATTCCCGCGCGCCTTCCGCCGGGGCGCGGGCGCCGGACGTGACCTCGCGCTCGATCTCGGCGAGCCGTTCGGCGGCTTGCGGCGCGGCCTGGAACGCTTCGCGCAACCCTTCGTCGATCTCGCTCCACAGCGCCGCGCGGGATTGCTCGGCGCGGCGGCGCGACCAGTCGCCGCTCGCTTCGAGCGCAGCGCGGAACCGCGCGACATCGTCCCAGATCGCATCGACCCCGGCCCCGGTGAGCGCCGAGATTGCACGCACCGGCACCTCCCAGCCGCGCAGCGCCGGGGGCACCAAGCGCAGTGCGTTGGCGTAATCGGCGGCGGCGCGGTTGGCGTGATCCAACAACTCGCCATCGGCCTTATTGATCAGCACCAGATCGGCGAGCTCGATGATCCCGCGCTTCAACCCCTGCAGCTCGTCGCCGGCGGCGGGCGGCAGGATCAACAGGAACATATCGACCATTTCGGCTACCGTCGTTTCCGACTGGCCGGCGCCGATGGTCTCGACAATGACCGTGTCGAACCCGGCCGCCTCGGACAAGAGAATGGTCTCGCGGGTGCGGCGCGCGACCCCGCCCATCACCGCGCCGCCCGCCGACGGGCGGATGAAGGCGCCCTCGGCGCGCGCCAGCTCGGTCATCCGCGTCTTGTCGCCGAGGATGGCGCCGCCGCCGCGTTTCGACGCCGGATCGACCGCCAACACGGCGATCTTGCGCCCGCGCTTCAGCCCATCGAGCCCAAAACGCTCGATAAAAGTCGATTTGCCGGCGCCGGGCGGACCGGTGATGCCGAGCCTCGTCGCTGCACCAGTATCTGGGCAGGATTGCCTTGACCAGCCGCTCGGCCTCCGTCGCGGTGATCGGGCCGGGTCGATTCGATCAGAGTCACCGCCCGCGCCAGTGCCCGCCGGTCCCCGGAGCGCAGAGCGGCAGCGAGATCGGGAGCCACTATTTCTCTCCCGCGACAACTCGCCTGGGGCTCACTCAGCCTCTTCCATGGCCGCTTGCTCGCGGCGGGCGGCCTCCTGCTGGCGCGCCCACATCGTCGCGTAAACCCCTCTCAATGCGATCAGCTCGCGGTGATGGCCGCGCTCGACGATGTGGCCGGCATCGAGCACCAGGATCTGGTCGGCATCGACGATGGTCGAGAGACGGTGAGCGATGATCAGCGTCGTGCGCCCGGCGGCGACTTCGGCCAGGCTCGTTTGGATTTCACGCTCGGTTTTGGTGTCGAGCGCGGAGGTCGCCTCGTCGAAAATGAGAATTTCCGGCGCCTTCAAGATCACCCGAGCGATGGCAACGCGCTGTTTCTCGCCGCCCGAAAGCTTCAATCCACGCTCGCCCACCACCGTGTCGTAGCCGTCAGGCAGGCCCACCACGAAGTCGTGTATGTGCGCGAAGCGTGCGGCCTCTTCGATCGCGGCGCGGCTCGCGCCGGGGCGTCCATAGGCGATGTTGTAGAGAATCGTGTCGTTGAACAGCACCGTGTCCTGCGGCACCACACCAATGGCGCGCCGCAGGCTATCCTGGGTGATACCACGGATATCCTGGCCGTCGATTTCGATCGATCCGCCATCGACGTCGTAAAAGCGAAACAGCAGCCGCGCGATCGTCGATTTGCCAGCACCGCTCGCGCCCACAATCGCGACGGTCTGCCCGGGTTCGACGCGGAAATCGATGTCATCGAGGATCGACCGCCGCGGGTCGTAGTGGAAATCGACGTGCCGGAACGCGACCGCGCCGCGCCGCGCCGTCAGTGGCGTTGCGCCCGGACGATCGACGATCTCCGGCGCGACCTTCATCAGCCCGAACATCTGCTCGAGATCGACCAGCGACTGCTTGACATTGCGGTAGACCATGCCGAGGAAATTGAGCGGCATGTAGAGCTGGATCAGATAGGCGTTGACCAGAACCAGGTCACCGACCGTCATTCGCCCGGTAGCCACCCCGTTGGCCGCGATCAGCATCATCGCGATGAGGCCCGCCGCAACGATCGACCCCTGGCCGATATTGAGCCAGGCCAGTGTGGTTTCGCTCTTCACCGCCGCTCGCTCATAGGCATGGAGTGAGCGGTCGTAACGATCCGCCTCATGCGCCTCGTTGGCGAAATACTTGACCGTCTCGAAGTTAAGCAGGCTGTCGACCGCCTTGGTGTTGGCCTCGGTGTCGCGCGCGTTCATCTCGCGGCGAAAGCGCACCCGCCAGTCGGTGACCGCGAAGGTGAACGCGACGTAGAGCGACAATCGTCGCGAGCGTCACGGCGGCGAGCCGCCAGTCGTAAACCCGCCACAGGATGCCGCAGACCAACAGGATCTCGACCAGGGTCGGGATCACGTTGAACAGCATGATCGAGAGCAGGAAGTCGATCGCTTGGGTGCCGCGCTCGACCGCGCGCGACAACCCGCCGGTGCGCCGGTCGAGGTGGAAACGCATTGACAGCGAGTGCAGATGCTTGAACGCGGCAAGCGCCACCTGCCGCACCGCGCGCTGCTCGACCTTGGCGAAAACCGCGTTGCGCAGCTCGTTGAACGAGCCCGAGCCCAGCCGCGCCAGACCGTAGGCGACGATCAGCATCACCGGGACGGCGACGATGCCGGCCGCTCCGCCCTTGCCGGAAAGCGCATCGACCGCGCCCTTGTAGAAGAACGGAACGGTGATGTTGACAAGCTTACCGCCGGCCAGCAGCACCACTGCGAGCACCACACGGGCCCGCAATTCGACCGAATCTCGAGGCCACAGATAGGGGAACAGCCCTTTCAGCGCCTTGAGCCCATCGATCAGCCGGCCCTCGGAACCGGCCATTGCCGAGGGCGGCATCCGTCCCCGCGGGCTCACTCCGCAACCCCCGCCGTGGCCACCGACTCAGCAGGAGGTAGCCGCAAGGAAATCAGCGCCGCCGCGGCCACCAGTACCATGCCGCAGAAGAACGGGAAGTCGCGGCCTAGCCCAGCGAAGAGCGCGCCGGCGAGCAATGGCCCCAGCACGCGTGATAGGCTGCCGACCGATTGCGCCACCCCCATCACTTCGCCCTGCTCCTCGGCGCCGGCGCGGCGCGAGATCAGGCTGTTGAGCGAGGGCTGCATCGCTCCCATCCCCAATGCCAGTCCGCTCACCGAGACGATTAGCACCGGTAGACCGCGCGCCAGCGGCAGAACGAGGAGCCCAGCCGCGATCGAGCTAAGCCCGGCGATCAGCAACTTCTCCTCACCGAACCGCGCGGTAAGTCGGCCGATGAGGCCACCCTGCATCACCGCCGACAACAGCCCGACATAAGTGAAAAGGTAGCCGGTCTGCGCCGGCCCCCAGGCGAACTGCGCCATCGCCCACAGCGCAAAGGTCGACTTCCATCCCGGCGAAGGCAAGGATGGTCAGAAAAAAGATGACCAAGAGCCGCGCCAGTACCTTGCGGCCGAGGGCATCGCGCAATGCGCTCACCCGGCCGCGGCGCGGGCGCTCCACGGCGCCGGCAGGCAGGCTTTCCTTCAACAGAAAGACGACGCCGAGCAGCGCCGTCAGCGACAGCACGCAGGCGATCAGCCCGGGAGTACGCAAATCCGCGGTGGCGAGGTTGCTGCCGGCGACGACGCCGCCCACCGCCGGGCCGACGATGAAGCCGAGCCCGAACGCGGCGCCGATCATCCCCATGCCTTTGGCGCGATTCTCCGGCGTCGTTACATCGGCGATGTAAGCATTGGCCGCGGCGATGTTGCCGGCGCAGGCGCCGGCCAATCCGCGCGCCGCGAACAGCATCCACAGCGTATTGGCGAAGCCCAACCACAGATAGGCGAGCGAGGCTGCTGCCATGCTGATCATCAGCACCGGACGACGGCCGACCCGGTCGCTCAATCGCCCCCAGACCGGCGCGGTCAGCATCGACATCAGCGAGAACACCGCCATCAGCGCCGTCACCTCCTGCGGCGAGGCGGCATAGCGCTCGGCGTAGAACGGCAGCAGCGGAATGACGAGGCCGAACCCGATCAGGTCGACGAGGACGATGAGGAAGAGAATTGGCATTGGTCGAAGGTGATATCGCGCCGGGCTTGCCCGGAACAAGGGCAGATCGCGTTTTTGCCGCGCCCCACCCGCGCCAATTCGCCGTAATATCGAAGCCAGAAGCGCGGAGGAAATCGGCGATGAAACTCGGCAAGCTCGGCGTATGGGCGGCGATGGATACGATGACCGCGGCCGAAGGCGCGGCCTTTGCCAAGCGGGTCGAGGGTTGGGGCTACGCCGCGTTGTGGCTGCCGGAGAGCCGCGGCCGCAACGTGCTGGTCCATTCGTCATGGCTGCTCGCCAACACGACGAAGCTGATCGTCGCGCCGGGCATCGCCAACATCTACGCGCGCGACCCGATGGCGATGGTCAATGGCCAGCGCGCGCTCGCCGAGCAGTCGGGCGGGCGGTTCCTCCTCGGTCTCGGCGTGTCGCATGTACCCTCGGTCGAGGGGCTGCGCGGCCACACCTACGGCAAGCCGGTGGCGACGATGCGCGCCTATCTCGAGGCGATGGCGGCGGCGCCTTACGGCGCGCCGGAGCCGGCGGAAAAGCCGCTCACCATCCTCGCCGCGCTGGGGCCGCGAATGCTGGAATTGTCGGCGAGCCACGCCGACGGCGCGCACCCCTACAACATCACCCCCGAGCATACGCGTAAGGCGCGGCAGATCATGGGCGCCCGGCAAGCTGCTCTGCCCCGAGGTCTGGGTGCTGCTGGAAACCGATGCGGCGAAGGCCCGAGCCTTGGGCCGCCAGGCGCTCGCCAACTACATGCGGCTCGACAACTACGTGAACAACTGGCGCCGGCTCGGCTTTGGCGACGCCGATTTCGCTGGCGGCGGCTCCGACCGCTTCATCGACGCAAACATCCTGTGGGGCGACGAAAAGACCATCCGCGCGCGGCTCCAGGAACAATGGGACGCCGGCGCCGACCATGTCTGCATCCAGTCGATCAGCCCCGATGGCGGCCGCAAGCCGGACGAGAAAGTGCTGGCGCTTGCTCGCGCCGGGCTGATCTTCCTCACCTTGACGCAGTCGGTCACGCGCCCGACATTGTTGCGGCCATAGGAAGAGCCACGGGATGTATTCTGAAACCACGCGTTCGATAAAAGTGACGGTACGGCCGTTCTATCTCGACCAGCACTCTTCGCCCGACGAGCACCGTTACGTCTGGGCCTATCACGTGCGCATCGAGAACGAGGGCGATCGAAACGGTGCAGCTGCGCAATCGGCACTGGCAGATCACTGACGCGCTCGGCCGCCTGCAGGAAGTGCGCGGCCCCGGCGTCGTCGGCGAGCAGCCGGTGCTGCAGCCCGGCCAAAGCTTCGAATACACCAGCTCCTGCCCGCTGACGACGCCGTCGGGGATGATGGTCGGCGACTATGAGATGGAGACGCCGCAGGGCGAGAAATTCCTTATCCGCGTCCCCGCCTTTTCCCTCGACAGCCCGCAAGAGACGCGGCGCCTCAACTAGAACGCAAGCGCCGCCGGCTCCCGCCCGGCAGCCATAAGGAAATCGCCATGAACGACATCGCCAAGCCGCTCGCCAAGCCTGCCGTCAAGCGCCCGTCGCGCGAGGAGGCCATGGAGGCGGTGTGCACGCTGCTGCGCTGGGCCGGCGACGACCCCTCGCGCGAGGGGTTGCTCGGCACCCCGGACCGGGTGGTGCGCGCCTATGAGGAATTCTTCAGCGGCTACGGCGAAGACCCGGTGGCGCTGCTGCATCGCACGTTCGAGGAGATTTCCGGCTACGACGAGATCGTCCTCCTCAAGGACATCCGCTTCGAATCGCATTGCGAGCACCACATGGCGCCGATCATCGGCAAGGCGCATGTCGCCTATCTGCCGAACAACCGCGTCGTCGGCATCTCGAAGCTGGCGCGGCTCGTCGAGGTTTACGCCAAGCGGCTGCAAATCCAGGAAAAGATGACGGCCGAGATCGCCAACACGATTGATGAGGTGCTCCGCCCTAAGGGCGTCGCGGTCGTCATCGAGGCGGCGCACCAATGCATGACGACGCGCGGCGTCCACAAGCCGGGTGTCAGCATGGTGACGAGCCGCATGCTCGGCGCGTTCCGCGCCGACGCGACGACGCGGCGCGAGGTGCTGGCGATGATCGGCACGCCCGCCGGCGACAGTAGGCATGTCTAGGACGACAGCCTAGCTTGCCGGCGGCGCCGGCGCGGCGACCTCGCGGATATCGGGGCCGCCGGGCGCGCCGAAGGTCAGCCGAATCTTATAGTGCTGCCAATTGCGCCGGTAGACCACCGGATCGGGCAGCGTTATCTCGGCATCCGCCGTCATCAGCAGCAAGGCGTCGTGGCTGAGATAGGTCCCGCTCGAATTGATATTCGGGAGCACGGGGCCAGTGTCGGCGACCGAGGCGTTGTGCCAAATGCTGTCGACTGCGTATTGCCCCGGATTGTCCTGGATATCCCGATGGACGTCGAGCCAGCCCGCCTGGGTCACGCTACCGTCGGGCGCGATGAGCTCGGCGGCGCGCAGCGGAAGATTGTCGACCGCCTCGATCTTGATCACGTTGACGACACTGCCGGGCGGAAAGCCGATCGAGACATGCGGCCCGGGCAGCGGGGTCGGCGGAGGAGCATCGGTGCAGCCGCCGACTACGAGCAGGAGCGGCAGGATCAACAAAAGGCGGCGCATCGTGCTCTCCTCCCTGCTTCGCGGTGGGCTTGCTCTGCGGTGTAGCGCGAACCGGGCGCGGCCGGAAGAGGCGGCATCGACGGGCAATGCTATCGGCTCGCCTCGCGACATGGCAAACTCGGCGGCGGGACGAGGGAGGAACCAGGCATGGACGGGCAGGCTCCGGTGACCGGCGAGATCGGCTCGGTCGAGGATCGATTCTTCACGATCCGCGATTTTCGCCTGACCAACGGCGAGGTCATGCCGGAAGCGACGATCGCCTACGAAACCTACGGTACGCTCGCCCCAAATGGCCGCAACGCGGTCCTGCTGACTCACGGCTTCACCAGCAGCCACCGCCAGGCCGGGCGCAACCCCGCCAACGGCAGCAATCCCGGCGCCTGGGACGGGCTGGTCGGGCCGGGCAAAGCGATCGACACCAACCGGGTCTTCGTCGTCGCATCGAACATGCTGGGATCGTCGTTCGGTTCTACAAACGGTGCGAGCGTCAACCCAAAGACGGGCCAGCCCTACGGTCCCGATTTCCCTAACATCACGATCCGCGACATCGTCGCCGCGCAAAAGGCGCTGCTGGACTCGCTCGGGAGTCACGCATCTCATGGCCGTCGCCGGGCCGTCCTATGGCGGCTATCAGGCTTTTCAGTGGGCGGTCGCCTACCCCGATTTCATGGACGCGATCGTGCCGGTCAACACCGCGCCCTGGGCCTCGGTCAACACCGACAAACAGCTCGCGGAGGTGACCGCGCGGCTCGCCACCGATCCGGAATGGAATGGCGGGCGCTATTACCACACCGGCGGCTGCAAGGCAGTTCTGACCGAGATCCGCCTCGAAACCTTGCAGCGCTACGGCAATGACGAAGTGCTGAAGCCCCGCTTCCCGGACCCAGTCGAGCGCGCCGCGGCGATGCGCAAGAACGCCGCCGACTGGGCGGCGAAATGGGACGCCAATTCGCTGATCATCCTGCGCCGTGCGCTATTGGGTTTCGACGCGCGGCCGGAGTTTTCCAAGATCAAGGCCAAGGTGCTCTACATGCTCTGCCGCACCGACGCGCTGTTCCCGCCCAAGATCGCGCCGGGGGTGATGCAGGCGCTGGCGGAGGCCGGGGTCGAGGCGCGCTATTTCGAGCTCGACAGCGACCTCGGCCATTCGTCGAGCGGGCCGGAGCATGCGAAGTGGTCGCCGGTGCTGCGCGAGTTCCTGGCGCCGCTCTACGCCCGGCTCGACTGAGGCGCCCCTGCCGTCATCTTTTATTCTGAAAACCCTCGGCCATGCCTCGATCGCGCTCTACCGCGACGGTGAAGCGCCGCTGCTGCTGACTGATCCGTGGCTGATCGGGTCGGTCTATTGGCGCAGCTGGTGGCTGCAGAATTATCCCGACGAAGCCGAGCTAGAGTGGCTCGCGACAGCGGAGTACGTCTACATAACCCACGAGCATCCCGACCATTTCCACACGCCGTCAATCCGCCGGCTGGGCAAGCAGCCGCTCTACCTGTTCCCGGCGCTGCCGGAAACCGGCTTCGTCGCCTATCTGCGCGACCAAGGCTTCCGCACCGAGATTATGCCGCCGGCGACATGGCGACACCTGGGAGGCGATGTTTCGGTCTTGTCGTTGCCGCTATGGAATGACGACAGCCTGCTGCTGATCGACACGCCAGATGCGCTGATCCTCAATTTCAACGACGCCAAGCCGCCGCCGCCGGTTGTCGGCGCGGTGCGTCGGCTCGCCGACCGCATCAGGAAGCCGCGCATCCTGCTGGCGAGCTATTCACCGGCAAGCCTCGTCAACAGTTTTCGCGATGCGGCAGGCGAAGTCATCTCAATGAAGCCGTCCGAGGGCTATGTCGCCTTTGTCTGCCAACTGTGCGAGCGGCTGGGCGCCGACATCTTTCTGCCCTTTGCCAGCCAGGCGAGCTTCGGGCGGGCCGACAGCGACTGGGCCAACCAGTACCGCACGACCTACGCCGATCTCGAACGCCTGTGGCGGGGCCGGACTAAACTGCTGCCGCCGTACACGACCCTCTCGCTCGCCGATCTGTCGCACCAGTCGATCGCGCCCGGTTCCTATCGCCCCGCGGCAGCGGCGCGGCGAACGGCGATCGCCGCTGAGCGGCTCGCAGAAGAGAGCGCTGCGGCGATCGATGCAACCGATGCCGCTCGCTTGCAGCGCAAGCTAAATCTGTGGCGCTGGCTGCTTTGGCCCCTCTTCCGGCGCGGTTTCGCGTTCGAGGCCGGCGACAAATGCCTCGTCTATGATCCGCCGCGCGGCCGGGTCTGGATCGAGCCAGCTGGCGATTACGGCGACTTCGTCGTTTCCGTGCCGGCGCTAACCCTCAAGGAAGCGCTTGCCAACGATCATCTCAGCGATCTCGGCATCACCATGTTCGTGCGCATCCGCCTCCTGCGGCGGATCGACCCGCGCAAAGTCTATGGGCTTTTCGTGCTGTTCCAATTTGATGATTACGGCCATATGCGCCGACCGGCGGCGTTGCTGCGTTGGCTCGGCTGCGGACTGCGCCGCAGCCTTCCGAAAAAATTGCCGCTTCCGACCTAGCGCGACGCCGCGCGCGGGTGCTTTTTGAGGTAGTCAAGCGCAGCGTTGAGCTGCGCGTCCTGCGGCGTGCCGATCACCGAGGGAATGATCGGGTGGTCGCTGCCGACCGCCACCGGCTGGGCGGCAGGGGTATCCTTGTCCTTCGGCGCCAGCGCTCCGGTCGGCTTCAGCGTGCCGTAAAGATCGCTTTCATAGGTGACCAGCGCGTTCGCCACCTGCTGGTCCTTGGGTAGCGGGATGACCGTATCCGGGGTGACGCCGTGCCCCTGAATCGACCGGCCCGACGGCGTGTAGTAGAGCGCCGTTGTCAACCGCAACGCGCCGTGCCCTGCAATCGGGATGATGCTCTGGACCGAGCCTTTGCCAAAGCTCCGGGTACCAAAAAGGATCGCGCGATGATTGTCTTGCAGCGCGCCGGCGACGATCTCCGACGCCGAGGCGGAGGCGCCGTTGATCAGCACGACCATTGGGACGCCGCGAATGAGATCGCCATTCGGCGGCGCCTCGTAGACGCGGTTCTCGTCCGGATCGCGGCCTTTTGTGGTTACGACAGTGCCGGAATCCAGGAAATCGGCCGCGATCTCCACCGCCGCGTCGAGCAATCCGCCCGCGTCGTTCCGCAAATCAAGAACGAAGCCGGTGAAGCTTCCGCTTGCCTGCTGCTTCAGCTTGGCGATGGCGGCACGTGCCTGCGCGGCGGTGTTTTCATCGAAGGTGCTGATGCGGATATAGCCGACGCGATTGGGCTCGAGCGCGGATTTGACCGACTCGACCTTGATGATCGCCCGGATGATGTCGACTGTGAACGCCGCCCTGCCGCTGCGCGCGATCGTCAGCACTACTTTGGTCCCGGGCGAACCGCGTAGCCGGTTCACCACTGCCTCGATATCCAATCCGACAAGCGGCTGCCCGTCCGCCTTGGTGATGCGGTCGCCAGGGTTGATGCCAGCGGCGGCCGCGGGCGTGCCCTCGATCGCCGTGATGACTTGCGGCACGCCTTCATCGACCGAAATCTCGATCCCGACCCCGCCGAACTCGCCGCTGGTGGTGGCCATCAGGTCACGAAATTCTTTCTCATCCATGTAGTCGGAATGCGGGTCGAGCCGGGTCAGCATGCCTTTGAGTGCACCGGTGGTCAGCTCGCCCGGTTTAATCGGCTCGACGTAATTCCGCTGTACCTCCCTCATCGTCTGTTGGATGAGAGCGAGGTCGGCAGCGCTCGCGCTCGGCTGGCTGTCATCAGCGGATACCGGATGGCAACCGACAAGGACGATGCCGCCGATCAGCGCCGCGGCAAGTGGGATGGCGCAGCGGAGTCGGCACAAGCGCGGAAAGCGGTCAGTCATCGCGGTCGGGCTGATTGTTGGGGTGCGCAGCGCTGAAGGCGTCAAGGCGCATGCAATTGGCATAGATGCGGGAAACCGTCGGATAGGGCGATAGGTCGAGGTTGTAACGCTCCGAATTGACCGCCTGCGGCACCAGCGCGATGTCTGCAAGCCCTGGCGTATCGCCATGGCAGAACGCGCCGCTTCGTCTGTCCCCGACGAGCAGCCGCTCGAGCGCCTCGAAGCCCGCCGCGATCCAATGATTGTACCAAGTCTCGATGACGGGCTGATCGTGACCGAGGGGACCGTGCAAATAGCGCAACACACGCAGATTGTTGATCGGATGAATGTCGCAGGCGACGATCTCAGCCATCGCCCGCACCCTCGCGCGGCCGCCAGGATCGTGCGGCAAGAGTGGGGGCTCGGGATGGGTCTCGTCGAGATATTCGATAATTGCCATCGACTGGATCAGCGTATGGCCATCCGCTTCAAGCGCCGGCACCAGACCCTGCGGATTGACCGCGAGATATTCTGAACCACGCTGCTCGCCGCGGCGCAAGTGGATGAACTCGTCCTCATAGGCAAGGCCTTTGAGGTTGAGGGCGATCCGCACGCGAAACGCTGCCGAGGACCGGGAGAACCCGTAAAGTTTCATGAGCGACGATGACTGACCCTGGCTTCCGGCGCGCGACGTTACTCCGCCGGCGACGCGGCGGGAAGGAGACCGATCCAAATCTTATGGCGAAAGACCGATTACAGTGTCCGACGAGTAGGCCTAATGCGGCAAATGCAGGGCTTCCCGTGTCTCCTCGGTCCGCCGGACGTCATTACGCGGCATATAGCCCGCGGCGGCGGCGCGCTGCAGATCGATCGGGTTCGCTGCCGGCTCGGCGACAGGAGCAAGACCGGCCATCGCCGCCGCCGGCAGCAGGGCGCGGCTATAACAGCTCGCGCGCGCGGCAGCATCGAGACGATTGAATTGGTGATCCTGCGTGAAGCACAGATCAAGCGCCTCCCGCTTTACCGGATCGGTCGGATAGATGTCGCGGTAAAATCTGCTGATGTCCTGAAAATGCATCGCGGCGACGCCGCCAGCCGCCACAAAGATCGCCGCGGACAGCACCCGTCTTACCAACCGGCCAAACCCCATACCGCTCCCCCTCGCGCCGTGGACCGCCCTATTAGCGGCGAATCGCCGCATCACCGCCGCTGGAATGATCGGGCGCGCCGACGAACCCAGCAACCAGATCAAGAACCTTGCGCAGATCGATCGGCTTGGCAACATAGGCGTCGCAACCCTGCTCCAGCGCTTTCTTTTCATCGCCCGCCATCGCGAAAGCGGTGACCGCGATAATCGGAATCGAGGCCGTATCGGCGTCCGCTTTCAGCTGCCGCGTCACTTCCAGCCCGGAGATGTCGGGAAGCTGCAAATCCAATAAAATAAGATCGGGTCGGTATTGCCGCGCCCAGGCAATCGCGACCGCGCCTTCTCCAGTGGCCAGCACGCCATAGCCGTGCGCTTCGAGGATATCATTGAGCAATTTCAGGTTTAACTCGTTGTCCTCGACGACGAGTATCCGCCTTGCGGTGCGAGAGGGTGGTTCGCCCAGCATTTTTGGGGTTGTCGCCTCTCGGTGATTATTGCTGCGAAGATGCCAAACTTAGCGCCCGCGGGCCCGGTCATCGTGAAATTGATGGTTAATTTCGTAAAACACCAACGATATCGTTTGCAAGGCAGGAGCAATGCGATGCGTACCTTGGTCGCGCTCGCGGTTCTCGCTTCGGGCTTCGCCGCGCCGCCGGGTCTGGCTCAAGATCTGGCGGCGGCGGAAGCCGCCCGCCGCGCCCAGCTAATCGCCGCCCTCCCGGCCGACGCGGCAAAACGGGTCTTCGGGCTCGCCAGCAAACCGAGCGTCGGCCCACCGCGCTCGATCGGTTCCTACGCCAAAGGCTGCGTCGCCGGCGCGCTGGCGCTGCCGCAAGAAGGCGCGACCTGGCAGGTCATGCGGCCGGCGCGCAATCGCTTTTGGGGACATCCCGGGTTGATCGCCGTCATCGAACGGATCGCCGCGAACCTACCTGCCGGCTGGCCCGGCCTGCTCGTCGGCGATATCGGTCAGCCGCGCGGTGGGCCGATGGTCACCGGTCACGCCTCGCATCAAATCGGTCTCGATGCCGATATCTGGCTGACGCCGATGCCGGAGCAGCGCCTCAGCCTGGCCGACCGTGACAATCTACCCGCGAAGAGCATCGTCGCCGCCGACGGCAACGATGTCGACCGAGCCATCTGGGGGCCGCAATACCGCCAGCTAATCGAGGCGGTGGCCCGAACACCCGAGCTGGCGCGAATGTTCGTCAACCCGGCGATCAAGCGGGCGCTGTGCCGTGAGGCGGGGAGCGATCGCGCTTGGCTCGCCAAGGTGCGGCCGTGGTGGGGACACGACGACCATTTCCACATCCGCCTCAACTGCCCGCCTGGCCAGACGCCAGTGCGAGCCGCAGGCGCCGGTTCCGCCCGGCGACGGCTGCGGCAAGGAATTGGATTGGTGGTTTACTGACGCGGGCCGCCACCCGAAGCCGAGTCCGCCGGCGCCGCCCCTGCTCGTCAGCCAATTGCCGCCCGAATGCGCCGCGGTCGCGGTGGCACCGTAACCCAACCCGCTTGAGCCGAAGCGCGGCCTGCGCGAGCATGGCGGCGCAGCGAGGGAGAAGCGCCATGGATGTCGGCATTCAGATGGTCTTCGCCAGCTACGGCTGGAACGACATCAGCGATCAGCAAGTCTGGGACGAGGAGCTGCGCCTCGCGCGGCTCGCCGACGAACTCGGCTTCGACGTGCTGTGGTCGGTCGAGCACCATTTCTACGACTACTCGTTTTGCCCCGATAATTTGCAGCTGATGAGCTATCTGGCCGGGGTCACCAGCCATGCCGATCTTGGCACGGCGGCGGTGATCCTGCCGTGGCACGACCCGCTGCGGGTCGCCGAGCAAGTGGCGATCCTCGATCATGTCAGCGGCGGACGCTTTCGCTTCGGCATCGGCCGCGGCCTGTCGCGCCGCGAGTTCGCCCATTTCAGCGGACCGATCTCGATGGACGAGTTGCGCGAGCGCTTCGACGAGGCGGCGCCGATGATCCTCGTCGGCGCTGCGCACCGGGTTCATGGAAGGCGACGGCAAATTCTACAAGCAGCCGCGCACGCCAATCCGGCCAAAGCCGGAACGCAGTTTTGAGGGCCGCACTTACGCGGTGGCGTCGAGCGAGGATTCGGTCGAGGCGGCGGCGCGATTGAAAGCGCGGATGGTGATGTTCGCCGACCGGCCCTGGCCGATGCGTCTGCCGCAGATCGAGCGTCACCGCGCACTGTTCCGGCAATTTCACGGCGAGGAGGCGCCGCCGTTTCTGATCGCCGATTTTTGTGTCTGCACGCCGACGATGGATGGGATCGACGATCTCGCGCGCCGCCACATGGGTTCGTTCGTCGATAGCAACCTTGAACACTACGAGCTGCTGACCGGCCATTTTGCCCGGATCAAAGGCTACGACGCCTATGCCAAAAAGGCCGAGCTGGCCAAGGAGGCCGGCCGCGACGGCATCGTCGAGGCGTTTCTGAAGGCCGCCGTCTACGGCACCCCCGACCGCATCCTGCGCGCGCTCGAAGACCGCCGCGAAGCCATCGGCGAATTCGAGCTCTGCACCTCGTTCCGCTTTGGCGGCACGCCCTACCCACTCGCCGAGCAGTCGCTGCGGCTTTACGCCAAGGAAATCCTGCCCGTGCTCAAGTCTGGAAGGTCGAAGCTCCAAAGATCGCCGACGCCGCCAAGTAACCCGCAGCGTTATCCCGGCGCAGGCCGTGATCCACTCCCCAATCGCTTGGAAGGCGGTTACATGGATCCCGGCTTTTGCCGGGAAGCTAACAGCGGCATCAATGCAGCCGCGGCGCCTTTAAGAGCCGCGTGCGGTCGGCCGAGGGAACGCGCACGGTGATCGGCTCCTTGTCGCGCTGGATTTGCAGCACGACCTCGCAGCCCGCCTGACCGCTTGCCCAAACTCGGCGCCAGAACGAGGCGAGGCTCGACACCGGATCGTCGCGCACCGCGAGGATGCGGTCGCCGGGCTTCAACCCGCTCTTGATCGCCGGGCCGCGCTCCGACATGCCGGCGACGACGACCGCGTTCTCATCGTCGACCTCCGCGGCATAGAGACCGAGCCACGGCCGCGGCGGCCGGTTGGGCCGACCATAGGTCAACAGGTCGTCGAGGATCGGCGGCAACAGGTCGATCGGCACCACCATGTTGACGTCGCGCCTGAGTTCGCGGCCGCTCGAGCGCTGCACGTGCAGCGAGCCGATGCCGATGAGGCTGCCGTCGGCGGCGATAAGCCCGGCGCCGCCCCAGAACGGGTGCGCCGGCGCGGTGAAGATCGCGCGGTCGAGGAGATATTCCCAATGCCCGGCGAATTCCTGCCGGGCGACGACGGTCGCGGCGATCGCATGACGGCGTCCGCCTTCGGCGGCGATCACCACCTTGTCGCCGGCGCCGACGCGAACGCCCGGCGCCCAGTTCGATCGGCGGCACGTTGAGCCGGCCCAGCGCCTGGACCAGCCCGAACCCGGTTTCCTGGTCGTAACCCAGCACGGTTGCCGGCACCGCGCCGCCAACGCTCGGAGGTAAGCCAGATCGAGTTCGGCCTCGGTGATCAGATAGCCGATCGTCAGGACCAGCCCGTCCTTGCGGATGAGAACGCCGCTACCGGCGCGCTCGGTGCCCAGCGTCGTCGCGGTGAACGCGTCCTCGGGGATCGTCGCCTGCAGGCCAAGGACCCCGTTGAGTGTCTCGTCGAGATCGTACCCGACATCCTCTGGCTTCGGTTGAAGCTCCGTCGGGATTTCCCAGTCGATAGTGCGCGCCATTTTTCGCGGCTCGTTCGTGATCAACGCCACAGTATAACGCAGCGAGAGTGCGCCGCGCCTTCACTCTTGTCAAAATTCCGGGCCGAGCCGGCAAATTTGGCTCGGCGCTTGACAATCTGGACCCATCCGATTATCTCAGCAGCACTCTTACCCCTAGAGTGCTAATTCGGGTCGCTAAGCGAAATCTCAAGGAGGGCTTTATGGCATTTCGGCCATTGCATGACCGCGTGCTGGTTCGGCGCGTGGAATCGGAAGCGAAGACGTCGGGTGGCATCATCATCCCCGACACCGCACAAGAAAAGCCGATGGAAGGCGAGGTCGTGTCGTGCGGCCCGGGCTCCCGCGGCGATGACGGCAAGCTCGTGCCGATGGACGTCAAGAAGGGCGACCGGGTGCTGTTCGGCAAATGGTCGGGCACCGAGGTCAAGCTCGACGGCGAAGAGCTGATCATCATGAAAGAGTCCGACATCATGGGCGTAATCGCCTGACTGGCTTTGGAGGAATACGAAAATGGCAGCTAAGGAAGTCAAATTTTCCACCGATGCGCGCGACAGGATGCTGCGCGGCGTCGACATTCTCGCCAATGCGGTCAAGGTGACGCTGGGGCCCAAGGGCCGCAACGTCGTGCTCGACAAGTCGTTCGGCGCCCCGCGCATCACCAAGGATGGCGTCACGGTCGCCAAGGAAATCGAACTTTCCGACAAGTTCGAGAACATGGGCGCGCAGATGGTCCGCGAGGTCGCCTCGAAGACCAACGACCAAGCCGGCGACGGCACCACCACGGCGACCGTGCTGGCGCAGTCGATCGTCAGGGAAGGCGCCAGGGCGGTTGCCGCTGGCATGAACCCAATGGATCTGAAGCGCGGCGTTGATCTCGCAGTCGATGCGGTAGTCGCCAACCTCAAGACCCAGTCGAAGAAGATTTCGACCAGCGAAGAGATCGCCCAGGTCGGCACCATCGCCGCCAATGGCGACCGTGACACCGGCGACAAGATCGCCGAGGCGATGCAGAAGGTCGGCAACGAGGGCGTGATCACGGTCGAGGAGGCGAAGAGCCTTGAGACCGAGCTCGACGTCGTCGAGGGCATGCAGTTCGACCGCGGCTATCTCTCGCCGTATTTCGTCACCAACGCCGAGAAGATGCTGGCCGAGCTCGACAACGTCTACATCCTCATCCACGAGAAGAAGCTCTCGGGCCTGCAGACGATGCTGCCGGTGCTCGAATTGGTGGTGCAGAGCGGCCGGCCGCTGCTCATCATCGCCGAGGACGTCGAAGGCGAGGCGCTGGCGACCTTGGTCGTCAACAAGCTTCGCGGCGGGCTCAAGGTGGCCGCGGTGAAGGCGCCCGGCTTCGGCGATCGCCGCAAGGCGATGCTCGAGGACATCGCGATTCTGACCGGCGGCCAGGTGATCAGCGAAGACCTCGGCATCAAGCTCGAGAACGTAACCCTCGACATGCTCGGCCAGGCCAAGAAGCTGCGGGTCGAGAAGGAGAACACCACGATCATCGACGGCGCCGGCAAGAAAGCCGACATCGAAGGCCGCTGCACCCAGATCCGTCAGCAGATCGAGGAGACCACCTCCGACTACGACCGCGAAAAGCTGCAGGAGCGGCTGGCCAAGCTCGCCGGCGGCGTCGCGGTGATCCGCGTCGGCGGCTCGACCGAGGTCGAGGTGAAGGAGAAGAAGGATCGGGTCGACGACGCGATGCACGCGACCCGCGCCGCCGTCGAGGAGGGTGTCGTCGCCGGTGGCGGTTCTGCCCTGCTCTACGCCTCGCGCTCTCTCGACAAGCTGCACCCGAGCAACAACGACCAGAAGGTCGGCATCGACATCGTTCGCCGCGCGCTGCAGGCGCCGGTGCGGCAGATCGCCGAGAACTCTGGCACCGACGGCTCGATCATCGTCGGCAAGCTGCTCGAGAGCAAGAGCACGACCTACGGCTATGACGCGCAGAAGGGCGAGTTCACCGACATGATCAAGGCGGGCATCATCGACCCGACCAAGGTCGTGCGGCACGCGCTGCAAGACGCCGCGTCGATCGCCGGGCTGCTTGATCACCACCGAGGCGATGGTCGCCGAGAAGCCGGAGCCGAAGGGCCCGCCGGCGATGCCGCCGGGCGGCGGCATGGGCGGCATGGACTTCTAAAGCTGTCCGCCACATCGCGGCATACAGCCGCCCGCCTCGGGAAACCTCGGGGCGGGCGGTTTTTTTTGTGCGATTATCGATCATGGCCGACATCACCATCCGCCCGGCGCGGCGCGAGGACGTGCCGGCGATCGTCGCGCTGCTCGCCGACGATCCGCTCGGCCGGACGCGCGAGACGGCGACCGACCCGCTGCCTTCGGCATACCGGCGGGCCTTCGACGACATCGCCGCGCAGCCCGGTAATTTTCTGTTTGTCGCCGAACGCGACGGCACCATCGCCGGCTGCCTGCAACTGACGGTCATCCCGGGCCTATCGCGCCACGGTCTGAAGCGTGGGTTGATCGAGGCAGTCCGCGTCGGCGACGTCCATCGCTGCCAGGGACTTGGCGAGCAACTGGTTCGCCACGCGATCGACATCGCCCGAACCGAAGGTTGCGGCTTGATCCAGCTGACGAGCGACAGATCGCGGCTCGACGCGCACCGGTTCTACGCACGGCTCGGCTTCGTCTCCAGCCATGTCGGGATGAAGCTGCAGCTGAATTAGCGTCTGTCGGAAGACGCACACTAGTCCGCGGCTGGCAGACGATTTGGCCGCACCGAGCGCAACCCTGCGACCCGCCCGGCAATCCTTGTCACGGGCGGGCGGGTTACCCATACTGAGACCATGAGGCGGATTGTGACCGATCCGGCCGTGACGGTGGCGCCAGCGCCGCCGGTGCGGCTCTGCGACCACCCCGGCTGCGAAGCCGGCGGCGAGTTCCGTGCGCCGCGATCGCGCCTTGAGCTCAACCACTACTATTGGTTCTGCCTCGACCATGTGCGCAGCTACAACGCCGCCTGGAACTACTATGCCGGGATGAGCGAAACCGAGATCGAGGCCGAGATCCGCCGCGACACGGTGTGGCAGCGGCCGAGCTGGAAGCTCGGTCAGCGCCACGGGCCGGCCTACGAGGCGCGGATCAACGATCCGCTCGGCCTCTATGGCAAGGACGGCCAGCAGCAACGCGCAACGGCAAGCACGGGTCCGATACCGGCTCGCGCGCCGCCTCCGCCCGCGAGCAGGCGCTGGCGGTATTCGAGCTCGACCCGCCCTTCACCCAGACCAGTCTCAAGGCTCGATATAAGGTGCTGGTGAAACTGCACCACCCCGACGCTCACGGCGGGGACAAGGAAGCGGAGGAAAAGCTGAAGATCATCAACCAGGCCTACACGACGCTCAAAGCCAGCTACCTCGCTTGACCCTTCAGCAGGACCGACCGCCCAACCGACCCACGAACCAACCCTAGAAAGTCCCAAGAGAATGGCCACCGTTCAACCTACGGAACTCCCCGTCACGCCTACCGGCATGCCCGACATCAAGGTGTCGGTGCGCCAGACCTTCGGCATCGACAGCGACCTCGAAGTGCCGGCGTTCAGCCAGCCGAGCGAGCATGTGCCCGATCACGGACGAGGCCTATCGCTTCGACCATGACACGACGCTGGCGATCCTCGCCGGCTTCGCCTTCAACCGCCGTGTGATGATCTGCGGCTATCACGGCACCGGCAAATCGACCCATGTCGAGCAGGTCGCCTCGCGCCTCAACTGGCCGTGCATCCGCGTCAATCTCGACAGCCATATCAGCCGCATCGACCTGATCGGCAAGGACGCGATCGTGCTGCGCGACAACAAGCAGGTGACCGAGTTCCGCGAGGGCCTCCTGCCCTGGGCGCTGCAGCACCCGGTGGCGCTGTGCTTCGACGAATACGATGCCGGCCGCCCCGACGTGATGTTCGTGATCCAGCGCGTGCTCGAGGTCGAGGGCAAGCTGACCCTGCTCGACCAGAACCGAGTCATCCGCCCGCACAAGGCGTTTCGCCTGTTCGCCACCGCCAACACGGTTGGCCTCGGCGACACCACCGGCCTCTATCACGGCACGCAGCAGATCAACCAGGGCCAGATGGACCGCTGGAGCATCGTCGCGACGCTGAACTACCTGCCGCACGACGCTGAGTGCAACATCGTGCTGTCGAAGGTGCCGGCCTATGACAACGAGGACGGCAAGCGCAAGATCAGCGCGATGGTCGCGCTCGCCGATCTCACCCGCAACGGCTTCATCAACGGCGACATTTCGACCGTGATGTCGCCGCGCACGGTGATGACCTGGGCCGAGAACGCGCGCATCTTCAACGATCTCGCCTTCGCCTTCCGCCTCACCTTCCTCAACAAATGCGACGAGACGGAGCGCCCGGCGGTCGCCGAATACTATCAGCGCTGCTTCGGCACCGAACTGCCCGAGACCGGCGTCAACGCGACGTTGATGTAGCCCCTGGGATGTAGAAGGACGGCAAGCCGCATGGCGCAGGATTTCTCGCCGACCGAAATCTTCAAGCGGGCGACCGCGACGACGTTGCGGGCGATCGCCGAGGACGACGAGGTCAACGTCACCTTCGGGCCCGAGCCGGCGGGGCTCTCGGGGCGGCGGGTGCGCCTGCCGAACCCGGCGCGCGACCTGCCGCCCGAGGAGGTGGCGCAGTTGCGCGGCGCCGCCGACAGCTTGGCGCTTGCGGCTCAAGTACCATGACGACGCTGTGCATGCGAAACGGGCGCCAGGCGGACCGCTGGCGCGCGCGATCTTCGAGTCGCTGGAACAAGCGCGGGTCGAGGCGCTGGGCTCCAAGCGCATGGCCGGGGTCGCCGCCAACCTCTCGGCGATGCTCGACGAACAGTACCGCCGCCAGGGCTTCGAGCGCGTCACCGAGCGCACCGAGGGCACGATGGCCGAGGCGGTGCGGCTCCTCACCCGCGAGGCGCTGACCCATGAAGCCGCCGCCTCCCGCGGCGCGGAAAGTCGTCGATCTGTGGCGGCCCTGGCTCGAAGGCAAGATCGCCAAGGACTTGTCCGAGCTCGACAAGCAGATCCTCGACCAGGACGCTTATGCCCGCACCACGCGCCGGCTGATCCAGGACCTCGACCTCGATCTCGGCGAGATGGACGAGTCGTCCGAGGACCAGCAGAGCCAGGGCGACGAGCAGGACGGCGAGAACCAGACCGATAGCGGCGAAAGCGCCACCTCCGGCGCCCAGCCATCGATGGAGGGCGCGCCGGCAGACGGCGCCACCGAGGACGCCGAGCAAGACGGCGACGCCGATACCGACGGCGAGATGATGCCGGGCGCCAGCGACGACGATCCCGGCCGCCCCGGCCGCCCCGGCCAGATGCCGCGCGGCCGCCCCGACGAGAACGCGATCTACCGCGCCTTCAGCACCGCCTCCGACGAGGTGATCGAGGCCGATAAATTGTGCGATTCGGACGAGCTCGGACGGCTGCGGCATCTTCTCGACCAGCAATTGTCGCATCTGCAGAGCGTCATCGCTCGGCTCGCCAACCGGCTGCAACGGCGGCTGTTGGCGCGCCAGACCCGCGCCTGGGAGTTTGACCTCGACGAGGGCATCCTCGACGCGGCGCGGCTCGCCCGCGTCGTCGCCAACCCGGTGCTGCCGCTCGCCTATAAGCGCGAGCGCGAGACCGATTTCCGCGACACGGTCGTCACCCTGCTGATCGACAATTCCGGCTCGATGCGCGGGCGGCCGATCACCGTCGCGGCGATGAGCGCCGATATCCTCGCCCGTACGCTCGAACGCTGCGCGGTCAAGGTCGAAATCCTCGGCTTCACCACTAAGGCGTGGAAAGGCGGCCAGTCGCGCGAGCGCTGGATCGCCGCCGGCAAGCCACCCAATCCCGGCCGCCTCAACGATCTGCAGGCACATCGTCTACAAGCCCGCCGACGCGCCGTGGCGGCGGGCGCGGCGGAGCCTCGGGCTGATGCTGCGCGAGGGCATCCTCAAGGAGAACATCGACGGCGAGGCGCTGGCCTGGGCGCATAACCGTCTGCTGACCCGCACCGAGGAGCGCAAAATCCTGATGGTGATCTCGGACGGTGCGCCGGTCGACGATTCGACGCTGTCGGTCAACCCCGGCAACTACCTTGAAAAGCACCTGCGCGAGGTGATCCGCGACATTGAGCGCACCGGCGAGGTCGAGTTGACCGCGATCGGCATCGGCCACGACGTGACCCGCTACTACCGCCGCGCCGTCACTATCGTCGATGCCGAACAGCTCGGCGGCGTGATGCTCGAACGCCTCGCCGACCTCTTCGAGGAAGAGGATTCCGGCCACCACCGGGTGCGCAGCCGCCGCGCGGCTTAGAGCGACCGTCGCGCGCTTGAGCGCCGCGGTCAGCGTGCCTTCGTCGAGATAATCGAGTTCGCCGCCGATCGGCACACCTTGCGCCAGGCGCGAGACCGTGGCGCCGGTCGGGGCGGCGCGGTCGGCGATGTAATGCGCGGTGGTCTGGCCGTCGACCGTCGCGTTAATGCCAGGATCAGCTCCATGCCGGGTGCCAGCCGTGCAATCAGCTTGCCGATGTTGAGGTCTTCGGGCCCGACCCCGTCCAGTGCCGACAAGGTACCGCCCAGCACGTGGTAGCGGCCGCGGAACGCGGCGGTGCGCTCCAGCGCCCACAGATCGGCCAGATCCTCGACGACGCAGACGAGATTGGGGTCGCGGCGTGGGTCGCGGCAGATCGCGCACGGCTCGACCGTGTCGAGATTGCCGCAGACCGGACACGGGCGAATCGCCGCCGCGGCGTCGCGCAACGCCGCGGCCAGCGGCTCCATCACGCTCTCCTTGCGCTTGATCATATGGAGTGCCGCGCGCCGCGCCGAGCGCGGCCCCAGCCCTGGCAGCTTCGCCAGCAATCCGATCAGCGTATCGAGCTCGGACATCGCGCCGATTGCGTTTGTCCTCAGCCGGTGAGCTCGAGGATGTCGAGCCCGTTGAGCCGGTCGATCAGGAAGACGAGGCCGCGCGATTTGTCGACGAAGACATCGTTCGACTGCACGATCGTCTGCCCGGCGCCGGGCGTCGGCATGAAGGTGTCGACCTCTTCCGGTCGGTACGGGTTTGAGATGTCGACCGCGCGCAACCCGCCGCCGAACCAGGTAACGAGGATGATGTTGCCGTTGACCGTCTCCTGGGGCTGGTGCGCGCCGAACCAGCATAGCGGGTCGAACGGCTTGTCGTGCGGCACTGTCCAGGTCGAGATCGGCACCGGGTGCGCCTCGTCGGTGATGTCGACGATCCACATAAAGGCGTTGGGCGACGGGGTGAGCCGGTCGGAGACCTCCTCGTCGGTCACCACCGCGACCTTGCGGCCCATCAGCTCATAGGGGATCGGCAACACGGTATGGGTCGGACACGGATAGGGCGGGCTCCAATCCAACCCGCTGATGAACTTCGGATTGCGCAGATCGCCGCAATCGAGGATCACGAACCCGCCGTGCCAATAGCTGGTATAGAGCCGGTCGCCGCGCCGTAGCGGGTGATGGCAGCGATGCCGCCGGCCCGGCCAGGTGGGCGTCTCGCCGCCGGCCGTCCATTGGCCCGGCATATGCCATTTGCCGATCGCTTCGGGCTTGGTCGGGTCGGCGAGGTCGAGGATGACAACGATATCGCCTACATATCCTTCTTCCTCCGACGATATGTATGCGTAGCGCCCGTCCGAATCGAAGCGGTGCGAGCCGCCCGATTTGTAATGGCCGATCTCGCGCGGCGCAGTCTTATCCTTGACGTCGTAGATCTTGATCCCGCCGGCCCAGCCTTCGGGTTTCTCCGGGTTGCGGGCGCGGAACAGCTCCTGGTTCACCAGCATCACGTCGCCATGCACCCGCACTTTGTGCGAATGCATGAAGCTGGGAATCTCGATCCGGCTGACGATGCGCGGCTTGCGCGGATCGCTGACGTCGACGATCGAGGTGCCGTCGGGCGGCCCCATATGACCGATATAGGCGTGGCCGCCCTCGGCGACGACCTGGCCGCCGCCGGGAATGTCGAGCTTGGCGAGATGCTTCAAGACGGCCATGCCGATCCTCTCGTGATATTTCACGAGACGCTAGCACGCCGCCTCGGTCGTCGCACCCGGCTCGACGCTACCTGGCGCGTTCGGGCTTGCCCTTGCGCTGGGTGGCGGCGAACTCCTCGAGCTGCTTCTCGCTCATCGAGTTCGTACATCTCTTTCGCGGCGCCGTTGAGCTCCCTGACTTTCAACTCGCCGCGCTTGGCCGCGAGCGCGGTGCCCGCCGCCATCTGCTGTGCCTTCGATTTTGCCGGCATTCACGCCTCCCAGTTCCGGTTGATGCCGGGCAAACGGCGCGGGGCTGCTCGCGTTCTCACGCCGTGGCCGGCTATTTATCGAGCCAGATCGTCGCCAGATCCTGGTTGACGTAGTGGCTCGGGCTGATCTTCCAGCCTTTGACATAGCTGCGATACGGCACGATGCGGTAGCGCCACAGCAGAAAAATCTCGTGCGCCTCGGTGTCGAGCACGCGTTTCTCGAACGTGCGGAACAGTGCGCGTTGCTTAGCAAAATCGGTCTCCCGCAGCATCCGATTGTAGAGCTCGATTTCCTCGGGATCGTCGTACTTGCCGAAATTGAACGGCGACACCGAATTCGGCAGGTATTTGACGCCGTCGAGCAGCGGGTTGACCACCGTCTGGCAGTCGCCGTCGAGTGCCGCGGCAAAATCGCCATGCTCCATGGCCTCGGTATAGGGGCCGGTTGAGAGCACCTTTTGGGTTACGTGAAGACCGATCTTGCTCCACTCGTCGATAGCCCAAAGCGCATTGAATTTGTAGGGCTGGTCGACATCGCGGTTGAGCAATTCGAAACTCATCCCTTCGGCGCCGGCCTCCTTCAGCAGCCGCATAGCCTCGGCACGCGATTTTTCGATGTCTGGCCAATAGCCGGCGAGCTGCTGCAGCTCGTCCTTCGTCGCTGCCAGCGGCGAGCCGGGAAAACCCACCCCGCCGACCGTCTTCTCTATGGTGATCTTGGATAGCGCCGGCGCGCTGCCCCAGCGGTCGATCGCCAGCGTGAGCGCACGCCGGACGCGGGGATCGTCAAACGGTTTGCGCTGGTGGTTCGGCGTGATCAGCGCGCCGCAATTCCAATCGCTCTCCTGGACGGCGAGCTGGTCGCCGACCGCCGCCATCAGCTCGTCGCGCGTCGCCGGCGGAAAGCCGCGAAACTCGATCGCGGCGCGGTCGCCGCGGATCGCCGCGACCCGGGTCGCCTGCTTGGCGGCGAAGATGCCGATAAAGCCGTCGAGATAGGGCAAGCCCTTGCGGAAGTAATCGGGGTTGCGCTCGCCGGTGACCGATTGCCCGGCCTGGTAGTCCTTGAAGCGAAACGGGCCGGAGCCCATCACGTTCTTTTCGTACCAGTGCGGGCCGCGGTTGGGATCGTCAAGGATCGCCTTCTCGTAGATGAAGGTGTAGGGGTTGGCGAGCGCCGGCAGAAACGCGGCGGTGGCGAATTTGAGGCGGAAGACGACGGTTTTCGCGTCGGTCGCCTCGACCTTGTCGACGATGCCGGAATAATAGCCGCGCTGGGCGCTGATCACGCCGTCTGGCGGAAAGACGATCTCGTTCCAGCTGGCCGCCACGTCGTAGGCGGTCAGCGCGGAGCCGTCGTGGAATTTGACATCGTCGCGGATCGTGAAGGTGTAGGTCCGCCCGCCATCGGTCGGCTCTGGCATCGTGGTGCAAACATCACAGACGAGCTGAGTGGTATCGCTGGGGTTATCCGGGTTGGAGCGGATCAGCACGCTATAGAAGGGCGCCATGGCGTGGATCGTCGCGAAGGTGTTCTCGCGATG
This sequence comes from uncultured Alphaproteobacteria bacterium, assembly GCA_963773625.1. Taxonomy (GTDB): domain Bacteria; phylum Pseudomonadota; class Alphaproteobacteria; order ATCC43930; family CGMCC-115725; genus DATARH01. The sequence goes on along the minus strand of CAVZCJ010000020.1, from coordinate 6,030 downwards.
GCCATCAAAGCTCGGCGGCGCGTCAGCCGGAATCAGGTAGGTGAGGATGCCGCCGCGCTTCGGCGCATCGTCCGCCACGGCCGGTCCGGCGAGCGCTATCAGGGCCGCGGAAACGGCCACGAATGTTCGATGCATGATGCCTCCAATCCCGGTCAGCGTTTTATCGCAGTCTCGCCGAAACAGCCCCGGAAACTTGCCGCGCGCTGTCCGGCACCTGATATAGTGCGGTGGGAGGTCGGCGGCGGACAGGTCCCTCGCCAACCCGGTCAGGTCCGGAAGGAAGCAGCCGTAACGAGTTCCGGCCTGGGTCGTTCGTTCGGTCTCCCACCTCTTTTCAGCGCCATGGTCATCGCCCATCGATGAGCGACGCCGCGACCCATTATCGCGTGCTGGCCCGCAAATACCGGCCGCAGACCTTTGCCGAGCTGATCGGCCAAGAGGCGATGGTGCGCACCCTGGCGAACGCGATCACCAGCGGCCGAGTTGCGCACGCCTTCATCCTCACTGGCGTGCGCGGCGTCGGCAAGACAACGACCGCCCGAATCATCGCGCGCGCCTTGAATTGTATCGGCTCCGACGGCACCGGCGGACCGACCGTCAGCCCTTGCGGCGTCTGCGAGCATTGCCGCGCGATCGCCGAAGACCGCCATGTCGATGTCATCGAGATGGATGCCGCCTCGCGCACCGGGGTCGACGACATCCGCGAGCTGACCGACGGAATGCGCTACCGCCCGGTTTCGGCGCGGTTCAAGGTCTACATCATCGACGAAGTCCACATGCTCTCGAAGAACGCCTTCAACGCGCTGTTGAAGACGCTCGAGGAGCCGCCGCCCGACGTCAAATTCGTCTTCGCCACCACCGAGATCCAGAAAGTGCCGGTGACGGTGCTCTCGCGCTGCCAGCGCTTCTCGCTGCGGCGGGTCCCAGTCGACCAGCTGGTCGCGCATTACCAGAAGATCGCCACGGCCGAGGAGGTGGAGATCGAGCCGGCAGCGCTCGGCCTCATCGCTCGCGCCGCCGACGGCTCCGTACGCGACGGGCTGTCGATCCTCGACCAGGCGATCGCGCTCGCGAACGGGCCGATTGCCGAGGGTTTGGTGCGCGAGATGCTCGGCATCGCCGACCGCAACCTCATCTTCGATCTGTTCGAGACCGTGCTGAAGGGCGATGCCGCTGGCGCGCTCGACCGGATGGAGGCGCTGTACCAAGGCGGCGCCGACCCGCTCTCGGTAATCCAGGATCTGCTTGACCTCGCGCATTTCGTGACCCGGCTCAAGCTCGTGCCCGAGGCCGGCAGCGGCGACCCGATGGAGGAAGGCGACCGCGAGCGCGCCCGGCCCTTGGCGGTCGCGCTGTCGATGCCGGTGCTGGCGCGCGCCTGGCAGATGCTGCTCAAGGGCATCGAGGAGGTGCAAGCCGCGCCCGGCGCCCGCCAGGCGGCGGAGATGGTGCTGGTGCGCCTTGCCTACGTCGCCGATCTGCCGGTTCCAGCCGAGTTGGTGAAGAGTATCGACCTCGGCACCGTGCCCGCGGCGCCCACGCCGCTCACGATCGAAGCCGGCTGCCGTCGCGCCGCTCACCGCCGCCCTTGCCGGACCGGAGCGTCGAGCCGGTCTTTGTCGAGCCGTTCGCCTAGCGGACCGCCGGCTGCGGTCGTGTTGCCGCGCGCTGATAGCGGCAACGCCGCGCCGGCGATGATCGCGTTCGAACTGGAGCCGCAGCGAAGTCCCGCGCCGCTGCCTGTTGCCCCGCCGAGCGGTCCGCAACTCGACCCGATGCCACAGAATTTTATCGATACAGTTGCGCTGTTCGACCGGCACCGCGAAGGCATCACCGCGGCGCAGCTGCGCAGCCAGGTTCATCTCGTCGCGTTCGAGCCCGGCCGGATCGAGTTCCGCCCGGCTACAGGCGCGCCGAAGGATTTATCCAGCCGATTGAACCAGCGTCTCTCGGAATGGACTGGCGTTCGCTGGTTTGTCGCTGTGAATCAGCATGCCGAAGGCGCGCCGACCCTCGAACAACAGGCCCTGGCCCGCGTTAACGAATTGGAGAACGAGGTCGCCCGCCATCCGCTGGTGCGGGCAGTGCTTGACGCCTTTCCTGGCGCGACTATTGCCGCGGTGCGCGAGCGATTTGCCAGCGGCGGTCAAGTCACCGGAGACGAGGATAACGTCGAACCTGACGAGGATGCCGCCGGCAGCGAAGAGGACGAGCCATGAAAAATCTCGGTCAGCTGATGAAGCAGGCCCAGCAAATGCAGCAGAAGATGGCCGAGATCCAGGCGCAGCTCGAAACCGTCGAGATGATCGGCATGTCCGGCGGCGGCATGGTTCAAGTGACGCTCAACGGCAAGGGCGAGTTGAAGAAGCTCAAGATCGACAAATCGGTGCTCGATCCCAGCGACAGCGAGGTGATCGAGGATCTGGTCGTCGCGGCGTTCAACGACGCGCGGCAGAAGGTGCAGGCGCACACCGAATCCGAGATGCACAAGCTCACCGGCGGCCTCAATCTCCCCGGCGGAATGAAGCTTCCGTTCTGACGCAGCCGGTCAGCCACAGCGCGAGCAGCGCCAACTCGGCGACGAGCAGCAGCAACACGACGTATTGTCCGTAAGCCAGGACCCCGGCCGTCACGCCACCCAGCGCCGGGTAGGCCGCGGCAACATCGAGCCTGCCGGCGAGGGCCACGGTGAATGCGTAGAACATGCCGAAGGTGAAATTGCGCGCCCATTGCGAGGTGTCGTAAACCAGGACCGCGTCGCGCCAGCCAACGGCGCGCACGCGGGCGGCCAACCGCGCCACTTCGACCGCCTCGACAAGGGCGAACACAGCGAGCGTAAGTGCCCAAAACGGTGCTAGTGTCGCGACACCGAACCGGCCGCTGACCGACGCAGTCAGGCCGGTGATGGACAGCGCGCCGTGCAGAATGCAGTTCGTGGCGTCCCAGTCGGGCGCGAGCCGCCACCGCGGACCGAAGAGGTAGCGGCGCACGATCAGCGCCGCCCCGGCGACATAGCTGGTGGCGCCGATAGCGATCAGTACCATCGCTGCGGTTTCCACGGCTGGTAAGCCGCCGAAGAGGCGAACGGCAAGCAAGGCCACCGCTTGCGTCGCCACCGTCGTCAGCAGAATGACCCCGGTGGGTCGGAACGCATCCGCCGGGGCAGTGGCGAGCCGCCGCAAATTGCACAGCGCCCGAGGCGCGAACCAGACCCAGACCACAAGGCCGCAACAGAATGCCGCGACGGCAAGAAGCGGAATGCGTGGCGCGGCCAGTGTCGCCATCCGGCCCAGCACGGTGCTGGCGGCTACCCAGGTGCCAATTGCGAAGCTGCCGACGAGCGAACCGGTATAAATAGCGATGCCATGCCGCGCGGCAGAGACGGCGATGGCCACCACGATCGAGAACCACGCCGCCGCCAGCGCCAGGGTCAATGGCACTATCAATAAACCGCCGTGGGGGATTCGCTGCAGTGCCGCCGCGCCAAAAATTCCGCACGCCATGATTCGCGGCACCCACCCCGGCCGGAGGCTTGGCCTGCGGCACGCCGCAGCCGGTCACGCTTACGCCGCGCCGGCGAAATCGCTTGCGACCACCTCGCGCAGCAGAGAGCGCAGCGCGGCGGCGCGGTCGTCGCCGAAAACGTTCCCGAACCGCCTCTGTGCTTCCTTCCAATACTCAAGGGCGATGGCGTGGCGAGCGCGTCCGGCTTCGGTCAGGCGCAGTTCATGGCGGCGTCGGTCTTCCGGCGACGGCGCCACCTCAATCAAACCGTCGCGCTCCAGGGGTACAATGTTGCGGCCGAGCGTGGTGCGGTCCATCACCAGGAGGCTCGCAAGCGCGTTGATCGACAGCGGCCCGCTGCGCCGCAGCCGCGACAGGATCGCGAATTGCGTCACCCTGAGCCCGCTTGGCGTCAATAATTGATCGTAGAATTGGGTGACATGGCGGGCGGCCTGACGGATCGCGTGGCAATTGCACACGTCGAATCCGGGTTGTTGTTCTCCGATCATCGCATGTTCTCTGGACAAAGGCGCATATACACTCTATATAGGAGCATATACGCCTGATTCAGCGGTTTGCAAAGCAGAGGATATCATGCCGCTCGATTACGGGAACCTGGGCAGTGCAGCTGGTGTCGCCCAGGCGGCACCCGAACCGCCGGCGTCGCCGCACACCGCACTCGATCCACGTACCAACCGGCTGCTCGAGGCGCCAATCGCGCCGACCCTGATCAAGCTCGCTGCGCCCAACATGCTGGTTATGGTGGTGCAGGCCAGCCTCGGCCTTATCGAAACCTACTTTATCGGCAGACTCGGCACTTCGGCCCTGGCTGGCATCGCGCTGGTGTTCCCCGCGGTGATGCTGATGCAGATGATGTCGGCGGGGGCGGTTGGCGGCGGCATTTCCTCCGCGGTGGCGCGGGCGCTTGGCGCTGGGCGGCGCGATGACGCCGACCGGCTCGCCGTGCACGCGATAGCGATCGCGATTGGCTTCGCTCTCGTCTTCAGCGCCGCGGCGCTCGTTGGCGGGAAATTGCTCTATTCGGCGATGGGTGGCCGCGGCGCGGCGCTGGAGGCGGCTCTCGTCTACTCCAATGTCGTGTTCGCCGGCATGGTGCTGATCTGGCTGTTCAATGCGCTCGCCAACATCGTTCGGGGCACCGGCAACATGGCGACGCCGGCCCTCATCAGCGTTGGCCTCACCGTGATCCTGGTGCCGCTGTCGCCGTGCCTGATCTTCGGCTGGGGGCCGTTTCCACGGCTCGGGATCGCCGGTGGGGGCGTCGCGCTCATCGTATATTACGCGCTCGGGGTCGCGGTCCTCGGCTGGTATCTTGCTTCCGGCACGCAGCGTCGTGCGGCTGCGGCTGACCGGATGGCGGCTCGAAGGCCGGCTGTTCATCGACATCCTCCGCGTCGGCGCGGTCGCCGCTCTTATCACCGTGCAGACCAATGCGACGGTCGCGATCACCACCGCGCTGGTCGGTCGGTTCGGCGCCGCGGCGATCGCCGGCTATGGCGTCGGCTCGCGGCTCGAATACCTGTTGGTGCCGCTGGTATTCGGCCTGGGCAGCCCGCTCGTGGCGATGGTCGGCACCAATATCGGCGCCGGCCAACGCCAGCGCGCGGTGCGCACGGCATGGATCGGCGCTGCCATCGCCTTCACCCTGACTGAGGCGATCGGGCTGGCCGCCGCGGCGCGGCCGCTGGCCTGGCTCACGCTGTTCGGCCGCGATCCGGCGATGCTCGCCGCCGGTGCCCAATACCTGCGGGTCGTCGGCCCATGTTACGGGATCTTCGGGCTGGGCATGGCGCTCTATTTCGCCTCGCAAGGCGCTGGCCGTTTGCGTTGGCCGCTGACCGCCGCGGTCACTCGCTTTGTCCTGGCTGCGGGCGGGGGCTGGGCCGCCTTTCACCTGAGCGGTGATCTGGTCTATGTGTTCGCGGCGCTGGCGATCGCGCTGGCGGCATTCGGTAGCATTAATGCCGCCGCTGTCGCCGGTGGTGCCTGGTTCGCCAGACCCGTGACCGCGCTCATCGGCGCGAGGAGCTGATGCAATATTTCGAGGATTTCGCCGCTGGTCAGAAATTCACCTCGGGACGGCTCACCGTCACCGCCGCCGAGATCAAGGAATTCGCCGCCAACTACGACCCCCAGCCTTTCCATCTCGACGAGACGGCCGGGAAGACAGCGTTTTCGGCGGGCTCGCGGCGAGTGGCTGGCACACGGCGGCGCTAACTATGCGTCTTATCGTCGGCAGCGAGTTCCGTCCGGCCGGTGGCATTCTCGGCTTTGGCGGCGAACTGGTCTGGGCCCGGCCGGTGCGGCCCGGTGACGAGCTACGTGTCGAGAGCGAGATCCTCGAGATCCGGCTGTCGCAGTCGCGACCCGGCCAGGGCATCGTCAAGGTGCGGGTGACCACCGTTAACCAGGACGGGGAAACGGTACAGACCTTCACGCCGACATTGCTGGTGCCGCGGCGGCCAGGCTGACACGAGCGGAAAGTGGAGCGGGTGAAGGGAATCG
>CAVZCJ010000019.1:0-515365 GCA_963773625.1 uncultured Alphaproteobacteria bacterium | reverse complement strand
CAGTTTATAGCCCAGGCGCTCGGCCTCGCCGAGGTTGAGGTCGGGGGTCTTGCCGCCGCGGACGACGTTGAGGAGGCACGGGCCGTTGACGAGGCGGGGGACGGCGGCGACTTCTTCGAGGGTTTGCGGGGCCTCGACGAAGGCCATGTCGGCGCCGGCGGCGAGCGCGAGGTTGGCGCGGGCGATCGCCTCGTCGAAACCGACGACGGCGCGCGAGTTGGTGCGGGCGATGATGATGAAATCGGGGTCGCGGCGGGCGGTGGCCGCGGCGCGGATCTTGGCCAGCCATTCCTCGCGCGGCACGATCTCCTTGTCGTCGAGATGGCCGCATTTCTTCGGAAAGCCCTGGTCCTCGATATGGATGCCGGCGACCCCGCGCTTCTCGTACTCGCGCACGGTGCGCACGGTGTTGAGCTCGTTGCCGTAGCCGGTATCGGCGTCGGCGATGACCGGCAGGTCGACCGCGGCGGCGATGCGGCGGCCGTTGCCGACCATCTCCGACATCGTGACGAGGCCGAAATCGGGATAGCCGAGCGTCGCCGCGGTGCCGGCGCCGGTCATGTAGACCGCATCGAACCCGGCCCGCTCGATCAGCCGCGCGGTGATGCAGTCATAGGCCCCGGGCGCCGTCACCATCCCGTCGCTGCGCAGCAATTCCCGAAGCCGCTCTGCCTGGGTCATGGCTGTCTCCTTCCGTGCCGGCAACGCTAGGCCCGCGCCATCGGCGCGTCCATCCCGTTGACGGGCTGCCGCCCGGCGTGCTTTTCCAATGCACACTCAGGACAGGACGTCCGCCATGACCCCCGATTCCGCACGCAACATCGATTTCGTCGCCGCCCACGAACTCGACGGCCACGGCGACTGCGTGCAGATCATGGTGCACAAGGGCCATGCCTATATCGGGCACATGTTCAGCGACGGGTTCACAATCGTCGACGTCGCGCGACCCGCGAAACACCCGCAGCTGGTCAAATTCGTCGCCGCGCCGCCCAATACTCGTGCCTTTCACCTGCAGACACACGGCGACCTGCTGCTGACGGTCAACTCGCCGAACATCTGGATCATGCAGGGCTATTCGGACCCGAACGACTATTTCAAGGCGTCGATCACCGACACCTTCACCAAGCGCGAAAAGAATTTTGCCGCCGGGCCTTCAGGGTCTACGACATCTCGAACCCGGCCGACCCGCGCGAGATCGCGTTCATGCCGGTCGACGGGCTGGGGCTGCACCGCCTCTGGTATGTCGGCGGGCGCTACGCCTATGCCTCGTGCCATTGGCAGGGCTTCACCGACCACGTCCTGGCGATCATCGACATGCAGGACCCGACAAGCCCGAGGTGGTCGGGCGCTGGTGGCTGCCGGGGATGAACGCAGGCCGCCGGCGAGATGCCGAGCTGGACGGCAAGCGCTATGCGCTGCACCATGCGATCGTCGCCGACAACCTCGCCTACGCGGCATGGCGCGACGGCGGGATGACGATCCTCGACGTGGGCGACCCGACCGCGCCGAAACTGCTCTCGCACCGCAACTGGAGCCCGCCGTTCGGCGGCGGCACGCATACGCCGCTGCCGCTGCCCGACCGCAACCTCGCGGTCTATGCCGACGAGGGCAATCTCGACGATTGCGCCAACGGCATCCAGCGCTGCTGGGTGTTCGACGTGCGCGACCCGACCAACCCGGTGTCGATCTCGACCTGCCGACGCCGTCGGAGATCGATTACTGCAAGAAGGGCGCGAAGTTCGGCCCGCACAATCTGCACGAGAACCGGCCGGGCTCGCTGCAGACCTCGAACCTGATCTTCGGCACCTATCAGAATGCCGGGGTGCGGGTGTTCGACATCAGCGACGCGTTCCAGCCGCGCGAGGTCGCGCATTTCGTGCCGCCGCGCGCCGGCGAAAATGGTCGACCCGCGCCCGAACCGCCCGCGGGTGATCCAGTCCAACGACGTCTACGTGGCGCCGGACGGGCTGATGTACCTGACCGACGTCAATACCGGGCTGACGATCTTGCAGTACAAGGGATAGCGCCGTGTCGCTCGACGATCTGGAGCCGGGCTTGCGCCATCGCGGACCTTGACGGTCAGCGAGGCGCTGACGGTGCCGGCGCAGGCGACGATCTTCGATCCCGCGACCGAGATGCCGCCGGTGTTCGCCACGGCGCAGATGATCGCCTTTGTCGAATGGACCTGCGTCGCCGCGCTAGCGCCCTATCTCGGGCCGCACCAGCGCACGGTCGGCACGAGGGTCGAGATGACCCATACCGCCGCGACCCCGATCGGGATGACCGTGACGGCCGAGGTCGAACTGGTCGAATTCGACGGCCGCACCCTGCGCTTCAAGGCCGCTTGCCGCGACGAGCGCGACCCGATCGGCGAGGGATTTCACGAACGCACGGTCATCGACCACGAGCGGTTTATGGCCCGGCTGGCGCGGAAGCAAGGCCGCTAGGACAGCAGCCCCATATCCCTCAGGCTGGTGTGCCGGCCGCGGCCGATGATGACGTGATCGTGCACGGTGACGCCGAGCGGTTTGGCGGCGACGATGATGTCCTTTGTCACCGCGATGTCAGCCTTCGATGGCGTCGGGTCGCCCGAGGGATGGCTGGGGCTTCTCGACTGTACGGTATTGATTTAACGTTAGGATTTCTCCCTGAATTCGCAACTTGTAACACAGTCTCGTAGCACAATGGGAAGGATGGGGGCTAGCGGCGTCACGCCCTTGCGCAGAACTGCGAGCGGATATATCTTCAATAGGTAATTTCTGAAATAGGAAGACGCGATGCAAGACACGCTCGGGGCACTGGAGTTCCAGATCATCGCGGTCCTGCTGGAGCACCCCCGCGATGCCTACGGCATCAGCATCATGCAGCGGCTCGAAGACAGGACTGGGAAGGCCCGAAGTCTCGCCGCCATTTACGCCACGCTGGATCGGCTTTGGCAAAAGGGGTTGATCAGTTCCTGGTGGGGGGAACCGACCGAGGAGAGAGGCGGCCGGAGAAAGCGCTATTACCAAGTTGAAGCGCTAGGCGAGGAGGCTGCGCGGCGCACCGTACTGGCCTTCCAGGCGCCTCTCGCTGCGGGAGCTTCAGCATGACCCCGGACTACGGCGACCACGCTCCTTCACGCAAAGAGACTTGGTTTGTCGCGCTCAAGCTCCTAGGCGAGGCCACGGATGGGCTGGCGAAAGGTCTTGTCTTTGAGAAGCATGTCAGTGGCTCGCAATTGCGCGAGGCTGCGGAGCAATTTGCGCATCTGCTGACTAATGGCGTGACCGAAGAAGAGGTATCGCGCCGGGCGAGGGACTTTCTTGTGGTGGCTGCCGGGGCTCGCCTAGTCGAGGACCAAACACTTCCGACCCGAGCCGAACGTATCCTGTCGTATTTGCTACCTCCCGACCGACTTCACGAGGCGCTCGGTGATTTCGAGGAGGGGTATCACTTGATGTCTGCTCGGCACGGCCAGGCCTATGCAAAGCGTTGGTATTGGTTCCAGGTCCTCAAAGTCGTAGCGGGCGCGGCGCTCAGTGCAGTTCGAAAAATCATCGTGGTATGGGTAGGCCTTGGCCCGGCATAGCCTGGCTCAGCGGGAGGCGGGGCATGTGCGGCCGGGCAAAGCTCGAAGGCGACTTCAGCTAAATCAAGATGTGGTCGGTGAGCCAGCGGGTCGGAATTGCAAGAACGACGATTTGGGCCTCATTGAGCCAATCGAGTTAGTGACCTGCGAGGTATGGATGGAAGATCGAAATCAGCCTGTCCCGCGCGACTGCCCGCGCTGCGGCCTGACGGCCAAGCTTATGCCGACGCTCGGCGACTACAAGGAGTACGACTGCATGCGCTGCGGCCCCTATCGCATCAGCGGCTCAACCCGTCAGGAAATCATAAAAGGAGTGGTTGACCCCAACCACAGTCGGCTAGTCAAGAGGAAGGGGCACCGGTGGCTGGTAAAGTAATCGGCTTCCTCAAGCGCCCAGGGCTCAGGAATTCGAGGCGAGGCCGCACATTCGGGCTGAGCGTGATCCCCCCGGATGCCCTCCGCTGGCGTATCGTCGGCTTGTGATCGGACGGCGCCAAAAGGGGAGCATCGTTCCGCGAATGACCGTTGGGCAAGCCATCGCCTCTCTCATCGACGCGGCGCTCGCGGTCTGGGCCGCTGAGGTGGCGGTGCTCATCTTCAGAGGCGGCGAGGCGCTGGATGGAAGTCTCGTTGACGCGCTCCCGTGGGTGGGCATTGCCGCTTGGTGCATCGCGGCCCCTATCGTGGGCTTCCTATTCCGTCGCATGGGCCGTGGGGGTGTGGGCGCTCTGGTAGCCGCAACGCCAATCCCTCTGGTTGCCATCTTTTTGATGATTTAGCCCCAATTCCCACCCCTGAATGCCCAGGGGTCCCAGATGCGAGAGACCTGACCACGCGGCCGGACTTCGCGTTATCCCCCCGTATGCCTCGCGGTCGGCGCATCGCTCGGCTTGCTGACGGCCCTACCCAGCGGAGGACCTTGGGATGAGCGCCGCGCGGTGACCGCGGAGGAGGAGGAGGACCTGCCTCTGAGCGCATCGTCGCTGGCGTGAAAGCAGCATGGTCCGCAAGGGTATGCCCTCGCGTACAGGCTAGGCGTCCGCTGATAAGCTGTCCGCAAGGGTTGTAATCGGCCTACGGTCATTCATATATACGGTCACTACCTCTGCGGATAGGAGGCCGACATGACCACGGTGCTTTACGCTCGCGTTTCGACGGCAGACCAGACCATCGCCCACCAACGCAGCCAGGCGGAGGCCGCAGGCTTCACCATCGATGAGGTGATCGCCGATGAGGGCGTGTCGGGCATAAGCACCCGCCTCAAGGATCGGCCTCAAGGCCGCCGGCTATTCGACAAGCTCCGCGAGGGCGACACGCTAGTAGTCCGTTGGGTTGATCGGCTCGGCCGAAACTATGAGGACGTGTGCGACACGATCCGCGAGTTTATGCGCAAGGGCGTCGTGGTCCGCACGGTCATCAACGGGCTTACGTTTGATGGGGCCACGGCGGACCCCATGCAGCGAGCAGTGCGAGACGCGCTGATTGGCTTCATGGCAGCGCTGAGCCAAGCCCAAGCGGAGGCCACGAAGGAAGCTCAGCGGGCCGGCATCGAACACGCCAAGGCGCTAGGTGACGGCAAGTACCGAGGCCGGAAGCCCAGCTATACGCGCAAGCAGCTTGACGATGTTTTGGGGATGCTCGGCAAGGAGGCGGGGACATCGGCCATCGCTACGGCCACGGGGCTCACTCGGCAGACCGTCCTGCGGATCAAGGCGGACCCGGCGGAGGCCCACAAGATCGCTGCGCTTTGGGGCCTGTAGGATCGATCTTAACCTAGCGCGTGACCGTTGCCGGCAACCCCTTCGGCTTCAAAGCAGGTGCAGCGGTTGGCTGATCGCCACTCTGCTGGGAGTTGATTTGGCGGCACCGCCATTCGCCATCCTGTTTACAAAAAATTACAACGCGGAGGGCTTCCACGCACCATCTTAACAGGCTCGCAGCTTTACAGGTTAGCCGGCGATGGCGCGTATCCTGTTGGTCGAGGACGATCCCGACGTTCTCCCTCTGTTTGAGGAAATCCTGCTCGATGCCGGTCACCAAGTTGACACTGGACCTGCTTCGGAAAAGTGGAGAGTTCCCTGTGAGCAATGAGGAACTCGATGACACAGCAACGACGGTTTACGAAGGAGTTTGCGGAAGAAGCGGTCCGCCTGGTGCAAACCAGCGGGCGTTCGGCAAGAAGATCAAACGCAACGCCCGGCTACCGGAACGCACCGGATGGCGATGTCACGGCGCGGGGCTCGAAGATGTGGATACTTCATGGCCCCGTGGTGCAGTACCGCGATGCAGCCGAGAAGATGCTCCGCAGCGATCCCAATGTGCGGGCTGCGCTTAATGGCGGCACAGCAGCGGGTCTCAGCGGCCTATGCGGCCGGCGCGGAGTGGCTCTCCGCCCCCTGCGGTGAGGACGCAATGGGACGCCCTGAAGGGTATCCTCGGTGGCTTCGGGATGAGCCTACCCGGCACTGATAACCCGCCGCCTACGCCAGCGCCAAGCCCTCCTCGGCTGCACTAGCGTCTCTCTTCGCGCGGAGCGGGGGAGGTGGTCCTTCAGGTCCTTGGGCTGCCTCCCCCAATCTCTGGGTCCGCTGCCGGCGAGGGCACCTTCACGTTTGGCTGAAGTTAGCCGACCCTTGCGGTATTGCGTGTTAGTGGGACCAGGGCAACTGACCCACACCGAAGAAGCCCATTACGACGATTACCACTACCGCGATACCGATAAAGTAAAAGACGCCCCTAGGCATAGCCGATCTCCCCCAGGACTTACAGCCCGCCCGTCTTGAAGCGGTGCCGCCAGTCGTGGTTAGGCGCGAAAAATGCTGCTCCTGCCGAGGGCGGCGCCATCTCCCTGTAAGCTTATTGTAAGCTTGGTGGCCTCAATGAGGCAAGTCTGGGTTGAACAGTCATCGGGCGTAATCCCTATGAGTGCTCTGCGCGGCCAATTATCCCGATCCGTCAAGTCCGGGCCAATCGCCCTTGCTAGGACACCTCGATCCTCGGCAGCTTCGCGATTGCCGCCGCCTGGGTCTTCAAGGTCACCTCCCCGTAGCTATCCGCCACCGAGGCCGGGGCCTGCCCTTGGATGGCGTCAAGGATGCGCGGCGGTATCCCGGCTTCCATCCCGACTGTCTTGAAGCGATGCCGCCAGCCGTGGTTGGGCGCGACGTTCCTATCGGGGACCACTGTGCGGGCGAACTTCTGAAGCCGGTTCTTGAGGCCCTTTAACGGACCCAGCACATCGCCCGTACCCTTTGCGGGCCTCAGGAAGAGATGCCCACTAGTACCCGCCGTGCCTTGGCGACGAACTCGGGGAAGCCTTGCTCGATTAGCTGCGGGTGCAAGACCACCTCGCGGGCTTCATTGCTCTTCACTAGGCCGGCCTCCGGGGTAATCGTGAGCACCCAATGCTCGCCCTCCTGCCGGAGGTCCTGCTTCCGTAGCTGGGCCATCTCCCCGACCCGTGCCCCGGTGAAAGCGCATAGCCACGGGACCCACCGCATCGCGGCTGCCGTCTCGGGATACCCCTTTCTGACCTGGGCCACGCTTGAGGCGGCCCTGAGGATCGCTTTCGCCTCAGCATCGGTGAAGCTCTTGGACCGCAGCCTCACAGACTTGCCGAGCGGGATGGTGATCCCAGTGGCGGGATTGGCCTTGAGCTTCCTATTCGCTACCCCCCAGCCGAACACCGTCTTGAGTGCCGAGAGGTCGCTGTGCTTCACGGTTCCGGCTTTGAGGGGCCTGCCCGTCTGCGGGTGAAGTGATGCGAGGCGGTGATCCTTGAAGCGCAGCACGTCCTCAGTGTTGACCCGTGTTGCGTCATCATGGCGGAGGAAGGCGACGAACGTGCGGACTGTGTTCCGGTAGCCCTCGTAAGTGCTGGGCTTGCGTCCTGCCGCCTTAGCCTCACGCCACCAATCCTCAAGGAGCACCGTGAGTTTCACCGCCGGCAACGATGGCTTGGCGGCTGCCTCACGCCCGCCACCCGCCCATTCGGGGAACCGAGCGGCCTTGGGATCAGGCGTATAGTCACCGGCAGCGTTCCTCTGGCGGTTCGCGAAGGCATCTTGAAGGGCCTGCGCAAAGGCACCGAGCAGCACCGGGCGGCATTCGGGGTCAACCTCGGCTATCCCCTTGGTGAGCAGCAGGCGGTCAACCAGCGGACCAAGGACCTCCTCAAGCCCCTCCGCCTCGGTTGCCTCGCTAAGGTGCTGCGCGGCGATGGCGAACGCTAACTCGGTCTCCTCCGGGGGAAGCTCGTTAGGACGCTCAATGGCCCACCTACCCGTTGCTGGATCATGGGTAGCTGCAAGGTCCCGCTCTCTTCGACCGTCCGCCCAGCCCCGATACAATTCGCCGGCCAGCGCATGAGCATCGCGGCTTGATAGCATTACCGGCTTATCGCGCCTCAGGGCTTGCCATAGGGCCTCACACTGCGCGGCGGCCTGGCCCTGCCTGATCTTGGCTTCCCTCACGTCTCGGGTCCGTAAGGAGAACCGCACGGCCTCGGTACGCGCTGTGATCCTGATGGCGACACTATCGGTATCGCCGAGCCGGACCGTGAGGCGGCGGCCTATGGCACGCTGGCGCACGTCAGTCGGGATGCGCTGCACGAACTGCGGGACGGAAGAGCCGGAACGCTTCACCGCGCGGACAAGCCTCAAGAGCATTGCGTTGCACCCCGTTGTAACACAGTCGGGACGCCGCAACACCCTGATTTGGCTTACCTTCCTGAGATCGTTGGGTTGTCAGGAAGGGGTGGCGTGTAGGGGATGGTTATGCACCAGGATCAGCGCCGAAGCGCCCAGCTCGAGCGCGCGCTTGACCACCTCGCGGGTATAGACCGGCGTGTGATCGACCGTGCCGCGCTGCTGCTGCTCGTGGGCGATCAGCGCGTTCTTGCGGTCGAGGAACAGGAGATGGAACTCCCGGAATTATGTAGGTGTCTCACCTAAATTGTTCCACGGCAAAAATATGTACTTCCCCGTGGAACATGTGATAGAAGCAAAAACAGGCGGGGGTTTCCCGCCTGCTTCGCTGATCGGGCTGTTAGCAGCAGCTTCGATCAAGGGGCTGACCCTGGTTAGGCAGGGACGCCACAGAGGACATGATCTTAGTCCTTGCCTAGCCTTTTTTCAAGAAAGGCTTAGGCGTTATGACGCCCAATCATCCGCCATATCTCAATGTGCGCCGTTATCTGCGCTATCGCTATTCCCGTTGGGAGTCGGTACGCAAGCATCCTCGGCGTTGGCCGCAGCCACGGGATCGCCGGTATTAGCAGAACGAGAGTGCGGGCGGTGCAAACCGCCCGCTGCTTCATACTGCGATCTCCCACCAATTGAACTTGCGCCGCCCGTCCTCGTTACCCTGTACCGCTCGCACCACTCCGCGCTCCCGGTAATGGTACAGGAGCGCCCGAGTGCGGCGATTGAAAAGGGCCACAAGCGCCTCATCGCCCATATTCAGGCCACGTTCGCGCATGACATGGGCGGCAACCTCCCGCGTCGTCACCGGCCCCTTGGCATCGCGCATCATGTCGAGGATCAGACGCACGAACTCGCCGCGAAATGAGACGCTATAGGCTGGCGACGGTGCCTTGGGCTTGATGCTCTCGATATCGTAGCCGGGGTCGAAGATGCGGATCGCCGCGTCAATGTTGTCCAAGTCGATAAGCAGTTGCCGCAGTGTGGCGCGGGCATGAGTGATCTGGCCCGCGATCTCGGCGCGTTTCGTGACCAGCCCCGAAAGGGCGTGACTGCGATCCTCGGTCATGCCGCACTCCGGTTCCAATAACCGCGCCATTGCTGGCTCATCGGGTGATGCAGCGCGGCCCCGGTGATGCGCCGCCACTGCAAGCCGTTCGGCTCGCGGCGGTGCATCCTCTCGCCACGCCATTTCATTCGCATAGGCTTGCAGGTAGCGACCGCTGATCCGATGGTGGATGCCGTATTCAGCCCTGCGGAGCCGCGAGAACCACAACTCGGCTTGGTTCACATTCGCACCATCGGCGGCGACGTATTCGACCGAATGATTGACCCTGCGGGTATCGTAGCTGGCATGCAGGGTGTCCCATCCCGAGCCTTCGTCAGCATGGATGACCGAGCCTGATTTGACGCGCTGGCGGATCAACGGCACTGCCGCACTCTCGCGCGCCACGACGAAGGGAAGCGTCCGGCCTCGCACTTCGCGGGCAACGACAACGACCTGTCGCTTGCCGGTCTGTTCCTCGGCGATACGGCGGTCTACCCGCTCAGCCTTCTTGTTCTCAGGCTTCCTGTGCCCGCCCGTGTACATGCCATCGACCTGGATTTCGCCCGCCAGTTCGCCGCCGCCGTGAACCACGGCACCAAGGCTCTCTCTGAGTTTGTGGCTCAGCACGAAAGCCGTCCGGTATTGGCAGTCCAGATCGCGGCTAAGTTGGAGTGCGCTATGGCCCTTCGCACCATTCGTGACAAGCGCGATGGCAAGCAAATGAGTGCGAATCGGGAGTTTGCGATCAGCGAAGATCGTTCCTGCCGTCACCGAGAACTGATATCGGCAGGCGGTGCATTTCCAGAGATTGCGCGTCTTATAGGCGTAAACCTTGGCGCAACCGCAGTCCGGGCAATAGGGTTTGCCGTCATTGTCGGCCCAGCGGATCGTGACGAACCGCTCATGCGCTTCCTCATCCGACATGCGCGCGACTTGAGCGATGCTCAAGCTCCGTGCGCTGGCGGAAAGGAGGAAGTGTTGAGGCATCGCCATATCCGGGGGTTGATACCCTCAAATATGGTGGTTTGGTGTCTTGTTGTCAACCCAAAAATCATCATATATGATGGCGTGAACCATCGAAACTGACGGCGCATGAAAACGACACGGGATTGGCAATCTCAAGCCAAGGGCATTATCCGGGGCGAGTTAAAACGCCGGAACCTCAGCTATGCCGACTTAGCTGGGCGGCTGACCGCCATCGGGGTCAAGGAGAACGAAAAAAACATCAACAACAAGATCGCTCGCGGCAGCTTCACTGCCGCATTCTTCCTACAGTGCATGGAGGCTATTGGTGTTCAGAACATTCATCTGAACGGCGATTAAATCGCATGGTATGATGCGCGCGGCGAACGGGCATTGCCGCCAAGCTCCTGCCCGTCATCGCCTGTGTCGCCTCGGATTTTGAGATTAACTCAGCCGAGGCCTTTTGTCATGTCCGTCGACCAAGCCGCGCCAGACCTTCCATGGCGTCCTGTGTCACCGGAATCTCCAATTCGTATCCGCCTTCTAAAATCAGGTGGATTCGAAGTAGCCCTTTATCATCCTGGACCACTATTCCCGGCTCTTGACTTGCTGTGGGAGTCTCATAAAGACCCGCAGGAATTAGTTCGGCGAGTTTGCGAAGCGCTTGGTCAGCCATGAGGTTCGCTCCCTGTTCAGCGCCAGTTGTCGATTTGGCGCATATCGTCGGGCAATTGTTCCCGAAGCGACTGAAACGGGCCGATATGCCGCATCAAGTTCTCCGTGAGGGAATGACACATCGTCATAAATGCGCCCGGATTGGTCGAGGCCATGCGGTCGGTTTCCTGCCTTTCAACGGCAGCAATGGGCGCAAGCTGTTTAGTGAATGTGTCGGCAGGTATGCCAGCCCGCACCGCTTCTTGGTTAAGCATGAAGTTTACAACGCCGACTATTTCGGCAATCTCGCGGTGGTAGAGGCCGTAAGTCTGGTCATAAGACGCAGCGTTGCCCGGATCGACTTCTCGGCA
Source organism: uncultured Alphaproteobacteria bacterium (assembly GCA_963773625.1). Classification (GTDB taxonomy): domain Bacteria; phylum Pseudomonadota; class Alphaproteobacteria; order ATCC43930; family CGMCC-115725; genus DATARH01. The sequence goes on along the minus strand of CAVZCJ010000019.1, from coordinate 504,058 downwards.
TTTCTAAATCTCGACATCGACCCCATTGATGTAGGCCCACACGCCAGCAGCCGCCACCACTGCGGCATTTCCGGCGACGGCTGGCGCGTCGGCGCGTGCATTTGCCGAAAGCAGCGTAAGCACGGCGAGGGCAGCAATGCCTAATACAGCTGCACGAAAGATCATGACGCGACCTCTCGCCGATGTTCTCGCTCAATCATCATCCATTACCCTTGGCTGGCGGATTGGCGATCTCGAAAGCAAACTTGTTGCGGGCCTTGGAATCGATCCGACATCCCTTGCTCTGACACCAGGCGGGGAATGTGTGCGGGTCGATATAGACCCGGACAGTGCTGCTGCCTTGCGCTTTCCAATGGTCCTCAGTCTCTTGCGCCGCCTTGGCGAACTCCTCCCAGGTGGCAGGGAGGTCTTTGCGGTCTTCGAAGATCGCGACAAAGGTCGGATAATTTTCCTCCCGACACCACGGGATGCCGATGATCCCGAAAAAGAACTCAGGGTCTGACATGAATTTCGCTTCCTGGTCTGATTGGCATCTACCAGGATAGCGGAGAGGCGGCCGGGGCGGTAAGCTCCGGCCGCTTCACATCAGGATATCTCCAATGCCCGAATGTTTTCGGCTCGCCCCAAAAGACTTATCGCACACAAGTTGGAAATATTCGAAGACGGTTAGAGCGGTACGAATCATCGCCTATGACGAACAAGAGGCCCGTCGGCTAGTTTCTGAGGCCCTATATAATGGAGTACCCGCCGAACAAAGTGGCCGGCGATTTCAAAACATTGTCGCGCCACCTTCACCTTGGGTGGATAAGTCTGTTACCTCTTGCGAGGTTTACAGGGATGGCTCCTGCGATGGACTTAATATTGTCGCGGATGACGGCAAAAAATGGCCTCGCCAATAGCTGGGGATTAGGTGAGACACCTACATAATTCCGGGAACTCCTCGACCTTGCCGTAGGCGACATGGGCGCGGCAGTAATCGATCAGCCGGTCCCACGAGCCGATCACCGGGCGCTCGCGCAGCTCAGCCCTCATCAGCCGCAGCGCCGCCTCGCGGACAGATTTGAGCGCGGCGACGCCGCTGACTCCAAGCCCTGGCACCGCCAGCAAATCGTCGGGGTCGGCCGACAGCGCCGCGGCGAAGCCGCCGAAGCGCTCGATCAAATCCTTGGCGAGCGGCTTTACGTCGCCACGCGGGTTGCCGGCGAAGAGCAACACCTCCATCAGCTCGTAATCGGGCAGCGCGTCGGCCCCGGCGGTGATTAGCCGTTCGCGCAGGCGCTGGCGGTGGCCGTGAAAATGCGGCGGCGCGCCCATCGCGTCGGCGAGGCCGAGGGTCTTTTGCCGCGCCTTCGCCATCAGCCTTTCTTTCGCCGCGCCTGCAAGGCGGCGCGCGCCGCATTCGTCATTCGCCGTGGCTCGTCCGTCGCGAACGCCTCGACAAACGCCTCGATGCCGCGTTCGACCGCGGCGGCGGTGTGCATCTCATCCCAATCGAGGATCAGCGCCTTCTGTATGCGGATCGCCTGCGGCCCGGCGGCGAGGATGGGGGCGGCAAGCGCTTCGACCGCCGCATCGAGTTCCGCCGCCGGCACGACGCGATCGACCAGGCCCCAGTTGAGTGCCGTTTCCGCGTCGATGTTCTCGCCGGTCAGCAGCAAATGGCGAGCGCGGGCGGGGCCGATCAATGGCGGCAGCAGCGCCGCCTCGACCACCGAAGCGATGCCAATCCTGACCTCCGGCATGCCGAAGATCGAGCGCTCGCTGGCGGCACGGAAATCGCAGGCGGCGGCCAGTTCGAGCCCCGCGCCGAGCGCGTAGCCATCGATTCGCGCGATCGCCGGCACCGGCAGGTGGCGGAAGGCGTCGCAGCAAACATGGACGGCGGTGATGAAAGCGCGCGCGCTGTCGGCGTCGAGCGCAGCGAGCTCGTCGATGTCGGCGCCGCCGATAAAGGCGCGGCCGCCGGCTCCACTTACTACCGCCAGCCGCAAGTCGGGTTCGGCGGCAAGCGCCGTCATGGTTTCGATAATCTCCCCTATCAGCGCTCGGTCGAGCGCGTTGAGCTTCGCCGCTCGGTCGATTGAGACGCGCGCGATAAAACCGCCTTCCGCCCGCTTCTCGCGCAAGACGTCAACCGTCACTCCCGCCTCCGCCTGGAACCGCAGCTTTTGCTGATGCATACTAGGCCGCGCGGCGAGCGGGAGGCGAGCATGTCAATCATCGAAGACATCGGCGACATTCGGGAAATTTACGGCGAGCCGAGTGAGCGCGCGGTCAAGAAGCAGCTCGCCAAGCTCGAAAAGCATTCGCGCGCCTTTATCGCGATGTCGCCGTTTGTCGTCTTGTCCACCTGCGACGCGGAAGGCCGCTGCGATGCCTCGCCCAAGGGCGATGCCCCAGGCTTTGTCACCGTACTCGACGATGAGACGCTGCTGATCCCCGACCGGCTCGGCAACAATCGTGTTGATTCGATCAGCAATATCCTGCAGCACCCGCGCATCGGGCTGCTCTTCCTCGTCCCTGGCATTCGCGAGACGCTGCGCGTCAACGGCCGCGCGCAGATCACCGTCGATCCGACGCTGCTGGAGGCCTGCGGGGTCAACGGCAAGCCGCCGCGCAGCGGCATCCTTGTCACGGCAGACGAAGTCTATTTCCACTGCGGAAAGGCGCTGATTCGCTCCGATCTGTGGAACCCGGAAAAGCATGTCCCGCGCAAGGATTTCCCGTCGCTCGGCGTCGTCATCGCCGAGCAGATCGGCCAGACGGTAGAGAGCGGCGAGGCCGAGCGGGCGACCGAGGAAAGCTACCGGACGCGGCTCTACTAGAGCTGCATTGCCCGAAGCCGCCGACCTGATCGTCATCGGCGCCGGCATCGCCGGCGCTTCCGCTGCGGCGCATCTGGCGGCGGACCGCCGGGTTGTGCTGCTCGAGCGCGAAAGCCAGCCCGGTTATCACAGCACCGGGCGCTCGGCCGCGCTGTTCACTGAAACCTATGGCAATCGCGCGATCCGCATCCTCACCGGCGCGAGCCGGGCCTTTTACGAAGCCTGGGCCGAGGGTTTCGCCGAACATCCGATCCTGACGCCGCGCGGCGCGCTGATGTTCGCGATGCCCGGGCAGGAGGAGGCGCTGGCCGCCGCCTGGGCCGAGCTGTCGCCGGACGATCCGCGCGTCCGCCGGCTCGATGCGGTCGAGACTCGGGAGCTTGTACCGGTGCTGCGCGCCGATAGCCTGATCGGCGCGGTGTACGAGCCCGAACTCGATGGATATCGACGTCCACGAGCTGCACCAGGGTTATCTGCGCCGCTTTCGCCAGCGCGGCGGCCGGCTGGTCACCGATGCCGAGGTGAGGGCGCTTGTCGCGGCGGGCGGCTGCTGGACCGCGGCAACGTCGCTGGGTGATTTCACCGCGCCCGTCGTGGTCAACGCCGCCGGCGCCTGGGCGGATGTGGTTGCCGGCCTCGCTGAATTGCCACCGATCGGGTTGGTGCCGATGCGGCGGACCGTGCTGACCATCACGCCCCCGCCGGGGATCGACACCTCCCGTTGGCCAATGACCCTCGATATAGAGGAAAGGTTTTATTTCAAACCTGATGCCGGGCGGCTGCTGGTCTCGCCGGCCGACGAGACGCCGATGCCGCCTTGCGACGTGCAGCCGGACGAGCTCGACATCGCCATCGCGATCGACCGGCTGATGCGAGCGACGACGCTCGAGGTCGCGCGGGTCGAGCGCAAATGGGCCGGGCTGCGCAGTTTTGTCGTCGACAAGACCACGGTGAACGGCTTCGATCCGCTGGCGGATGGGTTCTTTTGGCTGGCGGGGCAGGGCGGTTACGGCATTCAGACCGCGGAGGCGATGGCGCGCTGCGCCGCGTCGCTGATCGATGTCGGCGAACTGCCCGCCGACATCCGGGCCGCCGGTCTCGACGCAGCGGCGCTGAGCCCCGCGCGATTTCGGCGCTAGAGCTGTTGCTCGCGCTGGCGGTCTTCCTCCTCGGTCTTGTCGAGGATGCGCTTGGCGTCGGCGAAGCTGACATCCGCCGCTTTGTCGTTGCCAAGCGTCCGCAATACACCGGCGAGATCGAGCTCGGCATAGGCGAAACGCGAGCTATCCCTGCCGCCCGCTTTGATAAGCAGCCCCATCGCGTAGGTCAGGCTCCTGGTTGCATCCTCATAGCGCTTGAGCCCTGCATAAATCAGTCCGAGATCACAGAAATCGTCGGCGATGAGCGGATGCGTGGAGCCGAGCCGAGCCTGGTCGATGACGAGCGCCTGTTCGGCGGGCAGCAGCGCCTCGTCGAAGCGTTTCGCGCGGAGCAGCAGATTGGCGAGCATGGCTAGGCTGCGGGCGGTCTCAAGACCCGTCTCGCCATATACCCGCAGATCAAGTGCGATCGCTTGGCGCAACACCGCTTCACCCTCCGGAAAGCGTTTTTCGCCGGCATAGGCGGCGCCGAGAGCCCGCAACGCCTCCGCCGATTGACCGGGATCGTGCGCCGCTACGGCATGGGCACGACCGGCGAGATGCTCCGCGCGATCAAATTCGCCCCGCGCCACGGCAATGCGGGCTAGTGCCGCGAGCGGGGCGGCTAAAGCCGGGTTCTTCGTGCCGAGGCGCTCGCCGATATCCGCGACCGCGACGGTCAGAAGCGGCTCGGCATTGAAATACCGCAATCGCATGATGTCGATCTCGGCGAGCGCGATCATCGCGTTGGCCACGTTGGGCGAGCTGCAGCCATAAGCGGCGATGGCGATCTTCAGCGCTCGGTGGCGCGATTCGGCAGCTTCGGCCAGTGCGCCGTCGTCGAACTGCGCGCCGGCGAGTTGGTCAAGCAGTGGGAGAAGATGCGGACTTGTGTTCCCGGCCCGGCTCTCTTCCGCGAAGATGGCGCGGTTGAGCCCAGTGATCAGCACGCTATCGGCGGCGCGGCCGCGATCGGCCGCGCCAAAGATCCCGACGAGGCAGAGCCCAATGAATAGCCATCGCGGTCGCAAACCTGTAACCCCCGCGTTGCAATCTCGCCTTTCAGTTCTGCCAATGTAAGGTGGTCGTTAGTTCGGCAAAAGGCTTGCGACAATCTGCATGGCCCCTTGACCGAGCCGGTCGCGGGCCTGAGGCTTCAATAAGCGGTAAGTCGTAAGGGAGGACCAGCTATGGCCCGGGTGCGCGACATCGATCCGCATGAGCTCCCCGCGGATCTCGCCCGAATCTATGAGGACTTCGCCGGCACCTACGGGCCGTTCCGCAACCAGGTCGCGGTGTTCGCGCATATCCCGCCAGCGTTGCGCCACTTGATGCCATTGCTTATGGAACTGCGGGCGGCGCAGACTTTGCCAAAGCGCTATCTGGAGCTGGCGATTGTCGCCGTCTCCAAACTGAACGAGTGCGAGTACTGCGTCGCGCATCACGCGCCGTTTCTCGCCATCGAAGGCGTCTCGCCGGAAGGGGCGCGGCGCATTCTCGAATACAGCGACAACCCCGAATTTGACGAGACTGACCGGCTCGTCGTCGAGTATGCGATCGCCGTCACCGAGCGTCCGAACCGTCTACCGGAAACGCTGTTTGCGCGGCTGCGGCGACATTTTGGCGACGCGCAGATTGTCGAGTTGACGCTGCGCATCGCGCTATGCGGCTTCTTCAACCGCTTCAACGACGCGTTGCAAATCGAAGAAGAAGCGGAGGCGGCGAGCGGCGTCGCCGCCCTAGGCGGCTGATGGCCACCGCGCAACGCAGAGGCCGCGTCGCGGCGCCCCGCCGTCACCCCGGGGAAACCGCGGAGGGGCGCCGGCTCGAGGAAGCCCGCCTGGGCGCTCCGTGGCGGCTTTGGGGCCCTTATGTGAGCGACCGGCAATGGGGCACGGTGCGCGAGGATTACAGCGAACACGGCAATGCTTGGGAGTATTTCCCGCACGATCACGCGCGCAGCCGCGCCTATCGCTGGGGCGAGGACGGACTCGGCGGATTCGGCGACGAGCATCTGTTCCTGTGCCTCGGCCTCGCGCTGTGGAACGGCAAGGACCCGATCCTCAAGGAGCGCTTGTTCGGCCTCACCAACAGCGAGGGCAATCACGGCGAGGACGTGAAGGAGGTCTACTACCACCTCGACGGCACCCCGACGCACTCCTACATGCAGATGCTTTACAAGTATCCGCAGGCCGCCTTCCCCTACGCGCGGCTCGTCGAGGAGAACCGCCGGCGCGGCAAGAACGAACCCGAGTTCGAGTTGATCGACACCGGAGTCTTCGACGGGGATCGGTATTTCGATGTGGTCATCGAATATGCCAAGGCGCAGCTGGACGACATACTGTGCCAGGTTACCGTCACCAATCGTGGCCCCGAACGCGCGACGCTGCATGTCCTGCCGCAGCTATGGGCGCGCAACATATGGTCTTGGGCGCCGTGCGCCGAGCGGCCGCTGTTTGCCGGCCACAATGACGGCTCGGTGACGACGTTTCACCCGAACATGCCGGCGATGCGCTTTACCTGCGACGGCGCCCACGAGTTGTTGTTCTGCGAAAACGACACCAACCCGCGCCACCTCTATGGCGCCAAGGCGGATGGCTATTTTAAGGACGGCATCAACGACTACATCGTTAATGGCGACCGCGGCGCGGTGAACCCACAGCGCTTGGGCACCAAGGTCGCGGCGCATTGCCGGGCGGATTTACCGCCCGGTGGAGAAGCCGAGTTCCGCTTCCGCCTCGCGGTGATCGAGGAGGGCGAGGATTTCGCGACCGTCATGCGCCGGCGGCACGCCGAGGCGGACGATTTCTACGAGGCGGTTCAGCACGGCATTGAGGATCGCGACGCGCGCCTGGTGCACCGTCAGGCCTTGGCCGGCCTATTGTGGTCGAAGCAATTCTATTGTCTCGACGTGCGCCAATGGTTGCATGGCGACCCGCTGCAACCGCCGCCACCGGCGGACCGGCTCGAGGCCCGCAACAAGGATTGGGGGCACATCTACAACTCCGATGTCCTGGCGATGCCGGACAGTTGGGAATACCCGTGGTACGCCGCGTGGGACCTTGGGTTCCACTGTGTGAGTCTGGCGCTGATCGACCCCGAATTCGCCAAGGATCAGCTCGTTCTCCTGACTCGCGAATGGTATATGCATCCGAACGGCCAACTCCCGGCCTACGAGTGGGCGTTCGGCGACGTCAATCCACCGGTGCACGCCTGGGCGGCATGGCGGGTCTACGAGATCGACCGCCTCGCGCGGGGTGGGCAAGGCGATCGCGGTTTTCTGGAGCGTGTCTTCCACAAGCTGATGATCAATTTCACTTGGTGGGTGAACCGCAAGGACGCCGAAGACCGCAACATTTTCCAGGGCGGGTTTCTCGGGCTCGACAACATCGGGATCTTCGACCGCAGCGCGCCGCTGCCGACCGGTGGACACATCAACCAGTCCGACGGCACCGCCTGGATGGCGATGTACACCCTCAACCTGATGCGGATTGCTCTCGAATTGGCGACCCGCGATCACGTCTACGAGGCGATCGCCACCAAGTTTTTCGAGCACTTCCTGCTGATCGCCGAGGCGATGAGCAACATTCTGGGCGAGGGGATCGGCCTGTGGGATGAGGCCGACGAGTTTTATTACGACGTGCTCGACCTGCCGGGAGACCGCGCCGTGCCGTTGAGGGTGCGGTCGATGGTCGGGCTGATCCCGCTTTTCGCAGTCGAAGTGCTGGACAGCGCGGTGATTGCTCGCCTTCCCGAGTTTTCCAAGCGGTTGCATTGGTTCCTTGACCACAGGCCGGAGCTTGCCCGTCTGGTGTCGCGGTGGATGGTGGAGAGCGACGAGGAGCGGCATCTTCTATCGCTGCTGCGCGGCCACCGGATGAAATGCCTGCTGCGGCGGATGCTCGACGAGACCGAATTTCTCTCCGATCACGGCATTCGGTCGATCTCGAAATCTCATGAGAAGAATCCGTTTGTTTTCGAGCACGGCGGCAGCCAATTCAGCATCGGCTACGTGCCTGGCGAGTTGACCACGGAGGCTTTTGGCGGCAACTCGAACTGGCGCGGCCCGGTGTGGATGCCGGTGAATTTCCTGCTGATCGAGTCGCTGCGTCGCTTCCACGGCTATTACGGCGACGATTTCCGCATCGAATGTCCTGTCGGCTCGGGTAAATTCGTCAACCTTGCCGAGGCGGCCGACGAGGTGGCGCAGCGGCTGTGCCGGCTGTTCCTGCGCGATGGCGGTGGCCGCCGCCCGGTGCTGGGGCCTCCGCCTCCGCCTGGACGCCCCGATTTCCAGGACGATCCGCTGTTCTATGAGTACTTCGACGGCGACACCGGCCGGGGCTGCGGCGCGTCGCACCAGACTGGCTGGACCGCATTGGTGGCCTTGCTGCTGCATCCGCGGCCCCGCAATAACCATGTCTTGGCGGAGGAACTCGCGGGAGAGTTGGTGACTGACGCGGCCGAAGTCAGCAGCTGATGGCGACAGGCGGCGACCCGCTCGATCGCCTGGCGCCAATCCGCTTCGAGGCAGCCGAATTGAGCGATCTGGCCGCCAACGAGTGCCGCGAATGGTGGCTCGCCAACGGCAAGGGCGGCTATGCCGGCGGCACGGTGGCGCTGAGCCTCACCCGGCGTTATCACGGGTTGCTGATCGCGCCGGTCGATCCGCCGCTCGGCCGCGTGCTGGTCCTGACCAAGGCGGACGCGACGCTGCATCTTGGCGATGCGCGCTACCCGCTCTTCACCAATCGCTGGGGTGGCGGCGCGATCGACCCCGAGGGATACAAGCTGCTCGCCAGCTTCCATCTCGACGGCACCATGCCGGTCTGGCGATTTCGCTGCGGCGAAGCGATCGTCGAGCACCGCGTCTGGATGGAGCCGGGCGCCGACACGGTCTGCCTCGCCTGGCGGCTGGAGGGCGAGGTTGGCGATGCTTCGCTATCCGTCACGTTCCTCGCCAATGGTCGCGACCACCATGGCGATACCTGGGAAGCGGGCTTCAATCCTGAAATCGCGGTAAAGGGAACCAGGCTAACGCTCACGACGCCGGGCCGCTTCACCTTGAGCATTGCCGGCACCGACGGCGAGATCGCGTCGCACCGTGACTGGTACGGCAATTTCGACCTGCCGATCGAGCGCGAGCGCGGCCTCAACGACCGCGACTCGCATCTGCATATCGCCGACGGCGTCCTGCCGCTGCGGCCCGGCCGATGGACTGGCTACATCGCAAGTCTCGCCCCGGATGCGGCGATTGTTCTTGATGCCGCGTTCGATCGGCGCCGTGCGCACGATCGTGCCGTGCTGAGCGAGGCGATTGGCGCCGATCCGATTTTCACGGAGGCACCTGGCTGGGTGATGCGGCTGGTGCTTGCCACCGACCTGTTCCGCATCGTCCGGCCGATACCCGGCGTAGCGGATGGGCGCTCGGTTATCGCCGGGTATCCCTGGTTCGGCGATTGGGGCCGCGACACGATGATCGCGATACCCGGATTGGGCCTCGCGGTCGGGCGTTATGGCCCTGCGCGGCTGGTCCTCGAAACCTTCGCTCGTTGCGTCGATCGTGGGATGGTACCCAACGTCTTCCCGGAAGACGGGTCGGCATCCGCGTACAACTCAGTCGATGCCGCCCTGTGGTTTATCGAGGCATGGCGCGCCTATGTCGCGGCGAGCGGCGACGAGGCGGCGCTCAAGCGCGCGTTCCCGGTGCTGGAATCGATCGTCGAGCACTACACGCGCGGGACGCGCTACGGCATCGCCGCCGACCCGGCGGACGGGCTGCTGCGCGCCGGCGAACCGGGAGTGCAGCTGACCTGGATGGACGCCAAGGTCGGCGATTGGGTGGTGACACCGCGCGTCGGCAAACCGGTTGAGGTCAATGCGCTGTGGTTCAACGCGCTCGTCGCGATGGCTGAGTTGGCGGATCGGATCGGATTGTCCGGCGCCGCATACAGAACCGCCGCCGATAAGGCGCGGGCCGGCTTCGCGCGCTTCGTCGGCCGCGATCGACCGGGACTTTACGACGTGATCGACTGTCCCAACGGTGTCGATGATGCCAGCCTGAGGCCCAATCAGGTCTTTGCGGTCAGCCTGCACGCAAGCCCGCTCGACCCGGAACAGCAGCGCGCCGTGCTCGATGCCTGCGCGCCGCTGGTGACCCGGTTCGGACTGCGCACGCTGGCGCCTGGCGAACCGGGCTATCGCGGCGTCTACGCCGGCGGTCCGGCGGAGCGCGACGGCGCCTATCACCAGGGCACGGTCTGGGCCTGGTTGCTGGGGCCGTGGGCGCTGGCGCAATACCGGGTGACCGGCGACGCCGCAGCGGCTCAGGCTCTCTTGGAGCCGATTGCCGATCACCTCCGCGACGCCGGGCTCGGCCAGGTCAGCGAAATCTTTGACGGCGACCCGCCGCACGCGCCGCGCGGCTGTCCGGCCCAGGCTTGGTCGGTCACTTGCGTGCTTGAGGCTTGGTGGAAGCTCGAGCACGCAAAGTCGGCTACTGCGCCGTCAGCCCGCCGTCGACGACCAGCCCGGCTCCGGTCATGAACCCGGCATCGTCCGACGCCAGGAACACGATCCCCTTGGCGATGTCGTTGGGGACGCCGAGCCGGCCGATCGGATGTGTTGACAGCGCCGTCCGGCGCGCCGCCTCGACATCGTTGCTGCCGGTGTTGCGGGCGCGGGCGGTGAAGGTTTGCTCGCCCATATCGGTCTGGATCACCCCGGGATGGATCGAGTTGACCCGGATCCGGTAGCCCTTGCGGGCGAACTCCAGCGCCGCGGATTTGGTGAACAGGGTTACCCCGCCTTTGGTCATCGAGTAGAGCGGGTCGAGCTGCGAGCCGACCAGCCCCGCGACCGAGGCAAGGTTGACGATCGCGCTGCCCTGCGCGCTCGCATGCGCACGCTCGCGCAGCGCCGGCAGCGCCAGCTTGGTACCGAGGAAGACGCCGGTCAGGTTAATCGCGCAGAGGCGATGCCATTCGTCGAGGCTCGCCTCTTCGATGCCCTTGCCGAGGAACATCCCGGCATTGTTGACCAGGATATCGATCCCGCCGAAGCGAGCCACCGTCGCGGCGACGGCGGCATTCCAATCGTCCTCGCGGGTCACGTCGAGATGGTGGTAGAGCGCGCTGTCGCCGAGCGAGCGGGCGGTCTCGCGGCCGCGCTCGTCGAGCACATCGCCGATGGCGACCTTGGCGCCGGCCTCGATCATCAACTTCGCGGTCTCGGCGCCGATCCCGCGCGCCGCGCCGGAAATCAGTGCCACCTTGCCGTCGAGCCGGTTCATCATGTTCCTCCCAAGGGACCGTGATCCGTCAAATCCTGGCCCCGCACGGTCGGACATGGCAAGCTTGGGCACGCACAGCGGAGGCTCCGATGCAGATCGCTCGGCTCGATCATCTGGTGCTGACCGTCGCCAGCATCCCCAAGACCTGCGACTTTTATACGAAGGTGCTCGGCATGGAGGTGGTGCAATTCGGCGAGGGCCGCACCGCGCTGCGCTTTGGTCAGCAGAAGATCAATCTGCATCCCGCCGATGACATCCCCGGCCTCGTCGCCGACAAGCCGACGGCAGGGTCGGGGGATCTCTGCTTTATCACCGAGACGCCGATTGCCGAGGTCGTCGCTCATCTGAACTCATGCGGCGTGCCGATCATCACCGGGCCGGGGCCGCGCGCCGGGGCGATCGGGACGATTACATCGGTCTATATCCGCGACCCCGATCAGAACCTGGTCGAGATTTCGAACTATTGAAGGAGGACGACATGAAGATCGAGCGCATCGACCATCTCAATATCACCGTCGCCGACATCGACCGCAGCATGGCCTTCTACAAGAAGGTGCTCGGCATGGAGGCGGAGACGATCGCCGAAGGGCGAGCCGCGCTGCTGTTCGGCCAGCAGAAAATCCATCTCGATGCCGCCGGTGGGCCAATGGCTATGGCGGGCGACAAGCGCATGCCGGCGCATATCTGCTTCGTCACCGACACACCGGTTGCCGACGTCACCGCGCATCTCGAAAGCTGCGGGGTGCCGGTGCGGATGCAGGGGCCGCGCGCCGGTGCGATCGGCACGATCCAGTCGGTCTATATCGACGACCCAGACGGAAACTCGATCGAGATCTCGAATTACTGAGGTTTCCATGAAGATCGAGACGGTCGAGGTCTTCCAGGTCCGCTGGTCGCCAAATGACCGGCCGCAGCAGAACAGCGCCTTTGTCCGCATCCATTGCGACGATGGTACTTCCGGGATCGGCGAGGCGTCGCCGATGCTGGGTGGCCTCGCCTCGCTCGGCATCATCGCCCGCGACATCACACCGATGCTGGTCGGCAAGGACCCGCTCGATCACGCGGTGCTGCTCGACACCGCGCTGCACCGCCTCGTCAAGCTGGGCCCCGAGGGGGCGCTAACCGGGGCGTTGGCGGCGCTCGATATCGCGCTGTGGGACATCAAGGGCAAGCTCTTCAAGCAGCCGATCTACAAGCTGCTCGGCGGCGCGTGGCAGACCGAGCTGCCGTTCTATGCATCGATCGGCGGCAATGGCGAGCGCAGCGCCGACGAGGTCTTGCGGGTTGTCGAGACGCGTATAATAGGACCGGCCAGCCGCGGTCAAAATCCGCTTCGATGCCGACCGCACCAAGGCCGATGTCGACATCCCGGGTGATATCGCTAAGGCTAAAGCCGTTCGGAAGCTGGTTGGCGATGCGTTCCCGCTCGCCTTCGATGCGAACAACGGCTATTCGGTCGGCGGCGCGATCCGCGTCGGGCGGGCGCTCGAGGAGCTCGGCTATTGGTGGTTCGAGGAACCCGTCCAACACTATCACGTCAAGGTGATGGGCGAGGTCGCCCAGCGGCTCGACATCACCGTCTCGGCAGGCGAACAGACCTACACGCTACCCGGTCTCGCCGACCTGATCTCTGCCGGCGTGCGCATGGTCCAGCCGGACATCGTCAAAATGGGCGGCATCACCGGGCTAATGCAGTGCCTTGCCCTGTGTCACGCGTATGGCGCCGAACTGGTGCCGCACCAGACGCAGCCGACGATTGGCCATATGGCGAGCCTGCACATTGCTGCCTGCCAGATGGGTCGGACCAAACCCAGCGAGTGGAACGACCCGTCGTCCCGCACTCATGCGATATTCGAGAACCCGCCGCTTCCCATCGACGGGTTGTTTCGTTTGCCGGATGCGCCTGGGCTCGGCCTTGTGGTCAATGAGGCGGAACTGGCAAAACGCCGCGTGCCGATCGCCTAAGGAGAAGTGCCATGGCCGACGACGGGTTGCCCGAGGATACGCGGATCATCGCCGCCGCTTATGCCGACCGGGTCACGGACCTGTTCAAGGTCTTTGCCGAGGCCGTCGCGGCCGGCGAACCGGACCGGGAGGCGGTTGTCCGCTTCAAGCGCGGCTTGATATCGGCCCAGCGCGTGCGCGATATGGCCATTGCGGCGGCGAAGGAAGCCGCGGGCACCTAACGCCTCATTCGTCGACCGACAACGCGAGGATCATGCTCAGCTGCGACAAGGGCCGTCCCGTCTCGGTCGTCCAGGCGTTGAAGCAGGCCTGAGCCGCGGCGCGATCCTTGCGGTTCTTCGGCGGCGGCATCTCCGCCCAGCGCTTCAACCCGGCGATGACCGAAGGCGACAGCACGAAGGTGTCTTTGCCAACCATACGCAGGAACATTGGGCCGGAATTGCCTCCCATCTGACTACAGCGCGCACCCAGCTCGTCCCACAACCCGGCGATATTGTTGCCAGGCCAGGTCGCGAGCCAACGGCCGAAGCTGCCGAACTCCTCACCGATGCCCAGCGTCGCCGCGGCGTTGTCGCGCACCGCTTTCAGCTTGCCCCAATGCCGGATCAGTCGCGCGTCTCCGAGCAGTTTTTCCATCGCCTCGTCCGACATCGCCCGTACCCGGCGTGGATCAAAGCCATGGAACACCTCCTCGAACGCTGGCCATTTTGCGTCGACGACACTGTGCTTCAGCCCGGCGCGAAATATCCGCAGCGACATCTGCGACAGGTAGCGGTCATCGGGAATGGCGGCGAGTTCGGAGGCGGATTTCGGCTGCGGTAACCGCGACTCGAGCGCGGCAGCGCCATGACGCTGACGCGCGGTGTCGAGAATGGTGGCGAACGGCGTGACAGGCATCCTTTGCCCCCCTCAGTAGGCGGATTCCGGAACTGCCGGTGGGCTGATTTCGACGTCGGCGACCTGGAATTTCTCCCTCAACCGCATCAGGCGGTAGCCAAGTCCAAGATAGGCGCCGCATTCGGCGCGGGCGGCGATGAACGTAGCCGGATCGGTGTCGTGGCGCTCGCGCAGATGCGCGACGACGACCGAGTTGACCGGGATGCGGCTGAAATCCTGCAGGAGCATCCGGCAATGCGCCGCCGCGTAAGGGCCGATGCCTTTAAGGCCGAGGAGATAGTCGTGGTCGAGGCGCTTCTCACGACCGTGACCTGCGGCGTCCAACGTGCCGTCATCGAGCATCCGCCGGGTCGCCGACGCCACGACCGGCGCGCGAAAGCCCAACTTGGCGACACCGCGCAGGCGCTCCTCGCCGTAGTCGATCAGCATCTCCGGCGATGGAAATGCGCCGCCGCCGGGTTCGGCGACCAACGCCGCCGTCATCCGGCAGGTGCCGGACCAGCTTGTATTGACCGTCAGCACCGTCTTGATGAAGTCCTCGTAGAATGTCGACCCCCGCAGCAGTCGCCCGCCGCCGCGCGCGATCAGCGCGGCCTCGTCCGCGAAACCGGCGCCGAGCGCGGAGATCGCGGGATTCGGGTTCCAGTCGGCCGAGACCCAGCGCGCCGCCCGGGTCAGAATTTCGCTCTGCGCCGAGGCGGCAAACCCGTCCCAGGCGACGGCGAGCGTCGTCGGGTCGTTCTGGCGCATGGCGATCGTCCCGATGCGGTCGCCGATGCGCTCGGTATGGCTGAGCGTGCCGGTCGCGGCATCCCACCGCCAAGGCTCGAGGTGTACCCAGCCGTGACTGGCGACCGTCAGCCCAAGATCGATCGGCCAAGCGGTTTCGAGCCGCGCCTCGCCGCGTTCCAGCTTCACGCCGCGGCGAGCGCCTGATCAAGATCGGCGAGGATATCTTCCTCGTGCTCGAGTCCAATCGATAGCCGGACGTAACCGTCGGTGACGCCGGTTTGCAGCTGCTCCTCGGGGGTGAGCTGCGAGTGCGTCGTCGAGGCGGGATGGATCGCCAGGCTCCGCGCGTCGCCGATATTGGCGACGTGGTAAAACATCTTGAGGTTGTCGATGAACCGCCGCCCGGCCTCCATCCCGCCTTTCAGCTCGAAACCCAAAAGCGCGCCATAGCCACCTTTGAGATGGGCGTCAGCGCGGCGCCTGGCCTCGCCAGTCATCAGACTTGGGTGGATGACCTTGCTGACTTTCGCATGCTCTTTGAGGTGGCGCGCCACGGCGTTGGCGTTGGCGCATTGCACCCGCATCCGCAGCGGCAGAGTCTCGAGTCCTTGGATGTGCAGGAAACTGTTGAACGGGCTCGCCGCCGCGCCGATGTCGCGCAACAGGGTCACCCGCGCCTTGATGATGTAGGCGATCGGCCCCATCGGCTTCACCGCCTGGGTCCACACCGCGCCGTGATAGGCCGGGTCAGGCTGGTTCAGCAGCGGGAAGCGGTCGGCGTGCTTTTCCCAGTCAAAATTGCCGCCGTCGACGATGATGCCGCCGATCGAGGTGCCGTGCCCGCCGATATATTTCGTGGTCGAGTGCATCACCACCGCGGCGCCGTGATCGAGCGGCCGGCAGATCACCGGCGCGGACGTGTTGTCCATGATCAGCGGTACGCCGAGCTCGCGCCCGATCTTGGCGACCTGGGCGATCGGGAACACTTCGAGCTTAGGGTTGGGCAGCGTCTCGGCGTAGTAGCAGCGGGTCTTGGCGTCGGTCGCGCGGCGGAAATTCTCCGGGTCGGAGGGGTCGACGAAGCGTACCTCGATCCCCATCGTCCGCTGCATCGTGTGTAGAAACAGGTTCCAGGTGCCGCCGTAGAGATCGGTCGAGCTGACGAAATTGTCGCCCGCCTGGGTGATGTTGTTGACCGCGAACATAGAGGCAGCCTGGCCGGACGACACCGCCAACGCCGCTACGCCGCCTTCGAGCTGCGCGACGCGCTGCTCCAGCACGTCGCTCGTCGGGCTCATGATCCGGGTGTAGATGTTGCCCAGTTCCTTGAGCCCGAATAGGTTGGACGCGTGCTCGGTGCTGTTGAACTGGTAGCTTGTGGTCTGGTAGATCGGCACGGCGACGGCGTTGGTCGTCGGATCGCTGCGGTAGCCGGCATGCAGCACGATGGTTTCCGGATGCTTGCTTTCGGTCGGCATCGATGTCTCCCTGGGCTGAGCGCGATTTGCCGCACTTTGCCATGTCGACCGGCTCGGCGTAAGGGCGATTAGCCAGGAACGCACTGGTCCGCCGGCGCTTATCGAGAAGCGGAGGCACGATGAATAAAGCCTCGAGCTGGCTTGCCGTTGGCGGTGTCGCGCTCTTTGTCGCAGCCGTCGCCGCGATCGCTGTCGTCAATTGGCGCGACATCGGCGATGTCGGGATCGATCTCAACGGCTGGATCGCGCTGGCACTGGGTGTTTTGGTCACGCTGGCCTTGGGGATCGGACTGATGAGCCTTGTCTTCATCAGCAACCGGCGCGGCTACGACGAACCGCCGCGCGAGGACAAATAGGCAAACTAAGCAAACGCTAGCATATCCTAGGCTTATCTCGGAATCGCGCTTGTCGCGTGTGACAAATCAGTGTAGGTGCGCGCCTTTCCGCCAATGAGGGGAAGCACTTTTGGCAAAATCGAAGACAGCCGGCGAGCCGCCCCGGTACGGGCGAGGGACCGGCATACCCAACCCTATCGATGTCCATGTCGGTAAGCGCGTCCGCATGCGGCGTCTGCTGCTGGGTATGAACCAGGAAACACTGGCGAATGCGCTTGGGCTGACATTCCAGCAGGTGCAGAAATACGAGGGTGGCGCCAATCGGGTCAGCGCGTCGCGCCTTGCCGCGATGGCGGAGATTTTACAGGTGCCGATCTCGTTCTTCTTCGGCGATCTACCGACCGACGACGCTAAGCCGACGGCCGCCGAGCGCGAATGGCGCGAATACCTTGAGCGGCCGGAAACGATCGAGCTGATCCGGCTTTACTACGCGATTCCCGATTCCCAGATGCGCGCCCAATTCCTAGCGATGGTAAAGTCGATCGCGAAGCCCGGCGGGAACTCCCAGTAATTCGGCTGCAAAACGCTGTTGCGTTCTTGCAACAGTTTGATCGTGACGCCGCGGCAGACGTCAAATCGTTTGGCAGCTTCGCATTTGTCGGTATTTTATCCCAGCCGTTGGGCGAGGGGGGCTGGATGAACGTATGCCGTTGGTGTGCGAAGCGGCCTAGGTGGGCGTGCCGCGAATGGGTTCTCGCGTTCGCGGTGATACTCATCGCTCTCTACCCTGCGGCGTCGCGAGCTCAGAACATCACCTATGGTGAGCTGAAACTCGGGATTTGGGCTCACGATCCGACGTTTGTTGGGGGCCGTGAAAGCGGCGCCGACATCAATCCCGAAGTCATCTTCGCCTCGCCTGTCACCAACGACATGGTGGCCAGCGTTCCGGGCTCGAACTGGTTGTGGTGGGCTTTGCAGCCGCGCCCGACGATCGGCGCGTCAATCAATACCGATGGCAACACGGACCAGTTTTACGCCGGCGCGACGTGGTCGTGGATGCTCTTCCAGAACGTGATCAACCCTGGCGACGGCATCAATTTCAGCTTCTTCTTCGGCCCGGGGGGCAACGACGGCCAGATCCACAACGGCAATGCGACCCACAAAGCGCTCGGCTCGCACATCCTGTTCCGCGAGGCGTTCGAACTCGGCTACCAGATCAACCCGACCTGGGAGATTTCAGCCTATTTCGACCACATTTCCAATGGCGGATTGGCTAAGGAGAACCAGAGCATCAACGACCTTGGCGCGCGGATCGGGTTCCGGTTCTGAGGGACGGTTATTCGGCCGCCAGCACCCGAGCCAGCTGACTTAGTGCTTCCTGATAGCGCTCGTTCGGAATTTGCGCGAAGTTGCGCGCGAGCTCCAGGCACATGCGCTCGCGAGGGCTGACGGAGCGAGTCGGGTCGCTTTCGAGCCCCTCGAAGAAATAATTGACCGGCACGCTCAGCACATGCGCGATCTCGTAGAGGCGACCGGCCGAGATGCGATTGATGCCGCGCTCGTATTTGTGAGCCTGCTGATATGTAACGCCAATCAGATCGGCGAGCTGCTGCTGAGTGAAGCCAAGCATGATCCGGCGTTCGCGAACACGGGCGCCGACATGGCGGTCGACATCCTGGCTACGACCTGCGGCGCGCCCTGCCGGTCGGCGCGTCAAATCGACCGCGGCGGCGGCGCGGCGCCCAAGGCGTACCGCGCTTGATTCCTCATGTCGTGTCATGTCGCTCCACCTCGACTGGGTTCAAGGATCGGTCCAGCGGGGTCGTTCTCCGCTAAACCAAGCAGGATCGTTCAACCGATTGGTTTTGGCGGATTGAACGGTGAGCCTGTGTCAAATTTGAGGCAACACGGCGCTCTTTTCGCGTCCGACCGACGGGAAAAGACAAATGGTGCCGACGCGATCTCGCATACGGGCCATGCCCCGTGCGGGTTCCCTTTGACAGCCTCCCTCCAGCGATGATACCGACGCTAACCCTTTCATTTTGGCGATCCGATGCCCCGTATCTCGATCGGTGATGGCTCTCTCTACTACGAGCGTCACGGTGCCGGCTTCCCGGTAATAATGATATCGGGGCTCGGCGGGCTGGCGTCGTTCTGGCACGAGCAGGTCGCCGCGTTTTCCAGGCGCTACGAGGTCATTACCCACGACAGCCGCGGGGTTGGCGAAAGCGACCCGATCCGCGGCGGCTATACCGTCGACCGCATGGCTGGCGACGTGATCGCGTTGATGGACCGCCTCGAGATCGACCGCGCCCATGTGCTCGGCCATTCGACGGGCGGCGCCATCGCGCAGACCCTCGCGGTCGAGCATCCCAAGCGATTGGCGAGCATTGTCTTGTCCGCGACGTGGACTAAGCCCGACGCCTATTTCCGGCGCATGTACGCGCTGCGCAAGGAGGTTCTGCAGCGCGGCGGCCCCAGTTCGTATGTCCAGGCGACGACGCTGTTCCTCTACCCGAGTTGGTGGATCGCCAAGAACAACGAGAAACTGCGGCACACGGAGGCGCAGAACCTCGCGCATTTTCCCCAGCTTGAGATCGCGATGAGCCGGATCGACGCCATCCTCGCGTTCGACCGCACCGCCAGCTTGTCGCGGATTAAGACGCCAACCCTCGTCGTCGGTGCCGAGGACGACATCGTCACGCCGGCGTATTTTTCCGAGGAATTGGCGCGCCTCATTCCCGGGGCCGAGGTGAAGATATTCCCGCGCGGCGGCCATTGGTTTCCGCAAGTGCAGGTGAGGGAGTTCAATCAAGCGGTGCTGCCGTTCCTCAATTCGCACACGCCCGGCTGACTTCGCCAGCCGGTGGCCGCGGCGCCACTTAAGTCTTCATAAACGGCTGAAACGGTAGCTTCCGTGCGCCGTTTACGGCGCCTATCGGGGGCGGGCGGAGTTGCGATGTCGACTGAGAGCGTGCGTTCCGTCGAACTTCTGGCCGCTGCCCTCGATGCCGCCGGCGACTTGGCCTATGCGTGGGAGCTCGATCGGGATGCGATCGAGTGGTCGGGCCGCCTCGGTCGGAGCAAACCGGGATTCACCGTTGGTATAACAACCGGCCGATTGTTCGCGGAAAATATTCACCCCGACGACCAGGGACGCCGCCAGTCGATGCTGGCGATCCATCTCAATGGACATCGCGATTTTGATTGCGAATACCGGCTGCGCGACGCGGGGGGCGGATTTGCCTGGGTGCATGAGCGCGGGCGGGCGCTGCGCGACGCAGACGGTCGCCCGCACCGGATGTTTGGCGTGATCCGTGCTGTAGGCGAAAGCAAGACGCGACAGAGCCACGCCGAGCACCTGGCCAATTACGACGAGCTGACCGGCCACTTCAACCGCTCAAGGCTGCGCGAGGCGGTCGACCTTGTGATCACCGACAACCGAAGAGCGCCGGGACAAGCGATGTTCCTCGCGGTCGGCATCGACAATCTGAGTGCGATTGATAGCTCCCTTGGCGCTGCGGCGTCCGACGGCGTCCTGATCGAAATCGGCAGGCGCCTCGATACCTGCGTGCGCGTTAGCGATCGTATCGGACGGCTAGGCAGTGACCGCTTCGGCGTGGTTCTGGCGCATTGTCCGGCGGTGCACGCGGCGAGCGCCGCGGACAAAATCTTGACGGCGGTCCGCGCCGCGCCGATCGCTACCCCCGACGGCCCCGTCTCCGCCACGGTCTCGATCGGCGGCGTATCGCTGGGGGAAAGCCTCACGTCCTACGATGTGATCACCCGGGCCGAAGCGGCGCTCGCCGAAGCCGAGCGCGCTGGCCGCGACTGCTTTGTCCATTACCGCGCCAACGAGGAGCAGCTCGGCCGGCAGAGCCGCTCGACCGCCGTGGGCGACGCGGTTCAGGTGGCTTTGCGACAGGACCGCGTGCGGTTCGCCTTCCAGCCCATCGTGGCGGCACAGACCGGGGAAATCGTCTATCACGAGTGTCTGCTGCGGCTTAGCGATGCTGGCGGTGGGATGGTCCCCGCCGGCGATTTCGTGCGCGACGTCGAACAGGTCGGCTTCATTCGGCTGATCGACCGCCACATCCTCGACAAGGTCATCGCCGAGGCGGTGGCCCATCCGGGCATCACCCTGGGCTTCAATGTCTCCGCCTTGACCGCCGCCGACCGGCTGTGGCTGCGGGCACTGACCGCGCAGCTGCGCGCTCACCCGGGCCTCGCCGAACGGCTCATTGTCGAGATCACCGAGACCGCGGCGCTCTACGATATCGAGGAATCGGCGCGCTTTGTCGCCGCGCTGCGCCAAGCGGGCTGCCGCGTCGCCCTCGACGATTTCGGCGCCGGCCACACCTCGCTGCAACATCTGCAAAGCCTGGCGGTCGATACGGTCAAGATCGACCGCTCGTTCATCTCCAATATTGCCAGCAGCCCGGAAAACCAGATCTTCCTTCGCCACCTGCTCGGTTTGGCCAAGGGCTTTGGGTTCAGTACGGTGGCGGAGGGCGTGGAGACCGCGAGCGAAGCCGAGATCCTCCGATGTGAGGGCGTCGACTTCCTACAGGGCCATTATTTTGGCTATGCGACGACCGAGCCGCCCTGGCGGCTGGCGGCGGAGCCTGCGGCTTAGGATTTTTTGGTCAATTCGTCGAGCTGGCGGCGCATCGCGTCGAGCTGGGATTCCAGCCGCCGCAGACGCGGGTCCGGCTCGGCCGCCGGCTCGGCTGCCTTCTCGGCCGAGGCGGAACCCGGCTTCTCGGACGCGGCAGCGCCTCCGCCATAGGGCGACAGCATCTTCAGCGCCTGCTGGAACAGCGCCATGTTCTGCTTGCCCATCTCCTCGAACTGGCCGAACGGGAAGATGCCGAACGTCGCGCGCAGCGTGTTGCGCATCTGCTCCTGGTTGCGCGCGAACGCGACCATGGCCTGCTCGAGATAACCGGGCACCAGAAACTGCATGCTGTCGCCATAAAGGCTGATCAGCTGGCGCAGGAAGCTGACCGGCAGCAGATTCTGGCCCTTCTGTTCCTGTTCGACGATGATCTGGGTGAGCACCGAGCGGGTGATGTCCTCGCTGGTCTTGGCGTCGTGGACGACGAAGTCGCCGCCGTCCTTGATCATCTTGGCGAGGTCCTCGAGCGTCACATAGCTGCTCGTCGCCGTGTTGTAGAGCCGCCGATTGGCGTATTTTTTGACGACGACCGGCTTTACGCCGCCTGCCTGCTCGCTCGTTGAGGCTGCCATGCGTCCGACACCTCGCGACTGCAGCAATGTTGCTGCCCTGCAACAATACAGCGATTTCCGCCGCCTGGGTTATAATCTCGCGCATGAGCGATGCCGACGATCTGGTGCAGCGCTACTTGACCCTGTGGACGCAATATCTCACGGCGCTGCTCGCCGATCCGCAGGCGATGGAGACCTTGAAGCGTTGGGTGTCGTTTACGCAGCAATTTTCCTATCCGAAACCGGGGCCGGCGCAGCAGAACGAGGCCCCACTCCCGGTATGGCCTCCATTTTTCGGTCCATTTGGGTCACCGTCTGCGCCGCCAGGTGCAATGGGCGAGCCGGTGGACGGGCTAACCAAACTCGCGCAGCGGGTCGACGAACTCGAGCGCCGACTTGCCAAGCTCGAACGCCAACCGACACGGCCCCGCGCTCGGCGCGGCGCCGGCGGCGGCAAGCGGTGATCGATCCATCGCCTGCGCGCTGACAGTTCTCCAGCCGCGCCGTGACTGGACTTCTGCCTGTCACCCCTTTTTGATACGCGTTGCCGGCCCACATAGACGACATCCCGCCGCAAGGAGATTTCCCCATGACCGACATCGTCATCGCCAGCGCCGCCCGCACTCCGGTCGGGGCCTTTAACGGCGGGCTGGCGAGCCTCGCGGCGCACAAGCTCGGCGAGGTCGCGATCAAGGAGGCGATGCGCCGGGCCGGGGTCGAACCCGGCGAGGTCAACGAAGTCATCATGGGCCAGATCCTCGCCGCCGGCGAAGGCCAGAACCCGGCGCGCCAGGCCGCGGTCGGCGCCGGCATCCCATTCGAGGCGACCGCCTACGGGGTCAACCAGTTGTGCGGCTCGGGGCTGCGCACGGTCGCGCTCGGCTATCAGGCGATCCGCAACGGCGACAGCGACATCGTCGTCGCCGGCGGTCAGGAAAGCATGAGCCAGGCGCCGCACGCGATGCACCTGCGCAACGGCGTCAAGATGGGCGACGCGCATCTCGTCGACACGATGATCCGCGACGGGCTGTGGGATGCGTTCAACGGCTATCACATGGGCAACACCGCCGAGAACGTCGCCCAGCGTTGGCAGATCACCCGCGAGCAGCAGGACGAGTTCGCCGTCGGCTCGCAGAAAAAGGCCGAGGCCGCGCAGAAATCCGGCCGCTTCAAGGACGAGATCGTGCCGGTCGTGATCGCGGGCCGTCGCGGGGAGACGGTCGTCGACACCGACGAGCACCCCAAGCACGGCACCACCTTCGAGGTGCTGTCGAGCCTGCGGCCGGCCTTCGACAAGAACGGCACGGTCACCGCCGGCAACGCCTCGGGCATCAATGACGGCGCCGCCGCGGTGGTGCTGATGACCGCCGACGCCGCGGCGAAGCGCGGACTGAAGCCGCTGGCACGCATCGTCTCGTGGGCGACCGCGGGGGTCGACCCGGCGATCATGGGCAGCGGACCGATCCCCGCCAGCCGCATGGCGTTGAAGAAAGCGGGCTGGTCGGTCGGCGACCTCGACCTGATCGAGGCCAACGAGGCCTTCGCCGCGCAGGCCTGCGCGGTCGGCAAGGATCTCGGCTTCGATCCCGACAAGCTCAACGTCAATGGCGGGGCGATCGCGCTCGGCCATCCGATCGGCGCCTCGGGCGCGCGGGTTCTCGTCACCCTGCTCTACGAGATGCAGAAGCGCGACGCCAAGAAGGGCCTCGCCACCCTGTGCATCGGCGGTGGCATGGGGATTGCGATGTGTGTTGCGCGGGATTAGCCGGCGCCGCACCAAAAACTAAGGCGCGCCCGGCTGGGCGCTGACCGGTCTATTAAGGGAGGAAACCATGGCCAGAGTGGCGGTGGTCACGGGCGGCACGCGCGGCATCGGCCGGGCCATCGCGATCGCGTTAAAGAACGCCGGCTACAAGGTCGCCGCCAATTACGGCAGCGACGACGCCGCGGCCGAGCGATTTCAGAACGAGACCGGCATCCCGGTCTTCAAGTTCAACGTCGCCGATTTCGCCTCGTGCCAGGAAGGCATCGCCAGGATCGAGGCCGAGCTGGGGCCGGTCGAGGTGCTGGTCAACAATGCCGGCATCACCCGCGACACGACGATGCACCGCATGAGCTTCGAGCAGTGGAACGCGGTGATCCAGACCAATTTGTCGTCGTGCTTCAACATGTGCCGGGCGGTGATCGAGGGCATGCGCGAGCGGAATTTCGGCCGCATCGTCAATATCGGCTCGATCAACGGCCAGGCCGGGCAGTACGGCCAGGTCAACTACGCCGCCGCGAAATCGGGCATCCACGGCTTCACCAAGGCGCTGGCGCAGGAAGGCGCCGCGCGCGGCATCACCGTCAACGCGGTCGCGCCCGGCTATGTCGACACCGATATGGTCCGCGCGGTGCCGGCCGACGTCCTGGAGAAGATCGTCGCCCGCATCCCGGTCGGTCGCCTCGGCAAGGCCGAGGACATCGCCCGCACGGTGCTGTTCCTCGTCGCCGACGACGCCGACTTCATCACCGGCTCGACCCTCTCGGTCAACGGCGGCCAGCATATGTATTGAGGCAGCGTGAGATCATACCAGTCGTGAGCGATCTACGCCGACGCTACTATCGAACTCTTGGGCTGGGAGAGCACGAGGCGTCGGATAAGCCTAGACTTGAGGCTGCGCTTAAGCGGGCATACGAACTCCGTAGCTTTGAAATAGAGCACTATTGGAAGCGCGCTACCTATTTTTGGGGCTTTCAACTGGCAGTCTTTGCGGGATTCGGTCTGCTTTGGAAGGTTGAATCTCAAAATAATGAATGGCAGCCGATCGCCATTGCGCTTGCGGGGTTGGGGGTTCTCACTGGAGTCGCCAATGCCCTTTCGGCACGCGGCTCCAGATTTTGGCAAGAGAACTGGGAAAAGCATATCGATTTCTTGGAAGATGCAGTTGAAGGACGCTTGTACAAGACGGTTTGGTTGAAAGATGGAAGGTCTAGTTATTCAGTCTCACGCCTCAATCAATATCTTAGTTGGTATATTGTCGTGTTCTGGGGGATTGTCGGCGCGTATATTACATGGAAATTTCTTGGTTCTCCATTGCCCAGTTGGCGACTGTATATCTCATTTCATGCGGCATATGCGATTGTGATTTTAGTGCTGGTCATAGGCGGCTGGTTAGGGCTGTTCTGGCAAAAAAGTCACCTGGACGGTAGCGAACCTGATGACGAGGGTGACCACGGCACTCCAATAAGGTTGCCAAAAACGCCCAAAAAATCTCGCCTCCTGCGACGCTATGCGCCAGACGAGCCCTAATACAGTAAGTAGTTCGTCATGGCCGGGTTTATCCCGGCCATCCACGTGGATGCCCGGAACAAGTCCGGGCATGACGAGCGGGGAGCCAAGCCGTTACAGCGATCCACACCATCGGACATTCGACCCGATCAGCGGAGGAGCTAATCGCGCTGCTACGCGAGGCCGGGGTCGATCTCTTGGTCGATGTCCGCACCGTGCCACGCTCGCGCTTCAACCCGCAATTCAACGCTGAAATCTTGCCGCAAACCTTGACCGAGGCCGGGATCGGCTATCGCCACATGCCGGCGCTCGGCGGATTGCGGCACCGGCCTAAGGGCGCGCCGCCATCGCCCAACGGTGCATGGCGCAGCGACGCCTTCCGCAATTATGCCGATTACGCGTTGACGGCGCCGTTTCGTGCCGGGCTCGACGAATTGCGCCGGCTCGCTCGCGAGCACGTTTGCGCGATCATGTGCGCCGAGGCGGTGTGGTGGCGCTGCCACCGCCGCATCATTACGGACTATCTGCTGGCAAGCGGAGAGGCGGTTGAGCACATCATGGGACCGGGCAAGATCGAGCCGGCCTCACTGACCCCTGGAGCGGAGCCGCAGCCCGATGGCACGATCCTCTACCCGGCGGCTCAGGGCGTGCTGATCTGAAGTTTTGTCCCGCCGGCGGTTTGGTCGCCTGCATCGATGGGGCCTGCTAGGCGACCTTGTAAAGAACATAACGCGAACATACATCGTTGGGCTGCCGCCAGCCGCGCCGCCCGGAAATCTCAGCGATGCCCGAAATCCTTGCCAATCCGCCGTCCCGGTATTCGCCCGTCACCGCCTGTTATCCTCCTGTTCCGACGTCCTGTTATCGGACGGGAGTCGAGGAATATCAATCACTTGGTCCTGATCTTTTTTTGCGTCGCGCGTGCGTGGAGCCTTTCGCCAAGGGACGCTCCGCCGGCCCACGCGGCGGCCCGCGCTCCATCACCCCGCCAGCGGCTTGGTCGCCGGCATTAGTCGACATAGTACTAACACCGCCGTCAAGATTTTGACTACCGACCATCGGCTCTAGGTAGTTTCCGACGCTCGTTCTTTGGCTCCTGCAGACCAATATGCGGTTATGCGTTAGTACTGGAGGAACCCATGACATTATTACTCATCGTCGTCGTCGTTCTCTTACTATTTGGTGGTGGTGGATATTACGGTTACCGCCGTTGGTAGCGGTAGACCTTTGCAACACCGCTAACTTCTTGAAAAATATCCCGATCGAGATTTCGGGATGTTCGAGAGTTCTGAACGTCTCGATCGGAGCAGAACGATGAACATCTTCTATATTATCGGCGTGGTCGTCGTGGTGGTTGTCGTGGCCGGATATCTCGGCGTGCATATCTGAGCGATTTTGTCGGCGGGGGTGGGAAATCCCAACCGGAATTATCTCCCGGAGGCTTGGTCGCCTGTGTCGGTTGAAGTGTCCGCCGCGCTTGGGGCTGCCGGCGCGCCGCGATATGTATTGCGGCGACAGGGTCCGGCGCGGACCCCGCTTTGCGTCTAGGTAAATGGCTGCCCTCATCGCTCTGCCCTCCAACATCTACCGCTACGTCTGGGAGGCGAGCGGGTGGCATCAGCTGCCGCTGGTGGCGCTGACCGTCTGCGTTTCGTTGCTTGAAGTCGTCCCGCTGGAATTGCAGCGGCGGATCGTCAACGATGCGGTCAAGGACCGGAACTACTCGTTCGTCCTCGTCCTGTGCGCCGCCTATCTTGGCGCGGTCCTCTTGCAGGGCGGCGCCAAGCTCGTCCTCAATATCTATCGGAATTGGGTTGGCGAGAGCGCGGTCCGCGAGCTGCGGCGCCGGGTTCATACCCTGGTTGAAGCGACGTCGGCGGCCACCTCCAGCCTGGAGGCGGAAGGTGTTCAGGCCTCGATGATCGTCTCTGAGGTCGAACCGGTTGGCGCGTTTGTCGGCGGCAGCGTTTCCGAGCCTTTGCTCCAGGCCGGCATCCTCTGTTCGGTGCTCGCTTATATGATCCATGTCGATCTGCGGATGGCCGCCGTAGCGATCCTGTTCTTTATCCCGCAGCTGATCTTCGTGCCGATGATGCAGCGGGCGATGAACCGCCGGACTAACGTGCGTGTCCGGATCATCCGGCGGCTCAGCGTCAGCGTGGTCGCGGGTAATAGCGATTCCGCGCGGGATCGGGCCGACAACGAGCGCATCGACCGGGTCTTTCGCCTCAACATGGGCATCTTCAAGCTCAAGTTTTCGATGAATTTTCTGATGAATTTAAGCACCCAGCTGCAGATTATCGGCGCGCTGGCCATCGGCGCGTGGGCGGTACTCCACGATCAGCTCGAGATCGGCGGCGTCGTCGCCTTCATTTCCGGCATCGGGCGAATCACCGATCCCTGGGGCGATCTGGTCAATTATTTTCGCGACGCCAACATCAACCAGGTCAAATTCGCCCTGCTGCGCGACGCGATCAACCAGCAAGGGTTCGCGCCGGACTAACCCGCAGGCGGCTTGGTCGCCTGCATCGAAGGTAGCGCCTCGACGCCTTTGTACCACTCGGCGAGCTTTGGGTGGCGGCCGCGCCAGCCGTCGTTCGGAAAGCGGAAATCGAGATAGCCGAGGGTGCAGCCGGCGGTGATCGGGCCGATCGTGCGCGGCCCCGAGAGGTCCTCACGCTCCAGCGCGGCGAGGCCCTGGTGCGCCTTCTTCATCTGCCCGTCGGTCCAGCCGGCAAAGCGCTTGTCCTCCGGCCGCGCCGCGATCTCGTAGCGGCAGAGGATCAGGGCGTCGAGGATGCCGTCGCCGAGCGCCTGCTGCCGCAGCGCGGCCCAGCGCGCCTTGCCCGGGGCCGGAAACACCTTGCCGCCGCCGGCGAGGCTGTCGAGGTATTCGCAGATCACCGGCGAATCGAACAGCACCTCGCCGTCGTCGGTGACGAGCGCCGGGATCTTCATCAGCGGGTTTTCGGCGGCCAACGTCGCATTGGTTTCGACTGGGCTGACCGCGGTCGACAGCAGCTCGATCCTACCGGCAAGGCCCAGCTCGTGGGCCACGACCATGACCTTGCGCACATAGGGCGAGGCCGGGTTATGACGGAGCTTCATCGTTCGTCTCCTGGCTTCAGCGAAGTTCGACGGTAAGTTTGTATTCGCTATCGGTGCGCGAATTGTCGACGACGATCAGGTAGGCGCCGCTGGTCTCGAGCTCATCGGACCAGCTCGTTTCGTTGTCTTCGCTCAGCAGATCGCCGCTCACCTCGCATTCCGCGGAAGCGTTGCAGCTGGCTCGCCAGCCGGGCGCGTAGAGTTCAAGAAACGCGGCGTGATCGTCGGTCTGAACCGACGCGGTCAATTTTTGCCCGGCGCGGGCGGTCAGTTGGTAGCAGCCTACCGCATCGGCCGGCGGCCCGCTGTCGAGCGTCACGATCGACGTCCCAGGCGGGAAGGCGATCGGCAGCGGGTGGCTGCAATCCGCCGCCTCTGCCGCCCCCGATAAGAACAGCAGCGCCACCGCGAGCGGAAAACGCATCTCCCCACCCCCATAGAGCCGGAACCGCCCACCGGCTCCGCCCAGTCAAGCTGAAGCGCTAGGCCTTTTTCAGGCAGCGGTCCCACATCGCGAACATCTTCTCCCAGGTCTCCTCGGCGGCGAGCGTGTTGTAGATCGCGCGCTCAGGAAAGGCGAAACCGTGCTCGGTGCCGGGGAAGGTCTTGATCTCGTATTTGACGTTGGTCTTCGACAGCAGCTTGTCGAGATCGCCGGGCAGGTTGGGCGGCACGCTGCGGTCGGTCTCGGCGAAGGCGTAGTAAAGCTCGCCCTTGATCCGGTCGAGGAACAGATGCGGCGAGTCTTCCTTGTCGGTGATGATGCCGACGCCGTAGAGCGAAGCCGCGGCCTTGATGCGGTGGGGAAAGAACGAAGCGGCGTTGGTGATATGCATGCCGCTCATGCAATAGCCGACGCAGCCGACCGGGCCGGGCTTGCACTTGTCCTGTGCATCGAGCCAGCCGAGCCAGCCGGCGGTGTCGTCCATCACCATCGCATTGGTCAGGCTGCGCATCGCCCCCAGGAAAACCGCCGCCATCGCCTCGTCCCGGCGCTGAATGTCGAGACGCAGCGTGCCGAGCCGGTAATACATGTCCGGCAGGATCGCGAAATAACCGTGTCGGGCGATCCGCCGGGTCATGTTGCGCAGTTCTTCGCGAATGCCGGGCGCGTCCATGTAGAAGATGATGCCGGGGTAAGGGCCCGGCCCATCGGGGCAGGCCACGAAGGTCGGGCAACGGCCGTATTTGGTGGTGACGATGACTTCCTGCTCGTACATAGCGGGGGCTCCTAGACGGGGCGAATCACGGGTAGAGAGTCGCGCGATCGGGTCGGTAGCGTCAAACTGAATCAGCGTCCCTTGAACACCGGCTTCCGTTTCTCGGACCACGCTTTCAGGGCTTCGGCATGGTCGTCGGAGGTGGCGGCGCGCTCGCGTGCTTGGGCGAGGGCGTCGCGGTCGAGCCGCCCGGCCGCCGCGTCGTTGACCGCGCGCTTCAGCCCGGCGAGGGCAAGCGGCGCGTTGGCGCTCAGCGTCGCCGCCAGTGCATCGACGCGCGCCTCCAACTCGCCCGCCGCAACGATTTCGTCGAGATAGCCGATCCGCCGCATCTCCTCGGCGTCGATCGGCTCGGCGGTGAGGAAGAGCCGCTTCGCCGCGGCAACGCCGAGCCGCGAGACATAGCGCTCGATGCCGCTCGGGTAATAGACGATGCCGAGCCGCGCCGCCGGCATCAGCATTCGCATACCCTCGACCCCGATGCGGAAGTCGCAGGCGAGCGCGAGATCGGTGGCGCCGCCGTAGACGCTTCCTTGCAGCGCCGCGATCGTCGGGATGCGCAACGCCTCCAACTGGTCGACGACGCTCTCGAACGACACTTCTTCCTCGGGCTGCGGCGGTTCCTCGCCGCCGTGCCGCTCGACCAGCGCGCCGATGTGGTAGCCGGAGGAAAAGCTCTTGCCGGTCCCGGTGAGCACCAGCACGCGAACGCCAGCGTCGCGATCGATGCGCGCGAAGGTTCCGCGCAGCACCGCGAGGTCGCCGGGTTCGATGCGATTGTGCTCGCGCGGCCGGTTGAGGCGGACGGTCGCCCGGCCGCCGGCTATCGTCACGATGGGCGCCGTCGAGATCGCTGCGTCCGCCATGCCGCGACCGTAGCAGAGCCTTGTCGTACCGGCCAAGCGTCGCCGGAACCGGCGCCTATCTCACCCGCACGGTTACGTAGGTCGCCGCGGTGTCGGCGCCGCCCTTGCCGACCTTGAGCGAGTTGACGATGTTCTTGGCGATGGCTCGTGAGGTGACGCCGAGATCGGCAAAGTCCGAGTCCTTGTCCGGGACACGCTTGAAGAGCCACGCATCGCCAGCGGTCGAGGCAACGAATTCAAACAGCACGACGCCGGGCTTGTCGGCGGCGATCGTGAAGCCGTCGTGCGGCGCGGGTATCGTCAACGCGTTGTTTGCGGCGATATCGGCTTTGGGATGCGGTTTGTCGGGAAACAGCAGCGTCGTGCTGCCATTGGGCATGACGCGAAATATCGCGACATACGCGTCCTTGCTGGTGCCGACCGACAGCACGATTGGCTGACCGACGGCGTAGGTGGTGTCAGCGCGATCGACCGCGGCGTGGATGGTCATGTCGCCATGATTGATCTTGGTGTCGGCGATGACTTTCTGCGCGTCGGTCAAGACGGCCATGTCGTCGCGCACGATCCCAGTGCGCGCGGCGAATTCACAGCCGGCCGCGAGCGCGGCCAGCGCCAGCGCCGCCGCCAGCCGGTGGGGGTTCATCGTCCCGACAGCGGCGCGGCGATCGACGGGCGCTGGCGATAGAACCCGGCGGCCTGCTCGTAGGCATGGCCGGCGCGCAGCACCCCGGCCTCGTCGAACGGCTTGCCGATGATCTGAAAGGCAAGCGGCAAACCGCTTTCAAACCCGATCTGCACCGACAGCGCCGGCGACCCGGTCAAGTTCCACGGCGCGGTGTAGGAGGCGCGTTCGAAGGTGTTGTAGGTGCCCACCGCGTCAATACGCGGTGCGGGCCCCGTGGCATTGGCCGAGATCACCACGTCAACGCCTTCGCACGCCCGGGCGAACTCGGTGCACAGCTCGCGCCGCTGGCGCACCGCCTCGACGTAATCGGCGGCCGACAGGAAGGCGCCGAGCCCGATCCGGGCGAACATGTGCCGGCCGAACAACTGCGGCCGTTCGCGAAAATCTTTCTCGTGCAACGCATAGGCCTCAGCGATCATGATCAGCCGGTTGGCGTCGGCGTAGTCGACAAGCGGCGACAGCTGCAGATCGACGAGCCGGGCGCCGAGGCTCTCGAGCGTGCGGCACGCCGCGTCGAAGGTCTCGACATAGGTCGCCGAGGGCGTCGACTTCGCGGCCAAACCCGGTGACGGCGTCCTTCTCGTGGAAGTGGCGGACGACGCCGATCCGCACCCCGTCGAGCCGCGGGGTGAGCGCCTTGGCGTAATCCGGCACCGGGACATCGGCCGAGGCTGGGTCGAGCGGGTCGTATCCGGCCAACGCCTGCATCATCAGCGCGCAATCCTCGACCGTTCGGGTCAGTGGCCCGCAATGGTCGAGGCTATAGCTGAGCGGAAACACGCCGCGCCGGCTGACCCGCCCGTAAGTCGGTTTCAGCCCGGCGAGGCCGCAATAGGCCGCCGGTCCGCGGATCGAGCCGCCAGTGTCCGATCCCATCGCCGCGGCGCAAAGATGCGCGCCGACCGCGGCGGCCGAGCCGCTCGACGAGCCGGCCGGGTAGTGCGCCAGGTTCCACGGGTTGCGCGCTGGCGGAAAGGGCAGGGTGAAGTCCGGCCCGCCGATGGCGAATTCGTGCGTCTCCTGCTTGCCCAGCAGCACCGCGCCGGCATTGCGCAGCCGCACCCAGGTCTCGGCGTCCTCGCTTGGCACATGCGTCTCGTAGACGCGCGAGCCGGCGGTCGAGCGAATGCCCTTGGTCTTGTAGATGTCCTTGAGCCCGATCGGGATGCCGTGCAGCGCCCCACGCGAGCGGCCGGATTTGAGTTCGGCCTCGGCGGCGCGGGCGGCCTCCAGCGCCTGGTCGGTCAGCACCAGGACATAGGAGTGCAACTCTCCGTCGAGCGCGGCGATGCGCGCGAGATAGGCCTCGGTCAGCGCGACCGGCGACAACTCGCCCTTGGCGATGGCGCGGCTCGCCTCGGCGAGCGAGAGCTGGGTCGGGTCCATCGCCGTCATCCTTTCGGATGGACGAAGATATGCGCCGGTTCGGCGGCGCGGTCGCGCGGGCGGCGCACGGTCTTCTGCAGCCGTTCCAGCAGCCGATAGCCTTCGCGCAACTCGGCGAAGCGCTCGGGCGCGAGTTTCGGATCGAGCCCGGCCCGTTCCAAGAGGAACGCCCAGCGCTCGTCGGTGATTGGCTCAGCCATGGCCGCTACTCCGCCGCCTGGGCGACGGGATGGAAGTTGCGCGGCAGCCCGGCCTTGGCGATGGCGCCGTAGAGCGTCACCTGGGGCAGCGCCTTGGCGACGATCGCGCGCACCGTGACCAGTCTGTCGAGGTCGATCCCGACGTCGCAGCCCATCGACTCGAAGAGGAAGACGGTATCTTCCATGACGATGTTGCCGGTCGCGCCCGGCGCGTAGGGGCAGCCGCCGAGCCCGCCCAGCGAGGCGTCGAACTCGCGGCAGCCGGCGTTGTAGGCGGCGAGCACGTTGGCGAGCCCGAGCCCGCGCGTGTCGTGGAAATGCGCCGCCACCGGCAGCGGCGACACATCGGCGATGACCTTGCGGAACACCCGCTCGATCGCCGCCGGCTGGCCGTAGCCGACCGTGTCGGCGAGGATGATGCCGTCGGCGCCGGCCTCGGCGACCTCATTGGCGATGCGCCGCACCCGGTCCTCGTCGACATCGCCCTCGATGGTGCAGCCGAACGATGTGGCGAGGCCGCAATTGATCTTCGCCGGCTTGGGGCCGCTATGGCAGAGCTGGACGACGCGGCGGAAATCCTCGATCGACTCCTCGGTCGGGCGGCGCACGTTCGACAAATTGTGGCCGTTGCTGACCGACAGCACGTAGTTCATCTCGGGCACGCCGAGGGCCATGCCGCGCTCGGCGCCGCGCGAATTGGGGATCAGCGCCGAGACCTGCAGCCCGGGCAGCGTCATCGCGTGGGCGATCACCGCCTCGGCGTCGGCGAGTTGCGGCAGCAGCTTCGGCGGCACGAACGAGCTGACCTCGACCGCGCGCACCCCGGCGGCGTATTCAGCGTCGAGCCAGGCGATCTTGGTCTCGGTCGGCATGATCTCGGCGATCGACTGCAAACCGTCGCGCATGCCGACTTCGCGCAGGATGATCTTTTCGCTCATCGCCGTCTCCCGGGAGGATTTGCGGCGAATCTAAGCCGCGCGCCGAGGCGCGGCAACCCGGCTACACCACATGCTCCGGCGTCAGCGCGCATTCGGCCTCGCTGTCGCCGATCTCGATCTGAATCGTCGCGTGGTGGATGCCGAATTCGTGCTCGAGCTCGTGGGCGATATGGGATAGCGCCTCGTCGCCGGGATGGCCGCCGGGCATCACCAGATGGCAGGTGAGCGCGGTCTCGGTCGTGCTCATGCCCCAGATGTGGAGGTCGTGCAGCGCCGCCACCCCGGGCAGCGCCAGCAAATGGGTCCGCACCGCGCCGGCGTCCACCCCCTGGGGCACCGCGTCGAGCGCGAGGCTCAGCGCCTGCTTCACCAGATCCCAGGCGCCGTAGACGATGACCGCCGAGACGATGAGGCTCACCGCCGGATCGAGCCAGGAGAGACCGGTCAGGACGATCGCGATGCCGGCAATAACCACTCCGGCCGTCACCAGCGCGTCGGCCGCCATGTGCACAAAGGCGCTGCGGATGTTGAGGTCGCGCCCACGGCCACGGGCGAAGAGCAGCGCCGTCGCGCCGTTGACGCCAATCCCGATCGCCGCGACCCCGGCGACGAGTCCGCCCGCTACTGTCACCGGGTGCCACAGCCGCCACAGCGCTTCCCAGGCGATGCCGCCGGTGACGACGAGCAGGATGATCGCGTTGGCGAGCGCGGCGAGGATCGTGCTCGACCTGAGCCCATAGGTGAAGCGGGTGCTCGGGCCCCGCCGGCCGAGCATCGCCGCGCCCCAGGACAGCGCCAGCCCGAGCACGTCGCCGAGGTTATGCCCGGCATCGGCGAGGAGTGCGAGCGAGCCGGCGGCCAGCCCATACCCGGCCTCGACCGCGACATAGGCGAGGTTGAGGCCGATGCCGATCGCGAAGGCGCGGCCAAAATTGGGCGCGGCGTGCGCATGGGGATGCGAGTGGGCGTGGTGATCGTGGCTCAAGGCGCGCCCT
The DNA here is from genome assembly GCA_963773625.1 of uncultured Alphaproteobacteria bacterium. Lineage (GTDB taxonomy): Bacteria > Pseudomonadota > Alphaproteobacteria > ATCC43930 > CGMCC-115725 > DATARH01. The sequence goes on along the minus strand of CAVZCJ010000019.1, from coordinate 469,498 downwards.
TGCTCTTTCGTCGCCATCATAGCGGAAACGCGGCGAGGGGGAGAGTCCGCCAGAGGGACGATGCGGGCCTTGACAGTTGCGCCCTCTCGCGCGGGAATGGCCCAACAACGGAGGAACCGCCCCATGCTCGACGCCTATATGTACACCGGTAAGCGCAGCCCGTTCGGCCGCCACGCCGGCGCGCTCGCCAAGATGCGGCCCGACGACATGCTCGCCAGCGTTATCGCCCAGGTCGTCGCCGAGAGCGGGTTCGCGCCTGACAAGATCGAGGATGTCGTGGTCGGCTGCGGCAATCAGGGCGGCGAGGACAGCCGTTGCGTCGCGCGCCATGCCGCGCTCGTCGCCGGGCTCCCGATCGAGGTTCCAGGCTCGGTGCTGCAGCGCAATTGCGGCAGCGGCCTCAACGCGATCGCGGTCGCCGCGCAGCAGATCACCTGCGGCGAGGGCGACGTGTTCGTCGCCGGCGGGGTCGAAAGCATGAGCCGGGCGCCGTTCGTCATGGGCAAGGCGGAAAGCCCTTACAGCCGCGAGATGCGGATTTTCGATTCGACCATCGGCGCGCGCTTCCCGAACCCGAAGGTCGAAAGCCGCTACGGCGGCGACACCATGCCGGAGACCGCCGACAACCTCGCTCGGGACTATCAGATCACCCGCGAGCAGGCCGATATCTTCGCCGCCGGCTCGCAGTCGAAATACGCCGCGGCCAAGGCCGACGGGTTCTTCGCCGGCGAGATCATCCCGGTCGAGGTGCCGGGCGGCCGCGCCGGCCCGGTCACCGTCGCCGAGGATGAGCATCCCCGGCCGCAGACCAATATGGAGGCGCTCGCCAAGCTGCGGCCGCTGTTCCAGGACGGCGTCACCACCGCCGGCAACGCCTCGGGCGTCAATGACGGCGCGGTGGCGATGATCGTCGCCTCGCGCAAGGCGGGCGACGCGGCCGGTCAACAGCCGATCTGCCGCATCCTCTCGACCGGGGTCGCCGGCGTCGCGCCGCGGATCATGGGCTATGGCCCGGTGCCGGCGGCGAAGAAGGCGCTGGAGCGCGCCGGCCTTACCATCGCCGACATGGACGTGATCGAGATCAACGAGGCCTTCGCCTCGCAGGTCTTGGCGTGCCTGAAGGGCCTCGAAGTCCCGTTCGACGACAGCCGGGTCAACCCCAACGGCGGGGCGATCGCGATCGGCCACCCGCTCGGCGCCTCGGGCCCGCGCATCGCGCTGACCGCCGCGCGGCAGCTGCAGCGCGATCGGCGGCAAGTACGCGCTCGTCGCGATGTGCGTCGGCGTCGGCCAGGGCATCGCCGCGGTGATCGAACGAGTGTGACGCGCCGGCCAAGGCTAGCGAGTGGCCGCAGCCCGCGGCCATTCGTTAACCGGCGACTGATCGATATCAGAGCTTCTTAACCAATTCTCACTAGCCTCTCCGCATCGCGGCGGGCCTCCGCCTTTTGACGCGAGCTGGAAAGCATGAGCGCTCTTGAGCTTTGGGAGGATAGATCGCCGGTTATCGCCGGGCTGGACCCGGAGCCCACGGGGGCGCCGAGTGCGCCGCCGGTCGAACTCACCGTCGTCATTCCCACGCTCAACGAACGCGACAATGTTCCGGTCATGGTCGAGCGCCTCAACCGGGTGCTGGCCGACGTCGGATGGGAAGCGATCTTTGTCGACGACGACTTATCCGACGGCACTGCCGACGCGGTGCGCGAAATCGCGCGCCGTCAGGGCAATATTCGCTGCCTGCAGCGGGTCGGCCGCCGCGGGCTCAGCTCGGCCTGCATCGAGGGCATTCTTGCCAGCTCGGCGCCCTATGTCGCGGTGATGGACGGCGATCTCCAGCACGACGAGGCGCTGCTTCCGGAGATGTTCGCCAAGGTCAAGGCCGAGCATCTCGACATCGTCGTCGCCAGCCGGCACGTCGCCGATGGCAGCCTTGGCGAGTGGCAGCAGTCGCGGGTTCGCATCAGCGATTTCGCGACGCGCCTCAGCCGTATCGTGGTCAAGGCCGACCTCAGCGACCCGATGAGCGGATTTTTCATCATCGAGCGGTCGGCCTTTACCGGCGCGATGCGGCGCCTGTCGGGGCAGGGGTTCAAGATCCTGCTCGACCTGTTCGCCTCGACCCCGCGTCCGTTCGCGTTTGCCGAGGTGCCGCTGCGCTTCCGCCAGCGCCTCTATGGCGAGAGCAAGCTCGATACGCTCGTCGCCTGGGAATATCTGATGCTGCTGTTGCAGAAGCTGATCGGGCCGGCGGTTCCGGTGCGCTTCCTGCTGTTCTCGCTGATCGGCGGGCTCGGCGTCGGGGTGCACCTGGGGACGTTATGGACGGCGTTGACGGCCGGCGCGTCGTTCGCGGTGGCGCAGGGTGTTGCGACAGTCGTGGCGATGACCGGCAACTTCCTCTTGAACAACCTCTTCACCTACCGCGACCGGCGGCTCAGGGGCTGGCGCATCCTCAGCGGGCTCGCCTCGTTCTATGCCGTGTGCGGCGCGGGAGCGGCGGCCAATGTCGGCATCGCCGCCCATATCGCCGGCGGTCATTCGTGGTGGCTCGCGGGGCTTGCCGGCGCGGCGGTCTCGGTGGTGTGGAACTACGCGATGTCGTCGATCTTCACGTGGTCGGCGTCGCCACGGCCGGTTCCCGCGAAAGCCTGACCCAGCCCAATTCGGCAAAGGCACGCCGCGTCGCCAGCGCGAACAGCGCCAGCGCCGCGATGGTGTTGACCGGTAGCGTGATCTGGTCGGCGAGGCTGCGGCTGTCGATCAGCGCCGCATAGAGGATCGCCAGCACCGTCTTTTCCCAGGGCGCGGCGTTTCGGCCCTGCTCGCGCATCAGCCAGCAGGCCGCGACGGCGCCGAGCATCAGATCGTAGAGCAGGGAAAGCGGCACCGCGACCAGGGTCGCCGAGGCCAGCACCGCGGCGCGCGCGGGGAGCGAGGCGCCGCGGTGCCAGACGATCGCGACGACCGCCGCGGCGATCGCCGAGAAGAATGCCTGGACGGCATAAGAGACCGCGACACTCGCGCCCAAGAGCCGCATCGCGCCGAACGGGTTGACGAAGCCGCCGAACAGGATGCGTCCCGACTCGTACATCGAATGCGAGGAACTGGCGGTGATGAGGAACGCGTGCCAGGTTTCCCAACCGAGCAGCGCCACGGACGCGAGCACCAGCACCGCGGCTGAGGCCGCCGCCGCGGCAAAGGCGCGCCAATGCCCGCCGACGGCAAGCGCCAGCGGCACCAGCAGCGCGAAATGCGGCTTGTAGCAGAGCGCGCCAAAGCAAAGCCCAGACAGCACCGGACGGCGGTCGATCAAAAGCGTCGCCGCGCCGAACAGCCCGGCGGTGAGAAAGGCGTTCTGGCCGAGCCCGATGTTCCACCACACCGCCGGGAAAGCGAGAAGCACGAGCAGCGCGGCGGCGCTGTGATCCTCGAGAATGCGGCGCGCCACCGCGAGATAGAAAAGCAGCGTCACCGCGGCCACCGCCACGAAGGCAACGAGATAGGGCAGCAGCGCGATCGGGGCGAACAGCGCCTGGTAGACCGGCGGATAGTTGAAGAATTGATACTGGATTCCTTGGCCGACGATCGCTTCCTCGGCGGCGAGGTGCGCCGCCTGATCGTAGGCCAGCGCGGGAGTGCCGGCGTCGGCGAGGCGTCCGGCCGCGTAGAAGCTGACGAAATCGGTGGTGTTGGGCTTGTCGAGCGGGACGATCCAGCCATGTGTCCCGGCGACCAGGAAGCTGAAAACGGCGAGTTCGATGAGCAGGAGGATCGTGGCGTAACCCCGAACCCGGCGCCGGTTGAGCCAGTCGCCGCTGCGCAAATGCGCTGTTAGGCTCGTCAGGAACGCCATCCGCCGCCTCGCATCGGAAGGGCTTCAGCGTAGGCAGCGCCGTTTAGAAATTCGTTAACCATAGGCGGCCGACGACGCGTCGGTGGTTACACGGCCGCGAAGCGTTCCTCGTGGCGCACGACCTGGATCTGATAGTTTTCGCGGTAGCGGTCGCTGACCGCCTGATGCGTCGCCAGCGCCGCCGCATCGCGCTCTGCGGTGGGCGGATCGATTAGATCGAAATTGCCGTATTTGTCCTCGCCGCGCACCAGCATCGCCTTGAGCCGCACGGGGCTGTTCACGCGAACATGCGTCGGCACGTAGTTGAGTCCGATCCCGATCCGGCGGTGCGCGGCGTGGTTTGGCGCCGAGCGGTGCACCGCCAGCTCGTGATGCAGCGAGAATTCGCCCGCCTTCAGCGCCATCGCGGTCGGATTCGATCTGTCGAACGGCTCGACAATGGTTTGGCCGGCACGGTTGATGCTGTGTTTGAGGCCCATCGCCGCGTGGTGATACATCCGCGGCGCGCCTTTGCTCGATAGCATTTCCATGCATCCCGCTTCCTTGCTGGCATCGCTCAGAGCCACCCAGGCGCAGACCTGTTCGTTCGGCTCCAGGCCGAAAAAGGCGCCATCTTGATGCCACGCGGCGAAGGTCTTCGAACCCGGCTCCTTGATGAAGAAGGTGCTCGTCCACACCAGGATGTTGGGACCGATCACGTCCTCGACCGCGTCGAGGATACGCGGATGGCGGATCAGTTCGTTGAACCAGGGCGAATGGGCATAGCCATGCGAGCGCCACTTGACGTCGGCGTCGGCGACTGGCGAGCCGAGCTCGGCCTCGAGCCGCTCCAGCCCGGCGACACAGGTGGCGATCTCGTCGGGCGTCAGCGCGGAGATCGGGTACAGAAAGCCGTTGTGGCGGAATGAGGCTACCTGTTCCGCGGTCAATGCTTTCATCGCGTCTGCTCCGGGTCGTCGGCTAATGGGAGAAGTTTATACCAGCGCCAACGGCCATTTAATCGCGGGTTAAGCATAACCTGCCAAGGTTTGCGGCATGGCCGCCGAAGAACTCTCCGTCACGGTGCCTCGCCGCCGTGGGTCATTTTGCGATGTCGCGCTGCTGTGGCTGATCCCGGCCGGGATCTATTACGCCTTCCTGCTGACTGCCGGCAGCGGGGGGATGTTCGCGCCGGTCAATCACGGGCTCACTTTCAACAGCATGCTGCTACACCTGCTGCAGGGACGGTTCGACGTCGACCCGACGACGATCGGTGACGAGGGTTACCTGCGCGAGGGAAGGGTCTACGCCTATTTCGGCATCTTTCCGGCGCTGTTCCGCGCGCCCTTCTTGTGGTTGCCAAATTTCGCGACGATCGACTTCACGCGGATCGGCTGCCTCGCTGCCGTCATCGCGACGGCGGCCATGAAGGTGATGTCGGTTCGGCTGGTCTGGCGTCACGCCGGAGAGCGGGCGCCATCCTCGCTCATGGCGGCGATGATCGCCGTAATTCTGCTGGGCGGAGCGCAGATCCAATTCCTGCGGCCCTCGATCTTCGAGGAGGTTGAGCTGTGGGCCGGCTTTTTCTCGGCGGTCTTTGTCTACCTCGTTCTGCGCGGGCTCTGCGGCGACGAAGGATTTTCGCCGCGCCTAATGTGCGCGATGGCGGCGACCGCAGGGTTCTGTCTCCTCACTCGGGTATCGAACGCGCTCGGCCTCTATGCGGCGTTCGGTCTGATCTGGTTGTGTGTCGCTTGGCAGACGTTCCGCGCACGGCGCGCTCTCGTGCCGTTGGCGGCGCCCGCCGCAATTGCCCTCGGCTTTGTGCTCGCGACCGGCGGGGTCAATGCCATGCGCTGGGGCAACCCGCTGGTCTTTGCCGACTTCACCCGAGCGCTCATCAACGAGCAATACCCCGACCGCCTTGCCCGGCTGCAGCACTATGGCGCGTTCAATCTGGAGCGCATCGGCTACGGGCTCTCCTATTACTTCGCGCCGTTCTGGGTGTTGCGCGACGCGGCCGGAAATTTCCTTTGGTCGGGGTTTGAGAACGGCTACAGCGCCTGCTGCTCGGAGCTGCCGCCGAGCAGCTTTTTCGTCTCTGACCCCCTGTTGCTCGCGTTATGCGTCTACGGGGTGATCCAGGCGTTTCATCAGAGCGTCGAGCGTCGGTGGCTCATTGCGGCGGCGGGAGCGGGATTGTTCGTCTCGATCCTGCTGATGCTGACCGTGTTCGGCACCTCATTCCGCTATCGGATGGAGTTCTATCCGTTTTTCGAGCTGTTCGCGTTCCTTGGATTCGCCCGGCTCGCGGCAGCGCCGGCGGGCTTCGCGTCGCGCGTCGCGGGGGCCGGAGCGGTGCTCAGCATCGCCACCGCACATGTCATGTGGGTGCTCTACATGCTGTCGCCGTTTGGTCCGGCCGGGAAGGTGATGGGGTCGCTTGGGGTCGTCGATTTTTATCGTTCGCTGTTCCAGTAGCTTGCAGCGATTGCCAAGAGCCCCGATCTTTGTGACCTTGGCTTAACGCACCACCCCGTCAGAGAGCATCGATGCCTTCCTTGCAGCCGGTTCGCGGCACGCAGGACCTTTTGCCCGACGCGGCGCGCCGCCACCGCCAGGTGAGCGAGACCGCGCGCGCCGACGCTGCGTTCTACGGCTTCGACGAGATCGTCACGCCGATCTTCGAGTTCACCGAGGTCTTCGCCCGGCCGATCGGCGAGCACACCGACATCGTCGCCAAGGAGATGTATTCGCTGAAGGACCGCGGCGGCGAGGATCTGAGCCTGCGGCCGGAGAACACTGCCGGCGTGGTGCGCGCGGTGCTGTCGAATGGTCTCACGCAGTCGACCCCGCTCAAGTTCTTCTATAGCGGCCCGATGTTCCGCTACGAGCGGCCGCAAAAGGGCCGGTTCCGCCAGTTCCACCAGATCGGCGTCGAGCTGCTGGGCGTCGCGCAGGCCCAAGCTGACATCGAGGTAATCGCGCTTGGCCGCCGCATCCTCGAAACGCTCGGTGTTGCCGACCGGGCCATGCTCGAATTGAACACGCTCGGCGATCCCGAGAGCCGAGCCGACTATCGCAGGGCGCTGGTCGACTACTTCTCGGCGCACCGCGGCTCGCTGTCGGAAGACAGCCGGCGGCGGCTTGATACCAACCCGCTGCGCATTCTCGATTCGAAAGACCCCGGCGATATCCGCATCAACGCGGATGCGCCGCCTTTCGACCGCTACCTCAACGAATCTTCCCGGGACTTCTTCGCCGCCGTGCGCGACGGGCTTGACCGGCTGGGGATCGAGTATCGCCTCAATCCGCGGCTGGTGCGCGGGCTCGACTACTACACGCATACGGTCTTCGAGTTTGTAACCACCGATCTGGGTGCCCAGGGTACGGTGCTGGCCGGCGGGCGTTATGACGGGCTAGTCGAGCTCATGGGCGGTCCGGCGATGCCAGGCGTCGGCTGGGCAGCGGGGATCGAACGGCTGGCGCTGTTAATCGACGAGCCGCCGCCGCCGGCGCGGCCGGTCGCGCTGGTACCTGTCGGTGAGCAGGGCGAAGCGCTGGCGCTGACCATGGCCGAGACGCTGCGCGGCCAGGGCTTTGCGGTCGATCTCGGCTATTCCGGCAATGTCAGCCGGCGGATGCGCCGCGCTAACCGGGTTAACGCGCGCGCCGCCGTGCTGATCGGCGATGATGAGGTGGCGCGCAACGTGGTGACACTGCGTGATCTCGATAGCGGCGAGCAGTCCGAGGTGCCGATCGTCGCGTCGACCCTGCCTGATCTGGTCGAGAAGCTGAAGGCGCTCGCCTGATGGACGCCACGCTCGAATCCCGCCTCGATCAGCTGACCCGGCGCCATGAGGAGCTTGGCACGGCTCTGTCGGGTGCCGGCATCTCGGGCACCGATTTCGTCAAATTATCGAAGGAGTACAGCGAGCTGTCGCCGATCGTCGAGGTCATCGCCGAGTTGCGCCAGGCGCAGTCGGAGATGGAATCCGCGACTGAGATGGCCAATGCAGCCGATGACCCTGAAATGAAGGCAATGGCCGACGAGGAGATACAGGCGCTGCGCGAGCGCCTGCCCGAACTTGAGATGCGCGTGCGCATGTCGCTCGTCCCCAAGGACGAGGACGACGAGCGCAACGCAATCCTCGAGGTGCGCGCCGGCACCGGCGGCGACGAGGCGGCGCTGTTCGCCGCAGAGCTCTTCCGCATGTACCAGCGCTATGCCGCGCTCAAGGGTTGGAAGTTCGAGCTCAACGACGTCTCGGAGACCGGCATCGGCGGGGTCAAGGAAGCGAGCGCCTCGATCACCGGTCGCGGGGTCTTCGCCCGGCTCAAATTCGAAAGCGGCGTCCACCGGGTACAGCGCGTGCCCGAGACCGAGGCGAGCGGCCGCATCCATACCTCGGCGGCGACCGTCGCGGTACTCCCCGAGGCCGAGGAGATCGATATCGCCATCGACGATAAGGATCTACGCATCGACGTTTACCGCTCCAGCGGGCCGGGCGGGCAGTCGGTCAACACCACCGACAGCGCAGTGCGGATCACCCATCTGCCGACCGGTCTCGTCGTCATCCAGCAGGATGAGAAATCGCAGCATAAGAACAAGGCCAAGGCGCTCAAGGTGCTGCGCGCCCGGCTCTATGAGATGGAGCGCAATGCTCGCGACTCGGCGCGCGCCGCCGACCGCAAGAGCCAAGTCGGTAGCGGTGACCGTTCCGAGCGGGTGCGCACCTACAATTTCCCGCAGGGCCGCGTCACCGACCATCGCATCAACCTGACTCTTTACAAGATCGAGAAGGTGATGTCGGGCGAGGCGCTCGACGAGATCGTCGACGCGCTGACCGCCGCCGATACCGCCGAGCGGCTGGCCGCCGCTGCCGAGTAACCCCGGGGAATGACCCCACCCGAGACGATCGGCTCGACGCTCGGTGCGGTCGCCGCGACGTTGCAGGCGGCCGGGTTCGACGAGGCGCGCCGCCGCGCCCGCCGGCTGCTCACCGTCGCGCTCGACCTGTCGCAAAGCGAGGTCTTCGTGCGGCTCGACCGCATGATTACGGAGGACGAGGGCGAGCGGGTCGCCGCCGTTCTGGCGCGAGCGGTGAGGCACGAACCTCTCAGCCGCATCGCCGGCGTGCGTGAGTTCTGGGGGCTCGAGTTCATGTTGTCCCCCGATACGCTCGATCCGCGTCCCGAGACGGAAACGGTGGTCGAGGCAATGCTGGCGCGTTTGCCGGACCGGGCACGCGCCTGGCGTATTCTCGATCTCGGCACTGGCAGCGGCTGTCTGCTGCTGGCGCTGTTGTCGCAGCTGCCGGCGGCGTCGGGGGTCGGCGTCGACGCCGCGCCGGGAGCGGTGGAGATGGCACGTCGCAACGCCGAGAAGCTTGGGCTCGCCGCCCGGTCGGAATTCGTTGTTGGCGATTGGGCTCAGCCGCTCGGCCAAGAATTCGACGTCGTTGTCGCCAATCCGCCCTATATCGCTTCTGCTGACATCGAAGGATTGCCGCCGGAGGTGCGCGATTACGACCCGCGCCGCGCTCTAGACGGCGGCGCCGATGGACTCGACGCTTACCGCGCGATCACCACGCAATTGCCCCGCCTGCTCGTGCCGGGAGGAGTGTTCGCAGGGGAATTCGGCCAGGGTCAAGACGGCGCGGTGGCGGAACTGATCGGCGCCAGCGGTTTACGAATTGGTTGCATCGTTCCCGATCTAGCCGGGATTCCAAGATGTGTCGTCGCGTATCGGGACGGCGGAGAGAAAATGGTTGGAACCGGCAAATCTCGCGCCTAGGATGGCATACATCCGCCCGCGAAACGTTGAAAGCGTGACGGGGCGGGAATGCGCCGCATAAGGGATCGGATCGCAGCACCACGATGGATGGGTGCCGAGCATGCGGCTGAGGGCGATCCGATAGGTTCCACCGCGACAAGACAGGTGACATGAGACCACAAAAGCGATCGCGCGGCCGCAACGGCGGCGGCAATCCGTTCCACAACAACAACCCGAATCGAGGGGGAGGGCCGCGTCCGCAGCACCGGTCGCAAACCTTCGACAGCAATGGTCCCAACGTCAAAATTCGCGGCAATGCCTATCAGGTGTACGAGCGTTATCTGGGTCTGGCGCGCGAAGCGCAATCGGCGGGCGACCGCATCGCTGCGGAGAATTTCTTTCAGCACGCGGAACACTATTTCCGGGTGATGAACGCGCAGGGCGAGGGCTTCCAGCACCAGCAGAGGCAACAGCATCAGCAGATGTCGCCCGATGGCGACATGATGGCCAACGGCGAGGGCGAGCAGCCTGACGAACAGGGTCACGGTTACGAGCGCCAGCAGGGATACGACCGGCAGCCGCAGGGTCATCAAAGCCATCAGGGTCATCACGACGAGGGGCAGGGCCAAAACGATCCTCAAGGCCATGACGGCCACCCAGGCCAGCAGGCGCATGTGCAGATTCAACAGACGCCGCCACCGCCTCCCGAACCGATCGAAGACGACGATCAGCTGCCGTCGTTTATCACCGGGCGGCCGGAATAGCGGGCTACAGCGCCCGCCGGTCATTGATCTCGGTCAATGACGTAGCGGGGTGAGTTCCTAGGCTTGAGTGGTCTGGCGGCCGCTCCCATATCATTTCGGTGAAGGGCCGTTGGACCTGCCTGATGGGGGGTCGGGGCGGCTGGTTCATCGGAGACAACTCATGGAACTCGAGAAATATACCGAGCGGTCCAAGGGATTTATCCAGGCCGCCCAGAATTTGGCGTTGCGCAGCGGACACCAGCGGCTGACGCCTGAACATCTGCTCAAGATCCTGCTCGACGACAAGGAAGGCCTTTGCGCCAACCTGATCAATGCCGCCGGCGGCAATGCCAAGGCTGCGCTGCAGGCGGTAGAGACCGAACTCAACCGCCAGCCCAAGGTCGAGGGCAGCGGCGCCGGCCAGGTTTACATGAGCCCGGAGCTGGCCCGCGTCTTTGACGAGGCCGAGAAGATCGCCGAGAAGGCAGGCGACAGCTTTGTCACGGTCGAGCGTATGCTGCTCGCCCTGGCGATGGACAAATCCACCCCGTCGGGTAAGGCGCTCGCCGCCGCCGGCGTAACCCCGCAGAGCCTCAACGCCGCGATCGAGCAGGTGCGCAAGGGGCGCACCGCCGACAGCGCCTCTGCCGAGGACAGCTACGAAGCCCTGAAGAAGTATGCGCGCGACCTGACCGCTGTGGCGCGCGAGGGCAAGCTCGACCCCGTCATCGGTCGCGACGAGGAAATTCGTCGCACGATCCAGGTGCTGTCGCGCCGCACCAAGAACAACCCGGTGCTGATCGGCGAGCCCGGCGTCGGCAAGACCGCGATCGTCGAAGGGCTGGCGCTGCGCATCGTCAACGGCGATGTGCCGGAGAGCCTGAAAAACAAGAGCCTGCTGGCGCTCGACCTCGGCGCGCTGGTCGCCGGCGCGAAATACCGCGGCGAATTCGAGGAGCGTTTGAAGGCCGTGCTGTCGGAGATCACCGCGGCGGCGGGCGACATCATCCTCTTCATCGACGAGTTGCACACGCTCATCGGGGCCGGGAAGGCGGAAGGCGCGATGGACGCGTCCAACATGCTGAAGCCGGCCCTGGCGCGCGGCGAACTGCACTGCGTCGGCGCCACCACACTCGACGAATACCGCAAGCACATCGAGAAGGATGCGGCGCTGGCGCGGCGCTTCCAGCCGGTCTTCGTCAGCGAGCCGTCGGTCGAGGACACGATCTCGATTCTGCGCGGCATCAAAGAGAAATATGAGCTGCATCACGGGGTGCGGATCACCGACGCGGCGATCGTCGCGGCGGCGACCTTGTCCAACCGCTACATCACCGATCGCTTCCTGCCGGACAAGGCGATCGACCTGATGGACGAAGCGGCCTCGCGGCTGCGCATGGTCGTCGAACTCGAAACCCGAGGAGATCGACGAGCTCGACCGCCGCATCATGCAGCTCAAGATCGAGCGCGAGGCGCTGAAAAAGGAGAACGACGCCGCGTCGAAAGACCGGCTGACCAAGCTGGTCAAGGAATTGGAGGAGCTGGAACAGGAATCGGCGGAGCTCACCGCCGAGTGGCAGGCCGAGAAAGGCAAGCTCGCCGGGGCGCAGAAGCTCAAGGAACAGCTCGACCAGGCTCGCGCCGAATTGGAGATCGTACAGCGCCGCGGCGATTGGAGCCGCGCTGGCGAGCTCACCTACGGCGTCATTCCGGAACTCGAGCGCAAGATCGCCGAGGCCGAGGGCCCCGGTAGCGGACGCATGCTCGAAGAAGCGGTGACCCCCGAGCACATCGCCGGGATCGTATCGCGCTGGACCGGCATCCCGGTCGACAAGATGCTCGAAGGCGAGCGCGAGAAGCTGTTGACGATGGAGCAAAACCTGCGCCGCCGAGTCATCGGCCAGGACGAGGCGGTGGTCGCGGTGTCGAACGCGATCCGCCGCGCCCGCGCCGGGTTGCAGGACCCGAACCGTCCGATCGGCTCGTTCCTGTTCCTCGGGCCGACTGGCGTCGGCAAAACCGAGCTGACCAAGGCGCTCGCCGAATTCCTCTTCGACGACGAGAGCGCCATGGTGCGCATCGACATGTCGGAATACATGGAGAAGCACACCGTCTCGCGGCTCATCGGCGCGCCGCCGGGCTATGTCGGCTATGACGAGGGCGGCTCGCTGACCGAGGCGGTGCGGCGGCGGCCCTATCAGGTTATCCTCTTCGACGAGGTCGAGAAGGCGCACCCCGACGTCTTCAACGTGTTGCTCCAGGTACTCGACGACGGCCGCCTGACCGACGGCCAGGGCCGCACGGTCGATTTCCGCAACACCCTTATCGTGCTGACCTCGAACCTCGGCAGCGAGGCGATCGCCAACCTGCCGGACGACGCCGACATCGAGAAGGCGCGGCCGGCGGTGATGGAGGCGGTGCGTCACGCCTTCCGGCCGGAATTTCTCAATCGTCTCGACGAGATACTGCTGTTCCGCCGCTTGTCGCGCGAGGACATGACCGGCATCGTCACGATCCAGCTGGGCCGGCTGCGGCAGCTTCTGGCCGACCGCAAGATCGTGCTCGAGCTCGATGCCAAGGCCAACGAGTGGCTGGGCAATGCCGGCTACGACCCGGTCTACGGCGCCCGGCCGCTCAAGCGGGTGATCCAGCGCGAGCTGCAAAACCCGCTGGCCCAGCAGATCCTCGAAGGGAAGATCCCAGATGGTGCCACGGTTAAGGTGACCGCGAGCCCTCTGGGTCTGATGATCGGCGAGCCCGCGCCCGCCGCCGCGGCGGCCTGACCCCCGGCAAAAAGCGAAGGCGCGCGGGTGATCACCCGCGCGCCTTTCCGCTATCGCCTACAGCTTGGTTGCAACGGTGTTGAATGTCGTCGACAGGTTCTTGCCAATGTTGGTCATCGTGCTGATGGCCGCCAGCGCGATCAGGGCGGCAATCAAGCCATATTCGATAGCCGTCGCCCCGGTCTCGTCCTTGAACAGTCTCACGAAGAGGTCGCGCATCTGATGGCCCCGCCTTGGCTAGGCCTGCGTCTTAGTTTCTCATGATTAATTTGAGGTAAATCGTCGGCACAGATCGCTAAATTCTGGCGGAGTTTTGAGGTATATTGTGAGTTTAATGCTCAAGTCCGGCGTCACGTTCCGGCTAGAGCTTGGTGGCGACGGTGTTGAAGGTCGTCGACAGGCGCGTACCGACGGTTCCCATCACGTTGACTGCCGCCACGGCGATGAGAGCGGCGATCAGTCCATATTCGATCGCGGTCGCGGCGGATTCGTCTTGAAGAAGTCTCACAAGCAGGCGGTACATTGGACAATCTCCTTACCGGCGACGGCTGTTATAGGCGCGTACGCTTAATGTAAGCTGAACATGCCCGAAATATTTTTCCCACTTTTCGTACAGCGCTCGAGGAGTATTTGAGATGGCGGACGAGAGCGTTCCGCTGGCCCGAGCCGGCATCGGGCAATCCCCGGTTCGGCAAGAGGATCTGCGGTTTTTGACCGGGTGCGGCCGCTACGGCGACGACCGGAATCTTCTTGGCCAGCTCATCGCCTACGTCCTCCGCTCGCCACATGCGCATGCCGAAATCGTGACGATCGACATGCGTCACGCTGTCGCGGTGCCGGGTGTCGTCGCGGTGCTGACGGGCGAGGATTACCTCTCTGATGGATTACGGCCGATGCCGCACGCGCCGAAGTCCACTAGTCCGCCCGACATCACGCTCGTGAACAGCGACGGCGCGGAGATCGAAGCGCCGGCGCAACTGCCGCTCGCGGTCGCGCGGGTGCGATTCGTTGGCGAGCCGGTGGCGCTGGTCGTCGCTGAGAACTCTCGCCAGCGCCAAGGACGCGGCCGAGCTGATCGCGGTGGAGTACCACGCGCTACCGGCGGTGGTCGGCGCCGTTACCGCCGCCGAACGCGGCGCGCCACGAGTCTGGGACAAACCCAACGTCGTCGTCGACGCGATGGTGGGAGACGGCGAGGCGACCGCAACCGCCTTCGCTCGGGCCGCCCACATCGCGCGCCTCGACACGCATGTCCAGCGGGTGACCGGCGTGCCGATGGAGGCGCGCACCGCGCTCGCCGAATACGATCCCACGCGCGACCGATATGCGCTCTACGCCCCCGGCGGCGGGGTCGGCCGGCCCAAGCGCGACGTCGCCCATATGCTCGGCGTCGACGAGGCCCAAGTTCGCGTCACCGCCGACGATGTGGGCGGCAATTACGGCACCCGCAACAACACCTATCCCGAGCTGGCGCTGGCCTGCTGGGCGGCAAAGCGCACTGGCCGGCCGGTCAAATATCTCTGCGAGCGCGGCGAGGCACTGGTCACCGATTTCCAGGGACGCGACCTCACCGTCACCGCCGAGTTGGCGCTTGACGCGGAGGGAAATTTTCTCGCCTTCCGTACCTCGAACCTTAGCAATGTCGGCGCCTACGCCGCCTCGTTTGTGCCGCTGACCAAGGGCACCGAACTCAGCACCAGCATCTACCGCATCCCGGCGGCTCGGGCGCGGGCGCGCGCCGTGTTTAGCCACACCGTTTCAACGGCGCCCTACCGCAGCGCCGGCCGGCCCGAGGTGATGTTTGTCATGGAACGGCTGATCGACCGCGCCGCGCGCGAGTTCGGCTTCGATCGGGTCGCGCTGCGCCGCCGCAACCTGATCCGCGAGGACGAGCTGCCTTACCCGAACCCGTTCGGCATGACCTACGACAGCGGCGCTTACGCGCAAATCCTCGACCGCACCCTGGCTCTGGCGGATTGGGACGGCTTCCCGGCGCGGCGCGAGGAGACGCGATCGCGCGGCCGCTATCGCGGCATCGGCCTTGGCACCTATGTCGAATCGCAGAGCGGCGCGCCGCAGGAAGAAGCGGTGGTGACGGTGCTGCCGCACGGCCTGCTCGAGGTCGAGATCGGCACCCTGTCGAGCGGGCAGGGGCACGAGACCAGCTATGCCCAGCTGCTCGGCGACTGGCTCGGGATCGAGAACGGGCGCATCCGCCTCGTCACCGGCGACACCGACCGCAACAAGTTCGCCGCCGGCTCCCATTCCGGCCGCTCGATCCGCCTTGCCTCGATCACCATGCATGCCGCCTCGCAGCAGATCATCGCCAAGGGTCTGCAGATCGCCGCGCACCTGCTCGAGGCGGCCGAAGCCGATATCGGCTTTGCCGACGGCCGCTTCACCGTGAGCGGCACCGACCGCGCCGTGGGCTTGTTCGATGTTGCCAAGGCGGCGGAAACCGAGACGCGGCTACCGGCGGAACTGCGCGGCAAGCTGTCGGGCACCGGCGACGTGGTCAGCCGGATTTCGTCGTTTCCCCATGGCTGGCACGTCGCCGAGGTCGAGATCGACCCCGAGACCGGCGCGATCGAGCTCGCCCGCTATACGGCGATCGACGATGTCGGCCGCGCGGTCAACCCGATGATCATCCACGGCCAGACCCATGGCGGCATCGCCCAGGGCATGGGCCAGGCGTTGATGGAGCACTGCGTCTTCGATCCCGAGAGTGGGCAGCCGCTCGCCGGCTCGTTCATGGACTACGCGATGCCGCGCGCCGAAGACCTGCCGTTCTTCGCCACCGATATTAGCGAGGTGCCGTCGACGACGCATCCCTTGGGCTTCCGCGGCGGCGGCGAGGGCGGCATCACCCCGTCGCTCGGGGTCATCGTTAATGCGGTCGTCGACGCGCTATCCGAGTTCGGCGTTACCCATATCGAGATGCCGGTCACCTCGGAGAAGGTCTGGCGAGCGATACGACAGTCGCTGGTTTATGCCAGGTCATAGGCGCGCTCGCCATGAGTGGCGAGGTCCAAGCCTTCGTGCTGTTCGTCGATGCTGACCCTGAGCCCGACCGTTCGCCCAAGCAGCTTGATCACAAGGAACGTGCAGATCGCTGACCACAACGCTACCGCGCCGACCCCCAGAGCCTGGGCGCCGAGTTGGGCGCTGGCGGTTGTCTCATGGCCGAAACCGCTGCCGCCGAGCGCCGGCAACGCGAACGCGGCGACCAGCAGCGACCCGAGAATCCCGCCAATCCCGTGCACCGCGAAGACATCGAGTGAATCGTCGATCTTGAGCCGGTTCTTGATAAATCCGGTGGCAAAGAAGCACAGAACACCGCTGACCGCGCCCATTGCGGTCGCGCCCATCGGACCGACATAGCCCGATGCTGGGGTGATCGTTGCCAACCCGGCAATGCACCCGGTAACGATGCCGACCGAACTCGGCTTGCCGAAGCGCAGGCGTTCCACGGTCATCCAGGCCAGGCCGGCCGCCGCGGCGGCAAGGTGTGTCGCAAGGATCGCCGAGGCCGCCGACGCATCGGCGGCGAGCGCGCTGCCCCCGTTAAAGCCGAACCACCCGACCCACAGCATCCCGGCCCCGGCCATCGTCATGCCCGGGCTGTGCGGCGGCTCCAGCCGCAGCGGAAACCCGTCGCGGGGGCCGACAAGGATGGCGGCGACGAGCGCGGAGACGCCTGCCGTCGTGTGGACGACGATGCCGCCAGCGAAATCGATAGTGCCCGCCGCGGCGAGCCAACCGCCGCCCCAGACCCAATGCGCTACCGGCACATAGACCAGCATCAGCCAGATCGCCGAGAACAGGATCACGAAACCGAACCGGGCACGTTCGGTAAAGGCGCCGATGATGAGCGCTGGGGTGATGATCGCGAAAGTCATCTGGAACAGCACGACCGCAGCCTCGGGCAGGCCGTTCGACAGGACATGCTCGCGTATCTGGGTCAAGAAGGCGGTGTCCGGCGAGCCGATCACTGCGTTGCCGGGTGTAAAGACCAGGCTATATCCGATTGCCACCCAGAGCAGCGACACGATGCAACTGATGACGAAACAGTGCATCAGCACCGACAGCAGGTTGCGGGCGCGAACGAGACCGCCATAGAAAAGCGCCAGGCCAGGCAGGGTCATGAACAAGACCAGCGCCGAGGCAACCAGGACCCAGGCGGTGTTGCCGCTATCGATCACGCGCAGGTCGGCCGCCGCGGCGCTGCCGATCATCAGCCCTAGACTACTCGCCGCCACGACAAAAAGGCGCAGCAACCGGCGCGCCGCGCCAAATTTCCCCCAAGCCATGCAACCCCCGGGTGCCTAAAAAATCAGCAGATGCATACTGGGGGATGGCTGCCCCGCGCACAACCGGCGCGTCAGTTGGACGCGCCAGGCGTGCTAGGAGCTAATTCCCAGCTCGCCCTGCAAATCGGCGACGACCCCGGTGCGGGACCGTTTGTTCCAGCGCACGCGGCTGCCGATCGGCGCGTTCTCGATCTCGGGATAGACCTTGAGCGCGACAAAGACCGGACCCGGCCGCGCGAAGATTTCCGGCAAGGCGCGGTCGAAATCGTCGAGCTTGTCGAACGCCTGTGCGCGCGGATAGCCGGCGGCCAATGCGAGGCGGTCGTACTTGACGTTCTTCGCGTTGGGCACTGGCTGCCCGCCTGTTGTGGCGTAAACCTCGTTGTCCAAGAGGAAGTGGTAGAAGTTCGCTGGCGCCTGCTCGGCGATCGTCGTCAGCATGCCGAGGCTCATCAGGATATCGCCCTCGGAATCGAACAGCACGACCCGGCGCTTCGGCTGCGCCAGCGCGAGGCCGAGCGCGAAGCCGGCATGACCGCCCATCGCCGGGTCGCCGAGCGGCACGTCCATCTTCTCGTTGCCGGTCAGCTCGACCCAGAACTTGCCGCCGCGGCCGGGAACGACGATCGCGTCGCCGCGGTGCGGTTTGAAGGCGGCGAGGGCTTCGGCGATACGCATCATGATCGTGCCCTCCGTCTAACGGTTAAAGCCGTGGTATTCGTCGCCGACCAGGACGACGACCGGCCGCTTGGTCTTGGCCGCCTCCTCGAACGCGACCGAGATGCGCGGCGCATCGGCGTCATTTTCGACGAGGTAGTAATTGAGCCCGTAGGCATTGATGAAGGGCTCGGTATAGGTCGCCGCGGTGTCGGTGGTGACGCCGTGCCGGGTCCAGCCGCGATAGCCGACCATCATCACGCAGCCCACATTCATGCCGAGCAGCCAGCCGCGCAGCGAGTCGCCCGAATTCCTGCAATCCGGTGTTCTGGATGAGGATCATCGGTTTGGCGCCGCCCGCCGCCAGCCCGGAGGCGATCGAGCAGGCATGACCCTCCCGGCTCACCCCGACCAGGGTCAGCGACGGTTCGGCCTGCATCAGCAAATAAAGCCAATTGGTCTCGCTGTCGGGCAGCCAGACAATGTGGCTGACGCCGTTCTTCTTCATCTCGGCGAGCACCGTCTCCGGGCTCAGCGCCGTCGTCGAGGCCTCGGCCATTCGTATCTCCTGTGATCCGCAAAACCATAGGCATCGCGCGTCAGTTCCCGCAAGATCGCCCAATGCTGAACGACGAGCAGCGCCGCTTCATCGATACCCGCCGGGTCGGCCACCTCGCGACCGCCGACGCGAGCGGTGCGCCGTTTCTGACGCCGGTCTGCTTCGCGCTCGCGGCCGACACCCTCTACGTCACGATTGACGAGAAGCCGAAGCGGCGCGATCGGCCGCTGAAGCGGGTTCGCAACATTCTGGAAAACCCCAACGCGGCCTTCATCGTCGACCGCTACGACGAGGATTGGAGCCGGCTCGGCTGGGTCATGCTGCGCGGCCGAGCGGACATCCTCGACGACGGCGAGGAGCACGACCGGGCGCAGCGGCTGCTGCGCGAGCGCTATCCACAATACCGCGCGATGACCCTCGACGGCTTGCCTGTCATCGCCCTGCGCGTCGCCCATGTCGCGAGCTGGGGCGCTCTGTCGGCGGATTGAACCTCTCTCCATACCGGCGAAGGCCGGTACCCATGACAGGAATGGGCCCCGGCCTTCGCCGGGGTGATACGAGAGAAGAGTAGTTCTGAGCCTGCGCCACTAGCTCAGTCGCCGGGATAGCGGCTAAGGTTGATGTAGCGAGCTTTATGGGAGGACGCGATGGATTTCGGCGCATTCATGTTTCACACCGACTACTCGATGCCGATCGTCGCTCTGGCCCAGGCCTGCGAGGCGCGTGGGTTCGAGTCGCTGTGGGCGCCCGAGCACTCGCACATCCCGCTCTCCCGCAAATCCCCATTCCCGGGCGGCGGCGACGTGCCGAAAATGTATTACGACGCGATGGACCCGTTCGTGATCCTGACCGCCGCGGCGGCGGCCACCAAGAAGCTCAAGGTCGGCACCGGCGTCTGCCTGGTGATACAGCGCGACACGATCCAGACCGCCAAGCTTGCCGCCTCGCTCGACCAGGTATCGGGCGGCCGGTTCCTGTTCGGCATCGGCGGCGGCTGGAACCAGGACGAGATGGAAGATCACGGCACCGTCTTCGCCACCCGCTTCAAGCGCATGCGCGAGCAGGTCGAGGCGATGCGCGAAATCTGGACCAAGTCGAAGCCCGAATACCACGGCGAGATCGTCGATTTCCCGCCGATGATGGCCTGGCCGAAACCGGTGCAGAACCCGCTGCCGATCATCGTCGGCGGCGCGTTCCCGCACGCGGCGCGGCGCGCGGTCCGCTACGGCAATGGCTGGATCCCGATCGCCGGCCGGCCGATCTACGGCCAGTTCGAGGAGTATTTCCCGAAGTACAAAGAGATGCTCGCCGAGGCCGGGCGCAGCCTCGCCGACGCGCCGATCTCGATGTTCGGCGCCGCGGCCGATTACGATCAGCTGATGCGCTACAAGGAACTGGGGGTCGCGCGGGTCGTCGCCCCATTGCCGCCGGAGGGCGCCGACAAGGTCGTGCCGTTGCTCGACACATGGGCCGAGCTGATCCGCAAGGTCAACGGCTAGAAGTCAAGGGGGAGCGTAATGCCCGACGTGAAGATCATGGCAAGCGGCCTCGGGTTTCCCGAAGGCCCGGTGTGGATGGCCGACGGGTCGGTGATCCTTGGCGAGATTTCCGGGAAGAAGGTCACCCGGGTCGCGCCCGACGGCAGCAAGACCGAGATCGGCAAGGCCGGCGGCGGGCCGAACGGCGTGGCCACCGGTCCCGACGGCGCGCTCTATGTCTGCAACAATGGTGGGGCGGTCTACGAGACGACCCCGAGTTTCCTCTCGACCGGCCCGGCGCCCGACTACAAGGGCGGTTCGATCCAGCGCATCGACCCGAAGACCGGCCAGACGAAGACGCTCTACAGCGAGGTCAACGGCCACAAATTATCGGCCCCGAACGACCTCGTGTTCGACAGGCAAGGCGGGTTCTATTTCACCGATCTCGGCAAGCGCTACAAGCACCAGCGCGACAATGGCGGGCTCTACTACGCGCTGCCCGACGGCTCGTCGATCAAGGAGCTGGTCTATCCGATTGTCACGCCGAACGGGGTCGGCCTGTCGCCCGACGAGAAGACCGTCTATGTCGCCGACACCGAGACCTCGCGCATCTACGCCTGGGACATCCTCGCGCCCGGCCAGGTCAAGCACGAACCGTTCCCGGCCCCCTATGGCGGGCGCTGCGTCTGCGGGCTGCCGGGGTTCCAGCGCTTCGACAGCCTGGCGCTGGAGGCCAACGGCAATATCTGCGTCGCCACATTGGTGACCGGCTATATCACGGTCATTTCGCCGAGCGGACAGGTGGTGCGGCAGGTCAAGATGCCCGATGTCTACCCGACCAATATCTGCTTCGGCGGCCCGGGCCTGCGTACTGCCTACATCTCCCTGTCGGCGACTGGGCAGCTCGGCGTCATGGAGTGGCCCGAGCCGGGGCTGAAGCTCAATTTCATGTGCTGAGCGGCGATGGACGTTCCGGCCGACGCGGCCCTGCTGCGCATCTATATCGGCGAGAATGACAGTTTTGAGGACCAGCCGCTCGCCGACGCGCTGGTGTTGAAGGCGCGCGAGATGGGTCTAGCAGGGGCGACTGCGCTGCGCGGCATCCGCGGTTACGGCGAACCGGCCCATGCCAGAAGCGCCGAGTTGCTTCTGTCACGCGACCTGCCGATCCTAATCGAAGTGGTCGATAGTCTCGCCAAGGTCGAGGCCTATCACGAAGCGGTGCGGCCGATGGTCCGCGCGGGCCTTGTTACGATCGAGAATATAAGGGTGCTGCGTTACGGCGCGGCGAAAAGCGGCTAGGCGCTACGGTTGAATCCTCCGCAGGCTGCCGATCCGCCCAGCGTACAGCTCCACCCTGAGGGCATCGGCCGGTCCGCGACGACTGCCGCCGTCGGCTACATCCCGGAGATCGACGGGCTGCGGGCCTTTGCGGTGCTCTCCGTCATGCTCTACCACCTCAACCGGCATCTGCTGCCCGGCGGCTTTGTTGGGGTGGATACGTTCTTTGTCATCTCCGGCTACGTCGTGACCTCGTCGCTTTGGCGCGACGTCGGGCGTCCGTTCGGCGGGATGATCGTGCAGTTCTACGCACGGCGGGTGTTACGGATCGTGCCGGCGCTGGCGGTCTGCCTCTTGGTCACCGCGATCCCCACCGTGCTGTTCATCCCGGACGCCTGGATGAACCAGACAATCCGCGATACCGGAATCTGGGCTTTCTTCGGCGCCAGCAACATCGCCCTGTTCAACGCCGAGACCTATTTTTCTCCCGCCGTCGAACTCAATCCCTTTGCGCAAACTTGGACCCTCGGTGTCGAGGAACAGTTCTACGTTCTGCTGCCGGGGATCATTTATCTTTTCGTGCGGTCACGCTTTTGGCCAGCGCTGCCGCGAGCGCTGTGCCGCAACCTGTTGCCGGCTTTGTGCGTCCTATCGTTCCTGATCCTCGTCTGGAACAGCGACGGCGACCAGAAAAATAGCTTCTATCTGCTGCCGGCGCGGTTCTGGGAGTTGGGGCTCGGCGCGCTGCTGTTCCAGGTCCGGGTGAGGGCAAAGTTCTCGCCTCTGTCACCCGCGAGCCGGCATGGTTTGCTGGCTGTCGGGGCCCTGATCGGCGTCGCGGCGGGCATTTTCGCCGATTTCCACGCGTTCCCGTTTCCCTGGGCGATACCGGCGGCGCTCGGGGCGCTGGCGATTGTCGCGGCCGTGACCGAAAGCCGCGAGGTCGCGTCGCCCCTGGCGAACCTCTTGCGCCATCCGGTGTTTAGCGGGATCGGCAAGATTTCGTACTCGCTTTACCTGTGGCATTGGAGCGTCTTTGTCTTGTTTCGCTGGACGGTCGGCCTGGCCGGCCTCGTCATGCCGCTGATCGCGTTGGCGCTCACGTTTCTGCTGGCGATCCTTTCCTACGTCCTGATCGAAGAACCGACCCGCCACGGGCACCGGGTTCTGGCGCTACCGAAGCCGGCGATCGTGGCCGCCGGGCTCGCCGTCGTCTCATCGGTGCGGTCGGCCTCGACAATCTCATCCGCGCCAGCGACTCGTTGAGCTTGAGCATCGTTATGCGGGCGCGCGCCGACTGGTATCCCGATACCTGGCCAGACCCCCTGACGCCGAACGGCTGCGCGGTGAAACAGACGATAACGGAGTTGAGCGACGGAACGCTGGTCGAAACGCTGCAGCGCCCCTGCATCGTCGGGGCGGTTCCGCGACTGATCGTGGTCGGGGATTCTCACGCCTGGTCGTTCCGCCCGGTCTTCTTTCGCCTGGCGAACGAGGAGGACATTCGGGTCGTCAGATACGATCACACCAGCTGCTCGTTCTTGAGGCTGATCGATGTCCAGCCGCAATGCGAAGCGTTCACCCAACTCACCGTCGCTGACATTGCGAAGACGGCTGCGCCCGGCGATGTCGTCTTCATGCCGTCGTTGAGGATGAATCGGCTGGTCGACGAGCGCGGACCGCTGGACGACGAGCGCGTCGACCGGTCCGAGAGAAGTTCCGAGACGGTCGACCGGCGGCGGGTGGCCTACCGGCAGGCAGTCGACGCGCTCGGCGCGCTCGAAGGCCATGGCCTGCGCCTCGTCCTTCTGGCCCCAGAGCCGCTTTTTCGCGCGTCGGCGTTTCGCTGCTCCGACTGGTTCGACGCCGCGAACCCGGTTTGCCGGAGAGGTCTAACGATCGCCCGCGCCGACCTGGAACGCTACCGGCAGCCGGTCATGGATTCGATCGCCGAGTTGGTCAGGACTTACCCGGATCTCGTTGTCTGGGACACGCTCGATATTCTTTGTCCGGATGGGATATGCCGCGCGGTAACGGAGTCCGGCCACCCGCTGTTTTTCGATGACAACCATCTCAGCGGTTACGCGAACCGGATTCTGTATCAGCCGTTCACGGCGATGCTGCACCATGTCCTCCAGGGGCCGGCCAGGGAGGCCCCCGGCGCGCCACGCGCGGTGAACTAGCGGCAAGCCCGGCTCCGCCGCGCGGCGCAGCCGTGCGTTCGGCTCTCTTTTCTCCTGTCGCAGGATCGGGTTTGATGGCTCGTTCGCAAAACCGCAATGCGATGTGGCGCGCATGCTGATCGAAGTTATCTGTACCGGCGACGAAGTCCTCACCGGCAAGATCGTCAATACCAATTTCAGCTACATCACGCAGAAGCTGGAGGATGTTGGGCTGGCGGTCCGTTGGGGCACCACGGTCGGCGACGACCGTGACACCCTACTCGATGCCTTCCTGCACGCCGGGCAGCGCGCCGACGCGGTCATTGTGAATGGCGGACTGGGGCCGACCGTCGACGACCTCTCGCAGGAGATCGCCGCCAAGGCCGCTGGGGTCGAGCTGGTGCTCAACGAGGAATGGTTGGCGACGATGGAGGCGTTTTTCGCCAAACGCAGCCGGGTCATGTCGCCCAACAACCGCAAGCAGGCGATGCTGCCGACCACCTCGGAGGTTCTCGACAATCCGATCGGCACCGCCTGCGGATTCGCCCTCGACATCGGCAAGGCGCGCTTCTTCTTTACGCCGGGCGTGCCGCGCGAGCTGCGCCGCATGCTCGAAGAGCAGATCATTCCGCGGCTGCTCGCCAAGAGCGGCACGCAGACCGCGATTCAACTGAAGCGGTTTCATTCCTATGGGCTCGGCAAGTCGCATGTCGACCAGCTGCTGTCCGGGCTTGAGGAGATGGTGCCGGATGGCAGCGTCAAACTCGGCTTTCGGGCGCATTACCCGCAAATCGAGACCAAGTTGACGGTCCGCGGCGCCGACCATGCCGATATCGACAGCAAGCTCGGTCCGGTCGTTGCCGAAGTCAGAAAACGGCTCGGCAATTTCATCCTCGCCGAGGACGACGATTCGCTTGAGGGCGTCGTCCTCAAGGCGCTGCAGCGCGAGCACGGGACGCTGGCGCTCGTCGAAACCTTCACCGGCGGCCAGATGGCCGCGCGTTTCCTGCCGCAGCCGGGCGCCGAGGCGGTGTTACGCCGCGGCATCGTCTCGCGCGATTTGGCCGAAATTTACGACGCGGTTGGGCTGACCGGGGCCGAGCCGCTTGAGATCACGCGTGAGACCGCGGAAGCCGTCGCCCGGGCGGCGCGGCGCGAAAGCGGGGCGTCGCACGCCCTGGCCGTGCTGATCGATCTCGACGACGGCCCCGACCGCATCGATTTCGGTGGTTCGATCTGTATCGGCATTGCCACCGAGGGCCACGTGGAATCGCGCCGCTCGCGTATCCTGGGCGGGCGCGAGTGGGTGCGGCTCGGGGCGGTCGAGCTGGGCCTTGATTGCCTGCGCCGCTACCTTTATGGGCTGCCGGTCAGCGAACGCATCGATTTCGAGAGAACCTAGGTGACCCCGGATAGGCGCAATGCGGGCGAGGTGACCCTCGTCCACAGCTCGGATTTGCATGTCGATGACGGCCGTATCGCCGCTCAGCACGGCGGCGACGGCACCGGCGGGCTGAGGGCCGTTCTGGCCTATGCCCGCTCGATCGCGGCGAACGCGGTGATTCTCGCCGGTGATACCTTCGACAATCACATGGTCACCGCGGCGACGATCGACCGCGCCGGCCGGCTCCTCGCGGAGGCGGGCGTGCCGGTCGTGATCCTGCCCGGCAACCACGATCCGGTGACCGCCAATTCGGTCTATGTGAGGGGCGGTTACGCCGCGATCTCCGGCCTATCGATTCTCGGTCTGACCGATGACGGGACGGTCCGCTTTGCCGACCGCGAGCTCGAAATCTGGGGCAACGCGCACCGCGATTATCACAACATGGTCCCGCTGCGCGATCCGCGGCCGCGCACGACGCGCTGGCAGGTCTGCGTTGGCCACGGTCATTACGAACCGCCGGAAACCTGGCACAACCCGCTGCGTCCATCATGGTTGATTAGCGACGAGGCAATCGCAGCGACAGCGGCCGACTATGTGGCGCTGGGACATTGGGACCGGCCGGCGCAGGTCGGAAACGGCATTGTCCCTGCCTATTATTCAGGCTCTCCGGAATGGGCGAAAACGGTAAACTTGGTGCGATTCACCCTCACCAATGGCGTGATTGTCACCCGCGAGGACTTGCCAACGATCTGATTTGGCGAAAATCCTCGCATGTCGCGCTGGCTGGGATGCTATTGCGGCAATCGCGGCTCTAATTGCGCAGAAATTGATCCCGAAATGTGATAATTCTGCCACAGTCCGCTAACCAAAGTTTATCCAATGCCCTTTTAGAATTGCCCCTTGAGTTGACCTGGGGGTATCGGTCGGCGATATTCATTTCGTGCGACCGCGTAGCGTGTGGAGGGGGTAATGCGCTTTTCGATCACTGGAACCGCTGCGGCGTTGGCGCTTGCCGCCGCTGTGATAACGCCGGCGCTGGCCGAGGATGCGCCGGCGAGCAATTTGGTGCCGGGGGCACAATTGGCGCAGATGCCAGCACCGCCGCCGGCGCTCGACTGGAGCGGGTTCTACGTCGGCGTTAACGGCGGCTGGGTCAGCAGCGCTCGCGACAACGTTGTCAATACCGGGACGGACAACGACGGGGCCGGGCTTGGCGCCGCTCTGACGACGCCGGGGCCGTTTGGCGGCCGGGCGATCCCGAATCAGTTCCGCTTGCCGTATGACGGTTGGCAGGTGGGCGCGACGCTTGGCTACAACAAGCAGGTCGCGCCGCAATGGGTGCTCGGCGTCGAAATGGATTTCGACGACGGCGACGCCACGGGGACGCGGACGTTTTTCAATGACGGCGTCATATCAGGAACCGTGCCGTTTACGACCACTTTCAAGCGCAGCGTCGGCTTTATGAGCACCGATCGGGTGCGCGCCGGGTTCCTGCCGACGCCGAATTTGATGATCTTTGGTAGCGCCGGTCTGTCCTGGGGCGAGACTGAGATGCGCGCGTCGTTCATTTGTCCGACCTGTGCGCCGCCGTCGGGGACTCAGGCGTCGACAACGGATAACCATCACCGATGGGGCGCCGGTCTCGCCTGGGGTGGCGGTGTCGAATGGATGTTCATGCCGAATTGGAGCCTGAAGGCGGAATACATCCGGGCCGATCTGGGGACGACCGCGGCCAATATCAAATACGTGTACGGTCCTGGCGGCGCGCTCACCACGAACAGCACGCTGCGTTCGGCCTCGACCTTTGTCGAGGACGTGGTGCGGGTGGGCTTGAACTTCCACTTCGCACCCCCGCCGCCACCGCCGCCCGCTCCGGCTGCGATGCCGGCCCCGCCACCGGCGGCGCCGAGGGTGTTCATCGTGTTCTTCGATTGGGACAAGGACACGATCACGGCTGAAGGCCGGCAGATCATCGCGCAGGCGGCCGATGCCTATAAGTCGGGTGCGCCGGTGCAGATCCAGGTGACCGGCTACACCGACCGGTCGGGTTCGCCCGGCTACAACCAGCGGCTCTCCGAGCGGCGTGCGAACAATGTCGCCAAGGCGTTGGCGGCCCAAGGCGTACCGCCGGCGCAGATGGTTGTGTCTGGCCGCGGCGAGAACGACAACCGGGTGCCGACGGCGGATGGCGTGCGTGAGCCGCAGAACCGCCGGGTCGAGATCATCGCCCCGTAAGCGGCGACAACTCGGACGCAAAAGCCGCCGCGGTTCGCCGCGGCGGCTTTTCGTTGCGCGCTCCAGCCCCGACGCAGTTCGAGGCGCCGCCATGTTAAAGACAGTGAATGTTGCGGTTTTGCAACAGACTTAAGAGGTTGAATAGGCTAGAATGCTCTGTCGAGCAACGGGGGAACTTCGGTCATGAAGAGGCTGCTTGTCGTTGGCGCGTTGCTTGGAGCCGCCGCTCTGGTAACGCCGGCGCTGGCCGAGGATGCGCCGGCAGGTACGCTGGTACCGGGGGCGCAGCTGGCGCAGGTTCCGCCTCCGCCACTGGCGCTCGACTGGACCGGGTTCTATGTCGGCGTGAATGGCGGTTGGGTTGGTAGCGCGCGGGATAGGGTTGTCAACACCGGGACGGACACTGACGGCGGCGGTCTCGGGAGTGCGCTTGTGTTGCCGGGCCCGTTTGGCGGTCGCGCGATTCCCAACCAGCTCAACCTCCCATACGACGGTTGGCAGGCAGGCGCGACGCTTGGCTACAACAAGCAGGTCGCGCCGCAATGGGTGCTCGGCTTCGAGATGGATTTCGACGACGGCTCAGCCGACTCCGGCACGCAGGCGTTTGCGTTTCCGGGCGTCGCCCCAATCATCGGAATCGTGGCCCCGGGTTCCCCGGGCGTCCCGGCATTCACTACCGCATTCAAGCGCAGCGTCGGCTTTATGAGCACCGACCGGGTGCGCGCCGGGTTCCTGCCGACCCCGAATTTGATGCTCTTTGCCAGCGCCGGGTTGGCGTGGGGCGAGACGACGATGAGCGCGTCGTGGAACTGTCCGACTTGCGTGCCGCCGTCGGGAACTCAGGCACAAACGACCGATAACCACCACCGCTGGGGCGCCGGTCTGGCCTGGGGTGGCGGCGCCGAATGGATGTTCCTGCCGAATTGGAGCCTGAAGGCGGAATACATCCGGGCCGATCTCGGCACGACCGCGGCCAATCTCCGCTACGTTTACCCCGTCCCCGCGACCAACGTGAGTACGCTGCGTTCGGCCTCGACCTTTGTCGAGGACGTGGTGCGGGTTGGCTTGAACTACCACTTCGCACCCCCGCCGCCACCGCCGCCGGCACCTGCGGCGATGCCGGCTCCGCCGCCGGCGGCGCCGAGGGTGTTCATCGTGTTCTTCGATTGGGACAAGGACACGATCACGGCTGAAGGCCGGCAGATCATCGCGCAGGCGGCTGACGCCTATAAGTCGGGGGCGCCGGTGCAGATCCAGGTGACCGGCTACACCGACCGGTCGGGGTCGCCCGGCTACAACCAGCGGCTCTCCGAGCGGCGTGCGAACAATGTCGCCAAGGCGTTGGCGGCCCAAGGCGTACCGCCGGCGCAGATGGTTGTGTCTGGCCGCGGCGAGAACGACAACCGGGTGCCGACGGCGGATGGCGTGCGTGAGCCGCAGAACCGCCGGGTCGAGATCATCGCCCCGTAAGCGGCAACAACTCCATATCGGAGATAATGAGGCGGCTCTCGGGCCGCCTCATTTTCATTCACGCGATCGGTACTTGGTGCGCGGCCGGCTTTCTTGTATGTGCCGGGACATGGGAGTTTTGCGATTGGTGGGACCGCCCGCGGCGATCGCCGCCATTTTGCTTGTCGCACTTGCACCCGTCGGCAGCCGAGCCGCGGATTGGTCGAAAGTGCAGACCGTCACCGTCGTCACCGTCGAGTATGCGTTCAAGCCGAACACCTTTACGTTCCATAAAGGCGTCGCCTATCGCCTGCATCTCGACAATCAGGGCCGGGAACAGCACGAGTTCACCGCGCCCGAGTTCTTCAAGGCGATCCAAATTCGCGATGCCAAAGTGGTCAACGCCGACTTGACCGAGATCGTTGTCGAGCCAGGGGAACAAAAGGACCTCTATTTCATCGCGCAGCAGCCTGGCTCCTACAAGCTCATCTGCTCGGACCACGATTGGGCCGGAATGGTCGGAGACATCACGATTACGCCATAGACTCAAGTTCGCCGAGTTGCCCCTCCAACGCCGCGTCCCTATCATCGCGGCGAGTTGGCTGGGAGGAGGCGATCATGGAAAAGCGGCGCAGCATCGACGTCGCCGGGGCGCGGCATGTCAACCCGATCCCGAGCGCCAGCCGGCGCGGGCCATTCGTCGTCTCGGGTGCGATTTCCGGCGCGGATCCCGCCACCGGCAAGGTGCCCGAAGACCTCGACGCGCAATGCGCCGCGATGTTCGCCAATGTTCGCCGGGTGATCGAAACCGCGGGCGGCACCCCGGACGATATCATCAAGATGACCGTGTGGATCACCGACCGGGCGCTGCGCCCGACCCTCAACAAATACTGGGTCGAGATGTTCCCCGACCCACACTCGCGTCCCGCTCGCCATACCGTCGCCAGCGGCGACTTCACCCCGCCAATGCAGATCCAGTGCGATTTGATGGCGGTGATCGGAGATTAGCGATGCAAATCAAGGATATTCGCACCATCGCTCTCTCGTACAAGTGCGAGCCGCCGTACGCTAGCGCCTCCGGAGTGCAGGCGCGGCGTGGCGCGCTCTTGGTCGAAATCGAATGCGATGATGGCACAATCGGCATCGGCGAGGCCGGGCCCGGCGGCGGCGTCACCGCGACCTGCATCGAGAAGGATTTGAAGCCGCTGCTCCTCGGCGAAGACCCGCTGATGATCGAGGCGCTGTGGCAGAAGATGGCGGTGCGCACCCGGCAATACGGGCGGCGCGGCATCGTCATGAACGCGATCAGCGGCATCGACATCGCGCTGTGGGACATCGCCGGCAAGGTCGCGGGTCTGCCGGTATACAAGCTCCTGGGCGCCTGCCGCGACCGGGTCGAGGCCTATGCCAGCGGCGGGTTCTATCAGGAAGGCAAGGGCCTCGACGGCATCGCCGCCGAGGCCGAGAGCTACCGCGCCCGCGGCTTCAAGGGCATGAAGATGAAGATCGGCCGCAACCCCTCGACCGGCACCCATCTGCGCCAGGTGACCGGCAACGCGGAGTTCTGCGAGGTCGATCCGTCGGAGGATTTGGCCCGCATCGCCGCAGTGCGCAAGGCGCTGGGACCCAAGGCCAAGCTGATGGTCGACGTCAATTGCGCGTGGAGCCCGGCCTTTGCCATCGAGATGGGGCGCGAAATGGCGCCTTATAAACTCTTCTGGATCGAGGAGCCGGTACATACCGACGACATCGACGGCAGCGCCCGGGTCGCCGACGCGCTCGACACCGCGATCGCCGGCTACGAGACAGAGCTGAGCCTCGCCGGCTTCCGCGAGCTGATCCAACGTGGCGCGGTCGATATCGTCCAACCCGACATCGCCTGGACCGGCGGGTTCTCCGAGGGCAAGCGCATCGCCGCCTTCGCCCAGGCGCATCACCGCGTGGTCGCGCCGCACGCTTTCGGCAGCGGTGTGCTGCTGATGGCGTCGCTGCATTTCGCCGCCTCGATCCCGAACGGGCTGGTGCTCGAATGGGACCAGAATCCCAACGGGTTGCGCACCGAACTGTTGAAGCACGACTGGAAGCTCGAAGGCGACAGCACGATCAGATTGCCCGAACGCCCCGGCCTCGGCGTCGAGCTCGACCGCGAGGCGCTCGATCGCTACCGGGTAGGGTAGTGGCCGGGCGCACGCTCTTCACCATCGGTTACGAGAAGGCACGGCAGGTTGAGGTCATCGCGGCGCTCAAGGGGGCCGGAGTCGAAACCCTGATTGATGTGCGCGATCGGCCGCAATCGCGCCGTCCCGGCTTTTCGAAGAACCAGCTCGCGGCCGGGCTTGAGGAAGCCGGTATCCGTTATGTCGGCCTTAAGGCACTGGGCACGCCGCCGGAGGGCCGCGAGGCCAACCACAAGCGGCAGTGGAAGCGCTTTTGGTCGATCGTCGACGCCAAGCTCGCCACCGCCGAGGCCGAGCACGCGCTGCATGAAGCAGCGGCGATCTCCTCGACCAGCCTCAGCTGTCTCTTGTGTTATTGCGGCAATCCGCATACCTGCCACCGCAGCCGCATCGCCGACATCCTTGCCGCGCGGCATGGGTTTGCGATCCGGCATCTCGAAGTTGACGGGGTAATGGCATGATGATTGGGCGAGGGTTAGCGACAACGGCTGTGCTTCTTTGCTTTGCGGCCATTCCCGTTCACGCGCAACAGGCACTCTCTCTTTCCGCCAATCCAGCTTCGGGCCCAGCGCCGCTCAGCGTCACGTTCACTGTATCGCCGATCCCGCCGACCGACAGCGCCGTCGATTTCGGCGATGGGTCCGCAGCCGCTCAGGTCCACGGGGCGCAGGTCACCCACATCTATCAGAACGGCGGCAGCTACGTGGCGCGGCTCAGCGCTGGTGCCGCTATTGTCGCCACCGCCAAGGTCACGGTCGGTCCGGGTATCCGCTGAGCCACTCGCTATTGCTCGCTCGGTGGGATCCGAAGCTGCTTGGTTCGCGAGCGTTTGGCCTTCGCTTCGAGCCGTCTTTCGCGCTGAGCGGCGCTGGGCCGCGTCTTGCGGCGCGGTTTTGGCGGTTCGGCGGCGCGGCGGATCAGCGCGGCCAGCCGCTCGCGGGCGTCCTCGCGATTGCGTTCCTGGGAGCGGAAGCGCTGCGCGGTGATCACGATGACGCCGTCCAGCGTCATCCGCTTGCCGGCCAGCCGCGCGAGCCGCGGCTTCAACGGCTCCGGCAAGGATGGGGATGCGCCGACATCGAAGCGCAGCTGAACCGCGCTTGCTACCTTGTTGACGTTCTGCCCACCCGGGCCCGAAGCGCGGATGAAGGTCTCGACAATCTCCCGCTCGTCGAGCGCCAAATCGGCGGTGATCGCGATCATTTTTGGCGCTCTCGGGAATAGAGGGTTAGAGTAGGCGTCGGAGCCGCCCCGCCATCCGAGAATACCACTTCACGGGGCCGGTTCTGGTAGTGTAAGCCAAGGTGAGCCCTCCGCTTGGCCCAGGCGGCGGCGGGGGCGCGAGCGCATTTCGAGGAGCGAACATGCCCAGGGTCGAATATACGGCGCCGTCGAGTGTCGATGAGGCGGTCAAGGTTCTGGCGGGAGCCAGCGGCCTCGCAAAGGTGCTGTCGGGGGGAACCGACCTGCTCGTGCAGCTGCGCAGCGGGCGGATCAAGCCCGATCTGATCGTCGATACCAAGCGTATCCCCGGCCTGATCGGCATCCGCGAGGAAGGCAATTTCTTCATCGTCGGCGCGGCGACGCCGGGCGTGATGCTGAGCAGCAACGAAAAGCTCGAGCATGCCTGGCCGGGCATTGTCGAGGGTGCCGATTTGATCGGCTCGACCCAGATCCAGGGCCGCGCCTCGCTGGCCGGCAATCTGTGCAACGCCTCGCCGGCGGCCGACAGTGTCCCGGCGGTGATCGCGGCGCGCACCACGGTTGTTATCGCCGGCCCGAATGGCCGCCGCGAGGCGCCGGCCGAAAGCATCTGCACCGGGCCCGGCCGCACCTCGCTCGCCAAGGGCGAACTCATCGTCGAGTTCAAGATCCCGAAGCCGAAGCCGCATCAATGCGATGCCTACCTGCGCTTCATCCCGCGCACCGAAATGGACATCGCGGTCGTTGGCTGCGGCGTCAACGTCACGCTTGATGCGGGCGGTACCTGCACCGATGCGCGGGTGGTCCTCGGCGCGGTCGCGCCGACGACGGTCATTGTCGAGGATGCGGCCAAGGCGCTGATCGGCCACAAGCTTGACGCGCCGACCCTGGCCGCGCTTGATGCGGCGGCGCAGAAGGCCTGCAAGCCGATCACCGACAAGCGCGGCACCATCGAATACCGCACCAAGGTCGCCGGCGTCCTCGCGCGCCGCACGGCCGCCATCGCATTCGAGCGCGCTGCGGCGCGTTGATAGGAGAACCCCCTGATGAGCAAGCATCACGTCACCACCACCATCAACGGCGAGCCGATGGAGTATCTCTGCGAAGGACAGCAGACGATGCTCGACGTGCTGCGCGACGAATTGGGCCTGACCGGTAGCAAGGAAGGCTGCAGCTCGGGCGATTGCGGGGCCTGCACGATTATCGTCGACGGCAACATCGTCTGCTCGTGCTTGATGCTCGGAGTCGAAGCCGAGGGTCGCAGTGTTACCACGATCGAGGGCATCGCCGATGGCGACACGCTGCACCCGGTGCAGCAGAAATTCCTCGAGCATGCCGCCCTCCAATGCGGCTTCTGCACGCCGGGCCTCATTGTCGCGGCCAAGGCGCTGCTCGACCAGAACCTCAACCCGACCGAGGAAGAGGCGCGCTATTGGCTCGCCGGCAATCTCTGCCGCTGCACCGGATACGACAAGGTGCTGCGCGCGGTGATGGACGCCGCCGCGGTGATGCGCGCCGAGGCCGGCCGGTAAGGGTTTTGCATCGGCAGTGCCGAGACACGAAATTCCTCTGATGGAGTAGCAGATGTCTTATCTCGACAAGGCAGCTCTCAAGGTCGTCGGCACCCGCCCAATCCGTCCGGACGGGGTCGACAAGGTGATTGGCCGCGCCAGTTTCGGCGCCGACCACACCATGCCGGGTATGCTATGGGGCAAGGTCAAGCGTAGCCCGCATGCGCATGCCCGGATCAAGAGCATCAACATCGACAAGGCGCTGAAGGTGCCCGGCGTCCACGCGATCGTCACCTCGGCCGATTTCCCGAACATCGCGAACGAGGAAGCCTTTGTCGGCGAAGGGCCGATGAACTTCCGCGACCTGTCGCGCAACTGCATGGCGCGCGACAAGACGCTCTATGACGGCCACGCCGTGGCCGCGGTGGCCGCGACCAGCCAGGCAGCGGCGGAAGAGGCGGTCGAACTGATCGAGGTCGACTATGAGGTGCTGCCGCACGTCATCGACGTCGAGGCGGCGATGGCGCCGGGCGCCCCGGTCCTGCACGACGACATGTTCACGCAGGGCGTCGAGCCCAAGCCGACGAAGCCGTCCAACGTCGCCAAGAAGATCACCTTCACCAAGGGCGATATCGCTAAGGGCTTTGCCGAAGCCGAGGTGGTGATCGAGCGCAAGTACACCACCAAGCCGGTGCACCAGGCTTATATCGAGCCGCACGCCTGCGTCGTCGCGATCGCTCCAGACGGGCAGGCGACGATCTGGAGCTCGAGCCAGGGCCAGTTCATGGTCCGCGCCTATTGCGCCAAGCTGCTCGGCATCGACATCGCCAACATCCGCGCGGTCCCGGCCGAAATCGGCGGCGGCTTCGGCGGCAAGACCCTCGTCTACCTTGAGCCGGTCGCATTGGCGCTATCGAAGAAGAGCGGTCGCCCCGTGAAGCTCGTGATGAGCCGCGAGGACGTGTTCCGCGGCACCGGGCCGGCGGCCGGTGGCGTGATCGAAGTCAAGCTCGGCGCCAAGAAGTCCGGACGCATCGTCGCCGCCGAATTAGTGTTGAAATACCAGGCTGGGGCGTTCGCCGGATCGCCGGTCGGTCCGGGCTGCATGTGCGCCTTCGCCATGTACGATCTCGATAACGTCCACATCACCGGCTACGACGTCGTGTCGAACCGGCCGAAGGTCGCAGCGTACCGCGCTCCGGGCGCGCCGAACTCGTCGTTCGGGGTCGAGAGCTGCATCGACGAGCTGGCGCGCGAACTGAATATCGATCCGCTCGCGATCCGCGAGATGAACGGCGCGCGCGAGGGCACCAAGACGCCGTACGGGCCGACCCTCGTCAATGTCGGCTATCTGCAGACAGTCGAGGCTGCGCGCAACCACCCCAACTACCAGATCCCGCTCGGTCCCAATCAGGGCCGCGGCGTCGCCTCGGGTTTCTGGTTCAACATCGGCGGCGAGTTCGAGCGCGGCGGTCCACATCAATGAGGATGGCACCGCCAGCGTCATCGAGGGCAACCCCGACATTGGTGGTTCGCGCGCGTCGATGGCGATGATGGCGGCCGAGGTTCTCGGCATTCCCTATGACCGGGTCCGCGCGGTCGTCGGCGACACCGCGTCGATCGGCTTCACTTTCCTCACCGGCGGCAGCCGCGTGACCTTCGCCACCGGCATGGCGGTGACGCAGGCAGCGGAAAAGGTTGTCGAGCAGCTGAAGTCGCGCGCGGCGACGATCTGGGACATCAGTCCCGAGGCTGTCGAGTGGAAGGACGGCAAGGCCTTTCCGGCCGGCGCCAATGCCGGCAGCTTCGAGCCGCTGTCCTTGGCCGACATCGCGATCAAGTCAGGCCGCACCGGCGGGCCGATCAGCGCCGAGGTGTCGATCAACGCACAGGGCGCCGGCCCCGGCTTCGCGACCCATATTTGCGACGTCGAGGTCGACCGCGAAACCGGCCATGTGAAGATCCTGCGCTACACAGCGGTGCAGGATGTCGGCCGGGCGATCCATCCCTCCTATGTCGAGGGACAGATGCAGGGCGGCGTGACGCAGGGCATCGGCTGGGCGCTCAACGAGGAATACATCTACGACAAGGATGGCCGCCTCGAGAATCCGGGCTTCCTCGACTACCGCGTGCCGGTCGCCTCGGACCTGCCGATGATCGAGACGGTCATGGTCGAGGTGCCGAACCCGCGCCACCCGTTCGGCGCGCGCGGGGTCGGCGAGGTGCCGATCGTCCCGCCGATGGCGGCGGTCGCCAATGCGATCGCCGACGCGGTCGGCACTCGCATGCGCGACTTGCCGATGTCGCCGCCTAAGCTCAGCGCGGCGATGGATGAGCAGGAGCCGCCGCGCCTGGCTGCGGAATAGTCTATCGCGTCGTCACCCCCGGGCTTGCCCGGGGGACCCACGCGAGATTTTCGTGCATGGCCGGGTCAAACCCGGCCATGACGATTTTGGGGAGGCTGACATGCCTCATGTCGTGATGACCGGCGTCGCCGCCCGCCGCTTCACTGGCGGCGTGACAGAGTTCGATGTCAAGGCCGACACGGTGCGTCGCCTCATCGCCGAACTCGATCGGCGTTATCCCGGGCTCGGCGCACAGATCGACGAGAGCATGGCGGTCGCGATCGACGGCGAGATCTTCCAGGATGCCTATCTGCAGCCCCTGAAGGCCGACAGCGAGATTGTGTTGATCCCCAAGATCGGCGGCGGCTGATCTCGATGGTTTCAGGCGACGCCGCTCTGCGCCGAGCCGTTGTCTGGGTCGCCTGCCTCAACCTGGCCTATTTCGGCGTTGAGTTTTCGGTGGCGATTTCGATCGGGTCGGTTTCGCTGTTTGCCGACAGCATCGATTTCCTCGAAGACGCTTCGGTCAATTTCCTGATCCTGGTCGCGCTTGGCTGGAGCGCTCGCCAGCGTGCCCGGGTCGGAGCGGGGCTTGCCTGTTTGCTGTTGGTGCCGGGATTGGCGGTGCTCTGGACCGCGTGGGACAAGTTCCAGAGCTTTGCCGCTCCGGCGCCGGTGCCGCTTTCTCTGGCCGGTGCTGGCGCTCTCGCGGTCAACCTGTCCTGTGCCTTTCTGCTGGTGCGTCATCGCCATCATGCCGGCAGCCTCAGCCGCGCCGCTTTCTTGTCCGCCCGCAACGATGCGCTGGCGAATGTGGCTATCCTCGCGGCTGCGGCGGTGACCGGCTACTGGCGTACCGCTTGGCCGGATTTGGTCGTTGGGCTGGGAATCGCCGCCATCAACGCCGATTCCGCGCGCGAGGTTTGGCAGGCCGCGCATGAGGAGCGCATCGCCGCGCGGCCTTAGGCCGGGGCGATGTGTTCCGGGGAGCGGTTCAGCGAAGGAGCTTATCGGCCGGTTACCGCGCCGATCACGCTGGTGGCGATGCCGGTCGCCGCGTTGACCGCGGTGCCCGCGACATAGCCGGCCGTATTGACGGCCGATCCGGCGACGTAACCTGCAGTGCCGACTGCGGCGCCCACCACATTACCCGGGGCCGGCGATCCGACCCAATGGCAGGCGTAATGGTGATAGATATAGCCGGGGCCGCAGTACCGGTCGGCCATCGCGGCGCTCGACAAGCCAATGGCGAGGCCGGCCGCTATCGCAAGTGTCCTGAACATCGAGATTCCTCGCGTCTCTACGGGTTGTTAGGGGCAGCGACTTGCAAACGCCATATCGCATATCGCGTTCCGGTAGAGGGGCGGAGAAAATCTTTTGTCTGATGTGCAATCGCGGTGACCGATCAAAAGCCCCGGACGTGATGGTCGCGAAGTAGCGCAGGGAACGCCGGGCGCGGTCGTGCGTTGCCGTTTGAAAGCACGGAGGATGGCTTTTTCCGTCGAACTCCTTTGGAGGAGGCAGCTCTTGCACAACGCCGTCAAGCTGTCCGTCGCAGTCGCGTTTGTCGCCGTTTCGCTCGCGGCGGTTGGAGCCAGGGCGCAACCGCTGTCGCCGATCATGCCCCACGACGTCCCCAATGAGCCGCCCGCTGCGGCATCGCCACAGACCATGCCGACGGCTCGGCCAGCGGCAACCCCGGGCGAGGCGTCGACAGCCTCGGTTCAGGTGCCGGTTTACCCCAGCGGCGGTACCACCACGCCGATCCATGCTGTCTCGATGCGCGGTGGGCCGAACACCGGCGCACCGGTCATAGGCACGCTGCAACCGGGGATGACGCTGCGCGTCCTCGCCACTGCGAATTACGGCTGGATGCAGGTGGACTCGCCCATCGGACCGGGTTGGGTCTATGGCAGTTACCTCGCCCCCGGCGGCACCTCGGTTCAGCCTCCGGCGCCTCCGCCAGAAGTCGTCTCGCACTAGCCAGCTAAGATCCGTTTCACCATCCCCGCCAATGGCCGGGATGGCGTGCGGACCGGGATGGTGTGTGGAATTGTGGTCGGCGCTTGCCGGGCGGCCGCTCGTCATGGCCGTCTTGCCCCGGCCACGCACGGGCCGATAACATCCTTTGGCAACGCGAAGAACGGGGCAGGGGATGGAATACGACTACATCATTGTCGGCGGCGGTTCGGCCGGATCGGTGATGGCCAATCGGCTATCGGCGAAAAGCGCCAACAACGTGCTGCTCTGCGAAGCCGGGCAAGACACCCCCGACGGCAAGGTGCCGCCGGAAATCCTCGATTCCTATCCCGGCACCGCCTATTTCGACCCGCGCTTCCATTGGCAGGATTTGAAGGTCCATACCGAGATCGTCTCGCACAACCGGCCCGAGGAGCGGCCGCCGCTCAGGAAATACGAGCAGGCGCGCGTGCTTGGGGGCGGCTCGTCGATCAACGGCCAGCTCGCCAATCGCGGCGCCCCGACCGACTACGACGAATGGGTCGAAAAGGGTGCCGCCGGCTGGGGTTGGAAGGACGTGCTGCCCTATTTCAAA
The DNA here is from genome assembly GCA_963773625.1 of uncultured Alphaproteobacteria bacterium. Taxonomy (GTDB): domain Bacteria; phylum Pseudomonadota; class Alphaproteobacteria; order ATCC43930; family CGMCC-115725; genus DATARH01. The sequence continues at coordinate 431,062 of CAVZCJ010000019.1, read as the reverse complement.
AAGGTCGAGCGCGACATGGATTTCGACGGGCCCCTATCACGGCAAGGAGGGCCGCATCCCTGTCCGCCGCATCTTCCCCGCACTGTGGAACGGCCACGCCAAGGCGGTCGCCAAGGCGTTCGAGGAGGCCGGGTTTCCTTACGTCGAGGACCAAAACGGCGAGTTCAAGCCGGACGGGTATTTCCCGATTACCATCTCCAACCTCTACGACCGGCGCGTCTCGGCGGCGATCGGCTATCTCGATAACGGTACGCGGATGCGCAAGAACCTGACGATCTCGGCCGAGACGCAGGTGATGACGCTGCTGTTCGAGGGCACGAAATGCGTCGGCGTCAAGGCGCTGGTCAAAGGTCAGGAGCAAGAATTCCGCGCCGGCAAGGAGGTCGTCGTCTGCTCCGGCGCGATCCACTCGCCGGCGCATCTGCTGCGCGCCGGCATCGGACCCGTCGGTGCACTCAAGGATCTCGGTATCGAGTTACGCGCCAACCTGCCCGGCGTCGGCCAACGGCTGATGGACCATCCCTCGGTCTCGGTGTCGTCGTTCATCAAACCGGAGTCGCGGATCAACGGGCTGACCCGGCGTCACATCCTTCTCGGCGCTACGCTACTCGTCGCAAATCGGCGGCGCGCCGGCGGGCGACATGTTCGTCGCGGGGGTGAGCAAATCGGCCTGGCATGCGGTCGGCGAGCAGATCGCCTCGCTGCTGCTCGCGGTCTACAAGACCTATTCCGAGACCGGCCAGGTCAAGCTCGTGTCCAAGGATTGGCGCGCCGAGCCGATGGTCGAATTCAACCTCTTGTCCGACCGCCGCGACCTCGAGCGGCTGATGGACGGGTTTCCGCCGGCTTGGCGCGATGCAGGTGAGCGCGGCGCTCAAGGGCGCGACCAGCAACCCATTCCCCGCCACCTACAGCGACAAGGTGCGGCAGATCGGCGTCGTCAACGACAAGAACCGGCGCATCACCAACCTGGTTGCCAAGCTGCTCGACGGTCCGGCCTGGTTGCGCGGCTGGATCATCGACCGCTATATCGTCGAAGGTTTCCGCTTCGACCAGCTGATGACCGACGACGACGCGCTCGAAGCCTTTGTCCGCAAGGCGCGATCGGCGTGTGGCATGCGACCTGTACCTGCCGCATGGGCGCCGACGGGGACCCGATGGCGGTCACCGACAATCAAGGGCGGGTGAGAGGGGTCTCGGGGCTGCGCGTGGTCGACGCCTCGCTGTTCCCGGCGGTGCCCTGCGCCAACACCAATTTCCCGACCCTGATGACCGCCGAGAAGATCAGCGACGCGATGGTGGCTTAGCCCCCACGGCTGCCGCTAGGATGCGGCAACAGGGAGATTTCCATGCGCTTTGGCATTTTCGATCATCTCGACGACAGCGGGAAGCCGCTCAACCGGCATTTCGAGGATCGGCTCCAGCTGACCGAGGCCTATGACCGCGCCGGCTTCTACGCCTATCACCTGGCCGAGCATCACAACACGCCGCTGGGCTACGCTCCGTCGCCGAGCGTCTTCCTCTCGGCGGTCGCGCAGCGCACCCGGAAGCTCAAGTTCGGGCCGATGGTGTACCTGCTGCCGCTTTACCATCCGCTGCGGCTGATCGATGAAGTCTGCATGCTGGACCAGATGTCGAACGGTCGCTTCCTTTACGGGGTCGGGCGCGGCATCTCGCCGATCGAGGTGGGGTTCTACGGTATCGATTTCGCCACCGGTACCGAGCAGTTCCGCGAATGCTTCGAGGTGACGCGGATCGGTTTGACCGAGGACCGGCTTACCTTCCACGGCAAGTTCTACAATTTCGACAATGTGCCGGTCCCGATGAAGCCGGTGCAGAAGCCCTATCCGGAACTCTGGTACGGCATTGGCCGGACCGAGAGCATTCCCTGGGCCGCCGAGCATGGCGCGCATATCGTCGCCCGCCGTCCGATCCCGGCGGTGCGCGAGGTCGTTCAGGCGTACAAGGCCGAATGGAAAAAGCTCGGCCGTTCGGAGGCCGATCTGCCGCTGATGGGGGTGAACCGCCACATCGTCGTCGCCGATACCGATAGTCAGGCGCGGGATATCGCGCGACGCGCCTACCCGGCCTGGCGGCATCACATGGGTCAGCTGTGGCACGAGTATAATGTGCCTTTCCCGCTCGAAGCGGCGCTGCCGCCCGATTTCGCGACCGTGCTCGACCGCGGCGATGCGGTCGCCGGGACGCCGGATACGGTGCGCAAGTTCATCGCCCACGAAATCGCCGAGACCGGCATCAACTATTATGTTTGCGATTTCGCCTTTGGCACGATCAGCCAGGCCGATGCACTGCGCTCGACCGAGCTGTTCGCGAAGGAAGTGATGCCGGCCTTCGCAGACTAGCCGCTGTCGTCAGGTCCAACTGCGCGCCGTCAGCAGCTAGGCCCGCCGCAGTCTTTGCTGGCGCCCGGTTGCGTTGGGCTGGCGGGCGGGGTGAGTACGGGCATGGCCGGCTGCACGTCGGAAAATTTGTTGAGCACGTTGGTGACGCCGTCAACGCCGCTTGGGGCAGCGCCGGGATTGGTATTGGTCGCGGCGACGCCGCTGACCTTCACGTCGCCGACGGTGGCTTTGTGAACGGGCGCCGGTGTTTGCGCGGAAGCGCCCGTAATGGCAACCGATGCAACGAAGGCGAAGGCCAGAAGAATTCGTTTCATGAACGCTGTTCTCCGAATGTCGGGGGCAGTTAAAGCCGCCCGCGCTGTGATTGAATCCTCATCCCAGAAAATGGCTGATTTGCGGCATTTGCACGGCCAACCGGCGGCTTGGGCTCAGCTCTTGCACCCGTTCTGGGTGAAATGGAGCAGCGCATTCATGTTGGCGGCGGTCAGGTACGGCCCGAACATCGCCCCGGCCAGGTCGCTGATGAGAAACGAGCTGACGCTGATCGCGATATTGTTTCCCTGTGCCGCGCTGGGGTCGAAATTGACGACCCACGCCCCGCCGCTCGAACCTTGGGTGAGCCTGGTGTTGCGCTGCCAATGAACGACCAGGTTGGGGTACGACTGCGTAGTACCGTTGTTGTTGAAAATCGGGATGGAGTCGGCGAAGAAGACGACGCCGTGGGCCTGCTGGACAATCTCGCCATTGAGAATGTCGCCCGGATAGCCGACGCGCGTGGCTCCCAGCCATTTCCCTTTCCAGTCGCCCTGCCAAGGCATGACCCCGGTGAGACTGTCGCCGTCGACCAGCATCATCGCGTAATCGTTCTGGTGCGCGGCTAGATCGGCGGCGTCCTGCTGATCCTCGTTAAGGCTCGCGTAATTGGCGGGATGCGCGAAAGCGTCGAGCGCGGCGGTGCACACGACTTTGTAGACGTGCGAGCCTTCGTCGTTCTGGAATTGCAGGACGAAGGTCATGTTGTTGACGTCATTCCACGTGTTCTTGTCGATATTCTTGACGCAGTGGCCAGCGGTCAGGACGATGCGCGGCGCGATGAACTGCCCGGTGCAATATTCGATTTTATCCTGATCGAGTTTGGTCATCACCAGACCGACCCATTTCACCGGCGCAACGCTTGGATTACCTGTGTCCTGTAAATTAGTCGTCGATTTGGATGGCGATTTGTTGCCCGGAGCCTGCCGCACGAGGGCGGCGTCGACCGGCGCCTTCAGGACTGGCATGGGTTGCGCCCGTGCCTTTGAAATATCGATCGCGCTGGTGACCAGCGGCATGCCGACGATGTCGGCGCGGGCGGAATTGATCCCGATCTGCGCGTCGGCGGCGGAAACAGCAAGACCCCCGCACGCGGCGATCATGGCGGTTACGAACAAACCAATCCGAAACATCGCGCTCCCCTGAGATGGCGGGGCGATTAGACCGGGCGCGTGCGGATCGCGCAACCGCCGCGTTAGGAAATCAGCTGGGAGTCTGCGGTTCAGGGCACCCAGCCGAACAGCTGCCAGAATTGATCCGGTATCTGCCGGTTGATTTGCTCGATCTGCTCTGGCGTCAAAATCTCGCGCCACTCATCGGTTCGCCCGGAGCGGCGGTGATAATCGACGCCCGCATGCTCCCGAAGCGCGAGCTCTCTGTCGAAGTATCGACGATCGCCGCTATACAGCGACAGGATGCGATCGATGAACGCATCCCGGTCGCTCACGAATTCTTCGAAGGTCGTGAACGCGATGTTGAGCGTCGAACGAGCCTTAACCCAACCATCCATCCACTCGAGCGCTTCCGCGCATTGCTGCTCGATGATCGCACTGGCGATATCTCGCAGCCCTCCCGAGAAGCGCAGCGAAGGGGGTATTTCCGCGGGATATTTCTGGATGTGTCCGGCTACCGAGACCACGAGTTGCCGTGGGTCTCTGACGTGGACAATGACGTTCGGCGCCCCGCCGGCGGCGAGCAGCGAGATGTTGCGGCAGCTGGGAATTAGATGGGTCACGTAGCAGGCCCCGCCGCGCAAATAGTCGGCCAGCCACGGAGCGATGACGCGACACGTGATGAGAGAATAGACGACAGGCGCCAGGTCGAAGCCCGAATTGAACAGGTTGCCGACCGAAGCGCTTGCCGCCTTGGCATGAGAAACCAGCAGCACCGAGGGAAGCCCGCGCTCCATGGCCCGCTCTCGTAGCGCCCGAGCGGTTTGCTCACTCTCCGGAGACCAGAGTGGCGGGATAAGATTGACGCCCTCATGGTCCTTCGATTGGGCGGTAAGCCAGTCGGCGAGTTCGTCAGCCCGATCGGTCTCGTTCAGTATCTGGTTCAGTCGAGCCGAGTGATCGACGATCGCCGACCGCAGCGTTCGCGGCAAATCGATCTCGAAGGCTTCGCGCCAGTACCGATAGGCTTCGGCCCAATTTTCCTGTTCGTACAAGATGTTGGCGGCGGCGATGCAACGCTCGGCATCCGGTTGTCGGTCGCGGACCAGCGACGGCAGCAGCGCCGTCGCCCGCCTGGGAGTGCCCGTCCAGAGCATCAAATCGGCAACGAGCGGGTGTGTGTCCAGCTCATCGGGGAGCCGCTTGGTCCATGCACGCCACTCGACCCTGGCGAGCTGTTGGCTGATGGCCAACGCCCTTAGCGCCGCCAACATGGCGAGGGCCGTCGCGACATCCGGTCGTTTGGGCCAAGCGAGCGCCTTGGACAACGCAAGGCGGCAATTCGTCCAGTCGCGCCGCTGCGCGAAGCGGCGCGCATATTCGGCCCACCCTCGCGCAGAATTTGGATAGCGGACGACGATCTGCCACAGGCAGGCATAGTCGCCATAGATATCGCCGGTCTTGGCGCGCTGGGCAGCCTCTTCCAGCAGTTGCTCGATTGCCGGCGGCGCGGGTTCAGAATCGCTATCGGCCTCGGCATAAGAAGGTTCGGGAACGGGCGGGCGGCGGAGCCGGTCCAGTAACGCAATTCGGGCGCTTGTCAAAGTCAGGTCGAATGGTGTCGTGGCCAACTCGAGACGCAGCGACGCGTCATGCAAATCGTCCGGTAACGGTTGGTTATCCTGTAGCAGTTTTGCGATACGCCGACGCGCTTCCGCCAAATCCAGTAGCTCGAGCCCGCCCTGCGGCTCGTCGCTTGCGGGACCGTGTGTCGCGGGCACTGCGGACTCTCGTTCGAGTTCCATCTCTAGACGGTGCGTCGCCGCGATAGCGGTAGGTGCCGCGCCGGGGTCAAGCACCGCTGCCGCCGCAATGCCCTTTCTCGCGGTTCACTCGTGGGGATCAGTGGTCGTACGCCGAGGCCGATCCGCGCGACTCTGTTGCGCATCCCGTAATGGGTAGGACACCCAGCCAAAGGACCAACCTTTCACGATCCTTAAACGGGTTCTCTTTCTACCATTACCGGTGGCAAGTCGGGGATATATTCGCCAATCCCGCGACGATCGATCGTGAAATTTTGCCGCGCGACCTGACCGCGGCGGCGCGCTGGTCTGTTTTCTTGGCCTAGCTCGCTCGGCGCTGTGGTGCCGGCAGCCGCCGGGAGAGATAGGGCCGCAGATAGCGGCCGGTATGGCTTTCGGCTACCTCGGCGACCTCTTCCGGCGTGCCGGTGGCGACGATGCGGCCGCCGCCGTCGCCGCCCTCGGGGCCGAGATCGATCAGCCAGTCGGCGGTCTTTATCACTTCCAGATTGTGCTCGATGACCAGCACCGTGTTGCCGGTCTCGACCAGCGCGTGCAGCACTTCGAGCAGCTTGCGCACGTCCTCGAAATGCAGGCCGGTGGTGGGTTCGTCGAGGATGTAGAGCGTGCGGCCGGTCGCCCTTCGCGACAGCTCCTTCGACAGCTTGACCCGCTGCGCCTCACCGCCGGATAGCGTCGTCGCCGGCTGGCCGACATGGATGTAGCCGAGCCCGACCCGCTGCAGGGTCACCAGCTTGTCGCGGATCGACGGCACCGCGCGGAAGAACTCGGCGCCCTCGTCGACGGTCATGTCGAGCACGTCGGCGATCGACTTGCCGCGGAACAGCACTTCCAGCGTCTCACGGTTGTAGCGCTTACCCTTGCACACGTCGCACTGAACATAGACGTCGGGCAGGAAATGCATCTCGATCTTGATGACGCCGTCGCCCTGGCACGCCTCGCAGCGCCCGCCCTTGACGTTGAACGAGAAGCGGCCCGGCTGATAGCCGCGCGCCTTGGCCTCGGGCAGCCCGGCGAACCAGTCGCGGATCGGGGTGAAGCAGCCGGTATAGGTCGCCGGGTTCGAGCGCGGCGTCCGCCCGATCGGCGACTGGTCGATATCGACGATCTTGTCGAGGTACTCGACGCCTTCCAACCGCTCGAACGGCGCCGATTGCTCGCGCGAATTGTTGAGCCGCTTGGCGAGCGCCTTGTAGAGCGTCTCGACGATCAGGGTCGATTTGCCGCCGCCCGAGACGCCGCTGACGCAGCAGAACGTGCCGAGCGGGATTTCGCAGGTCACGTCCTTGAGGTTGTTCCCGCGCGCGCCCACGAGACGAAGGATCTGGCCGCTTATGCCCGGTGCGGCGCTCGGCCGGGATCGGGATCTGCTTCATCCCGGTCAGATACTGGCCGGTGATGCTCTCCGGCGCGCGCATCACCTCCTCGGGCTTGCCCTCGGCGACGAGATGCCCGCCATGAATCCCGGCGCCGGGCCCCATGTCGATCAGCCAGTCGGCGCTGCGGATCGCCTCCTCGTCGTGCTCGACGACGATCACGGTGTTGCCGAGGTCTCGCAGCCGCCGCAAGGTCGCCAGCAGCCGGTCATTGTCGCGCTGGTGCAGCCCGATCGACGGCTCGTCGAGCACATAGAGCACGCCGGTGAGGCCGGAGCCGATCTGTGAGGCGAGGCGGATGCGCTGGCTCTCGCCGCCCGACAAGGTCGCCGAGGCGCGCGACAAGGTCAGGTATTCGAGCCCGACATTCTTCAGAAACCCCAGCCGCTCGTTGATCTCCTTGAGGATGCGCGCGGCGATCTCGCTCTGGCTCGGCGTTAGGGTTGCATCGACCCCGGCGAACCAGTCGACCGCGGCGAGGATCGACAGCGCCGTCGCCTCGCTGATGCTGCGCCCGGCGATCTTGACCGCCAGCGCCTCGGGCTTGAGCCGGGCGCCGTCGCAGACCTCGCAGGTGCGCGCCGCCTGGTAGCGGCCCAGTTCCTCCCGCACCCAGGCGCTGTCGGTCTCGCGGTAGCGCCGCTCCATGTTGGGCAGCACGCCTTCGAACGGCCGCTCGGTCGAATACTGCCGCAGGCCATCGTCATAGGTCATCTTGATCGGGTCGCTGCCCGACCCGTTGAGGATCGTGTCGCGCATCTTCTCGGGCAGGTCGCGCCACGCTGTGCGCGTGCTCTGCTTGAAGTGACGCGCGATGCTGTCCAGCGTCTGCGTGTAATAGGGCGACGACGAATGCGACCACGGGCTGACGGCGCCGTCGTAGAGGCTGCGGCTGTCGTCATGGACCACGAGATCGGCGTCGAAATAGAGCTTGGTGCCGAGACCGTCGCAGGCCGGGCAGGCGCCAAACGGGTTGTTGAACGAAAACAGCCGTGGCTCGATCTCGGGGATCGTGAAGCCCGAGACCGGGCAGGCGAACTTCGACGAGAAGATCGTCTCCTCGCCGCTATCGGCGTCTTCGGTGATGGCGATGCCGTCGGCGAGGGCGAGCGCGGTCTCGAACGAATCGGCGAGGCGGTTGCCGAGATCGGGCGACACGACGAGCCGGTCGACCACAACCGAAATGTGATGCTGGATATTTTTGTTGAGGGCAGGGACCTCCTCGATCTCCTGCATCTTGCCGTCGACCTTGACGCGCTGGAAGCCGCGCTTTTGCAGGTCGGAGAGCTCCTTCTTGTACTCGCCCTTGCGGCCGCGCGCGATCGGCGCCAGGAGGTAGAGCCGCGTACCCTCCTTCATCGCCAGCACCCGGTCGACCATCTGCGACACGGTCTGGCTGACGATCGGCAGCCCGGTCGCCGGCGAGTAGGGCACCCCGACCCGCGCCCACAGCAGGCGCATGTAGTCGTAGATCTCGGTGACGGTGCCGACCGTCGAGCGCGGGTTGCGTGAGGTCGTCTTCTGCTCGATCGAGATCGCCGGCGAGAGGCCCTCGATCAAATCGACGTCGGGCTTTTGCATCAGCTCCAGGAATTGCCGCGCGTAGGCCGACAGGCTCTCGACATAGCGGCGTTGGCCCTCGGCATAGATCGTGTCGAAGGCGAGCGACGATTTGCCCGAGCCCGACAGCCCGGTGATCACCACCAGGCTGTCGCGCGGCAGGTCGACGTCGATGTTCTTGAGATTATGCTCCCGCGCACCGCGGATGCGGATCGACTGCATAAACGAAAACCGGGGTTCGAGTGGTTGGCGGTGACCTTAACGCGGGTCGGGACGGGACGGGAGAGAAATTGTCCCGCCGAGGCCCTGCGCGCTTGTAAACGCCGCCGGCGGTTGACATCCTCGCCGTGGCCTGGAGCCGAAGTCCGGCGAATGTCGCATGAACACGATCCTTAGCGAGATCCTGCGCTCGAATCAGGTCGTCGACGCGCGGGGTAAGTCGCGGCCCTTGACCGTCAACATGGATCAGGCCGAGGGCGAGCTCATCGTGCGCGTCTTCGAGGCGGTGAAACCCGACCTCTCGCTCGAAATCGGCTTCGCCTACGGCGTCTCGACGCTGTTCGCGTGTTCCGCGCTCGACCGCAATTCCAAACCCGCTCGGCATATTGTCGTCGATCCCTGCCAATCAAGCCTCTACGAAGGGATCGGCATGCTCAACCTCGATCGCGCCGGCTATGACCGGTTTGTCGAGCTGATCGAAGAACCGTCGGAGATGGCGCTGCCGCGGCTGTTTCACGCTCGGACCCGGATTCAGGCGGCGATCATCGATGGCTGGCACACCTTCGACCATGCGCTGGTCGACTTCTTTTATGTCAACAAGATGCTCGACCCCGGCGGTGTGGTGATCTTTGACGATGTCAACATGCCGGCGATCGCGCGGCTGATCGGTCATGTGATGACCTATCCAGCCTACCAATTCTTCGACGCAACACCCATCGCTCGCGCTCCCAACCCCTTCGTCGCGTTGCGCCGGCGCTTCCACGGGTTTGGGCGTTCCGCGACGCACTCCCGCGACAACCCCTCTTGCGTCGCGCTGCAGAAGACGGGCGAAGACACCCGCGATTGGGATTGGCATCGCGATTTCTGACGCCGCCGTGCCGCGTTGACGGACCCATTTGGCGGGGTCAATACTGATCGTGACGAAGCCGCGATTTTCAAAGGCGAACGCCGGCGCGGTCAAAACAAGCCTGAGGGGGAGAAACGCATGGCCGAGCATACCTCCGAAGAACTTTTGGCGATGTATGACGACGCGCCGCTGAATGGGCGGTACTGGACGAGCTTCGCGATCGCGGCAGCCGTTCTCGTCCTTGATTTCTTCGACTTCTTCCTCATCGCCTTCGTGATGTCGGCGATCGGCCCGGAATGGCATCTGACCTATGGTCAGGGGGCGCTTATCCTTTATTGCGCCGGGATCGGCGCGATCGTCGGCTCGCTGGTCTCCGGCTCGCTTGGCGATGTCTTCGGCCGAAAGGGCTTGGCCGTCGCGGGGACGATGATCTGCGGCATCTGCGCCGGGGCGATTGGCTTGTTGCCAACCGGCGCCTGGATCGCGCTGGCGACGCTGCGCTTCCTCGTCGGTTTCGGCCTCGCCGCCGGGGTCACCCCGATCCTGCCGATGGTCGTCGAGCAGACCCCGACCCGGTGGCGCACCGGCATCACCAGCTTCTTTGTCGTGTTCGCCAGCGTCGGCACGCTGCTGGCGACGTTCACCTCGGCGATCCTGCTCCATGCCTTCGGCTGGCGCGGCGTCGCGATGACCGGGTTCATCGCGATCATCGTCGGTCTCCTGGTTTGGGCCTTCGTGCCGGAATCGGCTCGCTGGCTGACGGCGAGGGGCCGCTTCATCGAGGCTCGCGATGAGGTGGCGAAGGCGCTCGGTCTGTCGTCCGAGCCGCGTTCCGCTGCCGACGGTGCGTCCGGCGGTTCGGCCCCGCGCCGGTCTCGGCGAACTGTTCTCCGTCAACCCGCGGCTGTTCTGGCAGACGATCCTGATCTGGGGCGGCTCGTCCTCGGCCGTCTACGGCTATATCCTCTGGGGCCCGACGATCATTGCGCTGGCGCTGCAGGTCGAGCCGGCCCAGGCGGCCAAATACTTCCTCATCATCTCGGCCTCGGGTGTGACCGGAAAGGTTCTGGTGTCGTTCATCGCGCCGATGATGGGCCGGCGCTCGCTCGGGATAGTCTTCGGCTTCCTCGCCGCGGTCGGTCTTGTGCTCGCGGGTTACTTTCAGCGGCGTGCTGGTCAGCGGGTTCCCGCTCTTCGTCATCCTGACGGCGGCGTCGGCCTTCTTCGCCGAGGGCGGGTTCTCGAACCTCGCGCCGTATACGGTCGAGCAGTACGGGGTGAACATGGGGTCGCGGTCGTCGGGGCTTGGCCAGGCGGCGAACGGCGTCGGCAAGATCTTGGGGCCGCTCGCCCTGGCGTTGCTTGCCGGCAGCGACAACGTTATCGCGCCGAAGGCGACCGCGGCGGCGGTGTTCCCAGCCTTCCTCTTCCTCGGCGGCACGATGCTGGCGGTGTGCTTGGCCTTCGCTTTCCTCGGCGTAGAGACGCATGGCCGGGCGATCTCGCTGGGCCACGCCGCCGAATAGCGGGCAATTCCGGCGGCGGTCCGCGCCGCCGCCGGACGCGCCGCCTGTGGATAGCGGGGATAAGAATAAAGTAGGAACATCCGCGTGACTTGATAAAATGTCGGCCTGACCCTTCAACGTCGGGATGGCCCTCATGGCAGGCAGCGTCAACAAGGTGATCCTCGTCGGCAATCTCGGCCGCGACCCGGAAATTCGTTCGACCAATGACGGCACGCGGATCGCCAATCTGCGGCTCGCCACCTCGGAGAGTTGGCGTGACCGCAACTCGGGCGAGCGCAAGGAGCGCACCGAGTGGCACAGCGTGGTGATCTTCAACGAGCGCCTCGTCGAGATCGCCGAGAAATACCTGCGCAAGGGCTCGAAAATCTATGTCGAGGGCGCGCTGCAGACGCGCAAATGGACCGACCAGCAGGGTCAGGAGCGCTATTCGACCGAGGTGGTGCTGCAGCGCTTCCGCGGCGAGCTGACCATGCTCGACGGCGCGCGTACCGGCGGCGGCGCGAGCGAAGGCAGTGCCGATTACGAGGATTACGGCGGCGGTGGCGGCGATCAGGTTCGCTACGGCGGCACCGGCCAGGCGACCTCCGGCTTTGGCGGCGGCCCCTCGCGCAGCCGCGCTCCCGCCAGCGCCGATCTCGACGACGAGATTCCGTTCTGAAGCCGGCCATCTGCACCTGCGGCGGCCTTCAGCGTCGCGGCTTCTTACTGGGCGCCGCTGCCGCGGCGCTGACCCTGCGGCCGTTGCTAGTTCGCGCCGCGAGCGGCAATTACGAGGCGATGATCCTCGGCTGCATCGATCCGCGAATGCAGACGCCGGTCTACGATTACGCCGTCAAGCAGCGGCTCGCCGGGCAATACAGCCAGTTCACCATCGCCGGCGCGGCGATCGGGGTCGTCGCCCCGGCCTTCGAGGCGTGGCACACCGCGTTCTGGGACAATCTCGCTGCCACGATCGACCTGCACAACATCAAGCGCGTCATCGCCATCGACCACCGTGATTGCGGCGCGGCGAAGATCGCCTATGGCGACGCTAGTATCGCCACCCCTGAGGTCGAGACCGAGACCCATCGCAAGGTTCTCGCCGAGTTCCGCAAGGAGGTCGGTGAACGCCAGCCCAAGCTCCAGATCGAGACGCTGCTGATGGCGCTCGATGGGACGTTCATTACCCTGGCCTAGCTCAGCCTAGCCCGGGCTCTCTTCTCCGCTTAGATCATCGGTGGCGGGCCTCGCCGCAAACCGTCCGAAACGGGCCGCTATCGCCGGCAAGATCAGCAGATTGAGGGCCGCCGAGGTCACCAAGCCACCGAGGATCACCAGCGCCATCGGACCCTCGATCTCGCGGCCCGGCGCGTTCATGCCGATCACCAGCGGCAACAATCCGAGACCGGTGACAAGCGAGGTCATCACCACCGCCGCGAGCCGGTCCCCCGCGCCGCGCACCGCCGTTTCCAGCGACCACGGCAGCCCGTCGACCTCAACCAGATGCTCATAGTGCGAAACCATCATCATGGTGTTGCGCAGGGTGATCCCGAACAGCGTCACGAACCCGACAAGGGTTCCCAGCGACAGCACGGCCCCCGAGAGCAGCGCCGCGGCAACGCCGCCGACCAGGGCGAACGGCAGGTTCGCCATGGTGATGAGGAGGTTGCGCCAGTTGCGCGTGACGACCGACAGCAACAGGACGATGCCGATACCGGCGAACAGCGACTTGAGAATGAGATCGCGCTGGGCGGCGGCTTGCTCCTCCGCCGCGCCGGAAAATTCGATGTAAGTCCCCTTGGGTAACGTGATCTTCGACGCGATCTGGCCGCGCGCATCGCTGACGAACGAGGCGAGATCGCGGCCTTCGACATCCAGGGTCACCGATTGCAGCCGGCGTCCTCCTTGGTGTTGGATTTCGTACAGCCCCGTGGTTTCGCGTACATCGGCGACCTGGTTCAGCGTCACGTAAGTGCCGTCTCGGGCCTGAAGCATGAGGGAGCCGACCGCCGCCACGCTATCCTCTCGCGGCGGCGCCAGCGTCACCACGACGTCGAAGATGCGATCGCCCTCCAGGATCTGGCCCACCACGTCACCCTGATAGGCGGTGCGGATATCGTTCATAACCTCGACCGGATCGAGACCCCAGCGGAGCAAGTCTGCGTGGCGGAGCTTGATCGTCAACTGAGGCAGCCCCGCCGGCGACTGCACCTGCACCGAGGAGGCGCCGCTCACCCCGCTCAGCACGGCGGCCACTTTCTGCGCGGTTTCGTTGATAGAATTGAGGTCGTTGCCGTAGACATTGATCGCGATGGGCGTCGTATAGCCGGAAAAGGTCTCGTTGAGCCGTTCGGCGAGGAACGTGTTGGCAGAGATATTGACCCCCGGAAAGTTCGTCAGCTGCTTTAGGATGCTGGCTTTCGCGGCAACCGCCTCATCCGGCGAGAGCGGGCGCAACTCGACCTCGAATTCGCTCTGATGCGGCCCATGCGTATCGCCGGCGGCGGCCAGCTCGGCGCGTCCGACCCGCTGCGCGATCGAGCGCACGATCGGCAGCTTCGCCAAGACCGCGGTGACACGCGCACCCATCCGCAGGGACTCGGCTATCGATGTGCCAGGGATCGCGCTCATGTGGACGATAAAATGTCCCTCCTGCAACTCGGGCAGGAAGGTCGCGCCGAACATCGGCAAGACGGCTAATCCCGCGCCTGTCAGCACGAGCGCGCCCATGATCGCCCGGCGCGGCGCCCGCACCACCTTGTGCAGCAGCGTGTCGTAATGGCGTCGCATCCAATGCATCACCGGCGGCTCTTGCTGTTTTGTCCGTCGTGGCAGGAACAACAAGGACAGCGCCGGGGTCACCGTCAGCGCCACGGCGAGCGACGCCAACACAGCGAGGATGTAGGTGATGCCGAGCGGCGCGAAGAGACGGCCGGCAACCCCCGACAAGGTGACCACCGGAAGAAAGACGAGGATCACGGCAAAGGTCGCGTAGACGACGGCGCTGCGAACCTCGAAGGTGGCTTCCAGGACCACCCGCGCCGCCGGCCTCGGTTGGGCGCGCCGCTGGTTCTCGCGCAGCCGCCGCGTGATGTTCTCGATGCCGATGACGGCGTCGTCGACCACTTCGCCCAGTGCGATCGTCAACCCGCCCAAGGTCATCGTATTGAGGGTGATGCCGAAATGCTGCACCACGACGATCGCCGCGAGCAGCGAGATCGGGATCGCCGTGCAGCAGATCGCCGCCGTGGGCAGGTCGAACAGGAAGAGGAACAGAACGGCGACCACCAGCACGGCGCCGATGATCAAGGACGAGCGCAGATTGTCGGTCGCCACTGTGATGAAATTGGCTGGGCGGAACAGCCGGCCGTGCAGGATCACGCCATCCCTCGCCAGACTTGGCTGGAGATCGGCGAGCGCCCGTTCGATTGCCCGCGTAACCTCGAGCGTGTTCGCGCCGTACTCCTCGTCGATGTTCATGATCACGCCGGGCAAGGCCATGACCGCGGCGCCGCCGATGGCCGGTTTTGGCGCTTCGATAACGTCGGCGACATCGCCCAGCGTGACGTTTTGGCCGTCGCGCCGCGCCACGACGGTGCGAGCGATATCGTCGGGCCGGACCGATTGCTCGATCTGCAAAGTGATCCGCTGGTTCGGCGTGCTCAGAAACCCGGCGCCGCGCACGCCCACCGCCTGGCGCGCGGCGGCCAAGACATCGTCGATGCCGAGCCCAAAGCGGATCAGCCGCTCGGGATGGACGCGGATCTGCGTCGCCGGCTCCTCACCCCCAAATATCTCGGCGCTGGCAACTCCTGGCACCGATAGAAGACGGGGTCGGATCGTCCACTCCGCGGTCGCGCGCAGCTGCATCAAGGAGAGCGAGGGCGAGGTCACCCCGATGACAAGCACGGTCGCCATCGAGGAGGTGAGCGGCGTCATCCGCGGCGGGCGAACGCCCGCCGGCAGCTGGCTCGCGGCGGTCGTCAGTTGCTCGGCGACAAGCTGCCGGGCGCGGTACGGATCGGTGGCGGGATCGAAATAGATCTTGATATCGGACAGGCTCGGAATCGAGGTCGAGGTGGTCCGCTGCAGATTGGGGATCCCGGCGATCGCCGCTTCCACGGGTCGCGTGACCAGAGTCTCGACCTGCTCGGTCGACAAGCCTGGCGCTTCAGTCTGAACGTCGACCTGGGGAGGGGCGAATTCGGGAAACGCGTCGTAGCTCGCGTTGTCGAGGCTATAGACGCCATAAACGACCAGCAGACAAAACAGCGCGACGACAATCCCGCGGAATTGCAACGAGAGGCGAATGATATAGGCCTGCAGGCCCGCGAGGCGCATTCTCCCCTAGTCCTCGATTGGGGCTTGCGCGCGGAATTCCTCGGAAAGCAACATTTGCGCGCCGCGCACGACGATCCGGGCGTCCGCCGGTAGGCCGGCGACGACGTAGCCCCCCTCGGGGGCCGGACGATCCGTGATGATTTCCCGGCGCTCGAAGCTGGTTTCGCCGGTGCGAAGATAAATCCACGCTTTTCCCTGCAGCCACACCACCGCCTCTTCCGGGACAAGCAAACCGCCTTCGGCGGCCCCGACGGTCAGCGCCACTTCGACATGCAAACCCGGCAGCAACCCGCTTTCGGCTGGAGCCTTGTAGAAATAGCTCACTCCCTGAAACCTCGGATCGGTGCTGGTCGCGGGTGAAATGAAACCGAGTTGCGTTCCTGGCCCGCCGCTCATCACGATGCTCGCCGATTCGGGCGGCGTCGCGACGGTCCCGCTCGGCAGCGTCACCTTCAGGAGATAACCGCGCCGCTCGATCAGATCGGCGATCAGCGGCGCATGATCGATCACCGCCGCGCCGATCACGTTTCCCCAGTCCTGACGGGCAGTCGCCGCGACCGTGGCCAGACGTGCTCGGGCCGCGGCGAGCGCTGCCCTATCGACCGCGAAGCTTCCCTCCGCGTCCTGCAGCTGCGCCGTGGAGATGTTCTGCTGGTCTCGGTGCAGCACCTTGGCGCGGTCGAACGCGGCGCGCGAGACCGCGAGCTTGGCCTCGGCGGTCTGCACGCCGCTCTCGGCGTCGAGATAGCGGTTGCTGAGCTCGGTCAGCGCCGCCGCGTCGAGGACGGTGCCGTAGCCGACGATGGTGCTTTGCGCCGGTGCGGTCGGTGGGTGAATCGTCCCGATACCGGCATTTTGCTGATCTGCCGTGCTCAGCGTTAGGGTGACAACCCCGTCTTTGATCGACACCCTTCCTGGGGCGTCGACAATGCGTTCGGCCTGGTCCCGATCGTCGTCGCTGCTTGACCCGAGATACGCGCGCAGGATCACGGCTGATCCGCCCGCGAGCGCCGCGGCGACGACAATGGCGACGACAGCCCGGCGCCAGCCGACGGGACGCCCGCGCAGCGTCACGACAAAAGCTCCGGGGAAGGCAGCGGCAAGCTGCTGTGCGGCTCGTACAATGGCCGGTGCAGGGCATCCTCGAGCGCGCCGAGCGCCCGCCGTTGCTCGACGAGGACATCGAAACGCGAGAGCTGGGCCGCGGCGAGTTCGAGCCGCGCCGCGAGCAGGGTGGGGCGATCCGACTGCCCGACGCGAAACGCGCTTTCCAGCTGTTGCGCGCGACGCCGTTGATCGGCGAGAACCGCATCGGCCGCGGCCACCCCCTGAGTTGCTTTCGCGTAGACCGCTGCCGCCGCGTCGATCGCGCCGATAATTCGCGCCTGCAGCGCGGTAAAGGCATCGGCGGCTTCTTGTCGCTTGGCGAGGGCCTCCGCGATCGGGCCCTGATTCTGATGAAAGACCGGGAGCGTCCCGCCCACGTTAAGGACATAGCGGTTCACCCCGAGATCATAATTGTAGCCGGGGCTCAACGTGACATTGGGGAATTGATCGGCAATGGCGAGCCGGAGCGCGGCCTGCGCGGCCTCATAGCCCGCTAGGCTTGCCTGAACGTCGCTTCGTCCGACAAGCGCTTTTTGCCGCCATGCGCCGGCTGCGCTGTTCGCGTCGATTGGCGATGGATGGTCGAAGCCGCTCAGGTCCAGTTCTATCCCGTCGAGCCCCCGCACCGGAATGCCAATTGCCGTCGCCAACTTCACGCGGGCCTCTGCGGCCTGGCGATCGAGGGCGCTGAGCGCCAGGCTAATCTGTGCCTGTTCGATGCGCGCTTGCGCGACATCGGGTGCGGACGCAGCGCCCTCGGCGCGCCGGTGTTCGAGGAGTTGGACCAGCTGCTCTTGCAGGTTCAGCCGTTGGCGAATCAGCAGCCCACGCTCACGCGCAGCCCACAACTCCAGCAACGCGTTCCGGACGTCTGCGCGCACCTGCCATTCCGCCGTCGCGACATCCCAGCGCGCGGCGGCAAGAAGATGCTCGGCTCGCTCGGTACGGGCCTCGCGCTTTCCCGCGGTTTCCAGGATCAGATCGATCACCGGGCCGATCGTGATCGGCGCGGCGCCGACCGGGATCGCGCCCGCCACGGCGGCGCTGCCGAAGATGTTGGTCAGGTTGAGGACCGGGTTCGGTGGTTCGCGGGCGGTGATGACCGCGGCCTCTGCGCCCGACAGCTTTGCCTGCGCGACCTGGATGTCGGGGTGGTAGTAGAGCGCGGCGAGCGTCAGCGTCGCCAACCGCCAGCGCAGCGGACGAGCCGGTTTGTCCTCGCTGCTCTGCGCCGCGGCGATGAACTGCCGCAGGCGGGGGTCGGCGAGATTTCGGCTATCGAGGGCGCGCGCGCTATCGGCGGGCGAAAGGGGCGCCGGCTGGTAGCTCGCGCAGCCGGACAGGACCGCCATGGCCAACGCGGCGGAGACCAGGGCGCACTTACTCGACATCCGTAGCCCGGCCCCCCTAGCAGGTTTTGCTCAACTATAACGTTCGGCCGGCTTGGAATCCCTGTCGAAGTTGCGCCAAGACGCGCTTTATCCGGGCACGATCGCAGGAGGCATTTCGACGTAAGTCTTCGTCCGCGATGCACGGCAAAACGCATTATTGGCGGTGCTGATGGCGCTCGACGAGTCGGTTACGACGTTTTCGTAAGCGGTCAGGCCCGTCCGAATAACTAGACGGACGACCTACCTTCCCCTCGTTTCGGCGATAGGCGGGCCTGCGCCGCCGGAAGCCATACGGTAACCGTCGTTCCCAGACCGACTTGGCTCTCCAGGGAGAGCCTGCCGTGACTCAGCTCGACGAGGTGCTTCGTGATGGCTAAGCCGAGCCCCGTTCCTTCGTGCGTGCGAGATATGGACGTCTCGCCGCGCCGGAAAGGTTCGAAGACTCGCTCCAGTTCCTCTGCCGCGATGCCGACCCCGGTGTCCGAGATGCGGATGACGATCATGCCATCGTTGCCGGTCGCTGCCAGCGTTACTCGACCGCCGGCGGGCGTGAACTTCACCGCATTCGATAGCAAATTTAGGGCGACTTGTTTTAGCGCACGTTCGTCGGCCTTGACGGTCAGCGGGGCTGGCACGGTGTACGCCAGTTCCACCCCGCGCTGCTGGGCGATCACGCGAAGTACGCTCACGCAGTTCTCAACAAGCCCAGCCACCCTGACATTTTCGGGGAAGAGTTCGTAACGCCCCGCCTCGATTTTCGACAAATCGAGGATCTCATTGATCATGTCGAGTAGAAGATGACCGCTGCGGCGGACATCCTCGGCGTATTCGACGTATTTTGGCGATCCGATCGGCCCGAAGACGCCATTCACCATCAGGTCGGAGAACCCGATGATTGCGTTGAGTGGTGTCCGGAGCTCGTGGCTCATGGTCGACAGAAAATCTGTCTTCGCCCGATTGGCCGCTTCGGCCAGCGACTTCGCCTCGGTCAGCGCCGCCTCGCGGGTCTTTTCCTTGGTCACGTCGAGAATAACCAATAGGAGCCCGCCGTCGCGCAGGCGTTGCTCGCGAACTTGCTCCCACCGGCCATCCTGAAGCCGACGTTCGACCACGGGCCCTGGGTTCCGATGCTGCTCAAGGCGTCGCGTTACGTACGTTTCCGCCTCTTCCACGCCTAAGTCGAAGCGGCTCCGTCGCACGTTTTCCCGTAAAATCGTCTCGAACGGCACTCCGGGAACCAGAATGTCGGCAATCGTTTCGTGAATGTGCCGATACGTCGGATTTGCGACGACCA
This sequence comes from uncultured Alphaproteobacteria bacterium, assembly GCA_963773625.1. Lineage (GTDB taxonomy): Bacteria > Pseudomonadota > Alphaproteobacteria > ATCC43930 > CGMCC-115725 > DATARH01. Next base: position 411,812 of record CAVZCJ010000019.1, on the reverse strand, counting down.
AATGGTCGGTCTCGTCGAAAAGGGCAATCCCGGCCTTTAGCCCGGCGATCGCGTTCAACAGGCGGGCATCCGCTCGGCGCGCCTTTGTCAGTTCCGCTTCGCCGCGTTCGCGCTCGGCAATTTCGGCCTTTAGCCTGAGGGCAAGCTCCGCCTGCCTGCCGGCGAAGCTAGCAACCAGCGCAATACTCGCGATAAGAGCGATAAAGATCGTGATGATCGCGGCCAGCGGTAGCGGCGACAGCGGCATCAGCGCTTTTGGGCTGTCCCGGAGTGGAAAGAATAGCGACGCGTGCATCGCGGTGTAGTGCATGCCCGCGGCAGCGAACCCCATCACTGTCGCGGCAACCAAAGTGGCGGGAACGTTTGAAAATTGGGGGCCTCGCAGCCGGTAGCGAATGCCGAGCGAAATCAGCGCCAGCCCAACTGCCATGAGGATCGATACGACGGCCCAAGCCGGGTCGTAGCGCAGGAGTGCTTCCGGCTCCATCGCTGCCATCCCGGAGTAGTGCATTGCGCTAATGCCCGCGCCCATCAGCACGGCACCGCCGCAGAGCCTGAGCGAGCCCGGCTCTTCTTCACGGCCGATAACCCACAGAGCGACCCCGCTCGCCAAGACCGCCGGGATGACCGATACAATCGTGCCGACTGGGCTGTAACGGACGCCGCATGGCAGTGAAAACGCCAGCATGCCGACGAAGTGCATTCCCCAGATGCCGCCGCCCATCACGACGGCCCCTGCGCTTGTCCAAGTCCAGCGCGTTCGCTCAGTCTGTGCCGCCGCGATACGCCCGGAAATAGAGAGCGCCACATAAGCGGCCAGGATCGCCATGACGACCGATGCGGCTACCAACCACGGGTCGTAAACACCGGCGTACTCGCGAGAGGGGTCCGCGGCGCCAAAGGCTTGGAGAAGCTGCCAGTTGAAATGAAGCATCGGCGCTTGACGATCGGTACCGCCGATACCATCCGGCGAATGGCTTAACGCTTGATAAAGTCGCCACCGTACCGAGGCAGCGTCGAACCGATAAGATGATTAACAAAGGCGCGAATTACCCCGCGCTCAGTTCGGCGGAGCGGCGCGTGGTCGCCGAGGCCCGCCGCGTATAACCGCCACGCCCGACTCGTTGGGCGTGGCGTTTGCCGGCGACTTGCGCGACCATCCCGCTAATCCTCGCAACGCTCGAAAAGGGGAAAGCAGATGCTGATCGTCGACGGACAGATCCATCTTTGGGAAAAGGGCACGCCATCGCCGCCGCACCGTCAGGACCCCTATTCGGCCGAGCAGGCGATCGCGGACATGGATGCCGCTGGCGTCGATCGCGCGCTGGTTCACCCCGTGTTGTGGGATCCGGACTCGAACGAGCTGGCGCAGGCGGCAGTGCGCAAGTACCCCGACCGCTTCGCGATCATGGGCTGGTTCTATCTCGACGACCCGAAAGGTCCGGACCTCGTCGCCCACTGGAAGCAGCGCCCGGGGATGCTCGGCCTGCGCTTCTACTTCAACGATCGCCACCCGCTGTCCTGGGTGACGGACGGGACGCTCGACTGGCTGTGGCCAGCCGCCGAGCGCGCCGGCGTGCCCCTAGCGCTTGCCGCCGCCAGATTCCTGCCGACTGTCGCCAAGGTCGCCGAGCGCCACCCCGGCCTCAAGCTGATCGTCGACCATATGGCGGTGACGCCGGGCAGCAAGGGCGAGGAAGCCTATCGCTACCAGCCGGAATTGCTGGCCCTCGCCAAATACCCGAACGTCGCGGTCAAGGCGACCGGGCAGATCGGCTACGCCGCGGACGCGTATCCTTTCCGCAGCCTGCATCCGCACCTGCACCGCTGCTTCGACGCCTTCGGCCCCGAGCGGATGTTCTGGGGCACCGACATCACCCGCATGCCGTGCCCGTGGAAACAATGCGTGACCCTGTTCACGGAGGAACTGCCGTGGCTCAAGGGCCGCGATCTCGACCTCGTCATGGGCGAAGCGATCTGCAACTGGGTGGGTTGGCCGATCTAAGACGAGGTGCGATCTCAAACGGAAAATACCACCCAGCCGAGCGACTTAAAAAGAACATAACAGGAACATATATCGGATTTTTCACCCCTCTTTCGAGTTGCCGATGCCGGATACGATTGGCAATCCACCTGCGCCGCCCTGTTATCCGCCTGTTTCCGGATCGGGAATCGAAGAAACTCAATTACTTAGTCCTGATCTTTTTTCTTCTAGCGCGCGCGACGCGCGTGGGCGCTTCTCCAAGGGCCATTCCGGCAACCCGCTCGGCCGGCCGCGCGGCATCCCCAATCCCAAGCGCCGTCTGCTCGATTTTGCTTCCCGGCCACCAAACCCAGAGGCGCTGTCAGCGTTGCTCGACCGCAAGCCTTACCTGCTGCGCCGCTTCGCGCAGCAAGTGCTGCCGCCGGCGCGCGCCTGCATCGATCCGGCCGAGCGGCTCGGCATCGACCTTTCGTCGCTCCGGACGCCCGCCCAGGTTCAAGTGCTGCTCGGCAGATTGTTGGCTTCGGTCTCGCGCGGCGAAATCGCGCCCGCCGAGGCGGCGCAGATCGCGCGACGCGTCCGCGCCCGGCTTCGCGCCGAACGGCGGCTGGGATAAGATCGGCTCTAGAACGGGGAGGAGGGAACAATAATGGCGAATAAGGGGGGACCACCCTTCCGGGCCGACCATGTCGGCAGCCTGCTGCGCCCGCCTGAGCTGTTGAAGGCGCGGGCCGATCATCAGGCCGGGGCGCATCGACGCGGCGGCCTTGCGCGCCGCCGAGGACAAGGCGATCCGCGACGGTGTCGCGCTGCAGCAGCAGCGTCGGCCTCGTGGGCATCACCGACGGCGAGATGCGCCGCGGCTCCTGGCACATGGATTTTCTCTACCAGATCGGCGGCGTCGACCACAGCGACCACCGCCTCCACATCGAGTTCAAGAACGAGGCCGGCACGGTCGAGTTCAGCCCGACCGCGCACCGGGTCAGCGGCAAGCTCGGTCTCGACAAGGTCATCTTCGGCGACGATTTCGCCTTTCTTAAATCCGCGGTCGGGGCGGAAGGCACCGCGAAGCTGACGATCCCGTCGCCGTCGATGCTGCATTACCGCGGCGGCCGTGCGGCGATCGACCAGACCGCCTATCCCGAGATGGAGCCGTTCTGGCACGACCTCGCCGAGGTCTACGCCAAGGAGATCGCCGGGCTCCACGCGCTTGGCTGCACCTATCTGCAGCTCGACGACACCAGCCTCGCCTATCTCAACGACCCGGCGCAGCGCGCCTATGTCGACAGCATCGGCGGCGACGGCGCGCACCAGCATCTGATCAACATCCGGCTGATCAACCAGGCGCTCGCCAACAGGCCTCCCGGCATGACCGTCTGCACCCATATGTGCCGGGGCAATTTCCGCTCGTCTTGGATGGCGTCGGGCGGTTACGACCACGTCGCCGAGGCGCTGTTCGGCGAGTTGAAGGTCGACGGCTTCTTCCTCGAATACGACGACAGCCGCTCGGGCGGATTTGCGCCGCTGCGCTTCGTCCCGAAGGGTGGCCCTCGCGTCGTCCTCGGCCTCGTCACCTCGAAGCGCCCGGCGCTCGAGGCCAGGGACGACCTCAAGCGCCGGATCGACGAGGCCGCGAAATACATTTCGCTCGACCAGCTCTGCCTGTCGCCGCAATGCGGGTTTTCCTCGACTGTCGATGGCAACGCGCTGACCGTCGACGAAGAAAAAGCAAAGCTGCGCCTGGTGGTCGAGACCGCGCGCGAGGTTTGGGGCGACGCTTAGTTGGGGAGAAATTAACGATAGCCGGCGCAATCTGCCGGGTCGATGATCGAAACCACCATCGTCATCCCGTCATACCGCCGCCCCGACGACCTCGAGCGCGCGTTGCGCAGCGTGCTCGCCCAAGGGGGCATCGCCGGATCCTATGAGATCCTCGTCGTCGACAACGACCCCGAGGGCTCGGCCGCGCCTGTCGCCGGGCGCGTGGCGGCGGCGAGCGATGTTCCCATCCGCTACGTCCACGAAAAACGGCCCGGCATCTCGCACGCCCGCAACACCGGAGTTGCCCATGCCGCCGGCCGCTATCTTGCCTTTCTCGACTCCGACGAGGTTGTCGGCGCGGACTGGCTGGCGCTGCTGCTCGATACGCTGCATCGTTTCGGTGCCGACGCGGTGGTCGGCCCGGTGCTGCCGCATTTCCCCGATGGCATTGCGATCGATGCCTACCGCCACTTTGCCTACACGCGCGACGCGCGAGTGCCGACCGGCACGACGCTGCTGCGCTGGAACATCGGCAACAGCCTCTTCGACAAGGCCCGGTGCTTTGCCGGGCCTGAGCCCTTCCTGCCACGGCTTGGCCTCACGGGTGGCGAGGACACCGTCTTCCTCCGCCAGATGACCCGGCGGGGTTGCAAGATGGTGTGGTGCGCGGAAGCGGTAGCCTGGGAAGCCGTCCCGGCCGAGCGGCTGGAGCCCGATTACCTGCTGCGGCGCGCGTTTCGCGGCGCGCAGACCACGACCTTTGTCTGCGCCGCCGTGAAACCGCGCGAGTTGGGCCGCGCGCTGCGGTTCATGGGCGTTGGCCTCGCTCAGGTCGTGGTTTACGGTCCCGCCGCGCTGGCGCTGAAAGCCCTCAGGCATGAACGCTGGCTACCAACCATGGCGAAGGCGGTCGGCGGTCTCGGCAAGCTTCTCTGGCATCCGGGACTGCATCTCCGAATGTACCGCTAGGGGTTTGCGTCCGCTTCCTGGCGCAGCCAGTCGTGAAACGCCCGCACCTTCGGCCGCTCCAGCGAGCCGGGCGCGGCGGCGATGTAGAAGGCAAAGACGTCCGGCAGCGACAGCGTAAACAGACGCGCCAGCCTGCCGGCGGCAAGGTCGGCGGCGGCGATGGTGCTGTTGGCGAGCGCGATGCCGTGGCCGCCGATCGCCGCTTCGATCGCGAGGTGGTTGGTGCTGACCGACAGTCCGGGCGCCTGCGGACGGTTCTGCACGCCGGCCGCCTTTAGCCACATCGGCCAGGTCGGCGCCAGCGGGTCGCGGTCGACCGCTTGGTCGTGGATTAGTGCGTGGCAGAGCAGATCGGCGGGTGTTTCGAGCGGCGGCCCATTGCGCAGCAGCTCCGGACTGCACACCGGGAACACCTCGTTTTTCAGCAGCAGCTCGACATCGAGCCCGGGGTAGCGCCCGGTGCCGTAGCGGATCGCGATATCAAAATCGCCGGCCTCGAGATCGACGATCGCATCGGTCGCGGAAATACGGACGTCGATCTCGGGCCATTGCTCCTGAAACCGGTAAAGCCGCTGCACCAGCCATTTCCCGGCAAAGGACGGCGACGCCGTGACGTTGAGCGTTCCGGTGTCGTTACGCGCCCGCAACCGCCGGACCGAGGCCTGGATGCCGGCGAACGCCTCGGTCAATCCCGGTAGGAGGACCCGCGCTGAGGGGGTGAGATCGACCGCGCGGTTGCGCCGGCGGAACAGCCCGACCCCGAGATCGGCTTCGAGCGCCGCGATCTGATGGCTGATCGCCGCTGGGGTCACGTTGAGCTCGTCCGCGGCCTTCGAGAAGCTTTGCAGCCGCGCCGCCGCCTCGAATGCCCGCAGCGCGCTTAACGGCGGCAAATGAACGCTACTTTGCATGAAAAAACCTAATCCGAAACCTGAGAAAGTCTCGTTTGTAGATTGGCCTTAAACCGACCACTTCAACCATGTGGAAAGCAAGCCCGTGCCCAAGGGCCGACTAGACCGAAGATTAGGGGTTCTCATATGTCCGCAAAACACTTCCATCCGTTCACCACGATCCGCGAGTGGCATCGCCGCATGCGCGGCCGCCGCGAACTCGCCGGCCTCGACGAGGCGATGCTGCTCGATATCGGCATCAGTCGCGCCGACGCCGAGTTCCTGTCACGCAAGCCGTTCTGGAGGAAATGATGACCAAGCACCGCAGCGCGAAAGCGGTCGGCTTCTGGGGCCGCACGACCAAGGCTATCGGCAAACTGTTGGCCGGGATGGTAACCTTGCCCGATCGGCCCCAGGCCCGGCGCGATGACCGGGACTATCCGATTTTCCCGCCGTTCTAACGCGGAGGAACAAGACAATGACCGACCGTATCACGCTGCCTCACGTCGAGGCCGAACTGAACTACATGGCGCCGATGGCGGCGCGTCCGCGCTACCTGGCGTACGACCCGGAGCCGGGCGAGCAGCGCTCCAACATGACCTACGATCCGCATACGATGTCGATCTATGACATGCGGCCGATCCAGCACGAGCTGGATCTCGATCGCGAAGGCTTCGGCCTCATCGAGCATCGTACGGCGGTCAAGGATTTCTGGGACGACGATGAGGTTCGCCGCGTCTACTACCCGGAGGCCGAGCAGTTCCTCAAGGCGCATACCGGCGCCAGCCGCGTCTTCATCTTCGATCATCTGCAGCGCCGTCGTGTCGTCGGATTGCGCGACTATTCTCGAAACGGCCCGCGCCAACCGGCGACCCGCGTTCATGTCGACCACACCGCGCGCTCGGGCCCGCAACGGGTTCGCGACCTCCTGCCGGACGAGGCTGACGAGCTGCTCAAGGGCCGGGTGCAGGTGATCAACCTGTGGCGCCCGATCAAGGGGCCGCTGGAGGATGCGCCGCTGGCGTTGTGCGACGCGCGCACGGTCGGCCAGGACGACCTTGTGCCGTCCGATCTCGTCTACAAGAACCGCGTCGGCGAGACCTATTCGGTCACCTACAACCCGGCGCATCGCTGGTACTACGCGCCAGAGCTGCGGCGCGACGAGGCGCTGCTGTTGAAGATCATGGACAGCAAGACCGACGGTCGGGCGCGGTTCATGCCGCACACCTCGTTCACCGACCCGACGACGCCGGCGGACGCCTTCCCGCGTGAGAGCATTGAGCTGCGCACGCTGGTGTTCCATCCGGCCTAAGTCTTTCGCACATTTGACGCGCCAAAGCTCCCCGCGGTCTCCGCGGGGAGCTTTTTCATGTAGTCTCTCGCCGAGAAACAGGCGGAGGACGCGATGAAGGCGATGCTGCTCGTGAAGCATGGAGGGCTCGACGCGCTGCAATACGGCGACGCGTCCGACCCGGTCGCCGGCCCCGGCGACGTCGTGGTCGATATTCACGCGGCGAGCGTCAATGCCGCCGACTACAAGATGCGGCTCGGCGGTACGCATTATCAGACCGGCGGCCTCAATTTCCCTCATATCCTCGGCCGCGACTTTTCCGGCGTGGTGAGCGCGGTGGGGCCGGGCGCGGATCTCAAGGTCGGCGACGAGGTGTTTGGGGTCACCATCCCAGGCACCGAGGGCGCCTATGCCGAAAAGATCGCGATCAAGGCCGCGATCATCGCCAAGAAACCAAGAAACCTGAGCCACGAAGAAGCGGCGGCGATGGCGCTGACCAGTCTCACCGCGATCTGGGCGCTCGAGGACACCGCCAAGCTTAGAAAGGGCGAGACGATTTTGATCCAGGGCGGGGGCGGCGGGGTCGCCGGTTTCGCGATCCAGCTTGCCAAGCACATCGGCGCGACGGTGATAACCACTGCCAGCACCAGGAACCACGACTACGTCAAGAAGCTCGGCGCCGACAGGATCATCGACTACCAAAAAGAGGACTTCACCAAGCTCGGCCGCGTCTGCGACGTGGTCTTCGACACGGTCGGTGGCGAAGTCCAGTCGCGGTCCTACGACGTGCTGAAGCCGAATGGCCGGCTGGTATGGATCGCCGCCGGTGAAGCCGGGTTCAAGACCGATCGCGCCGATGTTCAAGTGCTGCGGCCTAAGGTCGACCGCGACCGCGCCCATCTCGAGCGCATGGTCGAGCTTTACGAAGCGGGCGCGGTCTGGCCGCCGGCGATCACCCGCTATAAGCTCGCCGATGCGGCCGAAGCGCACCGGGTCAGCGAAGGGCGCCATTTGCAGGGCAAGCTGGTGCTGGAAGTGCGCTAGTCCGATTCATTCGACAGGAGGAGACCATGGCAGGCAACGGGCAGACGATCATCGACCTCGATAAGAAGCGCATGACCGCGATGGCCGAAAAGGACATCAGGACGCTCAACGAGATCATCTCGGACGATCTCATCTATACCCATTCTTCGGCTCGGCTCGACACCAAGAAAAGCCTCATCGGCAATATGGAGTCGGGGTCGACTGTGTACACCTCGGTAGTGCCGTCGAACGTCAAGGCGCAGGATCTTGGCGACACGGTGGTGCTGACCGGCGAATGCAAGATCAGCGTCAACTCGGGCGGTAAGGCGAACAGCTTCGGCGTCCGCTTTACCGATGTCTACGCCAACAAGGGTGGCAAGTGGCAAATGGTGACCTGGCAGTCGACGCGTCTTCCTGACTGACTAGTATCGGTGTCAGCGGACCGAAGGCGGCGCCGCAAAGCGCCGCCTTCGTCATGCTTGGCGGCGCAGCCCTATCGGCCAAAATCAATAACAACCGCCCCGCCTTTGACAGCATCACATAAGAATTATCCGAATTTTGTCATGGAAATGACAGACACAGACTCGGTTTACCCAATGATTCACAATGCCACACTGAAGCCACAAAAATTCCGATATGATTTACGGCATCGCCAGTGCGTTGGGTCATTAAGGTTTCTGTCTCAGGCGAGGCGATGGGACTTTTCAGTACCTTAACTTCCGCGAAGAATTTGAATAACGGCGACTGCCGCTTCCATGGTTTGGGCCGGCTGTCGCCAAGCGTATTGGTCGTCATCATCAGGGCGCGGCGCAGGCAGCGCCCAAATCATGGGGAAGAGGCATGTCGTATCGGATCGTCTACAGCGCGATTTCGGACCTTGCAGCGGCTGTGGAGTCACAGCGTGAAGCCGCGAGCGAAGAGTATTCGACCGAACATCAGGCACTTGGCCGGGCGCGCGAATTGCTCGAGACCGGCGAGCACCACCACGTCGCCGTCGACGATGGCGACGGCAACCTGCTGCACGGGGTGCGGCTGCAGCTCAAATTGGGCGGGTTTTCGGGCGACTGAAACGCCGCTGACGGCCTTGGCTTTCACTTGACAGGATCGATTCGAGCCGGTTGACGCGCTCGAGTCGCGTGCCTGCTGCGAAAGCGCCGCGGCAGGGCAGCATTGCTGCCCCTGCCGTTGTTCTCACTCGGCCGACGGGCTAGACTAAGGGGCACTTGGGATCGCGGCGGCGCCGGTGTGGGGCGGCCGCGATTTTAGTTGAGGCCCCTTGAGTTAGCCTACCCTCGGAGCCGCCTTTGGCCGTCACCGCCGTACCGCCGGGCCAACCGCCGATCGGGCCCGACATTACCCAGATCACCATCGAAGAGGAGATGCGCCGCTCCTACCTCGATTACGCGATGAGCGTGATCGTGGCGCGGGCGTTGCCTGATGTGCGCGACGGGCTGAAGCCGGTGCATCGCCGCATCCTCTATTCGATGCAGATGAACGGCAATGTGTGGAACCGCGGCTACCGCAAGTCGGCTCGTATCACCGGCGACGTGATGGGCAAATACCACCCGCACGGCAACCAAGCAATCTACGACGCGATGGTACGGCTGGCGCAGGATTTCTCGATGCGCCTGCCGCTGATCGACGGGCAGGGCAATTTCGGCTCAATGGACGGGGATGCGCCGGCGGCCGAACGGTACACAGAAGCGCGGCTGGCACGAGTCGCCGAGACCTTGCTCGAGGACCTCGACAAGGACACCGTCGATTTCCAACCCAATTACGACGAGATCGAAGAGGAGCCCAAGGTCCTACCGGCAGGTTTTCCGAATCTGCTGGTCAATGGCGCGCAAGGCATCGCGGTCGGCATGGCGACCAACATCCCGCCGCACAATCTCGGCGAGGTGATCGACGCCTGCTGCGCCTATCTCGATAACCGCGCGATCACCGTCGAAGAGCTGATGGAGCATGTGCCCGCTCCGGATTTTCCGACCGGCGGCATCATTGTCGGCCGGGCGGGCACTCACGCGGCCTTCAAGACCGGCCGCGGCGCGGTAGTGCTGCGCGGTAGGAGCCACGTCGAGGAAATCCGCAAGGATCGGGACGGCATTGTCGTTACCGAGATCCCCTATCAGGTCAATAAGGCCAAGCTGATCGAGCGCATCGCGGAATGCGTGCGCGACAAACTCGTCGAGGGCATCTCCGACCTGCGCGACGAAAGCGATCGCGAGGGGCTGCGCGTCGTTATCGAGTTGAGGCGCGATGCCGATCCTGACGTGGTGCTAAACCAGCTTTACCGCCACACCGCGCTGCAGACCAGCTTTGGCGTCAATATGCTGGCGCTCAACGGCGGGCGGCCGGAACTGCTGACGCTGCGCGATGTCATCGTCGCGTTTGTCGCGTTCCGCGAAGAGGTCATCACCCGGCGCACCACCTTTCTCCTCGAAAAGGCGCGCGAGCGGGCGCACATTCTGGTTGGTCTGCTGATTGCCGTCGCCAACATCGACGAGATCATCGCGCTCATCCGCGCCGCGCCCGATCCTGCGGCGGCGCGCGAGGGGCTGCTCGGCCGGCGCTGGCCGATCGGCGACATGGCGCCGTTATTGGCCTTGGTTGGCGAAGAGGCGGCGGGAGAGGGCGGCACCTATCAGCTCTCCGATGCGCAAGCACGCGCGATCCTCGATCTGCGTCTGCAGCGCCTGACCGGCCTCGAGCGCGACAAGATCGCCGAGGAACTGAACGAGCTGGTCGCCGAGATTGCCGGCCATCTCGAAATCCTGCGTTCGCCCGCGAAGCTGATCGAGGTGCTGCGCGGCGAGCTGGTCGCGATCAAGGAGCAGTTCGCCAATCCGCGGCGCACCACGATCGAAGATGTCGAATTCGAGGCCGACATCGAGGCGCTGATCCAGCGCGAAGACATGGTCGTAACGGTGAGCCATGCCGGCTACATTAAGCGCGTTCCGCTGTCGACCTTCCGCGCCCAGAACCGCGGCGGCAAGGGGCGCGCGGGGATGGCTCTACGCGAAGAGGATTTCCTCAGCCAGGTCTTCGTCGCGTCGACGCTTGACCCGGTGTTGTTCTTCACCTCATCGGGCCGGGTCTACAAGCTGAAGGTGTATCGGCTGCCGCTAGGCACGCCGCAGGCGCGCGGCCGGCCGATGATCAACCTGTTGCCGAACCTCACCGAGGGCGAAACAATCTCCACCGTCATGCCGCTGCCCGAGGACGAGGACAGCTGGGGGGCGCTGACCGTGATGTTCGCGACCGCGGCCGGCTATGTCCGCCGCAACGCGCTTAGCGATTTCGTCGACGTCCGCGCCAACGGCAAGATCGCGATGAAGTTCGAGGGCGAGGATGCGGGTGACCGGCTGATCGCGGTGGCGACGTGCAGCGACGCCGACGATGTGCTGCTGGCGACGCGCAACGGTAAGGCGATCCGGTTTTCGGTCGACGATGTGCGGGTATTTACTGGCCGGTCGTCGGTGGGAGTGCGCGGTATCCGGCTGCTCGGCGACGACACGGTCATCTCGATGTCGATCCTGCGGCACGAGGTGGTGTCGCCGGAAATCCGCGACGCGTACCTGAAGCTCGCCACCGAACGGCGCCGCCTGGCGGGTGAGGAGAGCGAAAACGGCAATGGCGACCACTCGCCCGATCCCGAATACGCCGATAGCGAGGCGCAGGGGGAGACGGCGATCACCGAGGAGATGTTCGCCGATCTCGCGGCACGTGAGGAATTCGTGCTCAGCGTCACCCAGAAGGGCTTTGGGGTCCGCGGCTCTGCCTACGGCTATCGCATCACCGGGCGCGGCGGCCAGGGCATCAACAACATGGATCTGAGCCGGCGCGGCGATGCCGTCGTCGCGGTGTTTCCGGTCGGCCATAATGATCAAATCATGCTTGTCACCGACGGGGGAATGGTAATCCGCTGTCCGGTCGGCGACATCCGCATCGCACGCCGCGGCAGCGCCGGCGTGGTGATCTTCCGCGTTGGCGAAGGCGAGCGTGTGGTGTCGGTAGCGCGCCTGCCCGAGGACGCCGAGGAAAACGGCAGCGGCGAGAGCGAGGAGGGGGACGAGATTTGAGCAAGCTGCGGGTCGGGATCTATCCCGGCACCTTCGACCCGATCACCAACGGGCATCTCGACATCATCCGGCGCGCGGCGCGGGTGGTCGACCGGTTGGTCGTCGGCGTCGCGCGTAACGATGGCAAAGGCCCGCTGTTCTCGACCGCGGAACGGGTTGAGATTGTCAAGCAGGAGATCGCCTCGCTCAGCCGCGACATCGCGGAGCGCATCGAAGTCCGCCCGTTCGAATCGCTGCTGATGAGCTTTGCCGAGTCGGTCAACGCCAGCGTCATCATCCGCGGGCTGCGCGCGGTCTCGGATTTTGAGTACGAGTTCCAGATGGCCGGGATGAACGCCCGGCTCAACACTGAGATCGAGACCGTGTTCCTGATGGCCTCGGATCGGTTTCAGTTCATCTCCTCGCGCTTCGTGAAAGAGATCGGCGCGCTCGGCGGTGACGTCTCACATTTCGTGAGCAAACGCGTCGCGGTACAGCTCAACGAGCGGTTTGCCCAGCGCGCGAAGCACCGCTGACGCCACCCAGCATACTCCTGACGAGGGCATCGGCCCCCGCCCAATCGTAGGTGCGGAAGCTGTGGCCGCAGGTCACGAACGGCGCGCCGGCGTAGAACATCTCGTACTGGGTATGCCGCGAGCCGAATTCCGAACCGATCGCGTCCCAGGCGAGCTTGAGGAAATCGACCCGCTCCTCGGCATTTGAGATCGGCGAGCGCTGGGTGAGTCCGATGATGCGGGCGAGCTCTGGGTTGTCCGTGTCGCGCTCCGATGACGGCAGCATGATCAGCGCACCGCCGGCGAGCCCCCGGATCGCGTCGATGAGCTGCGGGTAGAGCTCCTGGGTGAGCACTTGCGCCGCGTACATCATGTGTTTGTTGGGCACGTAGTAGCCGTCCTGCATGTGCCCGGCGGCTTCCATGCCGGCGACCATGCCCTCGACCATCGCCGCCTGCGCCGCCAAACGGCCCAGCACCTCGGCAACGGGAGGCATGGCGCTGGTGCCGATCGTATCGGCGATGCGCCGGGCGACGCCAACGAGGAACCGCAGCTTTACCGCCAGGCGGATCTGCGACTGGTAGTTCTGAAAGGTGTGGCCGAGCGTGTCGTGGAATTGGGCCCGGGCCATGTCGGTGTCGCGATATACGAAGACCCGCTCCCATGGCACCTTGACGTCCTCGAACCAGACCAGCGCGTCGTTTTCGTCGAACCGCGAGGAGAGCGGGTTGTCGCGCGCCGACACCGCGTGTGCCTCGTAGGACTTGCGCGACAGTATTTTGAGCCCCTCGGTCGCGATCGGCACCGCGAACGAGACCGCCAGCGCCTCCTCGCCCGGGCGCAAGGGCTGCAGATTGGCGACCAGCAGTTCGTTGGCCATGATCGTCGCGGTGCCGAGCATCTTGGCGCCGCGAACGGTGATGCCTTGCGCGTCCTCGTCGACGATGCGGGCGACGAGATCTTCCTCCTGCTCGCCCCAGGCTTTGTTACGATCGGCCTGCGGGTTGATGATGACATAGCTGACATAGCGGTCTTTGCGGCTGACTTCGTCGAAAAAGTCGAGCAGCGCTTGGGCCCGCGCCTCGCCGTGGCGGCGGAACACATCGATCCCGATGACCTGACCCAGCAGGCTCGAGGCGACGTGGTCCGGCGCCCTGCCCAGGAAGCCGCAGGACAGCTCGGCCCACTCGGTCATCGCCTTGCGGCGCTCGACGAGGTCGGCGTGGCTGCGCGGCAGTTGCCAGCAGCGATGGATGCGCTGATAGCCGCCGGGTGATGGCGCCGCGAAGGTCACCCGCTCAAGGTTCTCTGGCTGCGCCTGGTAGTCGTAGAGCGCCGCGGCGGCGCGGGTCGCGTTGCGGAATGCCGGATGCGCCGTGACGTCGGCCACTCGCTCGCCGTCGATGTACACCTCCCGCCCGTCGCGCAGGCTGGCGAGGTGGTCGGCTCCGGTCTTGACCCTGCCGAACTCGGTCATTATCGCCGCTCCAAGGAATGGTCGTAGTGCGATTTATACCAGGATAAGCGCGATCCTTACCCAGCGAGAGCCGAGTGCTACGCTTGCCAGCAGACGATCGGATAGAAGGCGATGCACGCACTTTCCTGGGCCTGGATCCCCATCACGCTGGGCGCCGCTCTGGCGCAGACGCTACGCAATGCGGCTCAGCGTAGTCTGACTGGCGATCTTGGCGCGCTCGGGGCGACGCTGGTGCGTTTTCTTTATGGACTGCCGTTCGCGGCGCTGTGGCTGGCGGTTGCCTGGCTTGGTTTTGCCGGCGGCGGTGCCTGGCCGGTGATCAATACGGCCTTCCTATTGTGGACCGTCGTCGCCGCCCTCAGCCAGATCGCGGCGACGGCGCTCCTTCTGCGCAACATGGAAGAACGCAACTTCGCCATCGGCGTCGCCTATTCGAAGAGCGAGATCATCCAGGTGGCGCTATTCGGGCTGGTGCTGCTCGGCGACCGGATATCGCTCATCGCGCTTGTCTCGATCGGGATCGCCAGCCTTGCGGTGGTCCTGCTGTCGCTGCCGAGCGACAATCGCTCACTAGGCGCGGTGGCGCGAGCTTGGACGTCGCGCTCGGCGCTGCTTGGCCTTGGCTCCGGCGCGGCGTTTGGTATGGCGGCCGTCGGCTATCGTGGCGCCGCGTTGTCGCTCGATACGCCATCGATCGTTTTCGCCGCCGCAGATGCCCTCCTCTGGGCGCAAACCTTCCAATCGATTTTGCTGGGTGGCTTTCTGGCTGTCCGCAACCTCTCGGTCGTCGTCGAGGTGATGCGGGCCTGGCGGGTGTCGTTGCTCGCCGGTGCGATGGGCGCCACCGGCTCGGCTTGCTGGTTCACCGCGATGGCGATGCAACCCGTGGCGCGCGTGCGGACGCTCGGGCTAATTGAGCTCTATTTCAGCTATGTTGTGTCGCGGCGCGTGTTCCGCGAGCGGCTCGGGACCGCTGAACTTGTGGGGTTGGTGCTGCTCGCGGCGGGCCTCGTCGGCATCGTCGGCTTGCGCTAGCCGCTTCGCAGACCTCCGCGCGGATTGCGTTGCAAATTGCAAGAATGCCTGGCGAAAGGCTTTGGAGGTCTTCCAATTAAGAAGTTAAAACAATAGGTTACAAGAAGGCTGCGGATGGCACGCGGCTTGATCCCGATCTCTGCACGGCGCGGCTCGATAGCACGCCTGGAGGACAGATCAATGCTGAATACCGAACTCGAGATCGAGCGGCTCGCCTTGGCGATGATGGAGCGGCATGGCGGCGGCGCAGCCAAGGCGGCGGTGGCGCGGCTCAATCAGATGATCGATCGTGGCGATCGTGACGGAATGGAGCGGTGGGCTTGCGTCGTGAGCCTCATCCATCGCAGCCAGGGTGCTGGCCCGGCCTTCGCTGGCCGCGAGGAGGGCTCTGTTACCCGGGCGCGCCTGGTCTAAATTTTCCCGGGAATGTTCCCGGCGCATTCACGCACTCCCTTTACTTCGGCGCCACACCATCCCATCCGTTGAGTGGCGCTGATTGTCCGAGCGGCCGCTATCGTCGCTGCAGGCCGGTTGTGATTTACTGCGGCAACCGCCGTTGGCCGGACATGCGCGATAAATCACCTCTGCTTCGTCCTGATGCCGTTCGGGCAAAAGCGCCACGAGCTGGGCCACATCATCGATTTCGACGCGGTTTACAAGGACATGATCGCGCCGGCGATCGCGGCGGCTAACCTCGAGCCGATCCGCGCCGACGAGGAGCGGGTCGGCGGCGCCATCCACAAACCAATGTTCGAGCGGCTGCTGCTCTGCGAATACGCGGTCGCCGATCTGACCGGCGCGAATCCCAACGTTTATTACGAGCTCGGCGTTCGCCATGCCCGCCGCCCGCACAGCACGGTCCTGCTGTTTTGCGAAGGGACCAAGCTGCCGTTCGACATCGCGCTGCTGCGCGGCATGTTTTACAGCGTTGACGAGACGGGGGCGCCCAGCGCGGAGGCCAAATCGCTGACTACGACCGCGATCACCGAGCAGCTCAAGGAAATGCGCGGGAACCCGCATGACGACAGCCCGGTTTATCAGCTGATCGGCGATCTGTCGCGAGATTATGTCGGCCATGAGAGCACCGACATCTTTCGCAAGCAGGCCGAGTACGCCCGCCAGGTCAAGGCCAAGCTGGCGGCGGCTCGTGATAAGAGCGACGGCGCATTAGCCGCGATCGACGAAATCGCCGCGAAGCCCGAGATGCGGCTGCTCAACGAGGTGGAGACCGGCGTCATCATCGATTTGATGCTGTCCTATCGGGCGGTCGGCGCCTGGGACAAAATCGTTGAACTCTACGGACGAATGCCCAAACCGCTGCAGCTCACGACGATGGTGCAAGAGCAGTATGCGATGGCGTTGAACCGCGCGGGACGCGGTGACGAGGCTGAGCGAGTGCTCGCCAATCTAATCAAGGAGCGCGGACCGAGCAGTGAGACCAACGGCATTCTCGGACGCATCTACAAGGACCGTTGGGACACCGCGCGGAAGGCGAACGAACGGTTTCGCGCGGCGGGCGAGCTCAACAAGGCGGTCGATGCGTACATGGCCGGCTTCGAGGCCGATTGGCGTGATCCCTATCCGGGGATCAACGCCGTTACGCTCATGGAGATGCAGGACAAGCCCGACCCGAGGCAGAAGGACATCTTGCCGGTTGTGCGCTACGCCGCATTGCGGCGCGCGCAGCGACCGACGGCCGATTATTGGGATCAGGCAACAATGCTGGAACTGGCAGTGCTCGCCGATGATCAAGATGAAGCTTTTACTTGGGCGGGAAACGCCGTTGCTGCGGTGCGTGAGGGGTGGGAGGCGGAGACGACAAAGCGCAACCTGACGCTGATTCGCCAGCGCCGCGAGGCGCGCGGCGAGGACGCGGCCTGGATCGCCGAGGTCGAAAACGAATTGCAGAAGGCCGCGGACCGCAAGAACGCGCGCGAGTGAGCCGCCTGGCCTCGGCAGGTTGAACTCAAATCAAAGCTCCTATTCTGTCGCCTATGATACCTGGGCCTGCGTGCTCGATGGCATGCGGGTAGGGGATGAGCGATGGAAGATGGCTTTCGTTTCGCCGATGACCTGGGGCCGCTGAAGCTTGTTCATCTCTGGCGCCCGGCCGTCGGGCTGAAGGCCATTATCGCGGTGGACAATGTTGCTTGTGGGCCAGCGGTCGGCGGTGTCCGCATGGCGCCGGACGTCAGCGCCGAGGAAGCGTTCCGTCTGGCTCGCGCGATGACCCTTAAGAACGCGGCTGCGGGTCTTCCGCATGGCGGCGGGAAATCTGTCATCTTCGCCGACCCGAAAATGCCGCGCTCCGGCAAGGAGCGGCTCATCCGCTCCTTCGCCACGGCGATCGTCGATCTCGTCGACTACATACCCGGCCCCGACATGGGTACCGACGAATTGGCGATGGGCTGGATCAAGGATGAAACCGGCCGGGCGGTTGGGTTGCCCCGCGAGATTGGCGGTATCCCACTCGATGAAATTGGCGCGACGGGGTTTGGGCTCGTCGCCGCGATCGAGGTCGCGGCCGACCGCCTTGAGATGGCGTTGAAGGGTGCCCGCGTGGCGATCCAAGGCTTCGGCTCGGTCGGCAAGCATGCGGCCCGCCTGCTAGCCGAGAAGGGAGCGGTGCTGGTCGGCGCCAGCGATACGCAGGGAACGTTGGCGGACGAGCAAGGGCTCGATGTGGCGGCGCTGATCGCCCTCAAAGGGGCGGGACGAGCCGTCAGCGATTATCCGGGCGGCCACAAGCTCGGACGCGATGCGATCATCGATATTTCCTGCGACATTTGGATCCCAGCGGCGCGCCCCGATGTGATCCACGTGGGCAACGTCCATCGGCTGGATACCCGCCTTGTCGCCCAGGGCGCCAACATCCCGTGTACGGCGGAAGCCGAGGCAGCGTTAGCGGCTCGCGGCGTGCTCCTCTTGCCGGACTTCATCGCCAACGCTGGCGGCGTCATCTGCGCCGCGGTCGAATACGCGGGCGGAAGCGAGACTGACGCGTTCGCTGCCATCGGCGAAAAAATTCGTGTCAACACGGCGGCTGTTCTTGATCAAATGACGCAGCAAGGCATCCTGCCGCGCGCGGCCGCTATCGCGCTGGCCAAGTCCCGCGTCGAGCGCGCCATGCAAACGCGGCGCTGGGACCATGTCCGCTGAACGCGGCGGACTGGGGCGAGTGATCGGGACTCGAACCCACGACATCCAGATCCACAATCTGGCGCTCTAACCACCTGAGCTACACCCGCCGTCCCGGGACGAGTTAGCGAATCAGTTAGGCAAGGTCAAGCGCAGGCGCGACTCAACATCGCCCGCCATCGAGCGAATGCGCTGTATGCGGAAGCCCGCCTTTTCGCCGCGGCCATTAGACCCCACCTTTGCGGGAATGACCACTTCGTCTTCAGGTTGGATGCGCCATGCCTTGCTAACGCCGGCGCAAATGGGCGAGGCAGACGGGCTGACCATCGCCGGCGGGATCGCTGGGGCCGTCCTGATGGAGAATGCCGGTCGCGCGGTCGCCAACGCCATCTCGCGGCGCTTTTCTCCGCGCCTCGTCGCGGTGCTGTGCGGGCCGGGGAACAACGGTGGGGACGGGTTTATTGCCGCACGCATTCTCGCCGAGCGCGGTTGGCCGGTGAGACTGGCGCTGCTTGGCGACCGTGGGGCCCTAAAAGGCGATGCCGCGACGGCCGCGGGGCGCTGGCCCGGCGCAGTGGAA
The DNA here is from genome assembly GCA_963773625.1 of uncultured Alphaproteobacteria bacterium. Classification (GTDB taxonomy): domain Bacteria; phylum Pseudomonadota; class Alphaproteobacteria; order ATCC43930; family CGMCC-115725; genus DATARH01. The sequence continues at coordinate 393,091 of CAVZCJ010000019.1, read as the reverse complement.
CCGTTGAGCGATTCGGTGATTGAGGGTGTTGGACTCGTCGTTGACGCGCTGTTTGGCGCTGGGCTGGCGCGGCCGGTTGAGGGCGTTGCCGCAGAGATCATCGCCGCGCTTAATGAGACGAAGATTCCCGTCGTCGCGGTTGACGTCCCGAGCGGAGTTGATGGCGCCAGCGGCGAGGTGAACGGCATTGCGCCCAAGGCCGCGCTGACGGTCACCTTCTTTCGCCGCAAACCGGGGCATTTGCTATTGCCGGGCAGGACTTATTGCGGCGAGACCCTTGTTGCCGCAATCGGCATCGAAGCGCCGGTACTCGACGATATCGCGCCGGACACAGCGGCCAATCACCCTTCGTGGTGGCTCCAGGAGTTTCCGCGGCTCGACCCCGCGGGCCACAAATATTCGCGCGGCCATGCGCTGGTCGTCGGCGGTGCGGTGATGACCGGAGCCGCGCGTCTTGCCGCGCGGGGAGCCGCCAGGGCGGGCGCCGGGCTGGTGACCGTGGCGGCGCCCGAGGCGGCCTTCCCGATCTATGCAGCCTCCCTCACTGGGGTCATCGTTCAGCCGACCGCCTGCGCTACGGATTTGAAGGCGTTGCTTTCAGACAAACGGCGAAACGCGGTGCTGATCGGGCCCGGGGCCGGGCTGGGCGCGGAAACGCGCGAAAAGACTCTGGCCATTCTCGCCGCGGGCAAGTCGGCGGTGCTTGATGCTGATGCGATAACCGTTTTCGCTGACGATCCCTCGGCGTTGTTCGGCGCTATCGGCGGGGCCTGCGTGATGACCCCGCACGAGGGCGAGTTCGCGCGGCTTTTCGATATCGAGGGCAGCAAGCTCGACCGCTCGCGGCGGGCGGCGAAGCAGAGCGGCGCGGTGATCGTCATCAAGGGGGCCGATACGGTGATCGCCGCGCCCGACGGTCGCGCCGCGATCAGTGAAAACGCGCCCGCGTCGCTGGCCACCGCCGGCTCCGGCGACGTCCTGGCTGGGATCGTGCTCGGCTTGCTGGCCCAAGGCATGCCCCCGTTTGAGGCCGCGGCCGCCGCGGTCTGGCTGCACGGTGAAGCGGCGGCACAGCTCGGCGCGGGGCTTGTGGCGGAGGACCTGATCGAGGCTCTTCCCGCCGTGCTGTCCGATCTGAAACAATCGGGGCTTTACGGATGATTTCGGAATGAGCGAGCGGGCCCCGAGCGGGTTTTTCGACAACGTGGTCGACCGCACCCTGACGAATTTGCGCAACGTTTGGCGCGAAATCGCCACGTCCACGCGCGGCGTATTGAGCGGTGGGCAACGCTCCGATCTGCCCGAGGGCGATGTGGCGCAATTGCGCCTGCAAATGCAGAGCTGCCTCGACGCCAGCGGCGGCGAGGTCAGCGCGCGAGCGCGCGCCGCCGAGCTCGGCCGAACCTTCCTCGGCCTTAATCAGGTTGGGCGCAGCCGGTTCCTGCGCGTGCTGGCGACCGAATTCGATGTCGATCGCACCGAGATCGATCGCCGCTGCGCCGCACTCGCCAATGCGGCGGAACCGGACCGTCATGCCGCCGAAGTCGCCTTGCGCGCCGCGCTGTCTCCGCCGCGTGTCCGGTTGCTGCGCCAATTCAATGCTCTGCCGGAAGGAGTTAAATTCCTGGTCGATCGACGCGCCGAGCTGATTGAACTCGCCGATGGCGACCTGTCGTTGCACGGCTTGGCGGCGGATTTGCGCGACCTGCTGGCCGATTGGTTTGATATCGGCTTTCTTGAATTGAAGCGTATCAGCTGGGATTCGCCGGCGGCGCTGCTCGAAAAGCTGATCGCCTATGAGGCGGTGCACGAAATTCGCGGCTGGAACGATTTGAAAAACCGGCTAGAGGCCGACCGGCGTTGCTTTGCGTTCTTCCACCCGCGCATGCCTGACGAGCCGCTGATCTTCGTCGAGGTGGCGCTGGTGCGTGGCATGGCCGGCAACATCTACACCGTCCTCGACGAAACAGCGCCGCATGGCGACCCGCAAGCGGCGGACTCAGCCATCTTTTACTCGATCTCGAACTGTCAGCGCGGACTTGACGGCATCAGCTTCGGCGATTTCCTGATCAAGCGGGTCGTCGACGCGCTCGCCGCCGAATTGCCCAAGCTCAAAGTATTCGCGACCCTGTCGCCGGTACCGGGCTTCCGCGCCTGGCTAGATCGGGCAGCCGGGCATTCCGACCTGCTATTGCCGGCGGAGAAACGGGCGCTGGCGGCGTTGACCGGCAACGGCGGTGAACCGCCGGCTCTCGAAACCCTGCTTAACCGGCCGGATTGGCCGCGCGATCCGGGAATGGTGGCAGCCTTGCGCGGGCCGTTGCTGCGCCTCTGCGCGCACTACCTCGTGGTGGAAAAAGGTCGCGGCGGACGCGCCGCCGACCCGGTTGCCCACTTTCACCTGACAAATGGCGCGCGGGTCGAGCGCTTGAATTGGCTCGGCGACGTGTCGGCCAAAGGCCTCGAGCAATCCGCCGGGATCATGGTCAACTACCTCTACCGGCTCGCGGACATTGAAGAAAATCACGAGGCCTATCGTGGCGAGGGCACGGTCGCAGCCGGCTCCGCCGTGCGACAACTCGCGGGCAAGCGCTGACCATCGTCCCGGCTTCTATGTTTCTGGTGGGCGAGTATGTTAGAACGCGGCGCGGCCGGCGCTGGCAGCAGGCGGCGGGCGTGGCGGAATTGGTAGACGCACTGGATTTAGGTTCCAGCGATGCAAATCGTGGGGGTTCAAATCCCTCCGCCCGCACCAGCGCGGCACCGAGCCGGGCGACCCTCCAAGAACATGAGTGTTTGAAATGCAAGTGACCGAGACCAACGCCGACGGACTGAAACACGAATTCAAGATCGTCATACCCGCCGGCGAGCTCGAAACCCAGATTACTCGTCGCCTTGACCAACTTGGCCGGCAAATCCGGCTGCCGGGCTTTCGGCCAGGTAAGATACCGCAAAGCTTGTTGCGTCAGCGCTACGGAAACGCTGTCCGCGGCGAGGTGTTGAACGACACGCTGCAGGGCAGTTCCGCCGAGGCCATTCGCGAGCGCAATCTGCGTCCGGCGCTGCAGCCCAAGGTCGAAATCGTCTCTGCGAATGAGGGTGCCGACCTCGAATATACAATGTCGGTCGAAGTTCTTCCCGACCTGCCGCAGCCCGATTTCTCGGCCCTCGGCCTCGAGCGCCTCATGGTCGAGATTCCCGACGTGGATGTCGACCAGGCCGTCGCGCGCATGGCCGAGCAGTTCCGCAAATCGGAGCCGGTGACCCGGGCCGCGAAGAAGGGCGACATCCTCGTCGCCGACGTCGTTGGCAAGGTCGGGGAGCAGGAGCTTCCGGGCACCAAGGCGGAGGGTCGGAGCATCGAGCTCGGGGCCGAAGGCCTACTGCCCGGGTTCACCGAGCAACTCGAGAAGGTCAAGGCGGGGCAGAGCCGCAGCGTCAAGGTCACGCTGCCCGAGAACTATGGAAACCCCGACTTCGCCGGGAAGGAAGCGGTGTTCGACATTACCGTGAAGGAGGTGCGCGAGCGCCAGCCGGCGGTCATCGACGACAAGCTCGCCGAGGAGGTGGGGCTGGAGAACCTCACCGAGCTTAAGCAGGAGGTGCGCGACCGCATTGCCCGCGACTACTCGGTAGTAACTCGTCAGCGGCTGAAGCGGCTGTTGCTGGACAAGCTCGCGGCGCAATACGATTTCCCGGTGCCTCCGGGCATGGTCGAGATCGAGTTCAACAACATCTGGCAGCAGCACGAGGCGGAAAAGAACTACGCGGCGCAGAACGCGGCGGCGAGCGGCGACGCCCCGGCTGAGGCGTCCCCGGCTGGCGAGGCAGCGCCGCCCGCCGAGGACGACGAGAAACTCAGGGCCGAATATCAGTCCCTCGCGGAGCGGCGCGTGCGGTTAGGACTGCTCCTTGCGGAGGTGGGACGCAACGCCAATATCAACGTCACTCAGGACGAGCTGAACAAGGCGCTGATTCGGGAGGCGCAGCGCTTCCCCGGCTCTGAACGGCGCGTCCTCGACTACTACCGCCAGAACCCCGAAGCGGCCGGCAATCTGCGTGCGCCAATCTTTGAGGAAAAGGTGGTCGATTATATCGTCGAGCTGGCGAAGCCCGAAGAGCGCAAGGTAAGCCCGCAGGAATTGCTGGCTTTGTCCGAGGCCGATGAGGCCGACGAGGCGGCGGAGGAAAAGCCGGCCGAGAAGAAATCGCGGAGACAGACCAAGGCGCCGCGTGCGAGCTCGCGGCGCAAAGGAGCCCAGGAATGAACGATCCGTATGAGTACTACATGAACAATTTGGTGCCGATGGTGGTCGAGCAGACCAACCGCGGCGAACGCGCCTACGACATCTATTCGCGGCTGCTGAAGGAACGGATTATTTTTCTGGTCGGGCCAATCCACGATGCGGTGGCGAGCCTGATCTGCGCCCAGCTTCTCTTCCTCGAAGCGGAGAATCCGAGCAAGGACATCGCCTTGTACATCAACTCGCCGGGCGGGGTCGTGACCTCCAGCCTCGCGATGTACGACACGATGCAATACATCCGCTCGCCGGTCTCGACGGTGTGCATTGGCCAAGCCGCTTCGGCGGGCTCGCTGCTGCTCTGCGCCGGCGCGCCGGGTAAGCGCTTTTCGTTGCCGAACTCGCGGATCATGATCCACCAGCCTTCGGGAGGCGCGCAGGGCCAGGCGACGGACATCGAGATTCAGGCGCGCGAGATTCTCGCCTTGCGGGCGCGCCTGAACGATATCTACGTCAAGCACACCGGACAGCCGCTTGACGCGATCGTTAATGCGCTCGAGCGCGACAAATTCTTGTCTCCGGTCGAAGCCAAGGAATTCGGCTTGATCGACGAAGTGGTCGAGGCGCGCCCTGTGACCGCCGACGAGAAGGCGCGGGCCTGAGTCGCTTCGCCGCGGCACGTTGAGGATTTAACTAGTTGTTGATCGAACCGGAGCACATATACTTGAAGAGCCGGGGAAGGGCGGCTTGTGACGTCGTGTCCCCGCGCGGGCATGGCGGTCTCGGCTGCCTTGCGCGCGTTCGGCAAGGGACGGAGCGGCGATGACCAAGTCCAGCGGCGGCAGCGACTCGAAGAACACGCTGTACTGCTCCTTCTGCGGCAAGAGCCAGCATGAGGTCAGGAAGCTGATTGCTGGGCCAACCGTCTTCATCTGCGATGAATGCGTCGAACTCTGCATGGACATCATCCGTGAAGAGCACAAGACGACGCTGGTCAAGTCGCGCGACGGCGTGCCAGGCCCACGGGATATCTGCCGCGTGCTCGACGACTACGTGATCGGCCAAAGTCACGCCAAGCGGGTGCTGTCGGTCGCGGTTCACAACCATTACAAGCGGCTCGCGCACGGCGCCAAAAACAACGACGTCGAGCTTGCTAAATCGAACATTCTGCTGGTCGGGCCGACCGGCTCAGGCAAGACTCTGCTGGCGCAGACCCTGGCCCGGATCATCGATGTGCCGTTCACGATGGCTGACGCGACGACACTGACCGAGGCCGGTTATGTCGGCGAGGATGTCGAGAACATCATCCTCAAGCTGTTGCAGGCCGCGGATTACAATGTCGAGCGCGCCCAACGCGGGATCGTCTATATCGACGAGGTCGACAAGATATCGCGCAAATCGGACAACCCGTCGATCACCCGCGACGTGTCGGGCGAGGGCGTGCAGCAGGCGCTGCTGAAGATCATGGAAGGCACGATTGCCTCCGTGCCGCCCCAGGGCGGGCGGAAGCACCCGCAGCAGGAGTTTCTGCAGGTCGACACGACCAACATCCTATTCGTGTGTGGCGGCGCGTTCTCGGGTCTCGAAAAGATCATCGCCCAGCGGCGCCAGGGCACCTCGATCGGCTTTGGGGCCGAGGTGCGCGGCCCGGACGAGCGCAAGACCGGTGAGATCCTGCGCGACCTCGAGCCCGAGGACCTGTTGAAGTTCGGCCTGATCCCCGAATTCGTCGGCCGGTTGCCGGTGGTGGCAACGCTCGACGATCTCGACGAAGACGCGTTGGTCGATATTCTGACCAAGCCGAAGAACGCGCTGGTCAAGCAGTATCAGCGTCTGTTCGAGATGGAGGACGTCCGTCTCGAACTGACCGAAGAGGCGCTGCGCGGCATTTCGCAAAAAGCGATTGCCCGCAAGACCGGCGCGCGTGGCCTGCGCTCTATCATGAAGTCGATCCTGCTCGATTCGATGTTTGAGCTGCCAAGCCTCGTTGGGGTAAGCGAAATCGTCATCAACCGTGAAGTCGTCGAGGGTCGAACCAAGCCGCTTCACATCTATTCCGACCGGCGTGGAGAAAGCGGCACCGCCGACTGATCCGCGCTAGCGGATCAGCACTGCGCGGTCGAGCGCTTGACGGCGGGCCATCGAACGCCAAACTAAACACGGCCTGGTAGGTATCGCCCGCCGTCCGGCGGGCGAAAGTAAGCGGAAAGAGGGCCTATGTCAGAGTCTGCACGTGTCGCGCTTTATCCCGTCCTGCCGTTGCGGGACATCGTGGTGTTTCCGCACATGATCGTGCCGCTCTTTGTCGGCCGCGAAAAGTCGGTGCGCGCGCTTGAAGACGTGATGAAGGACGACAAGCAGATCCTGCTGGTTACCCAGAAGAACGCCGCGCAAGACGACCCCTCCACCGCCGACATTTTCATGGTCGGCACCGTGGGCACGGTGCTGCAGTTGCTGAAGCTGCCGGACGGGACGGTTAAGGTGCTGGTTGAAGGCGGACAGCGGGCCCGTATCCAGCGCTTCGCCGAAAACGAGGCGTTCTTCCAAGCCTATGCAGAGGGGCTTGGCGACGGCGGCGCATCGCCGCAGGAGACCGAAGCGCTGGCCCGCACCGTGGTCGCGCAGTTCGAGCAGTACATCAAGCTCAACAAGAAGATACCGCCCGAGGTGCTGGTTTCCATCAATCAGATCGAGGAGCCCGGCAAGCTCGCCGATACGGTTGCCTCGCACCTCAATCTCAAAATTCCCGAGAAGCAGGAGCTGCTCGAAACCGTGGCGGTGTCGGAGCGCCTAGAAAAGGTGTTCGGCTACATGGAAGGAGAAATTGGCGTCCTTCAGGTCGAAAAGCGGATCCGCAACCGTGTCAAACGGCAGATGGAGAAGACGCAGCGCGAGTACTATTTGAACGAGCAGCTCAAGGCGATCCAGAAGGAGTTGGGCGAGGGCGAGGACGGCAAGGACGAGATGGCCGAACTCGAAGCCAAGATCGCCAAGACCAAATTCTCTAAGGAAGCGCGGGATAAGGCTCTGGCGGAGCTCAAAAAGCTGCGCAGCATGAGCCCGATGTCGGCGGAAGCGACGGTCGTCCGCAACTACCTCGACTGGATGCTGACCATCCCCTGGCACAATCGCACCAAGATTAAGCGCGACATCGCCGCTGCCGAGCGGGTCCTCAACGCCGACCACTTCGGGCTGGAGAAGGTCAAGGAACGTATCCTCGAGTACCTCGCCGTTCAGCAGCGCATAAAGAAGATGAAGGGGCCGATCCTCTGCTTGGTCGGGCCGCCGGGCGTCGGCAAGACCTCGCTCGGTAAGTCGGTGGCGAAGGCGACTGGACGTAACTTTGTCCGCATGTCGCTGGGCGGAGTGCGCGACGAAGCGGAAATCCGTGGCCACAGGCGGACCTATATCGGGTCCATGCCGGGCAAAATCCTCCAGGGCATGAAGAAGGCGAAATCGTCGAACCCGCTATTCCTGCTGGACGAGGTCGACAAGCTGGGCGCCGATTGGCGCGGCGACCCGTCCTCGGCGCTGCTCGAGGTGCTCGATCCCGAGCAGAACTCGACGTTCGCTGACCATTACCTCGAGGTCGATTACGACCTGTCCGACGTGCTTTTCGTGACGACGGCCAACACGTTGCGCATGCCGCAGCCGTTGATGGACCGCATGGAGATCATCCGCATCCCCGGTTACACCGAGGACGAAAAGGTCGAGATTGCCAAGCGTCACCTGATCCCGAAGCAGATCGAGGCGCACGGGCTGAAGAAGTCGGAATGGGCGATCAGCGAAGACGCGCTGAAGGATCTCATCCGCTATTACACGCGCGAGGCCGGGGTCCGCAATCTCGAGCGCGAGATCGCTAATCTGACGCGCAAGGCGATCAAAGACATCCTAATGAAGAAGGCCGGGAAGGACGGCAAGGTAACCGTTACCCGGCGCAACCTCGACAAATATGCCGGGGTACGGCGTTTCCGTTTCGGTGAAGCGGAGAGCGAGGATTTGGTCGGCGTGACGACGGGTTTGGCGTGGACCGAGGTTGGCGGCGAACTCCTGACGATCGAATCCGTGACCCTGCCGGGGAAGGGACGCGTCACCGCGACGGGTAAGCTGGGCGATGTGATGAAGGAATCCGTCCAAGCGGCAGAGAGCTACGTGAAGTCCCGCAGCACCGCGTACGGCATCCTGCCCTCGATTTTCGACAAAAAGGACATCCATGTGCATGTGCCGGAAGGCGCGACGCCAAAGGATGGCCCCTCGGCGGGTATCGCGATGGTAACCTCGATCGTCTCGGTGCTGACGGGCATCCCGGTGAAACGTGACATCGCTATGACTGGCGAGATCACTCTCCGGGGCCGAGTGCTTCCGATCGGCGGCTTGAAGGAAAAGCTGCTGGCGGCTCTGCGCGGCGGGCTTAAAACCGTGCTGATCCCCTCGGAGAACGAGAAGGACCTTGCCGAGATCCCCGACAACGTCAAGAAGGGGCTGAAGATCATACCGGTTAACACCGCCGATGAGGTGCTAATGCACGCGCTGGCAGGGCCGCTGACCCCGATTGAATGGGTCGAGGACGGGGAGACGGCGCCGGTTATTCCCGCATCTGGTGAGGAGCGGTCAGGGGTTCTAACGCATTGATTTGCATCGAAGGCCGTTGTCGCTAACTAGCCAACTTCATGTGGTCCGGCGACAACGGCCGTTAAGATGTAAAAAAACCTTGCTTTCCCTATGCGCGCTGACGTTGACCGGTTGCCGGGCGCACTCTACACTCCGGTTGGTTTTCCAGCAAATTTCCTTCCGAACTTAAGGGTAGGGGGCGACACGTGAACAGAAACGAACTCGTCGATGCCGTTGCGGGTAAGGCCGATCTTTCTAAAACGGCCGCAAGCAAGGCAGTCGAGGCGGTGTTCGAACTCGATTACCGGCGCGTTGAAGAAGGGCGGCGAAGTCCGTCTCGTTGGCTTTGGCACCTTCTCGGTCGCTCGGCGGGCGGCCTCCGAGGGGCGTAACCCGCGCACCGGTGAAAAGATCAAGATCGCCGCGTCGAAGCAGGCAAAGTTCAAGCCTGGCCGACGTCTGCGCGACTCGCTTAATTAGGTCGAGGCCGATCCGGCGATGCCGTAGCGCGGCTTTGGCCGCGCTACTTGGGGCGATTAGCTCAGTGGTAGAGCATCTCGTTTACACCGAGGGGGTCGGGGGTTCGAATCCCTCATCGCCCACCATGGTGCTGCGCGTGCGGCCAAGCTGAATGGCTGCGACGATTCTCGGGACCAGATTCACCGCCCGCTTGCTTGACACTTACTTGCACGCGAGGGTACGAGTCGGCGCCCCGTTCGACCGATACGGGGGCGTAGCTCAGTTGGTTAGAGCGCCGGCCTGTCACGCCGGAGGCCGCGGGTTCGAGTCCCGTCGCTCCCGCCACCGGTCATAGTAGCCGTAACTCGCTTGCGGGGCGTCGGGATAGCGCCGCTGCGGCCATCCCATCAGCCTGGGGTCAAGGGTCCGCGATGGACAGCCTGCTCGCCGAATATTTCCCGATCCTTGTTTTTCTCGCTATTGCCGGCGGGTTGGCGATGGCGATGATCGCGGCATCGTTCATCCTGGCTAGGCAACGCCCCGATTCGGAGAAATTGTCGCCGTACGAATGCGGCTTTGAGCCGTTCGAGGATGCACGAGTTCGTTTTGACGTACGCTATTATCTGGTCGCCATCCTTTTCATCATCTTCGACCTTGAGGTCGCTTTCCTATTTCCCTGGGCGGTGTCGCTCGGCGACATCGGTCTGTTTGGGTTTTGGTCGATGGTGGTGTTTCTTGCAGTGCTGACTGTCGGTTTCGCCTATGAATGGATGAAGGGGGCGCTTGAATGGGAGTAATCAGTCCCGGCGCACCGGTTCCGCCTGGCGCGGAGCAAGACGCGCTGCTGCGCGCGGCGACCGACGAGTTGCAGGATCGCGGGTTCATCATCTCATCGCTCGACGCTTTGGTGAACTGGGCGCGCAGCGGTTCGCTGTGGCCGATGACGTTCGGGCTCGCCTGCTGTGCGGTCGAGATGATGCACACCGGCGCCAGCCGCTACGACCTCGACCGCTTCGGCGTGGTCTTTCGGCCGAGTCCGCGTCAGTCGGATGTGATGATCGTCGCCGGGACGCTGTGCAACAAGATGGCACCGGCGCTGCGCAAGGTTTACGACCAGATGGCCGAGCCTCGGTGGGTCATCTCGATGGGTTCTTGCGCCAATGGCGGCGGCTATTATCACTATTCTTATTCTGTGGTGCGCGGTTGCGATCGCATCGTCCCGGTCGATGTTTATGTTCCCGGGTGCCCGCCGACCGCTGAGGCGCTGCTCTACGGCGTGCTTCTCTTACAGAAAAAGATCAAGCGTAACCGTAACTTCGATCGTTGAGTTGCGGCGATGGACGAGAAACTCATCGCCCTCGCCGAGCATCTCGCGGCTGCTCTTCCCGGCATCGCTCAAAGCTACGTCATTCGTCACCAAGAGCTGAGTGTCAGCGTCCCCCGGGGGTCCATAGTCGAGGCGCTGACCTTCCTGCGGGATGATCCGCAGTGTCGTTTCAGCATTCTCTGCGACATTTGCGGTGTTGATTATCCCGACCGACCCATGCGCTTCGAGGTCGTCTATAATTTGCTGAGCATGCACCATAATCTGCGCATCCGCGTGAAGTTGGAGACCGATGAAGAGCAGGCGGTGCCCTCCGCCGTTGGCGTGTTCAGCGCCGCGGGCTGGTGGGAGCGCGAGGCGTGGGATTTGTTGGGCATTTACTTCAGCGATCACCCGGACCTCCGGCGCATCCTCACCGATTACGGCTTCGACGGGCACCCGCTGCGCAAGGACTTCCCCCTCACCGGCTACGTCGAGCTGCGCTACGACGAGGATCAGAAGCGCGTCGTCTACGAGCCCGTCAAATTGAAACAGGAATTTCGCAGCTTCGACTTTCTGTCGCCGTGGGAGGGCATGGACCACATTCTGCCCGGCGATGAAAAGGCGAGCGCCGAAGAGGCCGAGAAGGAATTGAAGGCGCCATGAGCGACCCCTCGATCTCGGAGACGGGAGTTGTCGGCGGCGAGCTGCTGGGCGCGCCGCATATCCGCAATTTCACAATGAACTTCGGACCTCAGCATCCGGCCGCGCACGGCGTCATGCGCATGGTGCTGGAGCTCGATGGCGAGGTTATCGAGCGCGCCGACCCCCACATAGGCCTCCTGCATCGCGGCACCGAAAAGCTGATCGAGTACAAGACCTATCTCCAAGCGATCCCTTATTTCGACCGGCTCGATTACGTATCGCCGATGTGCCAGGAGCACGCCTTCGCGCTGGCGGTCGAAAAGCTGATGGGGATCGAGCCGCCGCCGCGCGCCAAGTACATCCGCGTCCTCTTCGCCGAGATCACCCGCATCCTCAATCACTTATTGAACGTCTGCGCGTTCGGGCTCGACCTTGGGGCGATCACCCCGTTTCTTTGGGGCTTCGAGGAACGCGAGCGGTTGATGGAGTTCTACGAGCGTGCCTCCGGCGCCCGGCTCCACGCCAATTACTTCCGTCCCGGTGGCGTCCACATGGACCTGCCGCCGCGGCTGGTCGACGATATCTTGGCCTTCTGCGAAACCTTTCCGCAGACAGTCGACGACATCGAGGACCTGCTGACCGACAACCGCATCTTCCGGCGGCGCACGGTCGATATCGGCGTCATCAGCGCGGCCGACGCGGCCGACTGGGGCCTCAGCGGGCCGATGCTCCGCGGCTCGGGAGTGCCTTGGGATTTGCGGCGCGCGCAGCCCTACGACGCCTATGGCGATGTCGAATTCGACGTGCCGATCGGCAAGAACGGCGATTGCTTCGATCGCTACCTGGTGCGCATCGAGGAGATGCGGCAGTCGCTGCGCATCATCAGGCAAGTATTGGAGAAACTGCCGGAGGGTCCGGTCAAGACCAATGACCGCAAGGTTGCGCCGCCCCCGCGCGCGGTGATGAAGCAGTCGATGGAAGCTCTCATCCACCATTTTAAGCTCTACACCGAGGGCTATCACGTGCCGGCGGGCGAGACCTACACGGTGGTCGAGGCCCCGAAGGGCGAGTTCGGTGTCTTCCTGGTCGCCGACGGGACCAATCGGCCCTATCGCTGCAAGATCCGCGCACCGGGGTTTGCGTTTCTGCAGGCGACCGAATTCATGTGTAAAGGCCACATGCTGGCCGATCTGGTCGCAATCGTCGGCTCGATGGACATCGTTTTCGGCGAGATCGACCGATGAGCCTCCATATCGAAGGGCCGCCGTTCGAGCAGCCGCCAAGCTTTGCGTTCACGCCCGAGAACCTCGAAAAAGCGAAGTACCATATCGCGAAGTATCCGCCGGGGCGGCAGGCCAGCGCGGTGTTGCCGCTGCTCGATCTGGCCCAGCGGCAAAGCGGCAATTGGTTGCCCAAGGCGGCGATGGATTATGTCGGCGAAATGCTCGACATGCCGCCGATCCGTGTCTACGAGGTCGCGACCTTCTACACGATGTTCAACCTGCGGCCGGTCGGGCGCTGGTTCCTTCAGGCCTGTACGACGACGCCGTGTTGGCTGCGCGGGTCTGACGAGATACTCGCCGCCTGCAAGAAGAAACTTGGCATCGTCCCCGGCCATACCAGCGCCGACGGCCAGTTCACGCTGGTCGAGGTCGAGTGCCTCGGCGCCTGTGTCAACGCGCCGATCCTACAGGTCAATGACGATTTCTATGAAGATCTCGACGGGCCGGCCACCGAGAAGCTGCTCGACGCGCTCGCCGCCGGTAATCCACCGCCAATCGGCTCGGTCAAGGGCCGGCAGGGATCGATGCCGGAGCACGGCCAGGCTACGCTGACCGAGTTCGGGGCCGGGCAAAAGCCCGCCGGGAATGGGAAAGCCCAGGATGCTGGCTGACAAGGACCGCATCTTCACCAACCTCTATGGCCAGGGCGATTGGCACATCGCCGGGGCGAAGAGCCGTGGCGCGTGGGACGGCACCAAAGAGATCATCCAGAAGGGCCGCGACTGGATCGTCCAGGAGATCAAGGATTCCGGTTTGCGAGGCCGTGGCGGCGCCGGCTTCCCGACCGGTCTCAAATGGTCGTTCATGCCGAAGGAGAGCGACCGGCCCTGCTATCTCGTTGTCAATGCCGACGAGAGCGAACCTGGCACCTGCAAGGACCGCGACATCCTGCGCTGGGACCCGCACAAGCTGGTTGAGGGTTGCCTGCTGGCGGGGGTCGGGATGGGTTGTCAGGCGGGTTACATCTATATCCGCGGCGAGTTCTATAACGAGGCGCGGCACCTCCAGACCGCGATCGAGGAAGCCTACGACGCCGGCTACCTCGGCAAGAACGCCTGCGGGTCGGGATACGATTTCGAGCTTTATCTGCATCGCGGCGCCGGCGCCTACATCTGCGGCGAGGAGACGGGGCTCTTGGAAAGCCTGGAAGGGCGCAAGGGCCAACCACGCCTCAAGCCGCCATTTCCGGCCGCGGTCGGGCTCTATGGCTGCCCGTCGACGGTCAACAATGTCGAGACCATCGCGGTCGCACCCGACATCCTGAAGCGCGGCGCGAAGTGGTTCGCCGGGATCGGCCGCGAACGCAACACGGGCACGAAAATCTTTTGCATTTCCGGGCACGTGAACACGCCGTGCAATGTCGAAGAGGCGATGTCGATCCCGATGCGTGAGCTGATCGAACGTCATGCTGGGGGAGTGCGCGGCGGCTGGGCCAATTTACTGGCAGTGATCCCCGGCGGCTCTTCGACCCCGTGCCTGCCGGCCTCGACCTGTGCCGAAGTGCTGATGGATTTTGATAGCCTCGTCGCGCAGAAATCGGGGCTTGGCACAGCGGCGCTCATCGTCATGGACAAGTCCACCGACATCGTCCGCGCGATCGCCCGGCTCTCGGCCTTCTACAAGCACGAGAGCTGCGGCCAGTGCACTCCCTGCCGCGAAGGCCTCGGCTGGGTATGGCGCGTCATGGAGCGCATGGTCGCGGGCGACGCCACGGTCGAGGAGCTCGACATGCTCCAGGAGATCACCACCGAGATCGAGGGACACACGATCTGCGCGCTGGCCGACGGGGCGGTCTGGCCGGTACAGGGCCTCATCCGCCACTTCAAGCCCGAGATGCAGCGCCGCATCGCCGAATACCGCGCGGTCGCCTCACGCCAGGCGGCGGAGTAGCGCGATGCCCAAGCTGACGATCGATGGTCAGGAAGTCGAGGTGCCGGGCGGCACCACGGTGCTGCAGGCCTGTCAGAGCATCGGCGTCGAGATCGCTCATTTCTGCTTCCACGAGCGCTTGGCGATCGCCGGCAATTGCCGCATGTGCCTCGTTGAGCAGGAGCGGGCGCCGAAACCGATCGCTTCCTGCGCAATGCCCGTCGCCGATGGCATGGTGATCCATACCCAGTCGGAGAAGGCCAAGAAGGCACGCCACGGCGTCATGGAGATGCTGTTGATCAACCATCCGCTCGACTGCCCGATATGCGATCAGGGCGGCGAGTGCGATCTGCAGGACCAGGCGATGGCCTACGGTTTCGATCGCGGCCGGTACGAGGAGAACAAGCGCGCGGTCGAGGACAAGGATTTTGGGCCGCTGGTGGCGACCAGCATGACCCGCTGCATCCACTGCACGCGCTGCATACGGTTCCTCACCGATGTCGCCGGCGTCGAGGAGCTGGGCGCGACCGGACGCGGCGAGGACATGGAGATCGACACCTATATCGAGCGCGCCCTCGGCTCCGAGCTTTCGGGCAACATCATCGATTTGTGCCCAGTCGGCGCGCTGACCTCGAAGCCCTATGCGTTCAACGCGCGGCCATGGGAATTGCGCAAGACGGAGAGTGTCGATGTGCTCGACGCGGTCGGCAGCAATATCCGCGTTGACGCCCGCGACGCCCGCATCTTGCGCGTGCTGCCGCGACTGAATGAAGCGGTCAACGAGGAATGGATTTCCGACAAGAACTCGGTTCGCCGTCGATGGGCTGGTGAGGCGTCGGCTTGATCGGCCCTATATCCGGCGCGGCGGCAAGCTGGTCGAGGCCGATTGGGGCGAGGCGCTCGACCTCGTCGCCGACCGGCTGAAATCGACCCCGGGCGAGCGGATCGCGGCGATTACCGGCGATCTGTGCGACGTCGAGGCGATGTTTGCCTTGAAGGCATTGCTCGGCGGGCTCGGCGCGGCGAGCCTCGATTGCCGGCAAGATGGCGCGAAGCTCGATGCGGGCTGCCGCGCCGGCTATCTGTTCAACACGACGATCGCCGGCATCGAGCAGGCCGACGCGTGCCTGCTGATCGGCACCAACCCGCGCTGGGAAGCGCCGATCGTCAACGCTCGGCTGCGCAAGCGATATCTCCAGGGCGGATTCAAGCTCGCTGCTATTGGGCCAGCGCTCGATCTGACCTACCCGGTTGAGATGCTGGGCGAGGGCGGCGAGGTTTTGGCTGCGCTGACGCAGGGTGGGCATGGCTGGGCCGAGCGGCTCAAGGCCGCCAAGGCGCCGATGCTGATGCTCGGACAGGGCGCGGTGACCCGGCCGGACGGCGCGCAGGTGCTGGCCGCGGCACGGGCGCTGGCCGAGGGCTTCGGCATGGTCCGCGACGACTGGAGCGGGTTCAACGTCCTGCATCGCGCGTCGGCGCGCGTCGGCGGCCTCGACATGGGTCTCGTGCCCGGGCCGGGTGGCCGCGACACCGCCGGAATTCTCGCCGGCTGCAAATCGGGCGATGTCAGCGTTCTCTATCTGCTGGGCGCCGACGAACTCGACCTCGATGACACCGGTGCGGCCTTCGTCGTCTATCAGGGTCACCACGGTGATCGCGGCGCGGCCCGCGCCGATGTCGTGCTGCCCGGCGCCGCATACACCGAAAAGGACGCGACCTACGTCAATACCGAGGGTCGCGCGCAGCTGGGGCGGCGCGCCGTGTTTCCCCCAGGCGAGGCGCGCGAGGACTGGACGATCCTGCGGGCGCTGTCAGGCGTGCTTGGCAAGCCGCTGCCGTTCGACTCGCTGCGGGATCTGCGCCAGCAGATGCGGGCGGCGCGTCCGTCGCTCGGCGAGATCGACGCGGTCGCGAAGGCCGCGTGGGGCGCTTTCGGCGCGGTCGGGCCGATCGCGGCGACGCCCTTCGCCTATCCGATTGCCGATTTCTACAAGACCGATCCGATCAGCCGCGCCAGCCCGACGATGGCCGAGTGCAGCGAGCTGTTCGTGACCGGCGTCGGGCAGGGGCGGACCGGCACGCATGGCTGAATTCTGGTGGGGCTACGCCTGGCCGACGCTGTTCATCGTGGGCAAGATTCTGTGTGTCCTCGTGCCGTTGCTGCTGGCGATCGCTTATTACACCTATTTCGAGCGCAAGGTCCTAGCGGCCTCGCAGTTGCGCAAGGGCCCCAACGTCGTCGGCCCGTTTGGGCTACTTCAGCCGATCGCCGACGCGGTCAAGATGCTATTCAAGGAGACGATCGTCCCCAGCAGCGCCAATCGCGTTATTTTTATCGCGGCGCCACTGGTCACCGTGACACTGGCGCTGGTGGCCTGGGCGGTGATCCCGTTCGACAAGGGCCTGGTCATCTCCAACATCAATGTCGGCATCCTATACCTGTTTGCCATCAGCTCGCTTGGCGTTTACGGGATCGTCATGGCGGGTTGGGCGTCCAACTCGCGCTATGCCTTTCTTGGAGCCCTGCGATCGGCGGCCCAGATGGTCTCGTATGAGGTCTCGATCGGCTTTGTCTTGGTTACCGTGTTGCTCTGCGCCGGTTCGTTGAACCTGACCGACATCGTCGAGGCGCAAAACCGCTGGTGGCTCGGATTTATCCCGGGGTGGTTTGTGATCCCGCTTTTGCCGATGTTTGTCGTGTTTTTCATTTCGGCGCTCGCCGAGACCAACCGTACGCCGTTCGACCTGCCAGAGGACGAGGCGACGCTCGTCGCCGGGTTCAACGTCGAATATTCGTCGATGACTTGGCTGCTTTTCTTCATGGGCGAATACGGCAACATGATCCTGATGAGCGCGATGACCAGCATCCTATTTCTCGGGGGCTGGCTGTCGCCGATCCCGCTGGAGCCTTTCACCTGGATTCCAGGGCCGATTTGGCTGCTCGCGAAGGTCCTCTTCGTGATGTTCTGCTTCCTATGGGTGCGAGCGACGTTCCCGCGCTTCCGTTACGACCAACTGATGCGGCTGGGATGGAAGGTCTTTCTGCCGCTGTCGCTGTTCTGGCTGGTGCTGACCGCCGGCGTGCTGACCACGATGGGCTGGGTTCCCGGTCCGGTTCATTGACAGGGAGGGGCTCGGCTCTATGGTGGCGATGAGGAACTGCCGATGAACTTCTTGGCGCGCGGCGCGCGCGGCCTCCTGCTGACCGAGCTGATTTCGGGCATGGCGCTAACCCTGCGCTACATGTTCAAGCCAGCGGTTACGGTCAATTACCCTTACGAGAAGGGGCCGCTTAGCTCGCGTTTCCGTGGCGAGCACGCACTGCGCCGCTATCCCAATGGCGAAGAGCGCTGCATCGCCTGCAAGCTGTGCGAGGCGATCTGCCCGGCGCTGGCGATCACCATTGAAGCCGAGCCGCGCGAGGACGGCAGCCGGCGCACGACGCGCTACGACATCGACATGACCAAGTGCATCTATTGCGGCTATTGCCAAGAGGCTTGCCCGGTTGATGCGATTGTCGAGGGGCCGAACTTCGAGTTCGCCGCCGAGACGCGCGAAGAGCTCTTCTACGACAAGGAGAAACTGCTGGCGAATGGCGATCGCTGGGAAGCTGAGATCGCCAAGAGCCTGTCGCTCGAGGCGCCGTACCGGTGATCCTCTCCGCGATCATGTTCTATTTGTTCGCCGCTGTCGCGGTTGCCTCGGGCGTGATGGTCGTCTCGGCGCGCAACCCCGTGCATTCGGTTCTGTTCCTCATCCTTGCCTTCTTCAACGCTGCCGGGCTCTTCGTGCTGATGGGGGCCGAGTTCCTGGCGATGATCCTGGTCATCGTCTATGTCGGCGCTGTCGCGGTGTTGTTCCTCTTCGTCGTGATGATGCTTGACATCGATTTCGCCCAGTTGCGCTCGGGCGCGATCAAATATCTGCCCATTGGTGCGCTGGTTGGCTTCATTCTGTTGGCCGAGCTCGTGCTGGTGTTCGGCAGCTGGGTGATCGCCCCCAACGTGGCGACCTTGGCGGCCGCGCCGACACCATCCGCCAGCGCGGTCACCAATACCCGCGCCCTCGGCGACCTGCTCTACACCCGTTATATCTTTGCCTTTCAAGCTGCGGGGATGATCCTCCTGGTGGCGATGATCGGCGCGATCGTGCTGACCCTCCGCCAGCGTGCCGACACGCGCCGGCAATCGATCTCCGAGCAGCTTGCGCGCCGGCGCGCCGACACGATCGAGGTCGTCAAGGTGCCGGTCGGGCAGGGGGTCGCCGACTGATGCTGCATATCGGCCTCGCCCATTACCTCACCGTTGCTGCAATCCTCTTCACGCTGGGGATCTTCGGCATCTTTCTCAATCGCAAGAACGTTATCATCATCATGATGTCGATCGAGCTGATGCTGCTCGCGGTCAACATCAACTTCGTCGCCTTTTCGACCGTGCTCAACGATCTCGTGGGGCAGGTCTTTGCGATGTTTGTGCTGACCGTCGCCGCCGCCGAGGCGGCGATTGGGCTCGCCATCCTCGTCGTCTACTTCCGCAACCGCGGCTCGATCCAGGTCGAGGACATCCGGATGATGCGGGGCTAGCGCGCCTTGGCTGCTCTCGTCGTTTTCTTGCCGCTCTTGGCTGCCGCCATCGCCGGGTTTTTCGGCCGGGTGATCGGCGATCGCGGCGCGCAGGTCGTCACTTGCGGCGCGCTCGTGCTGTCGGCGATCTTCGGAATCTTCGTTTTCCGCGACATCATGGGGCAGTCGCAGCCCCATATCGAGGCGCTGGCCACCTGGATTTCGGCCGGCGGGGTCGATGTCGAGTGGTCGCTACGGCTCGATACGCTCTCGGGGGTGATGATCCTCGTCGTGACCATCGTCTCCGCGATGGTCCACATCTATTCCGTCGGCTACATGGCCCATGACCACTCTATCCCGCGGTTTATGGCCTATCTGAGCCTTTTCACCTTCTTCATGCTGGCCCTGGTCACCGCCAACGACTTCGTCCAGATGTTTTTCGGCTGGGAAGGTGTGGGGCTCGCCTCGTACCTGCTGATTGGCTTCTGGTACGACCGCGCCTCGGCCGACGCAGCGGCGATCAAGGCTTTTGTCGTCAATCGCATCGGCGATTTCGGCTTCGCGCTTGGCATTTTCGCGGTGTTCGTGCTGTTCGGGTCGCTCGATTTTGACACCGTGTTCGGCAAGGCGCCCGGCACGGTGCAGCAGGTGATGCCATTTCTTGGCTGGCAGGTTCCGGCGCTGACCCTGTGCTGCGTGCTGCTTTTCATCGGCGCGATGGGAAAATCGGCGCAGCTCGGCCTCCATACCTGGCTCCCCGACGCGATGGAGGGGCCGACCCCGGTGTCTGCCCTCATTCACGCCGCGACGATGGTAACCGCCGGGGTCTATATGGTGGCGCGGCTGTCGCCGATGTTCGAATACGCGCCGATGGCGCTGGCCGTGGTCGGGGTGATTGGCGGCACCACGGCGATCTTCGCCGCCAGCGTTGGCATGGCGCAGAACGACATCAAGCGCGTCATTGCCTATTCGACCTGTTCGCAGCTCGGCTACATGTTCTTCGCTGCCGGGGTCTCGGCCTACGGCGCGGCGATGTTCCATTTGTTCACCCACGCCTTCTTCAAGGCACTGCTGTTCCTCGGCGCCGGCTCGGTAATCCACGCCATGTCCGGCGAGCAGGACATGCGGCGCATGGGCGCCTTATGGAAGAAGATACCGATCACCTATGTGCTGATGTGGATCGGCAGCCTGTCGCTGGCCGGCATACCGTTCTTCGCCGGTTTCTATTCCAAGGACTTCGATCCTCGCCGCGGCCTGGGCCTCGGGGACAGCGGTTGGCCGGTATTCGTTCTGCCTCGGCGTCTTTACGGCGTTTCTGACCGCGTTCTATTCGTGGCGGCTCATCATCATGACCTTCCACGGGAGCTCGCGAGCCGACCACGAGGTCGAACATCATATCCACGAGAGCCCATGGGTGATGCTGCTGCCGCTCTTCGTGCTGGCGGCTGGCGCGATCTTCGCCGGCTATCTCGCCGACAATTTCTTTGTCGGCGAGGGGCGGGCGGAATTCTGGAAGGCCGCGATCCTCGTGCTCCCGGCGCACGACGCGATCGCCGCTTCGGAACACAATTCGCTATTGATCGACTACCTGCCGCTGATCGCCGGGGTCTCCGGCATCGTGCTCGCCTATGTCTGCTATATGTGGCGGCCCAGCATCCCGGCCGCCGCGGCGATGCATTTCCGGGCGCTGTACCTGTTCCTTCTCAACAAATGGTACTTCGACGAGCTCTACGATCGGCTCTTCGTGCGCAGTGCCTTCAGTCTCGGCGAAGGCCTGTGGAAGACGGGCGACGGCACGATCATCGACGGGTTGGGGCCTGACGGCATATCTGCCGCGACCCGCGAGCTGGCGCGTGAGGCCAGCCGGCTGCAGACCGGTTACGTCTACCACTACGCCTTTGCCATGCTGATCGGCGTCGTCGCGCTGATCACCTGGTATCTGATCCCGCGGTAGCGCCGATGTTCCAAGCCATGAGCCATTGGCCGCTGCTGTCGTTGGTGACCTTCCTGCCGCTGGTCGGCGTGGGCTTTATCCTGACAACGCGCGGCGATGACGAGATCGTTGCCCGCAATGCCCGCAACATCGCGCTCTCGACCTCGATCATCGTGTTTTTGCTGTCGATCGCACTGTGGGTCGATTTCGACCCATCGACCGCCGCCTTCCAGTTCGTCGAGAAGGCGCAGTGGATCCGGATCGGCGGGTTTGTGATCGGCTACCACATGGGGATCGACGGCATCTCGCTGTTCTTCGTGCTGCTGTCGACCCTGCTGACCGTGCTCTGCGTCGCCGCCAGCTGGCAGTCGGTCCATGCTCAGGTCAAGGAATACATGATCGCCTTCCTCGTCCTCGAGACGTTGATGGTCGGCATGTTTTGCGCGCTCGATTTCGTCCTTTTCTATGTGTTCTTCGAGGGCGTGCTGATCCCGATGTTCCTGATCATCGGGGTGTGGGGCGGCCCGCGCCGGGTCTACGCGGCGTTCAAGTTCTTCCTCTACACGCTGCTCGGCTCGGTGCTGATGCTGCTGGCGATCCTCGCCGTCTATTTCCAGACCGGCAGCACCGATATCGAGGTCGCGCTGACCCATACCTTCCCGCTCGGGCTGCAAAAGTGGCTGTTTTTGGCCTTCCTCGCCTCGTTCGCGGTCAAGGTGCCGATGTGGCCGGTGCATACCTGGCTTCCGGACGCGCATGTCGAGGCGCCGACCGCGGGCTCGGTCATCCTCGCCGGCGTGCTGCTGAAGATGGGCGGCTACGGCTTCGTGCGTTTCTCGCTGCCGATGTTTCCGCTCGCCTCGCACTACTTCACGCCGCTTATGTTTGCCTTGAGTGCGGTCGCGGTCATCTACACCTCGCTCGTCGCCCTCGCGCAGACTGACATGAAGAAGCTGATTGCCTATTCGTCGATCGCGCATATGGGCTTCGTGACGATGGGCATTTTCGCGGTTACGTCCGAGGCGGTGCAGGGCGCGGTCATACAGATGCTGAGCCACGGTCTTGTCTCGGGTGCGCTGTTCCTCTGCGTCGGCGTCGTCTACGACCGGATGCACACCCGCGATATTGACCGCTACGGCGGCCTCGTACAGCGGATGCCGGCTTACGCATTCGTCTTTATGGCGTTTATGCTCGCCTCGGTCGGCCTGCCAGGGACGAGCGGTTTTGTCGGTGAATTTTTGATCCTGCTCGGCACGTTCAAGGTGTCGACGCTGGAATGCTTCCTTGCCGCGACCGCGCTGTTTCTCGGTGCGGCCTATATGCTTTATCTCTACCGTCGTGTGATCTTTGGCACGATAACGCGCGACGATCTCCGCAACATTCTGGATCTGTCGCCGCGCGAGAAAGCGGTGTTTGCGCCGCTCGTCGTGCTGGTGTTGTGGATGGGCATCTATCCGATGTCGTTCCTAGGGCCGATCCGCGCCTCCGTCGATCATCTGGTGCAGCAGGTGAGCGCCGCCCAGGCGGCGCTCGGCCCTCGTGCGAGCGCCGAGTAGCCGATGCAAGCGGCCCCGCTCCCAGATTTCCTGCCGGTGCTGCCGGAGATGGCTCTGGCCGGCGCGGCAATGCTGCTGCTGCTGATCGGCGTGTTTCGCGGCGAGGGCTCGACCAAGCTCGTATCCTGGCTCTCGGTACTGGCACTGATCGGCATCCTGGTGCTCGCGGTGCGGTTTGACAGCACCCGCCAAACCGCCTTCTACGGCATGTTCATCACCGATCGGTTCGCCTTATTCATGAAGGCGCTGGTGCTGATTGGCTCGGCGGTGTCGGTCGTTATGTCGATCCGCTACAACGAAGAGCACGGCATCGGCCGGTTCGAGTTCCCGGTGCTGATCTTGCTGGCGGCGACCGGGATGATGGTCATGGTCTCGGCCAACGACCTCATTACGCTCTACCTTGGCCTCGAGCTGCAAAGCCTGGCGCTTTACGTCGTCGCCAGCTTTGACCGGGATTCGCTGCGCTCGAGCGAGGCCGGGCTTAAGTATTTCGTCCTCGGCGCGCTGTCGTCGGGGATGCTTCTTTACGGCGCCTCGATGATCTACGGCTTCACCGGGACGACCAGCTTCGTGGAGCTGGCGAAGCTGATGACGGGCTCGGGCGCACCGTCGCCGGGCCTCGTCATCGGCGTCGTCTTTGTCGCGGTGGGCCTTGCCTTCAAGGTTTCGGCTGTGCCGTTCCATATGTGGGTGCCGGACGTCTACGAGGGCGCGCCGACGCCGGTAACCGCATTCTTCGCGGTCGCGCCGAAAATGGCGGCGATCGCGCTGTTCATGCGCTTCCTGATCGAGCCGTTCGGCAGCCTGCTCGCCGAGTGGCGGCAGGTCATCGTGTTCCTATCGGTGGCGTCGATGGTGCTGGGCGCGGTGGCAGCGATCGCGCAAAGCAACATCAAGCGGCTGATGGCCTACAGCTCGATCGGCCACATCGGCTATGCCTTGATCGGTGTTGCGGCGGCGAGCCCGGCCGGCATTCGCGGCGTGCTCGTCTACATGGCGATCTACCTGTTCATGAATGTCGGCACCTTCGCCGTTATTCTGTGCATGCGGCAGCAGGGCCGGATGCTTGAGGAAATCAACGATCTCGCCGGGCTGTCGCGCACGCAGCCCGGATTGGCCCTGGCGCTGGCGATTTTCATGTTCGCGATGGCCGGCATTCCCCCCACCGCCGGGTTTTTCTCCAAGCTCTACATCTTTTTGGCCGCTATCGACGCGCATTTGAACGGGCTCGCCGTGATTGGCGTTGTCGCCAGCGTGGTGGGCGCGTTCTATTATCTTCGCATCGTTAAGGTCATGTATTTCGACGAGCCGATTGGTGCTTTCGACCGGCCGCTCGCGCCTGAACTCAAAGCGGTGTTGTTGGTTACCGCGGTGGTGACCATGTTCTTCTTCCTGCTGCCCGATCCCGTCGCCGGGAGCGCAGCGGTCGCGGCGGCCTCGCTTTTCGGTCAATGAGTGCCGAGGCATCGGAGCTCCCAGCCCCCTACCAGCTGCTCGCCTATGACACGATCGGCAGCACCAGCGACGAGGCCAAGCGCCTCGCCCGAGACGGCGCTCGCGAGGGGCTGATCGTCACCGCCAAGACGCAGACTGCGGGGCGCGGCCGCCGCGGGCGCGTCTGGGTGTCGCCGCCCGGTAACCTCCACATGTCGCTGGTCTTGCGTCCGAATTGCCGGGCGGCCGTCGCCGCGCAACTCGGCTTTGTCGCGGCGTTGG
Organism: uncultured Alphaproteobacteria bacterium; assembly: GCA_963773625.1. Classification (GTDB taxonomy): domain Bacteria; phylum Pseudomonadota; class Alphaproteobacteria; order ATCC43930; family CGMCC-115725; genus DATARH01. The sequence goes on along the minus strand of CAVZCJ010000019.1, from coordinate 368,911 downwards.
GGATGGCGGAAGCTCTCGGCGCGATGGCGCCGCGGGTTCCCGTAGCGTGTAAATGGCCGAACGACCTGCTGGCCAATGGCAAAAAGGTCGCCGGCATCTTACTCGAAACTGAGATGACCGCCGGCGACCAGCCCGATTTCGTCGTGCTTGGGATCGGGGTCAATCTGTTGACTTCGCCGGATGATACGCCGTATCCGGCGATGTCGCTGGCCGAAGCGGGTGCACCCGGCATCGCGCCGCTTGCCGCGATCGCGGAATTTGTCCGCCGTTTCGCGGCGTGGCTGAAATGTTGGCGCAGGGAGGGGTTCGTGCCGGTACGCGCGGCGTGGCTGGCGCGGGCGACAGGCCTGGGTCAACCGATCCAGGTGAGGCTCGAACACGATACGCTAACCGGCCGCTTTATCGACCTCGATGCCGACGGCGCGCTGATGTTGGAAGTAGCAGGAGTATCGCGACGTATCTCCGCTGGAGAAATCTTTCCAGCGAGCGCAGGCTGACACGATGCTGCTCGCGATCGATTCCGGCAATACGAACGCGGTTTTCGCCGTCTATGAGGGCGATACGCTGCGCGCGTCCTGGCGGGTGTCGACCAATGCCCGACGAACCGCCGACGAATACGCGGTTTGGCTGACGCAACTCCTGGCCCTGGCGGGCCTGAAGCCCGGCGATATCGACGCGACCATCGTCGCTAATGTCGTGCCCGAGGCGAGCTTCAATCTGCTTCAACTATGCCGCCGCTATCTCAACAGCGAGCCGCTGGTCGTCGGTGCCGCGGATTGTAATCCTGGGATCGGCATCGATGTCGACATGCCGGCCCAGGGGGTCGGCGCCGATCGCATAGCCAATTCGGTCGCGGCGCAGGATCGCTATAAAATTCCGCTGATGGTGGTCGACTTTGGCACCGCTACCAATTTCGACGTCGTCGACAAGAAGGGAAATTACTGCGGCGGAATCATCGCACCGGGACCCAATTTGTCGCTGCAGGCGCTCGAAATGGCCGCGGCGCAACTGCCGCATATCGCGATTGGCCGCCCGCCGAGCGTGGTCGGACGTAATACCATCGGGGCGATGCAGTCGGGCGTGTTCTGGGGTTATGTCGGACTGATCGAGGGGCTGATCCGTCGCATCCGCGACGAACGCAGCGAGAAGATGGGGGTGGTCGCCACCGGCGGCCTCGCACCACTCTTCGCCGGCGCCACCGACATGATCGATAAGGTTGATCCCGATCTAACGCTGTGGGGGTTACGTCTGATCTTCCGGCGAAATCGTAATCAATGAAGGCGCCGGCTTCCTCGGGGAGCTCCACGCCGCTGGACCGCGCCATCGAGCGCGACGACAAGGCCGTGTTCTTCCTGCCGCTCGGCGGAACCGGCGAGATCGGTATGAACCTCAACCTCTATGCCTATCGCGGGCAGTGGTTGATGCTGGATTGCGGGGTCACCTTTGGCTCGGAAGAGCATGCCGGCGTCGATGTGATCATGCCGGACCCGTCCTTTATCGTCGAGCGCCGCGACAAGCTGCTGGGGATCGTCGCCACCCACGCGCATGAGGACCACATCGGCGCGATCCCCTATTTGTGGCCGCAACTGCAATGCCCCATTTGGGCAACGCCGTTCACAGCCACGCTGTTGCGCGCCAAGCTCGCCGAGGTCGGCTTGCTCGGCCGGGTCGAACTCACCGTCATTCCGCTCTCGGGCCGCTTTCAGATTGGCCCGTTCGATCTCGAACTGGTGACGCTCACCCACTCCATCCCGGAGCCGAACGCCGTCGCGATCCGCACCCCGGTCGGCACCATCTTGCATACCGGCGATTGGAAACTGGATCCCGAGCCGCTGATCGGCGCCGTCACCGACGAGGCGGCGCTGAACCGGATCGGCGACGAAGGCGTCCTTGCGATGGTCGGCGATTTCGACCAACGCGACCAGGGAAGGTAGCTCCGGTTCCGAAGCCGAGCTGAGCGAGGCGCTGACCGAGCTCGTCGGGCGTTATGAGGGCCGTGTCGCAGTCGCCTGCTTCGCCTCGAACGTCGCTCGGCTTCACACGATCGCAAAGGCGGCGCAGGCGCATGGCCGTGACGTCGCGCTGGTCGGCCGGTCGCTGGTCCGGATCGACAAGGCGGCGCGGGAAAACGGGTATCTCACCGATTTGCCGCGTTTTCTGACCGAGGACGAGGCCGGCTACGTGCCATCCGACCGAATACTGTTGATCTGCACCGGGAGCCAGGGCGAGCCGCGCGCGGCGCTCTCGCGCATCGCCCGCGAGGATCATCCCAACATCTTGCTCGACGAGGGCGACGTCGTGATCTTCTCGTCGAAAATCATCCCGGGTAACGAGAAGGCTATCGCCCGTCTGCAGAACGCCCTCACCAAGCTCGGGGTCGAGGTCATCACCGAAGCCGACCATTTTGTCCATGTGTCCGGGCATCCGGCGCGGGCCGAATTGGTCCGCATGTACCAAATGGTGCGGCCGCGGGTCGCGATCCCGGTTCATGGTGAGGCGCGTCACCTCGCGGCGCATGCAGAGCTGGCGCTGGAATGTCAGGTTGCCGATGCGCTGATTATCGACAACGGCGATGTCGTTCGCATCGACACGCGCGGCGCGACGATCGCGGGGGAGGTGCCGTCGGGGCGCCTCGCCTCCGATGGGAGTTGTCTGCTGCCGCTTGACGGCGCGGCGCTGCGCCAACGCCGCCGGATTGGCAACCAGGGCGGCTTGGTGGCGATGCTCGTCCTCGATCGCACCGGCAATCTAGCGGCGCCACCGCAGCTCTCCTTGATCGGCTTGGTCGAGGCGGATGAAGTCGAGAAGATGTCGGTTGCTTTTCGCGACGCGGTCACCGCCACGGTCGAGGGCCTGCCGCGACCCATGCGCCGCGACGACGCGGCGGTGCGCGACGCATCGATCCGGGCGCTACGCAAGGTGGTCAGCGAGCGGCTGGGCAAGCGAGGCATGCTTATCGAAGTGCAGCTTCTGCGGTTGTAACGCGGGATGATTGGAAGACTGAACCACGTCGCCATCGTCGTGCCCGATCTAGCCGCGGCGACCGCGCTTTATCGAGATACGCTCGGCGCGACGGTGTCGGCGCCGCAGGCGCTGCCGGAGCATGGTGTCACCGCGGTCTTTGTCGAGCTTGGCAATTCGCGGATCGAGCTTCTAGAGCCGCTCGGCGCCGACTTTACGGTGCGCGGATTTCTCGCGCGCAATCCTGCCGGAGGGATGCACCACGTCTGTTATGAGGTTGCCGATATCCGCGCCATGCGCGACCGCCTGCGTGGGGCCGGCGCGCGGGTGCTGGGTGACGGGGAGCCGAGGATAGGCGCACATGGAAAGCCGGTGCTCTTCCTCCATCCTAAGGATTTTTGCGGTACGCTGATCGAACTCGAAGAGGTTTGATGGGCTGGGTTACCGGGATCGTCGTCTACATCCTGACGTGGTGGGTTGTGCTGTTCGCCGTCCTGCCGCTATGGGTGACGCCGAGCGATCCGGCCGACCCTCAATACGCGACAGGGGCACCAAAGCAGCCGCGAATGTGGTTGAAGGTCGGCGTCACCTCTGCCGTTGCCGCGGTCGTGTGGGCCGGCATTTACATCCTGGTCAAGGAGCCATGGATCAGCTTTCGCGGGGGGTGAGTTGAGTGCTGCCTACTGTCTTGCTGCGCCGGGCGATGCGCTGCATGGACCCTATCACGACGGCGAATACGGGTTTCCCGCCTGCGACGAGGCTGTGTTGTTCGAGCGGCTGGTGCTCGAGATCAATCAGGCTGGTTTGTCATGGGCGACAATCCTGCGTAAGCGTCCGGCCTTTCGCGCCGCCTTCTCCGGTTTCGATGTCGATTGCGTGGCGACGTTTGGCCAGCACGACGTCGATCGCTTGATGAACGACGCCGGAGTTGTCCGCAACCGGCTCAAGGTCGCGGCGGCGATCGACAACGCGCGGCGGATCCAGGAGTTACGGCGGTCGCATGGCTCATTCGCCCGTTGGCTCGACGCACATCATCCCCGATCCCGTGAGGAATGGGTAAAGTTGTTCAAGGCAACCTTTCGGTTCACCGGGGGTGAGATCGTGAACGAATTTCTGATGAGCCTTGGCTACTTGCCCGGCGCGCACGAAGCAAGCTGCCCAGTTTACGCGAAAATCTTAGCCCTCGGTCCGCCCTGGATACAGCGTCCGGTGGCCCCTTGAAGCTATGAGTGTGCCAATTTGACGCAGATTGGGGTTCCGGGCTATAGGTGCTGATGGCGGGCTACCGGGTTCTTCCGCATTTTCTGTCTATTGAATTGCCGCGCCCGCGCCGAGCCTTTATACCGTCCAACGCGAGCCCGGAAGACAGTCGTTCCACCGGTCGCCGATGAAGGAGGAAAGCTTGTCACTGCGACAGAAGTACCAAACCGTCCTGACCCAGTTGGCTCCCGCCGGGGCCGTCGGTGTGTCGTTGGCGCTCGGTGCTGCGGCCCCTGCCGTGGCGAGCGAACCGCCGATCGGGGGACAGCCCCCGGCGACAGTGAAGGAAGGCGTCTCCGATCGGCTCGCTGCCGTTCGCGACGCGGTTTCCGCGCTTGATCAATCGCGGGCCGATGCGGCCAAGGCGGAAGGCCGCCTCGCATGGGGTAATTTCGGCTGGGGCTGGGGCTACTATGCGCCCTGGAACAATTGGCACAACTGGCGCAACTGGGGTAACTGGTTCCACAACTGGTAGGTCCTGGTTCCGAGCGGCGGATGGCGGGGGGTTCCTGTGGGCGATAGCGTGCCCCGAATGCAGCTACTCGTCGTCCAGCCGACGCCGTTTTGTAATATCGATTGCCGCTATTGCTACCTGCCCGACCGCACCAACAAGGCTGTCGTGTCGGACGATACGCTTAGAAATCTGTTCAGCCAGGTCTTTGATTCCGGCTGGGCCGACGACGGGCTGAGCGTGGTGTGGCACGCCGGTGAGCCGATGGTTTTGCCAATCGCGTTCTACCGGCGCGCCTTCGCGCTGATTGACGGATTGAAGCCTGCCGAGCTGTCGCTGAACCATTCATTTCAGACAAACGGCACGCTGATCGACGAGGCCTGGGCGGACTTTATCGCCGAGGCGAAGGTCAATCTCGGCGTCAGTATTGATGGGCCTCGCCGCTTTCACGACTTGAACCGGGTTAATCGCGCGGGCCGCGGCACTTTCGACAAGGCGATTGCTGGCGTCCGTTTGCTCCGCCGGCGCGGGATACCGTTTCACGTGATCTCAGTGCTGACCGCGGAGAGCCTCGCGTCACCGCGAGAGATGTTCGACTTCTATCTCGATGAAGGCATCGAGCACGTGTGCTTCAATGTCGAGGAAAGCGAGGGGGATCACCGTTCGCAGAGTTTTGCCAAGGCGGGCATCGAAGATTCATATTATCGCTTTTTGAGCGAGTTCTGGCGGCTTTCGGCGGCGTGTCCCGACAAAATCAAGTTCATCCGCGAGATCGACGAGGCTCAGCGCAACGTTCTGCGCCCGCGAGAGGCAAAGTTCTCCAATCAACTCGCCACTCCCTTCGCGGTGACGAGCATGGATTGGAGCGGCAATGTCGCAACTTTCTCGCCCGAACTGTTGGGGCTTAAAAACGCGCTCTACGACGATTTCGTCCTCGGCAACGTCAATCGCGACCGGCTCACCGAATTGGCCGACAGCCCCCTCTTGGCGCGAATGCGCGCCGATATCGACGCCGGAGTCGCGATGTGTCGGGAGAGGTGCGAATATTTCAGCGTCTGCGGGGGTGGTGAGCCGGTTAACAAATTGGCTGAGAATGGTAGCTTCGCGAGCGGCGAAACCACCTACTGTCGGATGACCAAAATGCGGTCGACCGATTTGATTTTAGACCGTCTGGAGCAGGTGGGTATGCCTGCTGCGGCTGGCGAGGCAAAGTTGCCGGCGGGAAGCTTTTCGCCGGTTGCTTAGGAAGAGTAGCCGGCCCGGACGCCGGCTTCGGTTCACGACATTCACTCGGAGAATGGGGATGACAATGATCTTCTCAAGGCTTTGCGGATTGGCGGCGGGCGCGGTGGTGGCGGTGGGCGTTGTCGCCGGCGCGCTCGCGCAGACTGCTGCGGCGCCGGCAACGGGCGCGGACCAGGGCACTCAATCCCTGGGTTACCAGCAAACGGGCGCCGACCCTAATGCCGCCGGTCCGACCGGGGCTACGCGGGCGCTGGACGTGCCGGTGCTCTATGTTACCGGCATCGAGATTGTGCACTTCACGATGGATCCCAAGGTTTCCGTCGTCCGCGTTACCGGTCTGGCCAGCTCGGCCGGTTGGAGCAATCCACAGCTGGTTCCTTTCTTCTACGGCAAGCCGGCTGACGATGTTCTCGACCTGCAGTTCATCGCTACCAGCCCCGAGCAGTCGCAGAAGGCGGAGGGTTTTGTGCCGGTTAGCGCCGAATTTCAGCTTGCGCCAGACACTGTGTTTAAAGGCGTTCGCGTGCGCGCTTTCGGCAACGCGCTCGAACTCAAGGGGATGACAGGCACTGCGACCGCGCAGATCAAGACCAATGACTGCAAGGACTGCATCGGCAAGAAGTTCGTCGACAAGGGCAAAGGTCAGCCTGGCCCGGGCATCATCTATGGCGGCGACCTGCCACCCAACTATCGCCCGATCGGCCCGACCCATGGCGTGAAAGGGCAGGTCCATAGCCCGAACCGGATCAATTTGATCCTCGACGCCGACGACAAGATCGTGATGGCGTTCTGGGAGTAGATTGACGCGATTGCCGGGCCGGGCAACCGGCTCGGCCCGTCAACGAGCGCGCCCCCGGCCGCTGTTTGGCGGCCGGGGGCGAATGCTGTTTGGCGGCCGGGCTGAAGTCGAAAAATGGTCGGAGTGAGAGGATTTGAACCTCCGGCCCCTGCCTCCCGAAAGCAGTGCTCTACCAGGCTGAGCTACACTCCGCCGACCGGGCGGGCTCTATAGCGCCAATGCGGATTTACTGCAATCAAAGCCTATTCAGAACCCGCGTTCCGTGGCAAACGCGGCGGCTTCCATAAGCGCGCGACGCAGCGGGCTGTCAGGAAATCGGTCCAACGCGTCGATCGCGGCGGCGGCATAGGCGCGGGCGCGAGCCAGGGTCTCAGCCAAGGCACCACGCCGCTCCAGAATACGGAGCGCGCGGTCGAGGTCGGTCGGCCCCTGTTCGCCGGTTTCGAGAGTGCGGCGCCAGAAGGCTCGCTCTTCGGCATCGCCGCGAGCGAAGGCGATGACGATCGGCAGCGTAATCTTTCCGTCACGGAAATCGTCGCCGACGTTCTTGCCGAGCTCGGTCTGGCGCGCCGAGAAATCGAGCATGTCGTCGATCAATTGATAGGCGATGCCCAGATTGTTGCCGAAGCGCTCCAGCGCCAGCTCGTCGTCGAGCGGGCGCCCGGCAAGCACGGCGCCAACGCGAGCCGCCGCTGCGAATAGGGCCGCGGTCTTTGCCTCGATCACCGCGAGATAGGCCTCTTCGGTTGTCGCCGTGTCGTTCGCCGTGATCAGCTGATGCACTTCTCCCTCGGCGATCACCGATGCGGCGCGCGAGAGGATATCGAGGATTTTGAGCGATCCATCCTCGACCATCAGCTGGAACGAGCGGGCGAAAAGGAAATCGCCAACCAGCACCGCGGGTTTGTTGCCCCAAAGCGCATTGGCGGTATCGCGGCCGCGGCGCAACTCGCTGGCATCGACGACGTCATCGTGTAGCAAGGTCGCGGTGTGGATAAATTCGACGACAGCGGCGATCACGACATGCCGTTCGCCGCGATAGCCGCAAAGCCGCGAACAGCCCAGCGTCAGAAGAGGCCGGAGCCGCTTGCCGCCGGCCGAAACGATATGCCCGGCCAGCTGCGGGATCAGCGCGACGGGACTGTGCATCCGCTCGACGATCAGCGCATTGACCTGTTCGAGGTCCGCTGCCATCAACCGAAATAGCGGGTTAAGAGACGGCGGGGTATGCTCATTTTCGCGCTGGATGCTGGGCAGCGGGGGTGCCACGATTACTCCTCGATGCGCGCCGTACGCCGGGCGGGCGCGAGACCTTGACGGGCACGAATGCGAGCGAGCATAGAGTGCGGGGGTGCTCGGTCAAGTGCCGCTACAGTCACAGGTGAGTTCACCATCAGTAGATTGAGCGCCGATGAAGGAGCTGCTGCGCACCAATAATATCGTTCGGCTGTCATGGGTTCAGGCTTTGCTGACCGATGCGGGAATCGGCAGCGTCATCCTCGATCAGCACACCAGCTTGGTCGAGGGCAGCATTGGCGCGATCCAGCGGCGCTTGATGGTCGATGAGCGCGATCACGGCCGCGCGCTCAGGCTGGTGGCTGAAGCGGATGCAAAGCCATGAGCCCTTCGGACGACGGAGCGGCGCTAAGCGAAGATGCCCTGCTGGGAGGACGGGTACGAATCCGTCAGCCGGTCGACGGCGCGCGTGTCTCGATCGACCCGGTTTTTCTCGCCGCGGCGGTGCCCGTCGGTGCCGGCGAGCTGGTCTTGGACATTGGCTGCGGCACGGGCGCGGCGATGCTGTGCGTGGCGGCGCGCGAGCCGCTATGCCGAGTCGTCGGGCTCGAGCGTCAGCGCGAGCTGGTACGCATCGCTGGCGATAACGCGATCCTCAACGGTATGGCGCCGCGGGTGTCGGTTATGGTCGGCGACCTGCTGCAGCCGCCGCCGCGGATCAGCGCCGGCGCTTTCGACCATGTGATGGCTAATCCGCCCTATCTCGAACGTGCCCGCGCCAACGAGACGCCGAACCCGGCGCGCGCGGAAGCGACGATCGAGGGCGATGCCGAGCTTGGAGACTGGATCCGCTTCGCGATCGCGATGGCAAAACCGAAGGGTACAGTCACCTTCATCCACCGCGCCGACCGTATCGACGCGGTACTCGGGCAGATCGCCGGCCGGGCGGGCGAGGTTGTCGTCTACCCGCTATGGCCGGGTCTGGGAAAGCCGGCGACCCGGATCCTGGTCCGCGCGCGCAAGCAGGTGGCGGCGCCGGCGCGGCTAGCGGTTGGGATGGTATTGCACGAACCTGACGGCCGCTTTACGGCGGCGGCGGAGGCAGTGCTGCGCGGCGGCGAAGCGTTGCCGCTCTAGCGTCGCTTGACCCTCGCGCCAGCCGACCCTAAACCACGACGATGTTTGTCGGACTTGGCGAGCTCTTCGTCATCCTTGTGGTGGTTTTCGCCGCGTGGCACGTGGTGAAGGTGTTCAATCGCGCGGCGACGCCTCCTATGCCGCCGAGGCGCCCGCAGGCCGGGCCCGCGCGCCCGATGATCGAGGCGGAGGATCTCGTGAGCTGTCGCGTCTGCGGCACCTATATAGCGTCGAGCACGCGCCATTGCGGCCGCCCGGGCTGCCCGCAACCGCGATGACGGCCGCCGGCAAAGCCCTCAGCTTCCAGGGCCTCATCCTCGAATTGCAGCGTTATTGGGCGGCGCAAGGCTGCGTCATTCTACAGCCGCTCGATATGGAGGTCGGCGCCGGCACATTCCATCCAGCGACGGCGTTGCGCGCGCTCGGCCCGCAGCCTTGGAAGGCGGCTTATGTCCAGCCTTCGCGGCGGCCGACCGATGGCCGCTATGGCGACAATCCCAACCGGCTGCAGCATTATTACCAGCTGCAGGTGATCCTGAAGCCGGCGCCGGCCGACAGCCAGCAACTCTATCTCGACAGTCTCGCGGCGATCGGCATCGATGCCTCGCGCCACGACATCCGCTTTGTCGAAGACGATTGGGAAAGCCCGACCCTCGGCGCCTGGGGGCTCGGCTGGGAGGTCTGGCTCGACGGCATGGAGGTCAGCCAGTTCACCTATTTCCAGCAGGTCGGCGGGATCGAATGCGATCCGGTTTCGACCGAGCTGACCTATGGGCTCGAGCGCCTGGCGATGTATGTCCAGGGCGTCGAGAGCGTCTACGACCTCGATTTCAACGGGGTCGAGGGCGCTGGCCGCATCAGCTACGGCGATGTGTTCCTGCGCGCCGAACGCGAGTTCTCGGCCTATAACTTCGAATTCGCCGACACCGCCAAGCTGTTTGCGCACTTCGCCGACGCCGAGGCGGAGTGCAACGCGCTGATCGGGCGCAACCTGCCGCTGCCCGCCTACGACCAGTGCCTCAAGTCGAGCCATCTGTTCAATCTGCTCGACGCGCGCGGGGTGATCAGCGTCACCGAGCGCGCCGCCTATATCGGCCGGGTGCGGGCGCTGGCGCGTGCCTGCTGCGAAACGTGGCTGGCGGGAAGCGGCTGAGATGGGCGAGCTGCTGCTAGAACTTCTGTCGGAGGAGATCCCGGCGCGCATGCAGCGCCGGGCGCTCGACGACCTTACCGGCCTTATTCGCGACAAGCTTGCCGCAGCCGATATCCCCGCGGCCAGCCTTACCGGCTATGTGACGCCGCGACGGCTCGTGGTCATTGCCGATGGCATCCCCGCGCGTCAGCCCGACCGCGCGGGGAACGGCGCGGCCCACGGGTGGGGGCGCCCGAACAGGCGCTCGCCGGGTTCCTGCGCGCGGCGGGATTGTCGTCAATCGACCAGTGCGAAGTGCGTGGCGAGTTCTATTTCGCGGTGACGAAGCGGCCTGGCCGCGCGACCGCCGAGGTGTTGCCGGAGTTGATCCATGCGGCGATGACCGCGCTGTCCTGGCCCAAATCGATGCGCTATCCGGCTTCGGAGCTGCGCTGGGTGCGGCCACTCAATTCGGCGATTTGCTTGTTCGACGGCGAAGTGCTGAGGCTGCCGCTCGGTGAGGTCCCGGTCGGCCGGGTCACCCGAGGCCACCGGTTTTTGTCGCCGGGCGAGATCACGGTCGCCGACGCCGCCGACTACCGCGCCAAGCTCGCCAAGGCGCATGTCGTTCTCGACTGGCACGAGCGCCGCGCGATCATCGCGCGAGACCTCGACAAGCTGTCCCGTGTCGAGGGGCTGACGGTCAAGGACGATCCGGGCCTGCTCGACGAGGTCGCGGGGCTCGTCGAATACCCGGTCGTGCTGATGGGCTCGATCGACGCCGATTTCGTCCGGCCGTTGCCCGACGGGCTGCCCCCCGAGGTGCTGGCGACGGCGATGCGCACGCACCAGAAATATTTTTCGTGCCTCAACCCAGAGCCTGCCCCGGCGAAAGCCGGGGGCACCCCCGCGCCGCGTTTCCTCTTCGTCGCCAACAATGTGACCGCGGACAACGGCGCCGCCATCGTCGCCGGCAACGAACGCGTGCTGCGCGCGCGCCTCTCGGACGCGAAATTCTTCTGGGATCAGGACCGCAAAATACGCCTTGAAGACCGGGTCGAGGCGCTCAAGCAGCGCGTCTATCACGAAAAGCTCGGCAGCGTTTACGACAAGGTCGAGCGGATGGAGGCGTTGGCCGAATACCTGGCCCAGTTCGTACCCGGCGCCGATCCCAAGCTGTGCCGCCGCGCCGCCCACCTCGCTAAGGCCGACCTCTCGACCGGCATGGTCGGCGAATTCCCCGAACTCCAGGGGGTCATGGGCAGCTACTACGGGTACTATTCACCGCCATTGGTTCCCGATGAAGAGCAAGAGGAGGCAGAAGAACCGGAAGTGGCAGCTGCAATAGCAGATCATTACAAGCCGCTCGGCCCCAACGATACCTGTCCATCCGCGCCTGAGAGCATCGTCGTGGCGCTCGCCGACAAGATTGATGCACTCGCCGCCTTTTTTGCGATCGGCGAACCGCCAACTGGCTCTCGTGATCCTTTTGCTCTGCGCCGCTCGGCGCTTGGGGCAATTCGTCTGATTATCGAAAATGATCTGTCGGTATCGCTCGCGCAGGCGTTTTCGTTAGCTGTCCGGAACGTCGCTGCTCAACTCGGCAGCGGTCTGCCAGAGCAGGGGTCAGTCAAAGATCTGCTGCTTGGGTTCGTCGCTGACCGGCTGAAAGTCCATCTCCGCGAGCAGGGAGTCCGGTACGATTTGGTCGCATCGGTTTTTGCGCTCCACGAGGATGACCTCGTCCGCCTGCTCGCACGAGTGGACGCTTTGCGCGCGTTCCTCGATACCGACGATGGGGGGAACCTGGTAACTGCTTACCGCCGGGCCTCCAATATCGTCGATATAGAGGAGCGCCGGGATGGCCGCTCCTATGACGACCGCGACGATCCGGCGCTATTGCTCGAGCCCGAAGAGAGGGCATTGGGACGAGGGCTGAGCGATATTGGCGGGCGGTCAGGTGAACTGGTCCTCCAGGGCAGCTTTGCCGACGCGATGACCGCTCTTGCTGGGCTGCGGCGTCCTGTGGATGAATTTTTCGAGCGCGTAACCGTTAACGACAGTGACCCAATACTGCGCGAAAACCGGTTGCGGCTGCTCGCTCGCATCCGTTCGACGATGAACCAGATCGCGGATTTCTCCCAGATCGAAGGATAGCCGGGCCATGACCAAGTGGGTCTACAGCTTTGGCGGCGGCGCGGCCGAAGGGCGAGCCGACTTGCGGGATTTGCTGGGCGGCAAGGGCGCCAATCTCGCCGAAATGTCGAGCCTTGGGCTGCCGGTGCCCCCGGGGTTCACCATCACCACCGAGGTCTGCACCCGCTACTACAAGGAGAACCGCAGCTATCCTTCGGAGCTGGAGGGCGAGGTCGCAGCGGCGCTCGCGGCGGTCGAGAAGACGCTCGGCGCCAGGCTCGGCGACCCCAAGAATCCGCTGCTTGTCTCGGTGCGCTCGGGCGCGCGCGCTTCGATGCCGGGCATGATGGACACCGTGCTCAATTTGGGGCTCAACGACGAGACGGTGGAGGGCCTTGCCAAGATCAGTGGCGATGCGCGCTTCGCCTGGGATAGCTATCGCCGGTTCTTGCAGATGTATGGCGAGGTCGTCCTGGGGCTCGATCACCACCACTTCTCGTCGCTGCTCGACGATTACAAGATCGACGCCGATGCGACGCTCGACACCGATCTCAAGGCCGAGGATTGGCGAAACGTCGCACAGGGTTTCAAGGACATCGTCCGAGCCGAGACGGGCAAGCCGTTTCCGCAGGACGCCAAGGCGCAGCTGTGGGGCGCCATCAGCGCGGTGTTCGGCAGCTGGATGAACGCCCGCGCGATCACCTACCGCCGGCTCAACAACATCCCGGAAAGCTGGGGTACGGCGGTCACTGTCCAGGCGATGGTGTTCGGCAATCGCGGCGACGATTGTGCGACCGGGGTCGCCTTCACGCGCAACCCGTCGACCGGGGCCGACGAGTTCTACGGCGAGTTTCTTGTCAATGCTCAGGGCGAGGATGTCGTTGCCGGCATCCGCACGCCGCAATCGCTGACGATCGCCGGGAAGACCGCGAGCAGCTCGAAGCTGCCGTCGATGGAAGAGGCGATGCCCACGGTGTTTGCCGAACTGCTCGACGTGCGGCGCAAGCTCGAAGACCGCTATCGCGACATGCAGGACATCGAGTTCACCGTCGAGCGCGGGCGGCTGTGGATGCTGCAGACCCGCACAGGCAAGCGCACCGCGCAAGCGGCGCTCAAGACCGCCGTGTCCCTGGTCGCGGAGGGCGTCATCGACCGCGCCGAGGCAATCCGCCGGATCGAGCCCAATTCCCTCGACCAATTGTTGCACCCGATGCTCGACCCCGCCGCCAAGATCACCGTGCTGGCGCGCGGGTTGCCGGCTTCGCCCGGCGCCGCTTCGGGGAAGGTCGTCTTTTCGGCGGAAGAGGCGGAGTCCTGCGCGAGCCGCGGTGAGGCGGTCATCCTGACGCGGGTCGAGACGAGTCCGGAGGATATCCACGGCATGCATGCGGCCCGCGGCATTCTTACCGCGCGCGGCGGCATGACCAGCCACGCCGCCGTCGTCGCACGCGGCATGGGGCGGCCGTGCGTCGCCGGCGCCGGCGAGCTGCGGATCGATTACATCGCGGGCACGATGCACGTACGCAACGTCCTGATCCGCGCCGGAGATTTGATCACCATCAACGGCTCAACCGGCGAGGTGATCCAGGGCGAGGTGCCGACGATCGAGCCGACGCTGAGCGGCGATTTCGCGACTCTGATGGGCTGGGCGGACGAGGTGCGCCGTCTCAAGGTACGGGCCAACGCCGAGACGCCGATGGACGCCCGCACGGCGCGCAATTTCGGCGCCGAGGGCATCGGCCTGTCGCGGACCGAGCACATGTTCTTCGAGGCCGACCGCATTGGCGCGATCCGCGAGATGATCATGGCCGACGAGGAGCGCGGCCGCCGCGCGGCGCTGGCGAAACTCCTGCCGATGCAGCGCGCCGATTTCGTCGAGATCTTCAAGATCATGGACGGGCTGCCGGTGACGATTTGCCTGCTCGACCCGCCGCTCCACGAGTTCCTCCCCAAGATCGACCTCGAGTTCGAGGAAATGGCTCGCGTTACTGGCAAGACGGTCACCGAGATCCGGCAACGCGCGCTGGCTCTGCACGAAACCAACCCGATGCTCGGCCATCGCGGCTGCCGGCTTGGCATCACCTTTCCGGAAATCTACGAAATGCAGGCTGTCGCGATATTCGAAGCCGCGGTCGCCGCCGTGCGCGAAAACGGCGTGTCGGTCGAGCCGGAGATCATGGTGCCGCTGATCGCGACGCGGCGGGAATTCGATATCCTGAAGGAGATGGTGGATCGAGTCGGCGCGGAGGTGATGGGCCGCGAGGGCGTCAAGGTCCCATATCATGTCGGGACGATGATCGAATTGCCGCGCGCCGCGCTGATGGCCGGCGAGATCGCCGAGAGTGCCGAATTCTTCAGCTTCGGCACCAATGACCTGACGCAAACGGTCTACGGCCTGTCGCGCGACGATGCCGCCAGTTTCATAGGGGCTTATCAGCGGCTCGGCATATTTCGTCACGATCCGTTCGTCAGTCTCGATGTTGAAGGCGTTGGCGAACTAATCAAGATCGCCACCGAGCGTGGCCGGAAGACCCGCCCTGACCTGAAACTGGGGATCTGCGGCGAACACGGCGGCGACCCCGCCTCGATCCGCTTTTGCCGTGAAACCGGGCTCGATTACGTATCCTGCTCGCCGTACCGGGTGCCGATCGCTCGCCTGGCAGCTGCCCAGGCCGAACTCGGCGGAGCGGCGAGCGGGACGGTGTAAAGGCCCGTTCAAGATTTTTCGCGACGGGCCTTGCAATCCGGATCGCAATTACGATTTTAGCTAAATCGCGGCGTTTCCGTGAGCGGGCGAGGCCTATTCCGGCAGTCTCATCCAACTGGGTTTCAGCGGCGTGATAGACGCGGCGCCGGCACGGAATTTTTCCGTCGTCGAAACCGCTTCTAATCGCAGCAGGGCCAAGCCGACACCGTCCTGGCTGGAGCGCATTTCACCGGCTTCGTGCCCATTGTGAGTGATCATCGTCCCCGGCTCGGGGGCAGGGCCATCGACCCGCACCGGGAACAGACGTTTCTTGATCAAACCGCGGTATTTGGTACGCGCCGTCAGCTCCTGGCCGATATAGCAACCCTTGCTCCAGTCGACTCCATTCAACTCATCGAAGCCGGATTCGAGCAGGATCGACTTATCGAGGACGAGATCGCGACTGCCGTCGGGAACGCCAAGAGAGAGGCGTAGCCGGTCGTATTCGGAGAAGTCGGCCTCGATCGCGTCGACCGAATTCAGTTCCTCACGAATCCGCTCGCGGGAAAGGATTACTCGCGTGCCGAGCGCCGCTAGACGCGGATCGACAAAGATGGTTCCGCTGGCGAATGCTCGAGCCGCGCCGGGTTCGCCACTAAGTTCGGGCGGCGTATCCCCGAACAAGGCCGCGACTGCCAGATCGGGGCGTTCGTCGAGCGTGACCTCGGCGCGAAGCCGGTACATCGAGAGCCGCCGCTTCAAGTCTGCGAGGCGCGCCGCCTCGGCATCGACCCAGATCGCATCGCTGTGTGCGACCATGATGAAATCGTGCAGATATTTGCCCTGCGCGGTCAGCAGCGCGGCATAGACCGCGAGTTCGTCACTGATGCGGGCGGTGTCGTTCGACACCAAGCCCTGCAGGAAGCTGGCGCGGTCGGCCCCGCCGACCGCGAGGACCGCCCGGCTTTCAAGAATGACAAACCGACCCTGAGCCATACTGTAAATCTCGGCAAATCCGCCCTGCTACCAAAGAGGTAGAGTTCCGCCGCTTGCTTGGCAAGCCGCGGCGCATCGCGCTATAGACCGGCGGGATGGATATCCTCTTCGTGACCGCGACGCGGATCGGCGACGCCGTGCTGTCCACCGGGCTTCTCGGCTATCTGATCGAGCGCTACCCGGCGGCGCGGTTGACGATCGCTGCCGGTCCGGTCGCCGCGCCGCTGTTCGAAGCGGTGCCACGGCTGGAGCGGCTGATCGTCGTGAACAAGCGGCATTTCGCTCTTCATTGGCTGGGCCTGTATGGCGCTGTCGCCGCCCGGCGCTGGGATATCGTCGTAGACTTGCGCGGCTCTGCTCTCTCATGGCTGTTGCGCGCGAATAAACGACGCGTCATGGCCAAGGGCGACAAGCGCGAGAACCGGGTGCGCCAACTTGCCCGCCTGTTCGACCTCGATCCACCGCCTAGCCCTCGCCTTTGGCGTTCGCCCGCGCACGAGCGCGCAGCGGAAGGGCTGGTACCACCGGGAGGACCGGTGCTCGCCATCGGGCCTGCTTCGAACTGGCGAGGCAAACAGTGGCGCGCCGAGCGTTTTGCCGAGCTTGCCCGCCGTCTCGCTGGCTCGGGGGGAATGTTGGCGGGCGCTCGCGTCGCGGTCATGGCTGCGGCGCACGAACGGTCTCAGGCAGAACCGCTTCTCGCGGCGATTCCGTCGGATAAGGTCATCGACCTCATTGGCCGCACCGACCTGCTGACCGCCTCCGCCGTCCTGCGGCGAACGATGCTTTTCATTGGTAACGACACCGGGCTCATGCATATCGCCGCGGCGAGTGGTGTGCCGACTCTGGGTCTGTTTGGACCAAGCCCAATCGACCAATACGCGCCTTGGGGGCCGCATACCGCGGTGGTTCGCACCGCCGATCCGCCGGAGACCATGTTTCCCGATGGTTTCGATCATCGAACGACGGACACGCTGATGGATTCGCTCTCGGTTGAGGCAGTAGAGGAGGCGGCCGCGGCGCTATGGCAGCGAGTTGCGGGTTCGCCGGCGTCCCAACCTGATCCGGTTCTGACTTGTGTTTAGAGTGCGGAGATCACAACCACGAAAGCGGCCGATCTCCCAGCGGATCTATCGGCGGTTCCTGCACAAATATTTCTCGCATGACCTAAGCTTTGAACTGCAAACCATGGCCCGGCAAGAGGCCGCTCTTTACGTTCGCGAGCATATGGCCGCCGCTACCATGTACGCCCACCGCTGGGATTTGCTCGAGGCCGCTGTCGCGGAGGCGCCGCCGGAGGGGCTGTTTCTCGAATTCGGGGTAGAAAAAGGTGCAAGCGCCAACTTCATCGCCAAGCAGCTAAACGGCCGGGCAGGCGTGACATTGCACGCGTTTGACAGTTTCGAGGGGCTTCCCGAGGCGTGGCAAGGCACGCATGAAACACGAGGCAGTTTTGGTCTCGCCGGCGCGATTCCCAAGCTTCTGCCGAACGTTACCATTCATAAGGGCTGGTTTACCGACACGCTCCCTGAGTTTTGCCAGCGCAGCCAAAATTCCAAGATTTCGCTGATACACATCGATTGCGACCTGTATTCGTCCGCCGCGACTGTGCTCGCCTATGTCGGCGACCTCCTGCAGCCGGGTTCGATCGTCGTCTTCGACGAATATTTCAATTATCACGGCTGGCAGAATCACGAATTCAAGGCGTGGCAGGAATTCGTCGCGTCGCGGCAGCTGGGGTACGTCTATAGAGGGTTTTGCGCCCGCGGCGGCCATGTCTGTCTTCAGGTCGAGGAGCTTAACCGCGCGGCCCATGGGAATGGGGGATGACGCCGTCGTCCACAGTGGTTGAGGCGAGCGACCGGGATGCCGTCGGAGTTTCGCGGCCGCTCATTTCCTCAGTTGTCGTCGTCCACAATGAAGAGGCCCAGCTGGCCGATTGCCTCGCGACATTGTCCTTTGCGGACGAGCTGGTAGTCGTCCTCGACCGCTGCTGCGACCGGTCAAAGGAAGTCGCGGAACGCTTCACTCCGCATACCGTTGAGGGTGCCTGGGAGCGTGAAGGACCTCGCCGTCACGCCGGGATCGATGCCTGTCGTGGAACATGGATCGTCGAGGTCGACGCGGACGAACGCGTACCAAAAGAGCTTGCCGAGGAGATACGTCAGGTCGCCGAACATTCCACCGCCGATTGGCACCTCATACCCGTCGCAAATTATATCGGCGAACGGCTGGTTCGGTGGGGTTGGGGTCCGGGGGTTGGCAAGAGCGCCTATGCCGGGCTTTATCGCAACGGGGCTAAACGCTGGGGCGACCAGCGAATTCATCCCATCGTGACCTTGTCCGGCATCCAAGGGCCCACGCTCGAAACGCGCCTCGTGCATTACGTCGATCGCAACATCTCCGACATGTTGGCGCGGCTCGACCGGTACTCGACCGCGCGGGCCAAGGATCTGCGCGACAGCGGCGATATCGGGACCTACCGCGGCAATCTGCGCCGCATCGTTACTCGCTTTTGGAAGTGTTACGTCGGCCGTAGGGGATATCGCGAAGGACCATACGGGTTTCTCATCGCCCTGTGCGCGGCTCTCTACCCGATCCTCTCCTATCTGAAGGCGCGCTACGAGACGGAGTGATGGCGAGAGTGGTGATGGCGGATGCCTCGATTCCCTTCGATGGGGCGACGGCGGAGGCGGGTCCGCTTGGCGGTGCCGAGACAGCTTTCGTCGCGCTTGCCGAGGCGTTGGCGGCGCGCGGGCATCAGGTCGAAGTCAGAAACCTGTGCAAGGCGCCGGTCACGTATAAGAGCGTCTCTTGGGCGCCGCTCGGCACCGGCGTGCCCGAGACGTGCGATCTTTACATCGGTAATCGCGGGCACCGAATGATCGGGCTTGTGCCCAGTCCACGGCATCGGGTGCTGTGGCTGCATAACCCCGCGTATTACCTAAGCAAGCCGCGCATGGCGTGGCGCATCGCCTGGTATCGGCCGAATATCGTGACAACCGGCGCCTATCACGCCTCGACCGTGCCCGGGTGGCTGATCTGCGGCGGCCGGACGATCATCCCTTACGGCATTCTCGACCGGTTCCGCCACGCGGAAAGGCGTGAGCCGCCTCCGCCGCGGGCGATCTTCACCTCAAACCCGCTTCGCGGGCTCGATTGGCTCCTCGACCTGTGGGTTTCGCGCATTCGGCCGGCGGTGCCGAGGGCAGAACTTCACATCTACGCCGGCACCGCGGTTTATGGCGGTCCGGCCACCAAGTACGCAGATGCGATGGACACGATCCTCGCGCGTGCCGAGGCGCTCGCGAGTGCTGGCGTTCACCGGCACCAACCCGTTGGGCGCGAAGCCCTGATCGAGGTGCTGAGCGGGGCGAGAGCGATGCTCTACCGCGGCGATCTCGGCGAGACGTTCTGCCTGGCGCTTGGCGAGGCGCAAGCGCTCGGCGTGCCGGCGGTTGTCACGCCGCTCGGCGCCGTCGGCGAGCGTGTCGCGGACGGCAAGAGCGGCCGTGTCGCCGCCGCGGATGACGAATTTGTCGATGCGGCGATCGCGGTGTTGAGCGATGACGCGTTGTGGCGGCGTTGGCACAAAGGCGCGCTATCCTCTCAGCGCGGGCTCAGCTGGGATGAGGTCGCCCAGCGCTATGAGGCGCTGCTGGGCTGAGCCGCGCTACGCGGCAAGCCGCCAACGCAACGTCTCGCCGGCGCGGAACGGCGCAACGGCGAGCTCGCCGTCTCCGATGCGGGTAGGCACCAGGCACGGTTCCCTGCGCAGCATTACCCGCGTCTCGTTTACCGGCAAGCGGTAGAAGATGGGGCCGTTTAGCGAGGCAAATGCCTCGAAGCGATCGAGCGCACCTTCCTCGTCGAACACCTCGGCGTACAGCTCGACCGCCGAAGCTGCTGTGAAGATTCCGGCGCAACCGCACGCGGTTTCCTTGGTGGGGATTGCATGCGGCGCGCTATCGGTGCCGAGGAAGAAACGCGGGTCGCCCGAGGTCGCGGCGCGGCGCAGTGCAAGCCGGTGCTTCTCTCGCTTGGCGATCGGCAGGCAGTAGAGATGCGGACGGATGCCGCCCTGGAAGATGGCGTTGCGGTTTATGATCAAGTGATGCGCGGTGATCGTCGCGGCGAGATTCTTCTCGGTCTCGCCGATATAGGCTGCGGCTTCGGTCGTGGTGATGTGTTCGAGGACGATACGCAGCTCGGGAATCCGGCGGCGCAGCGGATCGAGCGTGCGGTCGATGAACACCGCCTCGCGGTCGAAGACGTCGACCTTCGGGTCGGTTGCCTCGCCGTGCACAAGCAAAGGCATGCCGATTTCCGCCATCCGCTCAAGGACGGGCATCACCCGGTCGATCGAGGTCACACCATGAGCGGAATTGGTCGTCGCGTGCGCCGGATAAAGTTTGACCGCGGTAAACAGACCCTCTGCATATCCGTTCGCGATCTCGTGGTGGTCGCTGGCGTCGGTGAGGTACGCGGTCATCAGCGGCGTGAAACCGGCGCCCGGCGGCAGCGCAGCGATAATGCGCTCGCGATAGGCGAGGCCGGCGGCAATGGTCGTGACTGGCGGCACGAGGTTCGGCATCACGATGGCTCGGGCGAACTGCCGCGCCGTGTATTGCAGAACCGAAGCCATCATCGCGCCGTCTCGCAGATGCACGTGCCAGTCGTCGGGGCGGCGGATGGTGATCGTGTCCATGCGGGAGGCTCTCTCGATGCCTATATGAGGCCAAGGGAAGAGGATAGAGCGCGTGGTTCTCTCTTGCTACGATCCGCGTCAAGCAGAATGGAGGTCGCGATGACAGGGTGCATCGTCGGTTGGGCACACAGCAAATTCGGGCGGCATGAAGACAGCGACGTCGAATCGCTGATTGTCGAAGTGGCGCAAGGCGCCCTCGCCGACGCCGGGGTGTCCGGCGCCGACATTGACGCGGTCTATCTCGGCACGATGAACGGCGGGTTTGTGAAGCAGGAGTTTCCGGCTTCGCTGGTGTTCCAAGCCGATCCGCAGCTGCGTTTCAAGCCGGCGACCCGCGTCGAGAACGCCTGCGCCACGGGCTCTGCGGCGATCCATATGGGTCTCAACACCATCGCGGCCGGCAAAGGGCGGCTGATCCTCGTCGTTGGGGTCGAGAAAATGACCGAGCGGACTGGCGCCGAAATCAACGATCTGCTGCTGCGTGCCTGCTACCGTAAGGAGGAAGATCAGATCGAGGGTGGGTTTGCGGGCATTTTCGGGCAGATCGCGCAGAAGTATTTCCAAAAATATGGCGACCAGTCGGATGCGCTCGCTCGCATCGCCGCGAAGAATCACAAGAACGGCGTCGCCAACCCGCTGGCGCAGATGCAGCGCGATCTCGGCTACGAGTTCTGCCGGACGATCTCGGACAAGAACCCGCTCGTCGCCGGGCCATTGAAGCGCACCGACTGCTCGCTGGTCTCGGATGGCGCTGCAGCGGTCGTCCTCGCCGACATACCGACCGCACTGGCGATGAAAAAGGCGGTCGTGTTTCGCGCGGCCGAACAGGTCAATGACTTCCTGCCGATGAGCCGGCGCGACATTCTTGCCTTCGAGGGGCCGGCACTGGCGTGGAAGAAGGCGCTGGGCGCAGCGCGCCTCGGCCTACTCGATCTCGACCTCGTCGAGACGCATGACTGCTTCACGATCGCCGAGTTGATCGAATACGAGGCCATGGGGTTAACCGCGCCGGGTGAGGGTTCAAGAGCAATCCTCGAAGGCTGGACCGAGAAGGACGGCAAACTGCCGATCAACCCCTCTGGCGGGCTGAAGTCGAAAGGCCATCCGGTCGGCGCGACCGGCGTGTCGATGCACGTGCTGGCCGCGATGCAGGTAACGGGCGCGGCCGGCGGCATGCAAATCCCCGGCGCCTCGCTTGCAGGGGTGATGAACATGGGCGGCGCCGCGGTCGCCAATTTCGTCAGCATCCTCGAGCCGCTGCGCACCTAGCGATGGCGTCGTTCCGAGCGCTCGTTCTCCACGAGGAGGGCGGTAAGGTCACGTCACGCCTTGAGAACGTCGACGATGCGAGGCTTCCCGACGGCGAGGTCACGGTCGCGGTCGAATACTCGACCCTCAACTACAAGGACGGGATGATCCTGCAGGGCGTGGGCCGGCTCGTCCGCGTCTATCCGCACGTCCCGGGGATCGACTTTGCCGGCACGGTCGAGCGCTCTGATTCGCCGGCGTTCAACCCTGGCGACAAGGTGGTGCTGACCGGTTGGCGGGTCGGTGAGGTGCAGTGGGGCGGTTATGCTGAAAAGGCGCGGGTGAAGGCCGA
This sequence comes from uncultured Alphaproteobacteria bacterium, assembly GCA_963773625.1. Lineage (GTDB taxonomy): Bacteria > Pseudomonadota > Alphaproteobacteria > ATCC43930 > CGMCC-115725 > DATARH01. The sequence goes on along the minus strand of CAVZCJ010000019.1, from coordinate 346,564 downwards.
GCATCTCGTGCATTTGCCGGATGGCCTCAGCGCGCGCCAGGCGATGTCAGTCGGCACTGCCGGGTTTACCGCAATGCTCGCAGTGATTGCCCTCGAAAAACACGAGCTTGGCGCGGCGGGAGAAGTCCTGGTCACCGGCGCTGGGGGCGGGGTCGGCGGTGTCGCAATCACGCTCCTGGCCAAGCTCGGCCACAAGGTTGTCGCCTCCACCGGACGCGCCGAACTCAAGCCCTATCTTGAAGGTCTTGGCGCCGCCGAGATCGTCGATCGCGCCGCGTTCTCCGCCCCGCCCACCAGGCCGCTCGACCGCGAGCGCTGGGACGGGGCGATCGACGCGGTCGGTGGGGCGACCCTCGCGACGATCCTAACCCAGCTGAAATACCGCGCTTCGGTCGCCGCCTGCGGCCTGGCGGGCGGCAGCGATCTGCCGGCCACGGTGATCCCGTTCCTGCTGCGCGGGGTCAATTTGCTCGGCATCGACTCGGTGATGTGCCCGAAATGGCCGCGGATCGATGCCTGGCAGCGCCTCGCCCGCGATCTGCCGCTCGACAAGCTCGATGCGATGACCGAGGAGGTGCCGCTGTCGGACGTCGCCGCGCTGGCGCCGAAGATTTTGTCGGGTGCCGTGCGCGGCCGCACGGTGATCGACGTCCGGCGCTGATCTGCCTTAAACTCTCGTTCTAATTTCGCGTGAAGGAGCCTTCATGGCACTGGTTTTGACCAAGGACAGCCCCACGATCACCGCCGCCGAGTGGCAGGCTCGGGTCGATTTGGCCGCGGCGCATCGGCTGGCCGTTTGGCACGGGTTCAGCGAGGGCATTTTCAACCACCTGACCCTGTCGGTTCCCGGCAAGAACGACCGCTATTACCAAATCCCATTCGGCCTGCACTGGTCGGAAGTCAACGCGAGCTGCTTCATGGAGGTCGGCTGGGACGGTCAAGTGCTGGCTGGAGAGGGCGAGGTCGAGCAATCGGCCTATTGCATCCACGCGCCGATCCACCGCCTCGTGCCGGAGCATGCCTGCGTGCTGCACACCCACATGCCCTATGCGAGCGCGTTGTCGCGGCTGGAGCGGCAAGAGATTTTGCCGATTGGCCAGACCGAGATCGGCCTGATGGACAAGATCGCCTACGACCACACCTATACCGGCCCGGCGCTCGATCCGGCCGAGGGTGAGCGGCTCGCCGACATCCTCGGGCCGGACAAGAAAATCCTGTTTATGGCAAATCACGGGGTCGCGGTATGCGGCGAAACCGTCGCCGAAGCTTACGATTTGCTCTACTACCTGGAGCGCGCCGCGCAAGTGCAGCTTTACGCGATGTGGACCGGACGCAAGCTCCGCGAGGTGACCCCCGCAGTGGTCATTCATACCCAGCAACAATACGAGGCCGTCTGGCCCAAATACGGGAACAAGACAACCTGGGACCACCATTTCGACGCGCTGAAGCGCCTGCTCGACCGCAGAGAACCGGATTACGCGGACTGAGCCTCAGAGGGAGGAACCGATGAACGACGTCAGCCCGGCTCGCAAGATTTCAACGAAAGCGATCAGCCCGGCCAAATTCGCCCATTTCGTGCTGCGCACCGGCCAACTCGATAAGATGGCTGAGTGGTATCGCACGGTGCTCAACGCCCGCATTGTGTTCCGCGACGAGCGTCTGTGCTTCCTCAGCTACGATGACGAGCACCACCGGCTGGCGCTGATTAACATGCCCGGCGCCGGGGTGCGCGACCCCGAGTCGACCGGCACCGATCACGTGGCATACACCTATAACGGCCTCGGCGATCTGCTCTCAACCTACCGCCGGCTCAAGGCCGCCGGGATCATGCCCAACTGGCCGATCAATCACGGGGTCACGACCTCGATCTACTACCGCGACCCGGACAACAACCGGGTGGAGCTGCAGATCGACAATTTCCCGACGCCGAAGGAGCTGGATGGGTATTTTCAGAGCCAGGCTTTCCGGGACAACCCGGTCGGCGTGACCTACGATCCCGAGGAGATGTGCCGCCGCTACGAAGCCGGAGAGCCGATGTCCTCGCTGCTCAAGATCCCGCCGCTGCCCGAAGGCAAGACCCCGTGGGATATGCTCAGCCATCACTGAAGATCGGTAATCCCCCATGATCACCATCGATCTGAGCGGCAAGACCGCGCTGATCACCGGCGCCGCATCGGGCATCGGCCTGGCGACCGTTGAAATCTTCGCCAAGGCTGGGGCGACGGTCGCGCTCAACCATCTGGCCGACGATCCGCGCGGCGCCGAGCAGGTCGAGCGGCTGAAAGCGGCAGGGGCACAAGATCGTTGCCGCGCCGGGCAATGTCGCTATGCCTATCGAGGCCGAGACGATGGTCGGCCGCGCGATCGATGCGCTCGGCCGGCTTGATTACCTCTACAACAACGCCGGCACCCCGGCGACCCCGGCGCCGATCCCGTTCCCCGAGCTCGACCGGCTGACCGAAGGGTTCTGGCAGACCATCCTCAATACCAACCTGATCGGGCCGTTTCGTTGCGCGCATGCGGCGGTGCCGGCGCTGCGCGCGGCGAAAGGCGCGATATGCAGCACCGCTTCGATCGCCGGGACCCAAGGCAGCGGCAGCTCGATCCCCTATGCAGCGAGTAAGGCGGGCGTCATCAATCTAACGCGCAGTCTGGCTCGCGCTCTGGCCCCTGATATCCGCGTCAACGCAGTCGCTCCGGGCTTTGTCGATAGCCCATGGAACAAGGATTGGCCGGCCGATCGTAAGGTGGCTTCGGTCGAGCGCACGCCACTGAAGCGCGCTTGCACTCCCCATGACATCGCCGAGACGGCGTTCTTCTTGCTGGCCGGCAATTCGATGATCACGGGTCAGACGGTCATCGTCGATGGCGGGCTGACGCTCTAAAAACTCGGGAGGAGACCATGGCCGAGACGATGAACGGCGCCGACTGGCTTGCGCGGGCGCTGGCCAGCACCGGCATGACCCATGTGTTTTTCGTCGAGTCGACCATGCGCCGCACCTTGTTGGCGCTTGGCGATCTCGGGGTGAAGCCGATCCTCGCCCATTCCGAGAAAGCCGCGGCTTACATGGCCGATGGTTATGCCCGCGTGGCGATGCGGCCGGGCATCTGCATGGCGCAATCGGTCGGCGCGGCGAACCTCGCGTCGGGCCTGCAAGACTCTTATTTGGGGCATAGCCCGGTTATCGCGTTCAGCGGGCATAAGGAACCGTCGTTCCAGCATCGCAATTCCTATCAGGAGATCGCGCACGCGCCGCTCTTCGCCCCGGTGACCAAATTTTCGACTCCGGTCTACTCGACCGGCGAGCTGCCGCGCTTGTTGCGTCATGCGTGGCGGTCGGCGCTCGCCGACCCGGTGCGGCCGACACATCTCGATTTCAACGGGCTCCAGGGCGACGTCATTGAACTGGGCCAGACCGACGCGCCGGTCGAGATCGAGACCGAGGCGCGGAAAATCCCGGTACATCGGCCAGTCGCCGACGAGCGCGATATCGAGAACGCCGCGAAGATCCTAGCTGGCGCGAAACGCCTGGCGATCGTGGCCGGCGACAGTGCCGCGGGCTCGGGCGCAGGGCCGGAAATCCTGGCGCTGGCTGAGGCGCTGGCTGCGCCTGTCGCTACCACGCTGGGCGCGCGCGGCATCATCCCGACCCGTCACCGGCTCTCGGCCGGCGTTGCCGGCAGCTATTCGGCACCGCCGGCTAACCGCATCGTCCACAGCGCCGACATGGTGCTATTCATCGGCTGTGACACCGGCGACCAGGTAACCCTCAACTGGCAGATTCCGCCGATCGGCACGAGGATCGTGCAGATCGATGCCGATCCGACCGAACTTGGCCGTTCCTACCCAAACACGACCGGTCTCGTCGGCGACCCAAAGGCGACCGTGGCGAGGCTTGTCCAGATCGTCGGCAAACCGGCGCGTGATGGGGCCTTCGCGGAAGAGGCGGCACGGATCGTCGCCGACTGGCGCGAGAGCATGGCGCCGCTCATCGCGAAGAACACCGCGCCAATCGCGGTCGAACGGCTCTGCGCCGAGATTACCAAAGCGTTGCCGCAAGACGGCGTGCTGGTCGCCGACACCGGCTATTCCGGGATTTGGACCGGGACAATGATCGACCTCAATGGCGCTGGACAGACCTATCTGCGTGCGGCTGGGTCGCTCGGCTGGGCCTTTCCTGCATCGCTCGGTGCGCAATGCGCTGCCGGCAACCGGCGTGTCGTCTGCTTCACCGGCGATGGCGGGTTTTACTACCACCTCGCCGAGTTAGAATCGGCCCGGCGCTACCAGATCCCCGCGGTGATCGTGATCAACAATAATTCCGGGTTTGGCCAAAACCTGACCGGCGTGCGCCGGATTTCGGGCAACCGACCCGGCCGTGGCGAGGAGCTGATCCGCTTCGGTCCGACCGATTTCACCAAGGTCGCCGCTAGCTTCGGTGTGCGCGGTATTCGCGTCGAGGAGCCGAGCCGCATCGGGCCGGCGCTTGCCGAGGCGCTGGCCGCTAACGAGCCGATAGTTGTTGATGTGGTGACCGACCTCGAGCCGCGCGCTCCAGAAGCCTGGTCACCGCCGCGCTAACCAGTTTTCTGCCCGCGCGTACCCGGGCCGGTTCCGCGCTGTCGGAATTTCGGCATCGCCATGCCGAGCATACTGTTGGCGGCGAGATACACCGCCTTGTTGGTCTCTACGGTATAGTGCACGGCTTCGCGCCGCGCCGCGTATTGCGGGCGAGCGAGGATGCGTTCGGCGAGCTCGAGATGATTGCCAATGTCGAAGAACTCGACCGTGCTGGGATGATAGGCGGCGAATTCGAGAAATGTGTGCGTGCGGGACGCGATGATCCGGCGGCCGAGCTCCAGCGCCTGTGAGATCGGCCCGGAGGCCGATTGCCCGACTTCAAGATAGGGGAACACCACCGCATCGCAGACCGCCATGCCTGCCAAGAAATCGTCGTCCTCCGGTGCGCCCATGAAATGAATGCGCTCGGAAAGGTCCCGCGAGTCTTGGTGTTTCGACGATTTGTGTTGTTGATTTTTGCTGGGGCGCGCGTCGACATGGGCGTCGTCGAGCAGCGACAGCAGGTAGGGGTGGATCGGCTGGTGGGATGCGATTTCGTTCGGGTGAATGCCGCCGAAGATCAGCAGGTGATGCGTTTTCGGCAAGTGGTAGAGCGCTCTGATCGCGGTCCCGAAGCCTTTGTAATCATTGATAAAGCCGAACACGCCGATCAGTGTCGCGTCATCGGGCAGTTTATCGAGCAGTGGAAAGCGGCGCCTCGTCGCTTGGCCTAGCGTCTCCTGAGCCCAGACGGGGGAAAGAAACACGAGAGGATGCTCAAACACGCGCTTAAAGCCGCAAGCGTGGCGGAATTCAGCGGCGTCGCGACGATTGTGGACGATGATGCTCACCGCCTTGCGCCGCTCGGCCTGGCGCAGGGTCTGGGCAACGCGGACTGACAACAGGTGGTTGCGGTGGTAGGCGCCCCAAATATCGCCGGCTCTACGTAGCTTCAGCGTGGCAATCGCCTTGAGGAAATTGGCCAAGGGGAAGGTACTCGGCCGCTTTACGGTGTGGAAAGTCACTGACAGGCGCGGCGCCGCGGCGACCAGCCAGGCAAACCGCCGGCAAATGTCTCCGGGCGTTTGACCCAAAGTTCCGTATTCCAGCTGGAGGTTGACGGCGTCGAACCGGATAAGAGACTGGCAAATGTCCCTGATGGCTTGATCGCCGAGCTTAGTGACGCGGCGGTTATGGCTGCGCAGCAAGTCCTGATCGAGATCAAAGACGGTCACATCGAAGATATCGGCGAGCTGACGTTCGAGCGCTTGGGTGTAGGCGGCGATGCCGCAGAGCCGATCGCGTGTCGAGACGATCGCGAGCCGTTCCCGCTGTATCGGGAGTACGGCAAGGCTGCCGGCCGCCTCAGTATTTCTGCGCGGTTGATGCGAGCCAGGTTCCTCAATCGCCATCACAGGCCTCAGAGGTGATCGCGAACTGACTGGATGGCGAGCGCGCCGATCGCCCAGATCGCAAAGGCAATGAGCGCAACGACGCCAAGCGAGCGCCAACGATGCGGATAAAGCGCTTCTTCCGGCAGGCTCGGTGGCACGAAACTGGCGATATAGATTTGCTGGCGATTAGCGGTGTCGCGAGCCTTGTCTAGCGCTTCAAGGGCGTGCTGGTACGACGTCTCGGCGAATTTGTGCTCGGCCTCGAGCGCGTCGTACGAACCAAGCGTCTGCGACAGAGCCGGGGTCGTTGGCGGTGGGCTCGTCGCGGTCAGCTCTTGCGCCAGAGTCTTTTGTTGGGTCTCGAGCGAACGGATGCGAGCCTTCAACACCCGCACGGGCGGTGCGTCGTCGCGCATGAACGTTTTGAGCGTGGCGAGCTGGGAATTGGCTTTGATCAGGTCGTCGCGCAGCTTGTTGGTGAGCTGCGCCGTCGCATCGACAGTCTTGCCCGGGTCGATCAGACCGGACTGGTCACGAAACTCCCGGATTTTATTGAGCGATGCGGTGAGCCGCGCTTCGGCCGCTACAAGATCGGCCTGGGCATGGTCGACCATGTCGTGGTGCGCGCGCGTCGACAGATCGTTGACCAGCTTCTCTGATGCGGCCACGACGGCTTGAGCAAGCCGAAGCGAGTCCGCTGGGGCAAACGCACGCAACCGCACGATGATCGTCCCGGTCGAGCTGTCATAGAATGGATCGACTTGTCCATCCCAGTAGCGTACCAGCTCCTCGATCGACGCTGGATTATGCAATCGCGCCCACCAATCTGCCGTTGGCGGCGACAACAGCCTGCGCAGATCGAGCGTCGGATCGAGTGCGTCGACGATGGCGCGGCTGGCGATATATTGCGCGACGATCTGCGATTCCGATGCGGCCGTACTGGGCACCGCCTCCCCGCCGAACAGCAGCAGCGGCGCGATTTGCGGCGCCTCCGCTCGTCGCAAGGTCATGCGGAACTCGGTGACGTACTGGTCGGCCGCGATAGCCAGGTAATAGATCGCGCCGATGATGACCGGGAGGACGACGATGATAAGGAATGACCAGAAGCGCGGCGACCGCAGCGTCTGCAATTGATGGGAGGTTGTGGGGTGGCTTTCACTCGGGAACACCAGCCGCGTCACGGTGTTACGCCCAGGAGCTGCGACCGGAAGCGACGCGTCGTCGTCGTGCACCGAACTCGGTGCGAGAGTAGTTCGCGGGCGGGTGTGCAGCATCAATGCATCTCCGCCAGAGTGCATCGGTAGCTATCGAGCGCGCTGTCGATGTCGTCGTACAGCCACAACTTGCCACCGGCGAGGACGGCGCCCCGGTTGCAATACTGGCGTATCGTCCGGCTATTATGGGTGACGAGAACGATATCGGAGCCCAGAACCCGTTCGCGGAATGCCGCGGCGCACTTGCGACGAAAGCGCTCGTCGCCGATCTCGGTCACCTCGTCGATCAAATAGATATCGAAATCGATAGCGAGACAGGCGCCGAAGGCGAGGCGTGCACGCATTCCTGCCGAGTAGGTGTTGACGGGCATGTCGAAATACTCGGTATTATGGCGCAAATCCCTATGAGCGCCGTAAGCCGGGTGATGCGAGGTCATCGCCTCGCGATAGCGCTGCTATGTTGTGCGATTCAAATCCTCGGATGGATACAGCATGAAGTTTTTGCTTTCCCAATCATAATACCAACAGAAGTACGTCTCTCTAACGTCGTTAAAGACATCCCGATAAGTGACGCATCCGATAAAAAGTACGTATCCATTTCCTTCGCTGGCCCGCTGCCACTCGAAATGGCGAACGAAACCGTTCGTGCTCCACTCGTGGACAGCATCTTTTCCCGGCTCGACAATGAACCGATTTACCAAAATATTTGCGAATTGGGCGAGTTTTTCAGGGATTTCACGAAAATAATCAATTCTAATGTTGAGATTAGTAATGATGGCAGGAGTTTTCCCGTAGTTCTTGAAGCCGAAATCAATGGTGAATTCATAATCGGGTCGCGGATTTTGATGTATCACTCCGTTTATTTCGATAATCGGGTTTCGTGTAAGAATGCTAGGAATAAACCCGCTGTCGAGCAGCAAATACGCGCGCTCAATTACCGAAATATTTTCGGCGGCGCGTTTAGCAATATCAACGCTGGACTTGGCCGCATCGACCGACGCCTCCATATGGATCGCGTGCTTTTCAGAGCTTTTCCAGAGAAAGACCGTCGCGACGGCCAAAATGACGGTGAAAAGAGCGAGTATAGAAGTCGCAAAGGCGTTGATGACCTCTTTGTGCCGATCCAGAGCGTCGAAGAAGATGCCCGCATCAAGGACAAGGCTGTTGGTGGCGCAATATTGATGGTTCTCTTGGGTGGCCCGCTCGTATCCGTTGTGTGGGTACTGGTCACATTGGTTCGTAGCTGCTGCCAAGACCATAACAAGCAAAAGAATAAGAACTGATAGCCAGAGAACGCATCGTTGTCCTAGTAAATCCTCAGACATCGCCGAGGTTCACCGTCTCCCGGCCTATCGCCATCATAGTTGCCAGGAAGAATGTCGCGGCAAATGTGCCGCGATTGAGCTTAGCGGTGATCGACGCCTCGGTTTCCTCAAGCCCATGCTCTTTGAGCCGCCGGGCCAGCTCGGCATAGCTGATCTCGGCTCGCTTTAGCTCAGCCTTGACGTAGCGCCGGGCGCGATCCGCCCATTCCTTCTCGCGAGATGCGATATTCATCGCGGCCTCTAAAAATGATCGTACCCTTTCATATATGATCGTTTTCTTGTTGCCAAGCGAGGCGAAGTCATCCTATCGTGCGTGCAAGGTTGCTTGCACTTACGAACGGAAATGGCACAGCACTTCCTCCTTTCACCGGCAGCCAGGAGCCTGACCCTCGGTCAGGTGATTCGGCTATCGAGCGAGGAAGTGGAGCGGGTGTTCATCCGGCTGCGCTGGTCAGAGAATAACGGCAACGCCTATTGCCCGAAATGCGGCGCGACTGAATGCTACGCCAGCCGCCGCAAAGGCTCTCTCCGCTGGCAGTGCAAGGCTTGCCACAAGGATTTCAGCCTCACGTCCGGCACGCTGTTCGCCAGCCACAAGATGCCGCTGCGGGCCTATCTGATGGCGATCGCAGTGTTCATCAACGAGGTCAAGGGCAAGTCGCATGCTTGCCCTCTCCCGCGACCTCGGCACGGCCTACAAGACGAGTTTCGTCCTGGCGCACAAGCTGCGCGAGGCGATGGCGCACGAGGTCGCGCAGACGACGTTCGGCGGGGAAGGCAAAAAGGCCGAAATCGACGGCGGGATGGTTTGGCGGCTACGTCAAGCCCGCGAACCGCAAAGAGGATCGCAAGGATCGTCGCAAGGCGATCAACCAGACCGGCAAGCGCAAGGCCGTCGTCATCATCCGCGAGCGCGGCGGCAAGACGCTACCCGGCGTGTTCCGCAATGAGGCGGATGCGCTCTCCTTCATCCGCCACAACCTGCTCGACCGGCACCGACGATTTACGCCGACGAGGCGGCGGCTTGGAACGCGCTTCACGCGCGCTACACGCTGCATCGGATCAATCACCAAGAGAGCTACAGCCTCAAGGATGAGGCGCAGACGCACACGAACAACGCCGAGGGCTTCTTTCAGCCGGATGCGCCGCGGCGAAATCGGGCACCACCACCACGTCGCCGGGCCGTACCTGCTGCGCTTCGCTCAGGAAGCGTGCTGGCGTGAGGATCACAAGCGGGTCGCGAACGGCGAGCAAGTGGACAAGATCGTGACCCTCGCCATGCGCAGTGCCAAGTCCACCGCGTTCTGCGGCTACTGGCAGAGGCACATTGCGGCATGACCAGCTACACGCTCACCGAGCTATTCGACAAGCGATCGGAACTGGCCGGGCTGATCGCCCAGGCCGAGAAGCGCGCCAAGGAACTGCGCGCCGATTTGGCACATGTCGAAGCGGCTATCCGTATCCTGCGACCCGGCATCGAGCTTCCCAAGATCGTGCCGAAGCGGGTCGAGTACCGGCCTCGCTATTTCAAGCGCGGGCAGTTAACCCGCCTCTGTCTCGACTACATCCGAGAGCACGCGGGCGAGCCGATCACAGTTGCCGATGTCCTGCCGCTCGCGGTCGGGGAGCGCACACTGACGCAAGCCGAGCGTGCCAGCGTCAGCACTGCCGTTCACCAAGCGCTCCACAAGATCGCCAAGCGCGGGACTATTCAGCGCATTGCATCGGCGGGACGCATTATCCGCTGGCGGCTAGCCAATCCAATTGTATAAGGGAAGCGGCGTGCGCGGGAGTTGCCGCTCCCGCTGCCGTCGCATGTGTGCAGGCCGTCAACCCGCTGGCGAGGATTTTAGCGGAGATGCCGTGTCAGACGAACGACGGGATGGCCGAAAGCTTAGACAATCGAACCCTTATCGGTTTTTGGGGCTGCAATATCGTCGCATTGGCCCGCTATTGCTGTCACCGGACTCGCCAGCGTGATTACGGGTTTCATAGCCCAACGGGCGCACCAGTTACGGTTTTTACAGCCTATCGCTACTTGGATAGGAAGCAACAAAGCCCTCTTTACGGTCTCGTGCGTCTTTCTGCGTTTGTTTGGGCGAGTTTCCAAGCTTTTAACGAAGAACACGCGGCACGCGAAAAGGCAGAACATGCCGCAAGTATGCCGAATTTAAATCCATCGAAGATTTATCAAAACGGCTTTGCGCTAGCCGATATTGGTAATGTCACAGTAGATGCGCCTAATAATAGAATTTCCTTTGACCTTATAACGGCATCTCAAGAGATTGATTTTACAAAGGTATTGGAATTCAGAGATTGGAAAATGCTTTGTTCCGGTACTCCGGACGGAATGATGACATTTGGCGCGTTTAAAGAAATTCATTACCAGAATGTCGCATGTCGGATGAGGGTCGACTTCCCCGCGCCATTGGCGCCGAAGATGCCGATATTGCAACCGGTCGGAAATTCGACCGTGACGTTGCTGAGTACGGCGCGGTGGCCTTGTCCGGTTCGATAGGTCTTGGAGACGCGATCGAGCGCGATCATAGCGGCTCGCTTAACTGGCTGCGCAGGGTACGCTCAATGCAAAGCCCGGAAACAAGCGCCAGGATGGCACAGATCGTAAGATAGCTTCGGTCGAGCCAATGTGGCTGATAGGCGCTGAAGAACGCCGCGCGAAACCAGTCGATGGCGTCCAGCAATGGGTTCCACGTCAGGATGTGACGTGCCCAATCCGGCATCATCCCGGGCACGTAGAAGATGCCGGAAAAAAAGTAGAGCAGACGCGTCGCATTGTTCCACAGTTTGTCCCATGAGCGGAACAGGGTCTGCAACACGGCGTTGACGAACCCCACACCGCAGCCGAGAAGCGCTGTCACGATGAGTGCGCTGGCGATGCCCCAAACATTATCGGGCATTGCCGGCAGACCAAACGCGGCGAAACCGGCCAGCAGGGTCGCCGCCACGACGATATCGGTCGCGAACTCCAAAAGACCGCGCGAAACGATCACATCGAACGGGGTCACCAGCGGTAATTGGAGCAGCGGGCCGTTGCTGGTCACGCCGTGCATCATGCTCGTGCTGGTGTGGACGAATACGTGGTAAGGGATTAATCGGTGAAGTAAAAAATAAAGAAATGCGTACCAATAGGCGGTTTTCCATGCATTAATAATGAAAAGACAGCGGACAGCAACCCAATGTGAAGAATGGGCTCGATCAGCGCCCAGCCATAGCCGAGCCGGGAATCGCCAAATCGGGTGCGGGTCTCTCGAATAATTAGCGCGTGGATCACCCGGAACTGTGCTCGTAGCTGGTCTACGAAGGTGGAGACGGGAGGCGGACGTTCGGCCAGTCGGCGATTCCGATCGCCGATGACCACGTAATCGCCGTCGATTGTATCGAGCCGCCGATTGAGTACGCGGAGCACCGTCTCGGCCGAGCCGTCGTCTTCAGGAAACGCGCGTAGTAGTTCGCCGCCTAGCGCCGTAGCGTCGGTGACGCGGCCTCCGGCAAGCAGAATGTCGATCTGCGCGCGCCAGACGGCGTGATTAGCGGGATCGATTTCAGCGGCGCGGTTGAACGCCTCGGCGGCCGCGGCGAAATCGCCCAGACGGTAAAGCAGATGGCCGCGGTGGAGCTGATATTCGGCGTTACTGGGCGCGAGCTCGAGCGCCTGCCCAATCGCGACGAGCGCTCGCGCGATTTCGTCACGCTGACTTTCCGCCGCCGAAATCATCCGCCATAGAGTCGGATTGCCTTGGTTGCGGTCCACCGCGTTTCCCAGCAACGTGAGGGCATCGTCGATCCGGCCCGCGCGCAGCAGCAGCTCTCCGGCATGGATCGAGAAATCGCTGTCCGACGGCGCCAGGGCGGTAGCCTGCAAGGCCAGATCGATCGCCTCATCGGCCTGATCGAGCGCATATCTGGTGCTCGACAACGCCCGCAACCCGCGCGGATTGTCCGGCTCTATATCGGTCGCACGCGCTAGATAGAACGTCGCTTCTTCAATGCGTTCGGCGTCGAGCAGCAGACAGCCGGCGTGCAGCGCGAAGTCGAAATTATTGGGCGCGAGTTCGCTGGCTCGAATGGCGTTGACAATCGCCGCGTCGCGATCGCCGCTCGCCGCGAGAGAGCCGCTCAGGTGACGATAACCTTCGACCCAATCCGGCTGTTCGTCGAGCAATCGCTTGTAAGCTTCTGCTGCTTCTGCGTGAAGCCCGCAATTGCTGAAAAGCCAGGCGCAGCAATGCGCCACCGCCTCGTCGTCGCTGGCCAGGACGAAGGCTCGGCGTCCGCATTCAACCGCGTCCTCGCGGCGACCCTCATGAAATAAGATTTCGGCGCGGCGGCAGTTTAGCCGCGCCGCTTCCGTCTCTCCGCAGCCCTCTCGCAGCGAGAACATGGGTGCATCGAACGCGCCGCTCTCCATTGCGCGGACGAGGGCGGAAGGATCGATCGATGATTGGGGGAAATCGTGATCGATGCTCAACTATTCGCTTCTCATTATCACGGCAAACTTGCCGGTTGGGCGAAACGATAATCATACAAAGGTATGGCGCTCAACCGCATTTGATCGAATTGCATCCGGCACGCGATTTCCAGCGCGCAGCGCCAACGCCGTCCGACTTCTTTTTTGGTTGGCCCGCAGCGGCATTCGCTCATAAGGTCGGCGCGTGTGAATTTCGGCGAGAGAGCCTGGCGAAACGGAGGTGCGGCGATGGCGTTCGAGTTCGGCATGTTTCATGAGTTTCAGCGCCCTGCCGGAATTACCGAGGAGGAGGCGTTTGCTACCTCTTTCGAGCAGATCGACGCCGCCGAACGCTGGGGCCTCGACGCTATGTGGCTCGCCGAAATCCATGTTGCGCCGGAACGGTCCGTATGCTCGGCGCCGCTGACTCTCGCCAGCGCGATTGCCGCGCGTACCAAGCGGATGAAGATCGGCACTGGCGTGCAGGTGCTGCCGCTGTGCCATCCGCTTCGGCTCGCCGAGGAGGTGGCGACGGTCGACCAGATCAGCCACGGCCGCCTGATCTTCGGCGTCGGACGCAGCGGCTTCCCGCGTACCTACGAGGCTTACGGCGTGCCCTATGGCGAAAGCCGCGAGCGTTTCGCCGAGACCCTGGAAATCCTGAAGCGCGCCTGGACCGAGCCAAAATTTTCTTACAAGGGCAAATACTACAGCTTCGACAACGTCGCATTGACGCCGAAGCCCTATCAAAAGCCGTGGCCGGAAATCCGCATCGCCGCCAATAGCGCCGATACCTTTCCTGCTATCGCGAAGCTCGGCCATGCGGTGTTCGTCGCGGTCCGGCTCGGCACGATCGAGGAACTGGGGCCCAATATCGACGCCTATCGGAAGGCCTGGAAGGAAGCCGGTCATCCCGGCGAAGGGAAGGTATTCCTGCGCGCTCCGGTCTACGTCGCCGAGACCGACAAGGCCGCGATCGAGGAGCCCGAAGAAAGCATCATGTATTTCTACCGCTACCTCGGCGAGCGGCTCGAAGATTCGGCGACGCGTTCGGGCGTGCGCGCTGTCGAGGATCGTGCCGCTCGCGGCCGACGGCTGCAGGAGATCACTTATGAGGACGCGCTCAGGGAGAAGCTGATCGTCGGCTCGCCGGAGCGCGTCGCCGACCGGTTGATGGGGCTGAAGGAAACTCTTGGCCTCGACGGCATCTTGGCGGAGATGAATTGCGGCACCAAGATCCCGCATCAGCGGGTGATGAAGTCGCTGCAGTTGCTCTGTGAAAAGGTGATGCCAAAATTCCATTGAGTCATCAGGCCTCTAGGGGCGACATCTTCGTATCGGAGTTCCAGCCGGCACCCTATTGGTGGGAAGCCTATCGGCCGGTCGCCGGTGACCTGATCGACGTGCCGCGCCAGGCGCGGGTCGCGATCGTCGGCGGCGGTTATGCCGGCCTGTCAGCGGCGCTCGAATTGTCAAAGCACGGCATCGAGGCGGTCGTGTTCGAACGCGGTGCGCTGGGAGAGGGCGCCAGCACTCGCAATGGCGGCGCGGTAAGCGGTGGGGTCAATGTCGGCAAAAGCTTTAGCGGGAAGCCAGCGGAGGTCGATCCCGAACGCGCCGGGCGAATGTTGTCCGATGCCTACGATGCATTTGCGCTCGTCGAGCGGTTGATCGGTGATGAAAACATCGACTGCTTGTGGCAGAAGCGCGGGCGGTTTGTCGGCGCCTGGACCTCAACTCATTTCAGTTATCAGGAAACTCGTCTCAAGCAGTTGAATGGTAATGCACAGTCGGGTGCCTACATGGTGCCACGAGAGCGCCAACGTGACGAGATCGCCAGCGATTACTACTACGGCGGCATGGTTGTCGAGCGCTCGGCCAGCCTGCACCCGGCGCTTTACTATAAGGGCCTACTCGATGCATGCCGGCGTCGGGGCATCGCTGTTTGCGCCGAGGCATCGGTTGAAAGCATTACCCAAACCGAGGCCGGCTGGCGGGCTACCACCAGCCGCGGTGCGATTGAGGCCGGCGATGTGGTCGTCGCCACCAATGGCTACACCGGCGCGCTGACGCCTCGGCTCAAGCGCCGCGTCGTGCCAATCGCCAGCCACATCGTCGCCACAGAGGAGCTGCCGGACGATCTGGCGCGGTCGCTGAGCCCCAAGGGCCGCACGCTCAGCGATACCAAGCGCGTGCTCTGCTATTACCGGATGTCGCCCGATGGCAAGCGCATGGTGTTCGGCGGCCGCGCGCGTTTCACCCAGGCCGACCCGCTGCTGTGCGCCCGCATCCTCTACGGCTACATGATCGAGCGCTTTCCACAGCTCCGCGGCGTCCGCATCTCCCATAGCTGGACCGGAAACACCGCCTTCACGCTCGATGCGCTGCCGCATATGGGCGAGGATGAGGGGCTGCACTACGCGCTTGGCTGCAATGGCAGCGGCATCGCGATGATGACCTATCTCGGCTACCAGACCGCACGCAAGATCGCCCGCGCCGCCAATTACGCCTGCGCCTTCGACGGCGCGGAGTTTCCCGATCATCCCCTCTACTCGGGCAATCCATGGTTCCTGCCCATAGTCGGCTCTTACTACCGGTTGCGCGACAGGCTTGATCGGATGCTCGCCTGAGGCCAGCCGGCCGCGCTATCATCGCAGCACGCCAAGGGAGGACCGCGATGGAATTCGACACCTTCAAATCGTCGCTGGTTGGTGCGTCGCCGCCGGCCGGGATCAGCGGCGCGATGCAGGCGCTGTGGTGGCAGGCCAAGGGCGATTGGCACAAGGCGCATCGCTGCGCTCAAGCTGAGGCCAACGAAAAGGGCGCGTGGGCGCATGCCTATCTGCACCGGGTCGAGGGCGACAAAATGAATGCCGGCGGTTGGTACAAGCGCGCCGGCAAGGCGCCGTCGACCGCGTCGCTCGAAACCGAGTGGGAAGAGATCGCTCGAGCGTTGCTGTAGCGGCCTAGTCCGCGGCCTCGCGCTCGTACTTGCGGGCAGGGGTATTGACCACATCGGAGAGCGGGGCGGCGCCGAACGAGGCGGAGCGGCGTTCCGCGAGCGTGTCGCCGTAAAGGGTCGTGCGCTGCCTGGGCGTGCGGCCGAGCGAGCGGATCAACTGCTTCCATCGCCTCGGGCGGCATCTCCTGGCCGAAACTGGCGCCGGCGGCGCGTGAGATGCTCTCGTTCATCAACGTGCCGCCGAGATCGTTGCATCCGGCGTTGAGGCAGGCGGCCGCACCAGCGGCGCCGAGCTTGACCCACGACGTCTGGATATTGGGGATCAGCGGATGTAACGCGAGGCGTCCCACGGCGTGCATCAGCACGGCCTCGCGATAGGTCGGCCCGAGCCGAGCATTGCCCTTCAACGAGATCGGCGCCTCCATCGGGATGAAAGGCAGTGGCACGAATTCGGTGAACCCGCCGGTGCGGGCCTGCAACGCGCGCACCCGCAACAGGTGCCGCGCCCAATGCTCATAGCGGTCGACATGGCCGTACATGATCGTAACCGTGGCGCGCAGCCCGACATTGTGCGCGGCCTCCATCACCTCCAGCCATTCGGCGGTCTTGATCTTGTCGGGGCAGATGATCGCGCGGACCTCGTCGTCGAGGATTTCCGCCGCCGTGCCAGGCAGCGAGTTGAGGCCAGCGTCGCGCAACTCGGCGAGATAGTCGGACAGAGTGCGGCCCAGGGTCTTCGCGCCCTGCCAGATCTCCAGCGGCGAAAAGGCGTGGACGTGGAGCCCTGGCACCGCGGCCTTGATGGCCCGCACGACGCCGAGATAGGTCGCTCCGGTATATTCGGGGTGGATGCCGCCCTGTAGGCAGACTTCCGCCGCGCCGCGCTCCCAGGCCTCCTCGCAACGCCGGACGATCTCGTCCATGTCGAGGTTGTACGGCTTGCCGCGTAAATTCTCGCTGAGCTTGCCCTTCGAGAAGGCGCAGAACTGACAGCGGAAATAGCAGATGTTGGTGTAGTTGATATTGCGGGTGACGACGTAGCTGGCCGTGTCGCCGTTGACCTCGCGGCGCAGCCGGTCGGCGGTCTCGCAGACCAGATCGAACGCGTCGCCGCGCGCCTCGAAGAGAGCGACGATGTCGCGCTCGCTCAAGGTTTCGCCGGCCGTTGCACGGGCGAGGATCGGCTCCAGCGGCGCGACGAGCGCACGATCGCCCGTGCGCCTGGCGGCCGCCGGCGGGGTCGCGCCAGAGCCGGGACTCCACGGATCGGTGCGCGCAAAGCCCTGGGTATCGATGTTGCGCAGCGTCGGGGTGCGCAGCGCCGGATCGAGCCAGCGCGCCGGCTCAAGCGCGTATTCAGGATAGATCGCCAGGCGCTCGACCAGAAGTTTGCCGGCGGCTGCAGTGCGTTGCGCCAAGAGATCGAGGCCCGGCCACGGCGCCTCGGGGTTGACGTGATCGGGGGTTACCGGCGATACGCCGCCCCAATCGTTGATTCCGGCTGCGACCATTGCTTCAAGCGCATCCGGCATCAGGTTCGGCGGCGCCTGAAGGTTCATCGCCGGGCCAAAAATCAGCCGCGCGACGGCGATCGTCCACAAATGGTCGTACTGATTCGGCTCGGGCGCCGCCGCCATTCTTGTATCGGGCTTGGCGCGAAAATTCTGGACGATAATCTCCTGGATATGACCGTAACGACCATGAAGGTCGCGCAGCGCCAATAGCGCCTCGATACGTTCGCGTCGCGTCTCGCCAATACCTATCAATATCCCCGTGGTGAATGGCACTGCCGCCTCGCCGGCCGCGGCGATGGTCGCCAGGCGCCGCGCCGGCAGCTTATCGGGAGAGCCAAAATGCGGGCCGCTGCGTTGCGACAGGCGCTCGCTGGCGCTTTCGAGCATGATGCCTTGCGACACCGACACTTTTCTCAGAGTTTCGAGATCGCCGCGGCTCATCAAACCCGGGTTGAGGTGCGGCAGCAGCCCGGTCTCCTTGAGCACCAGTCGGGCCATCTCGGCGAGGTAGGAGAGGGTGGTTTCGTGGCCCAGCGCCGCCAGTTCCTCGCGCGCGGCGCGGTAACGCAGCTCGGGCTTGTCGCCCAGCGTGAACAGCGCCTCGTGGCAGCTCGCCGCGGCGCCGGCGCTGGCGATGTTCAGCACCTCATCGCGGGTCAGGTAGATCCGTTCGCCCTTGCGCGGCGGGTGCGCAAACGTGCAGTAGTGGCAGACGTCGCGGCACAGCTGGGTCAGCGGGATGAAAACCTTGCGCGAATAGGAGACCAGTCCGCCGTGTCCCTCATCGCGCAGCTTCGCAGCGACCCGCATCAGCGGCGGGAGGTCGTCGCACTCGGCCAGCGCCAACGCAGCTGCCTCGGGAAGCGTCTCGCCGGCCGCGGCGCGAGCCAGGATCGTCGCGAAGAAATCCGTCAAGCCAACCTCTCGCTCGCGTTTTCGACAAGAAACCTACCCGCGCGGGTGCGCGTGTTGAGGCGTGCAAAATGATGGAGGTCTTGTGGATTGTCGATATCGAAGGCGATCCCTGGTAGCTGCATCACGCATGGCTCAATCCCGGTGGCGCGCGCGGCGGCGAGATGCGGAAAAAAGCTATCCTCGCCAAAGCGTAACGGAACCGCATCTGGCGGCGACATCAGGATCGCGTTCGACCCCTGGTCGTCATGCGCCGGGGCGATGGTGAAGGCCGGGGCGGGGCCATGCGCCGCGATCAACTGCTCGATCTCCTCGGTGGTGACGAGCGGAAGGTCGCCGGGGATTGTCAGCATCGTGTTGCGGCCGCGCCCGACCAGATTTCGCGCCCCGGCGGTGACCGCGCCGGTGTGCCCCTCGTGCGCGCCATCCGCGATCGTCTGCGCGCCGTAGCGGCGGGCAAGTTCGATGGCCCGCGGGTCGACCGTCACCAGGATGACGCCGCCAAGCCCTCGCACCGCCGTCACCGCGTCGAGCACGTCTTCGAGCATTGCCAGCGCTAGGCGCTGGCGTAGCGGCGCCGACAATACCGGCGCGAGGCGTTGCTTGGCGCCGTGGGTTTCCTTGACCGGGATGATCGCCCAAACCTCCGCCGGGTCGCTCATCGGCGAGCACGGTCTGCGGCGTTGAGGACAATCCGCGCCAGCGCCTCGCGATCCTGCATGGTCACCATCAGGGTCGGCGCCAGGACGGTGGGGGCATCGAGCCCTGCCGCGGCATCCCGGTCGGTCTCGTCGGCGATATAGAGATCGAGAAAGTCGCGGTAGTGATGGGCGATCGCGGCGGCGTCGACCGGCAGCCCCAACTCCTCCATCATCTTCGCGGTCGGCCCCTTGACCGCCTTGCCGCCGATAATCGGCGATACGGCCACGATGGGCGCCCGGCACAGCCGCAGCGCGTCGCGCACGCCGGGGATGCTGAGGATCGGATCGATGCTGATAAAGGGGTTCGATGGGCAGATCACGACCGCGCGCAGCCCGGGATCGCCGAGCGCGGCGATGAAATCAGGATGGGGTCGGGCCGTCTCGCTGCCGGCAAACTCAAGCTGGCGGACCTTCGGGTCGCAGCGGAGCCGGACGAAATAGTCCTGGAAGTCGAGCCTGCCGCGATCAGTGTCGAGCCGCGTCCGCACCTGATCGTTGCTCATCGGCAGCAGCCGCGCCGCGATCCCGAAGCGGCGGCGGAAATCGTCGATGATCACCGAGAGGCTCTCACCTGCGGCAAGCCGCCGGGTGCGCTCGACATGAGTGGCGAGATCGCCGTCGCCGAGTTTGAACCAGCACTCGCCGCCGAGCTTTTCCAACGCGGCCATGAACGTCCAGGTTTCGCTCTGCCGTCCCCAACCCAGTTCCACGTTCGCTTGGCCGGACAAGGTGTAAAGCAGCGTGTCGATATCGGGAGATATCGATAGCCCTAGATGTTCGAAATCATCGCCGGTATTGGCGACGACCGTCAGCGTATCGGGCGGCAGGATGCGATAGAGGCCGAGCGCCAGTTTGGCGCCGCCGACGCCGCCCGACAGCGCCAGAACCGGTCCGTCCTCGCTCATCGGAAGAGATCGTGCTCCGGCGGACGCACCAGCGCCGCGGCATCGGCTTCGGGCGCATCCCACTTCAGGCCACGCACCACCGCCACCGGCATCGCTTCCGCAGCCTGGCCCATCACCAGTGACGCCGCGGCGGCGATCTCGTCGGCAAACCCGGTTTCGGTGACTTCCAGAGGTCGGCCGAACAGATCCGGATGCCCCCGCCAATCAATAATCGAGGGTAGCCCGGCGGACCCAAGGGCGATGCCAACCGTTCCGCGACGCCAAGGCCGACCGAAACTGTCGCTGATGATCACCCCGACCGGCACGCCGTACGAGGCCACTAGTTCCTCGCGAAGAACGCGCGCTGAGGCGTCGGGGTCGAGCGGCAGCAGCAAGACGCGTTCGTGGCCGTCGCCGGGTGCGACATTGGAATGGTCGATCCCGGCATTGGCCATCACCCAGCCACGCTTGTGCTCGGCGATGATCAGGTTCGCCCGATGCCGCACGATGCGCTTCGAACTCCGACAGAACAACCTCGACAAAGCGAGGATCTTTAGCGGTCTGGGCGGCAAGCTTCTTGGCCTGAGCGGACGGGCTGGCCGTCGCGATATCGACAAAACGGTCCTCGGCCTTCGACACGATCTTTTGCGCGACGACGAGCACATCGCCGTCCTCGAGCGCCATATCGGCGTCGACCAAGGCTGAGACGATCAGCGCATGCAGATTGTCGCCAGGTTGCACCATTGGCATGCCGTGCAGCCCGATAATCTCCACCCGATCCATCGTGGCGACCCGCGTCAGCCGAACGCTTTGCGCAGCCGCGGGAACACCTGCTCTGCATAGAGCTTGATGAAGCGCGCCTGATCGGGGCCGGGGGCGTGGAAGACCAGGTGCATGAAGCCCAGCTCGACATAAGGGCGGATGCGTTCGACCTGTTCGTCTGGATCGCTCGAGACGATCCAACGGCTGGCGGCGCGGTCGAGCGGCAGCGCGTCGGCGCGGCGCTCCATCTCGATCGGGTCCTCGACCCCCATCTTCTCCTCGGGCGACAGCGCAAGCGCCGCCCAATGCCGTGTCAGTTCCTTGGCCTGTTGGACATCGGTGTCGAACGACACCTTGACCTCGATCATCTTCTCCAAGGCGCTCTCGCTGCGCCCGGACCGCTGCAGCCCCTCGGCCACCTTGCCCGACAGCTCGGTGTAAAGCTCCGGCTTCTTGCCGCTGGTAACGATGAATCCCTCGGCGATCTGGCCCGCCATCGCCGCCGCGAGCGGACCGGAAGCGGCAACCCAGATCGGCACCTTGTGCTTGGGCTTGTCATAGATCGTCGCATTTTCGGTCTTGTAGAACTGACCCTCCCAGGTGACCCGATCCTCGGTCCACAGCTTGTTGATCAAGTGGATCAACTCGCGCAGCCGGTCACGGCGCTCCTTTGCGCCCGGCCATTGCATGCCGGTGGCTGGCACTTCGTTGAGCGACTCGCCGGTGCCGAGGCCAAGCACGACGCGGCCGGGAAACATCGAACCCAGCGTGCCGAAGGCCTGCGCGACTATCGACGGATGGTAGCGGAAGGTCGGGGTCGCGACACTGGTGCCGAGAACCACCCGCTCGGTGCTGGCGCCGAGCGCGCCGAGCCAGGCGATCGAGTTCGGTGCGTGCCCGTCGGTGTGCTTCCACGGCTGGAAGTGGTCGCTGACGAAGACCGAGTCGAACCCGTTCTTCTCGGCCAGCACCGAGAAATCGAGCAATTCGCGCGGCCCAAATTGCTCCGCCGACGCCTTGTATCCGAGCTTCAGCACGGCTCACTCCTGCGAAAAGAGGTCAGACCTTGGCTAGCACGTCCTCGCGGAAGCGCCGCATGCTGGCGACAACCGCTTCGGCGTTCGGGCCGGAGAAGTTGAAATCAATATAGCCCACGCCGAGGTCACGAAAGCCCCGCAAATCGGAGACGAGGTCGGCCGTGCTCCCGGAGAACAGGCGGCGGTCGCCATTATCGGCCTTGTCGGGGATTTCGCTGCCCATTTGGGTGACGCGGTAGGCGAGGGCGATCTCCTTGGGGTCCCGTCCGGCCTCGCGGGTCAAACGGTGCAGCCGGTCGATCCCGCCGCGCAAGCGCTCCGTCGTGTCGAGCCGGTGTTGCGGATTGGTGCCGATCGGATACCAGCCATCGCCAAGCTTCGCGGTGCGCCGCAGTGCCGGCCCGCTTTCGCCGCCGACCCAAACCGGCACCCGCTTCTGGATCGGGTGCGGGTTAAAGTAGATGTTTGAGAATTTGACGTATTTACCTGAAAAACTGGGATTATCGTTGGTCCACAGCTCACGGCAGGCGAGGATATATTCATCGGTGACCGCGCCCCGCTCGGGAAATGGTTCGGTGCCGAGCGCCTCGAATTCCTCCTTGCACCAGCCGGCGCCGATGCCGAGGGTCAGGCGACCGCCCGACATCACGTCGATCGTCGCGAGCATCTTCGCGGTCAACACCGCCGGCCGATGCGGCACGACCATGACCGAGGTCACCAGCCGCAGACGCGATGTCTTGGCGGCGGCGAACGCGACCGCGATCAGCTGCTCGTAGCGGTCGCCGCGGGAGCGGCCGGGAAACTCGCCGGTCTCGGTGTAGGGGTATTTGGCTTCGAGTTCGCGCGGGATGGCGACATGGTCGCTCAGCGTGCAGTAGTCGTAGCCGATCGCCTCGCCCTCGGCGACGATGCGGTTGAAGTCGGCGATTCCCGATAACGGACCGCTGACCGGCGCGTTGAAGCCCCATTCCATGGCAGCCCTCCTCGTTTGTTCCGGCTACCCTAGAGCATGAGCGCCGGCTCACGGAAGCGTGTCGTCCCGGCGGCGCCTATCCCCAGCCGGTGCGCGAACAGAGGTATCGCCGCGAGGACGTGTGCAAAAGTCTTATTCACCGCCTAGTCCCGGTTTGCCGGGCGATCCTTGCTTCCGTGCGGTCTGGGCTTGTTATCGGTGGCTTATTGCCTCGACAGCGCCCGCGCCGATGTTGGTTATTGTTTCGGTCGCGGACGACAGACGGCTCTTCTTGGTTGTGCCTTATCGTTGTGCCCGCGCACGGAAGGTCAATTCGCTCGTCAAGCTCCGGTTTCGGACTGTCAATCAGCGAGCCGCCTCGAAGGCGGCGACGCCGGCTCACGCATGAACCGGCGGTGCGGCTCATTTGGTACGGAAGATGAACGATTTGAGTACGTATTATCACAATTCAGAATCGCAATAATTGCATGTATCGCTCATGCGGCGAGAAGCCGAGGCGCCCTACAGTTCGAGGACGCGGCGCAAGCCTTCCTCGACCGCGCGCAAATCCGCGGTCGACAGGGTGCCGGCGATGCGGGTAAGGCGGGTCTTATCGACCGCGCGGGCCTGATCGCACACCGCGACCCGGCCGTCGCCGGCGGAGGGGGTGGCGACGACGATCGGCGGACGCGGACGCGGCCCGGTCGCCAAAGGCACGACAACGACGGTGCGGCGCGCCCGGTTCAAGGCGTCGGCAGTCATGACCACCGCGGGGCGCATCTTGCGCATTTCACCATCTTCGACGACGTCGAAATCGACCCACCAGACCTCGCCGCGGCGGACGCTCATGCCGTCCGGGGGAGGCGGCGCGGCCATCAGCCGCTTGCCCCATTGCCCGAGGGCACCGCGACGCCATCGGCGACCGTGGCCGGCTCCCATTCCGCCATCTCGGCGGCAAGCGCCTCATCGGCCTCGACCGACAGCGCCGCGAGATAGAGCGGGTCGGTCTCGACCACGCCGTCGGGCGGAAGAGCCTGTTCCAGAAGGTCCTGGATGAACTTGCTGCGCTGGCGCGCCGGCACCGCTCGCCTCAGACGGCGAACCAACTCATCCGGCAGATGGAGCAGGAGTTGCTGGGTTCCAGCCATTGGCGCCTTCCTATCGATATTGCTCAATCAATATCGCTAGGCAGAATCGGCTTCAAGCCATCATGCGGCGCGATCGTGCTGGCGGATTGCGCGCGGCACTAGGAAAGCGTTGATCAGCCGCTCAGCTTCGGCAATCGCTTCGTCCTGCAAGGCGAAATACATCGTTCTGCCGAAGCGTGGGACTTGCGCCACCCAGCCGCGGTTTTCCCGCACAATTGAGAACTCGACGCCTTCGTGGATCAGCGGGATGCCTGACATGGGCCCTCCTTCCGCGGTCTACGAGCAGCCGCTCGTCGAGCCGCAGGTGTCGCACTTCAAGCACGTACCGTTGCGCACCAGGGTGAAGTTGCCGCAATCGCCGCAACTGTCGCCCTCGTAGCCCTTCATCCGCGCCTCGCGGATTTTTTCGAGGCGCGGATCGGCGGCGAGCGCCGCGATCTCGATGGTTTCGGTTGAAACGGCCAGCGCGCCTGCGCTGAACAACGGCATCTCGGCCGTCTCGACATCGGCGCGCGCGGTCGCGGCGCCGCGCTTGCCGCCATGCAGCACCGTCAGCTTGTTGCGCACATAGCCGTTCGACGCGACCGAGGCGACGCGCTGCATCATCGCCGCGACTTCAGCGGCATCGTCTGGATTGTCGACCTCGCGGAGGTTCGAACTCCGCCGTGACCCCTTTCCCGATCGTGTCGGGCAGCAAATCGGCCGGCTCGACATGGGCGAGATCGTTGCGGTCGAGATAGGAGATCGCCAACTCGCGGAAGATGTAGTCGAGGATCGAGGTCGCCATCTTGATCGCGTCGTTGCCCTCGACGATTCCCGACGGCTCGAACCGGGTGAAGGTGAACGCCTCGACGAACTCCTCGAGGGGCACGCCGTATTGCAGGCCCAGCGAAATCGCGATCGCGAAGTTGTTCATCAGCGAGCGGAAGGCCGAGCCTTCCTTGTGCATGTCGATGAACAACTCGGCCAGCTTGCCGTCCTCGTACTCGCCGGTGCGCAGATAGACCTTGTGGCCGCCGACGATGGCCTTTTGCGTGTAGCCTTTGCGGCGGTTGGAGAGTCGGCGGCGTTCGGCGCGCGACACCACGCGCTCGATGACCCGCTCGACGATGCGCTCAGCGACCAGCGGCACCCGCTCGCCCTGGAGACGCTCGTAGAGCTCCGCCGCCTTGTCCTCCGCGTCCTCGTCGTCGCCGAACAGGTTCGAGGCCAGCGGCTGCGACAATTTCGAGCCGTCGCGGTAGAGCGCGGTCGCTTTGAGGCCCAGGCGCCAGGACAGCATGTAGGCGTCCTTACAATCCTCGACCGTCGCCGAGTTTTGCATGTTAATGGTCTTGGAGATCGCGCCGGTAATGAAGGGCTGCGCTGCCGCCATCATGCGGATATGGCTGTTGACCGACAGGCAGCGCTTGCCGAGCCGGCCGCACGGGTTGGCGCAGTCGAACACCGGCAGATGCTCGGCCTTCAAATGCGGCGCGCCTTCCAAGGTCATCGCGCCGCAGCAATAGGTGTTCGCCGCTTCGATATCCGCCTTGCTGAAGCCGAGCGCGGTCAACAGGTCGAAAGCCGGGTCAGCGAGCGCCGCCGGAGCGATACCGAGATTTTCGATGCAGAACGCTTCGCCCAGCGTCCATTTGTTGAAGGCGAATTTGATATCGAACGCCGAGGCGAGGCCGCTCTCGACCGCGGTCAGCGACGCCGCGTCGAAACCCTTCTGCCCCAGAGCCTCGTGGTTGATGCCAGGCGCGCCCCGAAGCGTGCCGCGACCGAGCGCATAGCGCTCGATATCGCCGATCTGGTCTTGATCGTAGCCGAGCGTTACGAGCGCGTCGGGCACCATCCGGTTGATGATCTTGAAGTAGCCGCCGCCGGCGAGCTTCTTGAACTTGACCAGCGCGAAATCGGGCTCGATCCCGGTCGTGTCGCAATCCATCACCAGGCCGATCGTGCCGGTGGGCGCGATGACCGTGGTTTGGGCATTGCGGAACCCGTGTTTCTCGCCTAGCGCGAGCGCCGCGTCCCAGGAAGCAGCCGCCGCTTCGACCAAGGCGACGTCGGGGCAACTGGCGGCGTCGAGCGCGACCGGGAGCACCGCGAGGCCCTCATAGCCCCGGGTCTCCCCATGGGCGGCGCGGCGATGATTGCGGATCACCCGCAGCATCGCCTCGCGGTTCTTCGCGTAGTTGGGGAAGGGGCCGAGTTCGGCCGCCATTTCGGCCGACGTCGCATAGGTGGTACCGGTGAGCAGCGCGGTGATCGCTCCAGCGATAGCCCGGCCCTCGTCGCTGTCGTAAGGGATGCCCATCGACATCAAGAGGCCGCCGAGATTGGCGTAGCCGAGGCCGAGCGTGCGGTAGGCGTAGCTCAGCCGGGCGATCTCGCGCGACGGGAACTGCGCCATCATCACGCTGATCTCGAGCACGGTCGTCCACAGCCGCGTCGCGTGACGGAAGTCACCGACCTCGAACCCGTCCGGGCCGCGATAGGCCATCAGGTTGAGCGAGGCGAGATTGCACGCGGTGTCGTCGAGGAACATGTATTCCGAGCACGGGTTCGAGGCGTTGATACGCCCGCCTTCCGGACAGGTGTGCCAATCGTTGATAGTGGTGTCGAACTGGACGCCGGGGTCGGCCGAGGCCCAGGCGGCGAAGGCGATGTGGTCCCAGAGACCGCGGGCGGAGACGGTCTTCGCCGGCTTGCCGTCGGTGCGCCGGGTGAGCTCCCAGTCGGCGTCGGCGGCGACCGCGTCGAGGAACGCATTGGTGATGCGCACCGTGTTGTTCGAATTCTGGCCAGCGACGGTCAGGTAGGCCTCGGAATCCCAGTCGGTGTCGTAGACGCGGAAATCGATGGTGTCATGCCCTTGGCAGGCGAGCTGGATGACGCGCTGGATGTAGTTTTCCGGCACCATCACCTTGCGCGCGGCGCGAATTTCCGCCTTAAGGGCAGGGTTCTTCGCGGGGTCGAACGGGTCTTCCGCGTCGGCGCGGCAGGCGGCCATGATCAGGTTGAGGTGCTTGTTGCAGAGCCGCGAACCCGAGACGAGGGCGGCGACCTTCTGCTCCTCGATGACCTTCCAGTCGATGAAGTCTTCGATGTCGGGGTGGTCGGTGTCGACGATCACCATTTTGGCGGCGCGCCGCGTCGTGCCGCCCGATTTGATCGCGCCGGCGGCGCGGTCGCCGATCTTGAGGAAACTCATCAGCCCCGAGGAGCGGCCGCCGCCCGACAGACGTTCGCCGTCGCCGCGCAGCTTCGAGAAATTGGAGCCGGTGCCCGAGCCGTATTTGAACAGGCGCGCCTCGCGCACCCACAAATCCATGATCCCGCCCTCGTTGACGAGATCGTCGGCCACCGACTGAATGAAGCAGGCATGCGGCTGCGGATGCTCGTAGGCGCTGTCCGAGGCCTTCACCTTGCCGGTCTTGTAGTCGGCGAAGAAATGCCCCTGAGCCGGCCCGTCGATGCCATAGGCCCAGTGCAGCCCGGTGTTAAACCACTGCGGTGAATTGGGCGCACCCATCTGGCGTGCCAGCATCGCCCGAAGCTCGTCGAAAAACGCGCGTGCGTCTTCCTCGGTGTCGAAATAGCCGCCCTTCCAGCCCCAATAGGTCCAGGTGCCGGCGAGGCGGTCGAAGCATTGCTTGGCGCTGGTCTCGCCGCCACTGCGCTCGGTCTGCGGCAGGCGGGCAATCTGCTCGGCGTCGGGGTCGTGCCGCGCGAGCCATTTGGGGACACCCGGCTCCTCGACCGGCTTCAACACCGCGGGAATGCCGGCTTTGCGGAGATATTTCTGCGCGAGGATATCGCAAGCGACCTGGCTCCACTCCGCCGGTACCTCGACGCCCTCGGCGGCGAACACGACCGATCCGTCGGGGTTGCGAATCTCGCTCGTCGCGATACGGAAGGCGATGCCTGCGTACGGGTCTTGTCCTGCGGTAGTAAAGCGACGCGCGATATGCATTTCTTGCTTCCCCCCAACCCGTCCGCCAGCCTGTAGAGACGCTACATCTAGCGTGCAGGTAATCCCTCGGAGCATATGTTGTGCCTCCGACCGGCAGCTTGTCAAAACCAAATAGCGCTTGACATCCCAACGGCCAGTTGAGCCGCTGTGGCGGCGCTGAAACTTTTCGAGAAATGCCGGAATTCGGCGGCGAACGGCGGAAGTCAAGGGAATCCGGAAAGCGCCGAATAGCGGCGACGCCGGGTAGCGTCTAGCCTTGAATTCCAGGTTTTGGGCGGAAGGCGTTCATTAGGACCCGATCGCCCGCCATTGACGACAACGTGGCGGAAGTAGCTGTCGCCGACGGCGGAGCGATCAATCGTGCCGGGCTCGGAGCTGACCGCCCCAAGACGTCCGGTCAGCTAAGCATAGATCTTGACGAGCTCGGCGTGGGCCCACTTGACGGCCTCCTCCGCCGCCATGCCCTGGACGGCCTTCGCATACATGTCAACGATGATGTACTTGCTGATCACCTCTGCCGACGCGCGGCCCGATGGGCCGGCATAGCCGGCGAAGCGGCCGCTTTCCGCCGCAGTGCGGAATGGCGCCATCACGGGATCGATCTTCCACAGCGGGTCGTCTTCCCACGCCTTGGTGGAGCCGACCGAGAACCCCTGCTGCGAGGTGAACCACTGCTCGTAGACGTCCTTCGAGTGGAACCACTTGAGGAAATCCTTCGCCGGCTTCTGGTCCTTGACGTAGGTCGGGATCAGGTTCGAGAACGGTACGTGATAGCTGAATTGTCCCGCCGGTCCCGCCGGCAGCGGCGCGTGGAAGCAATCGTCCTTGATCGGCTTGCCGGCCTCGGTCTGGTAAGTGTCGGGCTTGCTGCGCGCCAACAGGTAGATCGAGGCGCCATTGCTGGTCGAACTGATCGAGTTCGACAGGTAGGCGCGGTTGTTGCCCGCGTCGTCCCACGACATCCCTCCTTCGTCGAACGCGTCCTTCCACATGCCCACCGCGAATTTAACCGATTCGACCGTCTCCTTGCTGTTGAGCGCGACAGTCTTGCCGTCGGTGTCGATCTCCTTGCCTCCCCACGACCAGAGATACGGGTACCAGCCCGCCACCCCATCGCCAAAGGCGTGCGCCAGCGTTTGGCCAAACGGTCGGCCCTTCGCCTTCATCTTCTTGCCGACCGCCCGATACTCTTCCCAGGTCTTGGGAAAGTTATCCTTGTTGACGCCTTCCTCGGCGAACCAAGAAGTGCGGTTGACGAGCAACACACCGAGAATCGTGTACGGCATCGCGATCCAGCGTTTGCCGTCATTGGCGACATCTCTGGCGGTTTCGAAATAGCCGCCTTCGGCCTTGCCGCGCGCCTCGGCGAGGTCGCTGACGTCGACCAGGCTGTCGGCATAGAGCTGGGCCCAGTTGTTGACCGCCATCAGGATGTCGGGCCCGGCCTTCGACTGGATTGCCGACGTGATGCGCGCCTGGACGCCATCGCCGTTGATCGTCTCGATCTCAAGGTTAATGCCGAGCGCCTTCTGGCAGTCTTCCTTGATCTTGCCTTTCAGCAGCGCGTCGGAGGCCGGAACAAAATCGACAAATTTGAGCCAGTGCAGCGTCGTGCCCTGAGCGAAGGCCGGCGCCCGCCCGCTGGCAAGGATGCCGGCGAGGCCTCCAGTGCCAGCGGCAAGCGCACCTGCGCCCGAAAGCTTGAGGACCCGGCGCCGGTTGATGCGCGTCATGCTTGCCTCCCCGTTGTCGCGCCGCCCAGGTCAGCTGACACTGGAAGCGAGGGCGCGAGGTTGTTTAACCGAATTTCGCTCAGTTCCAGCCGATTGAGGCCAGAATTGCGCCTCTGACCGGCTTGCGCAACAGCGAAATCACCGTCGATTTCTCGGGTGAAGGCTTGCGGCCTCTGACGAATCCACCCTCGGCGCCTATCGTGGCTTTCGCCGGGGTCGAGGAGTTCGATGAGCGGTTGCGGCAGCGCGCAGAACGCGGTTCGCTTTGTCGCAAATAAATGACTGGTTGGAGACATCGGCCGATGTTGTTCTGACGCGATGTTTGGCTGGCGGGCGTTCGGGCGGGAATTTAAACCGAGACACCACCCAAATATCGGCTCCCCTTGCCCCTGTGTTCGCCCCAGTGCGATAGTCCGCCGCCCGTCGGGATAGGACGATGACGACCCTTGGAACATTGCTTTTGACGTGGTTGCGCGGCGATCTGGTCGGTACCGACCAGTACGGCAACCGGTATTATCGCCTAAAGGGCGACAAGCCGTCGGGGCGAGGCGGCGGCCGCTTCTCGCGCGAGCGCCGTTGGGTCATCTATCGTGGGGAACCGGAGGGGTCGAAGGTGCCGTCCGAGTGGCACGCCTGGCTGCACCACACGGTCAACGAGGTGCCGGGCGCCTGGCCACATTACGCCTGGGAAAAGCCGCACCAGCCCAATCTCACCGGGAACTCCAGGCGCCTATCATCCCCGCGGTTCGGTGCTGCGCGGCGGGCATCGCGCCCGCGCCGCCGGCGATTACGAACCGTGGACCCCGGAATAATCGGCGGAAGAACGATACGCGGAGCCGAGCGATGAGAGGCAATGTGATCGAGACGGTGATGGGGGCGGTTGTCCTCGTCGTCGCGGCGTTGTTTTTGTTCTTTGCGTACAACACAAGCCAATTGCGCGCGGTGCAGGGCTATGAGCTGACCGCCAATTTTGAGCACATCGACGGGATTCGCGACGGCAGCGACGTGCGGATCAGCGGCATCAAGGTCGGCTCGGTGCTGGCGACGACACTCGATCCAAAGACGTTTCTCGCGACGGTGCGAATGAGTGTCGAGCCGTCGGTCAAGCTGCCGGACGATACGGTCGCCGAGATTGTCTCTTCTGGGCTGCTTGGCGACAAATACATGTCCCTGGTGCCGGGCGGGTCCGACAAGGATATTCCGCCGAATGGTCAGATCAAGTTCACCCAGTCCTCGGTCAGCATCGAGCACCTCATCGGCCAGATGATGTTCTCGCCACCTCCCAAGAAGCCAGGTGACAGCGACAATCCGCAGCCGCCGCCGGCCGAGCCCGCGCCGCCGAAATAAAATTAGGATTTGTCGATGGCAAAGACCTCGACCGCAGATTTTCCCATTTGGCGCACGCCTGAGGGCGAGCCGGTTTCGTGCGTCGAGAAGATCAAGGTACTGAACGAGAACCTGGCGGAGCTGCGCGACCTCGCACAAGACGCGCTGGAGGATGGCGTGTTGATGGGGTGCGACGAGGCTCAGCTGCGTGAGGTCCTGGCTGGCATCATCGCGGGTCTCGTCAACCCTTACGGTAAATGATTCGAACCGTCTTGGCGGCGATCGTCCTGGCGCCGGTCCTGGCCGCTCCCGCGCGGGCGGCGATGGTCCCGGAGCCGATTGCCGTCCTGCAGGGGCTCGACAAGGTCGCAGCGAAAGTCTCGCAGATCGAGACCCGGGTCGGCTCCTCGGTGACCTTCGGCACGCTGTCGATTCTGGTGCGTGACTGCGAGACCGCGCCACCCGATGCCCCGCCCGACAACGCCGCCTTCATTCAGATCTATGAAACCCCACCAGGCGAGCAGACCAAGCGGCTGTTCAGCGGCTGGATGTTCTCGTCGAGCCCGGCTCTGTCGGGGCTCGAGCATCCAGTTTATGACGTGACATTGCTCTCCTGCAAGGCGCTCAGCACGCCGCCGGCGCCTCCCGCGCCGGCCCCGGCTCCCGCTTCGCCGGCGCCGAACCCGCGCGGAAAGACGCAGCGATAGCGCAGCGCATCGGCGAGCAGGCATTGGTATTGCGCGCGCGGCACCTCAATCGCGCCGAACTGAGCCAAATGCGGGGTTAGAAACTGCATGTCGAGAAGCCGATAGCCGCCGTGCCGCAGCAGCGCGACAAGGTGCACCAGCGCAACTTTGCTAGCGTCGGTGACCCGGCTGAACATGCTCTCGCCAAAGAAGGCGCCGCCAATCGACACGCCGTAGAGCCCGCCGACCAGCACGCCGTCCCGCCACGATTTGACGCTGTGCGCGGAACCGCGCGCGAACAAGGCCGTGTAGAGACGTACGATCTCGGCGTTGATCCAGGTATTGGGGCGCTTTTCGGTTGCTTCCGAGCAGCCGGCCAGAGTGGCGGGGAAGTCGCTGTCGACCCGCACTTCGAACCGGTTCTGCCGCACCACGCGGCGCAGCCGGCGCGACAAGTGAAAACCGTCCAACGGCAGGATGCCGCGCTGCTTGGGATCGACCCAAAACAGCTCGGGATCGTCCGCCGATTCGGCCATCGGGAAAATCCCGGCCTGATAGGCCCTGAGCAGGATTTCCGGGGTCAGGAGGAAGGGCGAGGGCATCGCGTCACGCGCCGCGACCGAGCATGCGTTCAAGCCAGCCGATATCGTACGCGCCCGCCTGAAACTCCACGTTCTCGGCAAGCCGCTGATGCAGAGCAATGGTCGTGTCGATGCCGCCGATCACGTACTCTTCGAGCGCCCGGCGCAGCCGCATCAGACACTCGGCGCGATCGCCGCCATAGATGACGAGCTTCGAGATAAGGCTGTCGTAATAGGGCGGCACCTCGTAGCCCTGATAGAGCGCGCTGTCGACCCGAACGCCCGGTCCCCCCGGTGCGTGGTATTCGTTGATCCGTCCTGGCGAGGGCCGGAAGTCATCCGCGCGTTCGGCATTGATTCGGCATTCGATCGCGTGGCCGCGCAGATGGATGTCGGACTGGCCATAGCCGAGCGCGGCACCAGCCGCGATGCGCAGTTGTTCGCGCACCAGATCGATGCCGCTGACCATCTCGGTGATCGAATGCTCGACCTGGAGCCGCGTGTTCATCTCGATGAACGAGAACTCGCCGTCCTGGTAAAGGAACTCGATCGTTCCGGCGCTCTCGTAGCCGAGTTGCTCCATCGCTTTGACCGCGATCCCGGCGATCTTCTCGCGCGCTGCCGCGTCGAGCCCCGGCGAGGGCGTCTCCTCGATGACTTTCTGATGCAGACGCTGCAGCGAGCAGTCGCGCTCGCCGAGATGAACGACTGCGCCGTTCCCGTCGCCGAGGAGCTGAATCTCGATATGGCGTGGGCGGTCGAGAAACCGCTCGAGATAGACCGAATCGTCAGCGAACGCGGCCTGCGCCTCGGCTTGCGCGAGCGGGAGCAGAGTTCGCAACTCGGCATCGTCGCGGGCGAGCTTCATGCCGCGCCCACCGCCGCCCGATACCGCCTTCAGCAGCACCGGGTAGCCGATCTCGCGCGCCGCCGCGATCGCTTCGCCGGCCGTGCGCAATGCGCCGTCGGAACCGGGCAGGGTGGGGATACCGAGCTGCTTGGCCGCCGCTTTGGCATGAACCTTGTCGCCCATCACTCGGATATGTTCGGGCTTTGGGCCGATGAAGGTGAAGCCGTGCTCGGCGACAACCTCGGCGAAATCGGCATTCTCGGAAAGAAAGCCGATACCGGGATGGATCGCGTCAGCCCCGGTGATCGTCGCCGCCGAGAGGATCGCCGGAATGTTGAGATAGCTTTGCCGTGCGGGCGGTGGGCCGATGCAGACGCTCTCATCGGCGAGCCGCACATTCATCGCGTTGGCGTCGGCGGTGGAATGCACCGCCACGGTCTTGATGCCCATGTCGCGGCAGGCGCGGTGGATGCGCAGCGCGATCTCGCCGCGGTTGGCGATGAGGACTTTCTCGAACATCGGCCGGAGGAAGGGCGGGGCTATTCGATCAGCATCAGCGCGCTGCCGTATTCCACCGGCTCGGCATCGCCGATATAAACGCGAGCGACCCGGCCGGCATGTGGCGCGCGAATCTGGTTCATCACCTTCATAGCCTCGATGATGAGCAAGGTCTGGCCCTCGGCGACGGTGTCTCCTACGCGGACGTAAGGCGGCATTCCAGGCTCGGCGGCGAGATAAGCGACGCCAACCAGCGGCGCCTTCAGCGTGCCGGGGTGGTCGTGGCCGTTGGCGCCGGGATGTGCCGCGCCGTTGGTGCCTGCAGGCGCGGCCGCGACAGGCTTCTCGGCGGCCGGCGGGGCGATGCCGGCAACCGGTGCCGCTGCCGGGCCCGCATGCCGGGCGACATGGATGCGCTGGCCATCCGCCTCGTACTCGATCTCGCTAAGCCCGGTCTCGTCGAGCAGCTTGGCCAGCGAGCGGATCAGATCGGGATCGGGCGCCAGCTTGGGACGGCCTCCGCCAAGCTTCACCGTGGCGCCTCGTCCGCTGCATCCTCGATCACGCTGGCGAGCGCCTCCAGCGCCAGCTCGTAGCCCTGCGGTCCGAGCCCGAAAATCCCACCGCGCGCGGCGAGGCTGACATAGGAGTGATGGCGAAAGCTTTCGCGGCGAAAGATGTTGGACAAGTGCACCTCGATCACCGGCAGATCGGCCGCGTTGAGCGCGTCGAGCACCGCGACAGAGGTATGGGTGAGGGCACCCGCATTGATGATGATGCCGTCGGCGGCCTCCCGCGCCTCGTGGATCCAGTCGACCATCTGGCCTTCGTGGTTGGTCTGGCGGAAGTCGATCGACAGGTCCAGCGCCTGCGCTCGCGCCAGGCAGCGCTGCTCGACATCGGCCAGCGTGTCGTAGCCATATGTCGCCGGCTCGCGCACCCCGAGCAAGTTCAAATTCGGGCCATTCAAGATAAAGACGGTCGGCAAGCGCGCCTCCGCAGCTTGACACCGCCTTATAGCATGCGACCGCCCCAGGGCAAGGCGAGGCGGCGGGGTTACGCGGAAGCGGGAGCGAACTTGGTGTGTTGGCGGCCCCATTCGAGCAGCGCCCGCAACACGGGGCGCAGTTCTTTGCCCTTCTCGGTCAGCACATATTCCGCGCGAGGCGGGTGCTGTTCATAGAATCGGCGCTCGACGATGCCGGCATCCTCCAGCCGCTTCAGCCGCGCCGACAGCGTGTTGGGGCTGATCCCGCCGAGTGAGCGCTCGAAGTCTTGGAATTTGCGGGGCCCGCTCACGACAAGGTCGCGCAGAATCAGAATTGTCCAACGCTCGCCGATCACGTCGAGTGTACGCGCGATCGGACATCGCATGTCATAAGGGGCTGAAATTGGCGGCATATTCGGCATCTATCTACGATAACTGCTTTGTGATCAGAATCATAGTGACTTCTCGGAATGAAGTTACTATCAGTATAGTATTTTCATAATGAGGAGCGATTATCATGACCGCTGCAACACTCAATCTGGAAGCCGTTCCGCCACGCCAGGGATGGCGTGCCCTGTTGTGGGTCGCGCCGCTCACGGCGCTTTGGGTCGCGCTCAACTATGCTGTTCCGGCCGTCGCGGCGAGCGGAATATCGACCGTGGCGGCTCGCGTTTTCATCCAAATGCTGATCGCGCTGGGCTTGTGGCTGGGGCTTGAACGGGCAGAGTTGACTTCGGCCCAACGCCGCAAGACCTGGCTGGCGGTCATGATCCCTTTCACGCTCTGGCTGGGGTTGATCTGGAGCTCGGCGATCAACGGCGTGTTCCGAGGCGGAGTCGTGCCGTTTCCGCTGTTGCCGTTCGCGATCTTCGTGCCGGTCATCGTCGGTACGCCGATCCTGTTGTTGTCGAAACGGATGGGACAGGTTCTCGATGCGATGCCGGCGACCTGGCTGATCGCGCTCCAAGTCTACCGGGTGCTGGGCAGCGTGTTCCTGATCGGCTGGGCGCGTGGTGTCGTGCCCGGAGTCTTCGCGCTCCCGGCCGGGATCGGCGATGTGATGACGGGGCTGCTCGCGCTACCCGTGGCGATCTCGCTTGCGGCGGGGACCATCGAAGCGCGTAAGGCGGCGGTGGCCTGGAACATTTTCGGCTTGCTCGATTTCACAGTCGCGGTTTCGATCGGGTTGATGATCAGCCCCGGGCCGCTGCAATTGATCGTGCCGAGCATTTCGAATGCGACGACGGGCGGGCTTTACCCGAACGTCATGATCCCAGCCTTTGCGGTGCCCAGCTCGATCCTGTTGCACGCACTCTCGCTGCGCCAGCTGCGCCGCCGCGCCCGCTAGCCGTGATTTGGTGACAAATATGCGCTATTCGACGCGTGAAATCCTCGCGGCGTGGGCCTGCTGCGGCCTTGTCGGGTTCGGTGCCTTGCTTGCCGAGGGGGCAAGCCGCCCGGCGAACCCGGTGTATGCGGGCGCACACATCCCCAGCCGGAGCACCTCAACGGCGTCCAACCTAAGCGTGGAGGATGAGTTCGCCGACACCGCTGGCAATAATGCCAGCATTGCCTTGAAGAGCCCGGAGCCTCCTCCAAACTCGCGGCAGGAACTGGCGGAGGTTCAAAGATGTTGGCTGCGGTCGCTCGCTCGCCGCTTGCTGTGACGTAAGCAACGAAGCGAGAGCCCTTCCCGGCGATGGCCGGGAAGGGCCATAGTGCGCGCGCATGGCGCATGAGAGGGCGACGATGGCCATCACGATGTACGACCTCGCCGGGATCGATGCAAACCGCCGGTTCAGCCCGTTCTGCTGGCGCGCCCGGATGGCGCTGGCGCATAAGGGGCTCGAGGTCGAGACCGTGCCCTGGCGCTTCACCGAGAAGGACAAGCTGCCGACGCCGAATGACGGGCGCGTCCCGGTGATCGTCGATGGCGGCAAGGTCGTGCACGACTCGTCGGCGATCGCCGACTACCTCGAGGAGCGCTATGCCGAGCGGCCGAGCCTGTTTCCCGGCGCGGCCGCGCGCGGCCTTACGAAATTCGTCCAGAACTGGACCGAGACGGTACTGCAGGTCGGGCTGGTCCGGCTTGTCGTGCTCGACATCTGGAAGCATATCGGCCCGGCCGATCAGGCCTATTTCCGCCAGTCGCGCGAGCAGCGTTTTGGCGCAACCTTGGAAGAGGTGGTCAAGGACCGCGAGGCGCGCCTACCGGCGTTTCGCGCCAGCCTCGACCCGCTGCGCCGCACCGTCGAGCGGCAGGACTTTGTCTGCGGCAGCGCGCCGGCCTTTGCCGATTACGTCGTGTTCGGCGCGTTTCAGTGGGCGCGCGCGATCAGCGACTTCGAGTTGGTGGCGGCCGATGATCCCGTTTACGCCTGGCGTGGGCGGATGCTCGATCTTTATGGCGGGCTGGCGCGCAAAGCGCCAGGATACGGCGGCTAGTTAGGGAGCGGCGGCGCCATGTTGGTGGCTTCGGTCGCGCTGATCCTGCATATCCTGAGCGCCGTGGTGTGGGTCGGCGGGATGTTCTTCGCGCTTCTTGTGCTGCGTCCATCGACCGGCCCTCTCGACGCGACGCTCCGTCTCGGTCTGTGGCTGCGCGTGCTTGACCGCTTCTTCGCCTGGGTTTTCGTCGCGATCGTGGTGCTGCTCTTGACCGGCTTTATGGTGATCGTCGCGGTTTTCGGCGGCTTTGCTGGGCTAAGGCTCTACGTCAACCTGATGATGCTCATCGGCATCATCATGATGCTGTTGTTCTTCCATCTCTATTTCGCCCCGTGGAGACGTTTCCGGGCGGCGATGGCGGCGGGAGACAATGCCGCGGCCGCGGTCCAGCTCAACCAGATCCGCATTATCGTGACGATCAACCTGATCCTCGGCCTCGTTACCGTGGCCATCGGCAGCAGCGGCCGGTACTGGAGCTAGCCCGGGGGATTTGAATGCCGACCATCTACGTCGCGCGCAGCGTCAAGACCGGCAAGTGGGCGTCCGATGTCGGGCTGGGCAAGCATGTCTACAAGGTCGGCGTCGCCGATGACCCGAAGGCCGCCGCTGCGGCGGGTTGGGCCGGCGAGTCCGACTGGTCGATCGTCAAAGCCGAGCCGGTCGAAGGTTTGAGCGAAGACGAGGCGATCGACAGGCTCGCCGCCAAGGAGCGGCTGATCGACCCAAACCTTTATCCTAAGCTCAAAGGCGCGCGGGGCGTCTTTCGCATCAACCCGACAAAGGTCGAGAACCACATCGTCGTCTCGCGTGCTTTGGCTGGCGAGAGCGACCTGAAGGGGCTCAAACTGAAGCCCGCCGACTTCGCGAGCTACCTGATCCACAACGTGAAACGGTGACGCGGCGCGTTAATCGGTCATCCTCGATTGGTAGCGTCTGGTGTTGGCAATCGCCGGAAGAACGCCAAATCGCGGCGATCGAGGACATCGCCGCTGATGAACATAAATGACGAGCGGGTGCAGATCAGGATTGCGCTCACGGTCCCGGAGGCATTCGCGCAAGCCGCCGCGGACGCCCCGAGCCTAGGCGGGCTCGCGGGACGCGACCCGCGCGCGCAACTGGGCGAGCGCCTCCGGCGTATCGATGTCGGTGAGCACGGCGTCGTTATCCATCTCAACCTCGGCGACGAGGTCGGCGTGCTCTTCGATAAGCCGCCGCGCGCCCTGATCTCCCGATAGCGCCGCCATCTCGGGGAAGAATTGGCGCGACCACAGCACCGGATTGCCGCGCTGGCCGCGCCGTATGGGCACGATGATGGCGCGGCCTTCGAGCGGGTTGAAGGCGGCGATCAGCCGGTCGAGATCGCGCCCGGCGATGAGCGGCATGTCGCCAAGGCAGATGACGACGCCGTCTATGCCGGCGGGAAGCGCGGCGAGGCCGCGTTTCAGCGAGGTCGAGAGACCGTCGGCGTAGTCCGGGTTGCGGACGCGTTCGAGGGGCAGCTTGCCGAGCGCCGCGTCGACCGCGTCGGCCTCGTTGCCGAGCACGGCGACGACCGGCCTGGCGCGCGAGGACAGCAGCCGCCGCGCGGTACGCGCCACCATCGGGCGGCCGTCGATCTCTTCCAGCATCTTGTTGACGCCCATCCGGCTCGATTTGCCGGCGGCGAGCAGGATCGCAGCGATGCGCGGGCCTCGCGGTGCCTTTTCGGCGGGTTTTGTCGCCGGCGCGGCTCCGGCTTCGGCACGCTTCAGGCCGCGCGCCGGGATCTCCGCCAACAAGCCGCCGGCGCCCATCGACATGATCTCCTTGGATCCCATCGGCAGTCCGGCCACCAGCCGCTCCAGCACCCAATCGAAACCATTGACCTTGGGCGAGCGCGCGCAGCCCGGCAGGCCAAGAACGGGTTTGCCCCGCAGGTGGCCGAGCAGCAGCAGGTTGCCGGGATCGACGGGCATGCCGAAATGATCGACCGTGCCGCCGGCCAACTCGATAGCGGTCGGGATCACATCGCGGCGGTCGACGATTGCTGAGGCGCCGTGGATGAGAAGCAGATCGAACTCGGCGATAACCGCGCCGATCTCCGCTGCCAGCTCCTTGCTCTTGTGCGCGCAGCGGCGTTCGAGCGCTAAGGTGCAACCGAGCGCATCGAGCCGTCCTTTCGTGACCTCGCGGGTCTTGTCGAGGATTGTCTCCTTGAGCCCCGGCAGCCGCGTCTGGATCAGTCCGACGGCGAGCGGCCGGAACGCCGCGACGCGGAGTAGCTTGCCGCCCTCCGCGGCGATGGTGGCGCAGCGCGCGACTGCGTCCTCCGGCACCGCGAAGGGGATGATCTTGACAGTCGCGACCATCTGCCTCGGTTCGACCACCGCGTAAGGCGGCAGAGTGCCGAGCGTCACGGCTTCGTCGATCAGATTGAGCGTGTCGAGCCGGTCGCGGTCAAAGACCAGCAGGCCTTTGGCATCGGCGAACAAATTGGCGCGCCCGGTGAAGGCAGGGGCGGTCGCGATCCCCGGCCCAGCCACGGCGGTGGCCACCCGGTCGGCCGCCGCATCCTCGCGGACATCATCGGGTTCGAGGCGAACGACGGTGATCTCTTCGACCCCGGCGCCGGCGATCGCCTCGATATCGGCGGCGGATAGGACGCGGCCCTTCTTCAACGCGGTCGCGCCGAGTTCGAAGGCTGTGGACGAGGATCGCGCCTTCGGCCTTTCGAGTCGCAACTGCGCCGAAATGCATCCCGGCTCCTAGACGTTGCCGCGGCGAAGCACGCTGGTGATCTCGCCGACGATCGACACAGCGATCTCGGCCTGCGACACCGCGCCGATATTGAGCCCGATCGGCCCGTGGATGCGCGACAGCTCGTTCTCACCGAACCCCTCGGCGGCGAGCCGCTCCAGCCGCTTGGCATGGGTCCGTTTCGAGCCGAGCGCGCCGATATAGAAGCAATGGGAACGCAGCGCGGCGATAAGGGCCGGGTCGTCGATCTTCGGATCGTGGGTGAGGGCGACCAGCGCCGAGGCGCGGTCCGGTTTGTATTTTTCCAACGCCTCGTCCGGCCACTCGCTCGACAGCTCGACGCCGGGAAAGCGCGCTTCGGTCGCCCAGGCGCCGCGCGGGTCGATGACGATCGGCTTGTAGTCGCAGGCGGCCAGCATCGGCACCAGCGGCTGCGCGATATGGACCGCGCCGATGACGAAACAGCGTCGCGGCGGGCTGAACACCTGGACGAAGACGCGGCCCTGCGCCGTATCCATCGTAATATTGCGGTCGGCACGCAAAGCCTCGCGCATCGCCGCGATGGAAGCCTCGTCGAGCTGAAGGTTGCCCTCGGTGGCTTCGCCGTCGAGGAACAGCTGGGCGCCGGACGGCAGCTCGGTTGCCAGCGCGACCGAACGGCCTCCCTTGTTGGCGGCAATCACCGCCTCGATGTACCGGCCCTTCATTCGACAGGCTCGACAAAGATTTCGATCTTGCCGCCGCAGGCAAGGCCGACCTCCCAGGCCTGCTCATCGCTGACCCCGAAATCCAAAAGGCGCGGCTTCCCATCCCTGATCGCCGCCTGCGCCTCCTCGATCACCGCGCCCTCGACGCAGCCTCCCGAGACCGAGCCGACAAACTCGCCGCTGTCGGCGACCGCGAGCTTGGCGCCGGCCGGTCGGGGCGACGAGCCCCAGGTCTTGACCACGGTCGCCAGCGCGACGCCCTTGCCGGCGTGGCGCCAACTGGCCGCCTGTTCGAGGATTTCCGCGTGATCGCTCATCATCGCTCCCTTCAGGCTGCTCTTGCCAACGCGCTCAGGCGCCGTGGCGCCGGCGCGCTCAGCACCTCGACGAGTTTGCCGAGGCTTTCGAGGTTGTGCACGGGACGGAATTCGTCGACATGCGGCAACATCGCCTTCATCCCCAATGATTTTGGTTCGAACCCTTCGTAACGCAACAGCGGATTGAGCCAAATCAGCTGCCGGCACGAGCGGTGCAGCCGATCCATCTCGTGCGCGAGACCGACGCCGACATCGCGGTCGAGCCCATCGGTGATCAGCAGCACGACCGCCCCCTGGCCCAAGACCCGGCGCGACCACAGCAGGTTGAAGTCGGTGAGGCAATGGCCGATCCGCGTGCCGCCCGACCAATCGGCGACCATCTCGGCGACCTTGTCGAGCGCGAGGTCGACGTCGCGGAAGCGCAGATAACGGGTGATGTTGGTCAGCCTGGTCCCAAACACGAAGGTGAACACGCGGTCGCGGTCGTTGGTGATCGCGTGCATGAAATGCAGAAACATGCGGCTATAGCGGCTCATCGAGCCGGAAATATCGCACAGTACGACCAGCGGCGGCGGGCGTGTCCGGCGGCTCTTGCGCTTCAGCTCGATGAGGCCGCCCGATCGCAGCGCGGCACGCAGCGTCGCACGCATATCGGCGCGGGCGCCATAGGGGTCGGGCGCGAAGCGTCGCGTCGGCCGATCGAGAATGGGCAGCCGAAGCCGCGCGATCGCCACTTTTGCCTGCGCCAATTCGTCCAGCGACATCTTCTCGAAATCCATGGCCTGGAGTTGCTCGCGGTCGGAAAACGTCATCGCCGCGTCGAATTCGAGCTCGGTTTCGCCGGTTTCGCGAGACTCGGGGTGCGGATGCAGCGCCTCGGCGAGACGCCGTAGCATCTCGCTCTTTTCGTCCTCCGGCAGCTCGAGAGTCATCTCCGGCAGCACCAGCGACATCATCTTCTTGAGCAGCTCGGGGTTGCGCCAAAAGACGTGGAACGCCTGGTCGAACAGCACCCGCTGGTCCGGCCGGTTGACGAACACCGCGTGTAGCGTCCAATAGAAATCGACGCGGTTGGTGATGCCGACGCTGCGAACCGCGGCGACGGCGTCGATGACCTTGCCCGGGCCCACCGGCAGCCCGGCCGCACGCAGGGCCCGCGCGAAATGCATCAGATTGGCGACGAGACGGCCGTCCTCGGCTTCAGCCGGCTGGGTCATTAGGCCCCGCGCGGATTGGCGGCGATTTCGGCCTTGACCTGGTCGAGGAGGCGCGCCGCCTCGCTGCCCTGGATGCGGGCGATGTCGTCCTGGTACTTCAAGAGAACGCCGAGTGTATCGTTGACCGCACTCGGAGTCAGTTCGAGCACGTCCAATTGCATCAACGCCTCGGTCCAGTCGATCGTCTCGGCGATGCCGGGCAGCTTGAACAGATCCATCTTGCGCAAATTCTGGACAAAACCGACAACCGCCCGCGACAGCTCGGGCGCGGCGCCCGGCGACTTGCGCTTGAGGATTTCAAGCTCGCGCTCGGCGTTGGGATAATCGACCCAATAGTAGAAGCAGCGCCGCTTTAGCGCGTCGTGGATTTCGCGGGTGCGGTTAGAGGTGATGACGACAATCGGCGGATGCTCGGCCTTGATCGTGCCGATCTCGGGGATCGTCACCTGGAAATCGGAAAGGAGTTCGAGCAAATAGGCCTCGAACGGCTCATCCGTGCGGTCGAGTTCATCGATCAGTAGCACCGGCGGGCCTTCGAGCTCTGGCTCTAGGGCCTGCAGCAGCGGCCGCTTGATGAGGAAGCGGTCGGAGAAAATCGTGCTTTCGATTTCGTCGCGCTCTTCCTTGCCTGCTTCGGCGAGACGGATTTCGATCATCTGCCGCGCGTAATCCCATTCGTAGACTGCCGAGGCGACGTCGAGACCTTCGTAGCATTGCAGGCGGATCAGCTTTCGCTTCAGCGCGCTCGCCAGCACCTTGGCGATCTCGGTCTTGCCGACCCCGGCTTCGCCTTCAAGAAACAACGGGCGCTTCAGATGCAACGCGAGATGCACCGCGGTCGCCAGGCTGCGGTCGGCGATGTAATCGGCACCGCCCAGCATCGCCAGGGTCGCGTCGACCGAGGCGGGCAGGATGGGAGCTTGGGCTTTGGCCATGAGAAAGGTCCGGCTGCAACAAAATCCCTCTCCCCGTCGGGAGAGGGCCATAATCTCGGCGCTAACCTAGTGCAGTGCGCCGCGCCGCGCTACCGCGGCGCGCGGCTATGGCGCCGGCTTGATTTCGCCGCCGATTTCCGGCGCTTGCTTCGTGCCAATGAGCAGCATCCACTCGCCGGTCTTGAACCCGGCGATCTGATCGTCCGTCACCTGCATCGACCCGCTTACCGGGCTGGTCGGCTTGGCCGGCAGCGTCAGCGACAGAGTGCCCGGCTCGCCTTTCGGATCTTTGGGCGGCGACTGGATCGCAGCCATCGCCGGTGGCGCCGACAATCCAGAATAGTCGATCGACCAGTCCATCTTCTTGGTGCCGGTATCGACCGTCAGCGTCGCTGTACCCTTGGCTGCACCGGTCTTCTCGGGCGCAAGAGCGGCGGTGAATTTCAGCGTATCGGCCGCGGCCGTGCCACACCAAATGCTCAGCGCCAGGATGGTGGCAATCGGCAATCTCAAATGGTGCACAGCGATCCTCCTTCTCACTGCTCCTGTTATACGCAGTGAGCGGTAAGTCTATGCGCAGGCGGCGACCGCACGGCGCGCCATGACGTTGACCAGATGGGCGCGGTACTCGGCGCTGGCGTGGATGTCCGAATTGAGTCCGCTGTCGGAGACGGCGATGTCCTTGATCGCGTCCGGCGTGAAGGATTTCGTCAGCGCTGCTTCCATCTCCGACTGGCGGAAGACGCAAGGGGCCGCGCCGGTTACCGCGACGTGCACGCCGGCGGCGGTCTTGGCGACGAAAACCCCGACGATAGCGTAACGCGAGGCCGGGTTCTTGAACTTCTGGTAGGCGGCCGCCTGCGGCTTCGGAAATTTGACAGCGGTGACGATCTCGTCCTGCCCGAGGGCGGTCTCGAACATACCGGTGAAAAACTGCTCGGCGGGGATCTCGCGCTTGGTGGTGACGACAGTCGCGCCGAGCCCGACCAGCGCCGCCGGATAGTCCGCCGCCGGGTCGTTGTTCGAGATCGAACCGCCGATCGTGCCGCGATTGCGCACCGCCGGGTCGCCGATCATCCCGGCGAGCGCGGCGAGGGCGGGGATCACGCGCTTCACCTCGGGAGAGCGCTGCACCTCGACATGCCGGGTCATCGCCCCGATCGTCAGCCCGCCGCCCTCTTCCTTGATGCCCTTCAGTCCGCCGATCGCCGCCAGGTCGACCAGATCGGACGGCTTGGCGAGGCGTTGCTTCAGCGTTGGCACCAGGGTCATGCCGCCGGCGACCAGCTTTGCTTCTTCCCCCGCAAGCAGCTTCGCGGCGTCGGCGAGGCTCGCCGGCTTG
Source organism: uncultured Alphaproteobacteria bacterium (assembly GCA_963773625.1). Taxonomy (GTDB): domain Bacteria; phylum Pseudomonadota; class Alphaproteobacteria; order ATCC43930; family CGMCC-115725; genus DATARH01. The sequence continues at coordinate 302,402 of CAVZCJ010000019.1, read as the reverse complement.
TGGTAGTTGAATTCGTACATCGGGCCTCTCCTTATGCCGCTGCTTTGTGCTGATGAATGGCGCGCCACAGCTTCTCGGGCGTCGCCGGCATCTCGACATGCTTGACGCCGTAGCCTTTCAGCGCGTCGACGATGGCGTTGGAAATCGCTGCCGGCGCGCCGATGGCTCCGGCTTCGCCGCAACCTTTAACCCCGAGCGGATTGTGCGTGCAGAGCGTCGCGTGCGTCGATAGCAGGAAGTTGGGCAGGTTGTCGGCCCGCGGCATCGCGTAGTCGTTATACGACGCAGTCAGCAGCTGCCCCGTCGCATTGTCGTAGACGCAGTTTTCGAGCAGCGCCTGGCCGATCCCTTGTGCGAGACCGCCATGCACCTGGCCGGCGACGATCATCGGGTTGATGATTCGGCCGAAATCGTCGCTGGCGTTGAAGCTGCAGATTTCGAGCGTACCGGTATCGGGATCGATCTCGACTTCGGCGACATAGGCGCCGGACGGGAAGGTGAAGTTCTTCGGGTCGTAGAACGCGGTCTCGTCGAGCCCGGGCTCCAACTCCTCGTGCGGAAAGTTGTGCGGCACGTAGGCGGTCAGCGCGATCTCGCCAAAGCTCTTCGACCGGTCGGTGCCGGCGACGCTGAAATTACCGTCCTTGAACTCGATGTCGGCCTCGGCCGCCTCGAGTAGATGCGCGGCGATCTTCTTGCCCTTGGCGATGATCTTGTCCATCGCCTTGATGATTGCGGTGCCACCGACAGCCAGCGAGCGTGAGCCGTACGTGCCCATGCCATACGGGATCTTGTTCGTGTCACCGTGGACGATCTCGATTGACTCCATCGGGATGCCGAGCCCGTCCGCGACAAGCTGGGCAAAGGTCGTCTCATGCCCCTGGCCGTGGCTATGCGATCCGGTGAGGATCGTGACGCTGCCGGTGGGATGGACCCGGACCGCCGCGGCTTCGAATAGGCCTGCACGGGCGCCGAGCGATCCGACAACCGCCGACGGCGCGATGCCGCAGGCCTCGATGTAGGTGGCGATGCCGATGCCGCGCAGCTTGCCGCGCCGCGCTGCTTCTTGCCGCCGCGCCTCGAAGCCGGCGTAATCGGCGGCCTTCGTTGCCAGGTCGAGGGTCGAGAAGTAATCGCCGCTGTCATATTGCAGAGCGACCGGCGTTTGGTACGGGTAGGCATCGGTCGGAATAAAGTTCTTGCGGCGCAACTCGGCTGGATCGACCCCAAGCTCGTCGGCGGCCAGGTCGACGATGCGCTCCAACAAGAACGTCGCCTCCGGCCGCCCGGCGCCGCGATAAGCGTCGACCGGCACGGTGTTGGTGAACACCGCCTTGGTCTCGACGTAGATCGCCGGCGTCGTGTAGGTGCCGGCGAGCAGCGTCCCATAGAGATAGGTCGGGATGCAGGTCGCGAAGGTCGAGAGATAGGCGCCCATATTGGCGATCGTCGACACCTTGAGCGCGACAAACTTGTTCTGCGCGTCGAGGCCCAGCTCGACATGGGTCGCGTGATCGCGGCCATGCGCGTCGGACATGAAGCTCTCGACCCGGTCGGCGGTCCATTTCACCGGTTTCTTGAGCTTGGCCGCCGCCCAGGTGACGATCGCCTCCTCGGCGTAGTGATAGATCTTCGAGCCGAAACCGCCGCCGACATCGGGAGCGACAACCCGCAGCTTCGCCTCGGGGATGTGCAGAACGAAGGCACCCATTAGCAGGCGGATCACGTGCGGGTTCTGGCTCGTCGTGTAAAGCGTGTGCTCGCCGGTCGCGCGGTCGAAATCGCCGATCGCAGCGCGCGGCTCCATGGCGTTGGGCACGAGCCGATTGTTGATAAGGTCGAGTTTGACGACCCGGGCAGCGGATTTGAGCGCCGCATCCGTCGCAGCGAGATCGCCCAGCTGCCAGTCGTAGCAGACATTCCCGGGCACCTCGGGGAACACCAATGGCGCGCCGGGCTTCAGCGCCTCGGTCGCATTGGTAATCGAAGGCTCGATCGCGTAATCGACCTTGATCAGCTCGGACGCGTCGCGCGCATGACCGAGCGCGTCGGCGATGACGACGGCGACGGGGTCGCCGACATGGCGCACACGGCCGAGGGCCAGGACCGGATGCGGCGGCTCCTGCATCGGAGACCCGTCTTTCGAATGAATCTGCCAGCCGCAAGGCAGACCGCCGACACCGTCGGCTTCCAGGTCCTTCCCGCTGTAAATCGCGACGACGCCCGTAGCCTTGGCCGCGGCGCCGGTGTCGAGCCCGGTGATCCGCGCATTGGCATGCGGGCTTCTCAGGATAAAGGCATAGAGCTGACCGGGCCGGTTGATGTCGTCGGTGTAGGTGCCCTGTCCGGTGAGGAACCGATAGTCCTCGCGCCGGCGTACAGGTGTGCCGATCTCTGCCATGGCGGCTACTCCGCCGCCGCTTTCGCGCCTCTCATGGCGGCAGCTCCAGCTTTGATCGCCAGCACGATGTTGTGGTAGCCGGTGCAGCGGCAGAAATTGCCCTCGAGGTACTCGCGGATTTCGCGGTCGCTCGGGTCGGGGTTGTTCTTTACCAGATCGAGCGCGCTCATGATCATGCCCGGGGTGCAGAACCCGCATTGCAGCGCGTGATTGTCGCGGAACGCCTCCTGCATCGGGTGCAGCGTGTCGCCGTCAGCCACATCCTCGATGGTCTTGACGGTGCGGCCCTCCGCTTGCACGGCGAGCAGGGTGCAGGACTTTACCGCTTCGCCGTCCACATGGACGACGCAGGCGCCGCACTGGCTGGTGTCGCAGCCGACATGGGTGCCGGTGAGACCCAGCGTCTCGCGCAGCAGCTGCACCAGGAGGGTACGCCCCTCGACCGTTGCCGAAACCGGCTTGCCGTTGACGGTAAGGCTCACCGTCTTCTGCATGGAAACCTCCCTTTTGCGTGCGCGGGCGAGGACCCGTCGCGGCCCGTAGGCGCGAGTTTCCTGCGGCGCTGGCGCCGGGTCAAGGCGCCAGCGATGTCATAAAACTCGTTGTATACAGAGAGTTATTACGGTGTGGCCTGGGCCGCGGGCGGCGTCATCAGCCCAAGGAAGCGATTGAAGAATTCGTCGGCCATCTTGCGCGAGGTGGCGTCGATCAGGCGCGAACCGATCTGTGCCAGCTTGCCGCCCACCTGAGCCTGGACGCCGTAGCGCATTATGGTTTCGGCGCCGGCATCGTCGAGCGCGACCTTGGCGCTGCCCTTGGCGAAGCCGGCGACGCCGCCGGTGCCTTCACCGGTGATTGTATAACTCTCCGGCGGCTTCAAGTCGGTCAGCGTGACCTTCCCCAAAAAGCTCGCCTTCACCGGCCCGACGCGCGCGACCACCTTGGCGACAAACTCGGTGTCGGAAACCTTTTCGACGCTTTCGGCGCCGGGAATGCAATTCTTCAGCGTCTCCGGATCGTTGAGCTTCTCCCAGACCTCCTGCCGCGGCGCTGGAATGCGCAGCTCGCCATGCATTTCCATCAACGAAACCCTCTAGTTGGCGACGCAAGTGTGAGCCGCGCCCGGAACAATTGCAACGCGATAGGGGCCTTGCGCCTAGGGAACGACCGCGATGGCACTGATCTCAATCAGGTAGTCAGGATGGGTCATCTTGACCACCTCGACCATCGTCGAGGCGGGCAGCGGCTCGCGGAAATACTCGCGGCGCACGTTATGGATCGCCTCGAACTGCTCCATGTTGCGGATGTAGACGTCGACGCGGCAGATATCCTCCATCGTGCCGCCGGCGGCCTCCACCGCGGCCTTGATGTTCTCGCAAACCTGGCGGGTCTGCGCCTCGATGTCGCCGACCCCAGCGATGGTGCCGTCGGCGCGGCGCGCGGTCATCCCCGAGATGAAGACCAGCCGGCCCTGGGCCTCGACTGCGGTCGCATGCGAGAAGACGCCGCTCGGCTGGCGCAGCCTGGCGGAGCGAATCTGTTGCTTGGGCACCGGTGCTCCTCCCTCGACAGTTTCCCGCATCCTGCCTTGCGCCGTGCCGCGTTCCAAGGGCGCTTGACGAGGCGTCGCCAAGGCGAAACGCTAACACTGCCATCCATTAAGGACATCGCCGATGCCCGTTGCTACCCGGCCCGCCCGGCCGCTTCCCGCGCGCATGGAAGACAGGCTGATCGTCGCGCTCGACCTGCCGACCGTCGGCGCGGCGCGTGAGATCGTCGCCCGGCTCGACGGGATCGTCGGTTTCTTCAAGCTCGGGCTGTGGCTGATCTTCGCGCCGGGCTTCGAAGCCTTTCTCGACGACCTGCTGCGCGGCGGCAAGAACGTCTTCCTCGATGCCAAGATGTTCGATATCGGCGAGACCGTACGGCGCGGCATCGAGCGGGTCGCCGAGCGCGGAGTCAGCTTCGTGACCATCCACGGCGACGGCGACATCATCCGCGCCGCGGTCGAGGGCAGGGGTAATTCGTCATTGCGTCTCCTGGTCGTCGCGGTGCTGACCAGTCTCAACGAACGCGGGCTACGCGAGCTCGGCCACGGCGGCAGCGTCGCCGACTTGATCTCAGACCGGGCGAAGTTTGCGTACGATTGCGGTGTCGACGGCATCATCGCCAGCCCGCAGGACAATCCCAACGCGATCCGTAAGCGTCTCGACGCCGAACGGCTGCTGGTCGTTACACCCGGCGTGCGGCTCGCGGGCGCCGCGCTCGACGACCATAAGCGCTCGGGCACGCCGGCGCAGGCGATCGCCGACGGCGCCGACTATCTCGTCGTCGGCCGGCCGATCGTCCAGGCGCCAGACCCCGCCGCCGCGGCCGCGCAGATCATCGCCGATATGAAGCGAGGCGGCGCTTAGGCCTCGTCCCGAATACCGGACACGGATGTTCCTCAGTCGGGTATTTGCTCACTCAATTGCGTCGGCTCGCTTGTAATCGGCAGCAGAGCCTGACGATCCATCGCGTGGAACCTCACTGTCGTGAAGTCGTTTGTTAGTCGAGTCACAGAGAGACTCGGCAACACATGGAGGATTCCATGTCGATGAACAAACGAAATCGCCGATTTCATTGGCTTGGCGCAGCCGCTGTTGGCGCGTTAGCCTTGACCGCCGCGGCTGTTCCTTTGACATCTGCCAAAGCTCAGATCGGCATCGAGGTGGGGCCGGTGGGTGTTGGCATCGGTGGGCCGTATTACGGCTATTACGCGCCGGGCCCCTATTACGGCAACTACTACGGCTATTACGGCCCGTATTGGCACCATCACTACTATCGTGGGTGGTAGCCGGAAACTGGGCGTCAAGCCTGCGCTAGAACGGGTAGACGCGGATGCTTGAGCGAGCGCGGCAGGATGCCGCGCTCGCGCGGGTCATCGAAGATGACAGGCCGCTGGGCGTAAACGACAAACCCGGCGCGCTGGTAGAGTGGGAGCGCCCGCGGGTGGTCGAAGGTGCAGGTGTGCACCCAAAACCGCCCAATCGGGCGCGACCACGCTTGTTCGATCGCCGCGTTGAGCAGGAACGGCCCAAGCCTGCGGCCGATGAACTCCGGGGCCAGCCCGAAGTAGCAAAGCTCCGTGTCTCGAGGCTCGGCGGTATTGAGCTCGAAATACCCCGCCGGCACCCCGCCGGCGTAAAGTACGAAGATCTCGGTCGTTTCCTTTGCTAGCTCGGCGGCGAGCGCCTCGTCGCTCCATAGCCGCCGCTCGAACCACACCCACGGCGTCCCGACCGTCTCGTACAGATAGCGGTAGAACGATACGGTGCAGGCTTCCGCCCGCATCAGCGCGATTTTGCCGAGCGGCGGCGGACTGGGGAGCGGCGGCGGCCGGCCGAACATCTCCAGATAGGTGATGGTGTCGGGGATTGCCGTCATTTCACCGCGCCGGGCCGGTCTCGATCGGCGGGCCGTCGGGCAAGCCCCATTCCGACCACGACCCGTCATAGATCGCCGCGCGCTCGTGGCCGATCAGGTAGAGCCCGAAGGCGAGCGCGCAGGCCGTCACCCCCGAGCCGCAACTAGTGACGATGGGCCTACCGAGTGCGACGCCGGCTCCCTCGAACAGCCGTTGCAGTTCCTCGGCGCTCTTGAGCTGCTTGGTCTTGGGGTCGGTCATCTGATCGAACGGTAGATTGCGGCTGCCCGGGATATGGCCGCGGCGGCGTCCCGGCCAGGTTTCCTCGGCGGTGCCGTCGAAGCGCCCGGCGGCGCGCGCGTCGACGACCTGCTCGCGCTTGCTTGCCACGTTCGCCAGCACCGACGCCTTGTCGCGGACCAGCGCCGGGTCGAGGCGCGCCGTGAACTGCCGCGTCGGGATCGCCGGCGCCTGGGTTTCCAGCGCCCGGCCTTCCGCCTTCCATTTCGGCAGGCCGCCGTCGAGCAGCGCGACGTCGTCGTGGCCGAACAGCCGCAGCAGCCACCAGGCCCTCCCGGCCGAGGACAAGCCATTGGCGTCGTAGACGACCACCTTGTCCGAATTGCCGATGCCGCGCTCCACCATCTTTGCCGCGAAGCGCTCGGCCGAGGGGATCATGTGCGGCAGGCTCGTGCCCGGCTCGGCCACGTCGTCGATGTCGAAGAACACCGCGCCGGGAATGTGCCCGGCGTCGTAATCCTCGCGCGCCGTTGGGGCGACGCCCGGCTGCTTGAACGAGCTGTCAAGCACGCGGACGTGCGGATCGGCGAGATGCGCGGCGAGCCATTCGGTCGAGACCAGCGCTTCGGGATGGGTGTAAGGCATCGGCATTCTCGGTTTGTCGGGTCGGCGGAAATTACTCTACAGTCCGCACTACATACCACGCCGCGCCGAGGGAGGGCCGCATGCCGCACAATGTACCGCTGAGCCAGGATGTTTTCGATGTCATGCACACGATGCGGGCGATGCGGCGGCTTAAGCCCGATCCGGTGCCAGACGAGCTGATCTTCAAGATTCTGCGCGCCGGCCAGGCGGCGGCGAGCGGCGGCAACACCCAGCGCTGGAAGTTCCTCGTGCTGAAGGACATGGCCAAGAAGAAGGCGGTGCAGGCCTATTACAAGCGGCTGTACGATGAGGTGCTCGGGCCTCGCTACGCCACGAGCGCACCCCCGCCGGGCTCAAACCCCGCGGCCTATGCCCGGCAGCACGACGCGGTGAAATACCTCACCGACCACTACCACGAGGCGCCGGTGTGGATCGTCGCCTGCCTCGAGGGCGAGACCCCGAATTATACCGCCGGCTCGTCGATCTATCCGGCGGTGCAAAACATGCTGCTCGCGGCGCGCGCGCTTGGGCTCGGTTCGACCCTGACCACCCGGCACACCGGCTACGGCAAGGAATGCGATGACGCGATGGGCATCCCCAAGGGCTTCAAGTCCTATGCGATCCTGCCGATCGGCTGGCCGATGGGAAATTTCGGGCCGCTGGGGCGAGGGCCACTCTCCGAGGTCGTTTATCTCGACGATTGGGGCAAGGCGTATCCGGGTCTGAAATAGAACGCAGCTCTTTCTCCCGTCATGGCCGGGCAAAGTCCCGGCCATCCACGTGGATCCCCGGGACAAGCCCGGGGATGACGGAAGAAGGGCATTCAAATGATCAGAAAGGGAGAGATCGATGCCGAGAGCGACGCCGATCCAGCGATAAGAGCCAGGTTCCCGCCGAAGCGCAGCACGTCGCGGAGGACGTCATCGGCGTTTTCGGGCGCATCCGCGGGCCGTTCAGCGTGTTCCTGAACAGCCCGAAGCTCGCCGACAAGATGCTGGCCCTGGTCAAGTTCAACCGCAACGACTGCGTCGTCGAACCGCGGCTGCTCTCTCACGCGATCCTCGCCGCGGTGCGCGAGCGCGAGTCCGCCTATGTCTGGTCGGCCCAGGTCGGCGCCGCGCAGCGCGCCGGGGTCGATGCCAAAACGATCGACATCCTGCGCGCCAAAGGCGATGTGTCGGGTCTGCCCGAGGAGGAACGCGACATCGTCAATCTGACCCGCCAGCTAATGCGCACCAACCGGGTCGATTATCCGATCTTCAACCGGCTGCTGACCAAGCACGACGCGCAGTGGATGACCGAGTTGATCACCATCGCCCACAATTTCACCGTGCTGTGCGGCGTCACCAACGCGTTCGAGGTCGCGGTGCCGCCGGACGGGGACCAGCTGCCGAGCTAACTCACCCGCATTTCGAATAGTCGCAATTGGTGCACTGATCGCAGCCTTCGGTGCGGATCAGTGCCGCCTGGCCGCATTTGGGGCATTGCCGCAGCCGCGGGCCGGGCAGGGCGCCTGAAGAAGGCGGCGTCAGGTTGACGACTTGGGCCGTGCGCACGCCGTGATCGCGTTCGCGCGACGGCAGGAAGCCGATCGCGATCATGTGCCGCTCGATGACGTCGCCGATCGCCGCCAGCAGAGAGGGCACGTAGCGGCCCTCCATCCAGGCGCCGCCGCGCGGGTCGAACACCGCCTTCATCTCCTCGACGACAAACGACACGTCGCCGCCGCGGCGGAACACGGCGCTGATCATCCGGGTCAGCGCGACGGTCCAGGCGTAGTGCTCCATGTTCTTGGAGTTGATGAAGATCTCGAACGGCCGGCGGCGGCCGTCCTGCACCACGTCGTTGATCGTGATGTACATGGCGTGCTCGGTTTCCGGCCAGTTGATCTTGTAGGTCTGTCCGGGAAGCGCCTCGGGCCGCGACAGCGGCTGCGACATGTACACGACGCCGGCCGCCTCATAGATGTCGGCGGGCTTTGCGGCGGGGGTGGGCAGCGGCAATTCCGCCTGCTGCGGCCGTGCCGCCGGGGTCTCAGGCCGCGCTTCCAGCACCGCGCCGGTCACCTCGTTGGGCCGGTAGGTCGTGCACCCCTTGCAGCCCATCGCGTAGGCGCGGGCATAGATGTCCTTGAAATCGTCGAAGGCGATGTCGGCGGGCAGGTTGATTGTCTTCGAGATTGAGCTGTCGATGTGGCGCTGCACCGCCGCCTGCATCACCAGATGGTCTTCCGGCGAGAGGCTCTCGACGTCGACGAAATAGTCGGGGAGGGGCCCGTCTTCACCTCGTAGACGACGGAACAGGCGGTAGGCGTAGTCGCTGACCTCCTCTTCCCGATGCGAACCGTCGGGCATCAGCATGGTGCGGGTATAGCGATAGGAGAACACCGGCTCGATCCCCGACGAGACATTGTCGGCGAAGAGCGAGATCGTGCCGGTCGGCGCCACCGAGGTGAGCAGCGCGTTGCGGATGCCGTTTTTGGCGATCGCCTCGCGTACATCCTCGTCGAGCGCGGCGACGGTCTCGCCGGCGAGATATTTCTCTTTGTCGAAGAGCGGGAAGGGGCCTTTTTCCGCGGCGAGCGCTGCCGACGCCAGATACGCCTCGCGCTCGATCAGCGCCAGCCACGCCTCGGTCGCCGCGACCGCTTCCTTCGAGCCGTAGCGCAGCCCGCACAGGATCAGCGCGTCGGCGAGCCCGGTGATGCCGAGGCCGATGCGCCGCTTCGCCTTGGCCTCGTGGCGCTGCTCGTCAAGCGGGAAGCGCGAGATGTCGATGACGTTGTCCATCATCCGCACGACATCGGGGATGATCGCGGCGAGCCGCGCGGTATCGAGCCGCGCTTGTGCGGTGAACGGCTCCTCGACAAAGCGGGCGAGGTTCAACGACCCCAGCAGGCACGCGCCGTAGGGCGGTAGGGGCTGCTCGCCGCAGGGGTTGGTCGCGTGGATTTCCTCGCAGTAATAGAGCGGGTTTCGCCGGTTGATCCGGTCGATGAAGATGACCCCGGGCTCGGCGTAGGCGTAGGTCGCGCGCATGATTTTGTCCCAAAGATCGCGCGCCGGCAGCGAGTGGTGGACCGCACCGTTGAAGGTCAGCTCCCAAGAGGCGTCATCTTCCACCGCCTGCATGAAGGCGTCGGTGACCAGCACCGAGAGATTGAACATGCGCAGCCGGCCCGGCTCGCGCTTCGCCTCGACAAAGGCCTCGATGTCGGGATGGTCGCAGCGCAAGCGTCGCCATCATCGCGCCGCGGCGGTAGCCGGCCGACATGATCGTGCGGCACATCGCGTCCCACACATCCATGAACGACAGCGGGCCGGAAGCGTCGGCGCCGACGCCCTTCACCAGCGTGCCCTTGGGCCGCAAGGTCGAGAAATCGTAGCCGATGCCGCCGCCCTGCTGCATCGTCAGCGCCGCCTCGCGCAGATGCGCGAAGATGCCGCCCATATCGTCGGGCACCGCGCCCATGACGAAGCAGTTGAACAGCGTCACGTCGCGCGCGCTGCCGGCCCCGGCGACGACCCGCCCGGCGGGCAGGAACTGGAAATCGTCCATCGCCTCGTAGAAGCGCTGGCTCCATCTGCCGGCATCTTTTTCCGGCGCGGCCAGGGCCGTCGCCACCCGGCGCCAGGTATCCTCGATCGTCTTGTCGATCGGCTCGCCCGGCACGCTGCCGTGCGCCGGCGCCTTGAGCCGATACTTCATGTCCCAGATCTGCTGCGAGATCGAGGCGATGCTGACCATGCTTTTCTCGTTAAATCTGAATTAGATATTCTAGCGCATTTACTGTGATTTAGCTAATATCGGAGAGCCGCTTTGCGAGCCCTATTGCTGAGCTTTGCTATTGTTTTTGCGCTGGGTAGCGCCGGAGCCGCGCGGGCTGACCCGGTCGAAACCGAAATCGAGGCGCCCGGTCCAAAGGGTCCGCTCAAAGGCCTGATGCTGTCGCCCGGCAAGGCGGACGCGCCGGTGGTGCTGATCGTTCCCGGTTCCGGCCCGGTCAACCGCGACGGCAACAGCCTGCACGGGCTCAACACCGATACCTACAAGCTCCTGGCGCAAGCCCTGGCCGAGCGCGGCATCGCCTCCGTGCGGATCGACAAGCGCGGCCTGTTTTCGAGCGGAGCGGCGATCCCCAACTCAAATGACGTCACCATCGCCGATTACGCCAGCGACGTGCATACATGGGCCACGACGATCCTCAAGCAGACCGGCAGCAAATGCATCTGGGTGCTGGGGCATAGCGAGGGCGGCCTGGTGGCAATGGCGGCAGCCAAGGACAGCCCGCCCGATATTTGCGGCCTCTTGCTCGTGGCCACGGCCGGCCGGCCATTCGCTACCCTCATCAAGGAGCAGATGAGCTCGAACCCTGCCAACGCGCCGATCCATGACGAAGCCTTTCACGATATCGACGAGCTTGCTGCCGGACACCGGGTCGACGTGTCGAACGCACGTCCGGAGATCGCCGCGATCTTCCCGGCGGCGGTGCAGGGCTATCTGATCGACCTGCTTTCCTATGATCCGCCAAAGCTGCTCGCCACCTACAAGGGGCCGGTTCTGATCCTGCTGGGCGAGCACGATATCGAGATCAGCGAGAACGATGCGCGCCTCCTCGCGGCCGCAGACCCGCACGCGAAACTCGTGCTTCTCCCGGACGTCAACCATGTGCTGAAGACCGTCAAGTCCGATAATCGGGACTACAATCTGAAGACTTATTTCGACCCCAAGCTACCGCTCGCTCCAGCCGTCGTCGAAACCATCGCCGGCTTCATTTCACAACAATAGGCCGCCCTCGCGCTCTAGTGCTGCGGTGGCCGTCTCGATCCGGGTCTCCAACTGATGCATCACCTCGCGCCGGGGCAAGCCCGGCGGGATCGGCGCGAGGAATTCGAGAATGATGCGCCCCGGGCGCTTAACGAAGGCGCGCCGCCCCCAATACAGTCCGGAATTGACCGCGGCCGGTACCAGCGGCACCGCGAGTTCGCGGTAGAGCGCCGCGACTCCCGGCTGATAGGGCATCTCATCGACCGGAAGGCCGGGCCGGGTTCTTGTTCCCTGCGGAAAGATCACCACTGGCCGGCCCATCGCGATCGCCCGTTTCGCAGCGCCGATCAAGCGGCGCAGCGCCGCCGCGCCACCCTTGCGGTCGATGAAGATCGAGCCCGAGCGTGTGGCGTACCAGCCATAGAGCGGCACGAATTGCAGCTCGCGCTTGATCACCACGGCCGGATCTCCGAGCAGCGGCGGCAAGATCAGGGTGTCCCACATCGACTGATGTTTCATCGCGATCAGGCAGCCGCCCGGCGGGATATTTTCCCGCCCGCGAATTTCGCTGTCGAGGCCGACCGTCCACTTCACCAGGAACAACACGGTCTGGGCCCAAAACCGGCCGAACCGCATGCAGGTGCGCCGCGGCGTCAGCAGGAACGGTAACGCCACGACGCCGATGACCACCGTGTCGATGTAAAACGCGATGTTGAACAACAACGCGCGCAGTAGCCGGATCATCGCCGGCGGTCTGCAGCGGATGTCGCGGCTGCCTCAGCCGAGCGCGACGCTTGGTTCCACAGCGCCGCCCGCGGCCAGAAAATCGCGAGCGCCGGGCGCGCCAATGTGACGAGGAACTTGTTGTACTCGCCCATCGTCAACACCGCGATGTCGAACCACTCCGACAACGGCTGGGGGTCGTTATGCGCGGCGATTACCGGCTCGGCGACGATGATCGCGTCGGGCATCGCTCGCGCGAATTCGAGCAGGCTGCGGCGCATGTGGTACCAGCTCGTCACCAGCCGCAGGCTGCGATAGCCCTGGCGCCGCATCCACTCGGCGGTTTCGCGCGCATTGCCCAACGTGTTCTCTGCTTCATGACCGATCTCGATGCGGGTGGCGTCGGCATCGTCCATCCGGCCGGCGACACGCAGCAGCGCTACCCGATCGACATGCGGATTAACGCCCGAAATAAACAGCTTCTGCGCGCGGCCGGCGCCGAGCAGGTTGAGCGCGGTCTCGACGCGCAGCCGCCCGCCGGTTAGCACCACGATCGCGTCGGTGGGGGTCGTGTGGTCGACCGCGATCGTCAATGAGCTTTGAACGAACCACGCCAGTCCGCACAGCCAGAACAACCCAAGCAACGCTATGCCGAAGGCAGTGAGCTTGAGCGCGCGCCGCCGATGCATCACGGGATGCGCCTCAGTTGGCGCAATACCGTAATTCGAGCCGTCAGCATCGCCACGCCGCCCGCGGCCAGCAGCGCCGCAATCAGCAGCAGCCACAGCCGCCAGTCGAAAATGCCGTGAGTGGTCGCCGGCATCGGCAGCATGAATATATGACCGGCGGGCCCCAGGGCCGTCACGGTCACTGCCGCCGCTATGCCGCCGATGATGCCGCCGCGCAGACCGAGCGACAGTGCATGTACCTGAAACTGCCGCGCTATGTAGGCGTCCTCAGCCCCGAGCAAGTGCATGAGCTCAATAATCGAGTGATGGATCGATAAGCCGATGCGGGCCGTGAACACCACGATGGTCACCGTCAATAAGGTGACGACAGCGACGCCAAGGGCGATCAACCCCTCAACCCGCCGAGCGAATTTGCGCATGTCGCCGAGCCACGCGCCATTGTTTTCGAGCTGCGCCTCGGGGACGATCGCGGCGAGTTGCTTGCGTAATGTCGGCAAATCGACCGGCGTGCCCGGGTCGACCTGAATATCAATGAGCCGCGGCAGCGGCAATGTGTCCATTGGCACAGAGCTGCCGAGCCAAGGCTCAAGCAGCTTGCCGGTTTCGGTGCGGTCCAGCACGCGGGCCGCAACGATGCCCTTGGTTTGCCGCAGCGCGCCCAGGGTCATCTCGAGCCGGGCCGGCGACGCGTCGGCCGCTACCTGCAGCGTCCAGGTGCTTGCCAGCACCGAATTCCAATTGTCGAGCGCGTCGCCCAGCCAAACCAGCGTGATCCCGCCGGTCGCCGCCAAATAGACCATCAGCGCGATGATCCATGGCAGGAAGCGGCCGGACGCATCGGAGCGAAGCGGCAAATCGAGCCGCAATTGTTGGGGTAGCGGGAAGGCCCCGATCATTCCACGGGAGCGTCGTGATCGGCGATCGACAAAGCGCCTTTGTCGAGATGAAAGCGCCGATGGTCGAACTGGCGGGCGAACGCGATATCGTGCGTCGCGATGAGCACGGTGGTGCCAAGCTTGTTGATGCGTTCGAAGACGCGAACCAGCAACATTGCGATGTCGTCATCGACATTGCCGGTCGGTTCGTCGGCGATGAGCAGATCGGGCCGGCGGACGATGGCGCGGGCGATGGCCACACGCTGCTGCTCGCCGCCCGACAAGGATGCCGGCCGGAAATCGAGCTTGCCGTCCAGGCCCATCCAGCTCAGCAACTCCGAAACGTTCTCGCGGATATCGCGCTCCGGAGCACCGGCGATCCGCAGCGGCAGCGCCACGTTGTCACGAACGCTCAAATGGTCGACTAGGCGGTAGTCCTGAAAGACGATACCGAGTCGTCGCCGCAGCGCCGGGAGGGTCGTCCGGTTCGTCGTGGCGACATTGGCATCGAACAGGGTAAAAACGCCGCGCGACGGGCGCTCTGCGAGATAGATGATCTTCAGTAGTGTGGTCTTGCCGGCGCCGCTAGCGCCGGTCAGAAAATAAAATCCGCCGGGGTCGAGCTGCATGGAGATATCGCGCAGGATCTCCGCATCGGCGCCATATCGCTTGCCGACGTTTTGCAGTCTGATCACGCAGCTCTCCGCGACTTTTTACCCCCGCGCCGCACGGAACGGCGGCAGCGACCTTGACACAGGCGGCGCGAAACCGTCCAGCTGCCGGTCGGCAATCGCTACCGATGACTTCCAACGAATGGCGCGAGACGGCGCCCAGCCCCCGCGCTAGCGGGAGCCGGCGCCGAAAAAGTCAACCGATCGCGCCCTTCAACAAGTCGCCGAACAAGTTCCAGCGAGTGCCGTCGAACTTGGCCATCTGCACCTGCTTCACCGGCGCGAAGTCGGTCGGACTGGTGTTGGCCGTGATGCCCGGTAACAGCATTGGCACCGTCACATCGTGCAGACTGGCGGCCTGTTTCATCACGTTGTCGCGTGTCAGTTCGTCACCGCACTGCTTCAGTACCTGGGCGGTCATCGCGGCGAGCGAGGAACCGGCGACGTTGCCGGCATCGCTCTTGTCGGCCTCGGGCATGTACTTGTCCATGAAAGCCGTCCAGGTCTTGAACCCGGCATCGTCGGTCCATTTCGGATCGCTTGGATCCTTCAGATAGAAATCCGACACGATGTCCTTGGCGTTCTCGAACCCCGCCGGTTTCAGAGTGGCGCCGACCGAGTTGCCGATGCTGCTGAGGACGTGGAGTGGCTTCCAGCCGATTTCGGCCGCCTTGCGGATCGCCTGCGCTGCGAATTTAGGGATCGCGGTGTTGACGAAGACGTCCACTCCCTTGGCCTTCATGTCGACGATCTGCGAGTCGACGGTCGGATCGGTAGTCTCGTAGGTCGCCTCAACGATGATCATCGAGGCCTTGTCGCCAAGGCCGTCCTTGACGCCTTTCAGGTAATCCTTACCGAAATCGTCGTTCTGGTAGAGCACGCCGATCTTGCCCGTCGGCTTCTCCTTGAGGATGTAGGTGGCGTAAATCCGCCCCTCACTCTGATAGTTCGGTTGCCAGCCGATCGTCCAGGGATGGTCCTTTGGATCGTCCCATTTGGTCGCGCCGGTCGCGACGAACAGCTGCGGCACCTTCTTCTGGTTCATGTAATGCCAGATAGCGCTGTTGGTCGGCGTGCCGAGCGGGCTGGCGACAAGCAACACCTGATCCTCCTCGACCAGCTTGCGCACCATCTCGACCGTCTTCGGCGGGGTGTAACCGTCGTCATACGAGATGAAATTGATCATGCGGCCGTTTATCCCGCCCTGATCGTTGATCATCTTCCAATATGCGACCTGGGATTTCGGCACCGCGCTGTAGGACGAGGCGGGGCCGCTATATGGCCCGGTATTGCCGAGCTTAATCTCCTTGTCGGTGACCCCGGGCCCATAGTTCTTGGCGTGAGCGATGCGAACCGACAACAAGGGTGTGGCAAACGCGAGAGCACCGGTGCCGGCCTTCAGGATGCTGCGACGAGTGATCTGCTTCATGGTGTTCTCCCCGTGATGAAACACGCCGTTATGATTGCCGAAGGCGCGCCAGCCAGCCTGCCGCGAAGTCGGACAAAGCCCGCCGCGCCAGACGGCATGACGAAAATGACGATGAGCAGAATGACGCCGTAGATGGCGCCGGCCAAACCGGTGGATAGGCTGTTGGCGATGTTGGGCACGTACAACACGAACAGTCCGCCGAACAGTGATCCCGGGATTGAGCCCACGCCGCCGATCACCAGACCGACGAGGAACGAGATCGACAGGAAGATGGTGAAGCTGTCCGGCGCGACAAACGCCACGGCCAGCGCGCCGAGCGCGCCGGCGACGCCGGTATAGAAGGCGCTCACGCCAAAGGTTAGCGTCTTATAGAGCGAGCTATTAATCCCCATGGCCGCCGCGGCGATCGGATGATCGCGGATCGCCATGATAGCACGGCCGCTGCGGCTGCGGATGAGGCAAGCCGCCGCCACGAACATCACGAGAATGACGGCGAAGGTGAGGTAATACAACCACTGATCGCTGTCGATCGGCAAAAACCCCGGCGGATCAGGCTGGTCGACCGACAGCCCCTGAACGCCGCCGGTCCAGCCCTCTAGCGCGTGAAACTTGAGAATCTGCGGCATCGCGTTGGCGAGCGCGAAGGTGGCAAGCGCCAAATAGAGGTTCTGCAGTCGCAACGCCGGCAACCCGAAGAGGAATCCGACCAGGAAGCACACCCCGCCCGCGGCGGGAATGGTCCAGTAGTAGGCGACGTCGTAATTGTGCATCAGGATCGCGGTCGTATAGGCGCCGATGGCGTAAAACGCGCTGTGGCCGAGCGAAAATTGCCCATTGAACCCGGTGAGCAGGTTGAGCCCGAGGATGGCGAGGCCGTAAATCATCACCTCGGTCACCTGAAACGTCACGAAACTCGATGCGACGAGCGGCAAGACCGCAGCCGCTAAGACCACGATGGTCAAGACTAGATAGCGCGGGTTCAGCTGGCGGCGGATCATGCCGATCGCCGGTACCGCCGCCGGGACAGCTGCCTGGTCTTCTCGGACGGTCGTCATACGCGGCTCACTACGCGGCGTCCGAACACGCCGCTCGGACGGAACATCAGCACGATCACGATCAGCACCAGCGCGATCGTCAGCTTAAGCTCGCGTCCGACATAGGGAATGAACGTGCCCGCCAGGTTTTCGATGACGCCGACGGCAAACCCGCCGGCGACCGCTCCGCCCGGGCTCGTCAGACCGCCCAGCACCGCGCCCGCGAAACCGTAAAGCAGGACGCCCAGCATCATGTTCGGGTCCAAAAACACAATCGGCGCGATCAGCATTCCGGCGACCGCGCCGATAGCCGCGGCCATGCCCCAGCCGAGCGCCGTCA
Source organism: uncultured Alphaproteobacteria bacterium (assembly GCA_963773625.1). GTDB lineage: Bacteria > Pseudomonadota > Alphaproteobacteria > ATCC43930 > CGMCC-115725 > DATARH01. The sequence goes on along the minus strand of CAVZCJ010000019.1, from coordinate 285,182 downwards.
TCCAACCGACGCGAATGCCGACCAGCCGCGCCGATTCCGGGTTTGCTGCAGCGGCTCGCATGGCCAAACCGAGCCTGGTGCCGCGAAAGAACAGATAAAGCAGGCCAAGCATGGCCAGGGTTACCCCGATCATGCCCGCCTCGTGCGTGTCGATCAGCGTTCCCCCGAACAGCGGCTCGTGGCCGAATGGCGTGGGAAAGCTCTTGATTGTGTAGTCCCAGATCTGGCCGGCGGAGCTGTTCAGAATGCTAAACAACGCGATAAACGCGACAATCTGACTGAGGATCGGTGCGTTCTGGACCGGGCGAAACAGCACTCGGTCGATCAGCACGCCGGCGATGAATGAAACCGCGACGGTAAGGGCAAACGCTACCCAGTAGGGCACGCCCCAGGCGATCAGCTGCCAGGCGATGAAGGTAGAGAACATCGCCATCTCGCCTTGGGCGAAATTGAGATGATCGATCGCCTGAAAGATCATTACCACGGCGAGTGCCATGCAGGCGTAGATCGCGCCGTTCGCCAGCCCCGCCATCACCTGTTGCAGCAGCAATTCCATCGCTAGTATCCGAGGTACGAGCGGCGTACCGCTTCGTCAGCGGCGATCACGGCGGCTGGCGCATCGAGGACGATCCGGCCGGTTTCGAGCAGATAGGCGTGCTCGGCCAGCTCAAGCGCGAGCGCCGCATTCTGCTCGACGATCAGCATCGCGACCCCGGTTTCGGCATTGACGCGACGCAAGATCTCGAACAACTCCTCGACAATCAAAGGGGCAAGCCCAAAAGATGGCTCGTCGAGCAACAGTAGTCGCGGGCGTAGCATCAGCGCGCGCCCGACCGCCAGCATCTGCTGCTCACCGCCCGACAGCGTGCCTGCCTGTTGCGAGTGACGTTCCTTGAGCCGCGGAAAATTGACGTAGATGCGCTCGATGTCGGCGGCGATCTCGCTCCGACCGCGGCGTGTCATCGCCCCGAGCTGCAGGTTTTCCTCAACGGTCAGCCGCACGAACGTGCCGCGCCCCTCGGGTACGTGCGCGACGCCGAGCCGGACGACGTCCTCGGTCGACCAGCCGGCGACATGCTTGCCGTCGAAGACAATGTCGCCCCGGGTGCGCACCATGCCGCAGATCGCACGCAGGATCGTCGTCTTTCCGGCCCCGTTGGCGCCGAGGAGGGTTCGAATATGGCCCTCCTCGATCGCAAAGCCGACGCCGTGCAGGGCTTGGTTTTGGCCGTAAAAGCGCATCGAGCCCGGTGACTTCGAGCATCATGCCGCGTGCTCCCGGGTGGTTCCGAGATAGGCGCGGATCACATCTTCGTTGCGTTGCACCTCGGCGGGCGTGCCCTCGGCGATCTTGCGGCCGAAATCGAGCGCGACGACCTTGTCCGAGATGGACATCACCAGGTTCATGTGATGCTCGACGAGGAGCACGGTGACCCGCCGATCGTCGCGAATCCGCCGGATAAGCGCGCCGAGCTCGGCGACTTCGCCGTGATTGAGGCCGCCGGCCGGTTCGTCGAGCAGCAACAGCTTCGGCTCCGCCGCTAGGGCGCGAGCCAATTCAACCCGCTTGCGCGTGCCCAGCGGCAGGCCATTGACCGGGCGCGACGCCACGGCTTCGAGTTCGAGCAGCCGCAGCAACGACCACGCGGTCTCGTTAACAGCGGTCTCTCGCCGACGGACCCAGGGCAGTTTCAACGCGTCGCTGATGAAGTCGCTGCGGCTTTTCGCGTGGGCGCCGATCCGGACATTGTCGAGGACCGTTTGCGGGCCGAACAGCGCCAGGTTCTGGAAGGTACGAGCGATACCGATCTCGGCGATCCGATGCGGCGCGCGGCTCAGGATCGACCGCCCTTCGAACAAGATCTCGCCGCGGTTCGGCGTGTAGAGCCGGCTGACACAGTTAAACAGCGTCGTTTTGCCGGCGCCGTTGGGGCCGATCAGGCCGAGTATCTGGCCGGCGTCTATGGCTGAATGAGACGCCATCGAGGGCGACGATGCCGCCAAACCGCAGCGCGATGTCGCGAACGTCGAGAAGCGGGTGATGTCGCGAACGCCATCTGCCGCCGCCACGCCGGCTCTAGCCCCGTACTGACGTGCGGGTTCGAGGTCGCCCGCGGGTCCTCCGCAGCACGTCATCCCTGTTCTCGCTTCGCCGCGATTGTGCGGCGCGAGCCTGCCTAGCCGCGCAAATCAAGTCAAGAACAGGCAAGAGCGCCAATCGATTGCGGTATCGCCGTAGCCCCGGGTCATCGACAACAAAGCGCAAATCCGCGATCATCACCGGCAATGATCCTCGCCTGCCCCGCGTGCCACATCCGCTACCAGGTGGCCGACCAAGCAGTGTCCAGGCCCTCGGGTCGGACCGTCCGCTGCGCCAATTGCGGGCACAGTTGGCGTCACATGATCCTGCCGCCGGCACCGGTGAGCAGGCTGAGCGACGAGCCGCCGCCGCTGCCGGCGTCACCTCGCGCCGCGACCTCGCGCGCCGCGATCATCGCGCCTCCACCGCGGCGCCGCCATCGCGCCGGGCTTGGCATGCTCCTTGTCGTGATACTTCTCGTTGGCGCCGCCGCGAGCGCCTATTTCGGGCGCGAGCGCATCGTCGCGCTCTGGCCGCCGGCAGCCCGGCTTTATAGCGCGATTGGGCTGACCCCGGACGTACCGGGCGAGGGGCTTGAATTCGCCAATGTGACGATGACGCGAAATGTCGACGGCGTGATCGTCGAGGGGGAGATCACGGATAAGGTTGCGATCCCCCGTCCAGTCCCAAAGCTGCGCGTCGTGTTGCGCGACGCGGGCGAGCACGACGTCGCGGTCAAGATCGTCGATCCGCCGAAGCCGCGGCTCTTGCCCGGCGAGACCGCACATTTTGTGATCGCGTTCCTGCCGGCGAACGACGCGGCGGTTGGAGTGGTAGTGAGCTTCGTCGCCGGGTGAAAATCAGTGTCGCCGGGCGAGGAACTCGGCGCGGGCGAGCTGATGCAACCGCGTAAGACGCTGGCGCACCGTCGGCGGGCGCCGGCCATTGACCATGAGCGGTGGGGAGCGGCCGCGGCCGGCGCTGATGACCAACTCGCCTTTGTCGTTGAAGTGGATTTGTCTGCCGTCGAATAGCAAATTGCCGAGCCCGGCATCGTCGAGGTCCCAATTGCGCACCGGTCCGGTATCGATATGCATGAAGGCCGAATGCGGGTACCAGCCGACGCCGCCGTGCTGCATCCCGCGGGCCGCCGCCATCGCCTCGGCGAGCTTGCTGCCGAAATGCACATCGAGAGCGCGGCCGAAGATATGCTGGCTGTTCTCGGCGACGCCGAAGGTGGTGCGCGCCAGCATCTCGTTGGTCTCGCGGGTGCGGTAGGCGGAAAGGATCGTCGCCTCGCCTTGATCGATCGCATCCATGATCGCGGCGAGGAAGTCGATTACTCCCATGTCGATCGCAATGATCTCGCCTGAATGAAAATCGCGCAGGAACACCGAAAGATCGGCCACCGCCGAGGGGATAAGGCCGTCGTCGTCGCGGTAGGGCCTGTCGAAAGTCTCGCCGGTATGCGCGTTGACCAGCCGCAGGCTGCGCCGCGCGGGCAAAGGCAGAGGCGCCGCACGCGCCATCCGCGGCAACGCGATGGCGCCGGCGATGATCGAAAGGAGTAGGCGTCGATCCATCCTCGTCACGCTAACCGCGGAACGCTGCTCGGAGTTCAAAAGCGCCGCAATAGGCGCTCGATGTAATCCAGTTCGATCACGGGGCGAGCCTTTTCACCGGCGCGGCGGCGCAGTTCGTCGAGGATCTCGCGCGATTTCTGGATGATGCTGGCGTCGGGGATTTGCACATCGCCTTGATCGACGAAGCTCCCCGACATGGGCCGACCAAACGGATCGCGATTTTCCGTGTCCGTGGGGTCCTGACCGTAGCCGTTTGGATCAGCGCTTTGGGCTTCCCAGCCGTTTTGCATCTTGTCGCGCAGCTGCTGAGCAAATTCGCGGGCGCCCTCCTGCAACTGATCGAGCGCTTCGCTCTGTGAGCTGATAGCCGCACCGGGATCGCCGCGCTGCAGGGCGCCCGTCGCGTCGCGCATCGCCCGTTCGGCGCGGCCAAGCGCATCGGGAATATTGCCCGCGCCCGAACCGAGATGACGCATGATCTCGCCGAGCGCGCGGCGCAGCTGGTCCTGCTGGCCGGCGGCGCTTCCGAGATCGCTGGCCTGCGAGTCGTCGTCGCTCGGCTGCTGACCATTCTGCCCGGTCGTGCCGTTCATTTGCCTTTGGGCTCGGAAGCTGCGGTCGAGAAGCTGCTGCTGACGCTGCATCAGGTCTTGCATGCCGCGCATCATCTGGCCAGCCTGGTTGGGCGCGTGCTGCTGTGCGCCGGGCCGGGCCATTTGCAGGTTCTCCAGCATGTCCTGGAGTTGCGACAACAGCTCTCGAGCCTGCTGCTGGGCGCCGCTATGCGCAAGCTCGCGGGCGCGATCGAGCATCCGCTGGAGGTCGCGCGCCGTCAGCGTCCGCGATGGATCGGCCGACTCCGCCGTCTGATCGCCATTGCGCTCCATGTTCTGAGCGAGCTCCTGAAGATATTGGCTCATCGCTTGCTGCAACTCGCGCATCAGCCGGTCGATTTCCTCGTCCGGCGCGCCGCGCGCCAGGGCATCCTGCAATTCCTGCTGCAGGCGGCGCAGATCCCGCTCGGCGACCGACATGCCCGCGTCCTCGATGCGCAAGGCGGTATCCCAAAGCAGCGGAATTACCGCGGCGATCGCGGCGTCGGCGTCGGGCTCGCGCAACCGGAGCGCGGCAAGCCGAAGCGCCAAGTAGACGACCGTATCGTCGCGATAGCGCTCCGGCCGAACATTCAAATCGTCGAGGATTTCGGCCACCGACGTCGCGCGAGCCGGGATCTTTGACCAGTTCCTTGCGCTGATCGATGATCGCCCGGGCGACCGGATTGTGGAACTCGCGCTCGGGCAGCGTCATGTGCACCGGCTCGCTCGCGCCGGTCTGGCCCAACGCGTCGGTCGCGACGATGCGGATATCGACCGGGAGGCCCGCCCAGGGGTGCGGCGACAGGTCTTGGTACGTGGCGCCGTGCGCCTCTTTGAGATGCAAGCCCGGCAACGGCATTTCGATCTCGATCTTGTCCGCCGGGTTTCCATCCGCGCGGGTGATCACCGCCTTGACGCTTTCGACCCCGTAATCGTCCGTCGCCTGGTAGGCGAGATGCAACGCCGCATGGATCGTGGGCTTGGGCGGCTCGGCGAAAGCGGCGACCGGCGGATTGTCGGGGATGATCTCGATCGGCCAACGGCCCAGGGTCGAGCCACCCTGACTGACGCTCAGCGATTTTCCCTGTGTCAGGGTTGCCTCGGCGCGGAAGTTGGTCTTGTCGATCCCCTGAAAATCGCTGACCGCATTGTCAACCGACAGGCGCGGAGTTGAGCCGCTGCCGTGAATTTGCGCCAACAGTTTGCTGCCGGTCGGGATGCGGATGGTCCCGGCGGTGTCGGCGCGCAGGAATTGCGGCGGGAGCCCGGTGTAGTCGGGTGGGGTGATCCAGATGTCGAAGCTGGCCGCCGGGCCGGGTGTGCCGCCATCCCAGCCGGGCGTCAGCGCTCGGGTGAGCCGCTCTCGCCAATCGCCGCCGGCGTCGATCGCGGCGACAACAAGCAGGATCGCCAAGACGGCGCGCAGACCCCATGGGTCATGACCCGCCAACCCAGCGGCCGGCCAGCCGACGCGCAAACTGCGTATCATTGCCACGACACGACGTCGATGCGCCTCCCACAAGCCGGTCGCACCGCTGCCGAGCGGCCCGCTCGGACGATCGGCGAGGGCGGCCAGCGGCCGGTGATCGAGGCCGCTCTTGATCTCGATGCGCCGGCGGGCGGCGGCCGTATCGGGCCACGCCAGCCGTCGCGCACCCCACACCGCCGCGCAACCGAGCGCGACGGCAAATCCGGCCAAAACCGCCATATGCTCCGGGCCGGAGAGCCAGCTGAGCAGATCGAACAACGCGAAGACCGCGAACACGCCGAGAATGAATAATGCAGGCCACAGCGCCGGCCATACTCTTTCCCAGACGAGCGCGGCCCGCGACAGCAGCAACAAGCGCGACAAGCGGTTGTCCGGTGTCAACGGCGATATCATCGCGGCGATCCCTCGTCGGCCAGCCAATCCGGGATCGTATCGAGCGCCAGCATTGCGTCGTAACTTTGGCGCGCGCGAATGACCGCGAACCGGTCGCCGTCGACCAGCACCTCGGGCACCAGCGGCCGGGTGTTGTAGGTCGAACTCATCACCGCGCCGTAGGCGCCGGCCGTAGTGAACGCAATCAGGTCGTCTTCCTCGAGCGGGGGCAGCTCGATATCCTCGGTTGAATGTGTCGGTGCTTTCGCAGACCGGGCCGACGACATCGGCGGCGCGGCGCGCCGCGCCGGGCGCCGGCTCGCGAACCGGCTTGATCGCGTGCTCGATCTTGTACATCGCCGGCCGGACCAGGTCGTTCATCGCCGCATCGACCACGACCACGGGGTGATCACCGTCTTTCAGGTACACGACGCGTGACACGAGGATGCCACCGGCGCCGACCAAATAGCGGCCCGGCTCGCATTCCACCGCGACATCGAGAGACCCGAAAATTTTCGCGATCAGCGCCGCATATTGGGCAGGCGTGGGCGGCGGTGCGTCGCTCGCGTGATAGGGGATGGTCAAGCCGCCGCCGACGTCGACGCGATGCACCTTCTGACCGTCCCCGCGAAGCGCGACGATAATCTCGGCAAGTCGTGAAAACGCCGCCGCCGACGGTGCCAGATCGACGATCTGCGAGCCGATATGGACGGCAAGTCCGACCGGTTGAACGCCGGGCAACTGCGCGGCGAGGCGATACGCGCCGGCAACATCGCGCCATGGAATGCCGAACTTGTCCTCCTTGCGCCCGGTCGAGATATCGGTGTGCGTCATGGCGTCGACATCGGGGTTTACACGCAGGGCCACCCGGGCAATCTGCCCGCGCCCAGCGGCCAGCTCGCTCAACAGCCGAAGCTCGGACGCGGATTCGACATTGATCTGATGAATATCGGCATCAAGTGCCGCCGTGAGCTCCGCTGCTGTCTTCCCGACGCCGGAAAAGACGATGCGGTGCGCCGGGATGCCGGCCGCCAGCGCCCGCTGCAGCTCGCCCCCCGACACGACGTCGGCGCCGGCGCCGAGGCCAGCGAAGAGCCGCAGTACCGCTTGATTGGAATTCGCCTTGACCGCGTAACAGATCAGCGCGTCGAGCGGTGAGAGCGCCGCTGCCAGCGTTTTGAATTGAGCAATGAAAGAGGCCGAGGAGTAGAGATAGAAGGGCGTGCCGACCGCTTCGGCGATCCGGGACACCGGCACTTTCTCGGCATGAAGCTCGCCGTTGCGATAGGCGAACGGCTCAGACATGCGGGTAGGCGCGGGGATAGGTGTTGGGTTCGTCGGCCGGGGGCTGCGGGGCCGCCTTCCGGCCGCAACCCGCGAGTGCCAGCGCGACGAGCAGCAGCGCGACAACTCGCAGCGCCGTTGCACGACGGCGAGAATGGAGGGCTTCGGGATCGGCTCGACTCATCGGCAATACCTCTCGCGCGCGGCGGCGATGGCGACGCGAACCCGATCCGGCGCGGTGCCGCCAAAGCTCGTGCGGCTGGCCACGGATCGCTCGACATCGAGCACATCGTACACCGAAGCGGTGATCGCCGGCTCGATTGCTTGCATCTCGGCGAGCGGCATCTCGGCAAGCGAACGGCCGAGCGTTTCGGCGCGCTTGACGATCTCGCCGGTGACGTGATGCGCCTGTCGGAATGGCATATTGAGTGTACCGCACCAGCCAATCGGCGAGGTCGGTCGCCGTGCTGTAGCCGCGTGACGCCACCTCGCGCAGCCGGTCTAGCCTCGGTCGCATATCGGCGACCATGCCGGTCGCGGCGGCAAGACACAGCTCGAGCGCGTCGGCCGCTTCGAACACCGGCAGCCTTGTCTTCCTGCATGTCCTTTTGATAGGCGAGCGGCAGGCCCTTCATCACCGTCAGTAGCGCGATCAGCGAGCCGTCGAGCCGACCGGTCTTGGCGCGCACGAGCTCGGCGGCGTCGGGGTTGCGCTTCTGCGGCATGATCGAGCTGCCGGTGGTGAAGGCATCGCTCAGCGAAACAAAGCCGAACGGCTCGCTCGACCAGATCACGATCTCCTCGGCCAAGCGCGATAGATGCATGCCGGCCAACGCCGCCGCGGCGAGGAATTCCACCGCGAAGTCCCGGTCGGATACGGCATCCAACGAGTTAGCCGCCGGCCGGTCGAAGCCGAGCGCGGCCGCAGTCGCATCGCGGTCGATCGGGAACGCGGTGCCGGCCAACGCCGCGGCGCCGAGCGGGCATTCATTGAGGCGCCGCCGGCAATCGGCGAGACGGCCGCGGTCGCGGCCAATCATTTCGACATACGCCATCAGGTGATGGCCGAACGTCACCGGCTGGGCGATCTGCAAGTGGGTGAAGCCCGGCATAACCGCCGCCGCGTGGGCTTCCGCCTGATCGAGCAGCGCCGCCTGCAGCGCGGCCATCGACGCATCGATCCGGTCGATTGCCGCGCGCACCCATAGGCGGAAATCTGTTGCCACCTGATCGTTGCGCGAGCGCGCCGTGTGCAGCCGCCCCGCCGCCGGGCCGATCAGCTCGGCGAGCCGCGCCTCGATATTGAGGTGAATGTCCTCGAGGTCCTCGCGGAAGACAAAGGTGCCTGCGTCGATTTCCGCCCGAATTCGCTCTAGACCCTCGCAGATCGCAGCGCCATCTTCGGCCGGGAGGATGCGTTGCGCGACGAGCATCGCGCAGTGCGCCTTCGATCCGGCAATATCCTCGGCGTAGAGGCGCCGGTCGATATCGATCGAGGCGTTGATGCGGCGCATGATGGCAGCTGGCCCACCGGCAAAGCGGCCGCCCCAGAGCGGGTTCGGCGCGGCCGGCGTCTGCTCGCCGACCGGGCGCCGTGTCGGGCGAGTCACGAGGCTTCGCCTCCGCCGTCTGAAAGGGATCCTATGAGAGGCTGCCGCATCATTGTGGCTATCGTGATCCTGATTGCTGCGACGCTGGGTGCTGTGGCGCAGACCGCCAATGAGCCCGATATCAAGCTCGGCCAGTTTATCCCGGCGGAGGCGCCACAGCCAGCGCCCGAGATGAGCTTCGACGGGCTGGACGGGAAACCGGTATCGCTCGCCGATTTCAAGGGCAAGGTGGTGATCCTCAATCTGTGGGCCACCTGGTGTCAGCCTTGTCTCAAGGAAATGCCGTCGCTGGCAAAACTGGAAGCAAGGCTCGGGCCGGCGTTGCTGGTGTTCGCGGTATCCGAAGATCACGGCGGGGTGGACGTGGTGAAGCCGTTCATCGCCAAGCTCGATCTCGACAAGATCAAGGTCGGCCTTGACCCGAAAAGCAACGCCACCCATGCGCTCCACGCGCGTGGCCTGCCGACCAGCCTCGTCGTCGACGCCGACGGCAAGGTGCTCGGCAAGGTCGAGGGCGCCGCTGAGTGGGACTCAGATCAGATGATCGGGATGCTGACGAAGTTGCTGCCGGTCAGCCCTGGCCGTTGAGCACGCGCTCCAGGAATTCGCCGCCGTCGCGCAACCCCTGCTCATCAATGCCATGACCCACCCCGGGGCAGGTTAACGTCTCGACCGCGACACCGGCGTCGCTGAGCGCGATCTCGGCTTCGGCCATCGAGCCGTACGGGACCATCGCATCCTCGGTGCCGTGAACTAGCAAGACCGGAGGGCGCGTGCGGATTTCGTCCTTGAGCAGCGCGGGGGCGATCAGCCGGCCGGAAAACCCGACGATCCCGGCAAGCTGCCGCTCGCGCCGCGGGCCAACGAAGAGCGACATCATCGTGCCCTGCGAGAAACCCACCAAGGCAAGCTGTGCCTCGGTGAGATCGCGCTTTTGCAGCTCGTCGTCGATAAACGCGTCGAGAATGCTCGCGGCGGCGCGGGCGCCCGCGAGCCTCGCCTCCGGGCTCGGATCGCGAGCGCTCATCCACTGATAGCCATACGGCGCCATGTCGCAGGGAAACGGCGCGTTCGGCGACAGAAATTCCGTCTCAGGCAGGAGCGGCGCCCAATACGGCGCCAATCCGATCAGATCGTTGCCGTCGGCGCCGAGGCCGTGCAGCAGGATCACCAGGCGGCTCGGCTTGCCGCCCGATTGCGGCGGAAAGGATGGTCCGGACAGGGTAAGGTTCATCGCTGCGTACTCCAGCGGATATGGGCAGAGGCATAGCCGATGTCGGCCAAGGCGAACAGGGGCATCAGGGAACGATGATCGTCACCCGCTTTGCCCCGAGCCCGACCGGGTATCTACATCTCGGTCATGTGCGTTCGGCCTGGGAGGGGTGGCACGCGGCGCGCGAGGCCGGCGGCCGTTTCCTGCTGCGGATCGAGGATATCGACCGCGCGCGCTGCCGCCACGAATACGATGTGGCGATCGTTGAAGACCTGACCTGGCTGGGCCTCGTATGGGACGGCGAGGTGAGGCGGCAATCGGAGCATTTCGACGATTATCGGGTGACGCTGGCGCGGCTTGAGCAGATGGGCGTGCTGTATCCCTGTTTTTGCACGCGGAGAGAGATCCGCGCCGAGATCGCCCGCGCCGGCGGGGCGCCCCAGGGCGAGTCCGGCCCGATCTATCCGGGCACCTGCAGGCGGCTTTCGCCAAGCGAACGCGGGAACAAAATCGCCGCCGGCGCCGACTACGCGTTGCGCCTCGATGTCGGCGTCGCGATCGCGCGGACCGGCCCTCTCGAGTGGCCGGAGGATGGGCGCGCGGTCAAGGCGACCCCGGAAGCGCTCGGCGATGTGGTGCTGGCGCGCAAGGACGTGCCGGTGAGCTACCATCTCGCGGTGACGGTCGATGATGCGCTGCAGGGCGTGACCCTGGTGACCCGCGGCGTCGATTTATTTGCCGCCACACATATCCATCGGCTGTTGCAGGCGCTGCTTGGCCTGCCAACGCCGGTTTACCGCCATCATAAGCTGCTGACCGATGCATCCGGCCGGCGCCTTGCCAAGCGCGATAAGGCGATGACGGTGCGGGATATGCGCGAGGCCGGATTGGCGCCCGGGGAGGTCCTGAGTTCGAGCTCAGTCGAACGGTCGGTGAAGTCCGTTGGCGACGTCCAGATATTCAGGATCCTCGGGCCGCAGCACGCCGTGGCGCACCGCGAAGTCGAGGATCACCAGGTTGACGTTGAACTTGAAGTCCGTGCCTGTCCGTATGCGCTCAAGGATGTCGTCAAGCGGCGTCAGCTCGAACCCGTCGATCTCGCCGTCATCGTTGCGCGGCTCGAAATCGGGGGGCACTTCGAGGTCATAAACGAACATTACGTCGTCGCGGATACCTGTCTTCGACTCCATCCGGTAGGTCAGTGCGCCGGCGGCGATGGCGCGGCCGATCAACTCGGGCCCGATCGAGGCCTCTTCCTCGGCTTCCTTGATCAGCGTGCCCTGCGCGCCATGGCCGTTACCGATGCCGCCGGCGACGAGATTGTCGAGCTTACCCGGCGCCACCTGTTTGTTCGCCGCGCGCTTGCCGATCCACAGCCAGTACCGGTTGCCGTCGCGGCGAAAGCCGTTGACGTGGATGCCGTAGGCGCGCACGCCAAAAAACGGCACGGCGCCGCGATCGACGCGAAACAGCGGCTGCTCGCCCCAGCGTGACACCACGTCAAAGGTCTCGTTGCGCCATTTCGGCACGCGCCGCTCGGCGACCAGCACCTCGACAACCTCGTGGAGCGCGCGGCTGACGGTATCGGCGTCGCCCTCGGGGAGCAGTCGCGCCTGGTCGTCGTGAACTCGGAATACCTTGTCATGGCGCTGAAGCAGCGCCGCGTTATCGCGGCGCAGCCAACCGACCCGGTGCTCGCCGGCCCATAGCGGTATCGCCCTGGCTGGGTCGAAGCTGTTGCAATGGCGGATGCGATCAGCGAACGACATCGGGGTCAGGCGGTCAGGACGAGCTCGACGCCGACAATCTGCCGCAGGCAATTGGCGACATAAGCCACCGTGTCGCGCTCGAGACCGCCGATCTCTATATCGATCGACAATGTCATCCCGGGTCGCGCGACGGCGCTGTGCCAGCGATCCGGGACGAGACCGCGCTTGGCGAAGAGCTCGAGAACTCGAGGCATCACGCCCGGCTCCGCGCTGGCTTGGAGGGAAAATCGGGAAGTGTTGGCGGTAGCCGCTTCAGCAACGGCGGCTTCTGATGACGACATCGGCGCAATCCTTGGCAGAGGGAGGACGAATTGACACGGCCCGGGCTCCGGTTGAACCCGGGTCGCTAATTCGCCGTCCGCCAGCGCGATGCGTCGTCGTGGTCACGGGGCGGATGTATGCTCGACTGCCGCGGGCGTCAACCGCTGCGATCGGCGAGAGCCGTGATTGACTTGGATCAAGGACGCCCGCACGGTTTGCGTCGCAAAACCATCGGGTGAGAAGGTCGCTATTTTCCGATATCTCGGGTAGCGATTGAGATATGCCGCGGGATGCCTATATCTTGAACAATGCGGTCGGAGGACGCGAGATGACGCTGCTGCGGGTTGGCCTTGCCGTGCTCCTCTGCCTTGGCGGCGCGGTTGGCTGCGTTCCCGGAGGCCCGGAACGCGCCAGCGACATTCAGAACCTGCACGGCATCAGTGACGACATCTCGGCCGTCGGCATGACTGATTCCACAAGCCGCAAGACGCATGATCCCAATGCGATCACGACGCTGCCGAACAACTACCAGACGATCGACATGCAGTAGGCGCCGGTCGCGAGGTGGCGATCTGACGCAATGAGCCTGCTGAATAGCACCGCCGAAGCGCTCGCCTCGGCCGAGGCGCTGCTCGCACGAGCGCGCGCCAATCTCTCCTCGCGGGTCACGACAGACGGTGCGGTCGATGCCGGCCGGCTCGATGCCGAGCAGATCGCCGCGCACGGTCTCGCCTGGATGGCGACCTATGTCGCCGCGCTACGTCAGCTCCACGGCTGGGCCATGCGCCTGGACCAGGCCAGCGCGTTTGGCGAGGCGCAGCAGCTGATCGTCGCGGTCGGCTTCGGCGAGTACCTGGCGCAGCTTGCCGGCGGCATCGCCATGGGGCAGGGGGAGATCGCCCGCCCGCAGGATTTGGGCATCGCCGATGACGAGCTCGCGTCCCTGCGCGCGAGCTCGCTGGTCGCCGGCCTCGGCGAGGCGCGGGCGCGGCTTGGCGCCGTTCTCGCCGAGGGTATGCCGGCGGGCGGCGATAGCCTTGGTGACGACACGCTCGAATTGATCCGCGATCAGGTGCGCCGCTTCGCCGAGCGCGCCGTCGCGCCATTCGCGCACGACTGGCACCGCGCGGATCGGCTGATCCCGATCGAGGTGATCGAAGAGTTGTCCGATATCGGTGTCTTCGGCGTCACATTGCCTGAGGAATACGGCGGGCTCGGCCTCGGCAAGATGGCGATGTGCGTCGTTTCCGAGGAGCTGTCGCGCGCCTATATCGGCGTCGGCTCGCTCGGCACCCGCTCGGAGATCGCCGGCGAGCTGATCCGGGTCAGCGGCACGCCAGAACAGAAGCAGCGCTGGCTGCCCGGCATCGCCTCCGGCGCGGTGCTGCCGACCGCGGTGTTCACCGAACCGAATGCCGGCTCCGACCTCGCCAATCTCCAGACCCGCGCGGTGAAAGATGGCGACGTCTACCGCATTTACGGCGCGAAGACCTGGATCACCCACGGCGCGCGCTCCGACCTGATGACGCTCTTGGCGCGTACCGGCGCACCCGACAGCGGCTATCGCGGGCTCTCCATGTTCCTCGCGCCCAAGCCGCGCGGCGACGACGCCAACCCGTTCCCGGCCGAGGGCATGTCCGGCACCGAAATCCCGGTGCTCGGTTATCGCGGCATGAAGGAATACGAGATCGGCTTCGACGGCTTCGCCGTGCCGGTGGACGCGCTGCTTGGCGGAGTCGAGGGCGAAGGGTTCAAGCAGCTGATGGCGACCTTCGAGAGCGCGCGGGTGCAAACCGCGGCGCGCGCCGTCGGGGTCGCGCAGAACGCCTTCGAGCTGGCGATGGCCTACGCGCAGGAGCGCCGCCAGTTCGGCCGGAACATCGCCGCCTTCCCGCGCGTCCAGTTGAAGCTCGTGATGATGGCTGTCGAGACCATGATGGCGCGCCAGCTCGCGTATTTCGCCGCGCGCGAAAAGGATAGCGGCCGGCGCTGCGACATCGAGGCGGGGATGGCGAAGCTGCTCGCCGCCCGCGTCGCCTGGAGCAATGCCGACAACGCCGTGCAGATCCACGGCGGCAACGGCTACGCGATCGAATACCCGATCAGCCGCGTGCTGTGCGACGCCCGCATCCTCAACATTTTCGAGGGCGCCGCCGAAATCCAGGCGCAGATCATCGCCCGCGGCCTGCTGGCGGGACGGAACTAGCCGGCGAAAGCCATGTTGATCCGCCGGTTCTGCCGGCCCTTGTTCTCGATCTTGCCGATCTCGACCGGGCCGATCTCGGCGGTGTTGCGGACATGCGTGCCGCCGCAGGGCTGCAGATCGACCCCGGCGATCTCCAGCAGCCGCACCTTGCCGGCGCCGGTCGGCGGCTTGACCGACATCGTGCGTACCAACTCGGGGTGCGCCTCAAGCTCCGCGTCGTCGATCCAGCGCGGCGCGACCGCGTGACCCTCGGCGATCAGCTTGTTGAGCGCGGCGGCGATCGCCTCCTTGTCGAGGCTCGCGCCCGGCACGTCGAAATCGAGCCGGCCGCGCCCGTCGCCGACCGAGCCGCCGGTCACCGCGCCCGGCACCACGGCGCAGAGCAAATGCAGGCAGGTATGCATGCGCATCAGCCGGTGCCGCCGCTCCCAGTCGATCTCGGCGGTGACCTCGGTGCCCGGCGTCGGGCAGCGCCGCGCCCGGCGCCGGCACATGAATCACCTCGTCGGCGCCGTCGCCCTTCACCGTATCGGCGATCGGGATCGTCGCGCCGTCCGCGAGCCGCAACACGCCGCTGTCGCCCGGCTGCCCGCCGCCCGTCGGGTAGAACACGGTGCGGTCGAGCCGGATGCCGCGCTCGTCGGCCGCGATCACCCGCGCCGTGCAGGAGCGGGCATACGCGTCGTCGCGAAACACCAGTTCGGTCATCGCGCTATTCCAACCACGGCGGGGTGGGGAGGTTTTTCTCGCGCAGGAAGGCGGGGTTGAACAGCTTCGACTGATAGCGCGTGCCGGAATCGGCGAGGATGGTGACGATCGTGTGCCCGGGCCCCATTTCCTTGGCCAGCCGGATCGCGCCGCAGACATTGATCCCGGTCGAGCCGCCGAGGATCAGCCCCTCGTTCTCGGCCAGCGAGAACAGCACCGGCAGCATCTCCTCGTCGGTGATCTGGTACTGCCCGTCCGGGGCGAAGCCCTTGAGGTTCTCGGTCTCGCGGTTGTTGCCGATGCCCTCGGTGATCGAGCTGCCCTCGGGCTTGAACTCGTGCCGCGCGTACCAGCTGTAGATGCCCGACCCCATGCAGTCGGACAGATAGACCCTGACCTTCGGGTTGCGCTCCTTGAGCGCGATGCCGACGCCCGACAAGGTGCCGCCGGTGCCGACCGCGCAGACGAAGCCGTCGACCTTGCCGTCGGTCTGCCGCCAGATCTCCGGGCCGGTCGTCTCGTAATGCCCGCGCCGGTTGGCGAGGTTGTCGAACTGGTTGGCCCAGACCGCGCCGTTCGGCTCGGTCTTGCCGCCATCTCCTCGGCGAGCCGGCCGGAATAGCGCACGTAGTTGTCCGGGTTGGCGTAGGGCACCGCCGGCACCAGCCGCAGATCGGCGCCGCACAGCCGCAGCATGTCCTTCTTTTCCTGGCTCTGCGTCTCGGGCATGACGATGACGCTGCGGTAGCCGCGCGCGTTGGCGACCAGCGCGAGGCCGATCCCGGTATTGCCGGCGGTGCCCTCGACGATGACCCCGCCCGGCCGCAGCAGGCCGCGCTCCTCGGCGTCCTTGATGATGTAGAGCCCGGCGCGGTCCTTGACCGAGCCGCCGGGATTGAGGAACTCCGCCTTGCCGAGGATGGTGCAGCCGGTCTCTTCCGAGGCGCGGCGCAGCTTGATCAGCGGCGTGTTGCCGACCGAGCCGATAAACCCGTCGCGGATATCCATTGCATTCTCCGAACTTTGCATCGCCCTCGCCGAACAGTACGGGCTGATCCGATGAGGGCAAGCGTGAGCCGATTTACACGGCCGCCGATTCTGCTCGTAGACCGGCTAGCAACTGATCGTAGATCCGCGGAAATGCATCCGTAAGCCGACGCTGCCGACGGCGAGCTGTTCCCGATCGCCGAGGCCGAGCGGTCGACCGGCCTGCTGCCGTCGCAGATGCTGCGCGCCGCGGTTAAGCTCGGCCACGAGATGATCGGCGCCGGTGCCGATCGGCGATGACCAGATCCAGCCCGCCAGCATCGATCTGCGGCTCGGCGAGGTCGCGTATCGGGTGCGGGCGAGTTTCCTGCCGGGCGCGCGCACATACCGTGCAAGGACAAGCTTGACGCAGCTGTCGATGCACCGCATCGACCTGACCGCAGGCGCGGTGCTGGAGAGAGACTGCGTCTATATCGTGCCGCTGTTGGAGATGACCGCGCTGCGCAGCCGCACGACGGCGGCGGCCAACCCGAAAAGCTCGACCGGGCGGCTCGACGTTTTCGCCCGCGTCATCACCGACCACGGCGACCGAATTCGACCGTATCCGCGATGGCTACAAGGGCCCGCTCTACGCCGAAATTTCGCCGCGCGCGTTCAGCATCTTCGTGCGCACCGGCTCGCGGCTGGTGCAGCTGCGCATCCGCCGCGGCTCGCCGCTCTTTCAGCGACACGGCGCTGCGCCGGCTGCATGCCGAGAGCCGCGCTGGTCGAGGCGCCGCGAGGATGACGCGCCGAGTGCGCAGACGCAATCCGCAACGGCCTCGCCTTTACCGTCGATGTCATCGGGCGACCCGGAAAGCCGGGCTCGTCGGCTACAAGGCCCGCCGGCACACCGGCGTCATCGATGTCGACAAGGTCGACTACTACGACCCGAGCGATTTCTGGGAGCCGGTGTATGCCCGGCGCGGGCCGGGCGATCCGTCGGGACTCGTGCTCGATCCCAACGATTTCTATATCCTCGCCTCGCGCGAAGCGGTCGTCGTGCCGCCCGACCATGCCGCCGAGATGCTGCCCTACGATACCTTCGTCGGCGAGTTCCGGGTGCATTACGCCGGGTTTTTCGACCCCGGCTTCGGCGCCGCCGAAGCGGGCGGCAGCGGCAGCCGCGCGGTGCTCGAAGTGCGCTCGCACGAGGTGCCGTTCCTGATCGAGCACGGCCAGACGATCGGCCGGCTCGTCTACGAGCCGCTGATCGCGCGGCCCGACCAGCTTTACGGCATGGGCATCGGCTCGTCGTACCAGCGCCAGGGTCTGGCGCTGTCGAAGCACTTCAAGAAAGTGCCGCTGCGCTAGGCGACGCCCCATTTGCCGCCGCACCTCGTCGCGGTGGCGCAGCAGCCAGTAGAGGCAGACCAGCGTGTGCCCGGTTTCGATCTCGCCGGCATCGACCATCGCCTCGATCTCGGCCATGGATTTGACGACGACGCGGATGTCCTCGTGCTTCTTCGGGCACGCCGTGGACGCCGCCGGCGTTGCGCGAATTGACCCGGCCGCAGAACAGCATGATCGTCTCGTCGGAGTCGCCCGGGCGTCGGCATATAGCGCTGGATCGGGATCAGCTCGCCGATGATCTCGAGCCCGGCCTCCTCGACCGCCTCGCGGCGGGCGACCTCGTCGTCGCTCTCGCCGTCATGGTCGACCAGCCCGGCGACGACCTCGATTACCCAGGGCGAAAACCCGGCGAGCAGCGGCGGCAGGCGGAACTGCTCGATCAGCACGACCGCGTCGCGATCGGGGTCGTAGAGCAGGATCGCCACCGCCGCGCCACGGCGGATGACGTCATAGACCCGCTCGCCGCTCCATTCGCCGGAGAACATCCGGTGACGGAAGCGGACGACATCGAGCCGCAGATGCCGCTTGAACGCGATGTCCTGCGGAGATGACGCGCAGATCGGGGTGGTCGGGAATGTCACTCATCGATGATGTCGCCGTCGAGTACGGTTTCGGGCGTGGCGGTCTCGATCTCGATCACCCAGAGATCGGGATCGTATTGCCGCTGCCGCGCGATATAGGCATCGGCCGCGGTCTCGTCGACCGGCGCGGCGCCGGTCGCGCGCATCCAGGCGAGCGTGCCGTCGGCGCGGCGCGTCTGGGTCAGCACCCTGGAGCCACTGTCGCGGTCGTAGAGCTTGATCAGCATCGTTCCGGCGTCGGGATCGCCGCGCGCGGTCACCACGACCCCGATCGCCGCGAGGTCGCAGCGGCGGATCAGCGCCTTGACCTGGATATGCGTCTTGAGCCGGGCTTCCATTTTCCTCGCGCCGGCGCCGCGCTCACAGCCGTTTCAACTGCTCGATCCCGCCGACGCCGGCGTCGCGGTAGATCGCCAGCAGCTCGCTGTCGCCGATCATGAAATAGGTCGTGCCGCCTTGGTCGCAGGTGACCTCGGCGACCGGGTATTCGGGCTTGATCAGCAACGCCTTGAGTTTATCCTCGAGGTCGGGCTGCTTTGGGAACAGCGTGCCGAACGGCGCGGTCGCCATGCGGCCGTAGGCGATCTTGAAGACGCCGTTGCAATCGCCCGGACCCATCGCCGTGGGCTTGCTGTTGTTGGGGGTGACGGTCACGGAATTGGCAGCGAAGGTCACCCGGTCGTTGTCGGCGTTGCTCCAGGTCCCGATGATCGGGTTCTCGGGCGCCCAGCCGGGAAACAGGGAGCACGCGCCCAGGAGCGCCGCCATGACAAGAGCGGCCAAGTGGCTACCAAAGGCGGGGATCTGCCTTGCGTTCATTGGGGCGAGTGTAGGGTGGGAGGTTCCAATGTCACGCGAAAAGCTACCGGTGGTTGCTCTGGCGTAGCCGGTGATGGTGGAATTGCGCGACAGCGCAAGGAGGCAACCCATGACCTTGATCGACCGCATCGGCATCGACGTCGGGCGCAAGCTGACGCTTGAGGACGCGGTGGAGTGGGCGGCCGAGCACCGGGTCCGCTACATCGACATCCAGCTCGACGCCGGCGACAACGCGCTCGGCACGATCAGCGGCATCCGCGGCTCGCGGGTTAAGGAGATGTGCGAGCGGCATGGCGTCCGACTTGGGCTCCACACGGCGTCGGCGGTCAATGTCGCCGAATGCGCACCGATCGTGTCGGACGCGGTCGAGGCCTATCTCAAAGCCTATGTCGATGCTTCGGTGCGGCTTGGCGCGAAATGGATCGTCATGCATGCCGGCTTCCATTTCACCTCCGACAAGGCGGAGCGGATGAAGGCTGGGCGCGAGCGGCTGAAGCGCATCGTCGCCTACGCTGAAAACAAGGGGGCGCTGATCCTGCTGGAAAACCTCAACAAGGAACCGGATAACGCAGAGGTTCACTACCTTGCGCATACGGTCGAGGAGTGGCGTTACTACTACGACGATATCCGCTCGACGGCGTTCAAGCTCTCCTTCACCGCCAACCACGCGAATCTCGTGCCCGAGGGCATTGCGGGCTTCATCGATGCGCTAGACCTGTCGCGGGTCGCGGAGGTGCGCCTCGCTGACTGCTTCCGCAACGGCTTCGAAGAGCATCTGAAGCCGGGCGCGGGCGACCTCGATTTCGGCGACATGTTCCGCCGCCTCGAGGGCCGGCGGCTTCAAGGGCCACTACACCAACGCCTTCGGCTCGTTGGACGACATGCTCGCCGCCCGGCCGTATTTGGTGGCGATGGCCAAGGCGGCGGGGGTCCAGGTCAATTGATCAATCCGCAGCCTCAGAAATTGATCTGCATCGATTGCAGCACCTCGCGGGAATCGAAGGTGAACGACATCTTCTGGGTCTTTTCTGGACACGCCGGCGAAGAAGACGAGCTGAGTTTTTGCGGATACTCGTATTCCATGATTTTGCCGCCATTCGGCGCCGGCGTTACCGAAGCCGGCTTGCCCAAGGATTTGGTGACGTCGGACATCGTCGTGCCGCCGGCCTTGAGATTGGCCACCTGCGCCTTGATGGCGTCGAGATTGCCGGCGGCGTATTCGCAGTGCATTCCCGTTTCGCTGCTACAGGCGGCCAGCAGCAGAAGAAAACCCAAAGCGCATAACCTTGCCGTCATTCTGAAACCCCACCCCGGTTTGGAATGGCGAATGTCAGGCACAACCGGCCCGGCGGGTCAACCTCGCGGCTCGATGTCGAGCCGCACCGCGATCCCCTCCAGCCCCGGTTTTGCTGCGGGATAGCGCCGTAGCACCAGCGGGTCGTGGCCCGGCACGACGTGCTGCAGCGAGGTCGCCAGCCGGCGAATTGTCGCGAACCCTTCGAGCATGTCGCCGACGTTGTAGACCGTCGGATAGGCCCGCATCTCCTCGAAATTCGCGTAGAAATGCGAGGCGTCAGAAGCGAGCACGACCCAGCCGCGTTCGGTCTTGACCCGCATCGCCTGTAGCCCGTCGGTATGCCCGCCGACGTGATGCACGGTGATCCCCGGCGCCAGCTCGTCGATGCCGCTGTGAAACTGCACCCGGCCGCGGAACAGCCGGCCGATCATCGCGGTGACGTCGGCTTCCTCGAACGAGCGGCGCAAATGCGGGTGGCACATGCAGCGCCCGGTGCAGAACGCCATCTCGCGGTCCTGCAGATGATAGGTCGCGTTGGGAAACAGGTCGTTGTTGCCGGTGTGGTCGTAGTGCATGTGGCTGATGACGACGTCCTTGACGCTCGCTGGGTCTATGCCGATCGCCCGCAGCCCTTCGCCCGGCGGGCGTGAGGAACTCGCGCTTGCGCTTGTCCGCCATTGCCTGGTCGAATCCGGTGTCGAAGACGAAGCTGCGGCTCTCGCCGACCACCGCCCAGACGAAATAGTCGAGCGGCATCGGCGCGGTGTCGTGCGGGTCGCCCTGCAGGAAGTTCTCGCGCGCCTGCCGGTCGTGGTGGGCGTAGCGCACGGCGTAGATCTGATAGGTATCGGACGCCATCGTGGTCTCCTCAGTGGGGTCAATCCCGCCCGATCGACCGCTGGGCGACGGGCAGGGTCAGAAAATGCGGCGTGTGGGTCGCGGCGAAGGCGAGGATGCGGTTGGCCAGCCCCGTCACCGTCACGCGCTCGCCGCGCGCCATCCCAGCGAATGCCGATCCGCGCGACCTCATCGGCGTTCATCATCCGGCGCATCTGCGAGCCGGACAGCTTGCCCCCGGCGACCTCGAAGAAGTTGGTCGCGGTCGTGCCGGGGCACAGCACGTTGACGTCGACGCCACTGCCGGCGAGCTCCTGCGCCAGCGCTTCGCCCAGGCTGCGGACATAGGCCTTGCTGGCGGCATACACCGCCATATTGGGGCAGGGGAGAAACGACGCGGTCGACGCCACCAGCACGATCTTGCCGCGCCGCCGCGTCAGCATCGGCGGCAGCAGGAGTCGGGTGAGTTCGGTCAGCGCGACGATGTTGACCTGCATGATCTCCCCGTTGTGCACCGGGTCAATCTGCTCGAACCGCCCGATCGCGCCCAGCCCAGCGTTGTTGATCAGCACCTCGATCTCGATACCCGCCGCAGCGATCTCGCGAACCAGAGCCGACGCGGCGCCACGCTCGGCGAGATCGGCCGGGATGATCGTCGCGCC
The DNA here is from genome assembly GCA_963773625.1 of uncultured Alphaproteobacteria bacterium. GTDB lineage: Bacteria > Pseudomonadota > Alphaproteobacteria > ATCC43930 > CGMCC-115725 > DATARH01. The sequence goes on along the minus strand of CAVZCJ010000019.1, from coordinate 263,436 downwards.
CGCGCCGAAGCCGCGCATCTCCTCGGCAAGCGCCTCCATCGGCGCCAGGCTGCGGGCGCTCAGCACCAAATCGTGCCCCTGGCGCGCCAGTTCGCGCGCGAGCGCCGCGCCGATCCCACTCGACGCACCGGTGACGAGAGCGACCGGGCGATTGCTGCTCTGCATGGACAGCCTATGATCCTGTTGGCGTCCTCGACATTATGACGGCTACAGATCGCGCGAAGAGGGAAAAGCGATGCCAAATGACGTTGAGCCGCGGCGCCGGCAGATTACGCTGAGCGAGGAGGAACAGCGGCAATTCCTCGCCGCCAACCGCAAGGCGGCGCTAGCGACGCTCGACAAGGATGGATTTCCGCACCTCGTGGCGATGACCTTTGGGGTCAAGGACGGCGTCTATTACATGACCTCCTATGCCAAGGCGCAGAAGGTCGTGAACATCCGTCGCGACCCGAAGGTCGGGCTGATGGTCGAGGCCGGCGGCTCCTACGCCGAGCTGAAGGGCGTGATGGTGCGTGGCCACTGCGAGATCATCGAGGGCGAGGACGCGGTGCGCGACGCCTGGGCGGTGATCTCCGGCACGAGCGGCCAACCGCGCCGCAGGGAAACCAACGACAGCGCCGCGAAGCGCGTCGTGCTCAAGGTGATCCCGCACAAGACGGTCACCTGGGATCACGCTAAGCTCGGCGGGCGGTACTGACCCTCAACGTTTTCCGACGAGCCGCTGGTTTTCCGTTTTCGCGCATCCGCCAGCCGTTGCGGTGCATGGTGTAAGCGACAATCTTTCCGCCAAATCTCGCATTGGTTTCAGGAGCAGCCGACATGGCCGCGTGGGCGCATCATTCGCAATGGACCGACGATCGCTACTATCTGGCTTATCGCAAGTACGTGCGGTCAACGGCGCCAGGATTGATGGGCCGCAAGGAGGACTGCGCCGACCTCTCGATCATGCTGATGATCGATTTCGCCGCGCAATCGGGTCTTCCGCTCTCGTTCTACGACGTCGACGATTGGCTCTACGCGTCGAAAGCGGCGACGCCCTACGGTCCGTTTCGCAAGCTCGGCACCCCGTGGGCCACCAAGGCCGACTACACGCGGATCGTGCAGCAAAACATCCAGACCAAATCGCTGCACGAGCGCAACACCAAGATCAATGTCGCGGGTCCCCAGGAAGGGGACTTGATGATGCGCTACACGACGACGGTTCTCGGCATCACCGACAAACACCACACCGCCCTGGTGTTCGCGGTCTATCCGCCGGGTAAGGCCCACCCGCGCGAAAACGATGCGAAGCTGCCGTCGTTTCCCGGCGACGATGCGGCGTTGAAGCAATTCAACGTCACCGAATATTTCCGCGGCACCGTGGACGACGATGGCAAGACCGCCTATCGCCGCGCGGACAAGGACATCCACTTCGACTATCTGAACTCGCGCGGCGAGGACAAGCGCAACGCCGAGCTCATCTATTTCGCCAATGCCGCGCAGCTGAAGGATATTGGCTTCGAATTCCGCCAGTATTCGTCCGACGTGCTCGACAATTGGCCCGATTGGGACGGTACCGGCTTCCCGCCGCGCGGCGACTACGACTGGGATCCCTCGTCGGGGACAGGCGCGGGTTCCCGCAGCGGCTGAGCTTCGGTCGAAAACGCGTCGTCGATCAGCCGCGAGAGCACGGTGCGCGCGTCGAAATGGCCGAACGCGACGTCGCGGGCGGCCTTCATCTCGGTCGTATAATTCGGCCTCGATCGCCTCGATCCCGGCGGCCGCTTCGTCTTCGGTTGTGAACGCGTGCAGGCCGCGCCCGGTCGGCAGGAAATTCGAGAACCCGGTGTCCTGCACCACGACCGGCCGCGACGCCGCGAGGTAGCAGGCGCTGCGGCAACTGAACCACCCGGTCCTGAGCGCGACATAGACGTGCTTGGCCACGGACACCTCGCCGCGCGAGGCGGCGATGTAGTCCTGGTACGCCTCGGGCGTCAGTGTCGCGCTCGGGCCGTCCTCCGCCTCCCAGCCCTGCGCCGCCAGAGCGTCGAGCGGCGCCTCGGTGCCGCCAATAGCGATCCGGAACTTCCCCCCGAGGCGGTGCGGCAGCGCGGCGATCTTGTCGAACTCGCCGGCCTTGCCGCGATATTCCATCCCGCGATATTCGAGCTTTCCCTTGAACACGTTCCAGGTCATCACCGTGCCCCAGGGCGAGGCCGGCACCGACCTCCTCGGCGCGCGCCGGCCACAGCTCGGTCACGACCGGCATCCGCGTCTTCTTCCAGGCGATGCCTGCGCCTGGCATCGTGCAATCGGGAGCGCCAAAATTCTCCGCGTAGGTGAAGTGGCGGTCGTGGCGCGTACACCCCCTCGCACCAGCGGTCCACGTTCTGCCGACCATGACGGCCGCTCGCTAAGGATGATCTGGTTGTAGCCCGGGTCGGTGTCGAGAAAGACCTTGAGGCAATTGGGCGACAGCGCGTCGGGGAAGAAGCTGCCGCCGCTGACGTTGATGAACAGGTCGGCGGTCTTGGCGAACTCGTCGAACGTGGCGCGGCTCATGCCGCAGCTGGTCTCGTGCAGGTGCAGGTAATGCCAGCGGTCGCAACAGCTCGGGGGCATAGCGGGCGAAGAAATCGTCGAGATAGGCCGCCGAATAGGCCCACTCGTCGGTCATCGTGCGCTCGGTCGGATCGTACGGCCAGCACCACGTGTCCTCGTGGTAGACGACGTCGTGGCCGAGCCGGGCGAGGCCGATCGGGTATTGCAGGTAATCCCAGGCAACGCCGCCGACCGGGTACTGCGCGGCCATGCCGGCCACGATGATCCTGAGCGGTGCCATTGCCTGGGGCTGCTACCACGCTGTTGCCGGCGTAAGAACGCCGGCGGGGCTCGCCTATTCCCCGCCGGCGTTCGTCAGCCCGGCGACGGGAGGTCAGGCACTTTCTTCGGAGATGTCCTGCCCGGTGTAATCCTTCATCAGTGCCGTGGCGACGATGCTGACGACCGCCATGATGGCGATGTAGCCTGCAATGGCGGTACTCGAGTGATAGGCCGCGAATAACGCCGTCGCGATGAGCGGCGCCGGGCCGCCGGCGGTCAGCGAGGCGAGCTGGTAGCCGATCGAGCATCCGCTGTAGCGCAGTCGCGGGGTGAACCCCTCCGCGATCAGCGCGGCCTGCGGCCCGTACATGATATCGTGCGGGATGAACGACACGATGATGGCGATGACGATCAGCGCCGGCGTCAGCGTATTGAGCAGCCCGAAATAGACGAACCCGTAAATCCCGGTGAGGAGAGAGCCGATAATGTAGACCCGCTTGCGCCCGAGCCGGTCGGACAATGCACCGGAAAGTGGGATCGTCGCGAACGAGATGATTCCCGCGGCAATCAGCGAAAACAGCACAAAGTCACGCGACATGTGCATGACCTGGTTGTTGTACGCAAAAATGAACGCAAGGTAGATGTACGCTGGCCCCTGTTCTGCGCTGCGCGCGAACATCGACAGGAAGACCTGTTTCGGCTGGCGTTTCAGCACTTCGAGGACCGGTACCCGCTCGACGCGTTCCTCGGCCACGATCCGCCGGAACACCGGCGTCTCGAGAATGCCGAGGCGGATATAGAGCCCGATCCCGACCATGATGATGCTGAGCCAGAACGGGATGCGCCAGCCCCAGGCGAAGAACTGATCGCCGGCGATCGAGCTGCCGATCAGCACCGCAATATTGGCGAGAAATAGACCGCACGGGCCGCCGAATTGTGGCCACGAGGTGATGAAGCCGCGGTGCTTGTTGGTGCGCGCCCATTCCATCGAAAACAGAACCGAGCCGCCCCACTCGCCGCCGACGCCGATACCCTGGATCATGCGGATGACCGTCAACAGCACGGCGCCCCAGATACCAATAGAATCGTAACCGGGTACAAAGCCGACCGCGAAGGTGGCAAGGCCGGTGATCAACAGGGTCGCGATCAGCGCTGCCTTGCGGCCCAGCCGGTCGCCGTAATGGCCAAAGATAAAGGCCCCGATCGGCCGTCCGACAAAGCCGACAAAATAGATCGAAAACGCCTCCAGTACGCCGATCAGCGGGTCGGAATGCGGAAAGAAAAGCTTACCGAATACCAGCGGCGTGATGATGCTATAGAGCAGAAAGTCGTACCATTCGATGGTGGTCCCGACGGTGCTGGCGATTACCGCCTTACGCAGCTCTGCACGATGTTCGTCTTCGGATAGCGCATCGATAGCGACGTCTGTCGCGGCCATGTCGTTCCTCCCTGTGTTTTGTTGTTGTGGAGGAAACGTTAGCGGTGCGGCTTCAACGCCGCCTTATCATGGATAAATCAACTAATTGAATGGCCGGCCGATTGCACTCCGGCCGGCCACTGAGGTCGGATAACCAGTCGTCGATCTCGCGCCCGCTAACGCCACGCGCCCTTTTGCGGCCCCGGCCCCTTGGCGATGAAGGCCGTCAGGTCGCGCGCCTGTTCGCAATTGCCGCACGCCGCCTGAAGCACGGCGAGGCGTTCCTTGGCCTTGTCCACCTGGCCGAGTTCGACATAGAGCTCGCCGAGATATTCGTTGGCGCCGAGATGCTTCGGCATCAGCGCCAGCGCCTTGGTATAGTACTGCAGCGCCAGGTCGGTCTGACCGGTCTTGCGCAGGCTGAACCCCATCAGATTGAGTGCGTCGGCATTGTTGGGATCGGCCTTGATAATGTCGGTCAGGATCGGGATCGCACCCCGATAATCCCCCGCGTCGATCTTTTGCTGGGCGGAGGCGAGCGTCACGCCGGTCACCGCTTGTTTGGGTGGCGGCTCCTCTCGCGTGCTGTCGGCGAGCGCGATGTTCGCGGCGCCGAGCATCGCGATGGCGGCGACCAGGCTCAAAGTAAGTTTCATCACGATCTCCAATAAGAAGCGGCGACTGCCGCTATATTGGTCCGGCAGCGCCTGGCGCGTATCACTTTCTTGCGAGCGCCTAGCGTCCCTTGAGCTGCGGCTTGCGCCGCTCGCGCCAGGCCTGGTGGCTCTCGGCCTTGTCCTCGGTCAGTTCGAGCGCCATGAAACGGTAGAGATCGGCGTTCGCCGCCTCGCGCAGCGGCACGTCGAGCCCGAAATTGACCGCTTCCTTGGCGAGCCGCGTTGCCAAGGGCGGCAGCGCGGCGATGTGTTCGGCGACCTCCATCGCTTTCGCCATTAGCTCGTCATGCGGCACCAGCCATTGCGCCAGGCCGGTGCGATAGGCCTCCTCGGCCTTCAAGAGGAAACCCCATCGCCACCTTCATCGCCTGGCCGCGGCCGATCCACCGCGACAGACGCACTGTACCTCCCTGCGCCGGCAGGATGCCGAGGCCGACTTGCGGCAGCCGCCATTCCGCCTTTTCCGACGCGATAATCAGGTCGCAGCAATAGGTGACGATGCACCCGATCCCGACCGCGTAGCCGTTGACCGCGGCGATCACCGGCTTCGCAAAGTCCGTCAGCAGGTTGAACGCCTGATGGCGCCGTCGTTTCGGCAACGCCTCGATCGCTTCGGCGATCGAGGCGCTGGTATGGGTCTTGGGATCCTTGATATTTGCGCCCGCGCTGAACGCGCCGCCCTTGTCGTCACCGGTCAGTATCACGACCCGGATGTCGCGGTCGTCCTCGAGCTGCGGCAGTAACTCCTTTAGCCCATCGTTGTAATCCTCTCCCCAGGCGTTGCGCGCCTGCGGGCCGCGACAGGGTGATAATCGCGACATGACCGCGCTTTTCATGGAGGAGGGGCATCGCCTTGTCCTTTCAGATCACGCCGTCGGCCTTGAGCGCGGCAATCTCGGCTGTCGAGAGTCCGAGCCAGCCGCCGTAGACCTCGTCGTTGTGCTGGCCGAGCTTGGGGCTTGGCGTCGTCTTGCGCCGGTCGGCGCCGTGGAAGCGCAGCGGCGAGGTCGGCACGGTGAGCGGGCCGATCTCGTCGTGGACGATGTCGTCGAGAAAGCCGCGCTCGTGCATGTGCCGGTCGTGCATGACCTCGTCGACCTCGCGCACCGGCGCCAGCGGGATGCGGCGCTGCTTGGCGATCGCGAAAATCTCCATTTTGGGCAAGGTCTGCGTCCAGGCGGCGATCGTCGCGTCGACCAGTTCGCGGTTTTCGACCCGCGCCGCGGGGCTCGAAAAGCGCGGGTCGTCGCGCAAATCCTCGCGGCCCATCGCGGCCAGCAAATTGTACCAGTGCTCCTCGACCGCGAGGTTCATCGCGACATAGCCGTCCTTGGCCGGGTAGACATTGATCGGCACCCGGCCATGACTGGCGTTGCCGGTGCGCGGCGGCACCTTGCCCGTCCGCCAATAGGCTTCGAGCTGCGAGGTCAGGGTCGAATACGCGGCTTCCTGCATCGCCACTTCGACGAGCCGTCCGACCCCGGTCACCGACCGTTCGTAGAGTGCCGTCACCGTCGCCGCGTAGAGGTGGATGCCGGAGAGAAAATCGACCACCGCCGGTCCGGCCTTCAAGGGCGGGCGGTCGGGCTCGCCGGTGACGCTGATCAGCCCCGAGACCGCCTGGATCGTCAGATCCATCGCCAGGTTGTCGCGATCCGGGCCGCTGAGGCCATACCCCGTGCCCGAGGCGTAGACCAGGCGCGGGTTGATCTCGTGCAGCACCGTGAAGCCGACCCCGAGCCGGTCCATCACCCCGGGCGCGAAGTTCTCCAGGAGCACATCGGCCTTTTCCGCCATGCAAAACAGCAGCTGCTTGCCGCGTTCGTCCTTGAGGTTGAGCGTGATCGCCCGCTTGTTCGAGTTGAGCATCGCGATCGGAAACGTCGTGCTCTTGCCTGGCGGCGCACGGCGGCGCAGCGGCTCGCCGTTGGGCGGCTCGATCTTGATGACGTCGGCCCCGGCGGTCGCCATCAACAGGGTCGCGTAGGGACCCTGATAGACCTGGCCGAAATCAAGCACGGTGATGCCAGCCAAGGGCATGTTGGCGCGGGCCACGGCGAGCGGCCGATCACCGTCCCTTGAACCCGCGCGGCGGCCGCTTTTCGGCAAACGCGCGGGCGGCCTCTTGGAAATCCTCGGTCAGATAAAGCTGGAACGGCGCGGCGATGAACTGCGCCTCGCGCACGAGCCGGTCGAGATACCAGCGGCGGGTGCGCACCGTCGTGCGGACGCTCAGGGGCGGGTTCTTGGCCACTGCCTGGGCGAGTTCGCGGGCCACTTCGAGCACCTTTCCGGCGGGCGCGAGACGGTTGAAGATGCCGGCGGCAAAGCCTTCCTCAGCGGTAAAAAATCGCCCCGTCAGCGCGATCTCTTCACCGAACGCGGCGGCATTGCGGTAGTGGAACAGCGCCCAATAGCGCGATGCGCCGAGGCCGCGCGAGGTCTCGGTCAGCTGAAGCCGCGTGCCGGCCTCGGCAACGATCAAATCGGATTCGAGGGTAAGACCCAGCGCCAGCCCCAGCACATAGCCGTGCACCGCGGCGATGATCGGCTTCCAGTTGACCGATCGGCTGAACAAGTCGGCCGAGTTGGTGCCCCAGCCTTGCGGACCGCCGAGTTTCTCGAACTCGTCGCGGCTGCGTAATTGCCGTTGATGCACATCGGCGCCGGAGGAAAAAGCGCGGCCCTTGCCGGTCAGGATCGCGACATCGGCCTCGGGATCGAGATCGAAGCGGCGGAACGCCTCGGAGAGCTGGCGCACAACCTCATCGCTGACGGCGTTGAGTTTTTCCGGCCGATTGAGCGAGATCGTCGCTATGCGGTCGGCGCACTCATAGAGAACCAGATTTTCCTCGGCCACCGCTTCCTCCCGCGAAACCTGCACAACTGCGCGAAAAGCTTGCGGGGGAAGGGCAGGGCTGTCAACGCCGGCCGGGGAAGGGCTGGCCAGCGTCATCCGACCAGCAGGACGATGATCAGGATCACCGCCAGCAACCCAAACCCTCCGGATGGATAGTAGCTCCAGCCGGCACTGTACGGCCACAGCGGTAGCGCACCAACCAGCAGTAAGACCAATAGGATGAGGATGAGAAGGCGCATGGCGATCCCCGGTTGCCGTTTCTAAAGGTTGTTGATGTTGCCGCCGTGGCAGGCGGCTGGCGGCCAATCAGCCGCGATGGGTCAGCGCTTGACGAATTCGCGCGCGGCGTCCTTCGCCTTGCCGACGGCCGAACGGACCCGGCCTTCTGCCTTGTCGGCGCGGCCCTCGGCGACGAGCCGGCGGTTGCCGGTCACCTTGCCGACGGCTTTTTTGACGGTGCCGGTCGCCTTTTTGGCGGCGCCGGCGATGCGTTGCTTGTCCATGATGTGCTCCACGTTTGGTCAGTTGTGCAAGCTCAACGGCGGCATTGGTTTTGCGTTCCAATCCGCTGGTCAGATGACGTGAAAGACCCAGAGCAGCAGGATGATCGGCAGCGGAATCCCGATCAGCCACAACAGCAGTCCACGGCCCATGATGTTCTCCTCTCGCTGCTTCCGGTTTTCCGAAGCGGACCGCACGCCAACGTGGGGTTGGAGAGGATGGTTCCGGCGAAGGTCAGCCCTGGGCTGCCGCGAGCCAGCGCTCGTCGCGCGCCGACGAGCGGCGGGCGAGGCGCGTCTTGAGCCGTTCGGCCGCCTTGGCGCCTTCGCCGGCGCGTAGGCAGGCGACGATGTAGGTGTCCTCGAACACCTCGCGCTGCGCATGACTGCCGCCAATCCGCGCCAGCTCGGGCATCGCCGAGCCAAGTTGCGCGGCTGCCTCGGCGTAGTCGCCGCGCGCGAACGCCGCCGCGCCGGCGCAAAGCTCAGGCACGACCGTGCCCTGCGGAAGCCGGCCAGCATCGAGCCGCGCTCGGCATTGACCCGCGCGCTCGTCGGTCAGCTCCGGGCTTTCGGCGAGCGCAGCATGAACATCGGCGAAATGGACGCCGGCCTGCGGAAAGCAGCGCCGCGCATAGGCCGCCACCTCGTTCCAATCGCCGGGATCGCGCCCGAGATCATAAATCCGCCAGCGCCACAGGAACGACGCGGCGTCGGCAAGATTGAACAGCGGCGGGGCGTGCGACACTGCCGGCCGGATCGCATCGGCATAGAGTTCGCGGGCGCGCTCGGCATTGCCGCGCGCCAGTTCGAACAGCGCCAGATGCCAGGAGATGTGGCAATGCAGCTGGCTCTCCCTGTGCATATCCCGGCAGCCAGCCTTCGACGAAAGCGGCGCCGCGCTCGGGATCGCCCGCCTCGTAATAGCCGTGCGCGCGGGCATGCGCGGCGAAGGCGTTGCGCGGATTGCCTTCGAGCGCGCGCTCGACCTCGGCGGCACCGCGGGCGATGTCGCCGAGTTCGATGCGCGCCCAGCCGAGATAGGTGAGAAACCACCAGTCGTCGCCCCAATGCGGCGCCAGCCGTTTGAGCAGCGCCAGCTGCGCTTCGTGATGGTCGATACGGCCGCTGAAGCCGAGCAACCCGAACACGCCGAGCGCCAGCGACAGCGCCAATCCGTCGCGCGGATAATCGGCGACGTGCTCCTCCAGCAGCGCCATCGCCCCCGGCCCGTTGCCATCGACCGCGCAGCGCGACGTCTCGATCTGCCGTGCCTCGCGCGGCGTGACCTGGCCGGCTAGGGCGCGCGCACTGGCCGCCGCGTCCTTCGCCTCGGGGATGCGCGCCTGCACCTGGCAGAGCCGCGCCTTGGCGATATGCGCCGCCGCGAATTCGGGTCGGCGCGCGAGCGCGCGGTCGAGCAGCGCTTCGGCGCCGGCATTGGCCGACAGCATCAGATCGACGGCGGTGCGTGTAGTCCGCTGACCGCGGCGCGTCGCTTGTTGTCAGGGCCAGGCCAAAGCGGTCTTCGAGCGCCATCGCTTCGCCTCGCAGCAGGGTGCGCGGAGAGCTTATGATTGCCGCAGCCGCGATCGCTAGCGCGGCCCGACCATGTCCTCGGGTCGCACCCATCGGTCGAAATCCTCGGCGCTGACATAGCCGAGCTTCAGCGCCGCTTCGCGCAGGCTCAACCCCTCGCGATGCGCGGCGAGCGCAATCTCGGCGCTCTTCTCGTAGCCGATATGCGGTGACAGCGCCGTCACCAGCATCAGCGAGTCCCGCAGATGTTCGGCGATGCGGATTTTGTTGGCCTCGATCCCGCGGACGCAATTGGCGGTGAACGACCGGCACGCCTCGGCCAGCAGCTCAGCGGACTCCAGCACGTTGAACAGGATGATCGGCTTATAGGCGTTGAGCTGGAAACTTGCCCTGGCTGCCGGCGAAGGCGACGGTTTGGTCGTTGCCGAACACCTGCGCCGCGACCATGGTCAGCGCCTCGCACTGGGTCGGGTTGATCTTGCCCGGCATGATCGACGAACCCGGCTCGTTCTCGGGCAGGATCAATTCGCCGATGCCGGCGCGAGGGCCGCTCGCATACCAGCGGATGTCGTTGGCGATCTTGAACAGGGCGCCGGCCAAAGTGCGCAGCGCCGCGCTCGCGCCGACCATCGCGTCGTGCGACGAGCCGACCGCGAAGAGATTGGCGGCGTGGCGAAACGCCAGCCCCGTCTCCTGGGCGATGCGCTGCGCCGCGAGCGTGCCGAAGGCCGGCGGCGCGTTGAGCCCGGTGCCGACCGCGGTGCCGCCGAGCGGTATCTCGTGCAGCGGGTCGAGCGAGGCGCGGATGCCGGCAACGGCCTGGTCGATCTGCGCGATCCAGCCGGAAAACACCTGGCCGAGGGTCAGCGGTGTCGCGTCCTGCAGATGGGTGCGGCCGATGATGACGATATCGCCCAGCGCGCGGCTCCGTTCCGACGAGCGCGACCCGCAGCTCGTGCAGCGCCGGGAGCAGGGCGCCCTCGATCGTCTCGGCGGCGGCGATGTGCATCACCGCGGGAAAGGCGTCGTTCGACGACTGGCTGCGGTTGACGTCATCATTCGGATGGATCGCCGGTCTTGCCGTTGCCGAGCGTCGCGGCGCGGCGGGCGATGACCTCGTTGGCGTTCATGTTCGACTGGGTTCCCGGAGCCGGTCTGGAAGGCGACGAGCGGGAATTCGTGATCGAGCGCTCCGGAGATGACCTCGTCGGCGGCTTGCGACAATCAGCGCCGCCTTGTCTTCGGACAGCACCGCGAGCGCGCGATTCGTTTGCGCCGACGCCTTCTTGACGATGCCGAGCGCGCGGATGACCGCGCGTCCCCAGATGAACCGCGGCCGGCCGATCGGGAAATTCTCGATCGAGCGCTGGGTTTGCGCGCCCCAGAGCCGCTCGGCCGGCACGTCGATCTCGCCAAGGCTATCCCGCTCGCGCCTGACTTTCGCCATCGTCGTGCTCCTATCTGCGTATCGGCTAAGATAGGCACGTTGCCGGTGAACGGAACTCCAGGCCCGAGCCGGCGTTCCCGGTTTCGGGGAGGAGTCGCAGCATTGAAGACCGCACGGCCTTCGCAGAGATGCGCTCGCCGAGGTTCTGGAGGCGATTGGCGACGCCGTTTATGCGATGGATCGGCGCGAGCGGATTCTGTTCGCCAACCGGCGCGCGCTCGAATTGTGGGGCAAGGAAGTCGACGCGGTCGTCGGCCGGCATCTGCTCGACGTCTTTCCCGGTATCGAGGACGGTGAGCCGTATCGCGCGTACCGTGCGGTGCTCGCCACCCGTAAGCGCGTTCATCTCGAAGCCGTCGCGCCGGCGCTCGGCGGCGTTGGATCAGCCTCGATGTCCAACCGGGGCCGCAGCGGCGGACTCGTTGTCGTGTTCCGCGACATCGACGACCGCAAGCGCGCCGAGGCGGCGCTGCGCGAAAGCGAAGAGCGGTTTCGCTCGATGCTCGAGGCGCTGCCGCAGATGGCCTATGTGCTCGATACCGCGGGAAACGCGATCTATTACAACCGCGAGTTCCACCGATACATCGGTCGTCCGGTCGGACCGGAACCGACGGCGCGAGACGCGTTCGATTCATCCGGAAGACCGCGATCGCCTTCGCATCGCCCGCTCCGCGGCGTACGTCAGAGGGCCGGGAATTCGAAGTTGAGGCGCGTATCCGCCGGCATGATGGCTTCTTTCGCTGGCATCGCATTCAGAACCGGCCGATGCACTCGGACGGCGGCATCTCGTATTGGCTCGGCACCGCCGTCGATATTGACGATATCCGTCATGCCAACGAGTTGCTTGAGGAGCGGGTTGCCGCTCGCACCGCCGAGCTTGAAGCCGCCAACCGCCGCTTGGCGCAGCAGATCGAGGAGCGCCAGCAAGCGGAGGCGCAACTCAGCCGCAAGCAGCGCGTCGAGGCGATCGGTCAGCTGACCGCCGGCATCGCCCATGATTTCAACAATCTCCTGACCTCGATCATGGGCAATATCGAGTTGCTCGACGCCAGACTTGGCGCTGTCGACGAGCGTTCGGCGCGGCTGATCAAGGGTGCGCTGGCGGCGGCGGAACGCGGCGCCAACCTGACGGCGCAGCTATTGGCTTTCGCGCGTCAGCAGCGAATGAACCCCGAGCCGGTCAATCTCAATCAGGTGATCTCCGGCATGGCGACGCTGCTGCACAGCACGATTGGCGCCTCGATCCGCATCGAGTTGGCGCCGGCGAAAGGGCTATGGCGCACGCTCGCCGATGTGGCGCAACTCGAGTTGGTCTTGTTGAACCTCGCGATCAATTCGCGCGACGCAATGCCCCATGGCGGCACGATCACGATTTCCACCGCCAACGCCGTGCTGGGTGCGCCAGCGCAGCCCGAGGACCCGCCGGCGGGCGAGTATGCGATGGTTTCCGTCGCCGATACCGGCGGTGGCATCCCCGCCGAGATTATCGGCAAGGTGTTCGACCCGTTCTTCACCACCAAGGAGATCGGCAAGGGCTCGGGCCTCGGTCTGTCGCAAGTGCTGGGCGTCGCCCAGCAGCTGGGCGGAGGCGTTCGCATCGAGACCACCCCTGGCGCCGGCACGGCGGTGAAGGTGTTTCTGCCGCGGACCCAGGGAAATCATGCCGCACGGGCTGCTGCGCTTTGGCAGGACAGCCTCCGCTGGGCAGGTCCGTTCCGCGTACCTGCGGGATCCTCCTCGTTGACGATGAAGACGAGGTCCGCGCCGTCACAGCCTCAGATGCTTCGCGAGGCGGGCCATACGGTCGTCGAGGCGGGCAGCGGCGGCGCCGCGCTCGAGCATCTCGACCGCGACGATCCGCATATCGATCTCTTGATTGCCGACATGGCGATGCCCGGTATGAGCGGCAGCGAACTTGCTCAAGCGGCACGTCAGAACCGTCCCGATTTACGGACTCTCTTTGTCAGCGGATTCGCCGACCTGGTGGCGCACGAGGAAGGAGTGGTGGGCCTTCTGCTGCAGAAGCCGTTTCGCGCCGAGGAGCTCAACGCCAAGGTCGCGGCGATTCTGGGACAGACGCCGCCGCGCCCACGGCGCGCCCCGGCGCGTCAACGCACTGTGGCGGCGCCGCTCGGCTGATGCTGAGCCTCAACCGATCATCTGCGGGATCACGAGAAACAGGTCGGTATCGTCGGTTTTCTCGCCGGCGGCGGTGATCAGCGCGTGCGCTTGCCCACGGTGATGGGTTTGGTGATTGAAGAAATGCGTGACCAGGAGCCCGTATGGGCGCGGTCACCTCGCGCTGCGCGGCGCCGCTGAACCAGGTCATGTCGCGGTCGAGATAGGCCTGGTCAACCTTGCCGGCCCAGGCGTCGATCTTCCGGTCCGCTTCGACCCGCGCCGCGTGCAGTTCGTCCCAGCCGGCGAGCATATGGTCGCTCTCCTTGATCGGCGTCTGCGGGCGCTCCCAGCCGTCGAAGCGGCTCATCCATTGGCCGTCGCCCCATAGGATGTGCACTAGCGTGCCGTGCAGCGAGTGCCAGAAGGCGCCACGGTCGCGGCGGCGCTCGTCATCCGAGAGGCGCGACGCGGCGGCGTAGAGCCGCCGGTTCATCTCGCTATTGTAGGCGGCCATGGTGCGGACGTAGGAAGGGGTGATCATGGGAGTTCCTTGCGTTGCCGGCCGTCCATTTGTGCAAGACATGGCAGCGCGTCAATCTTGATTCGGGTCAACCAAGAGGGTGGAGACGATGCCTGAAGGACAACGGCCGCGGCCGCAGCCGACCCCCGAGACGCAGCATTTCTGGGACGGCACGAAGGCCGGCGAACTGCGCCTGCAGCGCTGCAATTCCTGCCGGAAGACCTATTTCCCGCCGCGCCCGTTTTGCCCCGTCTTGCGCCAGCCGCGCGGTCAGCGTCTTCAAGGCGACCGGCAAGGGCCGGCTCTACAGCTACGTGATCCATCACCGCCCGGTGCCCGGCTTCACGCCGCCTTACGCGATCGCGGTCGTCGAACTCGACGAGGGACCGCGGATGATGACCAACATCACGGACTGCCCGCAAACCCCCGAGGCGTTGGTGCTCGACATGCCGGTCGAAGTCGCCTTCGAGAAGCTCGACGACGACATCACGCTGCCCCTTTTCCGCCCGGCGAAAGGTTGAGGCCATGACTGGAAGACGCAACGATGTCGCCATCGTCGGCGCGGCCGAGACCACTGAGATGGGCCGCATCCCCGAACTCTCGCAGATCGGCCTGCATGCCGACGCCGCGCTCAACGCGATGAAGGACGCTGGGCTCGGCCCCAAGGACATCGACGGCATCGCCACCGCCGGCGAGACCCCGGTGACGCTCGCGCATTACCTCGGCATCACCCCGAAATGGGTCGACGGCACCGCGGTCGGCGGCTGCTCGTTCATGATCCATGTCCGCCACGCGGCCGCGGCGATCGAGAGCGGATTGCGCAAGACCATCCTCATCACCCATGGCGAAAGCGGACGTTCCGGGGTCGGGCGCACCCGGCCGCCAGCCTCCGCCGCCAGCCTCGCCGGGCAATTCGAGGCGCCGTACGGGCCGATGGGGCCGCCGACGCTCTTCACCATTCCGGTGCTGCGCTACATGAAGACCTATGGCCTGACCCACGAACAGCTCGCCATGGTCGCGGTCGTGCAGCGCGAATGGGCGGCGAAAAACCCGCGCGCGACCTTCCACGATCCGATCACCGTCGACGACGTGCTCAATTCGCGGATGATCGCCTACCCGTTCCGGCTGCTGCAGTGCTGCCTGGTGACCGATGGCGGTGGCGCGCTGATCCTGACCTCGGCCGACCGCGCCAAAGACTTTCCGCAAAAGCCGGTCTATCTGCTCGGCACCGGCGAGAGCGTCGAGACGCCGATGGTGTCGCAGATGGAGGACTTCACCTCCTCGCGCGCCTTTCGTGTCGCCGGCCCGGCCGCCTTCGCCGAGGCGGGCATCAAGCACGACGACGTCGATCACCTGATGATTTACGACGCCTTCGCGCATCTGCCGATCTACGGCCTCGAAGACCTCGGCTTCTGCAAGAAGGGCGAGGCGGCGAGCTTTATCTGGGAGCGCAACACCGCGCCTGGCGGCAAGCTGCCGCTCAACACCAATGGCGGCGGCCTCTCCTACATGCACTCGGGCATGTACGGCATGTACGCGCTGCAGGAAAGCGTGCGCCAGATGCGCGGCATCGCCCCGGCGCAAATCCCCGGCGCGAAAATCAGCGTCTGCCACGGCGTCGGCGGCATGTTCGCCGCCAGCGGCACGATCATCATGACCAACGAAGCGGGGCGCTAGGGGTGATTGGACGCACCGTAGCCGCCACGGTAGTCGCAATAATCGCGGCGGCTAGCGCTTACGCCCAGCCCGCTGGCGCGGACGTCGCCTATCGCGGCCGCATCCGTTGCGCCGCGATCCCGACTCTCACGGTGGCGCCGGTCGATGTCGAGTTCACGCTGACAATCCGCGGCGCGACCGCGGCCTATCAGCGTGCAGTCCTCTCCTATGACGGTCGCCAGACCGTCGGGCAGGAGACCGGAACAGGCACCGTCGCGGTGGACGGCACCGTGACGTTGCGGGGCGGCATCAGCGGCAGCCTCGGGACATTCGTCGCTCACTATACCGGCCGGCTCTCCGGCGCCCATCTCGACCTCAGCGGCACCGAGAGCTTCACCGCGCCGCGCCAATACGAGCGCTCGTGCGCAATCTCGCTCGACCGCGGCTGACCTGGGCGAAAGCGACTTCGCGCACCGGCTTGCGGGTGAGCGTGCCGCCGAACTACTCCGCCTAAAGGTTAAAACATTTAATAAGGTGAATACAACAATTTCTATCGCTCATTCATCTGAATGAAGCGGTGTTATATTCTCTATGATTTACATCAACCCGGATCATTTTCACCCATCTTAAGTACTCTTGTTGTTTTTAGGAGGCTGCGTGTCATCCCAAGACGCAATAGCTTGCGAACAGGCAATCCCGAGCGCCGGTCCGCCGTTGATGACAATGGCACTACCGCCTACTGCCACGCAGGACGAGAAGCGAGATCACGCGGCGCGCGGCGGCAAGCGCCGCGCCAGCGAAAAGGTCGAGAACGTCATTCGGCAACGATACGCCTGCAAGTTTTCTATTGAACTGATGCTGGGCTCGGTGGAAGGTGCCGACTTGAGAAATCTCCAATGAATGTAAAATTCATATTGAAAAATACGTAAAATTCGCATTCATTTTGGCCTTTGTTATTTTAATATCAGTAGGAGTAACATCCTATTTTACATTTAATGTAGCCATGAATATTGATAATTTTGTTCTACATACTCATGAAATTTTAGAATATTCCGAGTCATTTCTTTCAGATGTCGCAAAAATTGAAGCGAGCAGTTGGAAGTTCATCTTGACGGACGACGAATCCGACGTGGGGGATTTCCACTCCAGCGTATCGGACGCACGGCAACACGAAACAATCGTCCGCAACCTGACGGCGGACAATGCCGAACAGCAGCACAGGCTTGCAGCCCTCGATGCGTTACTTGTTCAGAGGGTCCAGTTAGCCGAGCTCGCCATAGGTCTGCGCCAAACTAAGGGGATGGCGGCAGCGGCGAATGAAATTCGCGGCGGCGGAGCCCGGCGGATTATGGTGCAGCTTGAAACGCTCGTCCGCCAAGTCGAGAACGAAGAAAAAGGATTGCTGGCGCAACGCAATGCCGAGGCGGCGCGGCTCTCACGCCTGAGCAAGACTGTCCTGATTCTTGGCACCTTTCTCGGTTTGTTGATCACCGGCGCAGCATTTCTGCATGTCCTGCTCGACAACATCAGACGCCGACGGGCCGAGAGGACGTTGTTCGCGGAAAAGGAACGCGCCGAAGTCACCCTCAGGAGCATCGGCGACGGCGTGTTGTGCACGGATATTGCCGGCGACATCACGCTCCTCAACGCCGTCGCGGAGAAAATGACCGGCTGGTCGTGGCAAGAGGCCGCCGGGCGGCCGATGGCCGAAGTTTTTCAGCTCATAGACGGCTCAACGCGCGAACCTATGCCGGACCTGGTGGAGATGGTCGTCAGGGAAGGCCGGATCGTAAACCTGCCATCTAACTGTATCCTCGTTTGTCGTGACGGACCTGAAGCTTGGACCGAAGCCACCGCCTCGATGATCCACGACCACGAGGGAGCGATTGCCGGAGCGGTGATTAATTTTCGTGACGTGAGCGCGGCCCGGTCGATGGGGCTTCAGATGACCCATTCGGCCGAGCACGATTTTCTGACTGGTTTGCCCAACCGAGTGCTCCTGGGCGATCGGATTACCGTGGCGATCGCCCAGGCGAGACGGCACGCGAAGACATTCGCTTTACTCTTCCTGGACTTGGATAACTTCAAACACATCAACGATTCTCTGGGACATCCGCTCGGTGACAAGCTTCTTCAATCCATCGCCAGACGCTTGGCGAAGTGCGTACGTACCACGGACACGGTGAGCCGGCAGGGCGGCGATGAGTTCGTCATTCTGCTGACCGAGGTTCAACGACCGGAAGACGCCGCCACCATGGCCAGAAGAATGCTGCAGGTGGTGGCGGAATCTTACCTCATCGACCACCACGATCTTCATATCACCGCGAGCATGGGCATCAGCATCTACCCCGACGATGGCCGAGATGCGGAGACACTGATCAAGAACGCGGATACCGCGATGTACCAGGCGAAGGAAAACGGACGCCAGGGCTACCAGTTTTTCAAGCCGGAAATGAACGTCCGCGCCGTGGAACGGCAAAGCATCGAGGAGGGCTTGCGGCGCGCCTTGGAGCGGCAGGAATTTGTGCTGCACTACCAGCCGATAATCGATCTGTCGACGGGGACGATCACCGGGGCGGAAGCCTTGATCCGCTGGATGCATCCGACGCGAGGGTCGGTCCTGCCGCTGCAGTTCATTCCGGTCGCGGAAGATTGCGGCCTGATTGTGCCGATCAGCGCCTGGGTCCTTCGTGAAGCGTGCGCGCAGGCCGGTGCTTGGCTCGATGCAGGGCTGCCGAAAATTTCCATGGCGGTAAACGCCTCCGCGATAGACCTCCAGAGCGAGACCTTTCTGGAACATCTGTTCGCGACCCTCAGCGAAACCGGTCTGGAACCGACATCTCTTGTCTTGGAACTGACCGAGAGCGTCCTGATGAAACATGCCGAGGCCGCCGCATCCATCCTCAAAACCTTACGGGAAAGAGGGGTGAAGGTGGCAATCGACGATTTCGGTACGGGTTACTCGAGCTTGGGTTATCTAAGAAAGTTCCCGCTCGATGCCCTTAAGATCGACCAATCCTTCGTCCGTCAGATCGACGCTGCCGGCGGGGATACGGCGATTGTGACCGCAGTGATTGGCATGGCCCAGAGCCTCAATCTGCGGGTCATCGCGGAGGGCGTGGAAACGCGCAAAGAGCTGCAATTTCTTCGAGCGCACGGCTGTGACGCGGCGCAGGGATACTATTTCAGCCAGCCGGTGGTTCCGGAACAGTTCGCGAAGCTGCTCGAAGACCGGCATACCGGAACCAGACAGCGCCCCTCGGGGGGCAGGTTCCGAGCCTGAGGCCGCTAAGGTGAAAGCCGCGTAGCGCGGCAAAAGCGGCGAGCTTCATCTGGGAGCGCAACACCGTTCCCGGCGGCAAGCTGTCGCTCAACGCCAATGGTGGTGGGCTCTCCTATGCACTCCGACACGCGGGATGCACTCCGACGCGCGGGCGCGCGGATGCCTACAGGGCCGCTAGGCCTCCCATGCCTCACCCCACCGGTCCGCGAACGCGACCTCGCGCACCGGCTTGCGGGTGAGGGGGCCGAAATTTTGCAACGGCCAGCCGATCGGCATCAGCGCGTAGGTCGCGACGTCGCCGGGGATGCCGAGCGCCTCCTTTAAATCCGCCTCGCAGCGCAGATGGTTGGTGGTCAGCACCGTGCCGAGCCCTAGGGCTCGGCAGGCGAGGATGATGTTCTGGATCGCCGGATAGATGCTGGCGCCCTGGATGCGGTCAAGATAGGCGACCTCGTCATCGTAACCGATTTCGGGCGGCAGCTTGTCGCGCGCCGGCATCGCCCGCCGCTTGAGGCAGACGATGAGGATCACCGGCGCGTCGGCGATATGGTCCCACAACCAGCCGCTGCTGCGCAGAAACCGCCGGTATTGCGCCTCGCTAAGGTGCTCGGGCTTGCCGCGCGCGGCGTACACCTTGCTGGCGATCTCCGATCCCTTTCGATAGACCGCGCCGATTTTTGCCTTCTGCTCGGGGTCGCGGACGACCAAGAAGAACCAGTTCTGCGAATTGCCGGCAGACGATGCCTGGGTGGCGCTTTCCAGCACCCGGGTGATCAGCGCCTCTGGCACCGGATCGGCGCTCAGCTTGCGGATCGAGCGCGCCGAGTACATCGCCTCGAATAGAAACATGTCGGTCATTTTTCGTTTTGGCCCTTGTCGCCGGCAAATCGTTCTCTAAATGTTCTCATATTCACTGTGGCGGCACAATTGTTGCGCAAATGTCGCTGATCGCCTCGCTGTATCCCGCTGTTATCGCGCTGTTACGGCCGCTGTTTTCTTGCTGTCTTTCTGCTGTTATTTCGCTGAGCGTAAAGCCAAAACCCGTGTGTTTTCATGACCTTGGGGAGAACCGAAAAACCTCACGGAACAGCGAGCGCCGCGACCCCGGGCAACTCCTTGCCCTCGAGCCACTCGAGAAACGCCCCGCCCGCGGTAGAAACATAGGTGAGCTTGTCCTCGACCCCCGCCGCCGCCAGCGCCGCCACTGTGTCGCCGCCGCCGGCGACGCTCAGCAGTTTCTTGGCCTGCGTCAGCTCGGCGATCTTCTTGGCCAACGCCACGGTCGCCCGGTCGAACGGCGGCGTCTCGAACGCGCCGACCGGGCCGTTCCAGACCAGCGTCTTGCACCCGCCGAGCGCGGCCGCGATGCGCGCCACGCTGTCGGGGCCGATATCGAGGATCATCGCGTTCTGCGGCACCGCATTGATGCCGACGGTGCGGGTCATCACCCCTGGCTCCAACGCCTCGGCGGTGACGGCGTCGTCGGGCAGGATCACCTCGCAGCCGCGTTTCTCGGCCGCGGCCAAAATTTCGCGCGCGGTATCAGCCATCTCCTTCTCGCACAGCGAACGGCCCACCGACCGGCCCTGTGCGAAGAGGAATGTGTTCGCCATCGCCCCGCCAATCGCCAGTCTGTCGACCTTGCCGATGATGAATTTCAACAGGTCGAGCTTGGTCGAGACCTTCGAGCCGCCGATCAGCGCCATGACCGGATGCTGCGGGTGTTCGAGCGCTGCGCCGAGCGCCTCCAGCTCGGCCTGCATGAGCTTGCCCGCCGCATTCGGCAGCAAATGGGCGAGGGCGGCGATCGAGGCATGCGCGCGATGCGCCGCCGAAAACGCGTCGTCGACATAAAGATCGCCGAGCGCCGCGAGCTGCCTTGCGAACCCCGGATCGTTCTTTTCCTCTTCGGGATGAAAGCGCAGGTTCTCCAACAGCGCCACCTCGCCCGGTTTCAACGCCGTAACGACCTTCTCGGCCGCCGGGCCGACGCAATCCGTGGCGAAATGCACAGGCTTGCCGCCGATCGCTCGACTCAACGGCTCGACCAGCTGCTTGAGCGAGTTTTCCGTGTCGGGCCCTTTTGGCCGGCCGAAATGCGACATCACCACGACCTTGGCCTGGCGCGCGACCAGCGCCTCGATCGTCGGCGCCAGGCGTTCGATGCGAGTTGCGTCGGTCACCTTGCCGTCCTTGACCGGCACATTGAGGTCGGCGCGCAGCAGCACGCGCTTACCGGCGACATCGAGATCGTCGATCGTGTGGAACCGCGGCATCGCCTCATCGCCTCCCGGAAAGACTACGAGCGATTAAAGCGGAGCGGGGCGGGGAAGTGCAAACGGGGCATTGCAAACCGCGCGTCATGGCATAATTCCATTGGCGTCATGGCGACCGCACTCGACAAGCTCGTCTACGACGCCGCGCAAACGGCGCGGGTGTCCTGGTACTTTGGGCAGAAGCTGCTGGCCGCGCGGCTGACCAAGCCGATGAAGCTGCCGGAGCGGCTGAAGGGCCGGGCGATGCCCGACCGCCAGCGCATCCTCGCCGACCTGCGCAAGCTGCTTGGAGCAGGACTGGCGCAACATCGCGGCCGGGCTTTACGCGGCGCCGCAAGAGTGGCGCGGCAACCCGCTCGCCGAAATCGGCCGGGCAGCCGATTTCTTCCGCGATCTCGGCGCCGTCGATGCCCGCCGGCACGGCGACCCGCGCGACAGCCTGCTGACGCTGCCCGAGGCCGAGCACTACCCCGCCTACTATCGCCGCCATTTCCACTTCCAAAGCGACGGCTATCTGAGCGCCGCCTCCGCCGAGCGCTACGATCACCAGGTCGAGGTGTTGTTCGGCGGCGGCGCGGCGGCGATGCGCCGGCAGGCGCTGGTGCCGCTGCGCGAGGCGCTGCTGGAAACTGCGGGCGGCGCGCGTTCGGCCCGGCTGCTCGATGTCGCCTGCGGCACTGGCGGCTTTCTCGCCGAGGTCAAACGGAATTACCCGCGACTTGCGGTGACCGGGATCGACTTGTCGGCGCCCTATCTGGCGGTTGCGCGGGCGGCGGCTTGCCGCATGGTCGCGCGTCGCGCTCGCCGAGGCGAATGCCGAGGCGCTGCCCTTTGCCGACGAGAGTTTCGACATCGTCGCCTGCGTCTATCTGTTCCACGAACTGCCCCATCGCGCTCGCCAGGCAGTCGCCGGCGAAATTCGGCGCGTGCTGCGGCCGGGCGGACGATTGATCTTCCTCAATTCACTGCAGACCGGCGACGAGCCCGATTACGACGCGATGCTCGAGTGGTTTCCGGTGGCCTTTCACGAACCCTATTACGCGAGTTATTGCGCGAGGATCTGGACCGGCTGTTCGATCCCGGTTTCGTGCCAACGGCGCGGCTTCCCGCCTATTTCTCGAAGGTGCTGAGCTACCGGCGGACTGACCGCTAACACTATATCTAGTTTCCTGTTGGCGACGACCCACAAGGGTGCTACCGTATGTGGTAGGGCTTATTGCCCGGCCTACAGAATACGGTGGGGGACATGGATATAGGCACCTGGACACCCGAGCGCATCGACCAACTGACTGTCCTGTGGGACGAGGGGGTCACCACCGCCGAGATCGGCCGCCGCATCGGCGTCACCAAGAATGCGGTAATCGGCAAGGTGCACCGCCTCGGCCTGGTACCGCGGGTCATCACGGTCAAGCCGGCGCCGCGACGCAACGTGTTCGAGTTTACCGGCCCGGTCTGCATGTGGCCGCACGGGCACCCCGGCGACGACGATTTCCATTTCTGCGGCGGTCGACCAATGCCTGGCAAACCTTACTGCGAGCAGCACTCGGCGATTGCTTACATGAAGCCGAAAGAGCCGAAGTCGAACGCCGCTTAGATCACCTTCAACACGTTCTCCGGCGGGCGGCCCAGCGCGGCCTTGCCGCCGGAGACGACAATCGGCCGCTCGACGATGATCGGGTTCTTGGCCATCGCCGCGATCAGTTGATCCTCCGACAGTTTGGCAACATCGACGCCGGCCTCGGCCGCTTCCTTCTTTCGCACAATGGCCTTGACCGGCAGCTT
This sequence comes from uncultured Alphaproteobacteria bacterium, assembly GCA_963773625.1. Classification (GTDB taxonomy): domain Bacteria; phylum Pseudomonadota; class Alphaproteobacteria; order ATCC43930; family CGMCC-115725; genus DATARH01. The sequence goes on along the minus strand of CAVZCJ010000019.1, from coordinate 240,556 downwards.
CAGCTGTCCGAGCAATTGTTTTCAGCTGCGCCGCCGTGTAGGGCGTCTTCAGATATTCGATGACGGTCGGTTCGATCCCGTTGTCGCGCAAAAGGGCGAGGGTCTTGCGCGAGGTATTGCAGCGCGGATTGTGATAGATCGTCACCGGCATCGGTGGCCTCCGGAGATATTTTTGTCGATTGTCGGTGCTTGAAGTGACTTCGCCAAGCGGATATCGCCAGTGCGTCCCGTCCCCTCGTCCGCGGCGTCAATTTGCCGGGCGTGGCCAATGACAAAGCCCACGCCTGCCGTCGAAGGCAAGACGTCGTACTTCATTTTCCGTCCTCGGACGCCGCAGGAACGGCGCCGAGCATTCATCTGCGTTGGCGCGACCCTGGTTGCAGTGGCGATCATCGCGTTCCTGCCTCGCCAGCGCTTCGCGGCGGCGACTTTTCTGTTGGCCGGGGTCGCTTATTTCTCAATCCTCGCGAGCCAGGCGCGCGGCCGCTGGCGCGACATCCTGCTCCTGATCGCGGCGCTGTTCGTCGTCCCCGCCATCGGCGAGGTTATCTTTGCGGCGATCACCCCGGCACCGCCGCCCTTTGCGCACTACTCGACAAACATCGAGAGCCAGCCTCCGATGCTGGGTTACGCGCTGGCGCCGTCGAAGACGGCTCATGTCGTCAAGGTCACCGCCGATGGCCGGCCGGTCTTCGACGTCACCTACACGATCGACGAGCACGGGCTGCGTCGAACTGAATCCAACCCTGATGGACCGACCGTCGCCTTCTTTTTCGAATTCGATGACCTTCGGCGAGGGCGTGGAAGACAGCCAAACCCTGCCGCAGCAATTCTCCGACCTGACAGGGAGGCGGTATCGTGTCCTCAATTTCGGCGTTCCGGGCTATGGACCGCAAGCCATGCTGCGGACCCTTGAGACCGGTTATCACGATGATCTGCTCGGCCGGCCCGCTCTATTCGTCATTCAGACCGCGGCCTGGCACGCCGAGAGGGCGGCCTGCCGCCCTACCTTTGTCTGGCGCACGCCGCGTTATGCCCTGGTCGATGGGAAGGCCGTGTTTCAAGGCCGTTGCGCCGAAGGGTTCACGCTCTGGGCCTCGCTCAAGCTCCATCAAAGCTACCTGTACGAGCGGGTGATCCGACCGCAGCTGATCGACCAACAACACGATCTCGACCTGTATCTCGCCGAAATGCGCGGCATCTTGCAGCTCATCACCCAAAAATACGGGTCGCGAGCGATCATCCTCTGCTATCCGCTCGAAGAGCGACCAGTTCGCCGGAACGACATACACGAATGACAAAATCATCCAGGCGTTCCGTGAAAGCGGCGCGATCGTGATCGATCTATCCCAGACCGATAAGGGGATCGACGGTATGGCGATCCCGGGCGACGGGCATCCGACCGCGAAAGCACACCGTCTGCACGCCGCGCTGCTTCGCGACGCCTTCGCCGACGCCGCGGTGATCAAGTCGGATCGCCAATAGGAGACGCCGAACCCTATACTTTCAATTCGGAACCGATTGAGGAAGAAGCCCATGCCCGTCTTCACCACAAGACCGGAAATTCAGGGTACGTTTGGCGTGGTTGCATCAACGCATTGGCTGGCGAGCGCCGTGGCGATGGCGGCGCTGGAAAAGGGCGGCAACGCCTTCGACGCCGCGGCGGCGGCCGGGCTGACGCTGCAGGTCGTCGAGCCGCATCTCAACGGGCCGCTGGGCGAGGCGCCGATCCTGGTATGGAGCGAAAAGAACCAGCGCTGCGACATGATCTGCGGCCAGGGCGTGGCGCCGGCGGGTGCGACGATCGCGCATTACCGCGGGCTTGGGCCTCAACCTCGTCCCCGGGACCGGTCTCCTGGCCGCGGCGGTACCCGGCGCATTCGACGGCTGGATGCGGCTGCTGCGCGATTACGGCACGCTGCCGCTTGCCGATATCCTCAGCCCGGCGATTTCCTATGCCGAGAACGGCTATCCGTTGGCCTGGCGCATCCCGGTGACGATCTCGACCGTCGCCGAGATGTTCCGCCGCGCCTGGCCAAGTTCGGCCGCGGTCTATCTGCCGAACGGCCAGCCGCCAAAGGCCGGGCAGCTATTCCGCAACCCGGCGCTCGCCGCGACCTACAAGCGGGTCCTCGCCGAGGCCGAAGCCGGCGGCGGCGACCGCGAACGCGTCATCGACCGCGCTCGCGACGCCTGGTATCGCGGCTTTGTCGCCGAGACGATCGACCGTTTCTGCCGCACCGAGAAAGTGCTCGACTCGTCGGGTCGGCGGCATAACGGCGTGCTGACCGCCGACGACATGGCGCGCTGGCAGGCGCCGGTCGAGACGCCGCTGACCTACGACTACAAGGGCTACACGGTGGTGAAGGGCGGGCCGTGGAGCCAGGGTCCGGTGCTGCTGCAGCAACTGGCGCTGCTGTCGGGCTTCGACCTCGACGACACCGACCCGGTCGGGCCCGATTTCGTCCATGTCGTCACCGAGATGCGCCAAGCTCGCCTATCTCGACCGCGAGGCCTGGTACGGCGACCCTGATTTTGTCGACGTGCCAATGACGACGCTGCTGAGCCCCGCCTACAACGAGGCCCGCCGCAAGCTGGTGTCAGATCGCGCTTCGGTCGAGTTGCGGCCCGGCAGTCCCGATGGGCGCGCACCGCAATTCATGGTCGGCGGCGCCGAGCTGGCCTCGATGGCGGCCGGCCTGGGCGAACCGACGGTCGGCGCCTTTGTCGCTGGCATTGGCGAGCCGACGACGAGCCCGGTCGGTGCGGTCGCCGGCGATACCTGCCATGTCGACGTCATCGACCGCTGGGGCAACATGGTCTCGGCGACGCCGAGCGGCGGCTGGCTGCAATCCTCGCCGGTCATTCCGGATCTGGGCTTTTGTCTTGGCACGCGGCTGCAGATCTCGTGGCTCGACGACAGCTCGCCGTCGAGCCTCCAGCCCGGCAAGCGACCGCGCAGCACCCTGTCGCCGACGCTCGCGCTCAAGGACGGCGCGCCCTACATGGCCTTCGGCACACCGGGCGGCGACGGTCAGGACCAGTGGTCGCTTCAGCTTTTCCTGCATCACGTCCACCACGGGATGAACCTGCAGGAGGCCATCGACTGCCCCGAGTTCAACACCGACCACGCACCGAGCTCCTTCTATCCGCGCGCCGCCAATCCCGGCCACCTCGCGCTCGAAGGCCGCTTTCCGAAGGCGACCGCGCAGACGCTCGCCGAGCGCGGCCATCGCGTGCAGATCGGCGAGGCCTGGTCTGGTGGCCGGCTTGCCGCGTGCAGCCGAGAGGACACACCCGAAGGGCGTATCCTGAAGGCCGGGGCCAATCCGCGCGGCATGCAGAGCTACGCCGCCGGGCGCTAGCCGAAGCGACCCCGCGGCGACGGCTCTATCCGTTGCGCCCATCGGGCGAAAACGGGACAATGCCGGTGCCAACGCGACGCACGGCGAGGATCCGATCGACCCGGCAGCCACGACCACCCCGACGCCACGGCCGCAAGCCGCCGCTGCCGTGGTCATGGGCGTATCGGGCTCGGGAAAATCCACTGTCGGCGCGGCGGTTGCCGCCCGGCTCGGCTGGGCGTTTGTCGACGGCGATTCCCTTCACCCGGCGGCCAATGTCGCCAAGATGCGCTCGGGCCAGCCGCTCGACGACAACGACCGCGCGCCTTGGCTCGACGCCATCGCCGCGCAGCTCGACGCTTGGATTGCGGCGCACACCCCGGGGGTCATCGCCTGTTCGGCCCTCAAGCGGCGCTACCGCGATCGGCTCATCCGCGGCGACGCCAGTGTGCGGCTGATCTACCTGCGCGGCGCGCGTGAGGATATCGCCAAGCGCCTTACCAGCCGGCGCGGGCATTTCATGCCGCCCGAACTGCTCGACAGCCAATTCGCCGCACTCGAACCACCCGCTCCGGATGAAAATCCGATCGTCGCGGATATTGACCGGCCAGTGGCGGCAATCGTCGAGACCATCGTCACCGCGCTGTCGCACGACACAAAGATAATGGCGGCGACATGACTGGGCGATCCGCGGTTTTTTCCCCATATAAGGAACTCTCAGGGGGTATCGGGTTCATCGGATAAGGGGCCGCCGCGGGCGGCGTGCAAGGAGTAGGAGCCAATGGCAAATCCGCTCAGGGAGCTGAACGAATACGGGCAATCGGTGTGGCTCGATTTCGTCAGCCGCGAGCTCTTGCAGTCGGGCGGGCTCGCCCGGCTCATCGCCGATGACGGGGTGCGCGGCGTCACCTCGAACCCGTCGATCTTCGAGAAGGCGATCGGCCACGGCGACGATTATGACGAACTGATTCGCGCCGCCGAGGCGAAGGGCGACCTTGACCCCGGCGCACTGTTCGAGACGCTGGCGGTCGGCGACATCCGCGACGGCGCCGACGCGCTTTCCGGCGTCTACAAGCAGACCCAGGGCCGCGATGGCTACATCTCGCTCGAAGTGTCGCCCTATCTGGCGATGCAGACCGAGGCGACGATCGACGAGGCGCACCGGCTGTGGAAGCGGGTCGACCGCCCCAACCTGATGATCAAGGTGCCGGGGACCAAGCCCGGCCTACCGGCGATCCGTCGGCTCATCGGCGACGGCATCAACGTCAACATCACGCTCCTATTCTCACAGCGGGTCTATGCCGATGTTGTCGACGCCTATGTCGGCGGGCTCGAGGATCTCGTCGCCAAGGGCGGCGATCCGCACCGCATCGCCAGCGTTGCCAGTTTCTTCGTCAGCCGCATAGACACGCTGGTCGACGAGGCGCTCGACAAGAAGATCGCCGGTGCGGCCGACCCAGCGACCAAGGAGCGGCTGGCCGCGATCAAGGGCAAGGTGGCGATCGCCAACGCCAAGCTTGCCTACCAGCTGTCAAAGCGTATCTACGCCAGCGAGCGCTGGCAGCGGCTGGCGCAGTCGGGCGCGCAGACGCAGCGGCTGCTTGTGGGCCAGCACCGGCACGAAAAACCCTGCCTACAGCGACGTGCTCTATGTCGATGAGCTGATCGGCGCCGACACCGTCAATACCGTGCCGCCGGCGACGATGGACGCGTATCGCGATCACGGGAAGCCGCGCAACAGCCTCGAGGAGGATGTCGCCGGCGCCGAGGCGGCGATGAAGGGACTTGCCGCCGCGGGCGTCTCGATCGACGAGATCACCGCGCGGCTTGTCGAGGACGGCGTGCGGCAGTTCGCCGATGCGGCGGACCAGCTCTATGCGGCGGTACAGAAGAAACGCCGCTCCGTGCTCGGCGCCAGGCTCAACACCATGAGTGTCAAGCTTCCCGAGGCGATCGACAACGCGGTCAAGGCGCGGCTCGAAGACGGCCGCAAACAGGGCAAGATCCGGCGGCTGTGGGCCGGTGATCGGTCGCTGTGGACGGGGAGCGACGAGGACAAGTGGCTCGGCTGGCTCGACGTGGTCGACGAGCAGATCAAGGACGTGGCAAAGCTCAAGGAGTTTGCCGCCGACGTGAAGAAGGCCGGGTTTAGCGATGTGCTGCTACTCGGCATGGGCGGATCGAGCCTTGGCCCCGAGGTCTTCGCCGAGACATTCGGTTCCAAGCCCGGCTTCCCGAAACTGCATGTGCTCGACTCGACCGATCCGGCGCAGATCAAGACGTTCGAGAACAAGGTCGACCTAAAAAAGACGCTGTTCCTGGTGTCGAGCAAGTCGGGTACGACGCTCGAACCCAACATCTTCAAGCAATATTTCTTCGACCGCGCGAAAGCGGCGCTGGGCGGAAACCCGGCGAAGCATTTTATTGCGATCACCGATCCCGGCTCGGCGCTCGACAAGCTCGCCAAGGCTGAAGGGTTCCGTCACATCTTCTACGGTCTGCCGACGATCGGCGGGCGCTATTCGGTGCTGTCGAACTTCGGCATGGTGCCAGCGGCGGCGATCGGCATCGATCCCGAGGCATTTCTCGACCGCGCGGCGGAAATGGTGCGCTCCTGCGCGCCGAGCGCACCGCCTGCCGAGAACGCCGGCGTTGTTCTGGGCGCGATCCTCGGCGTGTGCCAGATGCAGGGCCGTGACAAGGTTACATTGCTCGCCTCCGAGGGGGTCGCGGATTTCGGCGCTTGGCTCGAACAGCTCTTAGCCGAGTTCGACCGGCAAGCTCGGCAAGGGCATCGTCCCGGTCGACGCCGAGCCGGTCGGACCACCCGAGACCTACGGCAATGACCGGGTCTTCGCCTATGTTCGGCTCGCCGCCGACCAGGATGCGGCCCAGGACAAGGCCGTCGCCGCGCTCGAGGCTGCCGGCCAGCCGGTCGTGCGCATCGTCGTCAACGACAAGATGCAGCTTGGCCAGGAGTTCTTCCGCTGGGAGATGGCGACTGCGGTTGCCGGTTCGATCATCGGGATCAACCCGTTCGACCAGCCAGATGTGGAGGCGCAGAAGATCGAGACCCGCAAGCTCACGGCCGAATACGAAAAGACCGGCAAGCTTCCTTCGGAGGAGCCGTTCTTCGCAGCCGACGGGATCGAGCTCTACGCCGATCCGCGCAACACCGGCGAACTGAAGCCCAAAGCGACGAGCCTCGTCGCGGCGCTGAAGGCGCATCTCGACCGGGCGCATGCCGGCGACTATGTCGCCACGCTCGCCTATATCGAGCGCAACCCGGCGCACATCGCCGCGCTCCAGAAAATGCGAACGGCGATCCGCGACAGGAAGAAGGTCGCGACTTGCCTTGGCTTCGGGCCGCGCTTCCTGCATTCGACCGGCCAGACCTACAAGGGCGGGCCGAACAGCGGCGTCATCCTGCAGATTACCTGCGCGACGCGCATGACTTGCTGGTGCCGGGCCAGAAATACACCTTCGGTGTGGTCAAGGCGGCGCAGGCCCGCGGCGATTTCGGCGTGCTCGCCGAGCGTGGGCGGCGCGCGCTGCGCGTCCACCTCGCGGCCGGCGTCGAGCCCGGGCTCAAATCCCTGGCCTCGGCCATCGACGAAGCGCTCAAATAGGGAGAACCGGCGATGCAACTCGGGATGATCGGGCTCGGCCGCATGGGCGGCAACATCGTACGCCGGCTCATGCGCGATGGGCATAGCTGCGTCGTCTATGACAAGAGCGCCGACGCGGTGCAGGGCCTTGCCGGCGAGGGGGCAACTCCGAGTAGCGACCTCGCCGACTTCGTCCGCGAGCTGCAACAGCCGCGCGCGGCCTGGGTGATGCTGCCGGCCGGCAAGATCACCCACGACACCATCATCGAGCTCAGCGGGTTGCTCTCAAAAGGGGACATCCTGATCGACGGCGGCAACTCGTTCTTCCACGATGACATCGCTCATTCCGACCTGCTCAAAACCAAGGGCATCCGCTATCTCGATGTCGGCACCTCGGGCGGCATCTGGGGCCTCGAGCGCGGCTATTGCATGATGATCGGCGGCGACAAGGACGCCTTCGAGCATCTCGACCCAATCTTCAAGACCCTGGCGCCGGGGATCGGCAAGATCGACCGGACGCCGAGCCGCGAGGGCCGCGATCCGCGCGTTGAGCAGGGTTATCTCTACTGTGGGCCGGCCGGCTCCGGCCATTTCGTCAAGATGGTCCATAACGGGATCGAATACGGCGTGATGCAGGCCTATGCGGAGGGCTTCGACATCCTGAAGGGCGTCAACTCTCCGGCGGTGCCCGAAAACCGGCGCTACCAGATCGACCTCGCCGATGTCGCGGAAGTATGGCGTCGCGGCAGCGTCGTCGCCTCGTGGCTGCTCGACCTGACCGCGATAGCCTTGGCAAGAGACGAGGCGCTGGCGGAATTCGTCGGGAATGTCGATGATTCTGGCGAGGGACGCTGGACGATCAACGCGGCGATCGAGCAGGCAACACCGGCCGAAGTACTGTCAGCGGCGCTCTACACGCGGTTCCGCTCGCGCCAATCGCACACCTTCGCGGAGAAGATCCTATCGGCGATGCGCGCTGAGTTCGGCGGGCATCGCGAGCCGGGAAAGGGCTGACGATGAACGATCAAGCCGCACCGATTGCCAACGCGCGGACAAAAAACACCATCGCCCCGCCTTGCGCGCTGGTGATCTTCGGCACGAGCGGCGACCTGACCCGGCGGCTGTTGATGCCGGCGGTCTACAACCTCGCCAAGGCCGGGCGGCTGTCTGAGAACTTCGCGCTGATCGGCGTCGATCGTTCAAAGCGGACGATGCAGCAATTCCACGACGATCTCGGCGAGGGCATCCGTAAGTTCGTCTCCGACACCGCGGGCGACAACGAGACCGGCGGTGGCGAGGCGTTCGATGAGAACGCGTGGGAATTTCTCACAAAGCGCACCAATTTGGTCGATGGTGACGTAACTCAACCGCTTACCTACCAAACGATTTCCCAAGACCTCGATCGCGCGGCCAAGGAGCACCATACCGGCGGCAACGCGATCTTTTATCTGGCGGTGGCGAGCGCTCTGTTCGGCCCGATCGTGGAGAATCTGGCGGTTGCCGGCCTAATGGAGGAGAAAAACGGCTACTGGCGCCGGGTCATCGTCGAAAAGCCGTTTGGCAATGACTTGCCCTCCGCCAAGGCGCTGAACGCGCGCATCCTCAAGGTGGTGAACGAACCGCAGGTCTATCGGATGGACCATTTCCTCGGCAAGGAGACGGTCCAGAACATCATGGCCCTGCGCTTCGCCAACAGCATCTTTGAGCCGCTGTGGAACCGCGATCATATCGACCACGTCCAGATCACCGTGGCTGAGACGGTCGGGGTCGAGCGACGCGCCAAGTTTTATGAAGCGACCGGAGCGTTGCGCGACATGGTGCCCAACCATGTCTTTCAGCTCTTGAGCCTGACCGCGATGGAGCCACCAAATTCCTTCGACCCCGATGCTGTGCGCACCGAAAAGACCAAAGCGCTCCAAGCGATCATGCCGTTTGGCGAGGACGACCTTTTCCGCAATGTCGTGCGCGGGCAGTACACTGCCGGCACGGTGCGGGGACAATCGGTTCTTGGCTATCGGGAATCCGATGGCGTCGCTCCCGACAGCATGACCGAAACATACACTGCGATGCGTCTCGCAATCGACAATTGGCGCTGGGCGGGGGTGCCATTTTACCTGCGCACTGGCAAGTCGATGACCCGCCGCACCAGCGAGATCGCAATCCAGTTCAAGCATGCGCCGTTTGCCCTGTTCCGCGACACCGCCGTCGACAGCTTGTCGGCAAACGTGCTGGCGATGCAGATCCAGCCGGATGAGGGCGCCTCGCTGCAATTCAGCGCCAAAAAACCAGGCCCCGAAATCCAGCTTGGGGGCGTGCGCATGGATTTCCGCTACCGCGACTATTTCCGGGCCGCGCCGAGTACCGGCTACGAGACCCTGGTCTATGACTGCATGATCGGCGACGCAGACTCTATTCCCCCGTGCCGACAGCGTCGAAGCTGGCTGGAGCGCAGTGCAGCCCATTCTCGATCTATGGCACGACGACAGAACCGCGCCGCTCGAGTTTTATTGCGCCGGCAGCACCGGTCCGGAGGCCGCCGATGCGATGCTATGGCGCAGCGGCCGCGCTTGGAGGCCGATCGACTGATGCCGCACCCCGTCATCGTCGCGCCGTCGATCCTGTCGGCCGATTTCGCGCGGCTCGGCGAGGAGGTGCGCGCGGCCGAGGTGGCTGGAGGCGATTGGATCCATGTCGACGTAATGGACGGGCGCTTCGTGCCCAACCTGACCATCGGTCCGGTCGTCGTCGCCGCGCTGCGGAAGGCGACCACGAAACCACTCGACGTGCACCTGATGATGGTCGAGCCCGAACGCTATCTCGATGCTTTCGCCGAGGCCGGGGCCGACCATCTGCTGGTTCATTGCGAGCCGAGCGCCACGATTCACCTGCACCGTACCCTCAGCCACATCCGAGATCTTGGCAAGGTGGCAGGAGCGGTGCTCAACCCGGCCACACCGCTGGAATTGATCGAGTATGTTCTCGACCTTGTCGGCATTGTGCTCGTGATGACCGTCAACCCAGGCTTCGGCGGCCAGAAGTTCATCGCCTCGATGCTGCCCAAGATCGCAGCGCTGCGAGAGCTGTGCGGCAGACGCGGGCTGGACCCGGTCATCGAGGTCGATGGCGGTCTCAGCGGCGACAATGCCTGGCGGGTGATCGATGCCGGGGCGACCGCGATCGTCGCCGGATCGGCGGTGTTCCATGCGCCCGATTACGCCAAGGCTATCACCGCGATCCGCCATTCGGCGGCTCCTCGCCGAAAGGCGGGCTAGATGGCGCCGCCGCGCATCGATATCTCAGCCGACCCCGCTTCGCTGGCCCAGCGCGTCGCGCAATGGATCGTCGATCTTGCTTGCGCGTCGCCGGGACGGTTTGCGATCGCACTCTCGGGCGGCTCGACTCCCAAACGGCTCTATCAGCTCCTTGCCGCTACGCCTCTGCGCGATCAGATGCCGTGGCAGCGCGCGCACCTGTTCTGGGGCGACGACCGTTGCGTGCCATGGGACAGTCCCGACAGCAATTACGGCATGGCGCGCGACGCGATGCTGGCGCAGGTGCCGATCCCGCCGGAGAACGTCCACGGCCTCCCGCTCGCCGGATCTCCTGCCGACGCTGCGGGTGAGTACGAGCGGACGCTCAAATCCTATTACGGCAGCGACACGCTCGACCCCGCACGGCCGCTCTTCGACATCGTGTTGTTGGGCATGGGCTCAGACGGGCATACAGCCTCGCTCTTTCCCGGAAAGCCGGCGCTGGAGGAGCGGCATCGCTGGGCCGTTGAGGTGCCCGAGCCGGGGCTTACGCCCTTTGTCCCGCGCGTCACGCTAACCTATCCGGTCCTCAATAGCGCAAAGTCCGTCGCCTTTGTCGCTGCCGGCGCCGACAAGGCTGCGATGATGGGCCGCGTCCTTGCCGGCGATCGGGCGCTGCCGTCGGCTCGCATCGCCCCGGTCGGCGAATTGGTTTGGTTCGTCGATCGCGCGGCACACGGCAACGCATGACCGTCGACCGCGACCAACTCAAGCGAGCCGCGGCGCAGGGCGCGCTCCACTACGTCAAGGACGGCATGGTGCTCGGGCTCGGCACCGGGTCGACGGCCGGCTTCGTTGTTCAGGCGCTCGGCGCGCGCATGGCGACGGGACTGAAGATCGTCGGCATTCCGACCTCGGAGCGCACCGCGACTCTAGCGCGCAGCCTTGGGATTCCGCTCGCTACCTTCGCCGAATATCAGCGCATCGATCTGACGATCGACGGTGCGGACGAAGTAGAGCGGGATTCGCTAAATCTGATCAAAGGCTTGGGTGGGGCATTGCTGCGCGAGAAGATCGTCGCTGCGGCGAGTCGCCGGCTTATCGTCGTGGTCGATCAGGAGAAGCTTGTCGACCGGCTCGGTGTAAAAACACCCATTCCAGTTGAGGTCGTGCAGTTTGGCTGGCAATCGACCGCAGCGGCACTTGAGAAGCTTGGCGCGACACTACGGCTGCGCCACGCGGCCGAGGATCATCCGTTCATCACAGACGGCGGCAATTACATTCTTGATTGCCGGTTCGGCGGCATAACCGATGCAAGATCGCTGGAGGCAAAAATCAACTCGATCGTCGGCGTCGTCGAATGCGGTTTGTTCGTCGGCCGCAGTTCCGACGTCATCGTCGCGACCACCGATGGGGTCGAGGTGCTGACGCCGACAGGAGGAACATCGTGAGCCGATTCAAACTAGTCATCTCGGATGTGGACGGCACGCTCGTCACCAAAGATAAGGCATTGCGGCCGCGCTCGATCGAAGCGGTGCGCAAACTCCATGAGCGCGGGATCGGGTTTTCGATTTGCAGCAGCCGCCCCCCGTTCGGGCTGAAGATGATGATCGAACCGCTAGGTCTCGCGCTGCCGATCGGCGGCTACAATGCCGGAGCGATCGTCGAGACCGACCTCACCGTCATCGAACAGAAGCTGATCGCGCCCGAGGCGGCGAAACGGGCGGTCGACATCTTCCACGAGTTCGCCATCGATTGCTGGGTTTTTGACGACAACCGCTGGGTCATCGTCAACCGCCAAGGCGACCATGTCGATCACGAGATCCACACCATCCAGACGCCCCCGACGGTCGTGCCGCAATTTACCGATGCGAATTTTGGGGCAGTCGGCAAAATTGTCGGCGCGAGCGACGACCATGATCGTGTCGCCCGGGTCGAGAAGGCGATGCAGCAGGCGCTTGCCGGAATCGCCAGCGCCGCGCGCTCGCAGCCTTATTACTGCGACGTGATTCCGCCTGGAATCAATAAGGGCCGCATCGTCGAGGTGCTGGCCGAGCGACTGTCCCTCGACCGCAGTGAGATCGCCGTCCTTGGCGACATGGACAACGATCTCGACATGTTCGCCAAGGCTGGGTTCTCGATCGCCATGGGTAACGCCACTGACGAGGTCAAGGCTGCCGCCAGCGCGGTAGCGCCCGGCACCAACGACGAGGATGGTTGGGCCGAAGCCGTCGAGCGTTATGTGTTGGCCGCCTGATTAGTAGTCGAACGTCGCGACGCATTGCTGGAACAGATCAGGGTCGGTGACCGGACCGCATTCTTTGCGGATGCGCGCGGCGCGAAACGCGGGATTTGTCCGCACCAGTTGCTCGTAACGATGGCTATCGATCACATTCTGCCGCGGCGACCAGTTAGCCGGATAGTCACCCGGATCGGCCTGCGGCATGGTGGTGTAGTATTCCGTCAGTGCCCGGCCGCTCGGCAGTGGCACCCGCATCGTTTGGGCGTGAACAGTAAGGATCAGCGGTGTGGCGGTCGCGGCCGCCGCTATGAGAAAGGCCATTCGCTTCATCAGCATGACCGGTTCCTCCTTTGCCGGAAGGTCACCGGGTCAACAGACGGGGATGGCCGCGGTTCCTTTCGCGGAGGCTGCGCGTCTACGCCTCGGCCAGCAACGGGTCGGGTAGGCCTCGCCGCCGGCATGCCGCCAGCACCGTGTTCTGCAGCAGGCAGGCGATGGTCATCGGCCCGGCGCCACCGGGCACCGGGGTAATCGCGCCGGCTATCTTTCGCCCCGTGGCGAAATCGACATCGCCGACAAGGCGCACGCCGTCCGGCTTCGCGACCCGGTTGGTGCCGACATCGATGACTACCGCGCCGGGCTTGATCCAATCGCCCTTGACCATTTCCGGCTGCCCAGCAGCGGCAATCAGGATATCGGCGCGCCGGCAGATTGCCGGAATGTCGCGGCTTTTTGTGTGGACCAGCGTCACGGTGCAATCGGCGGCGAGCAGGAGCGCCGCGAGCGGCCGGCCGACAATATGCGAGCGGCCGAGCACGACCGCCTCAGCGCCGGCAAGGCTCGGCAGAGCCGCGCCGAGCAGGATCATGCAACCCTGCGGCGTGCACGGCACCAGCGTCGTCTCGCCGCCCCATAGCCGGCCGATATTGAGCGGGTGGAACCCGTCGACATCCTTCGCCGGGTCGATTGCGGCGACGATTTTGCGCGCGTCGATGTGAGAAGGCAGCGGTAGCTGAACAAGAATGCCGTCCACCCGCTCATCCGCGTCGAGCGCACGGACCAGCGCGATGACGTCCGCCTCGCTGGCGTCGCCGGGCAGCGTGCGCTCGAACGAAGTGAGCCCTGCGGCGGCGCAGGCGCGCGCCTTGTTACGGACATAAATTTGGCTTGCCGGATCGGCGCCCACGATAATCGCGGCGAGCCCGGGCACGAACCCATGCTTCTCGCGCAACTCGACCGCCGCCTCAGCGACGCGCTGGCGCAGCCGAGCGGCGATTGCCTGGCCGTCGATGATCTTGGCCTCTGCCATGCCCCTTATTGCGTCGCTTGCTTCAGTCGGGCAAGCAAATCGGCGAGCGCGGTGTCGTCCTTGATTCCTGGAAACGACATCCGATTGCCCGGCAGCGAATCTTTCGGGTCGCGCAGGAATTTAGCAAGGCTGGCGTCGTCCCAAACGATCCCACTGTTTTTCATCGCATCCGAGAAAGCGAAGCCGGGAGCCGTGCCGGCCTTGCGCCCGAAAACCTCATGCAGATTGGGACCCACCTTGGCGGGGCCGCCCGCGGCAAGGCTGTGGCAGATTTCGCATTTCTTCAGCATCGCCTCAACCGCATCCGGTTCGTCTGCCTTCGCGGAGGCGAAGGACAGCAGCAAGGCCAGCAGCGCCAATGTCCGGCGCATTGGATTTCTCCCGTTCGGCGATGGCGGCTTGGCAAGCACGCTTCTAGGGCTGATAGCTATCGCGACCCCAGCTGTCAGCCAAAATGATGTCGCAGGAGCGCGTGATGAAAACAATTCGCCTGCTTCCCGCCGTTGCGATCCTGTTCTCCGCCGAGATGGCTACCGCCGACCCGCTGCCGAGCCAGATCGGCCAGTGCACCAATACGACGATCAAGGACGTGACCACCCGCCTCCAGAATGGCATCACCAGGCAACCGACGCCCGGTTCCGGCAGCGCGGTCGACTTCGCCAATGGCGGCTACCAGGTCTCCTACGACACGATCGCGGCGATTACCCAGTCGCGCGCCGGCGACCCGGTGACGATGTGCCTGGTCTCGATCCCGAAAGGCTGCCCCCCGGGCGACAATCGCGGCATCACCTACAAGACGACCAATCTCCGCACCCACGGTACCTGGACCTTACCTGACGCCGAGCATATGTGCGGCGGCGCCTAGGTGGTCATGGCGCGAGCAACGTACATCTGTCCGGCCTGCGCCACGGCCGTCCCGGCCGACCGGCCGCGATGGCGCTGCGATTGCGGCAGCCATCTCAACCTCGCGCCGCGCGAGGGGTTGGCGCGGAGCGAGATCGACACCGGCGACGCCTCGCTGTGGCGCTACCGCGCGGCGCTGGGGCTCGACAAGTTTCCGAGAGTATCGCTCGGTGAGGGGTGGACTCCGCTGGTGACCCGCGACTGGGATGGCGCATCGATCCGCTTCAAGCTCGAAAGCCAGATGCCGACCGGCTCGTTCAAGGATCGCGGCACGGCGGTGATGCTGAACCATCTGCTCGAGGTCGGGGTCGGCCCGATCCACGAGGATTCTTCCGGTAATGCCGGCGCGTCGATCGCGACCTATGCCGCCGCCGCCGGACTTGCCTGCCGCATCTTCGTCCCGGCGACCGCGCCGCGCGGTAAAATCGTGCAGATCGCCGCGACGGGCGCCGCTGTCGAAGCCATTCCCGGCACGCGCCAAGCGGTGACCGAGGCCGCGCTTGCCGCCGCCGGCAGTAGCTTCTACGCCAGCCACAACTGGCAGCCCTTCTTCATCGAAGGCACCAAGACGCTGGCCTTCGAGCTGTGGGAACAGCTCGGCTTTGCTGTCCCCGACAATGTCGTCGTGCCGACCGGTTATGGCTCGAACATTCTTGGCCTTGACCGCGGCTTCGATGAATTGCGCCGGCACGGTGAGATATCGCGCACTCCGCGGCTTTTCGCGGTGCAGGCGGCAAATTGCGCAGCTTTTGACGCGGCGTGGAAATCAGGCGGCAGCGAATATGTGCCGTTCCCCGCGGCACCGACAATCGCCGACGGCATTGCCACGGTGAAGCCGGTGCGGGTCGCCGAGGTGCTCGCGGCTCTGCGACGGTCAGCGGGCGGAGTGGTTGCCGTGCCGGAAGAGCTCGATCGGCCCGGCGCTGAAGCGGCTGGGCCAGCTCGGGCTCTATGTCGAGCCGACCGCCGCGACCGCCGGCGCCGCACTCAGTCGGTTACTTGCCGACGGCACGATCAGCCCCGCGGAGACGACGGTCGCCGTCCTCACGGGACATGGCCTCAAAGCCGCCGATAAGATCGGCGAATTGCTGGGCCTGTAATCTTATTTCTTCACTGCGAGCAGATCCTTGATGCCGCGCAGCGCCAGTGCGTAGCCGGCGATGCCGAAGCCGGCGACGACGCCGTGGCTGACCGCGGCGGTCTGCGACGCCGGCCCGCGCCGGATCGGGTTGGAGATATGGACCTCGATGGTCGGGAATTTGACCTGCGACAAGGCCGCGACCAGCGCCGGATAGCCGGTGCCGAACGCCGCCGGGTTGAAAATCGCCGCATCGAAGCCCTGATCGTTGGCGGCATAGATTTTGTTGACGATTTCGCCCTCGATGTTCGAATGGAAGATCTCGATGTCGAGGCCAAGTTCGGCGGCATAGCCGCGGATGCGCTCGTCGTATTCCGGCAGGGTCATCGGCCCGAAAATCTCGAGCTGGACCTTGCCCCGCATGTTCATCCCGGCGCCGTGGATGATGAGGATTTTCGGCATGGAGTTCTCCTTGCGCTGACGATGAACCTGTTGTGGCGATGCTAACGCATTTTCGGCGCGTTCGCCTATCGCGTGCGCGCCGCGTGTTCGGCGACGCGCAACCCGAAGACGCAAGCCTTGATCAGGCCGCCGACATAGCCGAGCGCACCGCCGCCTTCGAGCCCGCCGGTCGTGCCGCCAGCCGCATAAAGACCGGGGATGATCGAGCCGTTGGGTCGCTTCACGCGGCCGTGCCCGTCGATGGCGATGCCGCCGAACGTGTTGGTGATGCCGGCGCAGATCGGGATCGCGAAAAAGGGCGGAGTCTCGATCGGGCGGGGTTGCCCGCTGCGTGCCGAGCGCTCGGGCAAGAGCGTCGTCAACCGGTTGGAGCGGACCGCGTCGTTATAGCCAGCGACGGTCTCGGCTAGGCCGTCCGGGGATATGCCTGCCGCCCCGGCCAGTGCTTCCAACGTATCGGCCTGATGCAAGGTGCCGCCGCCGGCGAGGAGTTGCGGGTTGGGCGGAATTTGCGCCGCCTTGCCGGCGCTCTCCCAAATGGGAGCGTCGCAGATCACGGTGGCGCAGAGCGGATCGTCGAGCCGAGCGAGAGCGTTGGTGATCGCAATGCCGCCTAGTCCCTCGTCGAGCACCCGTTGGCCTCGCGGATCGACGACGATGGCCGCCGTCGCGACCGCGTCGATTTGCGGATAGGGCCACAGGCCCATGTTCCCCATCGCGTCGCGGCTTAGGAGATGCCCATAGAACCTGTCGAGATTGACCAGCGCCGCGCCTGCCGCCTCAGCCATCTTGAGCCCGTCACCGACCGCGGTGCCGGCATGGCGCATCAGGACCCGGTCGGGGCGGGGGCCGATATACTTGCGGAACAGCTCGGCATTGGCGGGGAACCCTCCGTCCGCGATGACGACCGCGTTGGTGGTCGCGGCGAGTCGCGCGCCATCTTTTTGGGCCCCGACGCCGGTCACGCGCCCGTTCTCGACCCGCAATGCCTCGGCCCGGGTGCCGAAGAATATCCGCCCCTGCCGCTCTTCGAGACGCTCGCGCAGTTCGCCGAGCATGCGGTCGGGGCCGCGGCCCTGCCAGTCCTGGCCGGCCACCGCGGCGCGCGCCGGCGCCAGCGTGAAGCGATGCCAGTTGATCGGGCTCGCCTGGGTAAAGACTGCACCCTGGGCGGCTAGCCAATCGACTGTGCGCCCGGCGTCCTCGGCTATCGCCGCGACGAGCTCGGGGTCGGCTTCGCCGCCGGTTTGCCGGTTGACGGCGGCGGCAAGCTCCCCGGGGCTCAGCTTCACATCGTGGTACGAGACGTGGAAGATTCCGCCTGCCCAGCGCGAGCTGCAGAGATATTCCTCATCGGCGCCGGCCTCGAATACCGCTGTGCGCAGTCCCAATTCGGCACCGCGCACCGCGGCGCACAGTCCAGCGAAGCCGCCGCCGATTGCCACCAGATCGAAATGCACCGGTTCGCTCATCCGCTCCTCCAGCTACCGATCGTAGAGGGCCGCGAAGCGCTGGCATAGCAGGGACGCCCTGGGTGAGCATGACATAACCATGACGAGGGCGTATTTTTTGAAACAATAGGTGTTTCAAGGAGGAGACGGCCGCGATGACCCTCTCGATCCGTCAAATCCATCCGGTCTTTGTCGGCGAGGTCAGCGGGGTCGATCTGCGCGGCCCACTGTCGCCCGACGACGTTGCCGCGATCGAGGAGGGGATGGACCGCTACGCGGTGCTGGTCTTCCACGACCAGAACATCACCGACGAGCAACAGATCGCCTTCACCCGCAATTTCGGTCGAGATCGAGAATTCGGCCGGCGGCACCGTGACCAAGGATCACGAGAAGCGCCTCAGCCCGCTGATGAACGACGTGTCGAACCTCGGACAGGACCACAAGCCGATGGCGCGCGACGACCGCCGCCGTTTGTTCAACCTCGGCAACCAGCTCTGGCATTCCGACAGCTCGTTCCGCGCCGTACCCGGCGAAATATTCGATCCTCTCGGGCCGGATCGTCGTCGACAAGGGCGGCAACACCGAATTCGCCGATATGCGCGCCGCCTATGACGCGCTCGACGATGCAACGAAGGCGACCGTCGAAGATCTCGTCTGCGAGCATTCGCTGATGTATTCGCGCGGCCTTCTCGGCTTCACCGAACTTTCCGACGAAGAGCGCGCGATGTTTCGCCCGGTGCGCCAATCGCTGGTGCGCACCCATCCCGTAACCGGCCGCAAATCGCTTTATCTCGCCTCGCATGCCGGCACGATCGTCGGCTGGCCGGTGCCCGAGGCGCGCGCTTTCCTGCGCGATCTCAACGAAGACGCGACCCGGCCGGAGAACGTCTATGTCCACAAATGGCGGCAATACGATCTGGTGATGTGGGACAACCGGCAGACGATGCACCGGGTGCGGCGCTTCGACGAGACCAAGGTGCGCGACATGCGCCGCACCACCGTAGCCGGCGACGTCCCGACCGCCGAACAAGTCGCGGCTTGAGCGGCGTCGGGCCGCCAGCCGGTACACGTAATTGCGCGGGGAAACGTCGGCTCCTTTTCCCAATCGAGGCTGGATTACCGCCTCGATCATGCTGGCGAATATCATGCAGGGCGTCGACAACACGATCGCCAATGTCGCCCTGCCGCATATCCAGGGCAGCCTGTCGGCGTCGCAGGACCAGATCGCCTGGGTGCTGACCTCGTACATCGTCGCTGCGGCGATCACGATGCCGCTCACCGGCTGGCTCGCCGGAAGGCTCGGCATCAAATACGTGTTTCTTGTTCTCGGTTACTGGCTTCACGATCGCCTCGGCGCTATGCGGCGCGGCGACCAGCCTCGAGCAGTTGGTGCTCTTTCGTGCGCTTGCAGGGCGTTTGCGGTGCTGGTCTCATCCCGCTATCGCAGGCGACGCTGCTGCAGATCAACCCGCCCGAGCGGCATGGGCAGGCGATGGCGGTCTACGGCATCGGCACGATCATGGGGCCGATCAGCGGGCCGCTGCTCGGCGGCTGGCTGACCGAGAACTACAGCTGGCGCTGGATTTTCTATATCAACCTGCCGATTGGCATCCTCGCGGCGATCGGCATCATGGCGTTCATCCGCCACAACCGAAATGTCCATCGCGAGGCGTTCGACGTCTTCGGTTTTCTCAGCCTGAGTGTCGGAGTCGGCGGTCTGCAGCTGATGCTTGACCGCGGCGAGCTCAAGGACTGGTTTCACTCGAGCGAGATTTGGATCGAAGCGACAATCACCGCGCTGGGTTTCTACCTGTTTGCCGTGCACACGGCGACCACCGGTGAGACGCTCGTTCCTCAACCGCGACCTACTCAAGAGCCCCAATTTCATTGCCGGCACGATGCTGATGTTCTCGGTCGGCGCGATCATGACCGGAACATTGGCGTTGCTGCCCTCGATGCTGCAGCAATTGATGAACTATCCGGTCTTTACGACCGGGTCTGGTCACCGCCCCGCGGGCGTTTGGCACGATGGTCGCGATGTTCGCCGTTGCCCGTGTGATCAACAAGATCGACAACCGGCTGATCATCCTGTTCGGGTTTTTGCTGACCGCGTTCGCGATGTGGCAGATGACCGGCTTCTCGCTGCTGATGGACCCGCAGCCGATCATCGTCATCGGGCCTGATCCAGGGTTTTGGGCTCGGCTGCACCTTTGTGCCGCTCAACATCATGGCCCTGTCGACCTTGCCGCGACACATCATGACCCAGGCGACGGCTATCCGCAGCCTGATGCGCAACCTCGGCGGCAGCATCGGCATCAGCGTCCTGGTCGCCACCCTGGCGGAGAACACCCAGACCATTCATTCGCGCCTCGTCGAAACCTTGCGTCCCGATAATCCGCTGGTCCACACGCCGATGTTCGGTCCGGCATACAGTCTGACCGCGCCGAACGGGATCGCCGCGCTCAATGCCGAGGTGACCCGGCAGGCGGCGATGATCGCCTACATCGACGATTTCAAAATGATGATGCTGATGGCGCTTTGTTCGTCTGCCGCTGCTGTTGCTGATGCGCGACAGGCAGCGTGCTCCGGTCGCGGTAGCGGCGCCGGCGGCCGCATCGGCCGCAGCCGATGATTAGGTCATGGCGATGAGAGGCGAGGGGACAACGCCAGGCGTCGGGCGTCCCTAACCGCGGCCTGATGACCGCGACGATCATCTGCGCCTGCGTATTGCAGGGGATCGACACGACGATCGCAAATGTCGCGCTACCGCACATCCAAGGCAGCATGTCGGCATCGCAAGATCAGATCTCCTGGGTTCTCACGTCCTACATCGTCTCCTCGGCGATCATGATGCCGATGACCGGCTGGCTCGCCGGTCGCTTCGGCATAAAGTACATTTTCCTCGGCTCGGTGATTGGTTTCACATTGGCCTCGGCGCTGTGCGGCGCGGCGGAAAGCCTGCCGCAACTTGTCATCTATCGGGTTCTCCAAGGCGTTTTCGGCGCGGGACTGGTGCCGCTCGGTCAGGCGACTTTGCTGACGATCTACCCGCAGGAACGCCACGGCTACGCGATGGCGATCTTCAGCACCGGCGCGATGATGGGACCGATCCTTGGGCCGACGATGGGCGGCTGGCTGACCGACAACCTCAATTGGCGCTGGTGCTTCTACATAAACCTGCCGGTCGGCGCGATCTGCGCGCTTGGGATTTTCCTGCTGTTCCGGCACAACCGCAATGTCAGGCGCGAAGGCTTCGATCTTTTTGGCTTTGGCGCGCTGAGTATCGCGGTCGGCACGCTGCAATTGATGCTCGACCGCGGCCAGCTCAAAGACTGGTTCCATTCGACCGAGATCTGGATCGAAGCGACCATTGCCGCGCTGAGCTTCTACATGCTGATCGTCCACACCTCGACGACCAGTGGGCGCTCGTTCGTCAACCGCGAATTGCTGCGAGAGCCCCAACTTCGTCGGCGGCAGCGCGCTGATGTTCGGCGTGGGCATGATCCTCAGCGGCACCCTGGCACTGATGCCGTCGATGATGCAGGACCTGATGAACTATCCGGTATTTACGAGCGGCTGGATGATGGCGCCGCGCGGCATCGGCACGATGATCGCGATGTTCTTTGTCGGCCGGACGATCAACAAGATCGACAACCGGCTGTTCATCCTCACCGGGTTTCTGCTGACGGCGGCCTCGTTGTGGCAAATGACCGGCTATTCGCTCTTCATGGGGTCGGGACCGATCATTTTCGCCAGCTTTGCCCAAGGATTTGGCCTCGGGCTCACCTTCGTGCCGCTGAACATTCTCGCTCTGTCCGATCTGCCGCGGCACATCCTGACCCAGGGTACGGCGCTGCGCGCGCTGATGCGCATGCTGGGCGGCAGCATCGGCATCGCGATCTTCGAAGTCCCAGCTCACCCGCAATACGCAGATCGTCCATTCGCGGTTGATGGAGGGGCTGCGTCCCGACAACCCGCTGGTGCAGGGGCTGGGATCCGCATTTCAGCCTGACCGCCCCGTCGGGGATCGCGGCGCTCAATGCCGAGGTGACGCGGCAAGCGGCGATGATCGGATACATCGACGACTTCAAGCTGATGATGCTGGTGATTCTGGTTTCGCTACCGCTGCTGTTCTTAATCAAGGTGCCGAAGCGTGTTCGTGCAACCCCGACGGCGGCGCCAGCGCCGGCCGGAGCGGCCGCCGAAGCCGACGATTAGTTAAGCGATGCGGCAGATTTAACCGCGTTAGAGCCAGGCGAACGACTCGACTCCAATGTCGCTGTGGTTGCCGCGTCTATTAGACCTCTAGCGTGACGGTTTCAAATTAGTTGAAACTCCTTTGGTCTCCGTAGCGTCGAGCAGCGCAACGATTGCGCGCAAGACTGCGGTGTGAGAAAAGAGGCGGGGGTTTGGGGGTCGATAAGCCGTGGCGACGATGCCTTTGCGGCTGAGCCGGCGAGCTATGCTCGCGGCTGATGCTGGCTATGCCTGTGGGCGTGAAGCGGGCAGCCGCCGCCGGGGCCGATTTCGCTGCGTTCATATCGTCGATCCGGCGCGACGCGATTGCTCAGGGCATTCGCGCGAATACTGTCGATCTCGCCCTTGGCCAGACTGAATACCTGCCGCATGTGATCGAGCTCGACCGCACGCAGCCCGAGCACACGATGACCTTTGCCAGTTTCCTCGAGAAGGTCGTCACGCCGCAGAAAACCGCGGACGGCCGCGCGGCGCTTGCCGAGAACTGGCCACTGCTGATGCGCGTCCACCAGCGCTTCAACGTCCAGCCGCGCTTCATCGTCGCGCTGTGGGCGGTCGAGAGCAATTTCGGCAAGGTCATGGGCAACTACAAGGTCGTGTCGTCGCTCGCGACCCTGGCCTTTGACGGGCGGCGCAGCGACGTTTTCCGGCCCGAGTTGATCGCCGCGCTGCGCATCATCGACCAGGGCAACATCCGCCCGGATGCGATGCTCGGCTCGTGGGCGGGGCGATGGGACAATGCCAGTTCATGCCGACGACTTTTCTCAATTTTGCGGTCGATTTCGATGGCGACGGCCGGCGGGATATCTGGGGCGACCGCGCTGACGTTCTCGGATCGATCGCCAACTACCTCAATCAGCTTGGCTGGCACGGCGGCGAGTCCTGGGGCCGCTCGGTGGTGGTGCCCGCCAATTTCGATGCCCGCCTCGCCAGGCTCGACGTGCGGCAAACGACGGCGGAATGGAGCCGGCTTGGCGTGCGGGCCGCCGACTCTTCACCGCTGCCGGCCCTGCAGGCCTCGCTCGTATTGCCCGATGGCGCCGGCGGCCCGGCATTGCTCGTCTACGACAATTTTCGCGCCATCATGAAGTGGAATAAATCGACCTTCTTCGCCGGCGCGGTCGGCCTTCTGGCCGACAGTTTCGGCGCCGGCTAAGCCCGCGAGTGGGCCATGCCGGGGAGGGGGATAGCCCGGGTCGCGCTGTTGCTCGCGCATCGGGTCTGCTGCTCGCGGCGTGTGGCGGCATCCGGCCCGCAATATTCCCTGGGACTGGGTCCCCGGATACCGCACCCGACCTACAAAATCGGCGGGCCCTACACGGTCAAGGGCAGTCACGTATTACCCCCATATCGACTACGCCTATGACCAGACGGGCCTCGGCTCGTGGTACGGCGAAGCGTTCGACGGGCAATACACGGCCAATGGCGAGGTTTTCGACCTCAACCAGATCACCGCCGCGCACAAGACCTTGCCGCTGCCCAGCATTGTCGAAGTCATAAACCTGCAGAACAATCGTGCCTTGCGGGTCCGGGTCAACGACCGCGGCCCGTTCGTCGAGGGCCGCATCATCGATGTCTCGCGCCGGGTGGCGCAGCTCCTCGGCTTCGAGCGGT
Organism: uncultured Alphaproteobacteria bacterium; assembly: GCA_963773625.1. GTDB lineage: Bacteria > Pseudomonadota > Alphaproteobacteria > ATCC43930 > CGMCC-115725 > DATARH01. The sequence goes on along the minus strand of CAVZCJ010000019.1, from coordinate 217,037 downwards.
CGGGTACCGCGATGGTCCGGGTGCGTATCCTCAAGGACGAAAGCTTGCAGGCCGCGGCTGCCGCCATGCAGGGGATCGTGAGCAACGGCTCGGCCTTCGCCGCGGCGGCGCCGGTGCCGCCGCCAATGACCGCGTCGAACGCCGCCCCCACCATCACCGCCGCCGCCACGGCCCCGCCGCCGTCACAAATCGACGGGCCGGCGCCGGTCTATCAAGACCTTCCACAACCCCAGGTCGCGCCATCGGCTCATCACTTCCTGGTACAATCGCCACACTGGAGAATGGAGATTGGCCCGGTCGACACCCAGGAGGAGGCTAATCGCGCACTCGCCCAGATGATCCACAGCGGCTATCGAGACGCCCACATCGTGATGAATTAAGATGCCCTATCGAGAGACGATGGAGGCGGAATGCGCGTAGGTTGGCGGCACTGGCTCGCAACCGCGCTCGCGGCCGCGCTGCTGCTCTCGTTCGCCGTTTACGAACCGGCCCGAGCGGCGCAGCCAACCCACGACAAGGCAACTCCTTCAGCCAAGCCGCCAGCTCAAGCCAAGCCAAGACCTGCCACGGTGCCAGCAGCGCCTCCAGCGCCCAGCGCGGTGCTCGACACACTGGCGAAGCACGCCATTATCGTCGAGACCGATACCGGCACCGTGCTCTTCAACAAGAATGCCGATGAGCGGATGCCACCGGCCTCAATGAGCAAGATCATGACCGCGTATGTGGTCTTTGGCATGCTCAAGGAGGGCAGGGTCAAGCTGACGGATGAACTGCCCGTCAGCGAGAAGGCTTGGAAGCTCGGCGGATCGAAGATGTTTGTCGGCGTGGGCGGGCGCATCTCGGTCGAGAACCTCATCCAAGGGATGCTGGTTCAGTCGGGCAACGATGCCTGCGTCGTCCTCGCCGAGGGGTTGGCTGGGAGTGAGGCGGCGTTCGCCGATCTGATGAACCGGAAGGCCGCCGAAATCGGGCTCAAGGACAGCCATTTCGCAAATGTGACCGGGCTGCCCGACCCGAACGATTGGATGACCGCTCGAGACCTCGCCACGCTGGCCCTGCGGACGATCCGCGATTTTCCGGAGTATTATCACTACTTCTCCGAAAAAGATTTTAATTTCAATAATATAAATCAGGCCAACCGCAATCCGCTGCTGTATCGGAACATTGGCGCCGACGGGCTTAAGACCGGTCACACCGATGAATCGGGCTACAGTCTGACGGCCTCGGTGGTGCGCGGTGACCGCCGCATTATCGTTGTCGTCAGCGGGCTTCCGTCGATGAAAGACCGGGCTAGCGAAGGCGAGCGGCTTGTCGAATGGGCGTTCCGCGAATTCAACAACTACAAGCTGTTCGCCGCTGGCGACAAGGTGGACGATGCCGAGGTCTGGCTCGGCGCGCAGCCCAGGGTGGGCCTGATGGTCGACCAGGACCTGACGATAACCCTGCCGCGCCGCGATCGCCGCGACATGAAGGTAACGGTCTCCTACGACGGGCCGATCCCGGCGCCGGTAAAGAAAGGCGATCGAATCGGCAAGCTTGTCGTCACGGCACCCGACATCCAGCCGATCGAACGGCCGCTCTTTGCCACCGCGGACGTGCCGGCGATCGGCACGTTCGGTCGCATGGCTACGCTCGCGGCCTATCTTATTTGGGGTAGCCGACACTGAGCGCGCGCGGATATTTCATCACCTTCGAGGGCGGGGAGGGGGCTGGCAAGTCCACCCAGGTGAAGCTCCTTGTCGCGGCGTTGGAGCGAGCTGGGATCGCCGCGACGGCGACGCGCGAACCCGGTGGTTCACCTGGAGCCGAGGCAATCCGCCAGCTTTTGATCGAGGGTGAAACCGAACGCTGGGACGCCATCGGCGAGGTGCTGTTGCTTTACGCAGCGCGGCGCGAACATATCGCCAAGCTGATCAAGCCAGCGCTCGCAGCAGGCCGCTGGGTGATCTGTGATCGATTCAATGATTCGACGTTGGCGTATCAAGGTTATGGCCGCGGCGTGCCGCTCGACGAGCTTGCGATGCTGCAACGGTTCGCGATTGGCGATTTTGTGCCCGACCTGACCTTGATCCTCGATCTTCCGGTCGAGGAGGGGTTCGCGCGCGCGGCACTGCGGCCACGTCGCGCCGATCGGTTCGAGCGGCTCGATCGAGATTTTCATCAGAGGCTGCGTATCGGGTTTCACGCGATTGCCGCGTCCGAGCCGGAACGTTGCGTCGTGATACCCGCGTCCGAGCCGGTTGACGAGGTGCATAAGGCTATCGTCGCCACGCTAGCCCAGCGCTTTAGCGTCAAGCTATGACTACCGAGCCGATCGCGCCGCCGCCGCGCGCCAATCCCGATCTTCTCGGCCACGAGGCCGTGGAGGCCACGCTTCGGCGAAATTTTGACGCCGGCCGGTTGCCGCATGCGCTGCTCCTGTCGGGGCCACGCGGCATCGGCAAGGCGACACTAGCGTTTCGATTGGCCCGCTATGTGCTGTCCGCGCGGGATGAAACGGCGCCACTTGGCATGTTCGGTGTTCCGGCCATGGTGTCGCCAGCCGGTGGTCTCGCGGTGCCCCCGGAGAGCGGGGTGTTTCGCCGCATCGCGGCTGGCGGCCACGCCGACCTCCTGACAGTCGAGCGCGCCTACGATGCGCGACGCAAGCGCCTGCGCGGCGAGATCGTCGTGGACGATGCACGCGAGATCGGCGCCTTTCTGCGCCTGACCCCGGCGGAAGGCGGCTGGCGCGTGGTCATCGTCGACGGTGCCGACGAGATGAACCGCAATGCCGCTAATTCACTGCTCAAAATTCTTGAAGAACCACCCCGGCGAACGTTGCTGATCCTGGTTGCGCATAGCGTCGGCCGGCTGTTACCGACGATCCGCTCGCGATGCCGCCATGTCGCGTTGTCGCCGCTGCCCGACGTCGTGCTGCGCGATCTACTGGCGCGATATTGCCCCGATCTTGATCCCAATGAGGGCGACGCCGTCGCCGCGCTGGCCGAGGGGAGTATTGGGCGGGCGCTGGAGCTGGTTATCTCCGGCGGGGTCGAGCTGTCCAACACGCTGACCGCGTTGCTGGCCCGGCGCGGCGGGGTTGACGTGCTGGCGTTGCACGGCTTCGCCGATCGCCTGGCGCGGCCGGATGCTGAAGATAGCTACCGAACGGTCGAGGAGCTGCTCCGCCAGCACGTTGGGCACCTCGCGATTGCCGCGGCGCGGCGCGGAACCCGCGCCGAGGCGGCGCGTTGGGCGAAGGTGCGGAGCGAGATCGGCGACACGTTCGCCCGCACCGATGGTCTCAACCTCGACAAGAAGCAGACGATCATGAGCGCGGTCTGGGCGATCGAGCGGGCGGCAGGGTAGAGGCTCACGATGCTCGTCGATAGCCACTGCCATCTCGATTTCCCCGATTTCGCGCCCGAGCGCGACGCGGTCATCGCACGCGCCTTTGCCGCCGGGATCGGCACGATGCTGACGATCTGCACCCGGCTCGACCAGTTCGCCGGGGTCGAGGCGATCGCCGCTTCCGACGAGCGCATTTGGTGCTCGGTTGGCGCACACCCGCATGAGGCGGCGGACCATGCCGACCTGCTCACCGATCGTCTCGTCGTGCTCGCCGCGCATCCGCGGGTTGTCGGCGTCGGCGAGACGGGTCTCGATTTCCATTACAACCTGAGCCCGCGCGGCATCCAGGAGCGGGTGTTCCGCACCCATATCGCCGCATCGCAAGCGACCGGGCTGCCGCTCGTCATCCATGCGCGCGAGGCCGACGCGGAAATCGCCGCGATCCTCTCGCAGGAGCAACCGCCGCCCGGAGTCTTGCATTGCTTTACTGGGAGCAGGGCGCTTGCCGAGGCTGCCCTGGAACTCGGCTTCTATATCTCGATCTCGGGGATTGTGACCTTTCGCAACGCCGAGGACCTGCGCTCGATCGTCCGCGATCTGCCGCTCGACCGGCTACTCGTCGAGACCGACTCGCCGTATCTGGCGCCGGTGCCATATCGCGGCAAACGCAACGAGCCGGCCTTTGTCGTGGCGACCGCGGCGTTCATCGCCGAACTGAAAGGAATCAGCCTCGAGGCGTTGGCCGAGGCGACGACCGCAAACTTCTTTCGCCTGTTCGCCAAGGCGCAGCCGCCCTTATCGTCTCACGCCGGACCATGAAGATCACCATGCTCGGCTGTGGGCCGTCGATGGGAGTGCCGGCAATCGGCAACGATTGGGGCGCCTGCGACCCGAGCGATCCGCGCAACCGGCGGCGCCGCGCGTCGGTGCTCATCGAATGCCGCGGCAAGGTGATCCTGATCGATACGTCGCCCGATCTGCGCGACCAATTGCTCGACGCCGAGGTCAAGCGCATCGACGCGGTGATCATGACTCACGCGCACGCCGACCATGTCCATGGAATCGACGATCTGCGCGCGGTCAACCGATTGATGCGCCAGCCGATCGCTCTCTATGCCGACGCCGCGACGCTCGCCGAGATCGAGCGGCGTTTCGGCTACGTGTTCGAGCCGGTGCCGCCCGGTGGCTTCTTCTACAAGCCGACCTTGACGCAGCACCTGATCGAGGGCCCGTTCACCGCCGCGGGTGTTCCGGTCGTGCCATTCGCGCAGGATCATGGTTACAGCACGACCCTCGGCCTGCGGATCGGCAACTTCGCGTATTCGACCGACGTTACCGAGCTCGACGACGCGGCGTTTTCGGCGCTCGCGGGGATCGAGGCGTGGATCGTCGATTGCCTGCGCTACGAGCCGCACGCGACGCACAGCCATCTCGCCAAGACGCTGAGGTGGATCGAGCGCGTCAAGCCCAAGCGCGCGGTGCTGACCCATCTCGACCGGCCGCTCGATTACGCCGAACTCGCGGCCCGCTTGCCGCCGGGCGTCGAACCGGGGCAGGACGCGCTCGTGATCGAACTGCCTGATCCGTGAGCCCGTGGGCATGATCCGGCTGGCTCGGCCGGTCGACCGGGCAGCGGTCGAAGCCATCGTCCGCGAGGCGTATTCGGTCTATCTCGACCGGATGGATAAGCCGCCGGCTCCAATGCTCGATGATTATGCGACACTGATCGACGAGGACGCGGTCAGCGTACTCGATGAAGGCGGCGACATTCGCGCGATTATCGTGCTGTTGCCGCAGCCCGATCATCTGCTGCTCGACAACATCGCGGTGCGGCCCGACAGCCAGGGCACAGGGCTCGGCCGCCTTTTGATCGCGTTCGGGGAAGCCGAAGCGCGCCGGCTCGGCTTTGACGAAGTACGGCTTTACACGCACCAGACGATGGTCGAGAACGTTACGCTGTATACGCGGCTCGGCTTTGTCGAAACCGGGCGCGGCCGTGATAACGGCTACGATCGCGTGTTCATGACAAAGCGCCTGGCTGAAACCTGATATAATTTTCCATAATATATATTATGCGTCTTATGGGTTCTGACTCTCAGGGAAAGACCGATCCGCGCGACACCGCCCCTATCGATGGAACGGCTCTTGAAACTCCCGCCTGGATGTCGGCTCAGCGTCGAGCGAAACCCCAGCTGGCAGGACCGCGAATTCATCGATGAGCGGCTCGGCGACTACAACGCGCCGTTTCTGTCCGATCATCGCTACGACTATTTCGGCCTGTTCGTTCGAGACGACGCCGGCGCGATTCGCGCCGGACTTGTCGGCAACCTCTACGCCGGCTGGCTGTTCATCAATCTGTTGTGGGTGGATGCCGGGTTGAGACGCCACGGCATCGGCAGCGCCCTGATCGCCGAGGCCGAGCGCCGCGCCATTGCTTTCGGCTGCCACTCGGCCCACGTCGATACGTTTTCGTTCCAGGGCCCCGATTTCTACCCGCGATTCGGATATGAAATCTTTGGAAGCCTGGACTACCCGCCTCACCACAAACGGATCTTCTTTAAGAAGCGGCTTGCCGAGGAGGCCTGAATGCCGATGCGTCTGGAAGGCTCATGCCGCTGCGGGGCGGTTTCGTTCACCGTCGACAGCCACACGCCATATCCGTATCAGCGCTGTTATTGCTCGATCTGTCGCAAGAGCGACGGTGGCGGCGGTTACGCGATCAATATCATGGGGATAGCCAACACGCTTAAAGTCCACGGCAAGCGTAATCTGGGCGTATGGAATGCGCCGATCGACGGCCGCATGGGTTCGGCCGACCGGCATTACTGCAAGCGCTGCGGCTGCGCGCTCTGGGTCAGCGACGACGCCTGGCCCGAGCTGATGCACCCATTCGCCTCGGCGATCGATACCGAGTTGCCGAAGCCGCCGGCGAGCGTTCACTTGCTGCTGCGCGACAAGGCGAGCTGGGTCGAACCGCAGATCGGCCCCGACGACGATTGCTTCGACGGCTATCCCGAATTGTCGATCGAAGAATGGCATAAGCGCCGCGGCCTATGGATCGAATGAAGATGACCCACGCCTATCGCTCGATCGACAAGCTGCTCGCGATCATGGCCCGGTTGCGCGACAGCGAGCGCGGCTGCCCGTGGGACCGCGAGCAGGATTTCGCGACGATCGCGCCGTACACGATCGAGGAAGCCTATGAGGTCGCCGACACGATCGAGCGCGGCGACATGGCGGCGCTCAAGGACGAGCTCGGCGATCTCCTTTTTCAGGTCGTGTTCCACGCGCGCATGGCCGAGGAAGCCGGGTTCTTCGCCTTTGACGACGTGACAAAGGCCATATCCGACAAGATGATACGGCGGCATCCTCATGTGTTCGGGGATGCCGAAATCCGCTCGGCGGCGGCGCAGAGCGAGGCCTGGGAAGCGCACAAGGCGGCCGAGCGCGCGGCAGGCGGCAATCATTCGAGCGTGCTCGACGGCATCGCCCTCGCCTATCCGGCGCTGCTGCGCGCGGCCAAGGTGTCGCGGCGCGCGGCGCGGATCGGTTTCGACTGGCCCGATGCGCAAGGCGTCATTGCAAAAATCACCGAGGAAGTGGCTGAAATCGAAGCTGAAATGCGGGATGGCGCGGCCCACGACCGGCTGGAGGACGAGATCGGCGATCTGCTGTTCGCGGCGGCCAATTTGGCGCGCAAGCTCGATGTCGAGCCGGAAACCGCGTTACGGCGCGCAACAGCGAAATTCGAGCGCCGCTTCCGCCAGGTCGAAACATTGGCGGCCGAACGGGGCGTCGGGAAAGACCTCGATGTGCTCGAAGCGCTATGGCAAGAGGTCAAGCGCGCGGAATGATCCGGCTGGAACGGGTGACCGGCGCCCTGCCCTCAGGTCTCGAGGCGATACAGGCCGAGGCGCGCGCGGAAAATCACACCATGCTCGATACGCTCGCGAACGAATGGGCGTCTCCGGCGCCTACCGCATGCGGCGGTTTTATATCTGCCGGCGGTTCCGCCGCGAGGGAGTCGGCCGCACGCTCGCCCTCGCCCTGCTCGAAGCGCGCGATCGCCGGATCGTCACCGCCAACGCCGCCGCCGGCAGCGAAGCGTTCTGGGAGGCGCTGGGGTTTGTACCCGGCCGTCGTGAGGAGTGGTCGCATATCCTGCTTCGCTGATACGGATTTCGCTTTCGGTGCCGGTCCTCCGATAAGATATTGAAATAAAATGTATTTCTGATTTTTCAGATAACAAAAATAACAGCGGCAATATCAGCGGGTTATCAGCGGCGCAAAGAGCAGGACAACAGCGGCCTGCCTCGCTGTTTTCCGCCAGCGATTCCAATCCGCACCCCGGCCCCCCGCTTGCGGGGGTATGAGCCGCGACAGCGGCGAGCGGGCGGAGCAGCATCGACGCGCTCCGCCTGTCGTTCGTCGAGGGGTTTCGGCGAACGCCTTCCTAATCTTATTCACCGCCTAATCCCGGTTTGCCGGGAAGCCAAAAGACATTTGCGCGGGTGAGTGGAATTTTCGAAGGACCGTAGGTCCCGCTAGCACATGTTTGTTGTTGTGCCTGGCCGCGCAGCCGTCTCTTTGCTCGTCTCGTCAAGCTCCGGTTTCGGCTTTTAATCAGCGAGCCGCTTCGAGAAGCGGCGGCGCCGGCCCACGCATGAACCGGCGCCGCGGCAACAGATAGTACGAAACAGGAACAGTTTGAATACTCTTTACCGCAATTCAAATTCGCAATAATTTCATGTTCGCAACGCAGCAGTGCGACGAGCTTGGTAATGGGAAGACAACCACAGAGACACTGAGACAGTGAGAGAGCAAACAGCAAAGCTCACTGTCTCACCGTCTCAGTGGTGAAAATTTATTGCGCTGCGCGCCGAAAAGACGACCGTGAATGCCGTGCCGGACACCCTGGGCCCCCGCTTTCGCGGCGGTAACGAAAAAGACAAACGGCGGCGAACAACGCGGGGTGGCTAAGGCGATAGCGCTAGTGCACTCGCTGGCGGTGCCTGAGGCGGCCGAGATCGGCATCGGAGAGGCGCACCGAAAGATGCGCCGCCTCGCCGTCGTCGCGGCGGCCGAGCACCTCGCCGCGCTGGTAAATCCAGGCCAGGGTCTTGCCATCCGAGAGCGGCACGTCGATACGCACCGCGCGGGCGGTGCTGTCGAGCCGCCGCGCGATCAGCGCAAGCAGCCCGTCGCACCCCTCCCCGGTCCGCGCCGACAGTGCGACGACTTCCTCGTTGCGCTGGGTCTGGTTGAGCAGCGCGTCGCGCGCGGCCTCGTCGAGCAGATCGATCTTGTTGAGCACCTCGATCAGCCCGTCATCGACCAGCTGGCCGAGGCCGAGGTCGCGGAGCACGGCCAAGACATCGGCGCGCTGCGCGGCGCTGTCCGGGTGATGCGCGTCGCGGACATGGACGACGATGTCGGCCTCGGTGACTTCTTCCAAGGTGGCGCGGAAGGCGGCGACGAGATGGGTCGGCAGATCGGAGATAAAGCCGACCGTGTCGGAGAGGATCACGGTCTTGCCGGAGGGCAGGCCAAGCCGGCGCATCGTCGGGTCGAGTGTCGCGAACAGCATGTCCTCGGCGCCGACGGTCGAGTGCGTCAGGCGGTTGAACAGGGTCGATTTGCCGGCATTGGTGTAGCCGACCAGCGCCACAACCGGGTACGGCACTCGCTTGCGTGCCTCGCGGTGCAGCGCGCGGGTGCGCTTCACCGCCTCCAGCTCGCGCTTCAGCTTGCCGATGCGCTCGCCGATCAGACGCCGGTCGATTTCGAGCTGGCTCTCGCCGGGTCCGCCGAGGAACCCGAAGCCGCCGCGCTGGCGCTCCAGGTGAGTCCAGGACCGCACCAGCCGCGAGCGCTGATAGGACAGCGCCGCCAGTTCGACCTGCAGGCGGCCTTCATGGGTGCGAGCGCGGGCGCCGAAGATTTCAAGGATCAGGCCGGTGCGGTCGATCACCTTGGCCTTCCACTGGCGCTCGAGATTGCGCTGCTGCACCGGCGACAAGGTTCCGTCGATGACGACGAGACCGATCTTCTTCTCGGCGATCGCCTCGCCGAGCGTCTCGACGCTGCCCTTGCCGATCAGCGTGGCCGGAACCGGCCGGCTGAGGCGAACGATCTCGCCGCCGACCACATCGAGGTTGATCGCCTGAGCGAGGCCGATCGCCTCATCGAGCCTGGCGTCGAGCGAGCGCGCAGCACCATTCGCCGGCTTGCGGCCGGGCGTTGTCTTCAGGGCGGGATGAACGACGAGGGCGCGACCGACCGCCGCGGCAGCATCGTGCTCGGCAATCGTCAGGGCTGGTCTTCCTCTCTACCGCCCTCGAACAACTGGATCGGCTGAGCCGGCATGACCGTCGAGATCGCGTGCTTGTAGACGAGCTGCGAGTGCGCGTCGCGGCGCAGCAGCACGCAGAAATTGTCGAACCAGGTGATGATGCCCTGAAGCTTCACCCCGTTGACGAGAAACACGGTGACCGGCGTCTTGTTCTTGCGGACGTGGTTCAAGAACACGTCCTGTACGTTTTGGGCTTTATCGGACGTCATAGGTGGCTCCTAGCTCCACTCTTGGATCAGCCGCGGCGATTGTCCCGCCAGCGTGCGACTCACACTCTTAGGAAGATGGTCGCGGATGGGCCGATCACAAGCCCCGAAGGGTGCGAAAGAAACCCTCTCCATCCGCGATCGTCAGCACCGGAGGGAATTCGGCGAACTCCGCCGCGGCGCCATCGGGGCCGAGCAATACCGGGACACAGCCCGCCGCCAGGGCGCATTCCATGTCGATCGCGGTATCGCCGACGAACCAGACGTCCGCCCCGGGCGCGATGCCGCTCGGCCCGAGCGCCAACTCCACCGGCGCGCGGTGCGGCTTGTCGGTGTGAGCGTCGCCTGCCCCGACAATGGCGCCGAAAAGCGAGGTCCAGCCGAGATGCGCGACCTCATTGCGCAGCACGCCGCCGGTCTTGTTGCTGACGACGGCGAGATAATGGCCATCCGCCGCCAGTCGGTGCAGCATTTCCTCGCGCCCCGGCAATGCGGTCAGACGCTCGAGGTGGATGGCGCGAAACCGGTCCAGGTAGATTTGCTGCGCCTCCTGCCAGCGCTCGCCGAACATGGCCGGGAACGCCTCGCGCAAGGACAGCCGCACGCGCTCTCGCGTCTCGTCGATCGTCCATAACGGCCGCTCCATCGCGACCATCAGAAAATTGAGCGCGTCGTGGATCGTCGCCCAGCTGTCGACCAAGGTGTTGTCCCAGTCGAAGATGATGGCGCGCGGGCGCGAGAGCGCCGCCGGCAAGGCGCTCACGCAGCGCCCAAGGCATGCGCGTCATACGCGGCGCGCATCTTGCGGGTGAGCGGCCCAGGCTCCCCGTCGGCGACGGTGTCACCGTCGATCGAGACAACCGGCAGCACATCCGAGGTGGTGCTGGTGAGGAAGGCTTCGCGCGCGAATTTCGCCTCGGCGACGGTGAAGGCGCGCTCGACGAACTGGTAACCCTCGCGCCGGATGATCTCGATCAGCGCCAAGCGGGTCACCCCACTCAAGATCGCGTGGTCGAGAAACCGGGTGACGACCTGATGATCGGGGGTGACGATCCAGGCGTTGGTCGAGGTGCCTTCGGTAATGCGGCCGAGCGGGTCGACCTGCCACGCCTCGTAGGCCCCGGCCTCGCGCGCCTGCTGCTTGCCGAGCACGTTGGGCAGCAGCGACACCGACTTGATGTCGCAGCGCTGCCAGCGGATATCCGGAATGGTGATGACGCCAACCCCTTGCTCGTGGAGCTTGGGGTTGGGCGGGCGCGACCGGCGCGCGGTGACGACGAGGACCGGATGCGCCGCCTTGGGAAAGGCGTGATCGCGCGGGGAAATGCCGCGGGTGATCTGCAGATAGACGATGCCGTCCCGCACGCCGTTACGGCGGACAACCTCGCGCAGCACGACGCCAAGCGGTCCGTCGCCGATGGCGCCTTCGATGCGCAGCTCCGCGAGCGACCGGCGCAGGCGCTTCAGATGCAGCTCCTCGTCGAGCAGGCGGCCGCCACGAACCGCGATTACCTCGTAGACGCCGTCGGCGAACTGGTAGCCGCGATCCTCTATGTGAACCGCCGCGTCACGATGCGGGCGATAGCTGCCGTCGACATAGGCTATTCGGGACATGAGCGACTCTGCCGAGCGGAAAGCGAGGTGATCTGGAGAACCGCTGCGCCATTCATCCCCCCGGCTGCCGGTCTCTCTGCAGTCGGGCCGGTCGTCCGGTGGTTTTGAGCGGGCGTCGTTGAACAGGACGTTCAACGATTTGAGCTTGCGATGCAGCGCCGAGCGCTCCATGCCGACAAAATTCGCGGTGCGCGAGATGTTGCCGCCAAACCGCGTCACCTGCGCCAGCAGGTATTCGCGTTCGAACACCTCGCGCGCGTCGCGCAGCGGCAAATCATGATCTCGCTGCCCTTGTCCCATTTGACGACGGTGGGCGCGATCGCGGTGATGTCGTTGGGCAGCATGTCGGCATGGACCGCTTCACGCGGGTCACCGGGCGCCATGATCAGCAGCCAGTCGACGACATTGCGCAGCTGGCGGACGTTGCCGGGCCACGGATAGGCTTGGAGCGCCGCTAAGGCGTCTTCGCCGATCTCCCGCGGCGGCAGGCGCGCCGCTTCGGCCCCCCGCTCCATGAAATGCCGCGCCAGGAGCGGAATGTCCTCGCGACGCTCGCGCAGCGCCGGCACGCGGATCGGCACGACGTTGAGCCGGTAATACAAATCCTCACGGAAACGGCCCCCCGCGATCTCAGCCGAGAGGTCACGATTGGTCGAAGCGACCACGCGGACATCGACCTCGACCCGCTGCGAGCCCCCTACCCGCTCAAACGTCTGCTCCTGCAAGACCCGGACAATCTTGCCCTGGGTCTCCAGCGGCATATCGGCAACCTCGTCGAGAAACAGGGTGCCGCCATGGGCGCGCTCGAAGGTGCCGATCTTGCGCGGCGCGCCATCAATCGCCGTTTCGCTGCCAAACAATTCAAGTTCGAGCCTATCGGGGCGCATTGTCGCGCAGTTGACGGCGATAAAAGGTCCGCCAGAGCGCCGCGAATGAGCATGAAGCAGCCGGCCGACAACCTCTTTTCCCGCCCCGGGCGCGCCCGAGACCAGGACGCGGCTGCCGGTTGGCGCGACGCGATCGATCTGTTGCCGGAGCTGACTTGCCGCAGCCGAAATGCCAACGAGGTCGATCTGGCCGCCGGCGCGCAGCCGCAGCTCTTCGTTTTCCCGGCGTAGCACCGCCGTCTCGATCGCGCGCTGCACGATCAGCAGCAAGCGATCGGACTTGAACGGCTTTTCGATGAAATCGTAGGCGCCAATCTTGATGGCCTCGACCGCCGTCTCGATGGTGCCGTGGCCGCTGATCATCACCACCGGTACCGAGGGGATCTCGCTGCGTAGCTGCCGCAGGATCCCGATCCCATCGAGCTCGCTGTCCTGCAGCCAGATGTCGAGGATAACCAAGGTCGGCTGCCTGGCCCGCACCTCCTGCATCGCCTCGGTGCTGTTGGCGGCCTCGCGCGTGGCGTAGCCCTCGTCCTTCAGCACACCCGCAATCAACATGCGGATGTCGGCTTCGTCGTCAACGATCAGAATGTCATGCGCCATGTGCGACTTCGCTCAAATCGGCGCCCGCCGCAGCGTCGGGCCGAACCGCGCCGCGCGTTTCGGCCGCAAACACCAGCCGCACCCGGGCACCAAACGGCTCCGCATCTTCGAGCACCAACTCACCTTGATGATCTTCCATGATCTTCTTGACGATGGCGAGGCCCAGCCCGGTGCCCTTCGTCCGCGTCGTGACATAGGGTTCCGTGAGCCGCTCGCGGCCACGCTTGGGCAGGCCCTTGCCGTTATCCTCCACGGTCACGACCATTCTGCCCGCCGACTCGTCGACCCCGACAGAAATCCGGCCCTTGGGGTTAGGGCCAGACTCGAGAACCCGCGCCTCGATCGCCTCGACCGCGTTCTTGACGATGTTGATGACGGCTTGGCCAACCAGCCTGCCGTCGCAACGAACCGTCAGAGGCCGCACCGCGAAGCGGGTATCGAAGGCGATGTCGGAATGGGCCGTCCGCTCGAGGAATACGGCGCGCTCGACAATCACCGTCAAATCCTCCGGTTTCAGCACCGGAGTTGGCATGCGCGCGAACGACGAGAATTCGTCGACCATGCGGCCGATATCCTCGACGTGGCGAATGATCGTATCGGTGCAAATGCGGAAGGTTTCCGGGTCCTTTTTGATGTCTTTCAAATAGTTCCGGCGCAAGCGCTCGGCCGAGAGCTGGATCGGGGTCAGCGGGTTCTTGATCTCATGGGCGATACGGCGAGCGATATCCGCCCAGGCCGCCTTGCGCTGCGCCGACAGCAGCTCGGTGATGTCGTCGAAGGTGACGACAAAGCCGCCGATGCCCTCTTCGTCTTGCTCGGCGGCAATCCGCACCAGAAGGGTGCGGGTGCTGTTGCGCTCGCTAATCTGCACCTGGCCTTGCGCGACCCGGTCAGGGCGACGGGCCGCGTGTTCGAGCAGCTCCGCCATCTCCGGCACGACCGCGGCAAGATCTTCGCCGATCGAGGCGTCGAGATCGACGCCAAGCAGCGTCGAGGCCGAGCGGTTGGGCAAGTGAACGCGGCCAACCCGATCGAGTCCGATGACCCCGGCGGTGACGCCGGTCAAGACCGTCTCGGTAAATCGCCGGCGTTCATCGAGTTGCTTGTTGGCCTCAAGCAACTCCTGCTGCTGAGTTTGAATCTGGTCGGTCATCCGATTGAAGGCGCGGCTGAGCAACACCATCTCGTCGTCTTTTTCGCCTTCCGGTACACGAGCGGACAAATCGCCCGCCCCTACCCTTTCCGCAGCGGCCACCAAGTGGCTGATCGGATCCGCAAGCTGGGTCGCGAAATTGATGCCGATGACCACGGCAGCGGCAAGGAACAGCATCGCCACCAGAATGAAGATGAGCGAAAAGGTGATCTGCAGCCCGGCGCGCTTGCCTTCGAGCTGGGCATATTGCGCGGCGGCTAGCTGCGTCTCATTGCGATGGGCGAGGACCTTGGGCTCCAGGAACCGCCCGACATAGAGATAGAGACCGCTGAATCCGCCGAGGCTGACGAGCGCGCGAACCCGCTCCTCCTGGTCGTCAGTCATAATGACGACCTCGCCCTGATCGGCGCGGCGCAGCGCGTCTTGCCCGACATCCTCGACGCCGAGGGCGAAGACGAGGCCGGTGCGCGCAACCATGTTGCCCTTGCTGTCGAGCACCGCCGCCTCGGTAAGGCCGCGCATCGAGGCCTGGATGGTCAAGGCCTGGACCAGATCCTGCGGGCTGATGATCATCGTCGCCGCATACTGGTTGAGGGCGTTCGCCATCCCCAGCGCGTCGGCGCGGATTGCCTGCTGATGTTCCTTGACGTAGGCGTCGGCGACCTCGACCGATTCCGAGATCGCCGTTCGCACCTTGTCGCTGAACCAGCTTTCGATGCCAAAGCTGAAGAAGAGGTAGGAGAACACAGCGACAAAGATTGTCGGCAGTACCGCGATCAGGCTGAACAGGACGACAAGCCGCACTTGCAGCCGCGAGCCCGCCAGACCGCGCCGCCGCCCCGCCCAAACCTCCGCTAGCCGCTTCGCCGCAAGCGCGGCGAGAGCCAGCAACAACACCAAATCGAGGTTCAGCAGCGAGAGGACCACGACCGGCCGCGGGCCGAAGGGCGGGGCCCCCGTCAACGCCAGATAGGTGGCGATCCCGGACAACAGCGCCGCCGCCGCCAACGCGATGGCGGTCTTTCGGCGCAATCCGGTCCGGCCAGCCCAGCGTCCTACCTGCTGCGCCACGCTCATTCAGCGTTCCCTACTGTCGCAGCGAGCAACCGGGCGGTAGAGCGGAGTCTAAGGCCGGTGCAGCAACCCGCTATTTTAGGCCGCGCACGACCGGGATGTCCAATTCGCGGATTTTCTTGCGCAGGGTGTTGCGATTGAGACCCAGCACATGGGCGGCCTTGATCTGGTTGCCGCGGGTCGCGACCAGGGTCGCGACGATCAGCGGGCGCTCGATCTCGCGCAAAATCCTATCGTAGAGCCCAGCCGCCGGCATCGCCCCCTTATGCGCGACGAAATAATCGTTGATGTGCCGCTCCACCGCGGCGCCGAGTCCCTCGTCATTGCTGATTTCGGTCGCTGTCGCTGCCGGCGCCGAGGCCAATTCCGCCTCGATCACGTCGACGCCAATGACTTCCTGCGAATAAAGCGCGGCAAGGCGCCGCACCATGTTCTCCAGTTCGCGCACATTGCCCGGCCAGCGGTAGCCGCGCAGACGTTCCATCGCCGCGTCATCGAGCATCTTCGCCGGCAGGCCTTCCTTCGCCGCCTGCGTCGCGAAATGGCGTGCCAGCGCTGGGATGTCGGCGGTCCGCTCACGCAGCGGCGGGATGCGGATCGGCGCGACATTGAGGCGATAAAACAGGTCCTCGCGGAAGACCCCTTGGCGGATCAGCTGCGACAGGTCGCGATGGGTCGCGGCGATGATACGGCTGTCGGCGCGAATCGGCGCGCGCCCGCCGACCGAGGTGTATTCGCCTTCCTGCAGGACACGCAGCAGCCGCGTTTGCGCCTCGAACGGCATGTCGCCGATCTCGTCGAGGAACAACGTGCCGCCCTTGGCTTGCTCGAAGCGCCCGGCGCTGCGCTGGGCCGCGCCGGTGAACGCGCCGCGCTCGTGGCCGAAGAGCTCGCTCTCGATCAACTCGCGTGGGATGGCCGCCATGTTGATGGCGACGAAGGGGCCGTTACGGCGCTTGCCGAAATCGTGCAAGGCGCGCGCCACCAACTCCTTGCCGGTGCCGCTCTCGCCGGTGATCAGCACGCTGAGATCGGTTCCCATCAGCCGGGCGATCGAGCGGTAAATCTCCTGCATCGCCGGGGAGCGGCCAATCAACGGCAGCTGCTCGTCGTCGACCTCCTCGTCGTCCGGCGCGATCGGCGGTGCCGACAGCGCGCGCTCGACGACGCTGACCAGCTCGCGCAGATCGAACGGCTTGGGCAGGTATTCGAAAGCGCCGCGCTCGGTCGCCTTGACCGCGGTGAGCAGCGTGTTCTGCGCGCTCATCACGATGACGCGCAGCTCAGGGCGCAATTTCTTGATCCGTGGGATGAGGTCGAGCCCGTTCTCGTCGGGCATGATGACGTCGGTGATGACGAGATCGCCTTCGCCTTCGGCGATCCAGCGCCACAGGGTCGCGGCACTGCCCGTCATACGCACGTCGTGGCCCAGCCGAGCCAGAGCCTGGTTCAATACCGTGCGGATCGCCCGGTCGTCGTCAGCTACCAGTATCGTTGCGCTCATCGCCCAGACTGCCCTGCCGGCCACCCCGAGGGACCACTGGCAAAAACACCCGAAAAACCGTGCGGCGAGGCTGGCTATCGAACTCGATAATCCCGCCGTGGTCGCCGATCACCTTGGCGACCAGTGCAAGACCAAGGCCAGTTCCGTTCCGCTTAGAGGTAATGAAGGGATCGAAGAGGTGTGCGCGCAAATCGTCGGGGATGCCGGGCCCGTTATCCGTGACCGACACCATCAGCGGCAATTGCAACGGCGGCCCGCCATTTCGGGTGGTCAGCCGCCTGCCATGCCGATAGCCGGTGGCCAGCACGATCTCGCCGCCCTTGGCCGGACTAGCCTCTGCCGCGTTTTTGATCAGGTTGAGAAACACCTGCACCAGCAGGTCCCGATTACCGTGGACCAGCGGGAGGGACGGGTCATAGTCCTCGGCGAAGTGGACATGGCGCGCAAACCCCGACTGGGCGATGCGGCGCACCCGCTCCAGCACCTCATGAATATTGACGCCGCCGCGGGCGATCGGCTGGTGGTCGGAGAACGCCTCCATGCGGTCGACCAGCGCGACAATGCGGTCGGTCTCGTCGCAAATGAGTTGGGTCAGCTGGCGCGCCGCGTCGTCGGCGTCCTGCTCGAGAAGCTGCGCCGCGCCGCGAATCCCGGAGAGCGGGTTCTTGACCTCGTGCGCCAGCATCGCCGCCATCGCAGTCATCGAACGCGCCGCGTTGCGATGGGTGAGCTGGCGATCCATCTGATCGGCGATGGCGCGCTCGTGCAGCGTCAAGACCAGGAGGTCGCCCCCCTCGCCAGCCAAGGCGCCCTGGATTGTCACCGGCCGGGCCGGAAGACGTGGGCCTTCGAGCAGCACGTCATACTCGGCGATCGAACCGCCATTGCGCCACACCGCCTCGACCAATCCGAAAAGCGGGCTGCTGGCCACGACGAAATCGCTGAGCAACACGCCGCGCAGCGCCGCGGCGCTGACCCCGAGAAACTGCTCGGCGGCGGGGTTGACGAACCGCACCGCCCCGCCGCGATCGAGCGCGATCACTGGATCGGGAAGCGCGGACAGCACCAGGGCCGGATCGAGCCTGCCCTCATCGCCCGATACCCAGGTCACGGTCACGCCGCCTCGCGCTCGACAAGCGGCTGGTAAAACGCGCGCATCAAACCGCGAACGGCGGTTGGATCGACGGTCTGGTTGACCGCCGCGCGGAACTCGGCCGAACCCGGCAAGCCCTTGGAATACCAGCCGACATGCTTGCGCGCGATCTTAACTCCGACCTCGCTGCCGTAATGCGTCAGCATGGCGTCGTAATGCGCGTTGAGCGTCGCGTATTGGCTGGCGAGCGGCGGATCGGGAACGCGGCGGCGGCTCTTCAGCCATTCGATGACCTGCGCGACAAACCAGGGCCGCCCGTAGGCGCCGCGGCCGATCATCACCCCATCGGCGCCGCTTTCCGCGAGCGCCCGCTCGGCATCGTCGAGCGAGTTGATGTCGCCATTGGCGATGACCGGGAGCGAAACCGCCTCCTTCACCTCGCGGATGAACTGCCAATCGGCGCTGCCGGCGAACATCTGGTTGCGCGTGCGGCCATGCACCGTGACCATGCGGATGCCGCAGGACTCCGCGATCTTAGCCAGGCGCGGCGCGTTGCGGTTCCTCTCGTCCCAACCGGTACGCATCTTCAAGGTCACGGGCAGATCGACCGCCTTTACCGTCGCCTCGAGAATGCGCGCCGCGTGCAACTCGTCGCGCATCAGCGCCGAGCCTGCATGGCCATTCACGACCTTTTTCACCGGGCAGCCGAAATTGATGTCGATGATACTCGCGCCGCGATCGGCGTTGAGTTTCGCCGCCTCGGCCATCACCTCAGGCTCGCAACCAGCGAGCTGTACCGCCATCGGCTGTTCGTCGGCGCAAGTCTGCGCCATGGTCAGCGACTGGCGCGTTTCGCGGATCGCCGCCTGGCTGGCGATCATCTCGGATACGACAAGCCCGGCGCCGCTCGACTTGACGACGCGGCGGAACGGCAGATCGGTCACACCCGACATCGGCGCCAGGATCACCGGATCATCGAGAACGATGGGGCCGATACAAATGCTCATTTTAGCGGCAATGTATTTGAGTGCGCGTTTTTTAGGCAGACATTTTATGCGAATCCTTTGTGCACTGCAACATAAGTGACAAGGAGCCGCGCTTCGCCCGCTTCATGGTACTTTACCTCATGGTTTCGACATTCGCTCTGGTGCTGGCAGCCGGACGCGGCACCCGCTTCGGCGGGACATTGCCGAAGCAATATCTGCCGCTCGGCGGGTCGAGCGTATTGCGGCACGCGGTCGAGGCGTTTGCTAGACATCCGCGCGTCGACGGCGTGCTGGTAACGATCCGCCCGGAGGATCGCGAGGCCTATGACCGCGCCCTCGCCGGGCTCGATTTGTTGCCGCCGGTCGCCGGCGGGGCGGAACGGCAGGATTCGGTGCGGCTCGGGCTCGAGGCGCTGGCGCCGCATCGCCCCAAACTAGTGCTGATCCATGATGGCGCCCGGCCGTTTCCGGATACCAGGCTCATCGACCGGGTTCTCGACGCGCTCGATCGCGCGCCGGCGGCGATCCCCGGCCTGCCACTTGGCGATACGATCAAGCGAGTGAGCGGCGAGACCATCACGGGAACCATCGACCGCACCGGATTGTGGCGGGTGCAAACGCCGCAAGGTTTTCATTTCGACGCGATCCTGGAGGCGCATCGCCGCGTGGCGGGGCAGGCGCTGACCGACGATGCCGCGGTCGCCGAGGCCGCCGGGATCGCGCCGCTGGTCGTCGCGGGCGGGGAGGCGAACCTGAAGGTGACAACCACCGATGACCTCAACGCCGCCGAGCGGTTGATCGCGGCCCGGCAAGGCGACGTGCGCGTCGGGCAAGGCTTCGACGTGCACCCATTTGGGCCCGGCGACGGGCTGATGGTGTGCGGGGTCTGGCTACCGCACGATGCGGGCGTGGTTGGGCATTCCGACGCCGATGTCGGGCTGCACGCTCTGACCGACGCGGTGCTCGGCGCGATCGGCGCAGGCGATATTGGCATGCACTTCCCGCCGAGCGACCCGCAATGGAAAGGCGCTAGCTCCGACCGCTTCTTGGCACATGCCGTGGGGCTGGTGCGCGCCAAGGGCGGCGGCGTCGCCGCGCTCGACGTCACCATCATCTGCGAGCGGCCGAGGATCGGGCCGCACCGAGCCGCGATGGTCGAGCGCATCGCGGCGATCGCCGGCGTCGCGCCTGACCGGGTGAGCGTCAAGGCGACGACCACCGAGAGACTCGGCTTCACCGGGCGCGGCGAGGGGATCGCCGCCCAGGCGGTCGCGACCGTGCGGTTGCCGCTATGACCCAAACCTCAAAGCTCGTCATCCCCGGGCATGTCCCGAGTATCCATGTGGATGGCCGGGACGGGCCCGGCCATGACGAAAAAGAGTGATCCGAACAGACAACAAAACCGGTTTGCCGCTGTCGCACCCGGCGATGCTCATCGCGAGCGGTTTCGGCATTGGCCTGCTGCCAGGCGCGCCGGGAACGTGGGCCTCGCTCGCCGCCCTGCCCTGCGCCTGGCTGATCCGGGGTGCGGGTGGGCCAACCGCTCTGGCGATCGCGGCGGCGATCGCCTTTCTCGGCGGATGGTGGGCCGCGGCGCGAGTTACCTCCGCGACACCGGCGAGCGACCCGGGCTGGGTGGTCATCGACGAAATCGCCGCGCAATGGCTGGTGCTCCTGGCGGTACCGCAGCGGGTGTGGCTATACGCGGCCGCGTTCCTCGCGTTTCGGCTGTTCGACATCTGGAAGCCGTTTCCGGTGTCCTGGTGCGACCGCACTATCAAAGGCGGGCTCGGCGTCATGCTCGACGATATCGCGGCGGCAATTTACGCTCTGATCCTCATCGCCGCCCTCGAGGGGGTAACCGGTGTTCGACCGTGAAACCATAGGTCTGGCCACGACAGTACTCGACGCTTGCCGGCGGCGCGGTTGGCGTATCGCGACCGCGGAAAGCTGCACCGGCGGTCTCGTGGCAGCGGCGCTGACCGCGATCCCCGGCTCGTCCGACGTCGTCGATCGGGGCTTCGTCACTTATTCGAACCGAGCCAAGATGGAGCTGCTCGGCGTGCCCGAGGCGACGCTCGCCGCGCACGGCGCGGTCAGCGGCGAGACCGCGCTGGCGATGGCCAAGGGTGCGGTAGCGCGCGCCGGGGTCGATCTCGCGGTGTCGGTCACCGGGGTCGCCGGACCGGGCGGCGGCAGCGCCGAGAAGCCGGTTGGGCTGGTCTATCTCGCGGTCGCGACGAAAGTGGCAAGCCGAAGCCAACGCCATGTCTTTCCCGCCGACCGCACCGAAGTTCGGCGCGCCGCGACGGTATCCGCGCTCGAGTTGCTGCTCAAAGAAGCAACGGGACGTTGAGCGCGCGATCTTTCGACGGTCTCTGATATAGTCTGCCGCGGAGGCCCGACCTTCGGCGCAAAGGGACGCCCGATTTCGCCGTGCCGCGCATCATGATCTCCTACCGGCGTGCCGATTCAGGCCCGATCGCGGGCCGCATCTTCGATCGGCTGATCGCGCATTACGGTCGAGACTCGGTCTATCGCGATATCGACAGCATTCCGCTTTCGGTCGATTTCCGACAGCACCTAGCGAAGACGTTGCGCGAAAGCGACATCGTCCTCGTCATCGTCGGCCGGCATTGGCTTGGACGGGGCCGCCAGTCGCGTATTGCCCAGGCCAACGACCCGGTTCGCGTCGAGGTCGAAACCGCGCTCGCGTCCGACGTCACCGTCATCCCGCTCTTTGTCGACGGCGCGATGATGCCAGACCCCGCGCTGTTGCCCGACAAGATGCGAGACTTTGTCTACCGAAACGGGCAGCGCGTCGATTTGGGACAGGATTTCGACATTCATATGCAGCGCCTGTTGCGCAACATGGACGCGCTGCTGACGCGGTCCAAAGTGGAGGAGCCCAAGCCCACTCCCGCTGTAGCCCCGCCTCCCGCTCCGACGCCTGCACCACAACCAATCATCAACGCCGAGGCCATTGAGAAGGGAAAATTGATGGCGCGTCGGATGTTCTCGATGGCGCGCAGCGCCGTCGAGGGTCTGACCAGCGGGCGCACGACGGCGGCGAACACGGGCGATAGGGAACTGGGCGAACCGCTTCGGCTGCTGCGCTGGCATGCTGGGATCATCCTCTCCGTCGCGTTCTCGCCGGATAGCAGGGCGCTGGCCTCGGCGAGCCTCGACCGCACGACAAAGGTGTGGGACGTCGCAACCGGGCAAATGCTGCAGTCGCTGACGCGCGAGCCGCGCTCCGCCGCTCTTGCAGTGGGCTTTTCGCCGGACGGCGATCGCGTCGCGGTCGGTTACGAGGACGGCAATGTCACCCTGTTCGAAGCGATCTCCGGCCAGGTGCTGAAAACGCTCAACGGTTTTCCCGGCATCGGTCATTGGATCGCGTTCTCGGATAATGCCCGCATGCTGCGCGCGGGCGCGGCGCAAATTGTGCGCGTTTGGGATCTCGAACACGAAACTGACGGGGGCGACAGCGAACAACGCGGCGCAAATCCGGCACTGTCGGCGCCGCTCCAGGCCAGCGGAGGCGACGGCGGCTTTGCGGCGATCGGCAAAATCGCCAATCGCCTGCTCGACAAGGCCAACGACATCAAACTGCGCACGCTCTATTGGACGAGCGGGCAGTCGGTCGCCACCTCGCCCGACGAGCGCCACGTCGCGGCGGCAAACGAATTCAGGGTCACGCTGCGCGAGCCGGGCTCGGCGCAGGCGGCGCCCCGCAACATCGCCGGTACCTGGGGGCTCGGCACGCGGCTCGCTTTTTCTCCCGACGGGAAAATGCTGGCGATCGGAGCACTCGGTCAGCCAGTGCGGCTCTGGGAGGTCGCGACCGGCAGCGGGCTGGCGAACCTCGGAGCGGCGTCGACCAGCGCTTGGGCTATTGCCTTCTCGCCAAACGGCAAGCTTCTCGCCGTCGCCTCGGGCGAGGGCACGACGAAGCTGTGGGACATTACCCAGTTGAGCTAAGCGGGCGCCCCTGCTCCATCGGGCGCCGGGGTGCCATAAAGCTGTTTGGCGCGACTCTCGAAGGCGGCGACCATTCGCTTGACCGCCTCGCCAAACAACACCTCGATGACCTTTTGCAGCAGTCGTGATTTGAACTCGAAATCGACGAAGAAATCGACCCGGCAGCCGCCCGGCGCCCGCTCGAAAATCCAGTGGTTGTCGAGGTAGCGGAACGGTCCCTCGGCGTAGGTGACGTCGATGCGGGTGGGCGGGTCCAGTTTTACATGAGACGCAAATCGCTCGCGGAACATCCGGAAGCCGATGACGAGGTCGGCGTCGATGAAATCGGCGCGGCGCTCCTTGATCCGAGCGGCGACGCACCACGGCAGGAACTCGGGGTAGCGCTCGATGTCGGCGACAAGCGCGTACATCTGCTCCGGGGTGTAGGGGAGCAGCCGCTGTTCGGCATGGGTCGGCATCGTGGCTAGGTAAGTGCGGCGGCGCGGGCCGCTTTCAAGCGCGCGAAATCGTCGCCGGCATGATACGACGAGCGGGTCAGCGGCGACGCCGAGACCGTCAAAAATCCTTTGCCCAGCGCCTGGCGGCGGTAGGAGTCAAACTCGTCTGGCGTGACGAAGCGGTCGATCGCGTGGTGCTTGGGCGTCGGCTGGAGGTACTGGCCGATGGTGAGGAAATCGACCTCGGCCGCGCGCAGATCGTCCATGACCTGGAGCACCTCGGCCTTGTCCTCGCCGAGCCCGACCATGATCCCCGATTTGGTGAACATCGCCGGGTCGATGCGCTTGACCTCGTCGAGCAGCCGCAGCGAAGCGAAATAACGAGCGCCGGGCCGCACCTCGGCATAAAGCCGCGGCACGGTTTCGAGATTGTGATTGAGCACGTCGGGGCGTGCGGCGACCACGGTCTCGATCGCACCGTCCTTCTTGAGGAAATCGGGAACCAGGACCTCGATCGTCGTTGCCGGCGCGGCGGCGCGGATCGCCGCGATGGTGCGGGCAAAATGCGCGGCCCCGCCGTCGCCGAGGTCGTCGCGGTCAACCGAGGTCACGACGATATGCGCAAGGCCGAGCTTGCCGACCGCCTCCCCTACCCGCTCCGGCTCATGCGGGTCGAGCAGATCAGGGCGTCCGGTCGCGACGTTGCAGAAGGTACAGGCGCGGGTGCAGGTGGCGCCGAGGATCATCACCGTCGCGTGCTTCTCCTTCCAGCACTCGCCGATATTGGGGCAGGCCGCTTCCTCGCAGACGGTGTGGAGGTTGTGCTCGCGGATCAGGCGGCGGGTGGCGTGGTACTCGGGCGAAACCGGTGCCTTGACCCTGATCCACGCCGGCTTCCTCGGGCTCGAATTGTCGGGCAGCCGGGCCTTTTCGGGATGACGCAACGCAGCGCTAGTAGGCTCGGGACTTGCCATCCCTCAGAAGTGGAGAGCGCGGCCGTAGGCGTCAAGCACGCTCTCGTGCATCGCCTCCGAGATCGTCGGGTGCGGGAAGATCGTGCGCATCAGCTCGGCCTCGGTGGTCTCGAGCGTCTTGGCGATGGTGTAGCCCTGGATCAGCTCGGTGACCTCGGCGCCGATCATGTGCGCGCCGAGGAGCTCGCCGGTCTTGGCGTCGAACACGGTCTTGATCATGCCCTCGGGTTCGCCGAGCGCGATCGCCTTGCCGTTGCCGATGAATGGGAAGTGCCCGATTTTTACCTCGTAGCCCTGGTCGCGCGCGGCTTTTTCGGTCAGGCCGACACTCGCCACCTGCGGCCGGCAATAGGTGCAGCCCGGGATGTTGCGCAGGTCGAGCGGGTGGACGCCGTCGACCCCGGCGATGTGCTCGACGCAGACGACACCCTCGTGCATCGCCTTGTGCGCCAGCCAGGGCGGGCCGACCAGGTCGCCGATGGCATAGACGCCCGGTTCGCCGGTTCGCAGCCATTCGTCGGCGACGACATGGCTGCGCTCGACCTTGACCCCGGTCCCTTCGAGGCCGATGCCCTCGACATTGCCGACGATGCCGACCGCGGAGATCACCCGGTCGACGGTGATGTCGAACGCCTTGTCCTTGGTTTCGATATGGGCGGCGACATTGTCCTTGCCCTTGGTCAGCACCTTCACCGCCGCGCCGGTGTGAATCTTGATCCCCTGCTTCTCAAAGGCCTTGCGGGCGAAGTTCGAGATTTCCTCGTCCTCGACCGGCAGCACGCGGTCGAGGACCTCGACCACGGTCACCTCGGCGCCCATGTCGCGGTAGAAGCTGGCGAACTCGATGCCGATCGCGCCCGAGCCGACGACCAGCAGCGATTTGGGCATCGCCGGCGGGATCATCGCCTCCTTGTAGGTCCACACCAGCTTGCCGTCGGGTTCGAGGCCGGGCAGCGAGCGGGCGCGGGCGCCGGTGGCGAGGATGAAGTGCTTGGCCTCGATATCGGCGACTTGCTTGCCATCCTTGGTGACTGCGACCTTGCCCTTGCCGGCGAGCTTCCCCTCTCCCGTCACGACGGTGACCTTGTTCTTGCGCATCAGAAAGCCGACGCCGTTCGACAGCTGCTTGGCGACGGCGCGCGAGCGCGCGACGACCTTGGCGGGGTCGAAGCGGATGTTGTCGGCCGACGAGCCCGAAATCGCCGAGCGTGCTGCATCAGGTGATAGATTTCGGAGGTGCGCAGCAGCGCCTTCGTGGGAATGCAGCCCCAGTTAAGGCAGATGCCGCCGAGATGCTCGCGCTCGACCAGGCAGGTTTTCATGCCGAGCTGCGCCGCGCGGATCGCCGCGACATAGCCGCCCGGCCCGCCGCCAAGGATCACAACGTCGTAAGTGTCTGCCATCGGCGTTAGCTTACAGCAGCATCCGAGCCGGTTCGTCGATCAGCTTCTTGAACGCGGCGAGGAATTGCGCGCCAACCGCACCGTCGACCGCGCGATGGTCAGCCGACAAGGTGCAGCTCATTACGGTCGCGACCGCGAGCTGACCGTCCTTGACCACCGGGCGCGGCGCGCCGGCGCCGATGGCGAGGATGCAACCCTGCGGCGGGTTGATCACCGCGGCAAACTCGCGGATGCCGTACATGCCGAGATTGGAGATCGAGAAGGTGCCGCCCTGGAACTCCTCGAGCTTCAGCTTGCCGGCGCGGGCGCGGGCGGCGAGGTCCTTGGTCTCGGCGGCGATCTGTTGCAGACCTTTGAGGTCGGCGCCGCGGATAATCGGCGTGATAAGCCCATCGTCGAGCGCGACGGCCATCGCGATGTCGGCGCGTTCCCACAGGATGATCGCGTCGTCGCTCCACGACGCATTGGCCGCCGGCACCTGACGCAGCGCGAGACCGGCGGCGCGGATGACGAAATCGTTGACCGAGAGGTTGAGGTTCGGGTCGCCCTCGTTGAGCACTTTGCGGATGCGCAGCAGCTCGTCGATCTCGCAATCGATTGTCTCGTAGAAATGCGGGACGTTCTGCTTCGACTCGGTCAGGCGCCGGGCGATGACCCGCCGCATCTGGCTGTGCGGCTTCTGCTTAAAGGGCGGGTCGCCAGTGACCGGTGCGAAAGGCTGCGGCGCGAGTTGCGGCGGACGGGCTGCCGGTGTGGCCGAGGGCGGGCGAGCGGCTGGAGCCGGCCCACGGCTCAGCGCCGCGTCGATATCGGCCTTGACGATGCGGCCCTGCGGACCAGAACCCTTGATCGCCGCGAGGTCGAGGCCGGCCTGCGCCGCCATCCGCCGCGCCAGCGGGCTGGCGAAAATACGCGAGGTATCGTGGCCGTTGCCGGTTCGAGCGGCTGGCGCGGGCAGCGGCGCGGTTTTCGGAGCCTCGGCCGGCGCCGGTGGTGGGGTCGGTTGCGGAGCAGCTGGTTCCGCTGATTTTGGCGCCGCAGCAGCGCCGATCGCCGAGGCATCTTCGCCCTCTTCGAGCAAAACCGCGATCGGCTGGTTGACCTTGATGCCCTGCGTGCCCTCGGGAACGATGATTTTGCCGAGCCGGCCCTCGTCGACCGCCTCGTATTCCATCGTCGCCTTGTCGGTCTCGATCTCGGCGATGATGTCGCCCGGATGGACCTCGTCGCCCTCCTTCTTGAGCCAGCGCGCGACGCTGCCCTCGGTCATCGTCGGCGACAGCGCCGGCATCAGGATTTGAATGGGCATTAGCGGTACGCGACTTCGCGCGCGGCGGCGACGATATCGGCCACCTGCGGCACGGCGAGCTGTTCGAGATTGGCGGCATAGGGCAGCGGCACATCCTTGCCGCTGACGCGCTTGACCGGCGCATCGAGCCAATCGAAGCATTCCTCCATCATCACCGCGGCCAGCTCGGAGCCGATGCCCGCGAAGGGCCAACCCTCCTCTACCGCGACGAGGCGGTTGGTCTTCTTGACCGAGGCAGCGACGGTGGCGGCGTCGAATGGGCGCAAGGTGCGCAGGTCGATCACCTCGGCCGAGATACCATCCTTGGCCAATTCCTCGGCCGCTTCCAGCGCGAGCCTCACCATGCGCGAGAAAGCAGTAATGGTGACCCGATCGCCCTCGCGGGCGACCCGGGCCTTGCCGATCGGCACCAGGAAGTCGGGGTCCTCGGGCACCGGGAAGCTCTCGCCGTAGACCAGCTCGTGCTCAAGAAAGACGACCGGGTTGGGATCGCGGATCGCCGATTTCAGCAACCCCTTGTGATCGGCGCCGGTATAAGGCGCGACGACCTTGAGCCCTGGCACGTGCGCGTACCAGCTGGCGTAGCATTGCGAATGCTGCGCGGCGACGCGCGAAGCGATGCCGTTGGGGCCGCGGAAGACGATCGGGCAGGCCATCTGCCCGCCGGACATGTAGCGCGTCTTGGCCGCCGAATTGACGATCTGGTCGATCGCCTGCATCGCGAAGTTGAAGGTCATGAATTCGACGATCGGCCTGAGGCCGGCGAAGCTGGCGCCGATCCCGACCCCGGCGAAGCCCTGCTCTGTGATCGGCGTGTCGATGACCCGGCGGGGACCGAATTCCTGTAAGAGGCCTTGGCTAACTTTGTACGCGCCCTGGTATTCGGCGACCTCCTCGCCCATCAGGAACACGGTGTCGTCGCGCCGCATCTCCTCGGCGATCGCATCGCGCAGTGCTTCGCGCACGGTGATCGTCGCGGTGGCGCCGGAATATTGCGGCTCGCCGGGGGGCACAGGAGCCGGCGGCGGCGCCGGAGTAGGAGGCCCCGGGCTGCGCACCATCGGCGAGTGCGACGGCTCGGGATGCGGCGGAGCGTCGGAATGGGCCTCGGCTGGCTTGGTCTCGCGCGGCGCCGGCGCTTTCACCAGTGCGGCGCTCACCTCCTCGCCGTTGGCAGTAATCACCGCGATCGGCGTGTTAACCGCGACGTGCTCGGTACCTTCGGGGATGACGATCCTGGCGAGGATACCCTCGTCGACCGCCTCGACCTCCATCGTCGCCTTGTCGGTCTCGATCTCGGCAAGCACGTCGCCGGGCGAGACATGGTCACCCTCCGACTTGACCCAGCGGGCGATCTTGCCCTCGGTCATCGTCGGCGACAGCGCCGGCATCAGGATTTCGGTGCTCATCGAACCAACTTAGGCATCGGCCAGCACATCGGTCCACAACTCGCTCGGATCGGGCTCCGGGCAATCCTGAGCGAACTGGGCCGCCTCGACGACGATGTCACGCGCGCGCCGCTCTATGTCCTTGACCTCGGCTTCGGTGGCCATGCCCTCGTCGAGCAGACGCGCGCGCAAATGATCGATCGGATCGTGCTCGGAGCGCATCCGGTCAACCTCTTCCTTGGTTCGGTATTTGGCCGGATCCGACATCGAGTGGCCGCGATAGCGATAGGTCAGCATCTCGAGAATGATCGGCCCTTGCCCGGAACGGGCATGCTCGGCCGCGGCCTGCGCCGCTTCATGGACGGCGCCGACATCCATGCCATCGACCTGCTCGCCGGGGATGCCGAAGCCAATGCCGCGATGGAACAGATCGGTACGCGCAGAAGCGCGGGTGACCGAGGTGCCCATGCCGTAGCGGTTGTTCTCGATGACGTAGACGATCGGCAGCTTCCACAGCGAGGCCATGTTGAAGCTCTCCGCCACCTGGCCCTGGTTGATCGCGCCATCGCCGAAATAGGTCACCGAAATGAAACCGTCGCCGCGATAGCGGTGAGCAAACGCCAAGCCCGTGCCAAGCGGCGCGGAGGCGCCGACGATGCCGTGGCCGCCGAAGAAGTTCTTCTCGGGGCTGAACATGTGCATCGAGCCGCCCTTGCCGTGCGAATACCCGCCACGCCGGCCGGTCAGCTCGGCCATCACGCCCTTGGGGTCCATGCCGCAGGCGAGCATGTGGCCGTGGTCGCGATAGGTGGTGATGACGCTGTCACCCTCTTTGAGCGCCGCCTGCATGCCCACGACGACCGCTTCTTGCCCGATATAGAGGTGACAGAACCCGCCGATGAGCCGCATCCCGTACATCTGGCTCGCCCGCTCCTCGAAGCGGCGGATCAACAACATGTCTTGGAAGAATTTCTTGAATGTCGCCGCAGCGACAGGCGGCTCCGCAAGCTTGACCGAGTTGGCGGCACGCTTCGCTGGCATAAAACGCTTCCTCCGGGCTGCCGCCGAAGAATGCTGACAAACGACTTGGTTTGCAACCGCGCGGGCAGCATGAACCGGCGGCAAATCCGCTCGCCATCACACCCCGGAACCAGCGTTTAGGCCGGTACTACGGCGCTTTGTCGGATTGCAGAATGACGATTTCGTTGGGCGCGACAAGATCGAGGGTCGCACGGATTTGCTGGTCGAGCAAATCGCGGTCAACATGCGCCGGATCGAGACCAGAGACCTTGTGCGCGAGGGCGTCGCGCTCGGCCTCAACGGCGGCCAGATCCTGCTTGGCGAGGAAAAGTTGCTGAGCGATCTCGCGGCCGGCGCTCAGACCGCGGTCCCCCATCCAAGCGTGGTAGACAAAGTAAGCGGTCACAGCGATCCCAATCAGCGGCCAAGCGATGGCCGACGACCTTCTGCGCATTTCCTGCAGGATCACCATGAGTCACGAGAATTACGCGCGCCGGTGCACACGTCAACACTACAGAACAACCGCGACAATTTGACGATTACACGAGTTTATTTCCGATAGGCGGAACGCCCCGCGTAGCGCGCTGAAACGCCGAGGCTCTCCTCGATGCGAATGAGTTGGTTGTACTTGGCCAACCGGTCGGAGCGCGACAGCGAGCCGGTCTTGATTTGCCCGCAATTGGTCGCCACTGCGAGGTCGGCAATCGTGGTGTCCTCGGTCTCGCCCGAGCGGTGCGACATCACCGCCCCGTAGCCGGCACGCAAAGCAGCCGCGACCGCATCCAACGTCTCAGTCAGAGTGCCGATCTGATTAACTTTTACCAACAATGCGTTAGCGACGTTTTTCTCAATCCCTTCGCGAAGCCGCACAGGATTGGTGACGAACAAATCGTCGCCGACCAACTGCACCTTGCTGCCGAGCTCTCGGGTGATCAGCGCCCAGCCGTCCCAATCGTCCTCGGCCATGCCGTCCTCGATGGAGACGATCGGGTAGCGGGCGACAAGATCGGCGTAGTAGGCGACCATGCCGGCGGCGTCGAGCACCTTGCCCTCGCCTTTCATGTTGTATTTGCCGTTGTCGTAGAATTCGGTCGAGGCCGGATCGAGCGCCAATACGACGTCGTCGCCAGGCTTGTAGCCCGCCGCCTCGATCGCCTGCATGACGAATCCAAGCGCGGCGTCGGCCGAGGCGAGGTTCGGCGCGAAGCCGCCTTCGTCACCGACATTTGTGTTGAGGCCAGCATCGTGCAGCTTGCGGCGCAAGGCGTGAAAGATCTCCGACCCGGCGCGGATCGCATCGGCCACCGTGTCGGCCCCGACCGGGACGATCATGAACTCCTGGATGTCGATCGGGTTGTCGGCATGCACCCCGCCGTTGACGATATTCATCATCGGCGCCGGCAGCACATGGGCATGGACGCCGCCGACGTAGCGGTAAAGTGGCTGGCCGATATCCTCGGCTGAAGCCTTGGCGCAAGCGAGGCTGACGCCGAGGATGGCGTTAGCGCCGAGCCGTCCCTTGTTCGGGGTACCGTCGAGCTCGATCAGGGTGCGGTCGATGGCGAGCTGGGCGGCGGCGTCGAAACCGGACAGCGCATCGAAAATCTCACCGTTGACCGCATCAACCGCCTGGAGAACGCCGCGTCCATGATAGCGCGCGCCGCCGTCACGCCTCTCGACCGCCTCATGCGCGCCGGTCGAGGCACCCGACGGCACCGCGGCGCGGCCGATCGTGCCGCTGTCGAGCGTGACCTCGACCTCGACCGTGGGGTTGCCGCGGCTGTCGAGGATTTCGCGGGCGTGGATATCGGCGATAGCGGTCATGGAGGCCTCGTAAGTGTCCGCTGCGTCAATGCCAGACGGATACGGCCCGATCAAGGATCGCATGCCCTTCACCCTCCCATCGCGACGCGATGGGCCCCTCCCTCTCGCCGCTCGCGCGGGGCGAGGGGATATGATCCGGCACGCTCCCTCGCCCGTTCACGCAGAGAGAGTTGGGGTGAGGGGCTAATTGCGGCTACGGCCGCGATTTCGCCAGCCGATCGAATTCCATCAGTGTCTCAAGTAGCGCCGGCAAAGCCTTGAGCGGCACCATGTTGGGTCCGTCGGAGGGCGCCTTATCGGGGTCCTGGTGGGTCTCCATGAAGACGGCGGCGACGCCGACAGCGACCGCGGCGCGCGCCAGGGTCTCGACAAAGCGGCGCTCGCCGCCGCTGGTGCCGCCCTGCCCGCCCGGCTGCTGCACCGAATGGGTTGCGTCGAAGACGACCGGATATCCGGTCTCCTTCATCACCGGCAGCGACCTCATGTCGGAGACGAGAGTGTTGTAGCCAAAGCTGGCGCCGCGCTCGCAGAGGAGGATGCGCTCGTTGCCGCTCGCCGCGATCTTGCGAGCGACGTTCTTCATGTCCCAGGGCGCGAGGAATTGACCCTTCTTGACGTTGATCGCGGCGCCGGTCTCGGCGGCGGCGGCGAGCAGGTCGGTCTGGCGGCACAGATAGGCCGGGATCTGCAGCACATCGACCGCCTCGGCGGTGGGCGCGCATTGCTCGGGCAGGTGCACATCGGTCAGCACCGCGCAGCCGCGTCGCTCGCGAATCTCGGCAAGGATCGGCAGGCCCTCATCGAGGCCAATGCCGCGCGGGCTGTCGATCGAGGTACGGTTCGCCTTGTCGAACGAGGTCTTGTAGATCAACGAGATGCCGAGTTTGCCGGTAGCTCGACGAGAGCCGCGCTCATCTCCATCGCGTGAGCTCGGCTTTCGAGCGCACACGGGCCGGCGATCAGCACCAACGGCAGATCGTTGCCGATCGCAATATTGCCGACGGTGACATGACGAGGCTGCATTACGTTTCGCGCCTACCAAATCGTCTTTCCCGCGAAAGCGGGAATCCAGGACCCCAGGGTCGATGCGTTGGCTCTGGGCCCCCGCTTGCGCGGGGGTGACGAAGATAAAACTATACCAGGCGCGACTGGTCGAGCGCAGCCTTGACGAACGACTTGAACAGGGGATGCGGCTCGAACGGCCGGGATTTGAGCTCGGGGTGAAACTGCACGCCGATAAACCACGGATGGTCGGGGATTTCGACGATCTCCGGCAGCAAGCCATCGGGCGACATTCCCGAGAAGCGAAGGCCAGCGGCCTCGAGCGTGTCCTTGTAAGCGCTATTGACCTCATAGCGGTGCCGGTGACGCTCGCTGATCCGGTCGGCGCCATAGATTTCGGCGACCCGGCTTTCGGGGTCGAGCACCGCCTCGTACGCGCCGAGCCGCATCGTGCCCCCGAGATCGCCGCCGGCGCTACGCTGTTCGACCTCGTTGCCCCGCATCCACTCGGTCATCAGCCCGATGACCGGATGGTCGCAGGGACCGAACTCGGTCGAGCCAGCGCCGGGCAGGTCCGCCATGTGGCGTGCCGCCTCGATCACCGCCATCTGCATGCCGAAACAGATGCCGAAATACGGCACGTGGCGCTCTCGGGCAAACCTGGCCGCCTCGATCTTGCCCTCGGTACCGCGTTCGCCGAACCCGCCGGGCACGAGAATGCCGTGCACGCCTTCGAGCTGGCGCAACGCCTCGTGCTCGGCCTCGAATACCTCGGAGTTGATCCAGTCGATCTTGACCCGCACGTTGTTGGCGATGCCGCCGTGCGCCATCGCCTCGGCCAGCGATTTGTAGCTGTCGGGCAGATGCGTGTACTTGCCGACGATGGCGATCGAGACCTGGCCTTCGGGCTTGCGGATGCCATTGACGATGCTATGCCAGCGGCTGAGGTCCGGCTCCGGCGAGGCAATGCCGAAATGGTCGCAGACCTCGCGGTCAAAGCCTTCGGCGTGATAGGCGCCGGGCACCGCGTAGATCGTGTCGACGTCGAGCGCCGGGATCACCCGCGACTCGCGCAGATTGCAGAACAGCGCAATCTTCTTGCGCGCGCCCTCGGGGATCGGCCGGTCGCAACGGCACAGCAGGATGTCGGGCTGGATGCCGACGCCGAGCAGCTCCTTTGCTGAGTGCTGGGTCGGCTTGGTCTTGAGTTCGCCGGCCGAATTGATCCATGGCACCAGCGTCAGGTGCACAAAGCAAGCCCGCTCGCGGCCAAGCTCGTTGCCCAATTGGCGGATCGCCTCGAGGAACGGCAGGCTCTCAATGTCGCCGACCGTGCCGCCGATCTCGCAAAGGAGAAAATCCGCGTCGTCGATATCGGCCTGGATGAACTCCTTGATCGCGTCGGTGACGTGCGGGATCACCTGCACCGTCGCGCCGAGATATTCGCCGCGCCGCTCGCGGCCGATCACCGTCGAATAGATCCGCCCGGTGGTGACGCTGTCGCTCTTGCGCGAGGCGACGCCGACATAACGCTCGTAATGGCCGAGATCGAGATCGGTCTCCGCGCCGTCGTCGGTGACGAACACCTCGCCATGCTGATAGGGGCTCATCGTCCCCGGATCGACATTGAGATAAGGATCGAGCTTGCGCAGGCGGACCTTGAGCCCGCGCGCCTGCAGCAGCGCGCCGAGCGATGCCGCGCTAATGCCCTTGCCGAGTGAGGAGACCACGCCGCCGGTGATAAAGATGAACCGCGTCATGGACCTTCAATCTATAGCAAGCGAGCGCGGTGTCGAACGGGAAACGCTCGGCTCCGGTATGCCAAAAGAAAAACTCGTCAAATCAGTTGGTTACGAAAACGCGGCGGTAATGAACCGAAGCCTGTCGGGAGCGACAACGAGGAGTAACGCCGGCTAAACCTCGGGCCTTATGCAACAAAAATCGCGCAAACGCTCGGCTTCGAGCGATTCGCCTCACTTTTGCAGCGGTGCGCTCGGCTCGGGGGGCGGCGCGGGCGCGGGAGGCGGCGCCGGTGTTTCCTGGGTCGCCGGCGGCCCCTGGTCGAGCAGCGATCGCGACGGCCCGCCGCGATTGCTCAGTACAACCAGCAGCACGCTGGTCAGGAAGAACGCGGTGGCGAGGATCGCCGTGGTGCGGGTCAGCAGGTTGGCGGTCGAGCGGCCGGTCATAAACCCCGACATGCCGCCGCCACCCATCCCAAGCGCGCCGCCCTCGCTCTTTTGCAATAGGACGGTGCCGATCAGCGCGACCGCGATGCCGACATGAATGATGAACAACAGGACGATCATGCCGGCCTTTTAGGCCGTTC
Source organism: uncultured Alphaproteobacteria bacterium (assembly GCA_963773625.1). Taxonomy (GTDB): domain Bacteria; phylum Pseudomonadota; class Alphaproteobacteria; order ATCC43930; family CGMCC-115725; genus DATARH01. The sequence goes on along the minus strand of CAVZCJ010000019.1, from coordinate 182,562 downwards.
CCGGCCCCGTGGCTAGCGCCGCCTAGCCGCAGGCCTCGGCGATCGCCCAGAAATCCTCGGCCTTGAGACTGGCGCCGCCGACCAGCGCGCCATCGACCCCGTCGAGGCCCAGTATCTCAGCGGCGTTCTTCGGATTCACCGAGCCGCCGTAAAGGATGCGCGTGCCGGATGGGATCTCGGCGCGGATCGCCCGGTGGATCTCTTCGATGTCAGCGAGTGTCGGCGTGAGGCCGGTGCCGATCGCCCAGATCGGCTCGTAGGCGATGACCACGCGAGCGGAATTGGCGCCCTCCGGCAGGGAACCGCGGAGCTGGCCGGAGACGACGTCCTTCGCCCTGCCCGCCTCGCGCTCGGCGCGGGTCTCGCCGACGCACAGGATCGCGACCAGGCCGGCGCGCCACGCCGCCGCCACCTTGGCGTTGATGACGGCATCGGTCTCACCGCAGTTCAGACGCCGCTCGGAGTGGCCGACGATGACGTAGCCGCACCCGGCGTCCTTGAGCATCTCGGCGCTGACATCGCCGGTATGGGCGCCTTTCTCGGCGGCATGGCAATTCTGTCCGCCCAACGCGACTCCGCTGCCGGCGATCGCCTCGCCGACCGCGGCAATCAAAGTGGCCGGCGGACAGACCAGCAGGTCGCAGGCCGACGTCCCCGCCTTCGCTCGTATCGCGACATCGCGCGCCAGTGCGATCCCGTCGGCTCTGAGGCCGTTCATCTTCCAGTTGCCGGCGACAAGTTGTCTGCGCGTAGCCATAGGCCCTTCCTCTGCGGGACGCGGGCGGTGGTTGCGGCCCAGCCGACCGCTCTCTATCATCGCCGGCCACGATCACACCGGCGCCTGGGCGGGTCAACCCGCGCTGCGGCCGGCCAAAAAGACACACGGTCAGCCATTATGTTGCAAGCAATCCGAAGCCGAGCGGGCGGCATCGTCGTCAAGGTGCTGTTCGGCTTGTTGATCCTGTCGTTTGGCTTCTGGGGGCTTTATACCCGCTCGCCGTTTTCTCAGGACAAGGGCTCGCCCGATGCGGTTGTCGCCAATGTCGGTGACCGTGAAATTCGCGCCGATCAATTTCAGGCCGCGCTGAAACCAACGGTGGACCGACTGCGCGCCCAGTTCGGCGCAGCGCTCGATGCGGCCCAGTTGAGGCAGCTTGGCATTGGCGACGTGGTGCTCGGCAAACTTATCGACGATAGCCTGCTCGACCAGGAGAACGCGCATCTGCAGCTTGAGCTGTCGGATGAGGTGATCCGCGCGGCGATCAAAGCGAATCCAGCTTTCATCGGGCCCGATGGCCAATTCAATCGGCAACAGTTCGACCAGATCCTGGCATTGAATCACCTGACTGAAGACGGACTGATCGCGCGGCTGCGGACGGAAATCCCGCGCGGCGACCTGCTTCAGGCGCTCACCGCCGGGGTGAAGATCCCCGCTACGGTCATCGACGCCATCTACCGCCATCGCAGCGAGACGCGGGTGGCCGACGTCGTCACGATCGCGCTCGCCGCCGCCACCGGGGTCGGCGCGCCGAGCGACGCGGATGTGCAGAAGTTCTACGACGCGCACCAAGACATGTTCAAAGCCGCGGAGTTCCGCGGTTTCATGCTAGCGAGTTCTCGGAATCGCCGACCTCGCGGGAGAGGTCAGCGTCTCCGACGATGACGTCAAGAAGATGTATGACGATCGCAAGGACGAACTCGCCATCCCGGAGCAGCGGCAAGTGCGGCAAATCCTGGCGCCAAGCGAAGACAAGGCGAAGGCCGTCGAAGACGCTCTCGCCGCCGGTCAGGATTTCGCCACCGTCGCGACGACCATCGCCGGGCAGGACCCGCAGACGATCGATCTCGGGCTGGTCAAGGCGAGCGACCTGCCGAAACCGCTGGCGGAGGCCGCGTTCGAGCTGTCGCTCGACAAGCCGAGCCAGCCGATCAAGGATTCACTCGGCTGGCACATCCTGCTGGTCACGAAGGTCGAACCGCCGAGGACCCCGAGCTTCGACGAGGCGAAGCAGCAGCTCAAGGACGAGTTGATCCAGGAGGCGGAAGCCGACCGGCTCGACCATATCGCCAATCAGGTCGACGACGCGCTGGCCGGAGGCACCTCATTCGCCGATGTCGCCGCCAAGTATCATCTCAAGCTGACGACGATCACCCTCACCGATGCCGGCGGGCGCGACCCTGACGGCAAACCGATTTCGATCCCGGCCTCGCCGCAGGACGTGCTGAAGCTCGCATTCGAGACCGGCGAGAACGAGATCAGCCGCGTCAATGCAACCGAAGACGGCACGATATTCGTCGTCCATGTCGACAAGATAACGCCGCCGCAGACCAAGCCAATTGCCGAAGTCAAGGAACAGATCGTCACCGCCTGGACCACCGAGCAGAAGCAGGACGCCGTCAAGAAGCAGGCCGAGGCGCTCGCAGCCGCCGTTGCGGCCGGCACCCCGCTCGCCAAGGCCGCGGCCGACCAGAAGCTGACCGTGACAACACCGGCTCCCCTAGATCGCCGGCCAAAGCCAGGCTCGGGCGTGCCGACGCCACTTGCGGCCAAGTTGTTCGATGCCAAGGTGGGCGACACCGTCGTCGCGACCGATTCCGCTGGCGCTTATGTCGGGCAGCTGAAGGAAATCAAATCCGTCGACAGCACCCCGGCCGATATGGCCAAGGCGCTGCAGACCGAACTCGGCAACGCCGCCCGCTACGATCTTGTCGGCCAGCTGACCGAGGCGCTGAAGAAGCGCTTCCCGGTCACCATCCACCACGACGTGCTGGACAAACTGCTCTAGCGCGGCTTTAGGCCACCGGCTCATTGCACAGCGTCGTCAGCATCGCCGAGATGATCGGCATGCCGACCGCGCCCGGCGAGGTCATCACCGACTCCGGATGAAACTGGACCGCGGCGATCGGCAACGATTTGTGCTCGATCGCCATGATGATCCCATCGTCGACACTCTCGGCCGCGACCGAAAGCACCGCGGGTAAGGCGCCGCGCCGGGCGTACAGCGAATGGTAGCGGCCCACGGTGAACTCGCTCGGCAGTCCGCCAAAGAGCCTGTTGCCCGATGCCCTGATCACCGAAGCCTTGCCGTGCATCGGCGTGTCGAGCACGTCGAGCGCGCCGCCGTAATACTCGACGATTCCCTGTAGTCCGAGGCACACCCCGAAAATCGGTATGCCGCGCTTCAGGACGATGTCGAGCGTCTCGCGCATCGCGAAATCATCGGGGCGGCCAGGGCCCGGCGACAGTAACACCAGGTCTGGCGGCGGACCTCCGGTCAGCTCGGCGCGGGCGAAATCATGGCGCAAGGTCACGCATTCGGCGCCGGTCTGGCGCACGTAGCCGGCCAGGGTGTGGACAAACGAATCCTCGTGATCGACCAGCAGCACCCTGCGGCCCCGCCCGGATTGCGGCGTTGTGGCCACGGCGACCGGCGCCGCAGCCCGGCTACCGCCGATCGCGGAGAACAACGCGGCGGCCTTCAACTCGGTCTCGTCTTCCTCGGCGACCGGATCGCTGTCGTACAGCAGGGTCGCGCCAACCCGGGTTTCGGCGGTCCCGCCCTGCATGCGGATCGTGCGCAGGGTGAGGCCGGTGTTCATGTTGCCGTCGAAGGTGAGGCGGCCAATGGCGCCGCCGTACCAGCGGCGCGACGAGCGCTCCTGCTCCTCGATAAAGCGGATCGCCCACAGCTTTGGCGCGCCGGTCACGGTGACCGCCCAGGCATGCGAGAGGAACCCATCCAGCGCGTCGAATTCGGGGCGCAGGACGCCCTCGACATGATCGACGGTGTGAATAAGGCGCGAATAGATCTCGATCTGACGGCGGCCGATGACCTTGACGCTGCCGGCGACGCAGACCCGCGACTTGTCGTTGCGGTCGACATCGGTGCACATCGTCAGTTCGCTCTCGTCCTTCTTGGAGTTGAGCAATTCGAGAATGCGGTCGGAATCCTCGATGGCGTCGGCGCCGCGGCGGATCGTGCCGCAGATCGGGCAGGTCTCGATGCGGCTCCCCTCGACCCGGACATACATTTCTGGCGAGGCCGAGACCAGGAACTCACCCTCCCCTAGATTGACCAGCGAGCCATAGGGCGCCGGGTTGGCGCGCTTCAGCCGGTCGAACACCGTGCTCGGCGGGTCCGCGCAGCCTTCCTCGAAGAGCTGGGCGCAGACCACCTCGAACAGATCGCCGCGGACGAACGACTCCTTCGCGCGCTCGACGAGCTTGGCGTATTCGCCCTTCTCGTGATCGCTCGACCGCGGTTTCGCCGCGCGTGCGGGCTCGACCCGATAGGGCGCCGCCGGCGTCTCACGCGGAAGGCCGGTGGTCGACCTGCCGCCAACGGCGAACTCGTAGCGATAGAGCGAGGCCTGCTGGCGCATATGGTCGACGATCAGGATCTCGTCGGGCAGATAGAGCACCAAGTCGCGCTGATCGGCCGGCCGGGCAAGGCGCAGCTTCATCGGCTCGAATTGGAAAACGAGATCGTAACCGAAGGCGCCGTAGAGACCGAGATGCTCGTCCTCCGGGCTCTTGAACAGCGCGATTAACGCGCGCAGCACCGAGAACACGCTCGGCTGGCGGCTGCGCTGCTCCTCAGGGAAGCGGGTTGTTGTCTCGCGGATCCTGCCGCCAATCCGACTGGCGCCGACAGCGTCGAGATCGACCGAGTCGAGACGCTTCAATGCCTCAGCGATGGCCGGAAGCAGCACCTCACCACGCGGATTGAGCGCTTCGACGCCAAAGGCGCGACCACGCGCGCTGAACATCAGCGGCGGGTCGGTGAAGCCCATGTCCCAGCGGGTATAGCGGCCGGGAAACTCGAAGCTCGACGAGAACCAGACGCCGCGTTTGGTGTCGAGCTGCTCGGGAAGCGAGGTGTCTGCCGGATTGTAGTCGCGGGCAACGACTTCCCGCTCGATGGCGATACCGCCTTCGGTAGTGAAGCTCTTGCGCTGCATCAAGGTCCCCTTTTGAGTTACCGCCCCGGGGACCCGCTTTGCCTCGCCCTGACATGACAAAGGCCGCCTGGGTTTCCGAGGCGGCCTTACGGAACATGACAGAAATGGCCGCCTTGGTTAGACGGGCCACCACCAGATTGCTGCGGGCGAAAAGGCGATCATGGGCGGCTTATAGCAGGGCCACTCGTCCGCGGCAACGCGCACTTGGGACGGGTTCTGTCCTATTTGGGGATAAGTGGCCTAGACTGGGCAACAGGGCAGCCAAGTCATTGTGCCGAGAGCGACCACGCTCCGCGGCAGGTGATCTCAATTTAGCTGCGGAACACGAGCGTTCTGATGCGCATCGAGTACGTGTTCACGATCCTTTTTCTCGCGCTGGGGCCGTTGAAGGTCATTCCAGTCTTTTACGAGTACACCGAGAGCGCCGATCGAGCCTACCGCGTCCGCGTCGCCCTGTTCGCAACGCTGATCTCGGCCGCAATCATTGCGGTGACCGCCCTCTCAGGTGCAGCAACGATCCAAAGCTGGCATGTATCGACAGCGGCGCTCGACATCGCCATCGGCATTTTGCTGCTGCGTTCAACGTTTTCTACGATTTCACGACTGGAAGCGATGCTGCAGCACACCGGCACGCGCCCGAAGGAGGCCAGCACCGAGCCCGTCTCGGCCGCGGCACTGGCCTTCTCACCCATCGCGGCCCCGACCATCGTTACCGCGACCGGCGTCGTGACCGTCGTGCTGTTCCTGTCATTGGCCCAGGACGATCACACGCTGCGAAATCAAATCTACGGCGTGCTGCTGTTCCTGCTCGCTCTGAACTTCGTGGGCATGCTCTCGGCCGGCTTCATCGTCCGGTTTGTGCGGATATCCACGCTTGTGATTGTCGGGTGGATCTTTGCCGCGCTGCAGGCAGCACTCGCCGTCGAAGTGACCCTGGCGGGTTTGAAGCTCGCCGGCTTCATTCCGCGCTGATGAAGCTCCTTGTTCCCACTAGCGCGCTTCAAAAGGCAGGCGCGCCGCCGCCACGAAAACGTCTATGGGACGGAACTCAGCCCTTGGCCGTTAAGCGCGCCAATGGTGAGGGAGCGCCGAAGGCAGCCATTCGGGGCACCGGGATCGAGCCGCTGGGGTCGAGCGCTGCTGCCCGCGGGGGACGCATGTCGACCGAGACCTCAAAACGCTGTCAGAGACGAAGACCTCTCTGCCGAACACCTGATGAGGCGTGCACGTTATCGACTGCACATGGCTGAGATGTGCCTGCAGGCTATGAGGCCTGCTTGCCAATCCGCGGGGTCAAACCGTACGCGATCCCGGCCTTGACTGAAGGTGGCGGAGGCACCGCTTTGACGGGATCAAGAATCCGATAGGCGAGCAGCTTCACGCGGTCATTGACGAGGAACCAAGCCAAGGAATAGCCCCCATATAAGGAGCGCCCAACCCCAGCCAATCGGCGGCATAAGCAACCCAAAGACCGCGACCAGGGTAGCCGCTACTTGCGTGCCGAACACCGCCACCAGCAGAATCCGTCCGGGACGAATGGACCAGAACGGCCCGCGCGTGCGGGTAATGAAAATCTTGAAGTGGCCCGCCACCGACAGCTTCAGATACATCAATGTCTGGATCAGTGCCCGGTCGAGGTGAAAAACGCGCTCACAGATATAAAACAGGCCAAACGAGTCAATAACCCCGACGACACTAATCACGCTGGCGATGCCCAGCACCAGGCGCATGTTCCAGGCCTCCGGCTGGTCCTTGTAGTGCACGTTGTCATAGGCGATCGACAGGATGGCGCCGTCGTTGAGAAGCGCCAGCATGACGATCATCACCGCCGTCAGTGGATAGAAGTTGAAGATCAGGATCGACAGCGTCATGAACAACAGCACGCCCAGCGTTTCGGCAATGCGGTAGATCGCATAGCTGTTCATCCGCTGGAAAATCCTCCGGCTCTCCTGGATAGCGTCGATAATCACCGACAGGCCGGGCGTCATCAGCACGATGGCCGCTGCGGCGCGCGCCGCATCGGTGGCGCCCGAAACGGCGATGCCGCAATCGGCTTTCTTCAGCGCCGGGGCGTCATTAACCCCGTCGCCGGTCATGCCGACGATGTGGCCGCGCATTTGCAGGTCTTCGACGATGTGGAACTTGTGTTCGGGGAACACCTGGGCGAAACCGTCCGCGCTTTCGATCGCCTTCGCCACCGCCGGCATTTTTTGCTGCTTTTCGTCGCCCAGGCTGCCAGCATCGAGGATATTTGTCCCCATCCCCAGTTTTTTGGCGGTTTCCTGAGCGATGGCCAGCGCATCGCCGGTCACCATCTTGACCTTCACCCCCATATGCTGCGCAGTCGCAATCGTTGCCGCTGCATCGTCCCGTGGCGGATCGAACAGCGGCAGCACACCGAGAAACTGCCATTTGCCGTCGCCCTCGGCCCGCGCCACGCCCAGTGAACGAAACCCGCGCGCGGCGAATTCGTTGACCGCCTTGTCGACGGCCTGCTTCACCTCCTCGGCATTGCTCGATAACGCCAGGATCACCTGCGGCGCACCCTTCGTTACCTTGAACGCTTTTCCATCCGGGCCCTTGACGGCAGCCTCGGTGCGCTTGTGCACCGGATCGAAGGGCTGGAAATGCCCTACCTGGTAGGTTTTCAAGACTTGATCGTCCTTTAAGCCACCCAGCACAGCCAGATCGATCGTGTCGTTATTGTCCGCGCGCGACGCCAGCGCACCAGCGAGGATCACCTGATCGGCGGGGAGATTGTTGACGCCGAACGGGTCGCCCAAGCTCAGCTTGTTCTGGGTCAGCGTGCCAGTCTTGTCCGCGCACAGCACGTCGACGCCGGCCAATTCCTCGATGGCAACCAGCCGGGTCACAATCGCCTTTTTCTTGGCGAGAAGGCGCGCGCCGACCGCCATCGTCACCGACAGTACCGTCGGCATCGCCACCGGGATCGCCGCCTACGGTCAGGACCAAGGCGAACTGCAAGGTGGTGAGGATCGGGTCGCCGCGGACGATCGCGACGGTAATGATCACCGCGACCAGAACTACCGCCAAGATGATCAGGTAATTACCGATCTTCAGGACGGCGCGCTGGAAGTGGCTGACGGTTTCAGCCCCCTGCACCAGCTCCGCGGTCTTGCCGAAATAGGTGTTCGGACCGGTGGCATAGACCATTGCACCGATCTCACCTTGGCGAACGATCGAGCCGGAAAATATTGCTTCGCCGGATTTGCGCGTCGCCGGCAACAACTCTCCGGTCAGCGCGGACTGATCGACCTCCACCGGGTCGCCGTCCAGCAGGCGCGCGTCTGCCGGCACGATGTCGCCGAGGCGCACGCGGATGACGTCGCCCGGCACCAGCTCGCGCGCGGGCGGGTTGATCCACTGCCCGTCGCGTATAACCCGGGCCTTGATCGCCAGCGTCGCCTTCAGTGCGGCGATGGCGTTCCCCGCCTGGTGTTCTTCCCAGAAGCCTACAAAAGCGTTGGCCACAAGCAGAACGAGGATGATGCCGAAATCCGGCCAGTGCCGGGCCACCGCCGACAAGACGACCGCCGCTTCGATCATCCACGGGATCGGACCCCAAAAATAGTTGAGAAATTTCAACAGCTCATTGGTCTTCTTTTCCTCAATCTCGTTGGACCCATATTGAGCAAGGCGTTTTTCTGCCTCCGACTGGCTCAGGCCATCCGGCGACGACCCCAATTTTTTTCCACCTCCGCCAGCGGTAGAGTTTTCAAATCCTCCTTCACATTGGGCTTCAACCTCGGCTTCGATATGGAAGAAGCTTTGGGTTGGTCAGCATCGGGCTTTAGTGCTGTGGCGGCTGACGCACTTCGCTTCTTCATGCGCGTCTCCATCATGGGGGCCGTCTCGCGGGCTTTAATGCGAGCGAGCGACGTCAGCGGCACGGCGGTTTGCTGGACCACCGGAATTTCGCGTCAAGCTGGGGTGAGGCGTCAAGACGAGCCCTGCACAAGCGCGTAGTCAGAAAACATCACTCGGCGGGATGTCGCCGTAGTAGTTGTGATAGTGGTTCTCATAGGCCCAATCGACCGTTTTGGACGCATCGTATAACGGGCTGTCCTTGACCTTCTGACGATCGACATCGAGGTTCACGAGCCGATTGGTCCAATCGATTTCTCGTGCCAACCGTGGCGCGATTAGCACCTTCTCGCCGAACCACCAGTTCGACGTATCGACGACCAGAAAATGGATGCTCCAATCGGCATCGTCGATGAGGAAGTCCTCGACGTGGCCGATCTCGCCGTCGCTGGCGTGGATATGGTACCCGGAGACCGCTGCGACGCTGCGGAGATGCACATCGTCGTCGCGTTCTCGGGCAGCGGCAATCTCCTCCTCACGCCGCCTGGACCCCAGGTAGGGCGACGCCATCCCAGAGCCAGGCATATAGCCGTAGCCGCCCATGTAAAAGCCGGTTCCCCAATACGGGCTCCACCCGTAGTAGTCGTAAACACTGGTCTCCATCTGCCGCGACACTGGCCGATCGGTGTCGATCTCCGGGCTATCCTTGACCTGCTGCATGGTCAATTTGACCGAGAATTCCTGTTCCTTTGGATGGAGGTGCCCCAAGACGGAAGGGGGCAGAAGGACCTTGCGGCCGGAGAGCCAGTTGCCGGTATCGACCACCAGCCAGCGAACCAGCCAGCTGGCGTCGTCAAATAGAAAGTCGCAGACGGTGCCAATGCGATCGCTCTAGGGCGTGACCAGTTGTCGCCAGCGCTCCAGGCTTTCGGGCGACCACACTTCGTCGAATTTGTAGAAGGCCGGAAACACCCGCGCGCTCTTCGGCAATTCGAGCCATGGCACCTGGCTGCGGGTGAAGATATGGACGTCGGGCTTGATTGCTTCCGGCCGGTCGAGCGTACCTGCGCGCAGGAGCACGGTATCGCCGGGCGCGGCGTGGTACTTGCTCCACAGCGCGGTGCCGCAGGCGCCGCAGCGATAAACGTCGTGCGGCTTGCCGCTGCTGCCTGGCGGCACGCGGAACGCGACCAGCTCGGCGCCGCTCGCCTCGACGAACTTGCGCTCTATCCACAGATTGATGACAAAGGCGCCGCCGGTCTGCTTCTGGCAGTCGCGGCAATGGCAAGCATGAACGATCATCGGCGAATTGGTCAGCCGGTAGCGTATCGCGCCACAGGCGCAGCCGCCTTCGAGGTTCCCCGGGGCGCTCATCGTCCCTCCACTCGCAATAGCTCTATATAGCCTGATATATAGAGGTCATGTCGATTTGGAGAACGTTCTGATGAGCGATCTGCGCCCTCTGCTCGCGCGCGTCGCCGCCGGCCATCGCCTCAGCGAGCAAGAGGCGGAGCAGGCGTTCGAGATCATTATGTCCGGCAACGCCACCCCGTCGCAGATGGGCGCGCTGCTGATGGGAATGCGCGTGCGCGGTGAAAGCGTCGACGAGATCACCGGCGCGGCGCGGATCATGCGCTCAAAGGCGGTGACGATCGATGCCCCGCCCGGGACAATCGACACGGTCGGCACCGGCGGCGACGCCTCTGGCTCGTTCAACATCTCGACCGCGACCGGGCTGGTCGTCGCCGGGGCCGGGGTCCCGGTCGCGAAGCATGGCAACCGCGCCTTTTCGTCGAAATCGGGTGCCGCGGACGTGCTGACCGCGCTCGGGGTCAACATCGACGCCGACATGGAGATCGTGCGGCGCTGCCTGTGGGAGGTCGGCATCTGTTTTCTGATGGCGCCGCGCCATCACGGCGCGACCCGCCATGTCGGGCCGACCCGAGTTCGAGCTCGGCACCCGCACGATCTTCAATCTACTCGGTCCGCTGTCGAACCCGGCTGGCGCCAAGCGCCTCTTGGTCGGCGTGTTCGCGCCCGAATGGGTGGTGCCGATGGCTGAGGTGCTGGGACGGCTCGGCGCCGAACATGTCTGGGTCGTGCACGGCTCGGGCATGGACGAGCTGACCACGACCGGGTCGAGCACGGTCGCCGAGTTCAAAGACGGCCAGGTGCGCAGCTTCGAGATCACGCCCGAAGATGCTGGGTTGCCGCGCGCGACGCTCGACGACATCAAGGGCGGCGAGCCGGGGCACAACGCGGCGCTGATGCGCGGCCTGTTGGCCGGCGAAAAGGGGCCGCTGCGCGATATCGTCCTGCTCAACGCCGGAGCGGCGCTGATCATCGCCGGCCGCGCCAGGGATTTGCGCGAGGGGGTTGCGCTCGCCGCCGACACGATCGACAGCGGCAAGGCGGCAGCAGTGCTCGACCGGCTGGTCGCGGAGACCAATCGGTGAGCGACGTTCTCACCGAAATCTGCGACCGCAAGCGCGAACACATCGCCGCGCGCAAGGCGGCGATGCCGGCGGCGCGGCTCGAACAGCGGCTGTCCAACGCACCGGTGCCGCGCGGCTTCGCGCATGCGCTGGCGGCGAAGGCCGCGGGCGGAGGCTACGGGCTGATAGCCGAGATCAAGAAGGCGAGCCCGAGCAAAGGACTGATCCGCGCCGATTTCGATCCCCCTTCCCTCGCCCGGGCGTATGCGGCGGGCGGCGCGACATGTCTGTCGGTGCTGACCGACGAACCCTATTTCCAGGGGTCGGACGACTACCTGGTCGCGGCGCGCGAGGCGGTGACGCTGCCGGTGTTGCGCAAGGACTTCATCCTCGACCTTTACCAGGTGATCGAGAGCCGGGTCCTCGGCGCCGACTGCATCCTGCTCATCATGGCCTGCCTCGGCGGCGGCGAAGCGGCCGACCTCGCAGCTGAGGCAAAGGGGCTCGGCATGGACGTGCTGGTCGAGGTGCATGACCGCGAGGAACTCGAACGGGCGCTGGAGCTCGAGGCGAGACTGATCGGCATCAACAACCGCGACCTTAAGACCCTTAAGGTCGACCTGCGGACGGCGGAAGCCCTGACGCCGTTGGTGCCGAAGGACCGCATCGTTGTCGGCGAAAGCGGACTCAACAATCCGGACGACCTCGACCGGCTCGCGGCGGTAGGAGCGCGATGCTTCCTTGTCGGCGAGTCGCTCATGCGCGAGAAGGACGTCGCGGCGGCGACGCGAAGCTGCTGCGCTTGCCCGACCTCAGCCATGTCGATGCGCAGGGCCGCGCCCGCATGGTCGATGTCTCTGACAAGGCCGAGACCAACCGCGTCGCGGTCGCTGGCGCCCGGGTGATCATGAAGCCGGAGACATTGGCCCGCGTGCAAGCCGGTGAGATCGCCAAAGGCGACGTGCTCGCCGCCGCCCGCCTCGCCGGGATCATGGCCGCGAAGCGCACGTCCGACTTGATCCCGCTGTGCCATCCGCTGGCGCTGACCTCGGTCGAGGTCGAGTTGGCGTGCGTCCCGACGACATCGTCCGTCGAGATCACCGCGACCTGCCGCCTCAAGGGCCGCACCGGAGTCGAGATGGAGGCGCTGACCGCCGCCAGCATCGCGGCGCTGACGATCTACGACATGTGCAAGGCGATCGATCGCGGGATGACCGTCACCGATCTGCGTTTGCTGCGCAAATCGGGCGGCAAGTCCGGCGAGTTCGCCGCGGGAGAGTGAAGCCATGATCTCGGTCGAGGAAGCCCTGGCGCGGCTGCTGGCGCCGCTTGAAGCGCTGCCGGCGGAGCAGGTGTCGGTGTCGGACGCGGTCGGCCGGGTGCTGGCCGAGGATGTCGCCGCGCGCCGGACTCAGCCGCCCTTCGCGGTGTCGGCGATGGACGGCTACGCGGTGCGCGCCGCCGATGTCGAGAACGTGCCGGCCAATCTGCGCATCGTCGCCGAGATCCCGGCCGGCGCCGGGTTCGGCGGCATTGTCGGCAGAGGCGAGGCCGCGCGCATCTTCACCGGGGCGCCGCTGCCCGAAGGCGCCGACACGATCGTCATCCAGGAGGATACCGAGCGCGACGGCGATACGGTGCGGGTTGTCGAGGGTGCCAAGAAGGGCACCTATGTCCGCCGCGCCGGGCTCGACTTCGCCGAGGGCGACATTCTGCTGCATGCCGGAACGCGGCTGACGCCGCGCCATATCGGCCTTGCCGCAGCAATGAACCGGCCGTGGTTGTTCGTGCGCCGCCGGCCGATGGTGGGCATTCTCTCGACCGGCGACGAGGTTGTGATGCCGGGCGAGCCGATCGGCCCGCACCAGATTGTCAGCTCGAACGCGCTGGCGCTGGCGGCCTTCGTCACCGCCTGCGGCGGGGTTCCGGTCGGGCTGGGGAACGCGCCTGATGACGCCGACGCGCTGCGCCGCTTCGCGGCGGGAGCGCGCGGGGTCGATCTGCTGGTCTCCACCGGCGGGGTTTCGGTCGGCGAGCACGATCTGGTGCGCGGCGTGCTGAGCGAGGACGGGCTGGCGATCGATTTCTGGGAAATCGCAATGCGCCCCGGCAAGCCACTGATGTCGGGTAGCTATCGCGGCACGCCGATGATCGGGCTGCCGGGCAATCCGGTCTCGACCCTGGTTTGCTCGCTGGTGTTCCTGAAGCCGGCGATGGAGCGGCTGTCCGGTCTTCCCGACAACCCCGACCCGCCGATGACGGCGCGGCTCGGGCGCGATCTGCGGCAGAACGACCGGCGCCAGGACTATCTGCGCTCTCGGCTCGCGCGTGGCGCCGACGGTGCGCTCGAAGCGACGCCTTTCGAGGTGCAGGACTCATCGATGATGCGCCCGCTTGCGTCGTCGGACTGTCTGGTGATCCGCCCGCCGCACGCCCCGGCCACGCTGGCCGGAACGATGGTGCCGATCATCCTGTTCCCGGGCGGCGCCTGGCCGCTCTAGCGAACGCCGCCAATCAGCGGCGGGGTCAACGGGTTGGGTGGCGGCCGGCGCAGGAACAGCACCAGCATTATGCCGGCCAACGACACCCAGGCGATCAGCCAGAACGCATCGATATAAGACAGGACATAGGCTTCGCGCTGGACCTGCGCCGCGAGTAGGCCGAGACCCTGCTCGCCCGGATTTCCCAACCCGATCGCCCGGCTGCCGAACGGCCCTGCCAATTGCGTCGCGACGCCCTCCGTTGCCGCCGCGCCGGAGATGACGTGCAGCCCGATCAGGTTCGAGTAGGTCTGCTCGTGAACTCGCACGAACGTTTGAATAACCGCGGCGCCGATCTCGGCGCCGAGCAGCCGCGCAATCTGGATCGTGGTTGCGATCGCCGCCGCCTGCTGCGGCGTGATATGCGCGACCGCGTAGGTGATGAGCGCGGTGATGGCAAATGCCAGGCCAACCGCCGACACGCACTGCGAAGGCAGGAAATCGCCGCTGGCCCAGTCATGGGTGAGACCGGTGTCCATCCAGCTGCCGACTGCGATCGCGGCAAAGCCGACGACCAGCAGGATCCGGGCGTCGATCCGCTTGACGAGCAGCGCCACCAGCGGCACCAGAGCGATCTGCGGCAACGCGATCCAGTTGAGCACGTCGCCGATCTGGATGTCGCGAAGCCCCTGAATGCGGGTGAGATAATCGGGCAGGATGTAGCCCGTCGCCGTCGAACCGAAGCCGTAGATCGAAATCAGTAGGGCCGGTATCGCCACGTTAGGGAGGGTCAACACCGGCAAATGAATCAGCGGGTATTGCGCCCGCGCCTCGCGCACAAAGAACGCGATTACCAGCAGCGCTCCGCCAAGTAGCAGGCCGCAGACCACCCCCGAATTAAGCCAGTCGAGCCGATTGCCCTGATCGAGTCCGGCATAGATCAGCCCGAAGCCCAGTCCGGCATATACGATCGCCGCCCAGTCGGTCCGCGGGAGTAGAACGCGGTCGATCGGCCGGCGCGGCATCGCGATCGCCACTAGCACGATCATCAGCAACGTCAGCGGCACGTTCTGCCAGAATATCCACCGCCAGTGCCCATTTTCCGAATACCAACCTTCGACCGCGCCGGCGATGTTCTGCGAAAAGACGAAACGGAACGCGTAGGCGGCGATGCCCCACATCCACCATTTTGGCGTCAGGCTGCGGAGCACAAAGCCCAGCGCCGCGGGGATGAAGGCGCCGACCGCCAGCCCGCGGATGAATTGCACTACGACAAGCGCGTCGATGTCGTGCGTCAACGGCGGCAGCAGCGAAGTGAGCGCGAAGACCACGCCGGTCCACAGCAATACCCGGCGGGTGCTGAGCACCGTGCTCATCCACGCGGCTGCCGGCGTCACGAGCATCTGGGCCGCGCCGAACGCGGTGCCAATCCAGGAGGCTTCGTCGAAGCCCAGGCTCAGCCCACCGCGAATGTCGGCGAGACCGAAGGTCGTGATCTTGGTGTTGAGCGAGGAGATGAACGCCCCGAGCATCACCGCAAGGATGCCGACCACCGGGCGGTCGGAGCGGATAACCGCGGCGAGGCCGGCTGGGGGAGCGGCCGCCTGCGCCTGAACCGTCATGGCGGCGGGGTCGTGTCCGTCAAGATGGTGGCAGTCACCGACATCCCAGGGCGGAGTTTGCCCGTCAGCGGGTTGTCGGGCTTGAGCTTCAGCTTGACCGGGATGCGCTGCACGACCTTGGTGAAATTGCCGGTAGCGTTGTCCGGCGGCAGCAGGCTGAACTGCGAGCCGCTGGCCGGGGCGATGCTGTCGACCTTTGCGCCGATGACGACGCCAGGGAAGGTATCGACGCGGATTTCGGCCCCCTGCCCCACGACGACATGGGTGAGCTGCGTTTCCTTGTAGTTTGCGATCACCCAGACATTGTCGAGCGGCACGACAGAGATGACCTGGCTGCCGGCGTGGACGTATTGCCCGTCGCGCACGCCGCGCTCGCTGACCACGCCCGAGACTGGAGCGACGATCTTGGTGTATCCCACATTGATTTTCGCCAGATCGAGAAGCGCCTGCTTGGCCTTGGCGTCGGCCCGCAGCTGCAGTTCCTGGGTATCGAGGACGGCGAGCTGGCGGTGCTGATCGTCAAGCTCCGCCTGCTTGCTCACCAGGGTGGCGGCGAAACGCTTGGCGTCGGCATCAGCCTGCTCGACCCTTTGCTGCGTCGCGAAGGTGGTAGCAAGCAGGGCGCGCTGCCGGTCCGCTTCGAGCTTGGAGCGGGTGACGTCGGCCTGAATGGCAGTGATCGCGGCTTCGGCTTCCGCGACGACGGCGTGCTGAGCCGCCTTGCGGGCCTTGATGTTGTCGATCGCTGCCTGGGCAGCGGCGAGGTCTGCCTCGGCCTGCGCGACCCGCGCGCGGTAATCGGCGTCGTCGATCTCCACCAGCAAGTCGCCGGCCTTCACATACTGGAAATCGTCCACCGCGACATGACGGACATAGCCGTCCACCTGGGCGCTCAAGGGGGTGATGTCGCCGCGGATATAGGCGTCGTCGGTGACTTGGTGGACGCTGCCGCCGACCCAGCGGTCCCATCGCGTCGCGAACAGCAGGACGATGGCGAGCGCGACGATCACGACCGCGATCCGAACGCCGAACTCGGCGAAGCGTGACCGCCGCGGTGCCGGCGCCTCTGGCGCTGGGCTCTGTGGCGGCGGTAAAGCTGTCGGCGGGGGCACCGGTGCAACTGGCGGGGACGCCGGTGGCGGCACAGGCGGCGGCACCGCGGCTGGCGGCGAGTTGGCGGGTGGTCGCGCTCCCGCTGCCATCAGGGCAGCACCTTGCCGGGATTCATCAGGCCCGGCGGGATCGAGCGCCGCCTTGATCCGGCGCATCAGGTCGAGTTCCGCGCCGCCGCGCCAGTCCGGCATCATGTAAGGCTTCAAGCTTGCCGATGCCGTGCTCGGCCGAGAAGCTGCCGTCGAGGTCGCGCACCACCTCGTTCACCGCGTCCATGATCGCGTGATCCTGCGCCAGGAACCAGCCGGGTCGGCGCCCTCCGGCTGCTCCAGATTGAAGTGGATGTTGCCGTCGCCCATGTGGCCGAACGGCACGCGCGGATGCCGGGCATCAGCGCCTCGCACGCCGCGGTGGCGCGGCGGATGAACTCCGGCACCTTCGACACCGGCACCGAAACGTCGTTCTTGACGCTGGCGCCCTCGCGCTTCTGCGCCTCGGAATGTTCCTCGCGCAGCCGCCAGATCGCCGCGCGCTGCGCCTCGCTTTCGGCGATCGACGGCGTCCGGCGACAACGCCGTCGCTCCAGCGCCGTTTCCAGCACCGCTTCCAGCGCGCGCGCGCAGGCCGGCGTCCGGCCGCGGCGTCGCCAGCTCCACCAGCACGTAGTGCGGCGCCGGCGCGGCCAGCGGCAGCATGGCGCCCGGGATGTGCTCTCAGCACGAACGCCATGCCGAGGCCCGACATGTATTCGAACGCCTGATCGCCGCCGGATCGTGCGCCTGGAAGCGGCTGAACAGCTCGCAGCGCCGCCTCGGGCGAGGCAACCGCGCACAGCGCCACCGCGATCTCGCGCGGCCGCGGCACCAGCTTCAGCACCGCGGCGGTGATGATGCCGAGCGTGCCCTCGGAGCCGACGAACAGCTGGCGCAGGCAATAGCCGGTGTTGTCCTTGCGCAGCCGGCGCAGCCCGTTCCACACCTGCGCCGTCCGGCAGCACCACCTCCAGCCCGAGCACCAGGTCGCGCGCGTTGCCGTAGCGCACGGTGTTGTTGCCGCCGGCGTTGGTGGCGAGCACGCCGCCGATCTGCGCGCTGCCCTTCCGAGCGAGATCGACAGCGGCAGCAGGCAGCCCGCCTCGGCCGCGGCGAGTCTGCGCCGCCTTCAGCGTGACGCCGGCCTCGATCGTCATGGTCATGTCGACCGGATCGATGTCGCGGACCCGGTTCATGCCGCGACAGGCTCAGCACGAGTTCGCTGCCGTCCTCGCCGAGCGCCGCGCCGCCGACCATCGAGGTGTTGCCGCCCTGCGGCACGATCGGCACCCGCGCGTTCGGCGCAGAGCCGCACCACGCCGGCGAGCTCCTCGGTGTTGGCCGGACGCATCACCGCCGGCGTGCGGCCGTGATACAGCCGCCGCCAGTCCTCGCAATAGGGGGCGGTGTCGGCGGGGTCGG
Source organism: uncultured Alphaproteobacteria bacterium (assembly GCA_963773625.1). Classification (GTDB taxonomy): domain Bacteria; phylum Pseudomonadota; class Alphaproteobacteria; order ATCC43930; family CGMCC-115725; genus DATARH01. Next base: position 164,671 of record CAVZCJ010000019.1, on the reverse strand, counting down.
TCAGGATTCCGCTCGGGCCGAGACGCTGGCGCAGGCGGCCGATCAGCCCGGCATAGTCGCTCGTCATCGCGCGATCCTCATTTCGGCCGGCATCGTAACCTCTGAATTGCGTCAACGACTATGCTGGGCGATCCATCGCCGGGGAGAGGACCGATGCACGCGGTGATCTTTGAAGTTTGGCCGAAAGAGCAGGGCCGGCAGGAATATCTCGACATCGCCGCGGCATTGAGGCCGCGCCTCGAACAGATCGACGGGTTCATCTCGATCGAGCGGTTTCAGAGCCTCACCGATTCCGGCAAGGTGCTGTCGCTGTCGTTCTGGCGCGACGAAGCGGCGATCGCCGAATGGCGGCGGGTCGAGGCGCACCGCATGGCCCAGGCCAAAGGGCGGAGCGAGCTGTTCGGCGACTACCGGCTGCGCATCGCCGCGGTCGTGCGAGATTACGGGATGAACGAACGCGCCGAAGCGCCCGGCGACAGCCGCGAGCGGCACGGGTGAACGCAGCTATTCGGCCGCCTGCGGCAGCTTCTCGGCCGAGGCGCGCAGTTTCTCCATCACTTCCCAATTGGTGTAGCGGGTGAAACCGTTCTCGTCGAAGAACAACACCGGCCCGGTCGCGATGAAGAGGTAGGTCGTGTCCTCGAGGGCGGTCGTCGCGTCGTGCAACACGCCGGACGGCTCGTAGACATAGTCGCCGGCATTGAGCGTGCCGTCGCGCACCTGCAGCTTGCCCGAGACGATCCAGACATGCGCGCCGCCGAGATGCTTGTGCGGCGGCGCGGCGTAACCCTTCTTCCAATGATGCAGCGAGGCCCAGGTGCCGGTCTCGCGGCCGATCCACAGCACCTTGACCTTGGAGAGCGGCGACTGCTCGATCCACGGCGCGTCGGAGCGGATCAGCGTGTCCTGGATGTCCTGGAAGACGGGGCGGATGTCCTGCGGCAGCGGCATGATGTCCTCCTTCAGAATTTCTCCTGCCCGATCACCCGGTGCGGATCGGGGAAGTCGCGGTAAAGCGCGAAGAACGCGTTCTCGACCTTCGCATTGACCGCGTGGTGAAAGCTTTCGACCGGGTCGGCGCGCGACGAGACCTGGCCAAACGCGGCGTCGAGCTGGGTGAGGTTCTCAAAATCGATCGTGACATGCCACTCGCGCAGCTGCGGCGGGCCGAGACCGAGCTTACGCCGGGTGATGCGATAGGAAACGAGGTGGCCGCCTTCCTTCAGCCGGTCGAGATAGGCACGGGCGCTCGCGGCGAATTCGGTGTCGCGAACGCCCGGCTTGAGATCGAACCAGATGTGGTAGACGTCCATCCAGCCCCTATTGCGGATAGCGCGAAACGTCGGTCGCCTTCTCGGTGATGAATTCCAAGAGCGCCGGCTTGCCCTCCTTGGTGGCGGCGATGCCGCGCTTGATCGCTTCCTTGATCTGGCCCGGCTCGGTGACGCGCTCGCCATAGCCGCCGAGCGCCTTGGCGAAATCGGCATAATTGCCGCTGATGTCGGTCGAGCGGTACTTCTCGGTCGAGATCGGCATCACCTTCAACTCGATCGCCATCGAGAAATTGTTCGACAGGATCGACAGGATCGGCAGCCGCTCGCGCACCGCGGTCTCGAAATCCATCCCGGTGAAGCCGATCGCCGCGTCGCCCCAGAAATTGATGCAGAGCTTGTCGGGGTTGGCGAGCTTGGCGCCCATCGCGAGGCCCAGGCCATAGCCGAGCTGGGTGGTCTTGCCCCAGCCGAGATACGAGAGCGGAGTCTCGCTGACCCAGAACGGCGAGATCTGGTCGCGCGGGCTGCCGGCGTCATGGGTGATGATCGTGTTGTTGACGTCGACCGTATGCAGCAGGTCCCAGACCACGCGGTAGGGCGAGATCGGCGCGGTGTCGGCGGTCAGGCGGTGCTTCCACTTGGCGAGCCATTCCTCGCGGTGGCCGCGGATTTCGCGCGCCACGCCGGCAAGCCGGTCGCGCTGCTTGCCCTTGAGCCGGTCCTTGACCTCTTCGAGCACCGCGTTGAGCGTCAGCCCGGCATCGCCGACCGCGGCGAGATCGACCGGCACGTCCTTGTTGATGGCATCGGCGTCGAGGGTGGCGTGGATGATCTTCTTGCCCTTCGGCATCCCGGTGCCGAAGCTCGTCCGCGTGAAGCTGCAACCGATGCCGAAGATCGTGTCGGCGTTCTGCAGGAAGTGCCAGAGATGCTCGCCGATGCCAATGCCGCCCGAGCCGAGCGACAGCGGGTGATTTTCCGGAAACGAGCTCTTGCCGCCCAGAGTCGTCATGACCGGGGCTTCGAGCAGTTCGGCCAGGGCCTTGAGCTGCGGCCACGCCTTCGCGTAGTGCACACCCTGGCCAGCGTGGATCACCGGCCGCTCGGCCGCGACGAGCGCCTCGGCGATCTTCGAGACCGATTGCGGATCGGGGCCGCTCTTCAGCCGCGGCGCGGCCTTGTATTCGGCGACCAGCTCGTCGGGGACTTCCGAGCGCAAGATATCGGTCGGGAATTCGACGAGAACCGGGCCGGGGCGGCCGTTGCGGACCATCGTGAAGGCGCGCCGCAGAGCCTCGACCGTGGCGTCGGCGACCGTCACCTGCTCCGACGATTTCGTGACGTGGCGGAAATTGAGCGCAGCGTTGAAGTTCGGATGCACCTGGTTGATGTTGCGCGCATAGCCCGCCGGCAACACCACCACGGGGGTTGAGTTGCCAAAGGACTGCGCGACGCCGCCGAAGGCGTTTTCGGTGCCCGGGCCGTGCTGCATGACAAAGACGCCGACCTTGTCGCCCGAGGTGGTCTTGGCGACCGCGTCGCACATATGCAGACCGATACGCTCCTGGCGCACCATGATGGTGCGAATGTTCTCTTCGGCCGCGCCTTCGATGATTGGATTGACCGGATAGCCGATCAGCCACTCGACCCCTTCCTGCTTGAGGATTTTGGCAATTGCATTGATGACCTTCATCGGATTCTCCCGGCGCTTGGCTGATCTGCAACACGAGCGGCTAGCTTAGGACAAGAAACCGGGCGACGTATACCGGCACGTCGCGCCAGCGAGCCGCGATCGAAGGGGAGGAAATGGCGTTTCTGTTGTTGCCGATAACCTGGTTCAGTTGGGGCGTGGCCTATCCGATAACGGGCATCGCGCTCGGCGGCTTCGATGTCTTGACCCTGCGGGTCCTGGTTCAGGCGCTTGGGGCAGCGACGCTAGCGGGACAAGGCACGCTGTCAGGCATTTCCTTTCGCGTCGAACGCGAGGCTTGGCCCGATCTGGTCATCACGGCGCTGCTCTACATGACGATCATGCCGCTGTGCATGACATTGGGCATGTATCTGATGAGCCCTGGCCGCACCTCGATGCTGATCTACACGATGCCGATCTGGGCGAGTTTATTTGCCCGGCCGCTGCTCGGCGAGCAGTTCACCGCGCCGCGGCTCATCGCGTTGGCGCTGGGCGCGGCTGCCGTCATCAGCATGGTGTCGCAAAATCTGTCGAACCTGCGGAACGCGCCGCTCGGCGCGGCACTCGCCCTCGTGGCAGCGATGGCTTTCGGGCTCGGCACGGTCTGGCTCAAGCGCCGCCGCTGGCGTGCCAATTCATCGGCCGTGGCGTTCTGGCAGCTGGTGATAGGCCTCGTCCCGCTGATCCTCATCTGGCTGATCGTCAGCTTTCCACCCGATCTCGCGTCGATCATGCCAGTGCACTGGCTGGCGTTGGTGTTCCTCGGCGTGATCTCGAACGGCGCCGCCTATTTCGCCTGGTTTCGGCTGGTGCGGATCCTGCCCGCCAGCGTCAGCGGGATCGGCTCGCTCGCGGTTCCTTGTGTTGGGGTCGCCTCGAGCGCATGGATGACCGGCGAGCGCCTCGGCGCCCACGATCTTGTAGCGATGGCGCTGATTGGCGCCGCACTGGCGACGATGCTGACTGAACAGTTGAGGCTGCGCCCCGCTTTAGCTAAGCGCGGCTAAAGTTCGGCCGTGGTGTCTTCGCCGGGGAACGGTATCGCGTGGCTCCAGCCTGACCACTCACCCGGCTTCGGCTTGTTCGGAAAGCGGTCGTGCCGCCAACAGAGGCTGGTGCCGTTGAGGGCGATGAACGTCTTGCTCTCGTCCTTCTGCAGAACGAATTCCTCGGAGCTCACGAATTCCGGTCCGCGATCATCGCAATTGGCGCTGCGCGTGACGACAACCTGAACGTTGACGTGATTCCACTCGGTGTTGCGCAGGGTTATCTTCGACGAGTCGGCCGGCCGGGTTGTGCACGCCGCCAGGCACAGCGCAACCAAGAGCCATCCACAAAATCGCATTCGCCGACTCATCATCCGACCGCCCTCAGTACGGCCTGTCGCCCTTGATCTGGGTGCGGTGCATGACACGCCGCGCCGCAGGATCGAAGGCGTCGCGCCGATGCATGACGCAGCGATTGTCCCACAGGATCAGATCGCCAGCGCGCCACTGCTGATACCAGGTGAGCTCGTCCTTGGTCGCGTGCTCCCACAGCGCGTCGAGTAGGGCCTCGCTATCGGCGAGCGACAGGCCGGGAACATAGGCATTGCGGCGGCGGCCGAGGAACAGCGCCTTGCGTCCGGTCGCCGGGTGAGTTCGGACGATAAGGTGTCTCGCGCCGACGGTCTGCGACGCATCGGGCGCGTCGACATAGCCGCGCCGCAACTCGCCGGCGCTGTTGCGGCTGGCGTCGTGGACGCAGACCTTGCCCTCGACCGCCGCGCGCAGTTCGACCGGCAGGGTCTCGAGCGCCAGGTACATGTTGCAGAACCCGGTGTCGCCGCCCGATTCCGGGGCCTCAAGCGAATAGAGCGCCGACGCCATCGGCGGCTCGGCGATGTAGGACATGTCGGTGTGCCACGAGTGCCTCGTAGGCGCCGAGCTGCCCGATCGCCTGGCCGTTCTCGACCACGTTCGAGACGACCATGATGTACTCCCGGCCCTCGGGAGCATCGTTGGTCGCCGCTACTGGCGCCCAATCGAGTTCGCCGAACTGGCGGCTGAAATCGCATCAAATCGTCGTCGGATAGGCGTTGGCCGCGGAACCGCAGCACGAGATGGTCGCCCCAAGCCTGCTTGATCGCCGCGATGGTTTCCGGCGGCAGCGGGCCGGCAAGATCGACACCCTCGATATCGGCGCCGAGCGCCGCTCCGGTCGGCCGCACGCGCACCGCCTGCTCTTCGATCACCGACGCCATCGGCATCCTCCCGCACCGCGCTTCCGCGAATGTGCCGCGTCGCGCGGCGATAGGCAAACGCGATGTCACCGACGCAGGCGCGGCGGCAGCATCGCGTTCAGTACATCGTCGCGGCGGATGAAATGATGAAACAGCGCCGCCGCGGCGTGAAGACCGATCAGGGTCAGCAGCGCATAGGCGAGGAAACTGTGAATGTCGCCGAGCTGAATTTCCAGCGGCTTATTTCGGGCAATTAGCGCGGGGATCTCGAACAGGAAGAACGGCTTGGCGCGAAGGCCATCGGCGTTCGTGTACAGCAAGCCGACGAGCGGCTGCGCCAGCAGGAGGGCGTAAATCAGGCCTTCGGCCGCGCGCGCCGCGACCTTTTGTATCGTCGGCAGATCGGCGGGCAGATCGGGGATGCCCACCCGCCATCGCCAGGCGAGACGAAAGACGGTCAGCACCGCCACGGTCAGGCCAAGCGAGCGGTGAATCTGGACTACCGGGTTGACGTAAGACCCAACGATGTCCGGGTCGGCGATCCACACGGCGGTGAACGCCCCCGCGACCAGCGCCAACGTCGTCCAATGGATGGCGCGCATGACACGATCGTAACTGGCCGGTGAAACCTCATGCGTACTCATCCGCACCTCCGCTTCGATGCTGCAATGACCGGAGTCCGCCAATCAATATTCGTGAGCCCGGCATTGATCGCGCCCGATGCCGCCGTTAGGTTGCCGGCAAACGCTTCTAGGAGATCGACTATGCCCGACGATATCCGCAGACCCGTGGTTGACAAATCGCATATGCCGAGCCGGCACGTGACGGTCGGGCCGGAGCGCGCGCCGCATCGCGCGTTCCTCTATTCGATGGGGCTCACCGAAGAGCAAATCAACCAGCCGCTGGTCGGCGTCGCGACGACCTGGAATGAGGCCGCGCCGTGCAATATTGCCCTCGCCCGCCAGGCTCAGGCCGCGAAAAAGGGCGTTGCCGCGGCGCATGGCACCCCGCGCGAATTCACTACGATTACCGTCACCGACGGCATCGCGATGGGCCACCAAGGAATGAAGTCATCGCTGATCAGCCGCGAGGTGATCGCCAACTCGGTCGAGCTGACGATGCGCGGCCACTGCTACGACGCGCTCGTTGGCCTCGCCGGCTGCGACAAATCGCTGCCCGGCATGATGATGGCGATGGTGCGGCTCAACGTGCCGAGTGTCTTCATGTATGGCGGGTCGATCATGCCGGGCCGCTTCCGCGGCCATGACGTGACAATCGGCGACGTCTACGAGTGGGTCGGCAAGCATAGCATCCATGATGCGAGCGACGAGGACCTGCACGAGCTGGAATGCGTTGCCTGCCCGTCGTCGGGATCGTGCGGCGGGCTCTTCACCGCCAACACGATGGCCTGCGTCTCCGAGGCGATCGGCCTCGCTTTGCCCGGCTCGGCCGGCGCGCCGGCACCCTACGATTCCCGGGATGCCTACGCCGAAGCCTCCGGGCAGCAGGTGATGGAGCTGATCCGCATGAATTTGAGGCCGCGCGACATCGTCACCCGCAGATCGCTGGAGAATGCCGCGACCGTTGTCGCCGCGGCCGGCGGCTCGACCAATTCCGGCTTGCATTTGCCCGCAATCGCCAATGAATGCGGGATCGATTTCGATCTGCACGAAGTCGGCCGGATCTTCGCCAAGACCCCGTATATCGGCAATTTGAAGCCGGGCGGCGAATACGTGATGAAGGATCTGTACGACATCGGCGGCGTGCCGGTGTTGATGAAGGCGCTGCTCGATGGCGGCTACCTGCATGGCGACTGCATTACGGTAACCGGCAAGACCATCGCCGAGAACCTCAAGGACGTGAAATTCCCGACCGGACAGAACGTGATCCGCCCGACCTCGAACCCGTTCTCGCCGACCGGGGGGGTCGTGGTGCTCAGGGGCAACCTCGCGCCGCAAGGGGCGATCGTGAAGGTCGCCGGCATGGAGCGCCTCCAGTTCACCGGGCCGGCGCTCTGCTTCGATTGCGAGGAGGACGCGTTCGCCGCCGTCTCCAACCGCACCTACAAGGAAGGCGACGTGATCATCATCCGGTACGAGGGGCCGAAAGGCGGTCCCGGCATGCGCGAGATGCTGTCGACGACCGGCGCGCTGGTCGGCCAGGGGATGGGCGAGAAAGTGGCGCTGATCACCGACGGGCGCTTTTCCGGCGCCTCGCACGGCTTCTGCATCGGCCATGTCGGGCCGGAGGCGGCGGTCGGCGGGCCGATCGGCCTGCTGAAGGACGGCGACATGATCACGATCGACGCGGTCAAGGGCACGATCGATGTCGCGCTCAGCGACGCCGAGCTGGCAGCTCGCCGCGCCGCCTGGACCTCACGCCGCACCGACTATCAATCGGGCACGCTGTGGAAATACGCGCAGACCGTCGGCGACGCCGAAAAGGGCGCGGTTACCCATCCCGGCGGCAAAGCCGAGACGCATGTCTATGCAGATATCTGAGACGCGTCCGGCGGCGTAGCGCCGTCGCGTGCTCACCTATCTGTGGGTTGCCCTCGGCGGCGCGCTCGGCAGCGTCGCGCGGTATTGGATGACCAATGCCGTCGCCGCGCTCACCGGGCCGCGCTTCCCGTGGGGCACGATCGCGATCAACATCATTGGCTCGTTCATCATCGGTTTCGCGGCGTTCTTGACCACGCCGGTCGGGCGGGTGCCGATCTCGTTCGACATCCGCGCCTTCATCCTGGTCGGGATTTGCGGCGGCTACACGACCTTCTCGGCGTTCAGCCTGCAGACCCTCGAGCTGATGCGCTCGGGTCACTGGCTCGAGGCCGGCGGCAACATCCTGCTTTCGGTCGTTGCCTGCCTGCTCGCGGTCTGGGCGGGTTATGCGACTGGGACGCTACTCGGCGCCGCGGCAACCCAAGAATAGCGCCCGTCCTACTACTCGAAAGCCGGCATCACCTCGCGGGCAAACATCCGCAGGTGCTCGCGCGAGCCGGCGAAGTCGATGACCATGATGTATTCGACGCCGCCTTCCTGGAGCCGCTTGATGCGGCGAATGATCTCATCCGGGCGGCCGATCAGCGCGTCGCGCTCGGTCAGCTCATGCCTCTCAGCCTGCGACAGCCGCTTGCGCGGCCTGCCCAAGGTCGGTGTGTCACCGGTCGGCGACAGCGATAATTGCTCGACTTGGGCCATGAACTTCGCCCGCAACTCGCGTGCCGCCTCGCGCTCGCTGTCGTTCATCGCGATATGCAGCGCGCGGGTGAGACCGACCATCGACGAATCGTAGACCCGGCCCTGCGCCTCGACCTCGCGGCGATAGATCGAAACGCCTTCGGCCACGGTCTCCGGGCCACCGCCCTGCCCGAGCAGCAAATTGTAGCCCTGCTGTGCGGCAAAGCGGATCGAGTTGGGACTGGCCGCGCCAACCCAGAACGGCGGGTGCGGCTTCTGCACCGGCGCCGGCTCGATGACGACGTCCTCGTAATGCCAATACTTGCCGTGGTGTGAGAAACGCCCCTCGCTGGTCCAGGCCTTGCGCAGGAACTCAACCGTTTCCTGATAGCGCTCCTCGGCCTCCTGCATCGGAATACAGAAGCCGTGGAATTCGCCCCAGCGGTACCCCTTGCCGATGCCGAAATCGAACCGGCCGTTGGAGAGCAGATCCAGCGTCGCGGCCTGCTCGGCCAAGAGCGCCGGGTTGTGCCACGGCAGCACCAGGACCGCAGTGCCAAGCCGCAAAGTCGACGTCTTGGCCGCCAGGTAGGTGAGGAAATTGATCGTCGCCGAAACCTGACCAAACCCGGTGAAATGGTGCTCGACCAGGAAGACGCTGTGGAAGCCAAGCTGTTCGGCTTCGCAGATGTAATCGATGTAATCCGTGTAAATGCGGCTGTCGCTCGCCTGCTCGCCGGCATCGGTGCGCGCGCCCCCAAACAACCCAAACTTCATTCCCAGACCCTCCAGATGGCAGCGCCGGCACCCTTATGACTATGATCCTTAACCAGCGGCTGCAACCAAGACAACCGGAGAACGTCACCGATGAAAGCAATCCTGTTGCGCCATCCCGGCGGCCCGGAAGCGCTCGAATACGGCGAGGCGCCGCGCCCGGTACCACGCGAGAACGAAGTTCTGGTTCAGGCCGACACGATCGGCGTCAGCATGCCGGAGGTACTGGTGCGCCGTGGCACCTACGCCTGGATGCCACCGCTGCCGGCGATCCCCGGCATCGAGATGAGCGGCACGATCGTCGAGCGCGGCGCCGACGTCACGGACAGGGAGATCGGCGAACTGGTCTTCGTCAGCGCCCGCGATTTGCCGGTACGGGCGGGCTGCTATGCCGAATATATTGCGGTGCCGAGCGTCGCGGCGCAGGCACTCCCGCCGCACTGCGACCTCGAAGCGGCGGCTTGCCTGTCGAACTATCACGTCGCCTATCACGTACTGCACAGCGCGGCCCGGGGGGTCGAAGCCAAGACCGTGTTGGTGCATACCGCCGCCGGCGGCGTGGGCAGCGCGGCGGTGCAGCTGGCGCTGATCGCCGGATTGCAGGTGATCGGCGTCACCGGATCGGAGGCGAAGCGCCGCGCCGTGCTATCCATCGGCGCGCACCATGCGATCAACTATCGTACCGAGGACGTCGCGGCCCGGGTAAGCGAAGCGACACGCGGACAGGGCGTCGACCTTATCCTCGACCCGATCGGCGGCAAGGGGTTCGGGCGTAATTTCGCGCTGCTGGCGCCGCTAGGATTGGTCGTGTCCTACGGACGGCTGGACGGCCCGCCCGAGGGCGTTGTCGAGGCCATGCGCGAGCACGGCGCCGAGAGCCCGGCGGTACGGTTCTTCACGATCCACAGCTTCGATAACCGGCCAGACATCCGCAAAGCCGCCGGTGAAACCCTCATCGGCCATCTGGCTGCGGGCCGCATCGCACCGCTGATCCACGACCGCCTGCCGCTTGCCGAAGCCGGCCGGGCTCAGAGCATGCTCGAAAGCGGCGAGGTCATCGGCAAGCTGCTGCTGAAACCGTAACCGATCATTCCGCCGCGGCGAGCAGCGGCGGCGCCGCGATATAGCCCTCGGCGAGACGCCGCCCGGTCTGACGCAACAGCTTCTTATCAGCTTCTGGGGTCTTGGCCGGCGGGATACGCACCACGGTGTTGTTGCAGTAGGTGGGGATCACGCCGCCGCCGTCCGGAAACAGGCCGACCGGCTTCTCACCCGCCTTGACGGCCTTGATGCCGCGCCGGATCTGGCTGCGGAGCATGGTGATGCCGCGGTCGGTGGTGCCGAGATGCTCCATGCCGTGAACGGCGATCGGCCGCTGCGACACTTGCGCCTCGAAATCCTGGGGGCGCCGCTGAGCCTCATCATACGTATCCGGCGGCATCTGCCCCGGCAACATGACGCCGCGGTCGGCCCACCAGTTGGGAGTGACCACACCCGCGGTCTCGCTGACATGGCGCAGCTCGATGTACATCGAGCTGGTATCGTCGATCGGTACGACCCAGCGGCTCATCATCGGACCGCTGAACGAAATCTCCTGCTGGCCGGTTTCCCAGACCGGGGCTACCTGCTGGAGATTGGGCAGCACATTCTCGACCGAGCGCGACCAGATATTGTCGCCGACCCGACGGGTGGCGATGTAGATCATCCCGACGGGGGTTTCGCTGAATTCGAGCTCGGGGAGTACGCCGAACTCATCGGTGAAGACCGCGCCGCTGACGATCGTGTGCAGGAACGCGGTGTGGATCGCGTCCATCGTGTTTTCGAGGATTTGCAGATAGTTGCACGGGTAGATGTATTTCTGACCGGGGATCATTCGATAGCCCGGCCGCACCAGGCTGTCATAAACCGGAAACGCGGGCATCTGCTCCGGCGGGCCCATATAGGCGAAGACCAGGCCGTGCGCCTCATGCACCGGGTAGGCCCCGTGGAAGAGCCGGTCCTTCAGCGTGCTTGACGCCGGCTCGCCCGGGGTTTCGAGGATCGTGCCGTCGCAGCCGAACAGCCAGCCGTGATAGCAGCAGCGGATGCCCTTCTCGCCGACCAGCCCGAATTCGAGCGAGGTGCCGCGATGCGGGCAGTGCAGTTCGAGCAGGCCCGCCTCGCCCGCTGCCGTCGCGGAAGGCGACCAGATCCTCGCCCATGATCCGCAGCCTGACCGGCAGGTCCTTCAGATCGTCCGAGTAGCAAACCGGCTGCCAGAAGCGGCGCAAATACTCGCCGCACGGGGTGTCAGGACCGACATGGGTGAGTTCAGCGTCTTCGCCGGGGACGTGCCGGTGATGGTAGCCGCTATACCGCGACTTCAGATACGGAGCCCTGGTCACCATGCAAGCCTCCTGTTCACGACGGCTGAACGCTGTGCGCTCCCGCACGCAGTTCGCTTACCGCGATCATGAACCCGCCAAGCCGCTGCCGGCAAGGGTCGCGAAAGCGCCATTTTTACTGAAATCGAGGCTTTACCTCCTGGCACAGCAGGCGTAGCGCGTTGAGGACTCGTTCGTGCGGGATGATGCCGCCGCAATTGAGTTCGGCGAGGATGCCGTCGAAGCCGATCCGTTCCTGCAATTCCTTGAGCCGGTTGGCGACCGTTTCCGGCGATCCCACGATGACGTTGTCGCGGATCGCGTCCTCGTAGGTCAGGTTCTTGAGGTGCTCGGCGCGGTCGATGAAATTCTGCCGGCCCGAGCGGCGCGCCGAACTCGGCGATCAGTTCGTATTGCAGCCGGTAGAAATGCTCGACGCTCTCTCGCGCTTCGTCGCGCGCCTGCCGGTCGGTCTCGGCGATGTACATCGGCCCGGCGACATAGGCATGCCCCCGGCCGGCGCGGCCAGCCTGCTTCCAGCCGTTCTGGTAACTGTCGACCTGACCGACCACCTCGGTCCAGGTGGAATGCCGGGTGCTGGCGAAGACCGGGTAGCCGAGCCCGCCGATCGTCGGAAACGTGTCGGGGGTGCTGGCGGCGATGCGGATCGGCGGCATCTTGTTCCGGTAGGGGTGCGGCGAGCAGGCAACGTCCTGGAAACTGTAGAATTTGCCGGCGTAAGAGAAGCGCGGCTGGGACCAAGCGGCCTTCACCACATCGAGGGTTTCGGCGAAGCGCTCGCGGCTCTCGTCGTACGGCACCTGATAGGCGTCGTAGGTGCTGACGACGCCACTACGCCCGACCCCGAAGATCAGCCGGCCTTTGCTCACTTGATCGACCGTGGCAGCCTCTTCGGCGAGACGTAGCGGGTGGCACAGCGGCAGCACCTGCACCGCGATGCCGATCTTCATGCGCTCGGTGCGCCCGGCGATGGCGCTGGCGATCGCGAGCGGCGCCGACAGATAGGTACGCTCGGGCGCGAAATGGATTTCGGCGAGCCACATGACGTCGAGGCCCCAGCGCTCGGCACCGTCGATCTGCTCCATCGACTCGTCGAACATTTCCGTCTCGGTGCGCCCCGGCACCGACGGAAACTCGTGGAACATGCCGAATTCCATGTGCTTACCCCTCTCCAGCGTCAAATCCCGATCCGCGCTAAGTACGCCTCCGGGTAGCGCGGTCCGGCCGCGGCGCCCGGCGCGAAGACGTGGCCGACCGCATCTTCGGTGTCGGCGTTGAGTTTGATCCCCGCCGCAGCAGCGTTCTGTTCGAGATAATGCACGTGGCTTGTTCCGGGGATCGGCACGATGAAATCGCCGCGCGACAAGACCCAGGCGAGGCAGAGCTGGGCCGGGGTGCAATTCATCGATGCGGCATGCGCCTTCAGTTCCTCGACCAGGGCCAGGTTGTGGCTGAGGTTGTCGCCCTGGAAACGCAGCATGCGCCGGCGCGCGTCCCCCTCCCGCAGATTGTCGGGATTCGTCACCGTGCCGGTGAGGAAGCCGCGTCCGAGCGGGCTGTACGGCACAAAACCGATGCCGAGCTCGCGGCAGAGCGGGAGGATGTCGGTCTCGACGTCGCGGCTCCACAGCGAGTACTCGATCTGCACCGCCGCGATCGGATGAACGGCATGGGCGCGGCGGATCGTGGCGGCGCCGGCCTCGCAGATGCCGAGGTGCTTGACCTTGCCGGCCCGCACCAGCTCGGCCATCGCGCCAATCGTGTCCTCGATCGGTACATCGGCGTCGACACGGTGGATGTAATAGAGGTCGATCATTTCGGTCTTGAGCCGCGCGAGGCTCTTGTCGCAGCATTCCTTGAGGTATTCGGGCCGCCCGTCGGCGAGCTTGGGACCGCCTTGCAGCCCGATATTGCCGAACTTGCTGGCAATTACGTACCCATCCCGGTGTCCGGCGACGGCTTCGGCAATCAGCTCTTCGTTGCGGCCGTTTCCGTAGGCGTCGGAGCTGTCGAGGAAATCGACGCCGAGTTCGCGCGCCCGGCGAATGGTGGCGATGGCGCCGTCGCGGTCCGGCTCGCCGTAAAACGGGGTCATCGTCGCGCAGCCGAGCCCCACCGCACCGACTTCAAGCCCGCCAAGCTTACGCCGCTGCATCCCTCACCCCTTCCCGTTGCGAGCCTGCACAGTATGATCCCGGGCAATGGCCTGCCAACACCGGAGAGGACGCCATGCCGCGCTACGAACAGCAAGACCCCGCCAAATTGGATGCCGAACAGAAGCGCATCTGGGATGCCTGCATGGCGGGCCCGCGCGGCGCGGTGCCGCCGCCGGTGCATGTCTGGCTGAAAAGCCCGGGTCTCGCCGACCACGCCCATCATCTCGGCGGGCATGTCCGCTTCGGGACGCCCTACACGCCAAAACAGACCGAGATCGCGATCCTCGTCACCGCGCGCTATTGGACCGCGCAGTTCGAATGGACGGCGCATGTCCGGCTCGGGCTGCAGGCCGGGCTCAGCCAAGAGCAGATCGACGCGATCGCCGAGCGCAGGACGCCCAAATTCGACGACCCGGACGACCGGCTGGTCTACGAATTCGCCCATTCGTATTACCAGAACCACCGCGTCGACGACGCGACCTACGAGGCGGTGCGTAAGCGCTGGGGCGACAAGGGCGTCGTCGATCTGGCTGGGCTGATCGGCTATTACTCGTTCGTCTCGGTGACGCTCAACGTGTTCGAGGTGCCGACCCCGCCGGGCGCGAAGCTGCTGGAGAAGTAGCCGCTACCCGGCTCTGCCCTCGGCGGCGCAGCGGCATTGGTCGACCTGGTGCAGCTCGACCATGTTGCCGCTGGGGTCGTTGATGAAGACCTGCTCGGCCGCCGGGCCGTTGATCCCCGTCATCGACCAGTATTTAACCCCGAGCCGCTCGAGCTCCGCCTTGGTCGCCTGGATGTTGGCGACCGCGAGCGCGACATGCGGAATTGTCGGGTCCTGACCCGGCCCCTTCGCCAAGGTCGAGGGCTGGGCGCCGCCGATCAGGTGAATTTGGCCGCCATCCCCGACATTGATCCAGAACCCCGGCACGCCCGGGATGGTCGGCCGGCCCGGATCGGCGCCGAGGCCGAGCACCTCCTTGTAGAAACGCTGCACCGCCGCGGCCTTGTCGCCGTCGATGCGCGTCGCGTGGTGGTGGATGCCGAGCACTTCGATTGCCATCATTGCCTCCCTATTCAATTTCGCCGTGCGGCAGCGGCTTTGAGAGCATCTCGGTGATGCGCTCGCGCATCGCGCGCTGGTCGAAGGTGCGCAGCAGGTTGATGCGGTTTCGGGCGGGATCGCCACCGTGCCAGTACTCGTAGATGTCCTGGCGCAACCCATAGGACGAGGCGGCGAGATCGTGCGCGAGGCGGAACAGCCGCGCCTTGTATTCGACGTCGACCCCCTTCCCCTTCATGTACTTGTCGAGATAGGGACGGATGTCCGGGCTGGCGAGGTCGTTCTCGCTCGGCTGCATGATAATGCCGGAGGCGCAGATCTCGCGCAGCAGCTCGACCATGCGGCCCGAGACCTGGGCGAACCAGATGTGCATCGCGCGGCCGGGACCGAGCGTCCACTGGCCGGTCGGAGTCGGCCCGGCCTTATGCTCGATCCCCTCCATCGCGTGGCGCCAGATCTCGCAATAGGTCGCCATCTCACCGAGTTTCGAGGCGACCTCCCGGAACTCGATGACGCCGATCGCCTCGGCGACCATCGTCGCCACCGCGGTGATGAGGCGCATCCGCGTCTCGACCCGGCACAGGTTGGCCCAGCCGAGAAAGTTGAAGTTCGGATTGTGCCCGGCCGCGCCCAAGGTCTTCAGCATCGGGGTCGGGTCATAAAGCATGAAGAGCCGGTCCCACGGCACCAGCACGCGGTCGAAAAACAGCATGCAGTCCTGCTCGTCGAGCATCTGCAGTGGATGGCCCCAAGAGCCGAACCAGCGCGACACCGGCTCGCGTGCGAGTATCTTAAGGCCCGGAGTGTCGTTGGGGATCGCGAAGGCAAGCACGCAACGCGGATCGTTGCGCTGGGCGAAGGTCGCCGACAGCGCGACATAGACCTCGTGGCTGTGCGGCGCGGCGGTCGAGAGCTGTTTGCCGCCGGTGATGACGACGCCGTCGCTCGTCTCCTCGACGACGTGGAGCACGACTTCGGTGTCCTCCGCGACCTTGCGCTGCTCGTTCTGGGTCTGCTGACTGCGGTCGACCTGCGGGTCGCCGAGCGCGTGGGTAAGGAACAGATCGTTGTCGCGGCAATATTCGTAATATTTCTGCAGGTTCTCGCCGAAATCGCATTTCGGGTGCTTGACCGCGCTGTAATCATCTTTCAGGTGCAGCGCCGAGAGAATGTAGGGCGCGAGGATATCGGGGCTGCGCCCGAGCTGGCCCCAGGTGAGCTGGTTCCACAGCTCGCTGTTGCGTCGCTTCCTTCGGAGATCCTCCGCCGAGCGTGGGAATAGCCACGACACCGAGATGCGGTTGCCGCTATCGGGACAGACGCAGGTCATTTCGTCGCGGTATTGCGGCGAGCTCTGCAGGTCGTAGACGCGTGCCAGCTCGCCGACCATGTCCTTGAAGGCGGGGTGTGTCGTCACGTCCCCGGCACGGCGGCCGTCGATCCATACCTCGCGGCCATCCTTGAGGCTGGCGAGATAGCGCTCGCCGGTCATCGGCCCGGGTGCGGCCCTTTCCGTTGCCTGCGGCGCCGGTGCTGCGGCCATCTAAACATCTCCCGAAAATCGAGGCGCGATTCTTCGCCGTTTCGGGCCCAAATGGCAATTCGGCTATAGATTGGCTCGATGCGCCTTGACGATTTCGACTTCGATCTGCCGCGCGAGCGGATTGCCGACAAACCGGCGGAGCCCCGGGACGCCGCGCGGCTGCTGGTTATTCCAGCGGCAAGCGAGTTCGAAGACCGGCATATCTTCGACCTGCCAAATTTACTGCGACCCGGCGATCTGCTGGTGTCGAACGACACTAAGGTGATTCCGGCGCGGCTGGTCGGGATGCGCGGCGCCGCAACCGTCGAGATCACGCTGGCGCACAATCTCGGCGGCGGCGCTTGGCAGGCCTATGCCAAGGGAGCGCGACGGCTGCGCCCGGGCGACAGGATTGCGTTTGCCGACGATTTCGCCGCCGCGGTGATCGCCAAGGAGCCGGAAGGTCCGGTGGTGTTGCGCTTCGATCTGGAAGGAGAGCGTTTCGCCGCGGCACTCACCCGGCACGGCGCGATGCCGCTGCCGCCCTACATCAAGCGGCCGCGGGGCGGCGACGCGGCCGACCGCGAGCGCTACCAGACGATCTTCGCGCGGGCGCCGGGGGCGGTCGCGGCACCGACCGCGGGGCTGCATTTCACCCCGACGCTGCTCGACGCGCTCACCGCGCGCGGCATCGAGTTGGCGACCGTGACCTTGCATGTCGGTCCGGGCACCTTCCTGCCGGTCAAGGCCGGCGACCCACACCAGCACAAGATGCACGGCGAGTGGGGCGTCATCGATGCCGCGACGGCCGAGCGGATCCGTGCCGCCAGGGCGCATGGCAGACGGATCGTCGCGGTCGGCACGACCAGTCTGCGGCTGCTCGAGAGCGCCGCGGAGTTGGGCGCGGTCCGGCCGTTTTCGGGCGAGACGCGGCTGTTCATCCTGCCCGGCTATCGCTTCAAGACGATCGACCTGCTGTTGACCAATTTTCATCTGCCGCGCTCGACCCTGTTTATGCTGGTCGCGGCGCTCGCGGGGCTCGACCGGATGAAGGCCGCCTACGCGCACGCGGTCGCGGAGGGCTATCGGTTCTTCTCGTACGGCGACGCCTGCCTGATCGAGCCGGGCAAATGACTATCGGTTTCGAGGTTCTCGCGCGAGATGGCGCGGCGCGCGCCGGGCGGCTTTCGACCGCGCACGGCGAGATCGAGACCCCCGTCTTCATGCCGGTCGGCACCGCGGCGACCGTGAAAGCGATGACGCCCGACGGCGTCGCCGCCACCGGCGCACGGCTGATCCTTGGAAACACCTATCACCTGATGCTGCGCCCCGGGGCCGAGCGTATCGCCGTGCTGGGCGGACTGCACCGATTCATGAACTGGCCGCACGCGATCCTCACCGACAGCGGCGGGTTTCAAGTGATGTCTCTAACGGCGCTGCGCAAAATTGGCGAAGAGGGGGTCGAGTTCCGCTCGCATCTCGACGGGAGCAAGCATCTGCTAACCCCGGAGCGCTCCATCGATATCCAGCGCCTGCTGGGCGCCGACATCACCATGGCATTCGACGAGTGCACCCCCTTCCCGGCCGAACGGGTGGCGGTCGAAGCCTCGATGGAGTTGTCGATGCGCTGGGCCGAGCGCTCACGTCGCGCGTTTGTCGAGCGGCCTGGACACGGGATTTTCGGCATCGTCCAGGGCGGCGTCCACGGCGACCTCCGCGAGCGGTCGGCAACGCGGCTGACCGCCATCGAATTCGACGGCTATGCGATCGGCGGGCTGGCGATCGGCGAGGGCCAGGAGACCACCTTCGCGATGGTCGAGGCGACCGTGCCGTTCTTGCCGGGAGACCGGCCGCGCTACCTCATGGGTGTGGGCAAGCCCGCAGATCTCGTTGGCGCGGTCAAGCGCGGCATCGACATGTTCGATTGCGTCCTGCCGACGCGCTCGGGCCGCACCGCGCAGGCGTTTACCCGGGAGGGAACGCTCAACCTGCGCAACGCGCGACATGCCGAGGATCCGGCGCCGCTCGATGCCGATTGCCGATGCCCGGCTTGCACCGGCTTCAGCCGCGCCTATCTGCATCATCTCGTCAAAGCGGGCGAGATTCTTGCGGCGATACTGCTCACGACCCACAATCTGACCTATTACGCCGATCTAATGGCGGCGATGCGCGAAGCGATCGCGCTGGGTCGCCTCGCTCATTTTCAGGTGTCGTCATGACCCTCCAACTGTTCAGCCCGGAGAAACCCGCCATGCCCTCACTCGCCACTGCCCTCAAGAACCTGCAAAACAAAGAAGTCACGATCTGGGTTAATCACCCCGACCTCAAGATGATGGGGGGCGTCGTGTCGCGCGCCGAGACCGATCACTTCGAACTGCTGAGCGGAGATGTCCGCTTTCTTATCTCCTATTCGGCGCTGGTCGCGGTTAGTCCAACCTGATCGCTACGCATGAGCGGCTCGCGGAGACCAGCGGGACTGACGCAATTAGGGCGACGAACCCGCCTGCCCGCCTCCCCGGACAAAGCCAAGCTCGAATGTGTGCCGAACCCGCATCCGGGCATGACCTATGCCGTGCGCTTCACCTGCCCGGAATTCACCGCGTTATGCCCTCTGACCGGCCAGCCGGACTTCGCCCATCTCGTGATCGACTATGTGCCTGACGCGGCTATCGTTGAAAGCAAGTCGCTGAAACTGTTTCTCGGCTCGTTCCGCACCCACGGAGCCTTCCACGAGGATTGCACGCTGACGATCGCGCGGCGGCTAACCGCAGCGATGAAGCCAATCTGGCTGCGCATCGGCGGTTACTGGTATCCGCGCGGCGGCATCCCGATCGACGTGTTCTACCAAACCGGAGAGCCGCCAGCCGGGCTGTTCCTGCCCGATCAGGGGGTAACACCCTATCGGGGCCGCGGCTGAACCGATGAGCCATGAGATCCGCGAAGCCATCCGCAACGAAGCGTTGGCACGCGGGTTCGACGCGGTCGGGTTCGCCGATGCGCGGCTTGGCGAAAGCGCCCGCGTCGATCTTGCCGAGTTCCTCGCCCGCGGCTACCACGGCGAAATGACGTGGCTGGCCGCCAACGCCGAGCGGCGCGGCGACCCGAATGTTCTGTGGAGCGAGGCGCGGACCATCGTCGTCCTGGGCATGAACTATGGCGCCGAGGTCGGTGCTGTTGACATGTCGTCGGGCAACATCTCGATCTATGCCCGTGGCCGCGACTATCACGACACGGTCAAGAAACGCCTGAAATCGTTGGCGAGATGGATCGCGGGACGCTGGCCCGGCGATTTGAAGGTATTCGTCGACACCGCGCCGGTGATGGAAAAGCCGCTGGCTCAGCAGGCCGGGATCGGCTGGCAGGGCAAGCATACCAACCTGGTCGCGCGCGAGTTTGGCTCGTGGCTGTTTCTCGGCGAAATCTATCTGAGCCTGGCGCTCGAAGCGGATGCAGCCGAGGGCGACCATTGCGGCACTTGCACAAACTGCCTCGACGCCTGCCCTACCAAGGCGTTTCCGGCGCCCTACCGCCTCGACGCACGGCGCTGCATCTCGTATTTGACGATCGAGCACCGGGGCATGATCCCGCTGGAGCTCAGGCCCTTGATCGGCAACCGCATCTATGGCTGCGACGACTGCCTGGCGGTGTGCCCTTGGAACAAATACGCCCGCGCAACGACCGAGCCCGATTTTCTACCGCGAGCGGAATTGATCGCGCCTCGCCTCGCCGAGCTGGCGCGCCTTGACGATGCGGCGTTTCGGCGGATTTTCGCCGGCACGTCGATCAAGCGCATCGGCCGCAATCGCTTTGTCCGCAACGTGTTGATCGCGATCGGCAACAGCGGCGACCCTGGACTGACTGATTCGGTGCTCGCTTGCTTGGACGATCCGTCGCCGCTGGTGCGCGCCAGCGCGGTCTGGGCCCTCTCGCGATTGGATGAGGAAAACGCCGCTCGCGAGCGAGGAAGGCGTGCTTCGACCGAAAGCGACCCCTTGGTCCGCGCAGAATGGCTGCGATCAGACGGCGGCGTTTAGCGCGCGGCCCGACGGCGTCTTGAGTTTGGCGCCCTCGATCTCGATGTTGATTTCCAACGACGAGATGTCTCCGGAATTCGCCAGAGTAACCCGGATCATATCTTCGCTCATCTCGACGTAGCGGCCCACGACGGTGAGCAGTTCCTTTTGCAGCATCGGCAGAAAATCGGGCGCGTTCCGGCCCGCTCGCTCGTGCGCGAGCACGATCTTCAGCCGCTCCTTGGCGATCGAAGCGCTGCTGCGGCGCGGCTGGAACAGCGAGCGAAAGAACCCTGCCATCACGCCCTGCCAAAGATGGCCTTGAAGAAACTACGGCGTTCGGGTTTGACAAAGCGCATCTCGCGCTGCTCGCCTAAGAACCGCGCGACGGCATCGAGATAGGCCCGGCCGGCCGGGCTGTTCTCATCAAACACCACCGGCGTACCGGTATTCGAGGCGCGCAGCACCGACTCTGACTCCGGAATAACGCCAAGCAGCGGGATCGACAGGATCTCCTTCACGTCATCAACAGCGAGCATTTCGCCCTTGCTGACCCGCGCCGGATCATAGCGGGTCAGCAACAGCTGGACATCAACCGGTGGCTCGTTGCGCTCGGCGCGCCGCGAACGCGAGGCGAGGATGCCGATGATGCGATCGCTGTCACGCACAGAGGAGACTTCCGGGTTGGTGACGATGATCGCACTGTCGGCGAAATAGAGAGCGGTGATCGCGCCGTGCTCGATCCCCGCCGGGCTGTCGCAGATGATGTATTCGAATTGCTGTTTCAGCTCCTCCATCACCCGCTCGACCCCGTCGCGCTTGAGCGCGTTTTTGTCGCGGGTCTGGGAGGTCGGGAAGATGAACAGATTGTCGTGCCGCTTGTCCTTGATCAGGGCCTGATTGAGGTTGGCGTCGCCGTTGATGACGTTGATAAAGTCGAACACGACCCGGCGTTCGCAGCCCATCACCAGATCGAGATTGCGGAGGCCGACGTCGAAATCGATCACCACGGTCTTGTGTCCGCGCAGCGCCAACCCTGCAGCGAACGCGGCCGAGGTGGTCGTCTTGCCGACGCCCCCCTTTCCCGAGGTGATCACGATCACCTTCGCCACACCGGCCTCCCGTCCGGCTGTGGCCGGCTCGCTCGGTGCATCTTTCTTGAGATCGGTTTCCGCCGCCATCGCACCAATGATGAGCGTCAATTCCGCGTAATGGTCAACTGGTCATCGACAAGCGCGATCTGCACCGGAAAACTCCGCGTATCCGGCGGCAATTGCTCGCTGACGAGATACCGCCCGGCGATGCTGACCAGCTCGGCCTCGAGCCGGGTGCAAAAGATTCGCGCGGCGGCGTCGCCGTTGGCGCCGGCCAGCGCGCGGCCTCGAAGAGCGCCGTAGACATGGATATTGCCGTCGGCGACGAGTTCGGCGCCGGGGCTGACCGCCGCAGTAACGATGAGATCGCTGCCGCGCGCGTAGATTTGTGTCCCAGACCGCACCGGCTCGGTAACGAGGCGAGTCTTTGCCGCCGGAGGCGGTGCGGCGGGCCCAGCCGCGCGCGGCTGAGTGCTGGCGTTGGGCGCGAAACTGGCAAGCCCGGCGCCGGTCGCGGCCTCGAGCTGCGCCGGTTGCGCGTTCTGGACGCCAACCATGATCAGGGTCAGCGCCCGCAGCTTGTCCTTGACCCGCTCGAATTCCTCCGCCTCGGTGAAATTTTCGACCCCGCGCAGATCGAACACGACCGGCGCGTTCTGAAAAAAACGCGGGCTGCGGCCGATCTGCCGCGCTAATTCATGCTCGAATTTCGGGTCGCGCAGCATTGCGGCGCGCACCACCATCACGGTGAAAAGCGCGCCCTGCACAAGATTGCCCGCAGCCATGGAATGACCGGTTAACGGCAAATCGCCGCTGCTGCAACGAGAAAGGGTCAGACCTCAGGCGATGGCGGCCATCACCCTAGCCATGAATTGGTCAACGACAGTGGGAGCGGTCCAGCGCAACACCGCGACGAGGTCGTGCTCGGGGTCGACCCAGGTCAAATTGCCACCGGCACCCATCGCGTAGTAACTGCCGGCCGGTGCGCTCGGATAGCGGACCCGGCCGGTGTTGAGCCACCACAGATAGCCGTAGGATTGGTTGAGCGGACACGGTACGCGGCAGCGAGCGATCCAGTCCTCGGAAAGGATGCGCTTATCGCCCCATTGGCCGCCGCGCTGCATCAACAGGCCGATCCGAGCCTGGTCGCGCGCATGGATAAAGACGCCGCCACCCCAATGTGAGCCGCCGGCGACCGAGTGCATCGGCTTGCCGTCGACCGTGATCGTCGAATTGCGGTAGCCGTGCCATTCCCAATCACGCGAGGCCCCGATCGGGTCCATCACCAGCTCGCGGAACACGTCCGGCAGCGGCCGCCGCCATAGCATCATCAGCGCCAGGCTCAAGCGGTTGACCCGCACGTCGTTGTATTCCCAGAACCCGCCGGGCTCGGCGAGGTCGCGGTGCGTCCCTTTCTTGGCGCCGCGGCTCGGCCCGCCGCCGGCCACCCGGTTGCGGTCGATGAGGTCGGGCTTGTTCCACAGCGTCCCTTCCCATTCCGAGGTCTGCTGTAGCAGCTGGTGCCACGTGATCTTGCCGTTGTGCGGCCCCTCGAACCCGCCGTCTTCGACGGTGCGCGCGACTGGCTCATGGATGTCGCGGATCATGCTGCGGTCGAAGGCCAGCCCGGCGAGGATCGACAGATAACTTTTGGCGACGCTGAAGGTCTGGTCGATCTGGAAGGTGCTGCCCCATTCGGCGGCGATCTTGCCGCCGCGGAGGATGAGTCCGTTGGGGCCGCCGCGCGGGCGCACCGGCCCAAGCACCTCATTCCACGGCGGCTGTTCCTCGAATTGCCGGGGAATTTCGACCGCGAGGTCACGGCTCCACGGGGTTTCGTTCTCGGCCGCCCAGCCCGCCGCCGCTTCCAGGCCTGGCAATTCGTCTCGTTCCCATTTGGCCGGATGGCGGGGCGGAACATAAGTCATTGATACGGACTCCTGACATGAGGCTTGAAGTTTGCCGATCCGGCACGAAGTCCTAGCACAGCCACCAAGAAAGCCGCGATTCGCTGGCTGGTGGATTTTCTGCTAGAATGCAGGCTCGCAAGCTGCCGGGGTCGTAGAATGGGTTCGATGAGTTTAGTGCATTGGCTGGTCGTGCTGGCCATCGTGCTGGTGTTGTTCGGCGCCGGCAAGCTGCCCCGCGTAATGGGCGATTTCGCCAAGGGTATCAAGGCCTTCAAGTCCGGCATGAAGGAAGAGGACGAGCCGACGACGGCTCCGGCGGCACAGGTCACGCCGCCTGCGGCCGCGGCTGCCGCTCCAACTGCCGCTGCCGCCGACCGCCCGCGCGAGCACGCCTAAGCCACCGGGCGCGCCGTAGCGCCCTCCCTGCTATTCTGCCGGGCCGTCTCTCACGAGGGACGGCACGGCGTTTGCTGCGCTGGTCATGGGCGCAATCGCTTGTTATGCATGCCCCGTCACGGCAACAGGTTACCGGCACATGCAGCGCTTCGAGGGCACCGAAACTTACGTAGCGACACAGGATTTGCAGGTCGCCGTCAACGCCGCGATCGCGTTGGAACGGCCGTTGCTGGTGAAGGGCGAGCCCGGCACCGGCAAGACCATCCTGGCGCATGAGGTCGCCAGCGGCGCTCGGCAAAGACCTCATCACCTGGCACATCAAATCGACCACCAAGGCGATGCAGGGGCTCTATGAGTACGACGCGGTGTCGCGGTTGCGCGACGGCCAGCTCGGCGACGAGCGGGTGCACGACATCGCCAACTACATCAGGCCCGGCAAGCTCTGGGATGCGTTCGAAGCCGACACCGCGCCAGTGCTGCTGATCGACGAGATCGACAAGGCCGACATCGAGTTCCCCAACGACCTGCTGCTCGAA
Source organism: uncultured Alphaproteobacteria bacterium (assembly GCA_963773625.1). Lineage (GTDB taxonomy): Bacteria > Pseudomonadota > Alphaproteobacteria > ATCC43930 > CGMCC-115725 > DATARH01. Next base: position 140,462 of record CAVZCJ010000019.1, on the reverse strand, counting down.
CTCGACCGGATGGAGTTCTTCGTCTACGAGCTGAAGAAGACCATCGCCGCCAAGCAGCGGCCGATCGTCATGATCACCTCGAACAACGAGAAGGAGCTGCCCGATGCGTTCCTGCGCCGCTGCTTCTTCCACTACATCCGCTTCCCCGACCGCGAGACGATGGAGCGCATCGTCGAGGTGCATTTCCCGGGGTTGAAGCAGGATCTGGTGCAGGAGGCGCTGACCATCTTTTTCGACGTGCGCGAGGTTCCGGGCCTGAAGAAAAAGCCGTCGACCTCGGAACTCCTAGACTGGCTCAAGCTGCTGCTGGTCGAGGACATCGATGCCGATACGTTGCGGCAACGCGACCCCAAGAAGCTGATCCCGCCGCTGCACGGCGCGCTCCTCAAGAACGAGCAGGACGTGCATCTGTTCGAGCGGCTGGCATTTTTGAACCGCCGCGAGAGCAGATAGACGGCGGTGTTCACCACCTTCTTCCTCGAACTGCGCGCGGCCAAGGTGCCGACGAGCCTGCGCGAGTACCTCACGCTGATGGAAGCGATGAGGGAGGGGGTCGCCGATTACGACATCGACGATTTCTACTTCCTGTCGCGCGCGACGCTGGTCAAGGACGAGCGCTACCTCGACCGCTTCGACCGGGTGTTCGGCACATTGCTTCAAGGGGCTCGAAACCCCGACCGACCCGATAACCGAACTGCCCGAGGAATGGCTGCGCAAGCTCGCCGAGCGCTACCTTGACCGAGGAGGAGAAGCAGCAGATCGAGGCGATGGGCGGCTGGGAAAAGCTGATGGACACGCTGCGCCAGCGCCTCGCCGAGCAAAAGGGCCGGCACCAGGGCGGCAGCAAATGGATCGGCACCGCCGGCACCTCGCCGTTCGGCGCGCACGGCTACAACCCCGAGGGCGTGCGCATCGGCCAGCACGAGGGCAAGAACCGCCGCGCGGTCAAAATCTGGGACCGGCGCGAGTTCCGCAACCTCGACGATACGATCGAACTCGGCACCCGCAACATCAAGATCGCGCTGCGCCGGCTGCGCCAGTTCGCCCGCGAAGGGCGCCGACCTGGAACTCGATATGCCCGACACGATCAGATCGACCGCCAACAACGCCGGCTGGCTCGATTTGAAACTGGTGCCGGAGCGCCACAACGCCGTGAAGCTATTGCTGTTCCTCGATGTCGGCGGGTCGATGGAAGACCATGTCCGGGTCTGCGAGGAGCTGTTCTCGGCGGCGCGCGGCGAGTTCAAGAACCTCGTGCATTTCTATTTCCACAACTGCCTCTACGACAGCGTGTGGAAGGATTCGCGCCGCCGCCATGTCGAGCTGATCCCGACGATGGAGGTGCTGCGCACCTACGACCCCAACTACAAGGTCGTCATGGTCGGCGACGCCAGCATGAGCCCCTACGAGATCGACCGGCCCGGCGGCAGCGTCGAGCGCTGGAACGACGAGGCGGGCGCGGTATGGATGCGCCGCCTGCTCGACCATTACCCGCAGGCGGTGTGGCTCAACCCGGTGCCGGAGAAATACTGGGGCGGCACGATGTAGCATCGGCATGATCCGCCGACTCATCGACGACCGCATGTTCCCGCTGACTTTCGCCGGCATCGACCAGGCGATGCGGCGGCTGACACGGTAGGCTTTTGTTCCCTTCTCCCGCTCGCGGGAGAAGGGTTAGGACAGGCGCTCGGTTTTCGCGTCGTACTCCTCGGCGCAGAATGTGCCGCCCTGGTATTTCTCGGCGATCGGGTTTTTCGGCTGCCCGGCCTCGGCTGAGAGAACCTGGGCGGCTTGCGGCTCGGAATTGTCTTCGGGCTTGTAGCCGAGCCGGTAGGCGTTGGAGTTGTCGTACCACGAGCGTTTGTTCTCCGAGACGCCGTAGACGATCTCGTAACGCACCTCCGGGTGTTCGAGCCCGATGCGCACGAGCTGGGTCAGATCGCGCGGGCTGACCCAGATCGAGAGCCGCCGGCTGTCGATGGGGCGGGTCCCGTAATTGCCGATGCGGATGCCCATGAACCCGATCCCATGCTTGTCGGAATAGAGGCTGCCCAGCGCTTCGCTGAATGCCTTCGAGACGCCGTAGCGGCTGTCGGGCCGCACCATGACATCGTGATCGATCTTCTGAGCGCGCGGATAGAAGCCGACCGCGTGGTTCGAGGTCGCCATGACGATGCGCCTGACACCCGCCTTCCGCGCCGCCTCGAACGTGTTGTAGAGGCCAATAATGTTGCCTTCGAGGATCTTCTCCCAGGTGTTCTCGCCTGAAATGCCGCCGAGATGGATGATCCCATCGCACCCGGCGACCATGCGCTCGACCGCCGCCATATCGGCGAGCTCGGTCTGGTCGATCTCCTCCCCGTCACGCGCCGGCGCGATCGGCACACGGTCGGAAAGGCGCAGGACGGGGTAGACCCCGCGCAAGGTCTCGCGCAAGCCGCGGCCGATGCCCCCGCCCGCGCCGGTGATCAGAACTCGGTGCATCTCATGCTCCCACGCGGTGGATCGGTCTTCACCTTAACCATCGGACGCATCGCAGGGCATCAACTTTGTCCATCTTCGAATTCGGACTATCGCGGTATGATTTGCGAAAATCGGGAGCTGCGCAGGGAGGGTGCGATGACCGATATTCTCGACCTCAAGGCGACGCTGGCGAAGATGCCGATGATGCGCGGGCGCCGGCCGGAATCGACCGAGGCCGAGCGCAAGGCGACCGGGGCGTTCGTCACGCTCGCGCCCTACCGCGACGGCAACATCTACAGCGCCAAATTCTCTGGCGAAGCGGCGTGGGAGCGCCATCCCAACGGCGACGAGCTGGTACAGATCGTCGACGGTGCGTGCACGATGCACCTGATGACGGATAACGGCCTCGAGTCGCACGCGGTCAGCGCCGGCACGACCGTCGTTGTGCCGCAAAACACCTGGCACCGCTTCTCCGCGCCGAACGGGGTCAGCATCGTCACCGCGACGCCGCGGCCGACCGAGCACCTGACCGTCGACGTCGAGGATCCGCGCTCGCTCACCGATGCCCAACGCGCCGCGAATTCCGAGGAAAAGACGCGCTGATGTATTTCGACCGCTATCTGTGGCGACTGACTCGCGGGCTGCGCGGACGCATCGCTCTCGGCATCCTGATCGGCCTTGCCGCCGCGGCGTTCGGCATCGCCCGCTTCACGCTCCTGGGCACGATGTTGGCGCGGGTGTTCGCCGGCTCCGGCTTTTGGCCGATCGCCTTCGCCGCGGCCGGGGTCGCGGCCGCCGTCATCCTGCGCGGCGTACTCGACCACTACCGCACGCTGATCGCGCATAATACCGCCGCCAAGGTGCAGACGGATCTGCGCGGGCGGCTTTACGACAAGATCGCCGAGTTGGGGCCGGCGTGGTTCGCCGGCGAGCGCACCGGCGGGGTGATGCTGTCGGTCGTCGACGGGGTCGAGCAGCTGCAAACGTTTTTCGGCCAGTACGTGCCGCAGGTCTGCGTCGCCGCGCTGACCCCGATCGCGATCTTCCTGTTCATCATGTGGTGGGACCTACCGGTCGCGACGGTGATGCTGGTCGCGGCGCTGGTGACGCTGATCGCGCCGACCGCCTGGAACAAGCACGAAAGCGGCCGGAACCGGGTCCGGCAAGCGGCGATGAAGGCGTTCGGCTCGGATTTTCTCGACGCGGTTCAGGGGCTGCCGACGCTGAAGGCGTTCGGCCAGAGCCGCTCCTACGGCGAGCGGCTGGCGGCGCGGGCGCGCGAGCTCTCCAACACGACGATGCGCGTGCTCTCGACCAGCGTGATGACGCGCGGCATCACCGATACCGGCGTCGCGGTCGGCGCCGCGACCGCGCTGGGCCTCGGCGTCTGGCGGGTGGCGCACGGCGAGATGAGCATCGCCGCCCTGTTGATCGTGCTGATGGCCGGGACGGAGGTGTTCCGCCCGCTGCGCGAGCTGCGTTCGGTGCTGCATCAAGGCATGGTCGGGCAATCGGCGGCCGCGGGGATCACCGCCCTGCTCGAAGCCGAACCCCTGGTGCCGGCTACCCCGCCGGGTCGCCCCTTCTCGACGATCTTCCCTCCTCTGGGCGCGAGGTAAGGCCAGCGAGGGGCTTGGCGCCGACCATCGAATTCGACGCGGTCTGCTTTGCCTATCCGGGCGGGCGGCAGCCGGCGCATAACTCGCTGTCGTTCAGCGTCGCCGCCGGCGAAAAGATCGGCATTGTTGGGCCCAGCGGTTCGGGAAAATCGTCGGTCGCGCGGCTGTTGCTGCGGCTGTTCGACCCGCAATCGGGCAGCGTCAAGATCGGCGGCGCCGATCTGCGGACTCTCGATTTCGACACGCTGCGCGCGCAGATCGCTGTCGTCCACCAGGACACGTATCTGTTCCACGGCACGGTCGACGAGAACCTGCGGCTGGGCCGGCCCGACGCCACCCAGGACGAGATCGAGACCGCCGCGCGGGACGCCAACGCGCACGATTTCATTATGGCGCTGCCGCAGGGCTACGAGACCGTGCTCGGCGAGCGCGGCGTCAACCTGTCGGGCGGCCAGCGCCAGCGCCTGGCGATCGCCCGCGCGCTGCTGCGCGACGCGCCGATCCTGATCCTCGACGAGGCGCTGAGCTCGGTCGACGCCGAGAACGAAGCGGTGATCCAGCAGGCGATCGACCGCCTCTCGGCGGGGCGCACGACCCTGATCCTGGCGCACCGGCTGTCGAGCGTGATCGATGCGGACCGCATCATCGTGCTCGATCGCGGCAGGATCGTCGAAGAAGGCAGCCACGCCGTGCTGATCCGGCACGACGGCCCCTACCGCCGGCTGATGGGTACGCAGGCCGAGGAGCGTGGCGACGACACGCTCCTGATCGACGATGCTGCTCCGGGCATGGGAGGGGCGAGCGCCGACGCGATCGATTACGGCGAGGAGGCGCCGGCCGCGACCGCAGCGGCGGCGGCCCGTGTGGGCTGGCTAACAACGCTTGCCAGCCTGACCCGGATCATCGCCCCATGGCGGAGACAGTTCGCCATCGTCGTGAGCTCAGGGATCGGCCGCGTCGCCGCCTTTATCGGCGTCGGCGTCGTCGGCGCGCTCGCCGTGGCGGCGGTCAAGACCGGCGGCTCTTATGGCGCTCTGCTGGTGCTACTCGGCGTGTTGGCCCCGCTTGCCGGCATCCTGCACTGGATCGAATCGTGGAAAGCCCACGACATCGCTTACCGCTTGCTGGCGGAGTTGCGCATCGATCTGTTCCGCAAGCTCGACACGCTGGCGCCGGCCTACCTGGTGCGCCGGCGCTCGGGCGATCTGATTGCGCTCGCCGCGCAGGACATCGAGACGATCGAGTACTTTTTCGCCCACACCGTCGCCCCGGCGCTGGTGGCGATCCTGGTCCCCTCGACGGTGCTGTTGACGCTCGCCCTCATCGCCTGGCCGATCGCGCTGGTCATCCTTCCCTTCATCCTCTACGCGGCTCTGGCGCCGTGGGTCATGCGGGCGAAGATCGACCGGCTGGGCGCGTTGGCGCGCGACCGGCTGGGCCTGCTCAGCGGCTATGTCACCGAGACGATCCAGGGGCTGTCCGACCTCGTCGCTTTTCAGGCCATCGGACGGCGGCGGCAAGGTTTCATGGCGGCGGTGGAAGGCTATCAGGAAATTCGCCTCCAGCTGCTCCACGATCTTTCGGCGCAGACCGCGCAGCTCGAGATTTGCGCCGGGATGGGCGGGCTCGCGGTGGCGATCGTCGGCGCGTTTCTCGTCGCCGGCGGCCAGCTCGCGGCGACAATCCTGCCGCTGTTGATCCTGCTGTCGCTATCGTCGTTTCTGCCGATCTCCGAAATCGCTCAAGTCAGCCGTCAGCTCGCCGACACCATCGCCTCGACGCGGCGGCTTTTTGCGGTACATCACGAGGAGCCAGCGGTGATCGACGGCGTGCTGCGACCGCCGGCGCCGGAAGGCGGCTCGACGGTCCAGTTCGACGGAGTTGGCTTTTCCTATCCCGGCGCGCGCCGGGCGGCTCTCGACGGCGTCACGGTCGACATCCCCGCCGGCGCGACGGTGGCGATCGTCGGCCCGTCGGGCGCGGGCAAGACCACCCTGGCCAGTCTGCTGCTGCGCTTCTGGGACCCGGACACCGGCCACATTCTGATCGACGGCCTCGACCTGCGGGATTTCGAGCTCGACCATTTGCGCGCCCGTGTCTCGCTGGTCTCGCAGGATACCTACCTGTTCAATGACAGCCTGAGGGCCAACGTCGCCCTCGCCCATCCGGACGCCGACGACAAGGCGATATACCGGGCGCTCGACCAGGCGGCCCTCGCGGAGTTCGTCATGTCGTTGCCCGAAGGGCTCGACACACCGGTCGGCGAGCGCGGCGTGCAGCTTTCGGGCGGTCAGCGCCAGCGGGTGGCGATTGCCCGCGCGTTCTTGAAGAACGCGCCCACCCTCGTTCTCGACGAGGCGACGTCGCATCTCGACGCGGTCAACGAGGCGCAAGTCCGACAGGCGCTCGACGCGCTGATGCGAAATCGCACGACCATCGTCATCGCCCATCGCCTGTCGACCGTGCGCAATGCCGACCTGCTCGTCGTGCTCGACCATGGCCATGTCGTCGAGACCGGCCCACACGCGACGCTCATCGCGCACAACGGCCTCTATGCGCGGCTGGTCCGCCGCCAGCTGGGCGGTCTCGCCGAAGTCGTTGCCGTAGATGGTAAATAAGCTTTCACGTTAAGAGGCTGATAACCAGCTCCCCATAGGTTGCGCCCGTCCGCACCACGCAACTTACGGAGCCGGCATGTCTGAGGCCGTCCCTTTCTTCCCGCCCATGAGCGACGAGCAGAACGCCGAACTCACGGTTATCTGGGACCAGCTCTACGCGCTCTATCTCGCCAAGGCCAATGGCGACCGCTCGGAGCGGGAGATCGACGCCGAGATCGAAAAGCTGATCGAAAAGCGCAACGCGATCCGCCCCTGGGGTTGGAACACCGGGCGTAATTGGCGCGCGGACATTCCGCCCGAAGTATTGAAGCGCTAGACGCTTAGCGCGGCAATTCGAGCAGCAGCGGCGAGTGGTCGGAGAGGCCGTTCAGCCGCTCCTCGTGCGAATAACGGATCGGCCCCGCCCGGCGCGCCAGCGCCGATGACAGGAAGGCGTGGTCGATGCGAAACCCGTTGCCGCGATGGCTGTACCAGGAAAATTCGCGGCCGTCCGGGTAGCGGTGGCGCCATAGATCGCAAAAGCCGAGCTCGGCGACCTTGTCCAGGTAATGCGCGCAGCGGTCGATGGCTCCGGGCTCGTCGACATAGGCCCGGCAAGTATTGAAATCGCCGATCGCCAGCGCATGAGCTCCGCTCTTGCCCGAGAGGCAGGCGAGAACGGTCTCCCAATATGGCACCTTGGCGAGCAGGTTAGGCATATAGACGCCGCATATGGACAGGCGGCCAATCTCCGCATGCACCAGGCGATACGGCTCCGGCAGCACGTCGCTGAGCACCGCGTGCGTGCGGAACCGCCGCCGCGCGGCGATCAGGACGCCGCTCTTTCCAGGCGGCGGCAGCGGCGTCGTGACGTGCGGATAGCCTAGCCGCGCCAGCGCTTCTCGCAGCCGCAGCGCGGAGTTGCCGCCGCGGTACTCGGATAGAACCAGGATATCGGCGTCATGCCGGGTCAGCGCCTGCGCGATCGCCGGCAAACGCGAGCCGCCGCCCTGGCGGATATTCCAGGCGAGCAGCCGCAGACCAGGCATCAGGATTTGGCGAGCTTGCCGCGGCCGCTGACCGCGGCGCCGGCATCGGGCGACATGCGCAGGAAAAACGGTACCGACAGCATGCCGACGATGCCCACTCCGGCAAAGGCGAGCGAGAAGTCGAGCGGCGTCAGCTGCGTCTCGCCGCGTGCCGCCAACAGCAGATAGAGCAGCAACGCGCCGGTCGCGACGCCCGCGGTCTGCGACAATTGCTGGCACATGCTGGTGAGGCTTGTCGCGCGGCTCAGCATGGCTCCCGGCACGTCGGCGTAGCTCAGCGAGTTGATGCTGGTCATCTGGAGCGAGCGGAAGAACCCGCCAGCGAGCAGCGCCACGAAGATCAGGGCATGTGGAGTGGAGGGTTGAAACAATGCGTAGACGAACAGGAAGCCGGCGCTGATCACCGCGTTGCCGACCAGCACCATGCGGAAGCCGAGCGTGCGGATGATGGTGTTGACGCCGATCTTCATCGTCATCGCGCCGGCAGCGCTGGCGAAGGTCAGCAGCCCCGAGTTGAGCGCGGAAAGACCGAACCCGACTTGCAGCATCAGGGGCAGAAGGAATGGCAGCGCCCCCAGCCCCATGCGGAAAAGGAATCCGCCGATCGTCGCCGCGGCATAACTCGGAATGCGCATCAGCGCGAGGTCGATGACCGGAAACTCGACGCGGTTCGCGTGGCGCACGTAAAACGTCATGCAGAGAAAGCCGCCGGCCAGCAGTCCGACGGTCGCCGCGGCGGGCAGCGCGCCGCGTCCAATGGTCTCAAAGCCGAAGGCCAAGGCCGCGAGCCCAACGCCGGTCAGTAAGAAGCCGCGAATATCGAAGGGACGCCGGCCGGTCTCTCGAAAATCCTCGATGAACAGGTTGACCAGGGCGATGCCGAGCAAACCGATCGGGATGTTGATAAAGAATATCCACCGCCACGACCCGTAGGTCGCGATAAACCCGCCGAGCGGCGGCCCGGTCACCGGACCCAGCAGCGCCGGCAGGCTGACATAGGACATCGCACGCACCAGTTCGGAGCGCGGCACCGTCTTGAGCAGCACCAGCCGCCCGACCGGCACCATCATCGCCCCGCCCATGCCCTGGACGATGCGCGACAGCACCAAGAGCGGCAAATTCCACGACAGGCCGCAGCCGATCGAGCCGAGCATGAAGACGACGATCGCCGCGCTGAACACGCGGCGCGCGCCGAAACGGTCGGCGGTCCAGCCGCTGATTGGCACAAACACCGCAAGACTCAGCAGGTAGCAGGTGATCGCGACGTTGAGCCGGAGCGGGCTCTCGCCGAGCGAGCGCGCGATCACCGGCAAGGCCGTGGCGATGATCGTCGAGTTCATGTTCTGCATAAACATGGCGCAGGCGACGATGAGTGAGATGAGAAGCTGCCGGTTTCCGGGACGCATTGTCGCGCGGAGGATATCCCTGTGCGTCCGAGCGAAAAGGGAAATCACCCTGCAGCCTGTATAGTGCTGCCATGTCTGAGCTCGTCGACAACCGCAACTTCGTGTTGATTCTTCAACATCCGCACGAGCAGCGCGAGGCGCTGTCGACCGCGCCGCTCGTCACCGCGACCTTACGTCAGGCGAAGCTCGTGGTCGGGCTTTCGTGGCCCAGCCTAGCGGGCGCCGTTGGCGGCCCGGCCGAGCCAAGACGCTGGGCAGTGTTGCATCTCGGCGCCGCGCACCCCGCGACGGCGGAGCGGCGCGAACTGAGCTTGCTCGGCCGCAATGGCGAGCCGCTTGTCGACCCGAAGGCGATCCTCGCTGGGTTACGCGGCATCGTCATCCTCGACGGAACATGGAGCCAGGCAAAGACGCTTTGGTGGCGCAACCCCTGGCTGCTGAAGCTACATCGCATCGTGCTCGATCCGCCGCGCCCGGCACGGCTCGGCCGGTTGCGCCGCGAGCCGCGCCGCGAAGCGCTGTCGACGGTGGAGGCCGCTTCGCTGGCGCTGCGCCACCTCGAACCGAGTTCCGGAGCAGCCGACGCTCTAACCGGGGCGCTTGACGAGATGCTGCGCTCGGTTCGCCGCCCGGCGACGCGGCATCGGCGCTAGTGGGCAGCGAATAGCGCGGCGACGTCGGCGGCAAGCGCCTCGCGCGACTTCCCACGCAGGTACATCATATGGCCGCCGTCATAGACCTTGAGGCGGATCGCGTCGCGCACCGTTTGCGGGATCGCCAACTGGTCGACGAACCATCGTGAGGAAAGATACGGCGTCACCAGATCGTACCGTCCGTTGGCGATCAGCACCTTGGTATGGGGATAATCGAGCAAGGTCGTTTGCAACCCGGAGAGGGCAAGACCGAGCCCGTCCTCGCCTCGGTGCGCTCCCTCGAAATTCCATTGACGGCCGATATAGCGCGGCAACACGCGATACTGCAGGTCGCTATGATAGCCAAGCCCCTCCGGTGCGTAGGCATTGAAGGCCGCGGTGAAGGCCGCGATCGCATTATCGAGGATCGGGTCGCCGCCGGTCCCGTCCCATGGGTTGGCCGGCGCCGCCCGGGTGATCGTCGCATCGTAAAGGCTCAAGACCTGGTTTTGATCGCGCCGGAGCTCATGCGCGAACGTCGAGGCGGAAACCCAGCCGCGCTCGCGCCTGACGATATCCACCGGCAGCCTGATCATCGCCGCGACCTTGGCGATAAACGAATCACCCGGTGGCGGCACGCCTTTCATCGTGGCGAGACCGACCAGGTAGTCGGTCAGGGCGAATTGCTCAACCGGGGCTGGGTCGAACGTCTTGTCGCCCGCAAGCGCCGCGGCCGCAGCGGCGTAACTCGGCAGCTCAAACGACGCGACCGGAAGCGCGGTGACCTCCGGATTGATCAGGACCAGATCGAGCGCCGGCGACACCATCACCACGCCGCTGACGACGATACCCTCGTCGCGCGCCAGGCTTTTCGCCATCGCTCCGACGCGGAATCCGCCATAGCTCTCACCGACGAGATAGACCGGGTCGCCCCAGCGCTGATGCTTGGTGAGCCACAGGCGGACCACAGAATCGAGCGCTTCGATATCGGCCGATACGTTCCAAAACGGCTTGCTCGGATCGCTGTCCTTGCCCTCGCCGCGGCTGAACCCGGTACCAACCGGATCGACAAAGACCAAATCGGTAAAGTCGAGCCAGGTCGACGGGTTGTCGACCAGGCGCAGCGGCGGGTTCGGCACTGTGCCGTTGGGGTCCGGCTCGATAATCCGCGGGCCGGCCGCGCCCAAATGGAGGAAAACCGCCGCGGCGCCTGGACCGCCGTTGAACAAGAACGCGACCGGTCGCGTCTGCCCCGGGCTCGAATCCGCGAGATAGGAGATGGTGAAGACTGACGCCATCGGGGCTCCCTTGGCATCGGTCAGCGGAATTGTCTCGGCGATCGCGCGATAATCGAGCTTGCGCTGACCGAGCTGGATTGTGTGACGGGTCTCGACGTGCTGTGGGGGTGGCGAGGTCGCCGGCGGCTTGGTTTCGGCCGCGGGCGGAGCGGGATCGCCAGGCGTATCGCCCCGCGCGCCAGCCCCTGCCGGCAAAAGCGCCAACAGGGCCGCGGCGACGCAGAATATCTTCCGCAGGCCAACGACCTTCACGCGAACCTCGTTCCGCCAACCCCAATCGAGGCGGTTATAACGAAGCGCGCCCCGCGCCGCCATCGCCGGTACTTGCCCCCGCGACTGGAATCAGGGAATAGAAGGGCGTCCAACTCGGGGGACCACAGGCGATGCGCGCGCTGCTTCTGCTCTGCCTCATACCGCTTGCCGCCTGCGTCGGCACCGACCGGCACGAGGGCTTCACCGCCACCGGGCCCGACAGCTTCCTTTACAGCGCGCGCACCAGCACGGTGATGACCGAGAACGACGACGGCGCGGCCGAGCGCATCCGTCGCGACTGGCTGGCGCAGGCGCTTAGGGCGCATGACATGTGCGCCAACGGGTTCGTCGTCGATTCAAGGCGCTTTGTTCCCGGCCCGACGACCGCTGCCGGGCCACAATTCAGCAATGGCGGGGATATCGTTTACGCTGGACGATGCATCGCTCCCAGCGCCCCACCCGCTCCCGTTGCGCCTCCCCCTGCCGCGCCCCCGGTAAGGGGATAAAGGGACACAATCTGCGCGTTCGCTAAGCCTTCTTTTCCCAACCCTTCTCGGTCTGTTGCCAATAGGTAAGCGCATGCCCGGCGGCGCTCCCGGCGCGCCAGCGGCCGCGCGCGGCCTCGACCGCCTCCCCGTCGTTGCCGTCGAACATATCGATGCAGCGGGCAAAGCCGGCGAGGCCCTCGGCCGCGACCCCATCGACGAGAAATAGGATTGACGCGCCATTGGGGTTTTCCGCCTGGTGCGTCAGCCAGATCGGCTGTGCCGCGGCATTGCCGTCGCGCGCGGACCCGTGCGCGAGGAACCCCGCCTCGTCATAAGTCCACAGCAGGGCGTTCAGATGCTCGACCCGCTCGGCGGAGCCGGCTTGCACGACGACACGATGCCCCTGCCCGACCGCGCGTTCCAGAAGGCGTGGCAGGGCGCGCTCCAGCGGCGTCGAGAGCAAGTGGTAGAAGCCGATCTCGGCCATCGTCCGCTCGGGCTCAGCCCTTCTCGTAATATTCGCTGACGAAGCGATCGAGCAGCCGCACGCCAAACGCGGTCGCGCCCTTGGGCACGGTCGGCGCGTCCTTCTTCGACCAGGCGACCCCTGCGATGTCGAGATGCGCCCATGGCACCTTGTTGACGAAGCGCTGGACGAACTGCGCGCCGATGATGCTGCCCGCGGCGCGGTCGCCGGCGATGTTCTTGACGTCCGCGGCGTCGCTGTCGATCGTCTTGTCGTAGGCGGCATCGAGCGGCAGGCGCCAGAGCTTCTCGCCGACCGCCTTGCCGGCGGTGATAAGGCGATCGGCGAGCTCGTCATTGTTGGCGAAGAGCCCGGCATGATCGTGGCCGAGCGCGACAATGATCGCGCCCGTGAGGGTCGCCAAATCGATCATCAGCGCCGGCTTGAAGCGATCCTGGCAATACCAGAGCGCGTCGGCGAGCACGAGCCTTCCCTCGGCATCGGTGTTGAGCACCTCGATCGTCTGCCCCGACATCGACTTGACAATGTCGCCGGGACGTTGCGCCGACCCGGACGGCATGTTCTCGACCAGACCGACGACGCCGACCGCGTTAACCTTGGCGCTGCGGGCGCCAAGAAGCCGCATCAGGCCGATCACCACGCCGGCGCCGGCCATGTCCCATTTCATCTCGCCCATGCCGGCGGCGGGCTTGATCGAAATGCCGCCGGTGTCGAACGTCACGCCCTTGCCGATAAAGGCAATTGGCGCCTCGCCGTCCTTCCCGCCGCTCCAGCGCATCACTACAAGCCGCGGCGGCCGGACGCTGCCCTGGGCGACGCCGAGGATGGCGTGCATACCGAGCTCCGCCATGCGCGCCTCGTCAAGCACCTCGACGTCGAGCCCGAGCGAAGACAGGGTCGCCGCCTGTCCCGCCAGGGTATCGGGGTAGATGACGTTAGCCGGCTCGGAGACGAGGTCGCGGGTGAAAGCCACCGCCTCGGCGGCCGCGGCGAGATCGCGATAAATGCGCTCCGCCTCGCCGGCGGATGGGCCCGCGATGGTGATCGCCTTCAGCGTGGGCTTGCGCTCCGAAGGCTCGGTCGTGCGGTACTTGTCGAAGCGGTACGCCCGCAGGGCCGCGCCCAGCGCGAGATGCGACGCGGCAGTGGCCGCCTCAATCGGCGACGCACCGGCAAAATCGACGGCGACGGCGGCCTCACTCGCTCCAACACTATTCAGGTGCGCGACGAGCGCGCCGCCGACATCCTCGGCCGCCCGCTGGTCAAACGCCTCGGGCTTGCCGAGGCCCAGAATGGCAAGGCGGTCGACACCGAGATCAGCCGGACCTACCACCGGGATAATTTCGCCGCGCTTGCCGCGAAAACGGGGCGAAGCCGAGAGCGCGCGCCTAATCGCGCCGCCGCTTGCCTCATCGAAGCGGCGGGCCGGAGGGCTCAACTTGCCTTCTTCCCACACCCCGACCGCAACGCAGCCGGCGGGCGCGGGCTCGGACTCAAGGAATTGGATTTTCATCGCGCTACTCGACACTCATTCGGCACGGCAAGGGCAAGAACCATAGCGCGGGACTTGACCTCAGCGCCGCGATAGAGGCTACGCAACCGAGTGTCAATGGCGGAACCGCGCGCGCGACCAACGCTTGAACAGTTTTCGCGCGCGGCCAATTTGCGTTAGACAAGGCCATGCCTTCGGCCGCCGAAGTTGCCGTCTTTGCTCCAGGCGAGAACCGGCGACATCGTCGCGCGACCCCGAGCAGGGTACGATCATGACCAGGCCGCGCCGGCTGACAACAGCCTCGCCGGCGGCGCTGAGCTGGCCAACGCGGCTCAAGGCCATCCGCAAGCTCGCGACGGGCCGCGACGATTATCTGCTGATAAAATGGTCGTCAGACGATGTGCTCGAGCCGCGGGACGAAGATTATGTCATGGCTCCGGTGCTGCAGATTCTCGAACGCGAGGCGCCACATATCGAGCAGGTGCTGACGGCGCTCGGCCCGAGCTTCGAGCGAGCGCCACAAGCCCTAGGGTCGCTCGCCAGCAATGGCCATTTCACCGGATGCGATGCGTTTGCCGCGTACGCGATGCTGCAACATCATCGGCCGCGCCGGCTCGTCGAGGTCGGCAGCGGCCACAGCACGCTGATCTTCCGCCAGGCTGCACGCGATGCGCAGCTCGATCTCCATATCACTTGCATCGACCCACAGCCGCGCCGATCGGTCGGCGAGGCCGCCGATGCGCTGGTCCGCCGCTCGGTGCTCGACTGCGGCGTCGATATTGCCGACGAGCTTGACGCAGGCGACTTCCTGTTTATCGACGGTTCACATCACGCGTTCAACGGAACCGATGTTCCGTATCTGTTTCTGGAAATACTGCCGAGGATTAGGGCCGGGGTCGTGGTCCACGTGCACGACATAATGTTGCCATACGAGTACCCTTCGCTGTTCACCGAGAGGGGCTACAACGAGCAATACGTCTTGGCGGCTTTGTTGCTTGGCGGTGCCTGCTGGCAACCGCTGCTGCCGGTTTACTGGCTGTCCCGGCGAGGTCGATTGCCCCCGGGCGGCTCGTTCTGGATGCGGCGAAGCGACGACGGCGCCGGCTGATCGATGAATTCCCTTAGCCGCTACATCCTTAAGCAATCTTTCAGCGTCATGCTGCTGGTGACCGGAGCGCTGACCGCCGCGGTCTGGCTCGCTCAATCCCTCAGACTGGTCGACCTGATCATCAACCGCGGCCTTTCCGCGGAAACGTTCCTTTACCTGGCGTTGCTGATCCTGCCGCGCTTCCTCGACATCGTCCTGCCGATCGGCGCGTTCATCGCGGTGCTCTTCGTCTTCAACCGCCTGACCACGGAGAGCGAGCTGGTGGTGATGCGCGCCGCGGGCATGAGCCAATACGCCCTGGCCAAGCCGGTCTTGGTGCTGAGCGGCCTCTGCTTCCTCTTCCTGATGGCCTTGTCGGCCTATTTCCTGCCGGCGGCAAATCGCGAGTTCAAGGACCTCCAGTTCGAGATCCGCAATAAGTTTGTCTCGAGCCTGTTACAGGAAGGCGCGTTCACGACGATTACCGACAAGCTGACGATCTACATCGGCAACCGCAACAATCGCGGCGAGGTGAATGGGCTGCTGATCGATGACGAACGCGACCCGGGGCACCCGGTGACGCTCGTCGCCGAACGAGGAGCCTTCGCCGACGCAGCCGGCGCTTCGCGGATCATCATGGTCAACGGCAACCGCCAACAGTACGATCGTGACTCGGGCAA
Organism: uncultured Alphaproteobacteria bacterium; assembly: GCA_963773625.1. Taxonomy (GTDB): domain Bacteria; phylum Pseudomonadota; class Alphaproteobacteria; order ATCC43930; family CGMCC-115725; genus DATARH01. Next base: position 124,912 of record CAVZCJ010000019.1, on the reverse strand, counting down.
GCTTAATGTCTTGAGCTTCACCCGCTATGTGCTCGATCTCGACACGGTGCGCGACGTGGACGAAGGACATTTCCGCGAGCCGCAGGAGCGGTTTCTCGGTGAGTTGCTGTCGCCATCACCGGAGCTCGAACTCGACGACGCGGTACAGCTATCTCGTCGAGTTCAACCAGCGCCTGACCGTGCCTTTGACTGTCTTCAGTTTCATCATGATACCCCTCGCCTGCCTCCTGCCTGGCGAGTTTAATCGCCGGGGGCAGTTGAAACGCATATTGATCGCGATCGGCAGCGCACTGGCATTTCAGACAACAGACCTCGCGATTAAGAATTTGGCCGGACGCTACCCAATAGCGATCGCGCTGACTTACGTCGTCGATCTGTTGCCCTTCACGGTTGGACTTGGAATTCTCTTGCACCGTGGAATAAGCTTCAAATTCTGGCGGTTGCCCATGGCTGCCACCACGGCGCGATAGCTTCGCGCGACCGAGGGGAGACGCCCGCTAGTGCTGCTGGCCAAGACTATCTCATCCTACATTGCGCGCCAGTTCTTCACCTGGTTCTGCAGCGTCTATGGGGCGATGCTCAGCATCAGCTTTCTGCTCGACTACATCGAGCTGTTGCGCCGCGGCGCAACGAAGTCCGGGGTTAGCCTCGGGGTCTTGCTCGAGATGGCGGCGCTGAAGCTGCCGCATACAGCGCAGGAAGTCATGCCATTTGGCGTGCTGTTCGGAACGATGCTCGCCTTCTGGCGGCTCACCCGAAGCAACGAACTGATCATCGCCCGGGCAGCCGGTCTGTCGGTGTGGCAATTTCTGACCCCGGCGGTGCTGGTGGCGCTATTCGTCGGCACCTTGGCGATAACCGTGTTCAACCCGGTCGCGGCGTCGATGCAAGCGACTTATGAGCAACTCGAGGTCCAGTTCTTGCGCCAGACCGGAGATCAGATGGCGCTAATGAATTCGGGCTTGTGGCTGCGGCAGAGCGAACCTGGCGGCGGCCAAGTCATCATCCACGGCAACCGCCTCGCCGCCCCGGAACTGTTGCTGGGTGAGGTCACCCTCTTCTTTCTCAACCGCCAGCATCAATTCACGGCACGGATCGAAGCCAAGCGCGCCCGAACTCGACGACGGTGCATGGATCATCGACAACGCGGAGCGCTGGGAAAACAGTGAACAATCGGAACCTATTCCGCAGATGCGCTTGGCGACCAAGTTCACCACCCGGCGAATTGAGGAAAGCCTGGCGTCCCCGGACACGATGTCGTTTTGGTCTCTGCCAGGGTTCATCTCCCTGCTCGAGAAATCGGGGTTTTCGGCGCAGCGACATCGACTCCAGTTCAACATTCTGCTCGCACGGCCGTTCCTGCTCGCCGCGATGGTATTGGTGGCCGCGACGTTCAGCCTGCGAATGCAACGGCGCGGCGGCGTCACGATCATGATCATCGGCGGCGTTGCCGCCGGATTTATCCTCTATTTCATCTCGAACATCGTCTTCGCGCTTGGATTATCGGCCAAATTGCCAGTGTCTCTCGCCGCGTGGACGCCGACGGTCGTCGCTATGACTTTTGGGGTTTCGATGCTCCTCCATCTTGAAGACGGGTGACGCGGCGGAATACAGACGATATTGCTGACGCAGCAAAGACCAGGGGTTGGTGGGGAATCGGTCCAAGACGCCATGAGTGAGCTTCGCCGATCAGCACGCAAGCGCGCGACCGGACAGGTATTACGCCTGACGGTGGCCCTGCTGTTCGGCCTATGGCTGACCGGCGCCATCGGCTTCGCGGAGCCCCCGGCAAAGACCGGCACCGGCGCGCCAATGAACTTTCAGGCGGATGAAGTTGAATACGACGAAGAGCATTCCCTGACCATCGCCAAGGGCCATGTAGAGATTTCCCAGGGCACGCAAATCCTCCTCGCCGACGTCGTCACCTACAACCAGCGCAGCGATACGGTCACGGCATCCGGCCATGTCAGTCTGATGACCGACGACGGCCAGGTCGTCTTCACCGACTACATGGAACTGCGCAACTCGATGAATAACGCGTTCGCCCACGACGTCCGAATCTTGCTGAGCGACCGCTCACGGCTTGTGGCGAACGCCGTGCGACGGACCAACGGCAATCACCTCGACTTGCGCAAGGTCGTTTATTCGCCATGCGATCTATGCGCGAGCGACCCGACCAAGCCGCCGGTCTGGCAGCTGAAGGCAGGTCAGGTCACCGACGATAAAGACTTGCAGAAGATGGAGTTCCGCGACGCAGTGATGGAGATCGAGGGTTGGCCGGTTTTCTATACGCCCTACATCGTCGCTCCCGACCCGTCAGTAAAGCGCGCAAGCGGCTTCCTAACGCCATCGCTCGGAAGTTCTAGCAGCCTCGGTTTCCATGTCGGGATCCCCTACTACCAGACCCTCGGACCCAGCGCCGACTTGACCCTCTACCCGAGGTTCACCACCGACGCGGGTCAAGACCTCGCGGCGGAATACCGCCAGCGCTTTTCGAATGGCGAGTTCGACGGCATTGCCAGCATCGACTACAGCAATGTCGGCTTCGCCGCCGATCCGACCATCAAACACGCTTGGCGTTGGCATGTGAACGAGACCGGGACTTGGGATATCGACGATACCTATCGTACCGGCTTTAGCTTGCAGCGCGTCTCAGACCAGACCTATTTACAGCGCTTCAGCTTCCCGTTTCCAATTCTCGGGACGGAGATTAGCCGCGCCTATCTCGAAGGGTTCCCCGACGACGGTTCCCTCGATGTCAATACCTATGCGTTCCAACCGCTCACACCGGGTTTGGGTGAGTCGACGCAACCCATCGTGCTGCCGGTCATCAACCGGGACTGGCAGTTCAAGCCGGATAGCATCGGCGGCACGTTGAGGTTCAACGCTAATCTGCTCGACATTGTCCGCGAAGTCGGCACCCAGACGCGGCGGCTATCGGGAACAGCCGGTTGGGACCGGACGTTCCGCGATGGGCTCGGCAGCGAATACAAATTCCAGGTCAGCCTACGCGGCGACGCGTATTCGATCGGCGGCCTCAGCAATTTATCGAACCCCGACCTGCCAAGCTCCTACTTCCCGCAAAACGGCCTACCGGCAACTCAACATGTGCCGAGCGACTTCTTTCAATCGAGGGCTTTTCCGCAGATGGGCCTGACCTGGGATTACCCAGTGGTCCGGCATGGCGATCCATTCGATCTGATGATCCAGCCGACCGTCGCCGTATTTGTCGGCCCAAACGGTGGCAACGACCATCGAATCCCCAACGAAGACAGCCTTGGCTATCAATTCCGCGATACGGATCTTTTCCGTGCCGACCGGCTGCAGGGCTATGACCTGCTCGATACCGGCCAGCGGGTCGATTACGGCCTGCACTTCGGCGCCTACGACAAAACCGGCGGCAGCTATCGGATACTGATCGGCCAGAGCTATCGCACCGAGCCTAATCCGTTCGTTCCACCCGGTAGCGGTATGGACCGACGCTTATCCGACGTGGTCGGGCGCGTCGTCCTCACCCCGAGTTCGTACCTCGACTTGATGTACCGATTCCGCCTCGACAATTCGACGTTGGCTAATCGCAGCCAGGAACTCGCCGTGAGTGCGGGGCCAGCCAATCTCAAGGTCAGTGCCGGCTTCATCTTGATACCCGCCGAACAGGCCAGTCAGTTGATCACCGTGCCCGGCACCGGCAACACCATCCTCTACGGCAAGCGCGAGCAGCTCAACCTCGGCCTGAACGCAAGGGTTACGCGATATTGGTCGGTGTCGGCCGCGGAGACGATCAACCTCACCAACGCGACCAATATCGTCAATGGCCTGCAGACCCCCCAAGCAAGCAACGCAAATCTGCAAACGTCGGTGTCGGCGATTTACCAGGACGAATGCATGGCATTTGTCGCCACCGCGAGCCAGTCGGCCATCCGCAACGGCGACGTGACCCCGGGCTACGCGGTGATGTTCAGCGTGGTGTTCAAGAACATCGGCCAAATCGGCGGAAATGTGTTGTCGGTGAGCCCAGGCTCGTAAAACCCGACCAATCGCCGCCGCGACAGTCCGCGCCGTCGGGTATAAACTCGCGCCCGTCAGGGGGTACTAGGTTTGGTGGTATGACGGCATTGCGTCGACTTCTCGCCCTGCTCATCGCTGTCGCCGGAATTTTGACGATCGACCCAAGGATCGAGGCGGCGACGCATCACACGGCGGTAAAGCGTGCTCCTCCGCCGCCCTCTACCGAGGCGCCCGTGCCCGACATGCGGATCGCCGCGGTCGTCAACGACGAAGTTATTTCGGTCTTCGATCTCGTGTCGCGGATGAAGATGGTCGAACTCTCCTCGAACCTGCCCGACACGCCCGAAACACGACAGCGCATCGGTGGCCAAGTCCTGCGCGCCCTCGTCGATGAAAAGCTCCAGCTGCAGGAAGCAAAGCGGCAAAACGTCGTCGCGACCGACGACGAGCTCAACGCGGCGTTGGCTCAAATCGAAAAACAGAACAACATGCAGCCTGGCCAACTCAATCTGTTCTTGAAGTCGCGCGGCATCGATCGCGGCTCGCTGATCAGCCAGCTCACCGCGTCGATCGTGTGGGCCAAGTTGGTTCGGCGCATGGCGGCGCAAAACACCGAGATCACCGATGAGGAAGTCGATGACGCGATGAAGCGGCTCAAGGAGCACGCCAACGATCCACAAAGCCGTATCGCCGAGATTTTTCTGCCCGTGGACAATCCCGCGCAGGATCAGGAGGTCCAGAACCTGGCGCTAAAGCTCATCGACCAAATGAAGCAGGGCGCGCGGTTCTCGGCGGTCGCTCAACAATTCTCGCAATCGGCGACCGCGGCTGTCGGCGGCGACATGGGCTGGTTGCGGCCGGACCAGCTGCCGCCGGACTTGGCGAAAGCCGTGGCGCCGCTCAAACCGGGTGAACTGTCGGCGCCAGTTCGCACCAGCAACGGCTACTACGTGCTGCTGGTGATCGACCGCCGTAACGGCAATACCGGCAGCGCGCCGGAGACGATTTACGACGTCGTGCAGGTAGTGTTTCCGTTGCCTGCTCAACCCAATGACGCCATGAAACGGGCGGCAGTCACCGAAGCGGAAAGCCTGCGCAGCGCCAAGGGCTGCCCGGACCTGCTCAAGCTCGGCCAGGAGAAGGCTCCCAAGACATCGAGCGAAGGCAAGGTTAACGCGGCCAATCTTGCCCCGCAACTGCGCGAGCTGATCACCAAATTGGGAAACAACCAAGTTTCTCAGCCGATACTTCAACGCGGCGGCGTGGGCGTGATCATGGTCTGCTCCAAAGAGACCTCGACCGCGCAAAAGCGGCGAGCCGACGCGTGACGAAGTTTTCGAAGTCACTGTTGAAACAAAAGCTCGACACGGTGTCGCGCCGCTACCTGCGCGATTTGCGCCGCGCCGCCTATGTCGACGTGAGGGTTTGACCGCATGCTCCCGCTCGCCTTGACGATGGGCGAGCCGGCCGGAATCGGCGGCGAGATCGCCCTGGCGGCATGGCTGCGGCGGGGCGAGGGCGTGCCGCCCTTTTATGTGATCGACGATCCCGAGCCGGCTCGATGCGCTGGCGCGGCGCCTCGGCTGGTCGATCAAGGTCCAAATGATCGCGGCGCCCGAGCGCACCGCGGAGGTATTTGCCGACGCATTGCCAGTGATGCCGGTTGGCGCGACCCCACGCGCCGCACCGGGAAAGCCGGATGCGACCGACGCGAAGCTCGTGCTGCGCGCGATCGAGATCGCGGTCGCCGAGGTGCAAAGCGGCCGCGCCGCCGCGCTCGTCACCAACCCGATCAACAAGGACGCGCTTTATCGCGCTGGCTTCCACCATCCCGGACATACCGAATACCTCGCCGAGTTGGCGGGTTCCGAGGAGCCTGCGGTAATGATGCTGGCGAGCGCCGAGCTGCGGGTCGTGCCGGTGACAATCCACCTGGCGCTACGCGATGCGATCGCGGCACTCACGACGCAGGGGATCGTCCATGCCGGACGGGTCGTCGACGCGGCATTGCGGCGGGATTTCGGCATCGCCGCGCCGGTGCTTGCGGTCGCCGGGCTCAACCCGCATGCCGGCGAGAATGGCGGGCTTGGGCACGAGGACATCGACATTGTCGCGCCGGCGGTGGCCCAGCTGCGCGCCGCCGGGATCGATGCGCGCGGCCCGCTAGCCGCCGACACGATGTTCCATGCCGCGGCGCGCGCGGTCTATGACGCGGCGCTGTGCATGTACCACGACCAGGCGCTCATCCCGATCAAGACGCTCGATTTCGACGGCGCGGTGAATGTTACCCTGGGGCTGCCGTTCATCCGCACCTCGCCCGATCACGGCACCGCCTTCGACATCGCCGGAAAGGGCGTGGCGAGGCCGGATAGCCTGATCGCCGCGTTGCGGCTGGCCGCGTCGATGGCGGCGCGGCGCGCGACCAAGCTGAGCCAGCAGCCGTCTACCGTTTTGCCGCCCCTGCGGGAAGTGATCGCCCGCCACGGCATCGCCGCGCGCAAGAGCCTCGGGCAGAACTTCATCCTCGATCTCAATCTGACGCGGCGCATCGCCCGGGCCGCCGGCCCGCTCGATAGCGGTACCACGATCGAGATCGGCCCCGGCCCGGGAGGTCTGACGCGAGCGCTGCTCGACGAAGGCGCGGCGAGGGTGGTCGCGATCGAGCGCGACCCGCGGTGCCTGGCGGCGCTCGCCGAACTGCAGGCGCATTATGCGCGGAGACTGGAGCTGATCGAGGGCGATGCGCTGGTGCTCGATCCGGCCGCGCTGACCCCGGCGCCGCGCCGGATCGTCGCCAACCTGCCGTACAACATCGCCACCGCGCTGTTGCTGCGATGGCTCGACCGGATCACCGATTACGAAAGCCTGACGCTGATGTTCCAGCGCGAGGTCGCCGAGCGCCTGACCGCCGCGCCGCGAAGCGCCGCCTATGGCAGGCTATCGGTGCTGGTGCAGTGGCTATGCGAGGCGCGGATTTTATTCGACATCCCGCCGCGCGCCTTCACGCCGCCCCCCAAGGTGACGTCGAGCGTCGTTCGACTGGTCCCGCGAGCGGCGCCGCTGGCGTTGGCGGACAAGGCGACGCTGGAACGCGTGACCGCCGCCGCCTTCGGACAGCGCCGCAAGATGCTGCGCTCGAGCCTGAAATCGCTGGGCGTCGCCGTGGAGCCGCTGCTGAGCGAAGCCGGCCTAGCCGGGACGGCGCGCGCGGAGGAACTCTCGGTCGCGGAGTTTTGCGCGCTGGCGCGGGCTACTGAAAAATCCGCACGCTCCGACGGTAGGTCTGGCCGCTGATCTCGAATGAGATCGTGTAGGCGCCCGCATTGGCGATCGGAATGCGCTCAACGGGCAGCATCATGATGTGCGCCTGGCCGGCCGTCTTGCTGAACTCGGGAATCTCGAAGGCGTGCAGCTCCTTGCCGAGCGGATCGGAGATCCGAACCGTCGGCCTGAACACCCCGTCGCCGTCCTTCAGCACGACGACGAAGGTGAGGTTGAGCGCCACCGGGAGCTTCGCCGACGGGTCGAGCCGGACCTCACCGGTCGGGAAAAAGCCGGCGAGGTCGAGCTTGCCGTCGGGGGCTTGGCGCACGGCGTCACAGACGAGGAAATCGACATTCGCGTCGGTGGGAAGCGCCATTGCCTCTCGCTCGCTTGCGCATCAGCCGCCGCGCAGGTGGGTGACAAAATCGGCCAGGCCGATCTGCCGCTCTCGCCTCAAGCGCTCGGCAGTAATGATGGCTTGGGCGTCAGCGATGGCGCGCTCAAGATCGTCATTGACGATAACATAGGCGTATTCGGGCCAGTGGCTCATTTCCTCGGAGGATTTGGCCATACGCTGCGCGACGACTTCGGGAGTATCCTGCCCTCGCGCCACGAGGCGCGCCTCAAGCGCTACCCGACTCGGCGGCAGCACGAAGATGGTCACGATATCGCCGCCAGCCTTGCCGCTGATCTGCTGGGTGCCCTGCCAATCGATATCGGTGACGATGTCGTGGCCCGCCGCGATTGCCGCTTCTATCGGCACTCGCGGCGTGCCGTAGGAGTGGCCAAACACCGTGGCGTGCTCGAGCAATTCGCCCGCGGCGACCATGCGTTTGAATTCGGCTTGATCGATGAAATGGTAGTCGCGGCCGTCGACTTCGACGGGGCGGCGCGGCCGCGTCGTCACCGAGACCGACAGCGACAAGGATGGGTCGCTTTCGAGCAGCCGGCGGGTGATGGTCGTCTTCCCAGCGCCGGAGGGCGACGACAGCACCAGCAGGAAGCCGCGACGGCGAATCGCGATTGTCTTTACTTCCTTGGAACCGTCTACCGCACTCATTCGAGGTTCTGCACCTGCTCGCGGAACTGCTCGATCGCGACCTTGAGCGCGAGCCCGATGCGGGTCAACTCGATATCCGCCGATTTCGAACAGAGCGTGTTGGCCTCGCGGTTTAGTTCCTGGCAGAGGAAATCGAGCTGCCGCCCCACCGCTTCGCCCTTTGCGAGCAAATCGCCGGCCTGGGCGATGTGGGCGCGCAGCCGATCCAGTTCCTCGCGGATGTCGCCACGCGACACCAAGAGCGCCAGCTCCTGCGCGACCCGCTCCGGCGGCATGCCGGGCGCGAGCTCGGCAACCGCATCGATCGACTGTTGCAGCCGGACGCGCAGCGCCTCCGGCTGCGCCGCGGCGCTCGCCGACGCGGCGGCGACCAGCTCCGCGAGTTCGGCGAGCTGATCGGACAGCACCTTTTCCAGCCGCGCGCCTTCCTCGCCACGCGCCGCCACGAGGCGGTCGAGCGCGGAACGCCATGCGATCATGATCGCAGCGCGGCGCGCCTCGATCACTTCGTCAGGCTCGTCCTCCACGGTCTCGATAATGCCCCGCAGACCGATGAGTCCGTCGATGCGCGGCGGCGCCGCCTCGACTTCGGCGCTCAATTCTCCGACCAGCGTCAACACGCGGGCGAGCATATCGCGGTTGATGCGGATCACCGGAGGCGTCACGCGGTTGACGGTCAACACCGCAGAAATGTTCCCGCGCCGCAACCGCCCGCCGAGAGCCGCGCGCAGCGATGCCTCCATCGCGTCGTACCCGGGCGGCAAACGCAGCCGCAGGTCGAGCGACTTGCCATTGACGCTCTTGAGTTCCCACACCCAAGAAATCCCCGCCGCCTCATCCTCGGTCCGGGCAAACCCGGTCATGCTCGAGACGGGCACTGTCGGCCGGCTCAGCGAACGAGGCAGGGGTGGCCGGGGCTTGCCCGGCAATGTTGTTGTCCGACTCGCGCTTGCTTGGCCGGGGCGGTCGGCGCCGGCGGCGGGGCAACCGGAACCGCCTCGGGCTCAGCGACCGGCGTGCCATGGAGATATTGAGCGACGTTCTTGTTGTGCTCCGCCAGGGTCTTGGCAAAGACATGTCCGCCCGTCCCGTCGGCGACAAAATAAAGGTCGTCGCTGTGATCTGGCCGCACCGCGTCGCGCAGCGCCGCCTTGCCAGGGTTGCAGATCGGCCCCGGCGGAAGTCCCTTGGCCACGTAGGTGTTGTACGGCGAATCCGTACCGAGATCGGCGCGGCTCAGGGGCCGGTCGATCTTGGTCGTACCGTTGTTGCTGAGCGCATAGATCACGGTGGGGTCGGCCTGCAACCGCATGCCGAGACGCAGCCGGTTGAGAAAAACCGCGGCGATATGCCCGCGCTCGGCCTCGTGGCCCAACTCCTTTTCGACGATCGAGGCGAGGATCAGCGCCTCTTGTGGGCTGGTCAGCGGCAGGTCGGAACGCCGCTCGGCCCAAGTCGCGGTAAGCGCGTCCTGCATCGCCTGCTGCATTCGATCAATGACGCTCTGGCGGGTATCGTCGCGGCTGTAAACATAGGTTTCGGGCAGCAAATCGCCTTCCGGCGGGACGGTCTTGATGTCGCCGGTGAGAAACGGCGCGTCACGGATCAGCGCGACGATCTCGGCGCTCGTAAGCCCTTCACGAATGGTAATGCGATGTTTGACCGTCTTACCATTGGCAATCTGGTCCATCACCTGGATGGCGCTCGCCGAAGCGACGAACTCGTATTCGCCGGCTTTGAGCGCCCCGCCGCGACCGGTCATTTCGGCCGCGATCCTGAAGGCGAGCGGGTAACGGATCACCCCCTCTTGCGCCAGCAGGTCGGAGATGCCGGCGATGCCGGTATGGGGTGGGATGACAACGACATGGGCCTCCTTGAGCGGCCCGGGATCGCTCACATCGCGATACACCCAATATCCCGCGCCGGCCGCCGCCCCGACGATGACGATCGCAGTAAGCAGGCACCCCACCAGCATTCGGAGAAACGCCAGCATCGCTCGACCTTTGCCGGCCCGCCGCCTACCCGGCGCGGTCGGGGTGGGTAAAGATCAGCGAAGCGTTGGTGCCGCCAAAGCCGAACGAGTTCGACAGCACATAGTCGACCTTTCGTCCTTTCGCGGTCTTGGGGACGAGGTCGATGTCGCAAGAGGGCGACGGGTTGTCGAGGTTGAGAGTCGGCGGAACAACGCCGTCTCGCATTGCCAGGATCGAGAAGATCGCCTCGACCGTGCCGGCCGCGCCGAGCAAATGACCAATCGCGGATTTCGTCGAGGACATCGACAATTTGTAGGCGTGGTCGCCGAACAGGCGCTTGACTGCCCCCAGCTCGATCTCGTCGCCCAACGGCGTCGAAGTGCCGTGCGCGTTGACGTAATCGATCTTGTCGGGGGTAAGCTGCGCCCGGCGCAGAGCGTTGCGCATCGAGCGGAAGGCGCCGTTGCCGTCCTCGGCCGGCGCCGTCAGATGGTAGGCATCGCCCGACATGCCGTAGCCGATTATCTCGGCATAGATCTTGGCGCCACGCTTTTTCGCGTGCTCCAGCTCCTCGAGGACGATGATGCCGGACCCCTCGCCCATCACGAAACCATCGCGGTCCTGGTCCCAGGGACGCGACGCACGCGGCGGATCGTCATTGAACCCGGTCGACAAGGCCCGCGCCGCGGCAAAGCCGGCAAGCCCAAGCCGACATACGGCCGCCTCGGTGCCGCCGCAGACCATGACGTCGGCGTCGTCGAGCATGATGAGCCGCGCCGCATCGCCGATGGCATGCGCTCCGCTTGAGCATGCGGTCACCACCGCGTGGTTCGGTCCCTTGAAGCCGTACTTAATGGAAACGTTGCCGGAGGCAAGATTGATCAAATTCGACGGGATAAAGAACGGGCTGATGCGCCGCGGGCCCTTGTCCTGCAGCGTGATCGCGCCCTCGGTGATCCCGGGCAGCCCGCCGATACCGGAGCCGATCATCACCCCAGTGCGCTCGTGATCTTCCTCTTCATCCGGCGTCCAGCCCGAAATCCTCAACGGCCATCGTCGCCGCCGCCATGGCGAAGATGATGAACTGGTCCATCCGCCGCTGATCCTTGGGCGGAACCCAGTCGTCGGCATTGAAGAGGCCCAATTCCTTGTCGCCCAGGGGCACCTGCGCAGCGATCTTCGCGGGCATGTCGGACACGTCGAAGGATTGGATCGCGCCGATGCCGGACTCCCCGGCGATCAGCTTCTGCCACACGCGCTCGACACCGAGACCGAGCGGCGTCACCAACCCCATCCCGGTGACGACAACGCGTCTCATGCCGGCGAACCTAAATGCCACATTCAGCCGTGGGTTTCGATGAAGCTGACGGCATCCTTGACGGTGATGATCTTCTCGGCCGCATCGTCGGGTATCTCGCAGCCGAACTCTTCTTCAAACGCCATCACCAGCTCGACCGTATCGAGACTGTCGGCGCCCAAATCATCGATAAAGCTGGCGTTCTCCGTGACCTTGGCCTCATCAACGCCAAGATGCTCGACGACGATCTTCTTCACTCGGTCGGCGACGTCACTCATCCGTGTTGTCCCTCAAAAATTGGCTGATTGGCTCGTGTTCTCGATTCGGCGCTGTGCGCGTATCCGCTCGGGGATCAGCCGCATTCAGTCGCTATCGCGGCCGTGTTGCAGGGTGGCCGGTCACATAACACGAATTCGGCTGGCGTGCCAATCCAGGGAACGACGCGGCACGCCTTTATACCATCACCATGCCGCCGTTGACATGGAGGGTTTGCCCGGTCACGTAGCCGGCCTCGGCGCTGGCGAGATAGACTGCGGCGGCACCGATCTCCGCGGGGGTGCCGAAACGGCCCATCGGAATCGCGGCGGCGCCGCGGGCGCGCTGCTCCTCGGTCAGCGCGTCGGTCATCGCCGTGGCGATGAAGCCCGGCGCGATGCAGTTGACGGTGATGCCGCGAGTCGCAACCTCGGCGGCGATCGATTTCGACATGCCGATGATCGCCGCCTTGGACGCGGCGTAATTCGCCTGACCGGGGTTGCCGGCGACGCCGACAACCGAGGTGATCGAGACGATGCGTCCGTGGCGGCGGCGCAGCATGCCGCGCAGCGCGGCGCGAATCAGCCGGAACCCGGCGGTCAGGTTGACCTCGAGCACCGCCTGCCAGTCCTCGTCGCGCATGCGCATCGCCAGCCCGTCGCGGGTGATGCCGGCATTGTTGACGAGGATATCGATCTGGCCGAGCGCGGCCTCCGCCTCCTTGACGAGGCGCTCCGGCTCGTCGGGTTGCGAGAGATCGCCGGTGAGGACATGAGCGCGATCGCCGAGCTCACCGGCGAGGGCTTTGAGCGCTGCCTCGCGGGTGCCGGCGAGCGTCACGGCGGCCCCCTGGGCGTGCAGCGCGCGGGCGATGGCGCCACCGATCCCACCCGAGGCACCGGTGACGAGCGCATTCTGGCCGGTCAGGTCGAACATCTAAAGCCGCTTCATCAGCGCTTCAACCTCGGCCGCCCCGCCGACCGACGAGGTCTGCAGGTCGCGGTCGATGCGCTTAACGAGGCCAGAGAGCACGCGGCCGGAGCCGACTTCTATGACCTCCTCGACCTCCTGGGCCTTGAACAGCAGCACGGTCTCGCGCCAGCGCACCATGCGCGTCACCTGCTCGATCAGCAGGTCCTTGATCTCCCGGGGATCGCTGGTCGGCGCGGCGGTGACGTTGGCGACCACCGGCACGGCCGGCGCCTTGAGGGCGACATCGCCGAGCGCCTCTTCCATCGCCGCCGCCGCCGGCGCCATCAGCGGACAATGAAACGGCGCGCTCACCGGCAGCATGATCGAGCGCCGGGCGCCGCGCTCGGCGGCGAGCTCGACCGCCTTCTCGACGGCGGCCGTGTTGCCGCTGACGACGATCTGACCGGGGCAATTGTCGTTGGCGACGACGCAGACGCCGAAGCCGTGGGTGCCCTCGGCGACCTCGCGCGCCGCCTCGATGTCGAGGCCGAGCAGCGCCGCCATCGCCCCCTCGCCCACCGGCACCGCCTTCTGCATCGCCTGGCCGCGGCGCTTGACGAGCCGCACCGCGTCGGGAACCGAGAAGGTGCCGGCCGCGGCATGCGCGGAATACTCGCCGAGCGAGTGGCCGGCGACGTAGGCGACCTGCTTGGCGATGTCGAAACCGGCCTCGGCCTCGAGCACGCGGATGACCGCGAGGCTGGCGGCGAGCAGCGCCGGCTGCGCGTTTTCGGTGAGGGTGAGATCGCTCTCCGGCCCGTCGAACATCAGCCGCGACAGATGCTGCGACAGCGCATCGTCGACTTCTTCGAACAAACGGCGGGCCGGCGCGAACGCCTCGGCCAGGTCGCGCCCCATGCCGGGCTGCCTGCGATCCCTGCCCGGGAAAGACAAACGCGCGTTTCATCTAAGGCGCATCCCCCCTGCCGCCATCGCGCCCGTCATAAACTCGTCACTGGGGGAGTCAAGATGGTGGGGGTGTCAAGATCGCCTAGGTGGCGCTCTTCGCGCTCGCGAGGATCGATTTGACGTTCTCAGGAAGTTCGCGCGGCTCGTAGTGGCCGAACTCCTCTACGCGACAGTCAGATTTGCGAATGCGAAAATACCATGCACCGGTCTCGGGGGTCATCCCCGGTTCCTGGTACGAGCCTGTCACGACCCAAGCCTCGCCCTTATCAGTGACTCGCAGTGGCTGCTGTTTGGCGAGTTCGTCGCCTCCATAGAGGCGTTGCAGTATCAACGCGGCAAATGTCCGCGCCATCTCTTCATTGTTCAGCAATGGGCCCATCAACATCGTTGCGAACCCGATTTGGGCAGTCTCTCCAATGCCCGTCATATCTGCCATCCCGTTACAGTACGAGTTACGGTAGAGAAGGTGTCGGATGAAACCACCATACATCGTCCGATTCCTTATTTCTTTTGTACACTGTGGCGAACGTCATCGGAGGCAGCCATTGACCCTGTGCGAAGCCAAGGGCCTTGATTTTCCGGCTTGGCGAAAAGACGTGATTGCCCACCTGCGCCATCGGATACACATCTAACTGTCTCGGCGTGTATCGCGGGTCGTTTCCCGTCTTGGCCTCGACAATGAGCAATTGCCTCTGTTGACCGCACCGCGCGAGTGCAGCCGCCGCAGGTTTTCGAGAATGGACACAGCCGTTTTTTGAATGGGGTGGCGGGGCGGCTGCCCGCGGAAGCGTTTAGATGCCGGTGTGCATGGGTTCCGGGTCTCGCCCGCTGGGCGATCCCGGAATGACAGAAGGAGACTTGGTAAATCGAAGCGCTACGCTCGGGCGCTATTCAGGTGCTACTGGCACATGCGGAGGTTGTCGCGCTCGGTCTCGTAGTCGCTCATCGCCTTGCGCAGGATGCTGTCCGGCGGGAGGGCGTTGACGGCGTCGCCGATCTTCTTGAGGGTCGCGTCGTCGTAATCCGCCGGCACCGGGCAGCGTGCGACGAGGCCGGGGCCGACGGGTTTGGTGATCAGCTCGCCATTGTCGAGCGACGGCTTGGGCTTTTCCTTCGGCCCGAACCAGCCGAGGCCGCCGCAGCCCGACAGCAGCGCCGCGACAGCAAACGCCATTAGCACCTTGAATCGCATCGAGAACTCTATCCCCGCGTCGCCCCGGCGGCACGATGCCGAGCAGGACGGCGCGGATCAAGCGGCTTTGACGCGGTGCGGCTTCGGGTAGCAACTCACGGGCTCACCGAACCCGCGGGGTTGACCCATAGGCAACCGGCGCCCGCCGCGGCCGAAGCCCGCGACGCCTCGGCGGCGGCAGAGGGGTCGCCGGCACCCGCAGCCACCGCGCTTGCCAGGTTGGCGGCGGCCTGCGCCTCGCACATCGCCTGTTGGGTCACCGTGAGCACGATCTGCGCATCGGCCTGGATCGTCGCCGGGGTCGGCGCGTCGGGGCCGGTGCAGGCGCCAAGGGCGCCGGCGGCGAGGACCATCAGCGCCAGCATTTGGACCATGCCGTGCTCCTTGAGCAACAGCGCCGCCAGCCCGCAACCCGCCCCGAGAAACTGGGCGAGCTGTCCCAAATCGCTGTCCGAGAAATGCATTCCGGCCAGCGCCAGCAGGGCACCGATCCCGGCATAGCTCGATGGTTCGCTGAAGCGCGCGAGCAGGTAGGAAAGCATCGGCATAATGTCGTCCTTTCATGCAAAAGGGCCGCGCGAGGCGGCCCGGGGTCGATTACGGGTTAAGGAAATTCAGGCGAGATCGGCGACATAGCCCGGGCGACGCCCGGCCGGTGCCGGCGGATCGGCCAACACTTCGCCGGAGCCGCCGCAGAGGTCGCAGATCTCCCTATGCTGACCGAGAATGTCGGAGGGGTCGGGCGTGCCGTCGGCTTGACGCCGGCGCGTGCGCGGGATGCGCCCGACGCCGCCGCAGCGCTCGCACGGCTTCGTCGCCGGCCTCATGCGCCGACCCCGGCGCGGCGCCGGTAGGCAGCGGCGAGCTTCGCGTCGTAGCCGTTCTCGGCCTCGCCCGGCCCGTTATAGGCGAGCGCGAAGCTGGTCCAATCGCGGGTGCGAAGGTAGCGGTCGAGGCGGTTGTACCGACAGAACGCGACGAACGCGGCTAGCTGTCCGCCCTCACTCGCGCACATCACCGCGACGTAACGATCGACATCGGGGAAATCGCAGGCGGCGAAATTCAGCCCGAGGATCTGAAACATGCCCCAACTCGCGCTTTGCAGCGCGGCGGCGCGGTTGAGCGCGATTGCCTCGGCGAGCCGGTCGTATTGATGGGCCCCGGCGGCGCCGTAAAGCGCGCGGTCCCACGCGGGCGACGAGATGTTGGGATGGGCCGCGTCCCATTGGTGCCCCGTCAGCCGGCCGAAGACATGGGCCTCGAAAAGGATTTTCGGCCGCTTGTCCGGAAGAAACCCGCCGCCGGCGCTCTCGATGTCGCAGACCGCCCAGATCGCAGCCGGCTCGCACTGCATCCCGGCCGCGGCTGCGGCAATATCGTCCGGTCCGAGCGGCGTCGCCGCGCCCGTGAACTCCATCATTCGCTCCTCTTGTTGAGACGGCGCTAGCGCCGGTTCTGCTTCTGGGCGAGGTCGGCGCGCAGGCTGGCGAGGGTCTCCATTACGCGCCCGAGGGCGGCGCGCATCTCCACGCGGAACTCGCGATCCTCGCGCGAGCGCTCGTCGAGCTGGTGCTCGACCAGGGCGAGGCGCGCCTCATGGCCGGCGAGCGCGACGCGGTACTCGGTGCGCTGCGTGTCGATGTCGGCGCGCAGGCTCAGATAGGCGCCGAGAACGCCACCGCCGCCGGCGACGATGACGACCCCGGCCTGCAGCAGATGACCCAACGTGATGTCGGGGGTGAAATGCGGATGCAGCATCGCCAGCAAATCCGTGCGCATGGATTTGCCCGGATCAGAGCCGCGCGTCGGCGGTCCAGTGGACGCGCAAGCCGCCGCCGATCGCCGCCGGGGTGAAGGCGCTGGTGGTTCCGACCTGAAAGCCCTCGAGGCCGATCTGGGCCGGCGCGGCGGCGACATCGGCCGCGGCATTGTTGTCGACATTGCCCGAGGCGCCGGTGGTCGGACTGTAGACGGTCACGGTGGACGCGGCGCGTTTGGGCACCTTGAAACGGACGCCGAACGAATAAGTCGCGTTGGTGGTAGCCCAGAAGCCGAAGAACTCCTGGCCGGTACGGGCCAGCGCGGTTCCCGGGACGATGCCGAGGTCGTAACTTTTCTCGTAATAGCGCTGGCAGAGCGCCAGCTCCTGCTGGATCGGCCGGCGCCGGAACGGCGAGGCCGCCGGGGCGACCTCAAGCTTCACATTGGTGACCTCGAACGTGCTGCCGGCGGTGGTGAGCAGTGAGTTCGACTGGCTCGCGGTCGTGAAGTAATCGCCCGTCGTCCAGGCCGCGCCGGTGTTCTGAAAGGTGCCGCCAGCGGCGAGAGTCAGCACCAGATAGGCGCCGCCGGTATTGCCGCTGGTCACCCAAGTGCCGGACGTGTCGCCGGTGAAGCAGGCCTGGTTCGCCGTCCAGGTCGCGGCGGCGGACGCCGGCACCGTGTTTGGATAGGAGCGGGTCTGGGCGAAATTCTGGAATGCCCAGCCGGCGACATAGCTGCCGACCGAGATCTTGCTCTGCCATTGCACGCACAGCGTCTGCGCGCCGACGGTTCCGAGCAGCGCGTCCTGGATGTTGTCCGCCTCGATCGGGATGAGGGCGACGATGTAGTCGCCGCCGCCGACCGCGCTCGCGGCAGTGCCGACCGTGCATTGCAGGCTGTAGGTGTAGCCCTGCGGCGCGTCGGCGGTGCGCTGGCAAGACAAAGTCGCGTTGGTGGCGTGCCCGGTGGAGAGGAAGCCAACCTTAACCCCATCGACGATGTAGGCCGGCGTTCCCGAGACGAGCGAGACGGCGTTGCCCTCATGGACCTGGTCGATTTCCATCGTCGGGTTGATCAGCCGGTTGCCGAAGACCGTCCCCAGCGACGCGCAGACGATGCCGGTCTGCGGGGAATCGCCGGTCACCGCCTGACCGGCCGGGCAGTTAACACCGGGCACGTAGGCTTGCGCGCGGGCGGCGGGGCTCACCCCAAGCAAGGCGATGACGAGCAAGGCGGCGGCGCCGGCAAGGCGCCGCAGGGTCATGCGACGATCCACTGATTGCTCCCGATGTAGATGACGCGCAGCGCCGCATAGAGGACGCCAAGCGCGACCGAGGCCTGGCCGTCGATGGTTTGGCCACTGGGCGCGGCAACGGTCAGCGCGAAGCTGCCGGTGCTGGCGAGGTATTTGAAGGCGTGCGACTCGCCGAGACGCGGGCTCGACGGCAAGGTGAAGGTCGTGGCCGCCGGGGTGGTCGGCGCCCAGGCGATGAGGTCGTCGGTGAACGCGACCGCTTGCGCGTCGGTGGCGGTGACGACGCGCACATTCTGCCGCGGCCGGATGACCCAACCGCCGGCGGCGACGCCGTCTTGCGCCTGAAGGCTCCAGTCGTCGGTGTTGAGCACCAATTCGCCTGGCGGCCCGGTATAGGCCGCCACCTGGGCGGTGGTGCCACGCGCCCATTGCACTTGCGTATGGGACAAGGGATGCCTCCTGCGCCGCTAGAGCGGCGAGCCGAGGTTGATGTCGTAGCCGGTGACGGCGGCAATCGACGCGAGATCGGCCTGCGCGGCGACGCTGGTGCCGACGATGCCCCAATCCTGGGCAATGCCGGCGGCGAGCGCGGCGATGACGTTGACGGTCATCCCGCCGGTACCGAGCAGCGTGTAGCTGTACGCGGAGACGCCCGCGAGACCCTGCAGCGCCTGGCCGAAAATGTTGAACGCGGGCAACTTCACGAAGATCGAATGGCCGATAAAGCTCGCCGGGTAGGCGTAACGAAACAGCGAGGGGTCATTGGGCCCGAAACGGGCGAACTGCGTGCCGGCGGCATGGCTGCCAATCGCGGTGCCATAGGCGCCGCGCCGCAGATAGGTGAGGTTGTATTTGTTGGCGGCGGTGAGCGTCGCCGTGGCAAAGGACAAAAGCTCCCCGTCACAGAAGCACAGGGTGACGTAGGAGTCGGCGTCGGCGGTCGTGCCGGAGAGCAATTGTCCGGCTGATTGAGTGAGGTCGACCGAGTATCGGGGTCGGTGGCGGCGGGCAGCGTTGCGGTCAGCACCCCTTGCCGCCCGCCTTTGTAGATCGTCCCGGCGAGCGCATAGGTGTTGCCGTCGGTCGAGACCCAAACCTGGCAGCCGCCCCAGTTGGCGCCGCCGCTGGCGATGATCCACACCTCGACCGCGCCCCCGGTCAGCCCGGCGGTCGGCTCCAAGATGATCGGCGCGTTGGTATTGCCGGGATCGACGAATGGGTTAAGCGCCGCGCCGGCGGTCGCCTGCTTCGCATGCGCCACCGCAGTGCCGACGCCAATCGGGGTAATGGTGCCGGTCACGGCGTCACTCCCGGGATCTCCTCGGCGGTGATCGTCAGCTCGCCGTTGCCGTCCTCCTCGATCTGCAGGATGCGCACGGCGGCGTTGACAAGGCCGAGGGCGGCATCGCTGATCAGGACGATGTCCATCGGTTCCAGCAGCGCATAGCGGATGCCGAGCTTGAACTTGTAGGTGTTGCGAACGTAGGCCGGCGCTGGAGCAGCAGCTGCGCGGCGACCGTGGCGCTGGTCGCGTTGGTGAAGCCGTGCGCCTGGATCGAGGCCTCGCTGCGCAAGCCGTAGGCGTCGATCGCACCCTGGTCGAAAACGGCGATGACCTGCGGGTTGTAGCTGTTGGCCGCGTCCATGTACTCGACCGAGAGCCAGTTGGTCGCCTGCGCCGGATCGGCGCGGGTCAACAGCACCGGGTCGGTGCCGCCCTCTCCGGCTTGCGACCACGGCAGGAAGTCGCCGTCGCCGAGGCTGTATTGCCAGGTGAGGTTAGGCGCCCAACTCGCGCCATTGGCCGATAGCGGCTGGTCGCCGTACGGCATGACCTTGAGCACGGCGCCCGACCACACCACCGCCGAGACCGTGAGCTGGGCGAGCTCCTCGAGCCAGCGCGCGGCCGGCTGCTGCTTGTCGAGCAACAGCGACATCGCCAGCTCCGCCGCCTGGCAATAATTGCCCCAATCCGCCAGTGCGCCGGCGGTATCGAGATTGGCGGCCGGGAAACCGGCGCCCCAGCGCGGATCGGTCAACAGCGCGGCGACGATCAGATCGGGGCGCGCATCGTCGGGAAAGCCCGGGCCGGCGGTGCCGGCCGCGAAGCCGGTGATCTCGAACGAGATGTCGGGCAGCGCCGAGGACGAGCCGAGATTGAGCGGCGTCCCGGTGACGTAGCAGGTCCCGGAATAGCCGATCACCGGCTGGTTGACGTCGGAGCTGGCGAAGACCGGGTCTGGCGCCTGCCCGTCGGTGCCGGCATAGCCGTTGAGCCCGACCGCGCCGAGCCCGGCCGCGACGCCGCCATTCGCCCAAATGCGATTGTTGCCGCAGCTGCCCAAGGACGAGCCGGTGAACGACACCGGCCCTTGGCAGATGCCGAACGCAACATCGACCGAATTTTGTTGGGCCGAACCTTTCTTGCCGCTGCTGCTGGTGTGACTGACGAAATTCCAGAACTCGAGCAGGTTGACCGGCACCCGCTGGGTGCCGAAGCAGATGAAGACGGGGCTGCCCGCCTGGCTGGTGTTGTAGCGCCCCGCTCGCGGCGTAGCTGGCGGCACCGGGGAATTGCCAGCGCGGCCAATTGCCGGCGCCGATCACCGAAACTCCCGTCGATTGCGGGCCGCGATTGACGACCGCGCCGGCATAGGTCGGGTTGATCAGCACGTTGTGCTTGCTGGCGGTGGCGTTGACCGCGGTGGTGCAGGAGAAATAGGGCGAGACGAACGTGTTCTGCCCGTCATGCGCGAAGGTGATCGACAGGCAGGTCGGCGCGACCTCGAAATCGAAGGCGAAGATCGTGTTGGCGAAGTTGAAGCCGTTTTCCATGAGCATCGCCGAGCCGCCGGTGGCGGCGGCCGAACCGGCGCCGGAGATGCGCGAGAACTGCACCTGTTCGAGGGCGATGCCGGCGGCGCCGCCATTGCTGTCGGCGACCGCGTAGATGTCGCCATCGAGCACGTAATTGAGCTGCAGCGCGCCGGCGGCGGACGCGGTGCTGGCGTTGCTGACGATCAGATGGTCGAGCTTCAGCGAATTGTGCGCGTCGGAAAAATCGGTCTTGCCGATGACCACCGCGTAGGCCGGAGTGTTCGCGTTAACGAACAGCGCCCCCTCCTCGCGGAAATAGAAACAATCGGCCGGGCCGCCGGTCGTGCCGCCGGAGCATTCGACCTGCAGCACCGGGCCGGCGGCGATTGTGCGGCCGTCAATGGTCGCCCCCTCCGAGATCAGCCGGAAGCCGCTCGCCGCCTGGCTCGCGTAGTCGATCGTCAGCGCCCTCGTCACCTTGTAGGTGCCAGCCGGGATATGCACCGGCCAGTCGTTGGCGATCGCGGTGGCGATCGTGGTCTGGATCGCGCTGGTGTCGTCGTGGCTGTCGTCGCCGAGCGCGCCGCTACAGCGCACGTCGATCCACGGCCGGCCGGAGCAGATCAGCACGTCGCCGCCGAGGGTCGCGGTGCCGGTGGTCGAAAGCGTCGAGAAATTACCCGGCGATTGCGCCGATGCGGGCGCCACATAAAAGGGGACAGGGATCAGGAATGCTGCGAGGGCAAGCGTTGCTATGAGCTTCATGTCGATCACGTGTCCTCGGTTCCCGATCCCTGTTTTGCGAATGCTGGATTTGTCGCTATGCGTCCTTCGAGGCTCCGCTTCGCTCCACACCTCAGGATGAGGACGGTTCGCGGATGCCATCTTCTGACTTTCCTCATCCTGAGGAGCGGTCCGCCGGACCGCTCCTCGAAGGACGCAAGCGGGCTTTGCAGCTTAGTTGTCGATAGATCATCACCGCCGAGCGGGGCTTTGGCGGGCGTTTCGGGGGCTGCGATACCCCGGAATGACAGAACGAGAGTGGGTTAGTGCGTTAGTCTGGGACTCGGCGGCTCGGCCGGTCGCCTAGCCTCGGTCTCGGTTGGTCCAAATGTAGCGACCCATGGAGAAGAAAAATCCCGCCAAGGCCAAAATGAACCCCAGCATCACTATCGCGAAAAGCCCAACTGGTGGGTAATCAGGTCGTACAATCTTCATAATCAACAGAGCCACAATACCGCCAACGATGGGTACACCCGTTGTGATGAGTAACAAACGAGATAAGGTAAATCGACCATAGATCAACTTTGTCTGCCCTTTGGCTCGTCTTTTTATTTTCCAGGCAATGAAAATCGTCGATGCAATGGCAAGCGGCATCAGCACGTAACCGGGTATTACATCCGCTTGAGGATACACATTGAAGATAACGACGAGAACGGCTCCAATCACCAGCCAGACAAGGACATTTCGTTTCATTGCATGTACCGGCCAAGGATGAAAAGCCGTGTCGCGCAGGCTCGCAGTTGGCCTAACCATAGCCCATTCTACTTAACATTGCATTTCGGACTATGTAGTGTTTCGGCCTCAAATCCACAGCCATTGATGCCGACCACACCACTATGCAATGCGACATTCTGCAGTGGGACACTCACCACGACTTTCCCTGGTTGCTGATCATCGTCGCCGTGCTGTCGGCCATAATTGGTCGGGTGATCTATTCTGGCCACGTATTGGATTGGAAATTTTTTCCATATCCAATGATCGAACGATCAGATGACCCACTTTCGTTCTGGACGCGCGTAGCTATTCTTCTGATTTTGGACGGTCTGTTTTTATTGATCCTGTGGCGTCACGTTAGCGCGTGTCTTTCGAGCTGAAGCTCTATCCCTGCAGCGCCCCGGAATGACAGACGATGACGGCTACCACCGCCTTGCGGCGAAAGCCTGGCCGGTGGTGCCGCCGAAGAGGCTGACGGCGCCGGGCGGCTTGTAGCCGGAGGGCGTGACGAAGAGGCCGCCATTGGCGGCGATCTGGACGCTCGCCCCGCCATTCGAGGCGGTGCCGGTGTCGCAGATCCAGAGCGCGGCCGACGAGTTGTTCTGCACGAGGAAACCGTTGGCCGGCACCGCGCCGCCGAACAGGCTCTGCGCGCTGCCGCCAGCCGCGATGGTGCCGCTGCCGTCGCTCGCCGCCGTGCCGGCGGTGTTGACGACGGGCAGCGGGTTCTGCGGCCCGACCGGACTGGCGACGCCTGCGCTCACCGAGGCGGGCGCATGCACCGGCACGAGATTGCCGCTGGCGTCCGCCGCGGTCGAGAGCGATTGAATTGTGGTGTTGGCGTCTTTGACGAGAAGCGTCATGGAGCGTCATTCCTTTGTCGCGAGGCGGCGATACGCCTCGAAAATCCCTTCGCCGGCGACCGGCGTGACCAGCAGTTCGCTAAGCGCCCACACCAGCGCATCGACCCGGTCGGGCGAGTAGCCGGCGGCGGCGCGATCGAAATCGTGGACAAAGCCGCACATCTGATCCTCGAGCGCCGGGAAGGCGCCGAGGTGATGCACCCTGCCCTGTTCGTACAACGCCGCGACCGGCTCGGCGCGAGCGACCTTGCCGCGCGCCGCGTGAACCGCGATGTAGGGCACGCCGGGATCGACGATGCGCAAGGTCGCCTCGACCATCTCGCCGCCATTGTTGATTTCGGCGACGACGCGGTCGGCGTCGTGCGCCCGGTAGGCGGTGACGGCCGCCCTCGCCCATTCGGTCGGCGTGTAGCGGCCGGACAGATCGGCGAGCACATAGCCGCTTCCGTTCGCGTCCTTGCCGGCGACGACGATGCCGGTCTCGTCGGCGTGCTCGTCGGAGCTCACCGCCGGGTCGATCGCGACGACGATGCGGGTCAGCTCCGGAACCGCGGCGACGCGGGCGGCGTCGATAATGGCGTGGCTCCACAGCGCGCCGGGCACGTCCTCGAGGATTTCGGCGTCGAGCTCCTGGCGGCCAAGCCGCGTGCCCTCGTAGCGGCGGACGATCTGGTCGAGGAAGGCGGGCGCCAAATTCTCCTTGTTCTCGATCGTGCGGCCGCGGGTGACCGCGACCTTGGGGTCGGCGAGCAGGTCGCGAATAAAGCGGGTCGGCCGCGGCGTCGTGGTGACGATTGCGCGCGGATCGACGCCGAGCCGGAGGCCGAACATCAGCATGTCCCAGGCTTGCGGGTAGCGCCACGCCGCAAGCTCGTCGCACCAGGCGAGATCGTGTTGCGGGCCGCGCAGGCGGTCGGGCTCGTCGGCCGAGTAGGTCGTCGCGATTGCGCCATTGGGCCAACTCAACAAATGCTTCGACGGTTCGTAGTCCGGCCGGTCGCCGGGCGGGCCGATCGACAAGAGACCGCTCTCGCCCTCGACCATGACGGCCCGGGCGTCCGCGGCGGTCGGTCCGACCAGCGCGATGCGCCGTGCCTTGCCGGCATCGACCTGCGCCCGAACATACTCGGCGCCGGTGCGGGTCTTGCCGAAGCCGCGGCCGGCGAGCAGCAGCCAGACCCGCTAGTCGCCGGACGGCGGCTTTTGCGAAGCCCTGGCTTCCCGGGTCCAGTCGTAGCGCAACTTGTCTTTTGCTTTGCGCGCCGTCTCAGGGTTTAGAAGACGCGCGGCCCGATCGCGAATTCTCTTTGGCTGCGAGACGATCCATTTCCCTAATAAGCGCCTCGCGCGGGTCCTCTTCGTCATCCGCTGTCGGTTCGTCCTGTTGCGCTGCGGCGAGCGGCGCCATCCCGAGGTAGCGGGCGATCGCGTCGAGCGCCGCCCGCTTGTCGTAGAGCTTGACGCGATAAGGCTTGCCATCCTTGGCCGCGGATTGAACAACTTCCGAGATCGCGGCGACGTCATCCTCGCTGAGTCGTCGGCCGCCTTGATCTTCATCGCGCCATCGTCCCAATCGACGATGTGGCGTAGATTGGCGAAGGCGATGCGGCGATATTCCTCAAGCACCCGCTCGGGGGTGATGCCGAGCCGCTCGGCGCGGGCAAGGTTTTCTTCCAGGGCCGCCTGCGCGGCCCTGCGGCGCCGGCGTTCCCGCCAGCGTGCGGTGATGGTCAATTTGCAATGCTCTGACGGGGGTATGCGGCGCTTGGTGCGAGAGCATCGCCTCGCCCAATTCCGCCATTGTGTTCTCCTTATAGCATATCGATCCGGATTTGTCAATATAAAAATGCGATATACACAACGATTATCGGAAATGGGTTTCCAACGCTCCGAGCGTCGCGACGAGAATGCCCGAGGCCGCCTCCTGGCTGACGCGGCGCCCCGCCCAGCCTTGCTCGTGCGCCCATTCCTTCAGTGACCGCTCCCACCCCACGACATGCCAGAGGCACGAGCCGCCAGGCGAGGCGATGCCGCCGACCGCGCGGATCGCCCGCCATACCGCGACGCGCGCCGCCTCGACCCGCAGCCCCGGCGCGTGATCGCCACGACGCGCCGGCTTGTCGCCGAGGCTCAGCCGCGACAGATCGAGCGCGCGCAGCGGGTCCAGCTGCGCCAGCGCGAAGCGATGACGGAAATCCTCGCCCGCCTGGCGCATACTCGCGGTGATCGCGCCGCGGCGCTCCATCATCATCAGGATGTCGACCGCGCGATACGGCCGCGCCGGCCGCCCCGCGGCATCGGCGATGACCGCCGGAGAAAGCTCGACGAGCCCGTGCTGTCTGCGCTCGGCGGTGACGATGTCGTCGGTAGCGGGATTTCGGCTCAGGCGGCGCCGGCTCATTTCCGCTCTCCAGGAACATTACGTGAACAACGAGGGCGCGAAAAAACGCGGACACGGGCGTCGAGACGCCGCAGGTACGAATTGAGCGGGAGCCTGCCTGGGCGCCCCAAGCGACCACCGACGGCGCGCGCCAACAATTCAATTTCACAAACCCGCGCCTGCTCCTCGGCACTGCCGCCCGCGAGGTGGCACAACGCATGATGCGAAGCGCAGTAGCTTGAACCCGGACGCCGGCCCGCGCCGCAGGCCTCGCCGCCATCGAGGATAAAAACGCAGCCATCGCCGGACGCGACGGCTACCCGATCGTCGAACCCGCGCGAACCTCCCCCGTCCACTGGCCCCTCCCTGCCCCATTGCCAATATCGCATGACGGATATATTATCATCACTTCACATGTCAATATGGCAAGTTTGCGATGAACACAATGTGGTTTCTAGAAGCGCTCGACAAGGCGGGGGTCAGCCAGGCCGACCTAGCCCGTCATCTCGGCCTCGCGCCCTCGGCGGTGTCGCGCATGCTCAAGGGCGAGCGGCAGATGAAGCTGCTCGAAGCGGTGCAAACCGCCGCGTTTCTCGGGGTGTCGCAGGAAGAGGTGCTGCGCAACGCCGGCGAGGCGTCGGCGACGCCGCCATCGACCGAACCGGCGCGGCGCGGCCGTCCGCCGCGGGCGGCATCGGCTCTCCCGGCGATCCGCCAGGACGCGCTGCCGATCCGCAGCGCCGCGCGCGGCGGCAGCGACCAGGAGATGTTTCTCGGCGACGGGCCGATCGGCTACACGCCGCGTCCGTCGAACCTGGCAGGGGTGCGCGACGCCTATGCGATCTACATGGTCGGCGACAGCATGGAGCCGCGCTACATGCAGGGATGGCTGCTGCACGTCAACCCCTTCAAGCCCCCGACCCGGGGCCGCGACGTCGTCGTCTACAAGACGAACCAGGCGGTGCTGATCAAGCAGTTCGTCGGGTGGAGCGGCGACACGCTGGTGCTGCGCCAGCTCAACCCCGACCAGGAACTGCGCATCCCGCGCGCCGAAATTGCCGAATGCCACCTCGTGGTGGGAGTCGACCAGGAGGGGTAACGGGCAATGCGCTGGAGGTTCGCCGTCGCCATGGTTGCGGCAGCCGTTCTCTGCATTACCGAGCTTCGGCAAGTTCGCGCGGAGCAATCGGCGCTACAGGCGGTCTGCGCAAATACGGACGGTACCACACCGCCCGACGCGCAAATCGAGGCGTGCAGCAAGATCATCCAAGAGGGCCGGGAAACACAGAAAAATCTGGCGAACGCCTACCTCAGCCGCGGTGCCGGATATGGCCGCAAGGGCGATTACGACCGGGCGATAGCTGACTTCACCAAGTCGATCGAGCTCGATCCGAAACTCGCCCGCGCCTACTACGATCGCGGCCTTGTCTATGACCGCGAGGGCAATTACGACCGCGCCGTCGCCGATTACGGCACGGCGATCGAGTTCGATCCGAAATACGTCCACGCCTACAACAATCGCGGGCTCATCTATAACCACCAGGGCGATTACGACCGCGCAATCGCCGACTACACCAAGGCGATCGAGCTCGATCCGCAACATGCCAACGCCTACAGCAACCGCGGCAACACCTATGCGCGCAAAGGCGACTACGACCGCGCAATCGCCGACTATACCAAGGCGATCGAACTCGATCCCAAACTCGCCATCGCCTACGCCAACCGTTGTTGGGCGCACGCGATCAACGGCCAACTGGCGCTCGCTGTGACGGACTGCGACGAAGCTCTTCGCCTCAAACCCGACGACGCCACAGCGCTCGATAGCCGCGGCTTCGTCTACTACATGCTCGCCCGCTACGACGAGGCAGTGACCGATTACAGCACCGCACTAGGTGTCAATCCGAAATCGGCAAGTTCGCTGTACGGTCGCGGCATGAGCAAGCTGAAAAAGGGAGATCCGACCGGCGAAGCGGATATCGTCGCGGCGAAAGCGATCCAACCCGACATCGCCGACGAGATGGTGCGTTATGGGCTGAAATAGTCGTCGCGGCGGCGAGTGTATCGCAGCCGTACAAGCGGAGGGCCAATGCGCGCGAATACGCGTTTAGTGGCGATGGTGGCGCCGATCATCGCGTCACTCGTCGCGAGCCCGCGGGCCGAGGCCCAGCGATCTCCCGTTTGGGCCGCTTGCGCAAACGAGGCGGACTCGCCGCAGATGCAAATCAGCGCCTGCACGATCATCATTCTGGAAGGCAATCGAACTCAGAAGGATCTGGCTAGCGCCTACAACAGCCGCGGCAACGCCTACGATCGCGAGGGCGACTATGACCGGGCCATCGCCGACTTCACCAAGGCGATCGAGCTCGACCCAAGAGACGCCGCTACCTTCAACAACCGCGGCATCTCCTATCGCCACAAAGTCGAGGACGACCGCGCGGTCGCCGACTACACCAAGGCGATCGAGCTCAATCCGAAATTCGCTCTCGCCTACTACAACCGCGGCAACGTCTACGCCGACAAAGGCGAGGACGACCGCGCCATCGCCGATTACACCAAGGCGATCGAGCTCGATCCCAAAGACGCCTGGGCCTACGGCAGCCGCGGCCTTGCCTACTTACACAAAGGCGAGGACGACCGCGCCATCGCCGACGACACCAAGGCGATCGAGCTCGATCCGAAAGACGCGCTCGCCTACAACAACCGCGGCATCGCGTACGACCATAAGGGCGATACCGTTCGCGCCATCGCGGACTATACCAAGGCGATCGCGCTCAATCCGAAATTCGCTCTCGCCTACTACAACCGCGGCAATGTCTACGCCCACAAGGGCGATACCGCCCGCGCCATCGCGGACTACACCAAGACGATCGAGCTCGATCCGAAAGACAGCAGTGCCTACGGCAACCGCTGCTTGGCGCGCGCGATCAGCGGCCAGGCACAGTCGGCGCTCTCGGACTGCGACACGGCGTTGCGCCTCAAGCCCGGCCACGCAAACACGCTCACCAATCGCGGCTTCGCCTATTACCTGCTCGGCCGCTATGACGAAGCGTTGGCCGATTACGACGCGTCCCTGAGGCTGGACCCGAAATCGGCGAGCTCGCTCTATGGCCGCGGGATGATCAAGCTAAAAAAAACCGATCCGACCGGCAATGCGGACATCGCCGCGGCGAAAGCAATCCAAGCAGACATCGCCGACGAGATGGCGCGCTACGGGATGAAGTAACGACTGCGAGGCCGGCCACATGCATCGAGCAGGCTTCGCGGGGTCGGCAATCTAAGGTCGCAAACAGGACGGGTAACCATAATCAACAGCATTGGTGCTAATTGATCTCATCGAGACTGTAAGCTCTTGGTAATACTGCCCAGCGCGGCCGGCTTTGGCGCTGCCGACGTCCGTTCATTCTGGCGGAGGGGTTGATGAGATCGTTCATCAGGCTGGCGATGGCTATCGCGGTCGTGTGCGCGCTGGGGTCTCAGGCCCGGGCGGCGTACATGTTCGACGCCCCGATTTCGGTCGCGGTCGACAATCTGGGCAATCTCATCATCTCCGAGCCGGGGCGCCACCGGATCGACAAATACAACAGCGTCCGTCAACCTCGTTTGGCACTCGCCGAGCCTCGATCCGCTGCGGCTCGCGGTCGACTCTCATGACAACATCTACGTCGCCACCGCCGACGCCGGGGTGAAGAAACTCGACGCCGCTTCCGGCCAGTTCGCGGCTCCAGGCGCTGCGCTGTCGCAAGTTACCAACGCCGTTGCCGTCGCGCTCGACGGCAACAACTACATCTATGTGCTCGATCGCACGGGCCTGATGCAGAAATTCAGCCCTGACGGCAGCCAGCAACTGGGGAGCTGGGGCGGCACGGTCGGAAGCGGCGACGGCCAGTTTTCCAACCCGACCGACATCGCCGTCGGCCTCGGCGGCGCGACCGTCTTTGTCGCCGATAGCGGAAATCATCGCATCCAGCGATGGCAGCTGACGATCGACCCTGTAACCCAAAGGGCGAGCGGTGCCTTTATCGGATGGCTGGGGCGCTGCACGACCAGCCGCTTCCCTATAATAATAAGGAGCCACTGCAACTCAGGGCGTCAGGCGAGCCGGGGCTTCTCTTGTACCGCAGCAACCTGCTCGCCGCCTTCGCCGGGCAGCGGCGCCGGCCAGTTCATCTATCCCTCCGGCCTCACTGTGGCATCGCCGGACTATGTTTACGTGGCCGATTTTGGCAACAGCCGAATCCAGAAGTTCGATGCGAACGGGAAATTTCTAGCGAAATTCGGGACCAACGGCATCGGGCCGGGCCAGCTCATCGAGCCGACCGATGTAGCCGCGGATTCAGCGGGCAATGTCTGGGCGAGCGACGGGCCCGCCGGCCGCCTCGTCGAGTTCGACGCGAACGGCAATGGGGTGCTGATTTTTGGCGGGAAAGAGCTCCTTGCCGCGTCCCCCGGTTCGCCGCCGCTGAACGTCGACCCAATTTTCGACCCGCGAGCACTCCCTGTCTTTTCCGGCAGCTCGGCGGCGTCGACGATCACGATCGCCTCGTTCGGCTATTCGGGTCGCCTGAACATTGCTTCTCCCTGCTGCCTCGATCTACTGACGTCGGCTCCGGCATTGACGAGCGGGGTTAGCGTCGCGGTGAGCCCAGCGTTCGCCGACTTCGCGCCGCCGCAGGCGCCGGCTACCGCGAACCTGACTTTGTCCGCTTCGTCCAACGCCTCGCCGGGCAAATTCATCACTCAGGTCACGGTCGCGGACCCGCAGCAGAGCTTCAGCGACTCGGTCAGCGTCGGGTTCGAAGTGCTGCCGCCATGGCCGAGCGATGGCACGCCCCCGGCCTGCATGCCAGCGCTCCAGGTGCTGCCCCTGTCCATGCTCGATCTGTTCACCTGGCGCCAGCCGATGACAACAACGCCCTCGGTCTTCACCAGCGGGGTGGCGATCAAAAGCTCGGACCCGCATTGCGCACCCACCGGGACGTGCGCGGGGTTCGAGCTGGATCTCACGGGAGCGCCGGGGTTCAGCCCCAACCTGACGATGATAACCTTCAAGAACAATACCCATAGCGGCTTCGTAAAGGTCACCAGTTCGAACAGCGCGAACTGCGCCGCGTCGACCAGTTTCACGATCCCGGCGGGGTTCACCTTGCCGGTGCTGTTCGCGAAAGCGAGCACGACGACGCTGATTTTCAGCGACGCCAGCGGCAATACCCCGGTCGCCAAGGCGCAATTCAGCGAGGGTCCCTTCTGGACTTTTTTCGGCGGCAGGAACGCCACCATCAACTTTATCGGCGACTGGCGTTTCTAGGGAACCGGCGGCGTTTGCCCTACCCGCGGCCGGGCGCTACGATCATCGCAACAGCCACGAACCTGGGGAGCGGGTTGCCATGCGCACGACCTACGCCGTCAACGACATGACCATTCACCGGATCGTCGAGCAGGAGCAGGGCTTCACGCCGATGCTCGAATTCCTGCCGACATTGTCGAAGGAGACGCTGGAGGAGAACCTCTCCTGGCTGGCGCCCGGCGGCTACGCCCGTGAGACCGGCAATGTCGTGCTGTGCTTCCAGTCCTATGTTGTGAAGACGCCGCATCACAACATCCTGGTCGACGCCTGCATCGGCAACAACAAGACCTTCCCGCTGCGCCCGACCTGGAACAACAAGAGCGACGGCAGCTGGATGGCGGCGCTGAAGGCGGCCGGGCTCGGGGTCGAGGACATCGATTTCGTGATGTGCACGCACCTGCATGGCGACCATGTCGGCTGGAACACCAAGCTGGAGAACGGCCGCTGGGTCCCGACCTTTCCGAAGGCGCGCTACCTCTTCTCGAAAAAGGAATACGATTTCTGGACCGGCTCCGAGGTGCCGGCCGGGTTTGCAGCCGACCCCATCAAGGAGAGCGTGCTGCCGATCGTCGAGGCCAACAAGGCCGAGCTGGTGACCAGCGACCACGCGCTCAACGACCACATCCGGCTGATGCCGACACCGGGCCACACGCCCGACCATTTCGCGGTGTGCGCCGGCAAGGGCCACGACCAGGCGGTGTTCACCGGCGATCTCATCCATTCGCCGATCCAGGCGCGCTATCCCGAGCTGGTGATGCGGGTCGATACCGACCGCGACCAAGGCGTGCGAACACGGCGGGCGTTTTTCGAGAAATACTGCGACACCGACACGCTGTGCTGCACGATGCACTTCCCCTCGCCCTCGGTCGGCCACATCAAGCGCTGGGGCAACGGGTTTAAGCTCGACTATTTGACCTGAGCGGGGGCCGGGCCGGGTTCGACGCCGGCGATGCCCGCGCCGCGGCCGCCGACGAATGCTACCGGGGAGCTATCGACACCACGCGCCCGAGGCGAGCATGTGGAGCAGGCGAATGCTCTGCCCCACCCAAACGAGGAAAAGCGCGTAAAGGCTTAAGGCGCACCAAAGTGACAAGAGAGACCTCCCTGAACTCGGCGGCGATTGCGAGGGCGAAACCGCCGCGGAAGATCGGTGGCGCGGCTTAAGGTTTCGCTAATCCGGGCCCAAGGTCGTCAAGGGAGCCAGCGATGACCGACGTCAACGAATTCCGCAACATCCTCAGCCGCTTCACCGCCGCCGGATGCGCCAATGAAGGCGCCCGTTTCGCGGCGCTGTTCACCGAAGCCGCGACCTATGACGACAATTTCTTTGGCCTGCATCGCGGCCGCGCCGCGATCGCCGCGATGCTGCAGCGCTTTCACGACACCGGCGAGAACTACCGCTGGGAGTTTGACGAGCCGGTGTTCGATGGCGCGCTCGGCTATGCCTGGTTCCGCTTCAGCTTTGCCTCGAAAATGCCGGGCTGCGAGGGTAAGCCGGTGCTGATCCGCGGCATCAGCTGCTTCCGGCTGGAGAATGGCCTCATCGCCGAATACCGCGAGGTGTTCGACACCGGCATCGCGCTGGCGCAGCTCGGCTTTCCGGGGGAGCGGATCAAACGCGTGCTCGACAAGGAAGCCGCGGCGCAGAACTCGGCGGAAGTGGCGCGGGAGCATTTGACAAGGTTTCACCCCCAAGCGAGCTGACGCGTTTACCTCTCTACTGAGCTGCCTCGCCTCCACCCTGAATTACCGGCGGTGCGATGCCAGCCAGTTCTTCGCGTCTTGATTACCGCTTGCCGCGGCCCTTTCTCTCCAAAGGCGGGCTTGATCCAGGTCTTTTTGTACGCCGCGGCCGGTTTCGTATGATTTCGCGATGTTATTCTCGGCCACATCATTTCCCTGGTCGGCCGCCATGCGGTACCAGCGCAGTCCCTCAACATAATCCTGCGGTACGCCCCAACCTCTGTCGTACAACACTCCAATATTGTTCTCAGCGGCGGCATTGCCCTGATCGGCGGCCTTGCGGTACCACCGCATCGCCTCGGCATAATCTCGGGGTACCCCTCGACCCCTTTCGTACAACAATCCTATGTTGGTCTCGGCAGTTAGATTGCCCTGATCGGCGGCCTTGCGGTACCAGCTCATCGCCTGCGCGTAGTCCTGCGGCACACCTAGGCCATATTCAAAGAGCACGCCGATACTGTTCATCGCTTCGGCATTCCCCTGGTCGGCGGCCTTGCGGAACCAACGCATCGCCTCGGCATAATCCTGGGGCACGCCCCAACCGTTTTTGTAGAGGATTCCGACGTTCCGAACGGCACTCGAATAGCCATGGTCGGCGGCCATACGGTACCAGCGCATTGCCTGGGCATAATCCTGCGGGACGCCCCAACCCTTGTCGTACAGAAAGCCGATGGCATTCTCGGCACGGCCATTACCCTGCTCCGCCGCCTTGCGAAACCAGGTCATCGCCTCGGCATAATCTCGCGGTACACCCTGAGCGTTCTGGTACAGAAACGCGATGTCGATCTCGGCATCGGCATTGCCCTGTTCCGCCGCCCTGCGAAACCAAGTCATCGCCTCCGCGTAGTCCTTGCTTCTGAGCGCCGCATTTCCCTTGGCCAGGGCATCCGCCGCGGAAGGCTCCTGCACTGCCGGTGCGGGCGGCGGCAGCGGGGCTGGCGTTGGCTTTGGTTCCAGAACCGGCGCGGGCGGCGGGGGGCTTGGCGCGGGCGGCGGTTCTGAGGTGGGCACGGAGGAAGTAGCGGCCGACGAACTCGGACTCGGCTGCGATTTCGAGAGATACCAAAGTATCGACCAGCCTCCCAGACCTGATCCGACGAGAACCAACCCAATAACAAGCAACATCCAGCGGGAAACTGCAGGCATTTTCTTGATATTTGGGGTTAATTGTATCGCCTCTTTTTTATTGTTTTCTTCTACCTGAAAAGTCGATCTTGGTTTTGATGATGTCCTGGTGATTGTTATATCTGCATCAGGTCGGGACACTATGCTCGCGATCGGCGCGACGCGCATGGCAGCCCGATCGTCTTGTCCGTCCGACAGCAGCCTCATCAGGTCGGTGGCCGATTGCGGTCTCTGGTCGGGTTGGACGCGCAGCGCGGCATCGACCGCCATCAAAAAACGCGGCTCATATCGACCGGCGCCTATCTCTACAGCGGGCGGCTGCGGATCGGGCTTGTTCAGGAGCAGCGCCTGCTGCCTGGACAATGCATCCACCGTTTTGCCGCCGATCGCCCGGTAAAACGTTGCGCCGATGGCATAAATGTCAGACATCGGGCCTTGCGTTGTCGCAAGTATCTGTTCGATTGGCGCATAACTTTCCGAAAATATTTGTGTAAAATTGGTCGCCTGTCCAACCGACGATGCTCTGGCTGCTCCAAAATCTATTAAAATAGGTCGATTGTTCTCCCTCATTATGATGTTGTTCGGCTTGATATCGCGATGAATCAAGCCAAATTCATGAACTTTCTCAAGACTTTTCAGTAGTTCATCAAAAATATATTCAAGAGCATGTTTTGGGAAATTGCCTTTATTGGTTTTAATCAGGTCTTCCAATGTGTCGCCGTCCAGTAACTCCATCACGATGTAGGCGGTCTGGTGGGCCCTGAAATAGGTTACGACCCTGACCACACCGTTGTCGCCGTGTGCGCTCCCCAGCTGAGCCAGCGCTCGCGCTTCCCGCAAGAAACGATCCCGGCAGTCTTGGAACCCTTTTTCCTCGGAGTCAGAGTTAGGTAAGACTTCACGGTCGGCGCGATAGACAAATTGGCGCGGAAAGCACTCTTTGACCGCAAAGAGTTGATCCAACTCGTCAACGGCTTGGTAGGTAATTCCGAAGCCGCCGCGCCCGAGAACCGCTTGAATGCTGTAGCCGTTGAGGATTGTCCCGCGCGGCAGTGCATCATGAGGCCAAGCGTCCGGCAACATAAGGTCCTGCCCCACTCGCGCGCGCTTATAAAGCCATAAACCGTCCGCGATTATACACTACGGCGATTGCGATCACCGCCAGTCACGACCGCGAGGCCGGAGCCTCGGCTCACGTCGCTGCTACCACGCCTCGCGGCCGCGTTGGGGGCGGGCGATGCCGGCGCCGGCCTCGGCGAGTTCGCGCTTGGCGGCCTGCTCGGCCTCGTGCTTGTCGAACATCGCCTTGGCGGCGGCGTTGCGCTTGGCGCTGAACTCGTCGCGGTTGTCGCCGCACCATTGATAGGACGCCGCGCGGCTCTGATTGAGCTTGGAGAAATGCGGCATCACGTAGCGCGAATAGAGTTCGTAGGAGCGCTTGGTCGCCTCGAAATCGGCCCAATTGTGCGCCTGCTGCAGCATCGCGCCGAACTGGCCCTGCTTGTCCTGCAGCCGTTCGATGAGGGCGATCGCGTCGTCAGGCGTACCGCAGACCCCGAAGCGGTTCTCGGTGAACCATTCGAGCGGGTCCTTGCCCGCCGGCACGATAAAGCGCGGCTGGTTGTTGTTGAGGTAGCCGAGATAGCGCTCGAACCCGAATTTGGCGTTCTCATAGGCTTGCGCGCGCGTCTCGGCGATGTGCATCGGCCCGACCAGGCGCAGCCGGTTGGGGTCCATCATGCGGCCGTCCTGCGCCGCGACATCGTTGGCGATCTGCCAGTTCGAGCCGAGCGCGTCGAAGCCGAACGGGTTGGTCGCGGCGACGCAAATCATGCCGAGATCGTATTTGCCGGCGAGCCGCCCGCCCGATGGGGTCACCGCGCTCACCACCGCGACTTCGGGGTACGGCTTGGTGTAGGGCAAGAGGTGCAGCCGGCAACCCTCCATCGTGTACCATTCGGTCTTCTCGGTGACGGTCTCGCCGCGGAACAGCCGCAGGATCGCGTCCAGCGACTCCGCCATGCGGTCGCGCTGGGTGATCGGGTCGATCCCCATCATGATCGCGTCCGACGCCAGGAGCCCCGGCCCGGCGCCGAACATCACCCGGCCGCGGGTCATGTGGTCGAGCTGGACGATGCGGTCGGCGACCATCATCGGGTGGTGATAGGGCAGCGAGATCACGCCGGTGCCGAAGCGGATGTGCTTGGTCCGCTCGGCGGCGAAGGCGATGAAGATTTCAGGGCTGGAGATGATCTCGAACCCGGCCGAATGATGCTCGCCGATCCACGCTTCGTGAAAGCCGAGCCGGTCGAGCCATGTCATCAGCTCGAGATCGCGTTCGAGGCATTGCGTCGGGTCTTCCTCGTTCGGATGGAACGGCGGCAGGAAGA
This sequence comes from uncultured Alphaproteobacteria bacterium, assembly GCA_963773625.1. Classification (GTDB taxonomy): domain Bacteria; phylum Pseudomonadota; class Alphaproteobacteria; order ATCC43930; family CGMCC-115725; genus DATARH01. The sequence goes on along the minus strand of CAVZCJ010000019.1, from coordinate 88,804 downwards.
TCCCGTGGCGCAGGTTGATCTCGCTCATCGCATAGCCTCGCTTATCATCAGCTATGCGAGGTTAGCGGGTTTCGCAGGTGCGGAAAACATTTCAGCCCGCAACCCTGACGCGCCATGATGCAGCGCAAAATGCCGTAGGAGCTTGTTTTTGCCATGAGCTTGTCGCCCGAAGAATACCGCGAGCATCTTGAAGCCACTTCAGTCCGCGCCGGTTTCGAGTTCAGCGATGTCGTACTGCCGACGAGCCACGAATTTCATCTCGGGCGCATGCGGTTTCATTATCTCGATTGGGGCAACAAGCACCTGCCGACGATCGTGTTCCTGCACGGCGGCGCCCTCAACGCCCATACCTGGGACCTCGTCTGCCTGGCGCTGCGCGACGACTACCACTGCGTTGCGCTCGACCAGCGCGGCCACGGCGACACCGACTGGTCGGAGGACGCCGACTACACGATGGGCGCGCAGCTGTCCGACACCAAGGGGTTTGTCGACCATCTCGGCCTCGACAAATTCATCCTGGTCGGCATGTCGCTCGGCGCGATCAATTCGCTCGCCTTCGCGGTCAACCATCCCGAACGGCTGAACAATCTGGTGATCATCGACGCCGGCCCGGAGATGCGCCGGCCGGGGTCGAGCCGCATCCGCGATTTCGTCAACGGCGTCGCCGAGACCGTCACCATCGAGGCGATCATCGAAAAGGCGCTGGAGTTCAATCCGCGCCGCGACCCGAAAATCCTGCGCCGCAGCCTGATGCACGCGCTGCGGCAGCAGCCGGACGGCACCTGGCGATGGAAATACGACCGCCGCCGGTTTCAGGCGCTGGACCAGGAAAAGCACCGCGCCGAGCGCGCCGCGCTGGCCGACGGGCTCAGCCGCATCAAGTGCCCGACCCTCATCGTGCGCGGCGGCGAGAGCGACGTGTTCCATGAGGAAGACGGCATCAAGCTCGCCGCGCGGCTGCCCGACGGCAAATTCGTCACCGTGCCCAAGGCCGGCCACACCGTGCAGGGCGACAACCCGAAGGATTTGGTCGCCGAGCTGCGGCGGTTTCTGAAGGCGAACTAGCGATGCTAGATCGGCGGTAAGAAGGTGAATCCCGGAAGCTCAACGATTACAGATCCGACACATCGGTAGACGAGAAATAGTTTTCGTCAATTTTCTTGAGTTCATAGGCCTTTGCGGTGCTCACACCGACGCTCCTTACGATCATGAGCCGAGCGATGCTACTGGCCGTCGATCAGAGTGATTCGCTTTGGAATATTTTTTACCTAGATACGCGCGGCAGCAGAGAATGTCGATGTCGTGATCAAGATAACCTTCGTCGAGGTCGCGATACGCGCTCGCTTCCGACGACGACCTTCCTGCACGACGATGCGTGAACCGGGCTCGAACCTCTTCGAGGGTCAAAAATTTTAGGCTCGGATCGGCGAGCCGGCGCTCCACTTCCGCCACTTGCTCTTCGGTCAGGCGCAGGTCGGTCCTATCCTGCTCTTCCATTTCCGTTAGAACGCGCGCCGCATCCTCCTGCCGCTCCGGCGGCCAGATCATCACGCGATAGTGAAAGGCGTTTAATCTGCGCATGTTTCATACGCTATCTTATCACGAGGCGATGGCACGATCACGCGCGCACCACTTTCCGGATCCGGTGGTTGTTGGTGTCGCCGATATAGATCGCGCCGTCGGGGCCGACGACCGCGCCGTGCGGCCGGTCGAGCCCGGCGAGTTCGGCGGGGCCGCCGTCGCCTCCCCCGCCCTGCCGCCCGCCGGCGAGGTTGGTGACGATGCCGGTGCGGGTGTCGATGCGGCGGATCGCGTGGTTCTCGGTATCGACGATCAAGAGGCTGCCGTCGCGATCGATCGCCATCTCCTTCGGCGCGTCGAACACCGCCTGGAGCGCCGGCCCGCCATCGCCGGAATAGCCGCGCGCGGTAGTGCCGGCGACGGTCGCGATGATTCCGGTCTTGGGATCGACCGCGCGCAGGCTGCTGCCCTGACGCTCGAGGATGTAGACCGTGCCGTCAGGCCCGACCTTGACCGCGCGGGCGCCAAAGGTGCCGGCCGCGATCGCCGGCCCGCCATCGCCGGAATGCTCGGCCGCGCCGGTGCCGGCAAAGGTGCCGATCGTCCCTGACTTGAGGTCGACGACCCGCACCCGGTTGTCGGCGACGTCGGTGATGTAGAGCAGGGTTTCGTCGAGATTGAAGGCGAGCCCGTTCGGCTCGGCGAGGCTAGCTCGATCCGCCGGGCCGCCGTCGCCGCTATAGGCCGCCTCGCCGGTGCCGGCGAGCGTGGTGATGATACCGCTCGCGGCATCGATGCGCCGCACCCGGCGATTGAGCCGGTCGGCGATGTAAAGATTGCCGGCGCGGTCGACGACGACACCGTAGGGCTCACTGAGCGCCGCTTGGGTGGATGGTCCACCGTCGCCGGAATAGGTTTTCTCCCCAATACCGGCGACGGTGGTGAGGATCCCGCGCCCATCGACGCGGCGGATCCGATTGTTGAACGTATCCGAGAAAAAAAGGTTTCCGGCGCGATCGAAGCAGACGTCGAACGGCCCGTTGAGCAACGCCTTCTCGGCCGGGCCGCCATCCCCGGCAAACCCCTTCTGGCCCGTCCCGACCGCGGTGGTGATGATCGCCATGTTCCGATCCCTCTGGAGCCTTGCCCGATCTTACCGCAGAGTACGGGCAATCACTCTCGGGAGGCAGCCATGACCGACAAGAAACCCAGGCTCGTCGGCATCAATCACGTCGCGATCGAGGTCGGCGATATCGACGAGGCGCTCGAATGGTACGCGCGGATCTTCGATTTCACCCTGCGCGGCAAGGGCGAGCGCAACGCCTTCATCGACATGGGCGACCAGTTCGTCAACATCACGCGGGTGCACGATTACAAGGCGGCGGGCGAGGAGAAGCGCCATATCGGCTTTGTCGTCGACGACCGCAGCCAGATCATCGAGCTGGCCAAGGCGGCCGGCGCACGCTTTGTCGAAGGCCCGTTCCTCGATTTCCTCGACCCGTGGGGCAATCGGCTTGAGATCATCGAATATTCCAACATCCAGTTCTCCAAAACGCCCGGCGTAATGCGTGGCATGGGTCTCGATCTCGCAAAGAACGACAAGGCCAAGAAGGAATTGGCCGACAAGGGCATGGCCGAATGAGCGGCGGGTTCAAGCTCAGCCTCATCGTCCGCGGCCAGCACCCGCCAGGCGACCCGGCGGGGCACCTCGCCGACGATCTCGAACTGGTGCGCGCGGCCGACCGGCTCGGCTTTGACGGGGTGGTCAAGGGCTCGCATTTCAGCGCCGCGCCGTTCCAATCGGTGCAGCAGATCCCGTTCCTGTCGTATTGCGCGGCGATCGCGCCCAGGCTGCGCATCATCTGCGGCCTGGTGCTCGTGCCGCTGCACAAGCCCTTGGACCTCGCCGAGCAGCTGGCGACGCTCGATCTGTTGTCCGGCGGAAGGCTCGTCTTCGGCGCCGGAATCGGCTATCGCGACGTCGAGTTCAAGGCGTTTGGCGTGCCGCGCGGCAATCTCGGCGCGCGGTTCGAGGAGGTCATGCTCGCGGTCAAACGGCTGTGGACCGAGGATTTTGTCGACATGAAAGGCTCAGATTGGGAGCTTGACCATGCCGCCTGCCCGATCAAGCCGGTGCAGCTTCCGGGGCCGCCCGTGTGGATCGGCGCCAACGCCGACGTCGCGGTGCGCCGGGCGGCGCGGATCGGCGATTGCTGGTACATCAACCCGCACAACACGCTGGCGACCATCGAGCGCCAGATGGAGCTCTACAAGCGCGCACTCGACGAATTGGGGAAACCGTTCCCGGCCGAGGTGCCGATGCGCCGCGAGGTCTTTGTCGCCAGCTCGCGCGCCGAGGCGATCCGCCTGGCGCAGCCCTATCTCGAAGAGAAATACCGCGCCTATCGCGCCTGGGGTCAGGACAAGGTGATGCCCGAGGGCGACGATTTCGACCACGAATTCGCCGAACTGCTGGAAGACCGCTTCCTGATGGGGTCGCCCGCCGAGGTCGCCGAGCAGATGGTACGCCTCAACCGCCGGCTCGGGGTCAACCACATCGTCGCCTCGGTGCACTGGCCGGGCATGCCTAACAGCCTCGCGCTGGAGCAACTTGAGATTTTAGCGCGTGAGGTGATGCCGGCGGTGCAGGAGGGAATGTAGCCCCTCACCCGGCCCCGCTTCGTCCACCCTCTCCCGTACTACGGGAGAGGGGTCTTGGGGAGCCAGGGACTATCGTTGCCCTGACGGATTGATGCGCAAGAGGGTCGACGATAGGGGCGGCGTGCGGCAAGCTCATTAAACGAATTAGAGGCCGGAAACTCAATCGGCTGTGGTCAGGGAGCGAGCATGACGCTGGAAGCAGACCGGATTGATAGGCCCGCGGAAGACGCTGTCAGCAACGTGCTCAAATGGATCTTGCTGGTCGTTGCCATCGCGTGTTTTGCGACCCTTGGTTGGACGACCAAGCTGACCTACGAGGCGGCGCCGCCCTTCCCCGATCGCTTCGTCACGTCCAGCGGCACCGCATTGCTGACGGCAGCAGACATCGAGCTCGGCAAAGCCGGCTTCCAGAAAGCCGACCTGATGGACTACGGCAGCCTCTACGGCATGGGGTCGTATTTCGGAGAGGATTACACAGCCGCAAATCTTGTGCGCCTCGCCACCCTCACCGAAGAGAATATCGCCAAAGCGACTGGTGGCAAAGCGTTGTCGGAGCTGACGACGGAGCAGCGTGCTGCGGTCAAGACAGCGATGCAGGCCGACCTTCAGGGCGTCAATCTGACCAAGGAAGTCGCGGTCATCCCCGACCCCCTGGCCGCAGCCATTACCACGCTTCGCGGCGAGATCGCGCGGTCTCTGCTCCATCACGATTTCGCCAAGGGCTGGACGCAGGCTTACAGCCTCGATCAGCGGAGCGCGGAGCAGACAGCCGACTTTCTGATCTATTCGTCGCTGACGACGGTCGCGCGCCGCCCCGGCACTGACACATCGTGGACGCAGAATTGGCCGTTCGAGCCGCTGGTCGGCAACACGCCGTCCACCAGCACCTTTCTTTGGACCTGGATCAGCTTCTCCTTCACCTTCTTCGCGTTCGGGGCCGTGCTGTTCATTTATGAGCGGTTCCTGAATGATCCTGACAAGGCGCCGATGGACCCGGTGCTGGCGCAGTTCCGGCCCCTGACTGCGAGCCAGCGGCGGATCGGCAAGTATTTTCTCGTCGTCGCGGCGATCCTGCTGTTGCAGATCCTCGTCGGCTCGATCATGGCCCACTACTACACCGACCGGTCGAGCTTCTATGGCATTGAGGTCGATCGTTTCCTTCCCTTCAACTTCCTCCGTGACGTCCACATTCAGGCACCGATCGTGTGGATCGGGCTCTCCTGGATCGGCGCGGCGCTCTTTCTCGCCCCGGCGATCAGCGGCGGCGAGCCGAGGGGGCAAGCCTTCCTCGTCGATGTGCTGTTCTGGGTCACGCTACTCATCGTCGTCGGCGCGCTAGCCGGCAACTATCTCGGTATCATGGGGTATATCCGCGAAGACTGGTTCTGGCTGGGCAATCAGGGCCTCTCCTACATCCAGCTCGGCCGAGCCTGGCAGATCGGGTTCTTCGCCGGGCTGGCGATCTGGAGCGTCCTCGTCTTTCGCGCGCTGTGGCCGACCCGAGCCACCCTCGTTCAGGCGACCCGGCAATTCTGGTCGGGACGCATCCGCCTCGAACATCTGATTTGGGCGTCCACCGTTAACATCGCGCTGCTTTACGTCTTCGGCATGATCCCGCTCACCGGGATCGAGAAGTCGTTCACGATCTCGGACTTCTGGCGCTGGTGGGTCGTCCACCTCTGGGTCGAGCAGTCCTTCGAATTCTTCGCCGCGGCGATCAGCGCCTATCTGCTGATGGCGGTCGGCCTCGTCTCGCGCCAGCTCGCCGAGCGGTCAGTCTATTTCGAGCTCATCCTGATCTTCCTCGGCGGCGTGCTTGGCACCGGCCATCATCTCTATTGGGCGGGCGAGCCCGGCCTATGGGTGCCGCTTGGTACGATGTTCTCCTTCATCGAAGTTTTGCCGTTGGTGCTGCTGGTCATCGAGGCGATCCAGCATCACCGGCGGATCAAGGCCGATCCGCAGTTCAAATACGGCCTCGCCTACCTTTACATCGTTGGCGCCGCGTTCTGGAACTTCGTCGGGGCTGGTGTCTTTGGTGGCGGCACGCTGAATGCGCCACTGGTCAATTACTACGAGCACGGGACGTTTCTCACCCTCAACCACGCTCATACGGCGTTGTTCGGCGCCTTCGGTCTTCTGGGCATTGGGCTCATCTATTTCTGTCTGCGCTACATCGCCGCCGACCGGCATCCGTTCGGCGAAGCGCTCGGGCAATGGGCCTTTTGGCTCTACAATGGCGGCCTGGTCCTTTGGATCGTCTTCAACTTCTTCCCGATCGGCTGGCCGCAGCTTGACGCGGTCTATGAGCACGGGCTTGCCTATGCGCGGAGCAGCGAATTCTACGATGCGACGTTGTTCTGGCAGTGGATGCGGCTGCCGGGAGACGTTGTGTTCGCGCTCGGCGCGCTGCTGATGGCCTGGGATTTTATCCTCAAGCTGCGCCCGCTCTTCCCGCGCTTCGTTGCACGTCTGCTTCCGGCCTCCCGCGCATTGCCGGAGGCGGCTAGCGTCGCGAGATGAGCATCGCCGCCAAAGACCTAGCGAAATCGCGTACGCCGACTTTCTTGACCTTGGGGTTCAGGCCCTTCTTTCTTGCGGCTGGGCTCTGGTCGGCCGCGGCGATTGCGCTCTGGATCGTCATGCTGACGGTCGGGATCGAGTTGCCCAGCCGGTTTGATCCGCTCGCCTGGCACATCCATGAAATGCTGTTCGGCTTTGTCATGGCGACCATTGCCGGCTTCCTGCTGACCGCGATCCCGAACTGGACTGGGCGGCCTCCGGTCAGCGGCGGGCTATTGGCGATACTGGCTGGATTGTGGCTGCTGGGGCGGATCGCGTGCCTGATCTCATCCCTCACCCCCGCCTGGCTCGCAATCGCCGCGGACCTCTCATTTCCGGCCCTCCTCGTCGCAGTTGTTGGCCGCGAGATCATCGCCGGGCGGAATTGGCGCAATCTGCCGCTCGTTGCGCCGGTGACCGTTCTCGGCATCGCCAATCTGCTGATGCACCTCGAGGCCGATGGCGTCGCCGTACCGTCAGGGCTCGGCTGGCGTCTCGGTCTTTCTGCGGTGATCGTTCTGATCTCGGTGGTGGCCGGCCGCATCGTGCCAAGCTTCACCCGGAACTGGCTGGCGAAGCGCGGGGATTCTGATCTTCCTGCTGTCCACGGCTGGATCGACCGGGCCGCGCTCGGCACTCTGCACACGGCGCTGTTCGGCTGGGCTTTCTTTCCGGGCTTCCGTGCAGTCGGTGCGCTCCTCCTATTTGGGGCAGCGCTCAACCTGTGGCGCCTCTTGCGCTGGCGCGGTGGAGCGACGACCGCAGAGCCGCTGCTCCTCGTCCTTCATGTGGGCTACGCGTGGCTGGTGGTGGGCTCCGCGCTACTGGGGCTGACCGCGCTTGGTTTGGATCTCCCGGAAAGCGCCGCTATTCACGCTCTGACGGCCGGGGCGGTCGGTACGATGATCCTCGCGGTAATGACCCGGGCCACACGCGGTCACACCGGACGTGCTCTATCGGCCGATGGGGTCACCAATCTGATCTATGTCCTTGTCACGCTGGCAGCGATCGCGCGCGTTGCGGCAGCCTTCGGCGCCGATTGGACCACGCCGCTTCTTATCGTCTCCTCATGTCTGTGGGTTGCGGCTTTCGGGCTCTTCACGCTCTGGTACGGGATGATGCTGCTCTTGCCGAAACGCGGTGATTAGACCGTTTGCAGCCTACGCGCCGTCATTCCCCTTGCGGGAGAGGGTGCCGGAGGGCATAGCCCGAAGGCGGGCGAGGGGCAGCCCCGGAATGACAGAAGAAAGAAAACGGGCAAAGTGATGCCGAGAGTAAGAGAGGCCGTCTGAAATCAGGCCCGGGAGGAAGATCGCATGAGTAATTGGCGCGCCGATCCGCTGGTCTGGGGCCACGGGCCTCGAATCTTGGAAGTGTTCCTGGAACCGACCTGCCCGCATTCCGTGCAGGGCGTTCGGCAAACTCAACGAGCTGCTCGACCAAGCTGGCGAGGACCGCATCACCGTCAAGCTGCGCCTGCAATCGCAGCCGTGGCACATGTATTCGGGCGTGATCACACGCTGCATTATCGCCGCCTCGACCCTCGAAGGCGGCAAGGAAGCGGCCAAATCGGTGATGTCGGCGGTGGCCGCGCATCGCGAGGAATTCGAGTTCGACCACCATGCCGGCGGCGCGAACATGGATGCGACGCCCAACGACATCATCCGGCGGATCGAGCGCTACAGTAATTTGAAACTGGCCGAGGCCTTCACGATCCCCGATCTCGACCGCGAGGTGAAGTGGCATTGCCGCTACGCCCGCCAGAACGGCATCCACGTCTCGCCGACGTTTATGATCGACGGGCTGGTTCAGCCCGACATGGGCAGCCGCGACCCGGTGGCGGATTGGGCGGCGCGGCTGATGAAGGATTGATTATCGACCTTGCACAGTGGTGGGTCCGGTCGGTTCGGGGCTCAATACTCATCAAATGGGTGGCTTATGTTCAAAGTCAAAACCGTCTTCATTCTCGGTGCTGGCGCAAGCTGCCATTACGGTTATCCAACTGGCGAAGAACTGGTCAAACGAGTTATCACGAAGGGAAAGACAGCTTTAATCCACTGTAAAACGGCCTTGGAGCCCGGATCAGGGGGGTTGGTTCATCGACCGCTCATCATCAAGCGCAATTCGCCCGATAAAGTCTCGACCACAGAGATCGAAAACGAGTGGCGCAACGCCATCGATGAATTTGGTGAACTAGTAGATCGCCTGACTGCCGCTCACCCTTTGGTGATTGATTATTTCCTTGATCACAATAGAGATTTAGAAACTATCGGAAAATTTTGCATCGCCTGGGCAATATTAGAAGCAGAAGCCATATATCGACGCGATCACCGGAATGGGATGGAAATCAATTTCGATAACGACTGGTGCAGATTTCTGGTTCACAAACTAACTACAGGATGTCCTAATATCTCCGCATTCTTACAGAACCAAGTCAGTTTCATAACCTTCAACTACGACGTTTCTCTTGAGCACGAGCTATTTCGCGGCCTTTCCGCGCTTAAGCGGTTCTCCGAAAACAACACTATCCAAACGTTCCTTGACGGAAACCGCATAACTCATGTGTATGGACGGGTACGGCAAGATCCGTTTCCATCGCCACCCCAATTCGATCTGCAGCTCATACGGGGACCGGTTGGCAGTCCAAGATCAGATGAGCACTGGACACAATCAACATTACTTATGGACAGTATTTATGAATCGTCTTTAAATCTGAATATAATTGCTCCAGGGAAAACTGCCTCTATTTCAAACGAGATTCTCGTAGCAAGACACAATATTGCCGAAGCAAAATGTGTTTACATTCTTGGTTACGGCTTTGAATCCGCAAACAATGACCTTTTAGATTTGTCAGATCATTTGAATATTGCCCGCCATCAGAAAGCGGTTATGTTCACTAATTACAACAATCGTGGAGTGGTAAACAAAAACGCTGCTCGATTATTCGACATACCAGCTAATGAGTTGTTACTCGATGGTGGACGTATGATGACAGTAGGTGGCGGAATGTACGAGAAAAGCGTCAGGAATGTCTACGAGGCGTTGGCTTACGATTTTGACTCTCCCGAGGAGCAACCTCGCAGTTAGCCGGCGACATTCGGTCGTTTTGTTGGACAAAGGTCGTGCTGATTATCCTAACGGCCCTTGGAACACCTGATCCTGGTAGGTGTCGGGGAGCGGTTCCAGCGCCTCGGGCCAGGGGGTCACGGGTTTGCGTCGCTCGGAGTCCGGACGGACCCGGCCGTCCCAGCCGATTTGCTCCATGTAGTAATAGAGCTGGATGCAATGGCCGTCGGGGTCGAGCGCGAAGGCCGAATAGTCGATGCCGGGATACAGCTCGGGCGGGATCGCGTCGATGATCTCGACCCCGCGCGATTTGAGGAACGCGACCGCCTCCTTGAGCTGCGCGTAGCTGCCGAGCTCGATGCCGAACGACATGCAACTCGAATGCTCCGAGAGGCCCAGCGTCTGGCGCAGTTCCTTGGGGAAGAGGCCGAGCGCGTGGTGCTCAGCGCCGCAGCGCAGGAACACGCAGCGCGCGCCGCGATAGACCGCCTCCTCGCTCTTCACAAAACCGAGCCGCTCGACATAGAAGCGCTCGGCGGCGTCGACATCGTCGACGAAGAGGCTCACCGGGCCGATCTTGGTGATCTTGAACGGCCGCGCCAGCAATACGCCCTCGACATCGTAGGTTTCGGGCAAATTGCCGTTGGGCTTGTGGCCGGAGAGCACGTCGATGCCCTTCTCCGCCGCCTCCTTGAGCTCGGCCGCCTCGGACATTTGCGGCAGCGGCGGCTTCTCCTGGAAGCCGCGGTAATAGAGCTCGCGCGGCTTCGACAGCCCGTTCCAGCCGATCTGCTCGATGCCGTAATAGAGCTCGTTGGTATGGCCGTCCGGGTCGTAGACATAGGTGTGCCAGTTGCTGCCCGGCATGTCGCGGCCGACCCGCTGAATGCGCACCTGATGCGCCTCGAAATAGCTGTGCGCGTCGGCGATCTCCTTGAGGGAGCCGCACTGCCAGGTGATCTGGTTGATGGTAACGCCGGGCTGGAACTTGCGGTCGGCGCGCTGGTCCATCACCTGTTTCGAGAACAGCACCATCGCGTGATGGTCGGTGCCGTAGCGCATGAAATAGCCCTGCGGCCCAGCGAAATCCTTGGGGAACCACGGCGCGCGCGAGAAATCGGCGAGGTCCGAGACCTTGAAGCCGAGCAGGTCGCCGTAGAACGCCCTGCCCTCCTCCATTTTGTCCATGTTGAAGCCAAAATGGCCGAGCCGCCTGATCTTGAACGGCCGGTCGAGCATCACGCCGCCGACATTGTAGCGCTGACCGTTGGTGGGCATCGCTTTCCTCCACGAGCAATTCATCGTCGACGCGTCTCAGATGAATTCCTAACGCCGCGCCGGGCGCGGCACATCGCGCCACGGATTAAACACCGAAACTCCCGTCTTCTCATAGTCGCGGATATCGCGGGAAACCACGGTCAAGCCATAGTGGAGCGCCGTTGCCGCGATCATCAAATCGGGTTGCGAATACGTGTGGCCGATCTTTCGTCCGTCCTCGACTAGGAGGCGCCACTTGAGCATGACGTCCTCGCTGAGCGGGAGCACCCGGTCTTCGAATATCGGGCGTACGCGATGCGTCAGCCAGGCATTCAACTCGGTTCGGCGGCGCGGGTCCTGCACTAACTCAACGCCAAAGCGCAGCTCGGCGAAGGTAACGACGCTGACGAAGAGGTCTTCGAGCCGCTGTTCACTGACGAAGGCGACGACCCTATGTTCAGGGCGCGGCCGGCGCAGCTCCGAGACCACGTTCGTGTCGAGCAGCCACCGCGTCAAAGATCAATGCCGCGCACCGGGAGGGGTAGCCGCTCCGGCTCGATGTCGATCTCGCGGTGCGGCGAGGCTTGCAATGCTTCAACAAGCGCCGCCCCCGACCGATCTCCCTTCAGACGGCGATACTCGTCGGTCGAGAGGACCACAACCTCATCACGCCCGCGCACTGTAACGTGTTGGGGCCCCTCGCTCCGCACGCGGCGAACCAACTCGCTAAACCGCGCCTTTGCGTCCTGCAGCCGCCAATATCCCGGCCGCAGTCTATCGGCCAAGCGCGGTGATCGTTCAGGCTGATGCTGGCTAGTCATACTAACTAGATTAGCACACACACACGCGCAAACTCACGAAGTCCCGCGATCGCGCTTCACCCGCATCGCTATTTGAAATGCGGCATGACCTCCTGGATGTAAAGCTTGAGCGAGGCCATCACCTGCTCGTGGCTCAGCATGCTGCCAGGGTTGATCTCGGCCGAGACGCCGGCGAGCTGCGCCTCGTCGCGCAGTTGCATGAGGCGCTCGGTCACCATATCCGGTGTGCCGGCAATGCCCTTCTCGCGCAGCACGGTCTCGTAAGTCATCGGGCCGCGGATGAGGTCGGGGCGGTAGGTCGAGAACCGCATCATCCCGGCCTCGGCATCGGCGAGCGCAGCCTCGCGCGTCGCCGCGACATAGATCGGCACCTGCAGATAGGCGCGCGGCGCGGCCTTGTGGCCGGCGGCGGCCCAGGCCTCGCGATAGGCCTGCGTGTGATGCGCCAGTTCCGATAACGGGCTGGCGCGTACCGCGGAGAACAGCGGGTAGCCGAGCTTGCCGATCGCCTCGTAGGTATCGTGCTGGCTGGCGGCGATGCGGATTTCGGGATGCGGACGCTGCACCGGGCGCGGCACCAGGGTGAAGTTGTCGAAGCTGTACCAGCGCCCGTGATGCGAGGCGCTTTCTTGCGTCCACGCCTTTTTGATGATGTCGAGACCTTCGGCGAAGCGTTGCGGGCTCTCCTCATAGGAGATGCCATAAGCGTTGTAGGCGCGCGGAAAGGCACTGCGCCCGACGCCGAAGATCAACCTGCCGCCGCTGATCTGGTCGATCGTCGCGGTTTCCTCGGCGAGCCGTAGGGGGTGGCCGAGCGGCAATATCTGCACCGCGGTGCCGATCTTGATGCGGCTGGTGCGCGCGGCGACCGCGCTCGCCACGGTGAGCGGCGCCGAGAGCAGCGAGCGGGTCGGGTTCATGTGGATTTCGGCGAGCCAGACGACGTCGAGGCCCCAGCGCTCGGCCGCATCGATCTGCGCGAAGGACTTGCGCGAAGGCTTCCGCCTGCGACCGTGATTTGGTCGAAAGAAACTCGTGGAAGATGCCGAATTCCATCAGCGGCCCCGCCTCACGGTGCGAAATACTCCGGTTTCAGCACGATCGGTTGGCCATGGGGGGTCGCGTCGGCGGCGCGCTCCCAGGCGTCGCGGTAGCGGGTCTGGGTGAAGCTGTCGGCGATGCCCTTCTCGGCGACCAGTCGTTCGAGCGCGTTGAGCCAGTGCCGATAATAGGTGTCGCCGGTATCGGGGTCGCCCGCCGCCTGGGCGCGCTTAATCTCGTCGGCCAGGGTCGCGGCCCATTCCGGCCAAGTGAACAGCCCGCGCTGGTGCAGCGACACCGCCATCGCGAAGGCCTGAGCCTCCCATGGCTCGCAGAAGACCGGGCCGTCCTCGCCCTGCGGGATGCCCGGCACCTCAAGCGCGGCGCGCGCGACAATATTGCGGTCGAGCGTCTTCACGCCGGCAGCAAATAAGGCTCGAACGCCTCGATCGATACCTTGATCGCCGGGTCGGAGTTCGGCCCCCACAGCTCCTTGCCGGTGAAGACCACGGCATAGAGCCATTGCGGGCTTTCGTTATGGACGTCGAGCGCCGCGGTGTCGGGGTAGACGTGGCAGCCACGGATCGCCTCGACGACGCCCTCCTTATCGCGGGCATAGCGCGGCAGGCGGGTATGGGTCGCCGGGTTCATCTCCTTTGTGCGCACCCGGTCGCCGATCTTGAACCGCGCCGGCGTGTTGGCCGGGCGTTCGAAATTGCCGCGCATCGGCGGCTTAGCGGCGTCGGCCGGCGTGATCTTGTTATTGAGCGGCACGCCGGCACGTAGCGACCGGCCGGCGGCAAGCTCATCCGCGCCAACGAGGCCATAGCGCACCACGCGCCGCTCCAGGCCGAGGAACCAGCGCTGGTAATAGGTGCTGGCGAGATAGATGGCCGGCGGCAGCGTTTCGAGCGAGGCGCGGCCGCCGTCGATCGACCACAGGCCGGCGGCGCCGACAGCGCGCTGTAGGGCGTGGACGCGACCCTCCCACGCGGCGTGGAAGACCGGCTCGTTCGGCTCCGGCTCGACCGGACCGAACCCGTGCATCCCGCCCATATCGTGGATCGTGTTGCTCATCGTCCACCCTCGGGCTTGGGCAGCCCGGTGCCGATCATGCAGTCGCGGGTGACAATCTCAGCGAGCCGCTCTTCGCTCCAGTTCTCGGTGCCGGGCGGGCGCATCGGCACGACGATGAAGCGGGTCTCCGCGGTCGAATCCCAGATGCGGATTTCGGTGTCGGCGGGCAGGGTCACGCCGAAATCGGTGAGCACGCCCTTCGGGTCGATCACCGCGCGCGAGCGGTAGGGCGCCGATTTGTACCAGACCGGCGGTAGGCCCAGCACCTCCCACGGGTAGCAGGAGCACAAGGTGCAGACGACGAGGTTGTGCGTCTTGGCCGTGTTCTCGACCGCGATCAGGTGGCTGCCGACCGGGCTGACATGGCCGAGCGCATTGGCCGCCTCGGTCGCGTCCTTCAAGAGCGCCGCCTTGAAGTCGGGGTCGATCCAGGCGCGCGCGACGATCTGCGCACCCGTTTTGGGCCCGATTTTGGTCTCGTAGGCCTCGACCAGCTGATCGAGCGCCGCCGGGTCGACATAGCCCTTTTCGGTCAGGATCGTCTCGAGGGCGCGCACCCGCAACTGGATGTCGGACAGCTCCGAGTGATCGTGATCGTGCTGGTGGTCAGCCATCGCCAATCCTCCGTCAGATGATCGAGCGTCGCACAGACCGTGCTTGTGTTTCAATGTCCGCCCGGCTGCGCTAGCGTTTGGCCGAGGAGGCGCCGATGCCTGTTTCGATCAAACCACTGCATCCGGTGTTCGCCGGCGAGGTCGACGGCGTCGACTGCACCCAGCCGCTGTCGCCCGACGAGGTCGCCGCGATCGAAGCCGGCATGGACAAATACGCTGTCCTCGTGTTCCGCGACCAAGATTTGACCGACGAGGAGCAGCTCGCCTTCACCCGGCAGCTTGGTCCGCTCGAGAGCTACGGCAGCCCGGGTCATATCCGCAAGGAGGTCGAACAGCGCACGCCGAAGGGCGTCGCCGATTTCTCCAATCTCGACAAGGACGGCAACATCCTGCCGGCCAACGCACGGGTTTGGTTCTTCAAGCTCGGCGACCGGCTGTGGCACTCGGACAGCTCGTTCCGTCCGATCCCGGCGAAATACTCGCTGCTGTCGGGGCGGGTGATCCCGTCCTGGGGCGGCAACACCGAGTTCGCCGACATGCGGGCCGCCTACGACGCGCTCGACGAGCGCACCAAGCGCGAGATCGAGCCGCTCGTCTGCCTGCATTCGCTGCTCTATTCGCGGGCAGCGATCGGCTTCACCGAGCTGACGCCGGAAGAGCGGGAGGCATTCCGCCCGGTGCGCCAGCGGCTGGTGCGCACCCACCCGGTGACGGGACGGAAATCGCTGTTCCTCGCCGCGCATGCCGGCGCGATCGAAGGCTGGCCGATCCCCGAGGCGCAGATGTTCCTGCGCGACCTGACCGAGCACGCGACGCAACGCGAGTTCGTCTATTCGCACCAATGGCGGGTGGACGACCTCGTCGTCTGGGACAACCGCCAGACGATGCACCGCGCCCGCCGCTTCGACGACCGCAACGAAGTGCGCGACGTGCGCCGCACCACACTCGCCGGCGACGTCGCGACAATCGAGCAGGTCAACTGAGCAAGGAGATGCCGGTGCTGCCCCTGGTTCTCTCGTCCGACTCCCACGTGTTCGAACCGCCTGATTTGTGGCAGACCCGTATCGATGCGGCGTTTCGCGATCGCGCGCCGCGGATCGAGCGGATCGAGGGCGGCGACCATGTCGTGGTCGAGACGGATCAAATCCTCTCCGGGATCGGCCTCATCTCGAACGCCGGCGCGAGGTTCGACGCCCCAGAGACGATCTCGGCCAAGGGGCGTTTCGAGGACGTGCACCGCGGCGGCTACGACCCCGAGCAGCACATAAAGGACATGGCCATCGACGGGGTCGCCGGCGAAGTACTCTATCCCTCGCAGGGACTCTTTTACTTCAAGGTCGCGGACACGCAGCTGATGTCCGCGATCTTTCGCGCCTACAACGACTGGCTCGCCGAGTTCTGCCGCACCGATCCCGCCCGGCTCAAGGGCATCGCGATGATCAACCTGGACGACGTCCGAGGACGGGATCAACGAGCTGGAGCGCGCCGCCCGTCTCGGCCTGTGCGGCGCGATGATCGCCGAGTATCCGGCCGAGGACCGGCGCTACGACCAGCCCGAATACGAGAACTTCTGGGCCGCGGCCGCTTCGCTCGATATGCCGCTGAGCCTGCACACCGCGACGCGGCGTACCGGCAAGATCCGCGGCGCCGGGACCGGGACGCTGCGCGACGCCAGCAGCCGCGCGACCAAGGCGTTCTATCCGGCGCTGTCGATGTGCGACATGATCTTCTCCGGCGTCTTCGAGCGCCATCCCCGCCTCATGTTGGCCATCGTCGAGTTCGAGCTGTCATGGGCGCCCAACGTGCTCACCTCGATGGACTACACCTATCGCGAGCGGCACGGCGAGGCGCTGTACCGGTTCAAGGACGGCATGCTGCCGAGCGACTTCTTCCGCCGCAACGTCGTGCTGAGCTTTCAGGAGGACGCCATCGGCATTCGCCTGCGCGATGTCATCGGTGTCGACAACATGATGTGGGGCTCGGACTACCCCCACAGCGAGTTGACCTTTCCGCAATCGCGCAAAATCCTGACGGACATCCTGGCCGGGGTGCCGGACGACGAACAGGCCAAGATCGCCGGCGGCAATACCGCGCGGGTGTACGGGTTTGACGCGGCACGGCTGACCGTCCCAGCTTGAATACGCGAGAAATTAGTTCGGCACCCAGGCCGCGGCTCTGATCTCGCCGAACTCGCGTCCGATCTTGCGCCACAACGCGCCGGCATCCTCGGTCACATAGACCTCGCCGAACAGGCTGAACGCGACGATGCGGTCGGCATTTGCGGGGTGCGTGGCAAGCCCCCACATCGTGGCGTTAGGCTGGCCGGGAAGCGGCAAAATCTCCCACCTCTGGCCGTAATCCGTGGTGCGGAGCACGTGGCCCTTTTCGCCCGTTGTGGTCTCGCCGCAGCCGGCATACAGCACGCGCGGATCGTCGGTCTTGACCGCGATGCCGCGGGCATAGGGCAGCGGCCATTTCTCGCGGATGTCCAAGGACTGCCACGTGTCGCCGAGATTGTCGCTGACGAACACCTCGCGCGCGGTGCTGGCATAAAGGCGCTTGGGCTGCGTCTGCGCAATCGCCACGGAGTGAATGTCCGGGTCGTACAAACCCGTCTTCTGGTGGGTCCACGTGTCCCCGCCGTCGGTGCTGCGGAAGACGCCGTCTATCTCGACCCCGGCCCAGACCATGCGATGATCGTCGGGGTCGACGACCAATCCGGTCACGAAGGGCACGCCGATCGAGCACTCCGGGGCGATGTCGACGGCTAGCCTCTCCCAGTGCCGTCCCCCGTCGCGCGAGCGATAGACCCCGGCCGGGCGCGTGCCGGCAAAGAGAATATCGGGATCGACCGGGTCGATGGTCAGCGACCAGATCGTCGGCAGGTCTCCGGCGGCGCCGATGCGCTCCCACTGCATCCCGCCATCGTAGCTCGCGAACAAGCCCGTATCGCCGCCAGCGAGAACCGTATGCGGCTGGGTCGGATGGGCGACCAGCGCCTGGATGCGGCTGTTGAGCGGAAACGGCGCGCGGTGCCGGGTCCACGATTGGCCGGAATCCGGGCTGTGCCAGACGCCCCAGCCGGCGGTTCCAAGACAGATGCTGTAGTTCGCCATCTGGCCGCCCTCCCCGGTTTTGCTCGGCCTCTACCCGTTGACCTGGCGCATCAGTCCGGCCCACTGGTCGAGCACCGGCAGGATCTTGTCGCGCGGCTCCGACATCAGTCCGGTATTGACGCGGACGACGCCGAGGTCGCGCATGCGCTTCAGATGGTCGCCATCGAGCGGGCAGCCGCCCATGGTCACCGGCAGCGGCGGACGCCCGGCATCGGCGCACATCTTCTTGAACGCCGGGAGGATTTCTTCAGGCTTGCCCGAAGAAGCGTTGGGATACCAGCCGTCGCCGTAGCGCACCGCGCGCCGCGCCGCCCACGGGAAGGCGCCACCGACGAGGATCGGCGGGTGCGGCTTCTGCACCGGCTTGGGCCAGGTCATCATCGGCACGACATTGACCGTCTCGCCGTGATACTCGGCGGTGCTCTTGGTCCAAATCTCCTTCATCGCCTCCATCTGCTCGCGCATGTGCAGCATGCGGGTAGCGAACGGCGTGCCGTGGCTCTCGACTTCCTCGACATTCCACCCGCCGCCGATGCCGAAGAGAACGCGGCCGCCCGAGACCTGGTCGAGCGAGGCGACAGCTTTGGCGGTCTGTATCGTGTCGCGCTGGATGACCAAGCAGATACCGAAGGCGAGCTTCAATTTCTTGGTGACCGCGCCGCAGACCGCCAGCGTCACGAACGGGTCCATCACGTCGTAATAGCGCTTTTGCAGCTCGCCGCCGCCCGGTGGCGGGGTCTTGCGCGGCACCGGAATATGCGAGTGCTCGGCGGCCCAAACGGACTCGAGCCCGCGCTCCTCCATCGCGACCGCTAGCTCGGCCGGGGTGATCGAATAATCGGTGAAGAAGATCGTGCAGCCGAAATCCATGGGGTGCCTCCCGTTACGCGCATTTCGCTGCGTCGATCCTAGGCCCACCGATGCGGCGGTGCTAGCCTCGCCTCAACGAGCGGGAGAGAAGCATGAGCCAAGCCCTTTCAGGCATCCGAATCATCGACATCACCCGGGCGTTTGAACCCTAAACCCCTATCGAGATACGGCCGCGAGGGGTATCGGCCGAAGCCGCCGTCAGATATCGGTGACCGTTCTCACGAGTTCAGCGACGGATCGCGCCCGAGACTGTTCCCAGAGCGAAGATAGAGCCAATCTCGCCGGATCGGAGCGATAGCTCTCAAAGGCTGTTTCGTCAGGGAAGTAGAGCAGATGGGTCTCTTTGCGTTCGTCAAGTGCTCGGACGCGCATTTCAAGGCGACCGCCGTATTTCGGAACTATCCTCAGAACTTCGGACTCATAGCGTTCAAACATCTCAAGGTCTGCGTCCGAAAGGTCGATAGTCACGAGTCTTAGCAAGCTGCCCTCCGGGTGCCTTAGTATTCGTGTAAACCGCTGAGCCTTACGACTTAGGCGGTTGAACTAGGCCGAGCGCGACGGCGCGAGCCAGGGTATCAACGACATCCCAATGTTCAACGACCTTGCCCTTCTCGATCCGGTAGAAGTCGGAGGTCGTGAAATCCAGCTTATTGCCGGTAGCAGCGTGGCCGAGATATGGGCCGTCCTGCGTGCCCGTCCATCGAGTACGAGTGACAACTTCATCACCCTCGGCGAGTATCTGCTGAATGTCGCCGTGGTAGTCGCTGAACCCCTCAGCCAGTGAAGCGACGAACTTCTTCTTGCCAGCAAGACCGGGCGGCAACCGGGGGTTATGCTCGATATAGTCGACAGCAAAATAATTCCCCGCAGCGTCCGGCTGATGCTTATTCATGACATTCTCGATGTAGTCACGAATTAGCTGTTTGTTGGCGTTGAGATCGGCCCCAAAGGTCGGGCCAATCGCGACGAGCAGAACTGCACTGGCAAGCGCGGTGGTCAGCGCGATACGCATGGCGGTCTCCGTATTGGACGCGCCACGGTAAATGTCCGTTTCGTACTCGACAAACGAGGATACCGTCCCGTCAGATGAGCTAAGCACAACCGAGAAGGACATCTTGGAGAGCGCGCAACGCGGGTTCCTCACGTCGATCTTTACGACAGATCAGGTAGTAGGCTTGGCGCAGCGGCACCGGGGGATTGCTGAAAGCGGGTGCCAAGCGCCCGGTCGCAAGCGGCCCCTCAGCCAACTCGCGCACGGTGAGCGCGAGCCCCAAACCATTGGCGGCAGCTTCTTGCATAACCTGGACGTTGTCGAAGGTCTCGATTCGGCGTGGACGGTATTCTCCCAATCCAAGCCCCGCTAGGTATTGCGGCCATAGGTCGGGCATGTGTACTACGCTGAGCAGCGTCGCACGGTCAAAGGCGGCAACCGATGCCGTCGCCCCGCATGGCCAATGAGCCGGAGCAGCGACCGCGAAACTGCGTGTCTCGAATAAGCGCGTCGCTGACACGCCGCGCCAGCGACCATTGCCGAAGCGAATTGCCGCATCAAACGGCCCGCTGACGAGGTCGACCAGTTCTGCCGAGGTCTGAACTTGTACCTCTATGTCGGGTCGACGGCGTCGAAATGCGGCCAGCCGTGGCAGCAGCCACGTACTTGCGAGGGACTGCAATGCGGAAATCCGCAGCGTCCCGCCATCGCGACGCGGGCGCAATGCTGCACATTCGCGTTCGATCAGGTCAAGCGCGCGGCCCGCCACGTCGAGAAAGCGTACTCCCGATGATGTCAGTTCCACTCGACGATTGAAGCGATGGAACAATGGCGTACCAAGCTCACGCTCCAAATCCCTCATGCGGCGGCTTACCGCAGATGGGGTCAAGTTCACTTCCTTCGCCGCAGCAGCGAAGCTCAACGCCCGACCAGCGGCGACGAAAATCTCGACCGCGCGAAGTGAGGGTAGGCGTTCCTTGCGCTGCATGACTGGCGAAAGCAATGACCTGGTGTTTGAGACGTAAACCCTATCGGGATACGAACCTCTCAAGGTATCGGATGACCGAGCGAACGCGAAATAATCGTTGCTCGGGATAGGCAAATCGGATGAGACGGGGTCTGCCGATGGGCTAGACTTGCTGGATGTAAGCTGCGGGGAGCAGACCAGATGAATAAAGCGCTGTCCGGCATTCGCGTCATCGACATGACGCACAACCAGGCGGGGCCCGCCTGCGCGCAGATCCTGGCGTTCCTCGGCGCCGACGTGATCAAGCTGGAGGAGCCGAAGGGCGGCGACGTCGCGCGCACGTCCATGCCGACAGGAAGAACAGCGACAGCCTGTTCTTCCTGGTGTTCAACGCCAACAAGCGCAGCCTGACGCTCAACCTGAAGACCGACGAGGGCAAGCGGCTGTTCAAGGAGGTGATCGCGCCAGTCCGACGTGCTGCTGGAGAATTTCGGCCCCGGCGCGCTGGATCGGCTCGGCCTCGGCTGCGACGTGCTCTAGGAGCTCAACCCGCGGCTGATCTACGCCACGATCAAGGGCTTTGGCACCTATGGGCCGTATAGCGGCTTCAAGAGCTTCGAGCCGATCGCGCAGGCGATGGGCGGGGCGATGAGCGTCACCGGCTTTCCCGAGAACCCGCCGACCCTGGTGTTTCCGGCGATCGGCGACTGCGGCACCGGCATGCACATGGCGATCGGCATCCTCGCCGCGCTGCAGCAGCGCCACGCGACCGGCAAGGGCCAGCATGTCGAGGTGTCGATGCAGGACGCGGTGGTCAACCTCATCCGCGTCAGCCTGCGCGACCACCAGCGCCACGGCCACGCCATGCAGCGGCACGGCAACCAGCTCGGCCACACCGTGCCCGGCACGACCTATGCCTGCGCGCCGGGCGGGCCGAACGACTACGTGATCGTGCTTGCGCAGCCGCAGATGTGGAAGGCGATGTGCGGTGCGATGGGCCAGCCCGAACTGGCCGACGATCCGCGCTTACGCGACGCCCGACGCGCGCTGGGAAAACCGCGAGGCGCTCGAACGCCATCGTCGAGGAATGGACGCGCCAGCACACCAAGCACGAGGTCATGCGACTGCTCGGCGACGCCGGGGTGCCGTGCGGCGCCTGCCAGGATACCGGCGAGGTGCTGGCCGACCCGCATCTGCAAGGCGCGCGAGATGATCGTCGATATCGACTACCCGACGCGCGGCACCTACCAGACGGTCGGCTGCCCGGTGAAGCTGTCGGACTCGCCGGCCGAGATCACCCGCCCGCCGCTGCTCGGCGAGCACACCGACGAGCTGCTCGGCGAACTGTGCGGCGTCGATCCCGACCAGCTCAAGCGGCTGCACGAAAGCGGCGTGGTGTGATCGGCTTTCGCGCGCGGCTGGGGTTTCTGCTGCCGCCGGGAAACCCGACGATCGAGCCGGAGATGATGGCAATGGCGCCTGGGGGAAATTCCATGGGCGTGTCGCTGCACTTCCACCGGATGACCGCAGGCGGCGTCCCCGGCGCGCTCGATGGCCAGGAGGAGCGCAACCGGGAAATGGTCGCGAGCCTGCCGGCGGCCGTCGCGACGCTGGCCCAGGTCAAGCCCGACATCGTCGTCATCGCCCATACTGCGACGAGCTACGACCTCGGCCGCGAGGCGGAGAACGCCCTGCTCGCCCGGTTGGCTCAGGAGAGCGGCACAAAGGTGACGACGGCGTTCGCCTCGGTCGCGGCGGCGCTGGAGCGGCTTGGGGTGAAGCGCGTGGCGCTCGGCGCCCCCTACTCCGCGGAGACGACCGCGAAAGGCAAGGCGCATCTGGAGGCGCACGGCTTCGCGGTGGTCAGCCACGACAACCTCAAGGGCGTCACCAACATCTACGACGAGACCGCGGAACGTGCCTTCCGCCTGGCGCGGTCGGTCGATACGCCGGAGGCCGAGGCGGTGTTCCTTTCCGGCACCGGCATGCCGACGGTCTCGGTGCTGGAGATGCTCGAACAGGATTTGCAGAAACCGGTCATTTCGAGCAATTCGGCGATGATGTGGCTAGCCCTGCGCGCTTGCGGGGTCAATCAGCCGATCGCCGGCTACGGGCGATTGTTGACGCTCGACTGAGCCGCCATATCATCGGCAGCAGAATTGAGGGAGTTACCGATGTCCGTCGCCGAACTCGACACCGCGCCCGAAACACTCGAAGCCTCGCTCAACTATTACCTCGACACCGGCCCGGCGACGATCTCGATCGTCGCCGGGCCGGGCGGCGTCGATACCCGCATCGGCGGCGGCGAGTACGACCCGCACACCGTGACGCTGGAAAATGGCAGGCTGCATCTGCGCGAGTTCGCGGTCGACCGCAACGGCTTCGTCTTTGTCGACCACCCGACCAAGGTCCGCGACTTCTATGACGAGGACGAAGTGCGCCGGGTCTACTACCCGGAGATGGAGACGCTGATAAAGCGCGAAGCTGGAGCCAAGCGGGTCATCGTCTTCGACCATACGCTGCGCACCCAGGACGAGACACAGCGCCAGACCCAGGGTATCCGCGACGTCGTGCGCCGCGTCCACAACGATTACACCGAGTTCTCGGCGCGCAAGCGGGTTCGCGACCTGATGGGCGACGAGGCCGAAGAACTGCTCAAGCACCGCTTTGCCATCGTGCAGTGCTGGCGGCCGATCCGCCTGCCGGTCGAAAGCTGGCCGTTGGCGATCGCCGACGCCCGTACCCTCGACGAGAAGAGCATGGTCGTGACGGAACGGCGCTATCAGAACCGCGTGGGCCAGACCATGGCGATCACCTGGGATCCGAATCACCGGTGGTATTGGTTCCCGCACATGCGCCGCGACGAAGCGCTGGTCTTCAAGGTGTTCGATTCGGAGACCGACGGCCGCGCGCGCTGGACCGCGCATACCGCGTTCGACGATCCGACCTCACCGCCCAACCCGCGTTTCCGCGAGAGCATCGAGATCAGAACGCTGGCGTTCTTCTAGCCTGCCTCCGTATCTCGCGCGGCGACGTCGTCGATCGCGCCGACGCAAAATCGACGGTCGTATATGCAACCCGGCTCTCTACTTGAGCGCAATATAAGGCTGATTTAAGCTATCCCCCACGGTCGTCGACGGGGATCGATGCCGGCTGCCTGGAGTATCGGGGGAATAGCATGTTGCAGGTTTATCGCGGCGTCGCCGGCGCGGCGCTACTCGGGCTGACGCTCGCGCCTGTCGTGGCGCTGGCGGAGGACGCCTCGGCGACTTCGCCGCAGGGTCTGATCAGCTTCCTGCCGGCGCCGGGCCGACCGGGCCAGTCGGTTAATGCGGCCAAAGACGTGAACGTGGCGAGCCTGCCGTCCGACGGCGTCGCTGTCGCACCGCCGCCGCTGCCGGCCATCAGCGGGTTCTACATCGAGACGCACGCCTCCTGGCAGCATGTCGATCTGCCGCGGGTCAATCTCGGCATGGCCAATCTGGGCGACCCGGCGGCGGCGTCCCCGTTTCCATATGCGAGTCCGACCGTCAGCAACACTTTCGTCGCGACGGGCGTCGGTGGCGATCTCGCCGTCGGCTATCACCTGCCGCCGGGCATGCTGTCGCCGGCGTTCGGCGCCGCGCCGCGGGTCGAGCTTGATTTTAGCATCGTCGACGCCAGCCAAACGCAAAACACCTCGGTGGTACCGCAAGTGCCTTTTGGTTCCGGCACCATCGGCATGATGCTGAACGGCATACCGGTCAATGACGGGCCGGACTGCAATGTCCCCGGGTTCCTCTCCTGTGTGGTGAACTCGTCGGCGTCCTCGCACTACCAGGACTGGCATCTCGGCTTGAAGGGCGCGACCGACTTCCAGTTCGGTATGATCACGGCGTCGCCGTCGCTGAGCCTGATCGGCGGCGAAGGCCAAAACGACATCCGGGTGGCGCAGTCGTTACAGCAAGTTGTTATCGGTCTCGGTATCCCTGGCATCGCGCAGGATTATGCGGCCCGGGTCAACTTGCACTCGGACGATATCGGCGGCAAGCTGGGTCTCAACCTGAAACTCCCGATCGCCAGTGGGCTGACCGCCGCTCTCGGCGGCTCGGTCGCGCTGGTCGACCGGGACACTTCGCTGCGCGGGTCCGACTTCTTCGTCAGCAATGTTCCGGGGCTTATCCCTTCGCCGCCGCAGCCATCGCCGTTCTTGACTTCGATTTCGAGCAACAAGAACACCGCGGCGTTCCTGTCAAATGTCGAGGGTAGCCTCAACTTCCAGATCATGCCGGCGGTGTCGCTGCGGATTTTCGGCGGCATGAACTACGACAACTCGGTTCCCGGGGTGAAGGCGCCCGTGTTCTTCGGCGGGCTGTTCGCGCCGACTGGCGGCACCCCCGCACGCATCACGTTTGTCAGCGAGATCAGCTATTACGGCGGCGCCGGGTTTGTCGTCCACTTCTAGAACGACGCCCGTGGATCCCGGCTTGCGCGGAGAGCGATCTTGTTAAGGTCGCAGCAATCCGATCAGCGGCGCGACACTCGCGGTGTTCGGGAAATCGCGGATCAGACCAAGGCTCGCCTCGATCTGGCTTTGCTTGAGCCCTGAATTCGGCATCAGCGTCAGGTATTTGGCCTCTATATCCTTCCACTCGATGCCGAGCGCGGCCGCACCGTGCGGCAGGAACACGGTGCTGGTGACTTTCGCGCCCGTCGGTGGTGCGGATCGTCACCGTCGCACCCTGGCGATAGCGGTCGGCGTTTTCGGTTGGCGGCGGGCCGACGCGGATTTTATCGATCAGCCGGTGGATCATCGGATCGGCGATCTTTTCCGGGCTGCAATGCACCCAGCCGAAATGCTTGTCGGCGGCGCCGGCGGCGGTGAAGTAGTGCGGGCTGTGCGCCATGTCGATCAGGTCTTTGGGGTGCTTCGGCCCGCCGAGCCGCGCGAGACCGGGCCGCGACACGGTGATGCTCTCGATTTCGTCGGCGGCGATCTTGCCCTCGCGCGCCGCGTTGGCCGCGGCCTCGCCAAAGGCGTGATAGGGGTGGCCGCCGGGCACCAGCTTGACCGCCATGTCGGTGAGGATGTCCCAGTCATCGCCGGCGGGCGTGCCGAGATCGGTTACGTCGATGCCGCCATAGACCTTGAGAAAGCCCGTGGGGCCCTCGATGATCGTCTCCTCCGCGACAAAGCCCTTCTGCGCCGCCAGCGCCGCGTCGATCCCGGCGCGGGTCACCAGGCTCGCGTGATATTCGCGGGCGACGCTGGTGTCGGCGGCCTTGACGAGGCCGCTCGCCGAAGTCGCCGCCAGCGCGATGGTCTGTGTCAGCCGTTCGGCGTCGAGCCTCAGCAGCTTTCCGGCGGCGACAGCGGCGGCGAAGATCGCCATCGTCGAGCCGTGGTGCCCGCGCTCACGGAAATCCGGGCTCACCGGCCCGCTGATCCGCCCTGCCGCCTCGTAGCCGCAGACCATCGCCGCGAGCACCTCGCGGCCTGTGGCGCCGGTCCGCTCCGCGAGCGCCAGCGCGGTCGCGGTCAGCGGGGTGCCGCAATGGACGATGGCGCGCAGATCGCTGTCGTCCGAGGCCGCGGCGTCGCTCATGATCGCGTTGACCTGCGCGGCCTCGGCGGCCGGCAGTTTCGGCCCGCTGTCGAACCACAGCGAGGCCTGCGCCGCGCCGCCGCGCTCGCGCGCCAGTTCACGGACGATCTGCGTCGAGACGATCTCCTTGCCGCACGCAGCGCTGGCCAGCGTGCTGGCGATCAGCATCGCCGCGTAGTCGGTGGCGCGCGGCGGCAGATCGTCGTAGCCGAGCGGCGCCAGGAATCCGGCGAGGTCGCGAGCGAGGCTCATTGCTTTTCCGTCCAGCTCTCCGAGAACGCCAGCGCGCAGGTGCTGAACGGCCGGCCCTCGCGCTCGATCATCACCGGTCTCCCCGCCGCCTCGACGCCATCGACGGTCAGGCGCGCGCCGTTCGTCGGAATCAGCAGCGTGCAGACGCCGTATTGCCGGCCGCCCTCGCCCGGTTGGGTGTGGATCAGCATCGGCTCGCCGATCCAGTACCAGGTGAGGCTGACCTCGCCGTCGCCGGTCAGCGCGGTCTCGGTCCAGAAATAGCGCGGGTCGCCCGACTTGCTGAACTCGGCCTCATGCACCGGGATCGCGGTGTCGGCGGTCTCGGGGTTCAGCATCCCCTGCACCGTCGCCTGCAGCCAGCGCGCCATGGCGATGTTGTCGGAGTAGATGCGCCAGCGGTTTTCGGTCAGCTCGCTCTTCAAATAGAGCACGTGGCCCGGCCCGGCCGGGCAGGTGATGATCCGCCAGAAACTGGCATTGGTGGTGAACGGCTCGGCGCCGGTCGCCGAGAGGCGGATGAACGGGTTCTCGCCGGTCAGGATGATCTTGTTGGGGTCCGCGGCCATGGGTTCCTCCTCTATCGCTCAGCCGATCGGCAATCGTCAGCGGCGAACACGATGCCGTTCGACGGTCAAGATGCTTTGCCGTATGTCAAGTTCGTCAAGGCTAGCGAGAACTTGGGCCAGCCGGGAAATTGTTGCCGTCTCGCTCCAATCACCGCCGCGAAACACGATAAGGCTCGGCCCGGAGGCGCCGGTCAGGGCGAGGAGGCGAGGATAGTCAAGATCGGCGGTAATAACGGTCCGAGCCTCGTTCAAGGCCAGCTTCATGACTTCGGTGTCGGCCGCCCGCTCCATTCCTATGTCCGCAGCATGGACACAATCGTGTCCTTGCGCGACAAGCCACCGTGACAGCACCGGCGACAGCGGCATGTCTATCAGGAACTTCACTGCACGAGTTCGACCGCCTCGTCTTCCGCGAGAGAAGCGGCATAGCGCAGCGCTTCGCCAATGTCTTCGGACTCTAGGTATGGATACGCCGTGAGGATCTCCTCACGGCTCTCGCCGGCAGCGAGCAGGCCCAGAAGTCTCGCGACTGGGAATCGCAGCCCGCGAATGCAGGGTTTTCCCGTGCAGACGGCGGGATCGACGGTGATGCGGGTAAACGCCATCGGCAAAACATACTATCCGCGCTGGTGTTAAACCACCTTCTCCTCATGCAGTACGGCGATCTCGGCCGCGCTGTAGCCTAGGCTGGTCAATATTTCATCGGTATGTTCGCCGATCAGCGGCGCGCGCCGGCGGTAGGTGCCGGGCGTCTCGCTAAGCTCGATCGGCGTCGGAGCCAGCGGCAGCGAGCCGGGGATGCCCGGGAACTCGCGCTCCACCAGCAGCCCGGCCTCGCGGATATGCGGCTCGTCGAGCGCCTGTTGCGGCGAATAGACCTGGCCCGCCACGATGCTGGCCTGCTCGAGCGCGGCGAGGGCCTCCTCGCAACGCCGCGCGGCGCACCATGCGGTCATCCGCTCGGTGATCGCGGCACCGTTGTCGGCGCGCGACTGGTCGTCCTGGAAGCGCGGATCGTCGACCCAACCAGGTTCACCGACCATCTCGCACCAGCGGCCGAACATATAGGGGCCGATCACCGTGGTGACGATCCAGCCGTCCTTGCAGCGATAGACGTCGCCGGGCGCGTTATTGAAGCCGCGGTTGACGGTCGCGACGCGGTTCACCTTGGTCAGCGCCTGCTCCATCAGCACGGCGTTGCTGATCGCGGTGGCGGTGCGCAGCAGGGCGCCCTCGACCTTTTGCCCCCTCCCGGTCTTGCCGCGCTCCATCAGCGCCGCCAGCGTGCCGAAGGCCGAGAGAAAGGCCGTCCCGAAATCGACCCAGGGCACCTTGGTCATAATCGGCTGGTCGGGCATGCCGGAAAGATAGACCGCGCCGCTCATCGCCTGGCCGATGCCGTCGAACCCATGCTTGTGGCTAAGCCGGCCGCCGGCGCCAAAACCGGTGACGGTGGTGAGGATGATGTCGGGCTTGGTCTGGCGCAGGCTGTCGAGGTCGAGCGCCAGCGAGCGCAGCACCCGCGGCGGCAGATTGGCGACGACGACATCGGCGGTCGCGACCAGCTTCCTGACGATCTCGCGGCCCTTCGGCGCCGCAGGGTCAAGCGTCATGCCGCGCTTGTTGCGGTTCATCGCGATGTACATCGCGCCGCCGGCGCCCATTGGTCCGTTGGCAGGCCCGGCGCCGACCGGGATCATGCCGCGATCCTCGCCGCCCTCGCGGCGCTCGATGCGGATTACCTCCGCGCCGAGATCGCCCAGCAGCGCGGCGCAGAATGGCCCGGCGATATAGCGCCCAAAGTCGAGGACACGGATTCCGTCAAGTACCCCAGCCACCGCTCACTCCCCCGCTGGTCGCGGGGGCTTAGCGTAACGGTCGTGCGGGCCCGCGCAGAGTTCCTGCGATAATGCCCACGATGGTCAGAACGCCGATCGCGGCCAGCCCGAACACCGCGGCGCCCAGCAGGAAGACGATCAGGAATGCCGCGACCACGCCGGCCCCGAGGGTCAACAGCGCGATCCCGAGTGGGCCGATCGGCCTGACATAGACGTGGTGAGTGCTGTGCCGGTCGCTCGTCACCCAGACCCGCGAGCCGCGCGGCAGCGGCGCGCCGGGCGGGATGATCTCGGGCTCGGGATGGCGGTCAAGGGGATCGATCATGCGCTGGTCTCACAACGGCGGTCACACCCATGTGGGCGGTCCGCCGGCGCAAGGCAATGGCCGGACCGCTAGCGGCGCACTTCGTCGATGCTGTAGGCGCCCGAGCCGACGAGAAAGAAATAGAAGAAGATGAAGCAGAAGAGGATTGCCAAGCCGCCGCCGTTGATAATCGGGAAAAAGCTCCTGGGCGCGTGACGCAGGAAGTAGGCGGACGCCATCTCCCCCGACATGATAAACGCGACGGGACGGGTAAACAGCCCAAGCGTAAAGAAGGTGCCGCCAACAAACTCGAAGATTCCGGCAAACCATGCGAGCTGGAACGCGTGAAGGCTGTCGAACGCCGTGCCGTGCGGCCAGCCGAAGAGCTTGGCGAGCCCGTATTGCAGGATCACCAGCCCGACCATGATGCGCATAATACCGAGGAAACGATGCGCCCAAGGCGCGTTCCCGGCTGCTGTATCTTGCATTTCCGGCCCCATGAATAACCGATGGCAATGTGCTGCGGCCGTCTGCGTCCCAGTGTAGAACTTCCGTCGCAACCAAAGGGTTCACAGCAATGTCAACACCCGCTCAAATCGCCGTGATCACCGGAGCCGGCAGCGGCATCGGCCGCGCCACCGCGCATGCGCTGCTCGAAGACGGCTGGACCGTGGTTCTGGCCGGCCGGCGCATGGACATGCTGGAGGAGACCGCGAAACTCGCGAATGCCCCGCCGCCGCGCACGCTGGCGGTGCCGACGGACGTCACCGACAAGGATTCGATCGCCGCGCTGTTCGACACGGTGAAATCGACCTACGGTAGGATCGATCTTTTGTTCAACAACGCCGGCACCAGCACGCGCGGCATCCCGTTCGAGGATCTGACCTACGAACAGTGGATGAATGTCGTGCAGACCAACCTGACCGGCTCGTTCCTGTGCGCGCAGCACGCCTTCCGCATGATGAAGGAGCAGGATCCGCGCGGCGGCCGCATCATCAACAACGGCTCGGTCTCGGCGCATGTGCCGCGGCGAAACTCGACCCCCTATGTCGCGACCAAGCACGCGCTGACCGGGCTCACCCGGTCGTTGTCGCTGGACGGACGAGGGCTCGATATCGCCTGCGGTCAGATCGACATCGGCAACGCCGCGACCGAGCGCAACACCGACACGTCGGTCGGCCGTCTACAGGCGACGGGCAAGGTCGAGGCGGAGGCGCGCATCGACGTCCGCCACGTCGCCAACGGCGTGCGCTATATGGCGAGCCTGCCCTTGGACGCCAACGTCCAGTTCATGACGGTGATGGCGACCAAGATGCCCTATATCGGGCGGGGATAAGGCCATCCTGAGGCCTTTCGACCCGTCCCGGGATAGGAGCTAGGGGAGCTTCCGCTGCTCCTCGAGTTCGGTCCAGACCTCGAACAAGACGGCGGTGTGCTCGGGATCGTCGGCCACCGCATCGACAACGGCGCTGCCCAACATGCTGAAGGCATCTTCCTCCGTGTTGTCGGCCTGTAAGTCGCCAAGAGCCTCGCTGATGTAGTCGCCAATAAGCTCCTGGTCGGTGGTTGCCTTCGACTTCTCGATGCAATCGGCGATCACCGCCATCGGATTTGGGTCGGGCATAGCGGTCTCCCTGAGTTTCTCTCCATAGCACGGCGCCAAACACCCGGGCGCCGAAGCCCTACCGCGCCGGGTCAGACAAACAATCGGGCACCCAAAAGGGCGCTTCCAATTAAAGAAGCGCCCTTCTTGGTCCTAGTCTTTGCCGGATCTAGCGACTAGTTCGTCGGCATCGGGCCGAGATAGTCGCGCTTGGCGATGTTGACGCCGGTGCTGCGGATGATGTCGTACGCCGTCGTCGCGTGGAACTGCACCTGCAGCATGGCGAAATGGTAGAGGTAGTTCTGGCACTTGAACTCGCGCGGCTGACCGCCCATCGGCACCGTGATGACGGTATCTTCCTTGCCGTCGATTTGATCCGCACGCAGCCCCTTCAGGAAGTCGACGGTCTTGTCGATCCGCGCCTGCATCTCGGCGAAGCTGTTGTCCTGGTCGGGGAAGGTCGGCAGCGTCGCCCCGGCGACCCGGCCGGCTCCGGATGAATGAGTGCAGACCTGCCGGACCTGACGCTCGAGCGTGAACATGTCGGGATAGAGCCGCAGGTTCAGCACCACGGCGGTATCCCATTTTTGCGCGGTGGCGTGCTCCTCGGCCTTCTGCAGGACGGTCTTGAGGCCGCTGAGCAGTTGCAAACACACGGGAACGAAGCCGCTATACATCGTGACTGCCATGGAACGCTCCTTCATGGAGGTTGGGGGAATTAGCTCGCAATCTTAGCCGCCCGGCCTTGCGCCGGGAAGCCGCCTAACGGACCAGCAGTCCCTCAGTCAGTCGGGCTGCGCATCCGCGTCATCGTCGGCTCGCCCGAACGCGGGAAGGTACCGGGCGAAGTTCAATTCGAAGTCGCTCGGAACACCGTAACCGATACTACGGACCTTGGCACGACGCGCCTGCGCACTCGGCGAGGCCAGAGTTGAGAAGAACATGTCGTTGCTCGACTGAAGCTCGGTCGCTGTCGGCGTCCCGAACCGGTTGATCTGGGCCTTCGCCGCGGCCAGCGTTTCACGGTCGAACGAGGCCAGACGCTGGACGAGCGCATCGACAAACGAGTCGAGGTCGTCATCGTCCAGCGTGCGGTTCACCCAGCCGTAGCGCTCGGCGATATCGGCATCGAAATCGTCGCCGCTGAGGACGATCTCAAGTGCCCGCGAGCGGCCGACCAAGCGTGGGAGCCATTCCAGCGCCCCGCCGCCCGGGATCAGTCCGACGCCGATCTCGGGGTTGCCGAATAGGGCGCTTTGCCGGCTGGCGAAGCGCATGTCGCAGGCCAGCACGAACTCGTTACCGATGCCGCGCGTGCGGCCGCGAACCTTGGCAATGCTCACGACCGGCATGGACGAGAAGCGCAGTACAATGTCGCGCCAAAGCCCCAGCACCTCTGGCCGTGCAGCTGCCTTGGATACGTCGAGATGGGCGATGTAAAAATCGGGATTCGCCGACTGGAACACTACGACCTTCACGGACGCGTCCGTGAAGGTCGGTCATCAACGCTCCCAATTCGAGGATCGTTGTGGGAACAAACATGTTGATCGGCGCGTTGCTGAAAGTGATCGTCCAGCAGCCCGGATAGGTGCGGTCGATGTTGAACTGCGAAGGGTCGGGCATCGCACGTCTCCCACGTCGATTGGCAGAACCCTACCGCAGCGATCTAAAGCCCGCGCGAACCTCTTCTGAAAAGAGCTTCGGCTGTTCCCAGGCCGCAAAGTGCCCACCCTTGGGGAGCCTGTTGAAGTGGATGAGCTTGGGGTATGCCTGCTCCGCCCAGCTCCGCGGAGCTGGATAGAGTTCGTCGGGGAAGACGCTTACGGCGGTCGGGACCACGACGCCCTTGACGGCGAAGAACGACGCTCCCTTGTTCTCCCAATACAGACGGGCGCCTGAGAGCGCGGTATTCGTCAACCAGGTCAGCGTGATGTTGTCGAGGACGTCGTCTCGGGTGAGGCCTTCGCTCCCGCCGGCAAAAACACGCGCGATCATTTCGTAACTGCGCGCGTCATGATCAAGGAAGTAGGCCGCGAGACCGACAGGTGAGTCCGCTATTCCGTACAGCGTCTGCGGTCTCAACCCCATCTGAAAGCCGTAGCCGATGCCCTTTGCATAGACGAAGCTCAGCCGCTCGTAGGCGAGCTTCTCGTCGGCCGACAGATGCGCCGGCGCCGGTGCGCCGGAAAAGGCCAGCTTGTCGATGTCGAGCGGAATCACGTTCGCCATGTTGGTGTGGATACCCACCAATTCCGGTGGCGCCTGCACGCCCATAAGCTCGGTGATGATGGCGCCCCAGTCGCCACCCTGGGCGACGAATTTGGTGTATCCGAGCCGCTTCATCAGCACGGTCCAGGCACGCGCGATGTGGGCGGGGTCCCATCCCGTCGTGGCCGGCCTTGCGGAAAACCCGTAGCCGGGCATCGACGGAATCACGACGTCGAACGCATCGGATGCATTTCCACCATGTTCGGTGGGATTGGTCAGCGGGTCGACGATCTTCAACTGCTCGGTGATCGAGCCCGGCCATCCGTGCGTGACGATCAGCGGCAGCGCATTGTCGTGCTTCGAGCGGACGTGAATGAAGTGAATGTCCAACCCGTCGATCTCGGTGATGAACTGTGGCAGCGCGTTCAGTTTTGTCTCGATTTTGCGCCAGTCGTATTCCTTCGCCCAATAGCTCGCCAGCGCTTGCATGGTCGCGAGCTGTACCCCCTAGTCGCATCTGTGACCGTCTCCCGTTCCGGCCACCTGGTCGCATTGATGCGCTTGCGCAATTCCGTCAGTTCGGCTTCCGAAACGTTCAGATGAAACGGGCGGATAGCTGTCACATCGCTGCCCTGCTGTTGCGCAGTGGCGGTCATGGCTGCACCCCATTCTTAAGTTTCGGGACGTCGCGATCGGATATTACGAAGCCAATGAAGGCACTTTTCGGTCAGATTTCGCATCTTTGCAATCGGCGCGATTTTAACCCGCATTTCGACACGGCGAATTTCGGCGTCGAGCTCCTACAGGCTGAGTCCGAGGATGTCAGCCTCTCGATCAAGAGCGCCCGATCGCTTGCCCATCTCTACGCCTTAACGCGCTTGCGGGAGCTCCATACGCACCGCTACCGCCGCGCTGGCGACGACAGCGGTATCGTGGCCTTCGTCGCTGGGGATGTCGAGCCCGCCTTTGACCACTTTCACCGTGACCTGGCCATGCGGCAGGGTCGCCTTGACCGCAGCGGCGTCGACCCGCTCGGGCTTCTGCGCGCCGATCGTGACCTCGACCTGCATCTGCTTGGAGTCGAGGCCGAAGCTGCGGATGAACGACAGCGACGAATGATGCAGCGCGTCCTGCACCGCGCGGATGGCCGCCTTGGTGTAATCGCCGCCATGCAGATCGTTGCCGCTGCCCATTTCGAGGATGATGCGCTTCGCCGCCATGGTTGCCTCCCTCAGGGTACGTCGAGCCGCACCACGGCGGCGGCATGGGCGAGAACCATCGAGTCGGTGCCGGCATCGTTGGGGATTTTGAGCCCGCCCTCGACCAGATTGACCGTACCGGTGCCGTGCGGCAGCACCGCCAGCACCTGCGCCTTGTCGACCTTTTCGGGATGCGGCACGCCGATCGTGACCTCGACCTGCATCGAGTTCGACCGGCAGGCCGACCGCGTCAGCGATGGAGAGCGAGTTGTGCCAGAGCGCGTCGCGCAGCGCCCGCACCGCCGCCTTGGTGTAATCCGCGCCGCGGATATCGGTCCCCATGCCGAGCTCGAGCACCATGCGTTTCATCGCCATTGCCGCACCTCCAAACCGAGTCGCATCCTAGCTCAAGCCGCCCTGGCGTCCTCCTTGATCATGTCGGCGGCCTTCTCGGCGATCATGATCGTCGGCGCGTTGGTGTTGCCGGCCGGAACCGCCGGCATGACCGCGGCATCGACGACGCGCAAATGCCCGACCCCGTTGACCCGCAGGCGGATGTCGCACACCGCCGCCTCGTCCGGCCCCATCCGGCAGGTGCCGACCGGATGCAGGTTGGAGAGGCCGTTGGCGCGGATCGAGTCCTCAAACTCCTTGTCGGTATTGACCAAAGGCCCCGGCAATATCTCCCCGGCGACGAGCGGCGCAATCGCCGGCTGCTGAGTGATCTTGCGCACCAGACGCATGCCGGAGCGCAGCGCGTCGAGGTCGTATTGCGTCTTGAGGAAATTGAACAGGATCGAGGGCGGCGCCGAGGGATCCGGGCTCTTGATCCGCACATGGCCGCGCGCGTCGGGGCGCAAATGCACCGCGCTGACGCTGAAGCCCGGCCAGGGATGGGGCAGCACGCCCCGCCGGTCGCGGCCCTGGAAGCTCCAGGTGCTGAAATTGAGCTGGATGTCGGGCCGCGACATGCGCTCGTCGCTCTTGGCGAAGCCGCCGGCGCAGATGCCGTTGCTCGCGAGCGGGCCGGAATGCGTCAGGAAATACTGGATGCCGGCCGCGGTGCGCCGGATGAAGCTGTTGCCGACATCGTTGAGGGTGATCGGCTGGGTGCAGCGATAGGCCAGGCGGACATAGAAATGGTCCTGCAGCTCGTTGCCGACGCCGGGCCGGTCGGCGACCACCGGGATGCCGTGTTTTTGCAGCAGGTCGCCCGGGCCAATCCCCGATAGCTGCAACAGCTGCGGCGAACCATAAACCCCGCCGCAGACGATGATTTCGCCGGTCGCCCGCGCCTCCTTCGGGGCGCCGCGCTGGCGGTAGGCGATGCCGACCGCCCTGCCCTCTTCGACGAGCACCTTGGTCGCCAGCGCCTCGGTTTCGATGGTCAGATTGGGACGGCTCTTGGCCTGGCCGAGATAGGCGGCGGCGGTGCTCCAGCGTCGCGCCGCCTTCATCGTGCATTGAAAATGCCCGGCGCCGTCCTGGACGCCGCTGTTGAAATCGTCGTTGGCCGGAAGCCCGGCCTCGACCGCCGCGTCGACAAAATGCTCGGCGAGCTTCCAGCGCACCGGGTGCTCGGAAACGCGCAGCGGGCCGCCGACCCCGTGAACCTCGTTGGGGCCGCGCTCCTGGTCCTCGGCCTTCTTGAAATACGGCAGGATGCTGTCCCAGTCCCAGCCGGTACAACCGCGCTGGCGCCATTCGTCGTAATCGGCCGGGTTGCCGCGCATATAGACCATACCGTTGATCGAGCTGGTGCCGCCCAGCACCTTGCCGCGCGGCTGGTACATCGTGCGGTTGTTGAGCTCGGGCTCGGGTTCGCTCTCGAACATCCAGTTGAGCTTGGGATTGGCGAAGAGTTTGGCGTAGCCCATCGGCATGTGGATCCACGGGCTGGTGTCTTTCGGCCCCGCCTCGAGCAGCAGCACCCGGTGCTTCGGGTTCTCGCTCAAGCGCGCGGCGATCACGCACCCGGCCGAGCCAGCGCCGGCGACGATGTAGTCGAAAGTCTCAGGCATCGTTTCCCCCTCCTTGTTCTTCGTCACCCCCGCGCAGGCGGGGGTCCGGGGCAACCGTTTCGTCGCCAGCCCTGGGTTCCCGCTTTCGCGGGAAAGACGATAACAATCTCAGCTGTTCACCAGCCCGCCATCGACGTTGTAAGCCTGACCGGTAATGTTGCGCGCGCCGGGCGAAGCCAGAAACACCGCCATCGCGGCGATGTCGTCGGGCGTGTTGGCGCGGCGGATCGGGATGACCGCCTCCTGCTCGGCCTGCATCTGCTCGATGGTGAGCCCGCGCGACGCGGCGCGGGTCGCGGCGTTGCGCTGGCCGAGCTCGGTGCGCGTGACGCCGGGGCAGATCGCGTTGACGTTGATGTTGTGCGGCCCGAGCTGGTGCGCCGCCAGCATCGTCATGCCGATGACCGCACCCTTGCTCGCGGCGTAGGCGACATTCGACGCGCCGGAATAGCCACGCCCCGAGATCGAGGCCATGTTGATGATCCGCCCGCCGGTCTTCTGCTCGATCATTTGCTTGGCGGCGCGCTGCAGGCAGAAGAATACGCCCTTGGCGTTGACCCGGTGGATGCGGTCCCAATCGGCTTCGGTCAAGTCCATGACATAGGCGTAGCGGGTGACCCCGGCATTGTTGACGATGACATCGAGCCGGCCGAACTGGGCGACGGTCTTCTCGATCATCGCATTGATGCTGGCGACGTCGCCGCAATCGGCCTGAATCGCCAGCGCGCTGTTCGAGCCCATCGCCGCGACCGTCTTCTGCGCGGCGGCGAGGTCGATATCGGCGGCGGCGACCGTTGCGCCCTCGGCCGCCATACCGAGCGCGATGGCGCGGCCGATCCCGGCGCCGGCGCCGGTCACCAGCGCGACTTTGTCCTGCAAGAGCGCCACGGCATTCCTCCCACCTTCGGCTGTTGTGCTAATACCAACCCAGCGGAGAGGGAGAGGCAAGTCCATGCGCGCTCATGTGTGGGCGGCGATTATCGCAATGGCGGCGCCGAACCCGGCCCACGCGCAGCAAGCCCCCGGCTGGATTTCCGACAAGAACGGCTGCCGGGTGTGGAACTCGACCCCCGATCCCGCGGAAACCGTCTCGTGGAGCGGCGTCTGCAAGAACGGGCTCGCCAACGGCTATGGCGTGCTGGTGTGGCTCTTGGACGGGCAACTCGACGAGGCCTATGTCGGGGTACTGGTCGGTGGGCATTACACCGGGTACGGCACCCAGATATGGCGAACGGGCGCGACTTTTTCGGGCAGCTACCTCAACGACCGGGCCAGCGGCTGGGGAACCTACCGCGACCCCGATGGAAACGAATTTTCGGGCAACTGGGTGGATGGGTGTCTCAAGCAGGGCACGCAGCGTTTCGCCGTCGGCGTTCCCGTTGCAGAATGCGAATAGGCGTGAACCCCGCTTCGTGAAAGGCCACTGAATGCTCGCCAATATCCCCGCGACCCAGACCGTCATCGAAATTTCCAAGCCCGGCGGGCCCGAGGTACTGGTGCCCGGCACCAGGCCGGTGCCCGAGCCGAAAGCCGGCGAGGTGCTGATCCGCATCGCCGCCGCCGGGATCAATCGCGCCGACACCTTGCAGCGCATGGGCCGCTATCCGATGCCGCCCGGCGCCAGCGACATTCCCGGGCTCGAATGCGCCGGCACGATCGTCAAGCTCGGCGAAGGGGTGAGCGGCTTCATTACCGGCGAGGAAGTCTGCGCGCTGCTCGTGGCCGACGGCTATGGCGAATACGCCGCGGTGCCGGCGGTGCAGTGCCTGCCAGTGCCGCAGGGCGTCGGCATGGTCGATGCCGGCGGGCTGATGGAGACATTCTGCACCGTGTGGACCAACGTCTTCGACCGCATCCATCTCAAATCCGGCGAGGTCTTCCTCCAGCAGGGCGGTTCGAGCGGCATCGGCATCACCGCGATCCAGCTCGCCAAGGCGTTTGGCGCCAAGGTGCTGGCGACCGCCGGCTCGGAGGAGAAATGCCAAGCCTGCCGCGACTTCGGCGCCGATGTCGCGATCAACTACAAGACCGAGGACTTTGTGAAGGTGGGCAAGGAGTTCACCCAGGGCCGCGGGGTCGACACGATTTTCGACATGGTCGGCGGCGACTATATCCCGCGCGAGCTCGACCTATTGGCGCGTGAGGGCCGGCTCTGCTTTGTCGCGCTGATGGGCGGCACCAAGGTCGAGGCCGATTTCGGCATGATCCAGCGCAAGCATTTGACCGTCACCGGCTCGACCCTGCGCGGCCGCTCGATCGCCGACAAGGCGCAGATCGTTTCGGCGCTGAAGGAAAAAGTCTGGCCGCTGTGGGCACAGGGCAAGCTGCGCACCTGCACCTACAAGACCTTCCCGCTCGCCGAGGCCTCAAA
Organism: uncultured Alphaproteobacteria bacterium; assembly: GCA_963773625.1. GTDB lineage: Bacteria > Pseudomonadota > Alphaproteobacteria > ATCC43930 > CGMCC-115725 > DATARH01. The sequence continues at coordinate 50,290 of CAVZCJ010000019.1, read as the reverse complement.
GGCGCACGAGCTGATGGAGTCATCGCAGCATATCGGAAAGATCATATTGGTGCCGTGACGGGTCGTATTACCGTTGCGCAAGCCGTTTCGGAGGAAGCCATGACCGCTCAACTGTCGCTGCGCCCGCTGGGCAAGAAGATCGGCACGGAGATTATCGGCGCCGATCTGTCACGGCTCGACGACGACACCTTCGCCGAAATCGAGGACATCTTCCGCGACCACCCAGTCCTGGTGTTCCGCGACCAGAAGCTCGACGCGCACGCGCTCGCGACCTTTGGCGCGCGGTTCGGCCATTTGCGCGAGCACATCCTCGAAAACTACCGGCATCCGGACGACCCGCGCGTCTCGTTCATCACCAATGTCGCCAAAGACGGCGGCATCGACAAATTCGGCGTGGTGCGCGCGTCGAGCTGGCATGCCGACGAGACCTACGATCCGCCCGAGAAACTGCCCCGGCTGGCGATCCTCCACGCGGTCGAGGTGCCGAGGGAGAAAGGCGGCACCATGTTCGCCGACATGTACGGGGCATACGAGACGCTATCGCCGGATATGAAGGAGAAACTGGCCGGGATGACCGGGCGGCACGGCTATACCGACGGGCCGGATTCCCGCAAGATCTACACCGAAGAGCACATCCGCGAGCGCAACGCCGGGCGGCCCGAGTGCCTGCACCCGGCGATCAAGGAGCACCCGGTCACCGGCCGCAAGGTGCTGTTCGTCAACCCGACACATTGCCACGGCTTTGTCGGGATGAGCAACGAGGAGTCGGAACCGCTGATCCTCGAACTGCGCGATCACTCCATCCAGGACGATCTGACCTACTATCACTCCTGGCGGGTCGGCGATGTGGTGATCTGGGACGAGATCGCGACGATGCACCGCGGCGCCGCCGACGCCAATCCGCATGAGCGCCGCGTCATGCTGAGGACGATCGTGCATCCAAGTTAGGAAAGTGTCGATGCAACTATAAGCTCTGCGCGGTAGACGCCAGGCAGGTCCTAACCACCGCCAGAACCGGTCGGTTCGTCGGGGGTTTCGACACGCCTACATGTGCCAAGACAGCTTTACTTAGCCTTCCAACTAGCACTGACGGACCTTATGACCTCGGACGCGACGCCCGCCACGACCGCTCAGGCTGACGAGAACTCGACCAGTAGACCCGCGCTTCCCGCGCTGACCGGCCTTCGCTTTCTTGCAGCGTTTTCCGTTTTTATTGCTCACGCCTTGCCAAAGATTATGCCGTTTCAAAATGCCCAGCCTAGGTGGCACTTCCTTTTGAGCTCTGCATCCGGCATCGGCATGCCGCTATTCTTTGTGCTTTCTGGGTTCGTAATTCAATATAATTATGGTCATACCTTATTCAAGAATCCAACTCGAGGCGTTAGAGAATTTTTTATTGCACGATTTGCACGAGTTTACCAGTTGTATTTCCTATATGTTACCTTCGAATTGATTTATGAGTACGGGTATGCCCAATCACGGGACAGTCTCGACGTTGTTTTGCCCTTTTATGCTACGATGACCCAAAGCTGGGTATATATGGTGCCCGGAGAGAATTCTCTTATATATTATTTTGGAGGTGCGGTCCCGGTCACTTGGTCAATCAGCGTGGAATGGTTTTTTTATTGTCTGTACCCATTTGTCGCGCTATTAATTTTAAGATTTAGCGGCGGCAAGAAATTAAAATACTTGATCATAATTTTTATTATAATTATGTTGACTTTATCAATGAATTACGTGCTGCGACATGAGAATGCAATTGATGAATATGCTTTAAAACATTATGGAAAAATCGCAACAACCACGAATTATCAAGATTCTTTAAGTCGATGGCTTGTTTATTTTTGTCCCCTGGCAAATCTGCTAATATTTCTCATAGGCTCTCTTACCGCTTCTATTTATCTGGACAACAGGATCAAGATCGCAAGTGCTCGTGAGCAGCGATGGGGCGGTTTCGCAACCTGGGCATGCTTCATCGATATCGGCGTTGTTTTCTGTGGCAAGTATTCGCACACGATGATTCCCGGCTTGCCCATGCGGAGCCTTTATGCCGCGGATACTCTGCTGATCCTGCTTATAGCCGGACTATTATATGGCTGTGCGCGGTATACGAGCCAAATTGCGAAAGCGATGTCCGCGGATTGGCTGATGCTATGCGGAGAGGCGAGTTATTCGCTTTATATACTGCACATTCCCGTCATCTTTGCTTTCCGGTGGGAATCCGCGGCGATCACAAGCTTCCGCGTCGCCGTTGCGGACTTCGAGAGATTGTTGCTGACCATCGGGGCGGCGGTCGGCTTGTCGCTGATCAGCTACGCAACAATCGAACGCCCGGCCCGACGCTGGCTGGTCAGTATGTTATCGAGGCGCAGGAAATCGACCGTTGCGCCACAGCCGTTGGTCCCTCTTCCCCCGGTGCTAGACCAGGACACGAATTTTGGAGATCTGCCGCGTTCGGGCTGAGCGATCTGAAACGCTCCGGCAATTCACTTATTGCTTGATGGTAGCGCGTACGACACCAAACTCAGCGAGCGCTGTATTGGCGCGCGCGATTTCTGGATCGCATCCAACCTGGTGACATGCATCGGATCGGCGGCATCAAAAGCCTCTTCCGACACCAGCATGAATAATCCGCCATCCGGGGTGGGTTCTACCAAAACGTCATGCGGTGGCGACACTTTCTGAGCCAGTTCGTGCGACAAGTACGTAAGCCAGCCGCCGTAGGGGAGCAGGGGCCTTCCTTCCGGATCGAGAGTGCAACCCTCGTGGCCCCAATCTCTCACGATGCCCCAATCCGCCTCCCAACACTCGGCGACTGTCAGCAATGCCCGCTTAAGCGTGGCAGCACAGAACAGTTGGGTATTTTCCCGCCGCAGTCCTTCAGGTTCGACTTCGTTCGGGTACAGACGAGATTCATAAGAACCCACGTGTAAGCGAATTGACAGTGCCTGCGGCTCGTCAAGACCGTTCCAGGCAGATACAGAATAGCCAAGCTCCGGAATCAATACGCCGCTCGCGCTCGCGAAGTACCTGCCGCGGGAAAGAATGGCTTCCAACTCCGGAAGGGAAGGGGGCATTACGCAAAAGGGTTTGTAGGCCAGAGCGAGTGTCTTTGCTTTTCGGCGCCAATCCATGAGATTCGGATAAATCGCTGCCAGGCCTTCGAGCATGCGAGCCAAACGGGCGGCGCATGTTGACAACGATTCATCGCGCGCATCCCACCGGACATTAAGGTGATAGGTCATCGGGGTATCCGCAGCGTATAGAATACAACGACATTTCGATAGCGGTCGGCAGATACTTGCGGGCCCAGTCCGCTACGCCCTTCTCCGCAAAGTGATATTCAACGATGCGATCAAGCGCATTGTCTGAATGGCTCTGCATTTGATCTTCAAGATCCTCGATTCCGGTAAACCATCGTAACCATCCGTCGGGTCCGGACATCTTGTCAGCATAGCCCTCGCCTTTTGCTTCGATGAGGTTACCGCTTTCCGGACTGCATCCATCATATCGCTCGCCGTTGAATACGACCTCTAAGCCCGGCGGCAATCCTGTGATTTGCGATTGATAGGCGATCGTGCGCTCCGAGCGTCCAGCGATATTCTCCAGCGTCGGGTCGGGGCAAAGCTTCGGCTCCGGCTGTGTCTGCGAGCGCCAGCGGGCGGGCCGTGGCCTCGGCTCCGCTGCGCGACTGCGATTGATAACCTGGGAACGCGTCGGGATCGACGACGACGGCGTTGGATAGAGCGCGCCCGATGACGCGACCACTTTGATCGTAGAAGCGGCCGTCGACGCCGATACGACCGGTATCGAGCAGGGTTCTCCCGCCCGTTCCATCGTCCTGCCAAACCTGAACAATTCCGGTGTCGCGGTCGTAGCGGTAGGAAACGTCGAGGGTGTTCGCGACCCTGCCCTCCACAACAGCGCTGCCGTTGGATGGGATGAATAGGATGCGGAAGACCATCGTCGCGGCCGTCATGCGGGCCGCGAGTTCGGTCAATCCCGCAATCGTTTCCGGAGGTAGTTGACCAAGCAGAGAAGTGGCTGCCGCGTCCGCCTCGGCCGCGACGGTCCCCAGCGGCACCAGCGGTGAACCATCGACCGGGCTCACCGGCGCGCTCGCCTCAGGACTATTCGATGGCGTTTCGGCCGTGGCCGGCGTTCTGCTAGAGCTCTCATCGCTCCCGCCGGGGGCGATCGAATATTCCATTGCCGGCGGGCTGCCAGTGTCCGCCCTGCCAGGGCCGCTATCGGTCTCTGCAGTCCCATCGCCGGAGGTAACGGCCGAACCGTCGGAGGCAATGTCGCTTCCACCGCCATCTGTCCACTCGCCGCCGTGTGGGTCGCCCTTGCGGACGCGCGGCTCGTCGCGGTTGAAGCCGGCCTTGGCGAGGCCGGCGAGGGCAATCCGCCTCAGCTGCCGGTCATCGAGGTCGCCGATCGGGATGCGTAGGCTGTAGATTTGCGCTAACGCAATCTCGCCGTTGTCGAGGGCGTCGGCGATGCGCTGACATTGCGTAAAAAGCCAATCCGGATCGCGATCCCCGTCGATCAGGCACTTCTGGATCGTCGAAGCCTCGTCGCGACCGAGGCTCCGGAAGCCGTGCGGGGTGCGGCTGACCAGCACGCAGGCTGAGCCGAGAACCGCACCCTCGGTATCGACGCAAATTCCCCGGTTTGCCGCACCGCGAGTGCAGACGGCGCATGTTGTCGAGCATTCGCTATTGAGAGTGAACAAAATACCAAGCAATTTCTCATTGCGAATAACACAATGCCGATTTGTAGCAATTCATTCCAACGCGCTGTCTCAGCCGGCCAACGCGACGCTGAGAGATAGATCCCGGTTTTCGCCGGGACGGTAAAAGGCGGCTAGTCGCCCCTCACCACTTATTCCGCAGCTCGCGCAGTTTCAGAAACACGGTCTTCTGGTCCGGATTGTCGGGCAGGTCGGGGAAGGCCTCGCGCAGCCGCTTGATGACGGTCGGGCTGGTCAGCCGGAAGAAGGTGTTGATCTCCATCTCCAGCCCCAAGGTCGTCACAAGCGGATGGTTGGTGTCCTGTTTCTCCATCCCCGGCAGCATCGACGCCGCCTTGGCGTTGTCGGGCTCGCGGTCGAGCGTGAATTTCAGATTGTTCACGATGTAGTCGTGGCCGGGATAGATCAGCGTCGTCGCCGGCAGCTTTGAGAGTTGCGACGCAAAGGTGCCGTAGAGCTCGTTGGGGTGGCCGCCATTGTGGCAATTGCCGGCGCCGGCGTTGAACAGCGTGTCGCCGCAGAAGAGCGCCGGCGTGTCGCCATGCGCGAGGATGCAGATATGCGACATCGTGTGGCCCGGCGTGTCGAGGCATTGCAGCTCGACGGTGCGGCCGACCTTGATCGTGTCGCCGGCGCCGAGACCCACATCCATCTCCGGGATTCGCGCCTTGGCGTTCTTGTGGGCGAGCACCTTGGCGCCGGTGGCGCGCACCATCTCGTCATTACCGCCGGTATGGTCGCGGTGCTCGTGGGTGTTGAGGATCTGGGTGATGGTCCAACCCCTGGCCTTCGCCGCCGCCAGACACTTCTGGTAATCGAGTGGGTCGACGGCCAGCGCCTCGCCGGTTTCACCGCAGGCGATCAGATAGTTGAAGTTGCGCCCGGCATTGCCGGTCCAAATCTGTTCGACGATCATCGCTGTTCCTCTTCGCTACCGCTTTTCCGAGTGTAGAGCGCTGCCGCCCGCTCCGCCATATTCGCGGCCCGGGTCGGCTTGCCTCGCGCTTGACGCGATGCCGGGCGCAGTCTCTATTCGCGCTGGTTTGGGGGAAGGCCGTGCGAGGGGAAATGATCCGCAACGCCGTCATCATCGGACTGAGTGCAGCGCTGCTGGCGGCATGCGTTCCGGTGCAACCGCCCCAGGGACCCAATCCGCCGGCCCAGCCCGGGCCGCGGGCCGAGCCGGCGACCCCCGCGGAACCTCAGGAAGGTCAGCCGCTATTGCCGGTCGACGTCCGCAAGTTGACCTGCCGCACGCTGAGCGGCGCGACCGATGACGACAAGGCCTATGCCACGTCGTTTCTGATGGGCTATCGGTCGGCGCTGATCCATTCGCGCACGATCGAGATCAAGCGGATCGAAGCCGTCGAGGAAGCCGCCCTCGCCGACTGCGCCACCAAGCCCGACGCGCTCGCCACCAAGGTGTTCGCCGCGGCGCTGGCGAAAATCGGTCCGGGCGGAGAGATACGACAGCCGCCGCAGGCACATCGTCGCGGGCCGCCATCGCAGGCGATGCCAGCGGCGCCGGCGCCGGGACAGCAGCCGCCCGGTCCGACCCATGAGCCGCCGATCGAATATACCCCGGCGCAAACATCGCCGATGACAAGCCAGCCGGCGCCCGGCGCCCCGGCCTCAACCCAACAGGCGCCGAGCCAGACCGAACCCAGTCAGGCCGCGCCGACCCAAACTTCGCCGCCCCCGACGACGCCGACCGAGGCCGCGCCGCCTCCGGCAGCGCCGACCCAGGCTGCGCCACCTCCACCGACGCCAACTCAGACCGCGCCGCCTCCGGCAGCGCCGACCCAGGCCGCGCCGCCTCCACCGACGCCAACTCAGACCGCGCCGCCTCCGGCAGCGCCAACCCAGGCCGCGCCACCGCCAGCAGCACCGACGCCCCCGGCAGCGCCAACCCAAGCCGCGCCACCGCCAGCCGCACCGACGCCCCCGCCAGCGCCGGCCGAAGGGCCGCCTCCCGCCAAACCCGAGCCGGGCGCGGGCGAGCAAAAATAGCGGAGCGGGCATGTCGCTGAGTCGCCAGTTCGCCGCTTTCGTCGCCGGCCTGCGCTACGAGGACCTGCCAGCGGCGGTGATCGACCGAGCGAAGGGCGTCACACTCCAGGCGCTGAGTTCGGCGCTCGTCGCGCACGACATGCCGGCGAGCCGCCAGGCGCTGGCCTTGATGCAGGAAGAGGAGGCGGGCGGCGGTGGCGTGGCGACCGCGCTGTGCCATGGCGCGAAGCTCACTAAAGCCGGCGCCGCTTTCGTCAATGCCGAAACGATCTTCGCCGGCGGCAAGTGGGACACGTTCCGCATGCTGACCCATCCCGGCACGGCGATCCTGCCGGCGGCCCTGGTCGCGGGCGAAGTCGCCGGCTCGTCGGGGAAGCAGTTCCTAACGGCCGTCGCCGCCGCCTATGAGGTCATGGAGCGCATGGCCGCGGACTTCATCCCGACGGTGATGTCGCGCGGCTTTCACGCCGGGCCGGTGTTCGGCATTTTCGGCGCGGCGATCGCCGCGGCGAAGCTCGGCGGGCTCGACGCCGGGCAAATCCACGGCGCCATAGCGCAATGCGTCAACCTCGCCTCGGGCAATCTCGAAGGCATCCGCAGCGGCGGGCGGTCGCTGCGCGAAGGCGGCGCGGTGCGCAATGCGCTGCTCGCGGTGGCGCTCGCCAAACAGGGCACCCCTGGCGGGGAGACGACGCTCGAAGGCGATGCCGGGTTCTATCATTCGTACGCCGGCAACAATCGCGGCGAGCTGCGCTATAGCTTCACCGGGGACAACCGCGCGGACCTCGGCAAGATCACCGCAAACCTTGGGAAGGATTGGGTTTTCCTCGAGACGCTGTACCGCGTCTATTCGACCGCCGGCTACAACATCGCGCATGTCGACGTGACCTCCGCGCTGTGCCGCGAATACAACATCGCCTATGCCGACATCGACCGCATCGAGGCGGTGGTCAACTGGTTCGAGACCGAATATCCAAGCCCCCTCTTCCCGATCGCGAACCGGGGCTTGTCAGCCGCACCGAGCGTCGGCAGCACGCCCTATTTCACCGCCTATGGCGCGGCGACGGGCGGCTATCCGATGCTGCGCGGCGACCGGCCCGGGCCGGGCGAAAGCGACCCGCCCGAGGTGCTCGACCTCATGCACCGGGTGACGATCATCCCGACGGTGCGGCGGACGCTGTTCGGGCCGCGCATCACCGTGTTCACGAAAGACGGCCGATCCTTCAGCAAGGAAGGCACCGGCCGCGAGTTCATCTTCGATTTCGAGGAGCTGGTGCGGCGGATGTCGCCGATTGCTCCCGGCCTGGCGATCGGTTCCGAGGGTTACGATAAACTGATCGATACCTGTCGCCGTCTCGACGGGATCGACGGCGCCGCCCACAGGTTGGTCGCGTTAACGATCCCGCACTGACGCGGGCTACATCTTCGGCTCGACGTAAATCATCCACCCGAGGCCGAACTTATCGGCGACCGCGCCGAAGCTCGGTGAGAAGAACGTCTTGCCGAGCGGCATGCGCACCTGGCCGCCATCGGCGAGCGCGTTGAAACGGCGCTCGGCCTCGGCCTCGTCCTTGACCGTGAACGATAGCGAGAACCCTTCGAAAGCCTGCTGCCCCGTGCACATGCCGTCGGAAGCCAGCACCACACCGTCGCCGATCTTGAGCGCCGCGTGCATGATCTTGTCGCCATTGCCCGGCGGCATCATGCTTTGGTCCGGCGCCTCCTTGAAGCGCAGCATCATCTGCACCTCGGCGCCGAGCGCCTTGCGATAGAACTCGATCGCTTCCTCGCAACGGCCGTTGAACATCAAATACGGTTGGATCGGCATCGCACTCTCCTACGCTGGTTTGTCTGGGTTTCAAGGCGGCCGGCAACGTCGTCGGTCTTGACATTTAAGTTGATATCAACATAATTATCGCATGTCAACGGGCCGAAAACTTTCCCACGCGATTGCACTTAAGGCGCGCGACACCTGCCTCTGCCTGCACCTCCAGCGCGCTGCACGGGCGCTCGCGCGGCGCTTCGATGCGGCGCTGCGCCCGCTTGATCTTACGAACGGTCAGTTCTCGCTGTTGATGTCATTGAACCGGCCGGAGCCGGCGAGCATCGGGAGTGTCGCCACCCTGCTCGCCATGGATCGCACGACCCTGACGGCGGCGCTGAAGCCGCTCGCCCGGCGCGGGCTCGTGGACGTGGCGATCGACCCAGACGATCGCCGCGGCCGCCGGCTTACGTTGACTTCTAGCGGTCATCGCCTCCTCGTTGCCGCGCTGCCGATCTGGGAGCGCGAGCATCGGACGATCGACAAGCTCGTCCCGCCGCCGGGTCCCGAGGACCTGCGTTCCGTGCTGCGCGCACTAGCGTGAGATAAATCCTTAGACGGTTTTTCGACTTGGATCAGCGAGAAGTTGGGAACCGTCACGGCAATGCAACGTTCGCGGTCCGTTGCGTCCGACGGTGGCCGCCAATGGGAGGGGAACGATGCCGCGAACCGTTGCTTGGGTAATGACCGCCGTGATGGCGTTAGCGCTTGGTGGTTGTGGCGTAACGCCGGGATGCCGAGCCGTCAGCACCGGCGCATTAGGCGCCGGCACGGGGGCCGCGATCGCCGCGATCGCCGGCGGTCCGGTTGGCCTTGGAGCAGCAATTGGCGGCGCGACCGGCGTCTTTGCCGGCGCGGCAACGCCGCCTGGCGCGGCCTATCTCGGCCCATCGCCAGTCTGCTATTGATGCCGCGGCGGTGTCACGCCACCCCTCAATGAGCGGCGCGGGTCGGTTCTAGGTACCTCAAGGTCGGCGCGTGGGAGACCGGCGCCGCTTTGCTCGTGCGCGGTGTGCGGCGCATCGCCCCGCCCAATTCGGCATGGCGGCATACGCTAATTGCACGCGATCTAACGTCGCAAGGCTGCGAAGATGGCGTTCTTCGCAGCAACAAAGCAGCCTGCAATGGCCGTTGACCTAACCGCCGTAGCCGTGCCCGAACTTGGCTTGCCCAACTGGTCCGCGGCCGAAATCCTCGATACGCCGGTCGCGGACGAAGAGGTCCTTCGTGCCGTGATTCACCGAATGGATGTCGGTAAATGGCACTGGAGCATCAGCTCGCACGGCGCGGAGCGCGGGGAGCTGATTTCCGCCGGCATCGAGAAGAGCGAGGCTGCCGCGCGCGCCACGGCGATCTCCGAGATCGCCAAGTGCGTCGAAAGCGCGCTGGACTAATTCGCTAGCGCAATGGCTTTGATGCGGCATCGCCCTATGACGGGCGATGCCGCCGCAGCTAACTCGTCACGCGGCTCGAACGACGCTGAGCACGGCGCCCTTGCCCCGCACTTCCGCCTCCTCGAACTCCGCGGCGGCGATCGCCCGATCGAGAGCGGCGCGTAACTCCTTCGCCGTCTCCAGCGTCAGCTCGATCCCCGCCCGCGCACCGGGATCGAGGTCCGCGTTGATGAAATCGAGCGTGATGACATCGCCCAGCGGCGCATGGCGCGCGTGGTCATAGGCAACCACCGCCTGCGATAGCGGGAACCATTCGTCCCCGCGCTTTGCCATGCCCTCCGCGAGAGCGATCTCGATGATGGACGTGCACATGTCCAAACCTCCTACTTCGCCAGATACTTGCCGAAGAAGGCCCAAATCTTGTTCCAGCCGTCCATCGCCTGCTCGGGCCGATAGAGGGGCCGGTGCCAATAGAAGAAGCCATGGCCGGCGCCGTCGTAGCGGTGGAATTCATAATTCTTGCCGTGCTTCTTGAGTTCGGCCTCGTGCTGGTTCACCTGCTCGGGGCTCGGCGCGCGATCCTCGTTGCCGAACAGGCCGAGCAGCGGGCAGGAGAGGTCCTTCGTCATGTCGATCGGCGCGACGGGCGTCTTCGCGTTCAACTCCTCCTTGGCCATCACCACGCGGCCGCCCCACTGCTCGACGCAGGCGTCGATATCCTTACGCTGACAGGCATAGATGAACGCGTGCCGGCCGCCCGAGCAGGAACCGATGAGGCCGACCTTGCCGTTGTTGTCGCGCTGCGCGCGCATCCACTTCACCGCGGCTTCGGTATCGCCGACCATCTGGGCGTCGGAAATGCCGCCCTCGGCGCGGACCTTGGCGGCGACGTCGTCAGGGTTGCCGTCGCTGCCGCCGCCTTCGCGCTCATAAAGGTTGGCGCAGATCGCGAGATAGCCGTGATGCGCGAAGCGGCGCGTCGTCTCGATGTAGAGTTCGCTCCACCCCGGCAGATGGTGGATCAGCACGACGCCCGGAAACGGCCCGGGACCGGCCGGCCTGGCCACGTACGCCGTTATCGGCGTCCCCTGGTAGCCGTTGATGGTCACGTTCTCGCAGGTCATGCCTCGGTAGAATGACATCGATCTTCCTCCATTGGCGTGAGTCTTGGGCCTCCATCGGGCCATCGAAGCGCCGCCGTCATCGACAAGCGAGGTGAACCCGCTCCCGCCCTAGCGCGCCGCATCATCAGTATTGAACTGATCGCATACTGGACGCAACAAGACGGAAGGTGCAGACGCGGTCAGCAACCCACAAGGCAATCGCGACAACTATCCGCGCGTCTCGCCTAGCATCGGTCTGGGTGAGGGTCGGCCAGCTGAGCCCGAGATCGGTCGTTCAAACGGCGCGGCGAGAGCGCGTTCTGGCGCCCCTTAGCCGACCTCGCCAATAGCACGGCCATCCGCTAGCCGGTGCAGCGGCCTCAAGGGTGTCGCCGCCGACAATCCAACGCATCGAGGCGAGCCCACGGCGTTGGACGCGGGTTCATCAGGTGTCCGATGAAGGTCATGGGCGCCCCCGGCGCCGCCGCGTCGAGTTCCTCGACGAGGGAGCCTCCAGCACCGGTGGCGGAACACCCGGGGCTGCTTCAGGCGGTTATGCAACCGCTTGGCGCGTTTGCGAATATTGGCGGATCAGTTCGGGTATCCGATCCGCGGCGACCGGCGGGCTGATGTGGAAGCCCTGCGCCGCGTCGCAGCCCAGTTTCGTGAGCGCATCAAGGACTGGCTTGCCTTCGACGCCTTCGGCAACGCTGCGCAAGCCGAGCTTGTGCGCCAGATTGACGATGATCTCGACGATGACCTCGCAGTCGCGAGACTCTTTCATCTGAGAGACGAAGGAGCGGTCGATCTTGATCTCGCAAAACGGCATCCGCTGGAGTTGGACGAGCGAGGAATAGCCGGTGCCAAAATCGTCGATCGAAAGCTTGAACCCCTTCACTCGGAGGCGGGTCAACACGTCCATCATCTGGATGACATCGCTCATTGCGCCGGTTTCGGTAAGCTCGAGCACGATCGAACTGGGGTTGGCCAAGTGATTTTTGCACAATTGGGCCAGCCGATCGGGAAAAGCGACGTCTCGGGTATTCAGGGCGGAGATGTTGACCGCCACCTCTATCGGCAGTCCTTGCCGGTTCCAAAGCCCCGCCTGCTGAGCGGCGTGGGATACAACCCAATCCGTCAGCGCGTCGATCAGACCGTTTCCCTCAGCCAAGCCGATGAACTGGTCGGGCCGCACAAGGCCGCGCAGCGGATGACGCCAACGCACCAGCGCCTCGACCCCGGTAATTCGGCTGAGCCTGCAGTCGATCTTGGGCTGGTATTCGAGAAACAGCTGATTGTCTTTTATTGCCTGGGCAAGCTCTGGCGACGAAAGCGGGGTATTCGGCGCGGGTTTGTTCTCGGCCAGGATGCGCTGGAGGTCAGCGAGGCGAAGCGGCTTTGGCAGCTTCCCGCTCATTCTGAGCCCGCGCTCGCTCCCAAGCCGGATCACCGCATCAACCGTGCGATCGTCAAGCCCGCTAGATACCAGAATTCGTGCCTTGCAACCCGCGGCGGCAAGATAACGCAATAATTCGACGCCATCGTGTCCCGGCATATTGATATCGATGATTGCGACCGCCGGGTTCCATGTCTCGATAGCATTCTTGAATTGTTCGAACTCCTGCGTGGCAATTACCTCATGCCCCATCGACTCGATTGCTTTTTTCAGGAAATTGATGATTCCCGGTTCGTCGTCGATCACCAGAACGCGCAATGGATTGTCGCTCATGGTCGCGTTTCCGAGTTGTTCTTATCAACGTCGCGTCAGAAGATAGCAAAAGCATAGTTAAGGCGCCGTAAACACGCCGGCACAAACATAACCCAAGAGCCGCGTCGGGGTGGGGCAAGGGCCGTTGCGCGGGACCCCGTCGCAAATAGCTCAGACGCAGCACAATGATCGACCGGCCATCACCATAACCATCGCAACTCGGTGCCGCCGGTCAGGCTGACGCAGTGGAGTTTGTTGCGTGAACGGGCACAGGGTCGTTGCCCCGCGGCGCCAGCAGCCGGTCAACCGCTGCCGTCAGCTCGGCGGCGCGAAATGGCTTGGCGAGTACGGCATCAGCGCCCGCCCCCTCCGCGAGCTTCAGAAGATCGAGCTCACCCGCCTGGCCGCCGCCGGACATTGCGATGATCCTGGTCTCGGGGCGGGCCCGGCGGATCTTGAAGATCGTTTCGATGCCTTCGGTGCCCGGCATCAGAATGTCAGTCAGCACGACCGCCGGCGCCTCGCGCCGCATCTGGCTCAGTGCCGCGGCCCCATCGTCTGCCTCGACCACGGAATGCCCCGCGAGAACGAGGATTCGACGGACCATCTGCCGCACTTTCGGTTCATCGTCGATCACCAGGATCAGCGCCATGATCGCCCCTAGGTGAAAGCAGGAATCGAGCTGCCGACCGGAACGCCGTCGTCGATAACCTCGCGAAGGATCCGCGCCAGATCGTTCTTACGGTACGGTTTACTCAGCAGGCGCACGTTCGCGCCAAGGCCCGCGGCATCGACGAGGCGCGCGCCGGGAAAACCCGAGGTCAGCAGCACCGGCGCTCCCGGATAGCGCGCGCTGAATTCGTGCGCCAAGCCAAGACCGTCAATCTCGCCGGGCATGACGATGTCGGACAGCAGCAGATCTACCTCAACACCGGCATCGAGCAGGTCGAGCGCCGCGCGGGCGTTTTCGGTTTCCAGGACGCGGTAGTTCAGCTCCTCGAGCTGACGGATCAAAACCTGGCGTAGTTTGTGGTTGTCCTCGACGACGAGCACCATTTCTCCAGCACCGAAACATGGCAAAGCCTTGGCTTGCTCTTCGGGCATCCCGGCGGCGGCCTCCGCCGGCTGGAGATACAAACGAAACGTCGTACCCCGGTCGGGCTCGCTATAGACGTTGATGTGACCGCCCGACTGCTTGACAAAGCCGAAGACCATGCTGAGGCCGAGGCCGGTGCCCTTACCCGGTCCTTTTGTCGTGTAAAACGGTTCGAAGATGCGCGACGCGACCTCGGGCGGCATTCCATGCCCGGTGTCGCTGACCTCGATCATGACGTAGGTGCCAGGGGTTACCTCGGCATGGGCGGCGGCGTACTCCTCGTCGAGGTCACGGCACCCCGTCGTAAGCACGAGTTGGCCACCTTGCGGCATCGCGTCTCGCGCATTATTCGCGAGATTCGCAATGGCGGTTTCGAGCTGGGCCGGGTCGGCCACGACCGCCGGGATGGCCGGGTCGAGGTCGAGCCGGACTTCGATGTCTTCGCCCAGGGTCCGGCTCAGGAGGCGCGTGATATTCCCGATCAACAAGTTGACATCGATCCGCTCGGGCCGCAGCGGCGCCCGGCGCGCAAAGGCCAGCAGACGCTGCGTCAGCTCGCTGCCCTTGAGCGCGGCATCGAGCGCATCCTGCAGCAATTCCACCTCAGGGCCGCCGTCGGGCCGCATCTCGCGCAACAGGTCGAGATTGCCGATGATGATCGCCAGGTGATTGTTGAAATCATGGGCGAGGCCGCCGGTCAGCTGGCCGAGCGCCTCCATTTTCTGCGCCTGGTGAAGCTGCTCTTCGACCTGGCGCTGCTCGGTGAGGTCCTCGGAAATCGCCAGCAGGTATTCGGGCTCCCCGCCCGCGTCGGGCAACAGCACCCTGCGGGTGCGGAGTTGACGCGGGCCTTGCGTAGAAGACGTCAGCACGTGCTCATGCGCCATCGGCGCGCCGTTCGCGGCGAGAACCGCAGCATCGTGCATTTCGATCTCGTCCGCCTCCGCGCCAGGCAAGATGTCGCGCGCCGCTTTGCCGACGATCTCGCTTCGGTCGAGACCCAACAGCACCTCGCCAGCCCGGTTGATCAGCGTGCACCTACCGTCTTTCGCGCTTTTGACGCTCAACATCGCCGGAATGCTCTCGATCACGACATCGAGCGATCTACGGGCCCGCTGCGCCTCCGCCTCGGCCTGCCGGCGTTCGGCAATCTCCGCCTCCAGCGACCGATTGCTGCGATCGAGTTCCGCGGTGCGTTCGCGGACCCTCTCCTCGAGCTCTCTCGCGTGGCTGTCGACGAATGACTTGGCGACCGCGAGCCGCTTGTGAAGGCCGGCCGCCTCGACGAGAAGCGCGACCAGCACAAAGCTCGCCGCCAGCAGCCCGTAAAGGCGGCCGGCGTAAAAGCCAAGATCGAACCTGCCGCCGTTGAACACCGCGCTGAGCGCGATGTCGAACGCCCACGCGCACATGACCGCCATCAGCCACAAATCGAGGATCGAGCGCTTCTGCTGCTGATAGAGGATGACCAGTGCGGCGATACTGAAGAGCCACGTCGCGGCGACGACAAATTTCATCGTCGCGGTGTAACCGCTTCCCGCCATGATCGCCGGCAGCAACGACTGCCCCGCGGTTGCGAGCGCGGCGAGGAGAAGGACCAGGACGCAAACCGCCACCGTACTCGACACGATGACCGCCGTGCTCACCGGCGCGAAAGCAGGCGCTCCGGCACGGTTGAGCAGGGCATAGGCGATGACAAACACAGGGAACCCGGCATGCCAGAACATATAGAGCCAGGCGGTCGACTGCGGGCCGGCGCCGAGTAGCCCGCTCGGCGCGAACAATCCCGGAAAGGTGAGCGCATGTGGGACGATGATCAGCGCGTCGAAGAGATATCCTGCGGCGAGCACCAACAAGGCGGGCGCACGGGTACAGCTGAATTGGCCGAACAGCAGCACCACCGTTATCAGATCGATGATGGCGAGTGCCGCCTCGTAGGCCGGGATGAACGGCTGGACCGGGGTCAGCGGCACTCGGGCAAACGGAGCGGCGGCGGCAAAGGCGACGACGCTGACGAGAAGGAGCGCCAACACCGCGTGTCGTTCGCCGCGCCTTACTTGCGCCGATGAGAGCAGAACCTCAGCGCCCGCTGGCTCCGCGAGCGAGCCTGGCCCGGCCGGTGCCGAAATGCGCCGTGGCAGCGTCAGTTTCGCGAGGTCCGGTTCCGCGGTCACGACAATCCCCCCGGCGCCGGATCGGCCGCGGATTGGACGGTGGCGCGGGGATCGATCGGCAGCGCGAGCTTGCGGCAAAATCGGTAAATCACCCGCGTCTCGCCCATTGCGCCCTGCTCCCGGCGGCAGGGTCTGCGCAATAGAACAAGCCATTGCGACCGACCGTGCTGACCTACGCCACCCCCTGCGAATGATGGCATCTGATGGTTGAGCAATGCTTAATGGTCACCGTTCAAGAGGACGAAATCGCATTGGACACGCTCACGAAAGTCGGCTTTCGGCAGCTCTGCGGCGAAGGCCACCTCTCGAATGCTCTTATCCAATGTTCTGTACGTCTGCCTTCGCTCAACCATCTTCTACTGGATCTTTTCCTTCATCGACGTCTCCATGCCACATGATCACCTTCGCCATGGCCCTGCTCTACGTGGGCGAGTCCCGGGCCGGACAAGCCGCCCGGCAGCTCGACTTGCCCGGCCTGGTCACCTCGGCGCTGGCCTTGTTCGCGCTGACCTATGCACTGATCGAGGGCGGCACCAAGGGGTGGACCACGCCGATGATCATCGGGGCCTTCACGCTGGCCGCCGCGGCGGCCGTGACCTTCCTGGCCATCGAGGCCCGTACCAAGAACCCGATGGTGGACCTGGCGATGTTCCGGCGCCGCGAGTTCAGCGGCGGCACCGGCACCATGATGATCTGGGCCTTCGGGATCCTCGGCATCTACTTCTTCACCTCGCTGTACCTGCAGCAGACCCTCGGCTTCTCGCCGACCAAGGCCGGCCTGGCGTTCGTGCCGATGGCCCTGTGCGTCGCGGTGTTCGCGGTCGTCGCCCCGCGGGTCGAGGCCCTGGCCGGAGCGCACCGGACGGTGGCCGCCGGGATGCTGCTGATGGTCATCGGCCTGTCCCTGTTCGCCCGCCTCGGCCTGCAGGTGAGCTACGACAGCCTGCTGCCCGGGTTCATGCTGTTCGGCGCCGGAGCCGGGCTAATGAACGTGCCGCTGACCAACGCGGTCATGCACGCCATCCCCGCGGACCGGTCCGGTGTCGCGTCCGCGCTGCTCAACGCCTCACGGGAGGTCGCAGGGCTGCTCGGGATCACGGTGATCGGCGCGGTCCTGGGGACCCGGCGGGCCGCCGCGCTCCGGGCCGGCGCGGACCCCGTGCACGCGTTCGTGGACGGCTACCACACCGGGTTGCTCGTCACCATCGTCCTGCTCGCGGCCGGCGTCGCCGTCAGCTACCTGACCCTGCGCCCGCGCGCGACCGCCACCACCAACGGCCGCGTCCCACGCACGCAACGACGCCCACACGACCGCGACGAACCGACCGAGAGCGCCGCGGCCGCCGAACTCGCCACCGTCGACGAACTGGCGGGCGAGCTCATGGCCACGGAATGACCGGCGCGCCGCCCGGGTTAGCGCGGGCATGACAACAACAGTGGGTTTCATCGGCAGCGGCATGATCGGTGGCACGGTCGCCAGGCTCAGCGTGGCGGCCGGCCACCAGGTCGTGCTGAGCAACTCTCGCGGCCCGGAAACGCTAACCGATCTCGTAACGGAACTCGGCCCGCAGGCCCGCGCCGCGACGTCCGAGCAGGCCGCCGAGGCAGGCGACATCGTCGTCGTCTCGATCCCGTTCGGGGCATCGCAGAGCGTTCCCGCCGAGCCACTGAAAGGCAAGGTCGTGATGGACACCGGCAACTACTACCCCCAGCGCGACGGCCAGATCGCGGTACTCGACGAGGGCGAGCTCACCAGCAGTGGCCTCCTGCAGCAGCACCTGAAGGAAGCGCACGTCGTCAAGGTCTTCAACAACATCTACTTCCGGCACCTGGCCTCGCTGGCCCGCCCGCACGGCGCCGCCGACCGCAGCGCGCTGCCCATCGCGGGCGACGACGAGAAGGCCAAGGCGGTGGTGGCCGAGTTCCTCGACTCGATCGGCTACGACGCCGTGGACGCGGGCTCGCTGGCCGAAAGCTGGCGCCAGGAACCGGGTAGCCCGGCGTACGGGGCCCCCTACGGCGACTTCGCCGACCCGGCCGGAACGCCCGCCAGCGCCGGGAAGATCCGCGCCGCGCTGGCCGCCGCCCGCAGGTAACTGCCCGAAGCATAGGCTGTGGCACTATGAGCACCGCAGAAGCCAGCCGCCGGCAGCAAACCAGCGCAGGCCGGCGAGCCCGGCGCGGTCATCCACACCGAGGACCTGACCAAGGTCTATCCGGGCGCGGACTTCGCCGCCGTGGACCAGCTCAACCTGGACGTGAGAGACCGGCGAGATCTTCGGGCTGCTCGGCCCGAACGGCGCGGGCAAGACCACGACCGCGGGCATGCTCACCACCCGCGTCGTCCCGACCGGCGGCCGGGCCTTCATCGCGGGCATCGACGTCGCGGCGCACCCGGCGCTGGCCAAGCAGCTGACCGGGATCGTCTCCCAGCAGAACACCCTGGACCGCCAGCTCACCGTGTGGGAGAACCTGTACTTCCACGGCCGGCTGTTCGGCATCAAGGCCAGCCAGTCCAGGAAGATCGCCGACGACCTGCTCGAGCAGTTCCAGCTGTCCAAGTGGGCCAAGGCGTCGGTGTACGCGCTGTCCGGCGGCATGGCCCAGCGGCTCATGGTGGCGCGGGCCATCTTCCACCGCCCCTCGGTGCTGTTCCTGGACGAGCCGACCGCGGGCCTGGACCCGCAAAGCCGCCTGGCGCTGTGGGACCTGCTCGGCGAGCTGCACAACGAAGGCCAGACGATCCTGCTCACCACGCACTACATGGAAGAAGCCGACAAGCTCTGCGACCGGGTCGCGATCATGGACCACGGCCGCATCCTGGCGCTGGACACCCCGGCCGCGCTCAAGCAGGGCACCGGCGCCGACACCATCGTCACCGTGCGCACTACCGGCGACATCGCCGAACTCGCCGGACCTGCTGACCAAGGACGTCGACGGCGTCACCCGGACCCGCATCGCCGACGGCAAGCTGGAGCTGCACATGCGGGACGGCGACCGGCTGGTCCCGCGCATCGTGCTGGCCGCCGAGGGCGGCGGCTTCGAACTCGTCGACGTGTCGATCGCCGAGCCCACCCTGGAGACCGTGTTCATCAGCTTGACCGGGAAGGAACTACGGGACTGATGGCGACGACAACCGAGTCAGCTACGGGGCAGGCTCCGGCTAGGAGAATCGGCGGCGGTCCCACCCGCTCGGTCGCCGCCGCGAGCTGGACCGCGCTCGGCGCCCTGCTGCTGCGGGACGTGGTCGTGCTGCGCAAGCACATCTGGGAGTTCGTGCTGCGCACGCTCATCCAGCCGTTCCTGCTCTGCTTCGTCTTCCTGTACGTGTTCCCGAAGATCGGGCAGGGCATCGGCGGCCACGGGACGGCCGAGCAGTCGGCCTTCGCCACCATCCTGGTGCCGGGCGTGGTCGGGATCTCGGTCATGTTCCAGGGCGTGCAGTCCATCGCGCTGGCCATGGCCCAGGAGTTCGGCTTCACCCGCGAGATCGAGGACCGGGTGCAGGCCCCGTGCCCGATCTGGCTGGTGGCCATGGCGAAGGTCCTGGCCGGGGCGGCCCAGGGCCTGCTGTCGGCGGCCATCGTGCTGCCGATCGCCTCGGTCGTGCACGCGCCCGGGGTGGAGGCCCACCTGAACCTGCACTGGTGGATCATCGTGACGTTCGTGCCGCTGGCCTGCATCGCCATGGCCGGGCTCGGGCTCCTGCTCGGCACCAGCTTCGAGCCGAGGAACATCGGCCTGATGTTCGGCTTCATCATCTTGCCGATCACGTTCCTGGGCGGGACGTACTACTCCTGGACCAAGCTCGCGCCGGTCACCGTGGGCGGCTGGCCCTGGCTGCAGACGATCGTGCTGGTCAACCCGCTGATCTACGTGAATGAGGGCATGCGGGCCGCCTTCACCGATGCCCCGCACATGCACCTGTACGTCATCTACCCGGTCGTGGCCGGGTTCGCGGTGCTGTTCCTGGCCATCGGCCTGCGCAACTTCCGCCGCCGCGTGCTCTCCTAGGAAGGAGGAGCCTAGGCCTCGGCGGGCGCGCCTGACGGCGCGGCCAGGCTGGCGCGGACCTCGTCCATGTCGAGCTCCGCCGCCTTGGTGATCAGCTGCTCCAGAGCGGCCTCGGGCAGCGCACCCGGCTGCTGGTAGAGCACGACGTTGTCGCGGATGATCATCAGCGTCGGGATGGACGAGATGTTGAAGGTAGCGGCGAGCTCCGGCTGGGCCTCGGTGTCGACCTTGCCGAACACCGCGTCGGCGTGCCGCTCGGAGGCCCCCTCGAAGATCGGCCCGAACATCCGGCACGGCCCGCACCACTCGGCCCAGAAGTCGACGAGGACGAGACCGTCGCCGCCTACCGTCGAGTTGAAGTTTTCGGCCGTCAGCTCGACCGTCGCCATCGTCTGCCTCCTCGCGTTGGATACCTGTAGGGGTATCGACAATCGCGAGCGCGCAAACATTCCATCAAACCCTTTAGGCCGAACGGTCCCCGGTGCCTGCCCCCGGTACCCGCCACCCGGCCGGGGCGGTGAGCCACCGCTCGTTCGGCCCCAGGAAAGAGAGCTCAGCCGTTACGGCGGGCGCGCGGGCGGACGGCCGCCCGGCCGGGACGGCCTCTGTACAGCGGCCTGCCCGCAGGGGAGTATTCATCTCGTGACTGCGATGCCGGGCACCGCCGTGCTTGTGGTGGGCGGCGGCCCGGCCGGCCTGGCGGCCGCGGCCGAGCTCAGCCTGCACGGCATCGGCTGCGTGGTGCTCGAGCCGCGGGCCGCGGTCTCGCACCGCCGGCCGCGGGCCAAGACCACCAGCATCCGGACGATGGAGTACCTGCGCCGCTGGGGCGCGGCGGACGCGCTGCGCGAGGCCGCGCCGCTGCCGGTGGCCTGGTCGCAGCGCGTGACGTTCTGCGAGTCCCTGTCCGGCCGCCGGATCACCGACTTCGAGCCCGCGTTCGGGCTGACGGCCGGGCGCGACGACCGGTTCGCCGAGTCCGGCCAGCAGGTGCCGCAGCCGGTAGTGGAAGAGGTGCTGCGCACCCACCTGCGCCACCGCCCTGGCGTCGAGCTGCGGCTAGGCCACCGCGCGACGACCCTGACCCAGGACGCCGACGGCGTCACCGTCGCCGTCCAGGACGGGCAGGGTGACGGCTACGAGATCACCGCGCGCTACGTGCTCGGCTGCGACGGCGCGGGCGGCGTGGTGCGCGAGCAGGCCGGGGCGCGCTACGCCGGCCGCTGCGATCCTCGCCCCAACTTCAACATGGTGTTCAGCGCGCCCGCCCTGGACACCGCCCTCGGGGCCGCCGTGCAGTACTGGGTGGTCGGCGCGGCCGTCACGGGCGTGATCGGCCGGCTGGACCTGGACGGCATCTGGTGGGCGATCCTGCCGGGCATCGAGGCGGACTACGGGGCGGCGCACGCCGCCGAGCTGATCACCGGCCTGGTCGGCGCCCCGGTTGAGCACCGGCTGCTCGCCACCGATCCGTGGACGGCCCGGATGCTGGTCGCCGACACGTTCCGGGACCGGCGGGTGTTCCTGGTCGGCGAGAGCGCGCACGTGAACCCGCCGTGGGGCGGCCACGGGTTCAACACCTGCGTCGGGGACGCGGTCAACATCGCCTGGAAGATCGCCGCCGTCGAGCAGGGCTGGGGCGCCGCCGAACTGCTGGCGAGCTACGAGCCGGAGCGCCGCGCCGTGGTCGAGCAGACCGTGGCCAGCGCGGCGTCCAACATGCGCGCGCTGGCCGACGTGCTGCCCCGGGACGCGGCGCAAATCCAGCGCGCCAAGCGAGCCGAGTTCCACAGCCTGGGGCTCGTCCTCGGCTACAGCTACGCCGGCTCGCCGGTCATCCAGCCGGCCCACGCCCGTCGGCGACGCCAGCCGTTACGCCCCGGGCACCGAGCCGGGCGCTGACGACGTGAGCCGTTACACCCCGGGCACCGAGCCGGGCGCCCGCCTGCCGCACGCCTGGCTGCCGGACGGATCCTCGCTCTATGACCGGCTGGGGTCCGGGTTCACGCTGGTCGGCCCCGCGCTGGCCGGCCATCCCCGGGTCGCGGACCTGGCCGCCCGCGCCCGCCGCCACGGCATCCCGCTCACGCTCACCGATTCGCCGCCGGATTACCCTTGGCCTGCGGAGTTCCTGCTCGTCCGGCCCGACCAGCACATCGCCTGGCGGGCCGCCGACCCGGCCAGCCTCGATATCGAGACGGCGGTAGGACTCAGGCCGGTGCGCGCGGGCATATCGGGCGTATAAAGAAGACGAACCGAGGAGATGCCCATGGGCAGCACGGAACGGGCCGCCGCCCGGCCGAGGACCGCCGTGACGAACGTCCGCGCGTTCGACGGCCGGCAGCTGCTGCCGCTGGGCACGGTCGTCATCGAGGGAGACCGCATCGGCTCCGACGCCGGCGGTGCCAAGATCATCGACGGCGGCGGCGGGGTGCTGCTCCCCGGGCTCATCGACGCGCACGTCCACCTGCACAGCCGGCACTCGCTCGTGCTGCTGAGCGGGTTCGGAGTGACCACCGCGCTCGACATGGGCACCGCGCCGCCCGAACTGGTCGACTCGCTGCGCGGGGCCGCCGGGCTCACCGACATCCGCAGCGCGGGCACCTCGGCCATCGCGCCGGGCAGCCTGCATGCCCGCATTCCCGTCATCGGCCCCCGGGGCCTGGTCACCGGCGCGGATCAGGCGCGGCAGTTCGTGGCCGACCGGGTCGCCGAGGGCTCTGATTACATCAAGATCATCGTCGGGAATCCTGGCCCCAGCCACGACCAGGCCACGCTGGACGCGCTGGCCGCCGCGGCCCGCGAGTTCGCCAAGCTCAGCGTGGCCCACGCCGCGTCGTATGAGGCGGTCGAGATGGCGCAGCGGGCCCGGGTCAGCGTGCTGACCCACGTGCCGCTGGACAAGGCGCTTGACGACACCGCCGCGGCCTGCGCGGCCGCGGACGGCCGCATCATCATCCCGACGCTCGCGATGATGGAGGGCGTCGTGGAGCAGTCCGCCCCGCCGGGGGCCGACTATGCCGCGGCCCGGCAGAGCGTCGCCGTTATGTACCGCGCCGGCGTGCCGATCCTGGCCGGCACCGACGCTAACGCCGCCCCCGGCGTGCCCGCGGCGATCAGCCACGGCAGCAGTCTCCACCACGAGCTCGAGCTCCTCGTGGACGCCGGGCTGAGCACGGTGGACGCGCTGCGCAGCGCCACCTCGCGGCCCGCCCGCTACTTCGGGCTCGGTGACCGCGGCGTGATCGAACCGGGGCGCCGGGCCGACCTGGTGCTCATCGACGGGGACCCGCTGCAGGACATCAAGGCCACCCGGTCGATCCGCCGCATCTGGTGCGCCGGAGCCGAGGTTGCGCCGCTTTGACTCGCCCGCCGTTGCCATCAACCACAGGAGCACCATGCGTATTGCCGTCATCAACCAGCGCCTCAGCCTGATCCAGGGCACCGGCGCCGTCGACGTCCACGCGGCCAGCGGCGGCCGGTTCGGTCCCGGCCCCGCCTACGCGCGCTGGGCCGAGTTCACGGACTGGGCTAGGTCGGCGGACCTGCCCGACCCCGAGCCGTTCACGCCCGCCTCGCTGGGATCGCCGTCGCCGTCGCCGCGCCAGGTGTTCGGCATCGGGCTGAACTACAGCGACCACGTCGCCGAGTCCGGGCTCGACCGGCCGCAGGGGTCTCCGCCGGTGTTCACGAAGTTCCCCTCGTGCCTGACCGGACCCTACGGTGAGATCACGTTGCCGCCAGGCGGCCACACCGACTGGGAGGTCGAGCTGGTGGTCATCATCGGCCTGGCCGCCGCCCACGTCCCCGCCGCCTCGGCGTGGGAGCACGTGGCCGGCCTGGCCGTCGGCCAGGATATTTCCGAGCGGATCCTCCAGCTGGCCGGCTCGCCGCCCCAGTTCAGCCTGGGCAAGTCGTATCCGGGCTTCGGCCCGGTCGGCCCCTGGCTGGTCACCCCGGATGAGTTCGGCCATCCGGACGACCTGGAACTCGGCTGCTCGATCAACGGCGTCCAGATGCAGAAGGCGCGTACCAGGGAACTGATCTTCGGCGTGCCCGAGCTGATCGAGCAGCTTTCCCGGGTCACCCCGCTGCTGCCGGGCGACGTCATCTTCACCGGCACGCCGTCCGGTGTGGGCCTGGGCCGCAACCCGCAGCGCTGGCTCGCCCCCGGTGACGTGCTGACCAGCTACATCGAAGGCATCGGCGAGATGAGCCACCGGTTCGTCACGGAATAAAGGAGATCCGATGAGCCTGCACGGGCTGCTATCGGTCACGATCGGCGTGCCGAACGTCGCGGAGACCGCCGCGTACTACGAAGAATTCGGCCTGGCCCCGCAGCCCGGCGGCTGGTTCACCACCCTGGACGCCGGCCAGCAGCTGCGGATCCTGCCCTCGCCCACCCGCCGGCTGCTCGGCCTGCGCGTGGGCGCCGACGACGCGGACGACCTCGCCCGCGCCGCGGCCAGCCTGGCCCGCCTCGGCGTGCCTCAGCAGCTGCGGGGGACTCAGCTGGAAGCGACCGAGCCGGTCACCGGCGTGCAGGTCACCCTGGAGGTCGCGCCGCGGACACGGCAGGATCCCGTCCCGGCCACCGCCTATAACGGGCCGGGCCGGCTCGACCGGCCGGACGGCCGGGCCCCGGGCCACACCCGGCCGGACCGCGTCCGCCCCCGCAAGCTCGGTCACGCCGTGCTCGGCAGCACCGACTACCGCGCCACGACGTCGTTTTTCGTCGACGGGCTCGGCTTCAAGATCAGCGACCGCATCAAGGACGTGGGCGCGTTCATGCGCTGCTCGACCGATCACCACAACGTGCTGGCCCTGGCCGCGCCGGTCAACTTCCTGCACCACACGTCCTGGCAGGTGGACGACATCGACGATGTGGGGCGCGGCGCCTTCGCGATGCTCGAGGGCAGGCCCGAACGGCACGTGTGGGGACTGGGACGCCACTACGCGGGATCGAACTTCTTCTGGTACCTCAAGGACCCGGCGGGCAACTTCTCCGAGTACTACTCGGACATGGACTGCATCGTCGATGACCAGCTGTGGACGCCCGAAGATCTCGAAGGGGCCCGCGGGCTGTTCGCCTGGGGACCCCCGCCGCCGCCGTCCTTCCTGCATCCTGACGATCTCGCGGCCATGATGACCGGTCATCACATCGGTCCGGCTCAGGGGGCGTCATGCTGAGTTCGGGGATCATTGATCTAGCCATCGGGCTGGCCTTTGTCTTCGGCGTTACCGCCGCCCTTGCTTCTGTGGCCACCGAGTTGATCTCACGCTTCCTCGGGCTGCGCGGGGCATACCTGCTCGGTGGCCTTCGTGAGCTCCTTGACAGCGAGCAGGTCGGGACGGACCTGACCAGAGCAGAGAAGGACTACGACGCCTGGAAGAACATCGTGACTGGGACCTCCACCGAAGACAAGCCGCAGTCTGCAACCGGTGCGGTGCTCGGCAGCCCGATCCTGCGCAGCCAGGGAATGGTCGGCGACATCACCAGCCGGAAGCTGCTCGTGCAGGCAAGCAAGCCGGACCGCCCTAGCGTGAGAAACATCGAGCCCAAGAAACACGCGCCGCGCAGCAACCGCCGGAGCCCGCAGAAACGCGCGCCGCTCAGCGATCTCCGGAGCCTGCCCGCCTACATTTCCCCCACGGCGTTCGCTGATGCGGTCATCGACTTGCTGGTGCCCAAGCCCACCGCGCAAACCACTCCCGCCGGCCAAACGACCGCCACCGGCCAAACAACCACCGGCCAAACAACCTTGGATACCGTCAGGCAGTCCCTTCAGAAGATCATGAGCCAGGACCCGATGCCTGCATACATGGCGCCGCTGATGCCGCTCATGACTTCGGTCAACACGCTGGTCACCACCGCTGAGGACGACATCACGTCGGTCCGCACTTCGATCGAGGACTGGTACAACGACCACATGGACCGCGTGTCCGGCTGGTATAAGCGGCACGTGGCCTGGTTCACGATCATCGCCGGCGCGATCCTAGTCATCCTGCTCAATATCAACACGATCACCGTCGGGCGCGCCCTGTACAGCAACAGCGTCATCGGCTCGGCCGTGGCCACCGCGGCGGGGAATCGCCCACCCTGCACCACGGCGGACTCCACATGCCTGGGGCGACTCCAGACCGACCTGGCGACCGTGGCCCAAGCCGGGCTGCCGATCGGCTGGGCCACGGTCTCCGCCTGCGCCGGCGCGCGCCCGGCCTGCAACTGGTGGCAGGCGCGGGGCATTACCAGCACCACGGGCAACTCCGCCTGGCAGATCCTGCTCGTCGTTGTCGGCTTCCTGATCACGATCGTGGCGCTGACGCCCGGCGCGCGGTTCTGGTTCGACCTGCTGGGCAAGCTGGGCACCCTTCGCTCGACCGGCCCTAAACCCACATCGTCCTCGAGCTGACCCACCCGCATCAGCCGATGTTCAGCCCTTGAGCGCTACCACCTCGTCCAGCCCGGCCGCGGGTCGTCGGCGAGCCCACCGGGGTCAGTGACCGCGAGGGTGTCGGTGTTCATGCCCATGCAGCACGTCCCGTCGTGCGAGAGCAGGGTGATCATCGGGCCGCACCCGGGCAGCGGGCCGAACGGGTACATCCGCGTGATCCGTGAGCCCGCGATGCCCACTCGGTAGGGCACCCCGGGGATGCTGGACACCTGGACGTCGTTGGTGCTGGTCAGCTGTCCCGACACGACGCTGACCAGCCGCGCGGGCAGCCAGCCGCGGTCGCGACCGAGCTGGCCTGCAGCTGCCAGCCTCTCGCCCCAGGGCAGAAAGAATGATCTGCACGCCGCCACTCACGCCGTTGAGCCGACCCGGACAACGCACCGAGTCGGCAGGGAGACTGGCCCACCCAGAAGTCGAGTGTCAGTGCTAAGCCACTTCCCTCTTGCCGCCTCGCTGTCGCTGTCGGCGCTCACGTAATTCCCCAGCTCTGAGCGGCTGACGCCCAGGTAATTCGGCTCTTCCGCGAATTCTGTGATCCGGTAACGCTGGGTGCAAGATGACGCGCTTGCGGAGCAGGTCGAAGCCGGCGCGGCCGTACATCTGCCGCTTGATCATCTTGATCTTGTTGACGGTGCCCTCGACTTTGCCGGAGTTCCAGTGCAGGGTGAGGCCGTTGGTGACGGCCTGCTGGTCGTTGCGGATCCCGATGGCGAGAGAGCGCAGGCCGGACTGGCCGTCGGCTTCCACGGCGGCGAGCCAGGCTTCCAGGTCGCGGCTGCCGGTGCGGGCGGTCATCATTTCGGCGAATGCGGTTACGTGCCCGGCGAGCGCGTCGATGTGCGGGCAGCGGGCGCGGATGGCCTGGAGCTGGGCTTGTTCGTCTGCTTGGAGGTGGTCGGGGCGGGTCAGCAGCCAGCGGGTGATCTGGCGGGTCTTCGGGATTGCCGGGGCCGGGTCCGGGGCGGCGGGTGCCTGCCGGAATGGCCGGACGTAACGGCGGACGGTCTGCTCGCTGCCGGTCCAGCCGCGCTGTCGCAGTTCGGCGTGCAGCGCGGCGGCATCGGTGACGCCTTCGTTCCATCGCTGGTGCAGGTAGGGCGTGAACTTATCCAGCTTCGATTCCCGGCTGGTGGCCTTGCCGAGCAGTTCCCCGGCGCTGCCGGCCCGGGCGAACCGCTGCACGGTCTTGCGGTCCAGCCCGGTGACGCGGCTGATCGCGGACAGCGATTCGCCGGCGTCCAGCCGTCCGCGGATCTCGGCGTAACGTTCCCGGGTGCGTGCCACCAGGCGGCGCTCCCGGCCGCACGCATCCAGGGACCCGTCCGGCGGGACCTGGGCGCCTGCCGCCTGCCCCGGCGGTTCTTGCTCTGGCGTGTCCGCAGTTCCCGGTGCGCCGGCGCCGCCGCCGGGCTGGTCCTTCAGGCAGCCGCGATGGCCAGCCACCGTCTTCTCGGCGTATTCGGCCAGGTTGTGCCACAGGTGCCAGCGATCGGCGACCTGGATCGCGTCCGGTGCGCCTGCCCGGGCGCCCTCGGCGTAGTTGCCGGCCCGGTCCCGGCAGATGATTCCCGCGCCGGGATGCGCCGTCAGCCACGCCTCGAAGCTGGCAGCCTCCCGGTCCGGCAGCAGGCCGACCACATCCCCGGTGCGCATGTCCACCAGCACCGTCCCGTACACCTGGCCCTTGGCCAGCGCGAAGTCATCGACCCCGAGTATCTCCGGCGCGGTCGTGACCTCCGGCTCCGGTCTCGCCGCGACCAGCCGCAGCACCGTCGAGGAGTGCACGGCGATCCCGAGGGTCCCGGCCAGCCGGGCGGCCGCGCGGCCGGCCAGTTCCAGCCCGAACCCGGCCAGCATGCCCAGCAGCGGGACGCTGCGCCGCCGGTACCGCTCGCTCAGCCCCCCGGCCTGCTCGGCGAAGGTGACCGCCGGGCAGGCCGGGTTCCGGCAGCGGAACCGGCGCACCTGCAAGACGATCAGCACCGGCCGTCCGCCCGCCGCGCCGTCAGCCACCATGCGCGTATACCCGCCGTGCACCCGCGCCGACTCCTGACCGCACCGCGGGCAGCACGCCGAGTCTGCCCGGCACGACGCGACGATCATTACCGCGTCTCCCGCATCTTCCACCCGGTGCACGCGCAGCCCCGCCAAGTGCGGGAACAGCACGGCCAGCAGCGCCTGCCCCTGCTCACTGACATCCCAGACGACGCGGGCGGCGGAGCTGGCCGGCCTGGCGGGCGGCATGGCAGACTGATCCGGCAACGGGGCTCCCGGGTGCAGTGATCTTGGCAGACCACCGCGTCAATAGCGGAGCCTCGTTGCCACTTCACGCCGCCACGCCGCGCTTATCCCAGATCGTGACAATCCAGGCACCAGCAGCAGCCGCCCGCGGAGACCCACCGACCCGGCAGCGTCCCTGCTGACCAGCGAACATCACTTACCGTCAACCGTCACAGAATTCGCGGAAGAGCCCGTAATTCCCCAGGGGGATGACGTGCGTGTCGTGGTGGACCTGGCCATCGAGAAGGAGCAACCTTCCTCCCGTCCGGCATGAGGGGCGGGAGGCCGATGGCGAGGAGAACGTTCGACGTGATCGATGTGACCGAGATCTTGATGCACTGGCATGCGGGCCGGTCGAAGAACCAGATGGCCCAGAGCCTGGGGGTGGACCGCAAGACGCTGCGGAAGTACATCGCCCCGGCGGAGGCGGCGGGTATCAGGCCGGGCGGGCCTGCCAAGAGCGAGCAGGAGTGGGCGGAGCTGGTGCGGGGCTGGTTCCCGCAGCTGGCCGATACCCGGCTGCGGCAGGTGACCTGGCCGGCGATCGGGAAGCACCACGAGTTCATCGGCGCCCAGCTGAAGGCCGGGGTGCGGATGTCGACGATCCATCAGCGGCTGCGCGATGAGCAGGGCCTGGCCGTCAGCGTGCAGAGCTTGCGCCGGTATGTGGCGCGAACGTGCCGGAGGAGATCCGCCGGTCGCAGGTCCGGGTGCTGGATCCGCGCCCGGCCGAGGCGGGTGAGCAGGCGCAGATCGATTACGGGCAGCTGGGCCGCTGGCTGGACCCGGCGACCGGGAAGCTGCGCACCATCTGGGCGTTCGTGATGGTCTTGTGCTGCTCGCGGCACATGTTCGTGCGGCCGGTGGCCAAGATGGACCAGCGGGCCTGGACCGAGTGCCATGCGGCGGCGTTGAGTTCTTCGGCGGGGTGCCGGCCCGGCTGGTACCGGAAAATGTTCCGCGCCACATATTCCGGCATGAGCACCGTGAACATGCCGCCGAAGAACGCCCACGCCGCCTCGCAGCCGGCGATCACCTCGGCCGTCGTCTGCGAGAACGTCAGATACACGAAGCAGTACCGGGACAGCACCGCGGTGAACACCAGCGCGTGCAGCCTCCGCCGCCGGTCCCCGTCGGGGATCATCCCCAGGTAGCCGAAGTCGATCTGTACCTCTTCGCCGGGCTTGCCGTCGGCCACCGGCACCGTCACCTGCTGCCGGGACGAGGAGTACCCGCACTCCGCCGCGGCGAACCGGGCCAGCGTCCGGTACGGCACCGCCGTCCCGCGGCACTCCAGCAACTCCCCGATCTTCACCAGCGTCAGGCCGTCCTTCACCCACCCGGTGATCTCGGCCGTCACCGGCACCAGCGCCTCCCACGAGGCGCCGTGCCCGGCCGGGCGGGCCGGGCGCACCGCTGCCACCACCTGCCCGAGCAGCTCATCGGTCAGCTGCGACTCATCCCCGCCGCGGGCCAGGCCCGCCGCCTGCGCCGCCCGGATATACCGCGCGGCGGTCTTCACGTCCACGCCCGCCCGCCTGGCCGCAGGGCGCTTGCCCGCCCCGGCTAGCCACGCCCGCAGGACCTCTCTCACCTGTGTCACCAGAACCTCCCGGAACGCCATCCCCTGCCGTCTCTTCCAGTCCGAAATGAACCGGGAGATCACAGCAGGGTGGTCCATCAACTGGCAAACCAGGTGGTCCCATGACCGTGGCAACAAACCTCAGCAGGTGGTCCCATGCTGATGGCAGACGACACCGTATCGGCTACCGCGTTATGGGTGCCCCGCTGCAGTCCGGCAGCGAACGTCCAGCTGCTGATCAGCAGCACCGGAGCCACGACCGCCGAGACCACACCCCACCACGGGCGCGTGATCGGGCAGGGCGTCGGCGCGTCCGGCAGCGGCTGGTGAAGTCACGGCTTCTCCCTTATGGCTCGGGCACGCCCACTGAAGGCCGTGCGCGGGTTCGCAACACGCCCAGGCTCGCGACGTGACAGGTGGCAGGTCATCACCGGATCACGATGATTTGCGCGCCGCCACGTCATGCCTGGCTAGCCGCCGTAAGCGGGCGGGATCGCCTCGCTTACCTGCGCGGCAGCGTCGCTGACCAGGAATGCGATTAGCCCGGCGATCGCCTCCGATGCGACCGCATGCGCCATCACTCCCGAGATCCGGCGAGCTATCGGTCTCGGTAAACACCGTCGACACCCACGTCCGCAGCACCAGGCTCAGGATCGTTCCTCCGCGGTACAGCGCGCACGAGAGACGCGGCTGCTCTCGGCTGGCCTGAACAGCATCACAGCTCGCCCTCGCGTCCGACGAGAGCGCCAACGTGACAGGCATCGACCTCGCGGTCGATGGCGGCATGAAGGTCTGGTAACTGCTGTGGTCCGACAGAGACGAAGGTGAGCTGGGCTGTGCCTCTCGGGTCGCTACTCGAGCGCGGCGCTGAGGTTATCGATCACGCCGAGCTGAGTGAGGATGATCGAGCCTTCGGGGTAGCAGTCGAAGCGCTTGATCTTGCCGTCGACCAATTCAAAGACGTCACAGCACGGTGCGTCCATCCGCTTGCCGGTCGGCCGCAGCGTCCCCGCGGGCAGGTGCAGCGGGCCCAGGTGGGTTCCCTGGAGAGCCAGCTGAACCACCACGACGTTGCCGCTGACATAGAGATGGTGTAGCTCGCGGTGCATGTCAGGGAACGCCCGCGCGTAGTTCTCCACCTGCTCGGGGAGCCCGTCAGGGCCACGGAAGATGACTCCGGCGGAATAGTCGGTGAACGTCCCGTCGTCAGTGAAAGCGGCTACCCATCCCTTGAGGTCTTTGTCCTCGGCGATCTTGTAGGCCTTCCGGACGATCTTGAGCGTTGTCCAAGGTCATGCCGTTCTCCTTTAACCGTGCGATCAGCACGGATCTATGCTTGCCGCCAAGGGCGTGGTGGAAGCGCCCTGCCGGTCGATCGAACCGCTACTCCTTCAGCAGGCGGTCGTTGAGGACGATCTCGACGACAGCCGGGACCGTCTCCTGGCGGCCCCAGTCGCGCTGCAGTTCGCAGGCGAGCGAGACCCAGCTGATCGGCTGCCCGCCAGCCTGGATCACCCGGTCAAGGCCGGCGCGATGGGCCTCGGGCGAGGTGCCGGCAATCGCGTCGACGACGGGGTAAACGTCGTACCCGTCGTGCAACGCGTCGAGGGCCGTAAAGGCCATGCAGACTTCGGTCCACAGGGCGCAGAGGATGAGCTTCCTGCGCCCGGTCGCGCGGACGGCCTCGAGGAATTCGATGTCCTCCCAGGAGTTGACCGTGGTCCGGTCAAGCGGCTTGTCGTCTGCTAGCAGTTCGCCCAACTCGGGCAGCGTTGGTCCCTGGCCGGCGGCGACGTTGACGGTCGAGTGCACGACCGGGACCCCGAAGGTCTTAATGGTCTTGACCGTCGACACGGCGTTCTTGAGCAAGAGCGCGGGATCCATCGAGCGGATCGTCGCCAGCTGTGAGGGCTGGTAGTCGATGAACAGGAACGCCGCGTTCTGAGGGGTGATGAGGTGGTCGGCGAGCGGGTCGCGGATCGGGGCACTGGTCATGGGAGGGCACCTCTCTTAGCAGGATCGGGTGCGCCACACGCTAATGACCATCACGGTGAGCGGCCGTCACCTAGTTTCGGTGATTCGGGCCGGTCCCGCGGGCGGTGGGTTCTTGAGCCTGCGGAACATCCCGGCCTCCTTCTTTGGTGACCGGACCAGGATTTTCCCGCCGGAGCGGTGACGCTGCTGTGCCCGCGGCTGGCGCCACCTCTCGTTAGGGATGAAATCGAATTCCCGAACGGGAGGTGTGTCCTTAAGCCCTCGTAACGACTCTCGCGCGGCTGTCGTGTGCGCTCTCCGCCGAGCCGCTCGCTCGACACGCCACCGGCGTGAAGGTGTCACCGGATCCCGGTGATTCGCCGGACCGGACAACGAACGACTGGATCGATCTCCGTGTCCCCGGCATCGCAGCGAATTCCGGAGCCGCGCCGTAGCGCTTCCGAGGCAGGCCTCCTCAGGAAACCCTGCTTCACATCCACACCAAGTCACCCACCGAGATCGCGGAGCTTGGGTGGACCCGCAGCACAGGCTCTCGCCGCGGGAGCCTGCTGCACGCCGCTGGGGGGTGACCCGTCGGCACTGGACGGCGTCCCGGCTGAGATCGAGGCGCTCGGATTTGACCTCCTCGAGAACCGCTGGCGCATACCGGAACACAAATCACCGGAATCCGATGACAGCCGGTCACCCTTACGGCCACTAGCTTCAGGCCCATCCGAACCCCTGACGAGAAGGAGCCGCTCTCATGACCAGCGCCTCCGTCCGCGACCCGCTCGCCTGACCATCTGGTTACGCCGGAGAACGCGGCGTTCCCATTCGTGCACTCGACCGTCAACGTTCGCGGGGGGGGCGGGCGCGGGGTCGGTCAGATGCGCGGTCGCACGGCAGTTCACGGCGAGTAAATCACGAGCGAAAGGAACCATGATGCGGCGAATAGCGACGGCAGTGCTAGCGGCATCCCTGGCGGGCACCGCAGCCGTTCCGGCCGTAGCCAGGGCCACACCGGCGGGTATCGCCGAAACGGTGGTACAGGGCGGGCTCAACGCACCCAGGCACCTCGTGATAACGGGGGCAGGCCTAGTCGTGACGGAGGCCGGCACAGGCGGTCCGATCGGCGCGTCTAACTGCGCAACCGGCCCGTCCACCGAGACAGCAGGAACGACACAATACTGTACCGGCCAGACGGGAGCTATCTTCAAAATTTCCTCCCACGGCCAGATCATCCCGGTACTAAGCAAGCTTCCCTCGGTGATCGAAGAAAATATACAAGAGGTCACCGGCCCATCCGGGATCGCCTACGGGCACGGGCAGGAAGCCGTGACGATCGATGATTTCCTGGTGAATAAGGACGGCAGTAATAATCTGCTGCCCAAACCGTTTGCATCGGCCTTCGGTACACTCAGGCTGCTGTCGGGCGGGAAGACCAGGGTGGTCAACATTGCCGCTTTCGCGGCCGCTCATCCGCAGTCAGCGTCCAGCCTCGGCACAATCCCCGGTGAGACGCCCTACGACTCCGACCCCTATGACGTGGTGGCTTACCGGGGCGGCTGGGTCGTCGTCGACGCAGGCGCCAACGACCTGCTGTACGTCTCCGCAACCGGGTGTGTATCGATGCTGGCGCGCTTCCCCGCCGTCGCCGAGCAACTGCCGGCCGGCGTCCTGGGGAACCCGACTCCCGGACCACTGGCTACACCCTGAGCGCCTCGATTGCCGACGGCAGCATGCCTCGGAAGCGCCCCGGTGACCAACAACGACGTCTTCCCGCCCGACCTGAGCCGGTAGCGGCTGACGAGGAAGCGAAACCACCGCCCGTTCGGGGAAAAAACAATTCAATTATCCCGAACGGACGGTGGTGCTTCGGTCTGTTGTGGGTGCTGCGGGACGTGCTGGGACTGCGCGGGCCGAAGTACGGCTGCGGGATCGGGTACTGCGCGGCGTGCACGGTGCTGATCGACGGGCGCAACACCAAGTCGTGCCAGACACCGGCCGGGCAGGCCATTGAGAAGGCGATCACCACCGTGGAAGGTGCTTCGGGCCTAGTCGTCGACGCGGTCCGGGAGTCGTGGTACCGGGGCAACGTGGTCCAGTGTGGGTACTGCCAGCCTGGGCAGACCCTGGCCGCGGTCGCGCTTCTGGAGGCTAACCGGTCACCAGATGACGCGGCGATCGCCAGCTGGATGAACGGGAACCTGTGCCGCTGCGGCACCTACCCGCGCATCCGGGACGCGATCGGCCAGGCGGCGGGGGCTCTGGCCGCGGGCCGTGTCCCGGAGCGCGTACCGGTGGTCCCGGAGCTGGAGATGCAGCCGCTGACGGAGGAGGAGCTGGCCGATCCGGTTCATCCCTATATCCGTATCCATCAGGACGGGACCGTTATCGCCTACTCGAACCAGATCGAGATGGGCCAGGGGGCCCACACCGGGCTGGCGACGATCGTGGCGGAGGAACTGGATGCGGATTCGGCCTCGGTCCGGGTGGTCAACGCGGCGAACGGGACCAGGCCCGGGGGGGGATGTGTACGGGACTCCGGCGGGGGGCGGGTTTATCCAGCTGAGCGGGGCGTCCACCTCGACCGTAGGTTTCTGGGCCCGCTACCGGCTGGCCGCGGCCCAGGCGCGGGCGCGGCTGGTGGCGTCGGCGGCCGAGGCGTGGGGGGTGCCAGCGGAGGAGGTCGAGATCTCCTCGGGTGTGGTGAGTCATCGCGGCGGGAAGCGGGCGGGGTTCGGGGAACTGGCCGTCCGGGCCGCGCAGTTGCCGGTCCCCGACGGCGTGCAGCCGAAGGATCCGGGCCAGTACCAGCTGATCGGGCGCGAGGGCAGGCTCCGGGTCGACTCTCCGGGGAAAATCCTCGGCACGACGCGGTTCACCATTGACGTCACCCTGCCCGGGATGCTGACCGCGGTGGTGCTACATCCCCCCAAGTTCGGCGCCAGGCCGGCCGCGGTCGATGACAGCGCGGCGCTGGCCCAGCCCGGCGTCACCGCGGTGGTCCCGATCGAGGAGGGCATCGCCGTGGTCGGCGAGACGTTCGATGACGCGCAGCGGGGCCTGCGTGCGCTGCGGGTGGATTGGGACGAGCAGAACGCCGAGCGGCGTAGCTCGGAGGAACTGCTGGCCGAGCACCGGCGGCTGGTTGAGTCCGGCGAGCAGGCTGTGCCGGCCCGGGAGGACGGCGACGTCGCGGCCGCGATGGCGGACGCGGCCCACGTCGTGGACGCGACCTATGAGCTGCCCTACCTCGCGCATGCCCCGATGGAGCCGAACAACGCCGCGTGCCGGATGGTTGATGACGGCATCCTGGAGGTCTGGGCCAGCACCGAGGGCCCCACCTACGTCCGGATGGCGGCCTCTGCGGCGGCCGGAATCGGCGAGGACCGGGTCCGGGTGCACGTCCCGTACGCCGGCGGGTCGTTCGGCCTGCACAGCACCTCCGGGCACGACCCGACGAGCGAGGCCGTGCAGGTCGCGCGGGCGCTGGGCTGGAAGTACCCGGTCAAGCTCCAGTCGTTGCGCGAGGAGGAACTAAAGTCCGGCCGGTACCGGGCGATGGCCGTTCACCGGGTCCGGGCAGGCGCCGACGCCCATGGCCGGCTGACCGCGTTCCACCAGCAGGTCGCCGCCGAGCCCACCTCGCCGAACCTGCCGTTCGTGGCCGACTTCCTGTTCAAGAACGGCGTCGATTACATGACGACAAGCGGTGCTATCAACGGCCCGTACGCACTGCCCAACTTCAAGCTGGAGACAACCAACGTCCAGACCGGCGTGCCCATCATGGTGTGGCGGTCGGTGGCCAACTCCCACACCGAATTCGGACGTGAGTCAGCGATCGACGAGCTGGCTATCGCCGCCGGACGCGACCCCGTGGACCTGCGACGCGACCTGCTGGCCGACAACCCGCGCACCCTACGCGCAATGGAACTGGCGGCTGAGCGGGGCGGCTGGGGAACCCCGCTGCCCGAAGGCCGCGCCCGCGGCATCGCCGCCAGCAGCTTCCTCGACAGCCACAGCGCCCAGGTCACCGAGATATCCCTCGATAAGCGCAACCGGATCCACATCGAGCGGATCACCTTCGCGCTGGACTGCGGCATCATCGTCAACCCGGACCTGGTCCGCGCCCAGGTCGAAGGCGGTCTCATCTACGCGCTGAGCGCCGCCGCCTGGGGCGAGGTCGTACTTGGCGACGGCGGCCAGATCATCACCCAGAACTTCGACCGTTACCCGGTCATGCGGATGCAATCGGTGCCGCAGATCGACGTGCTGTTGATCGAGTCGGGCGAGCCGCCGACCGGAGTCGGCGAGGTCAGCGTCCCCACCGCCGCGCCCGCCCTGACCAGCGCCATCGCCGCCCTCACCGGAACCCGGATCCGCCGGCTTCCCATCACCAAGACCATCAGGGTCTTCTGAGAAGGGACACCTCCGATGCCCGACGTCATGATCATCTCCACCGAGGACGGCCCCTACCTGGTATCCGGGCCTGTGCTGCTGACCGATGTCGACGGCCGGGAAATCCCGCACGCGGACCAGATGTCCCTGTGCCGATGCGGCCAGTCCGGCGACAAGCCGTTCTGCGACGGGACGCACCTGACCATCGACTTCGACGGCACGCTCGCCAACTGACGCAAAGCGACCAGGCTCGACCACCCGCAACACAGGAGATTGCCATGTCTGACCTGACCGAGACCGCACCGGGGCCGTGAGGTGATCCTGTCCGGCGGCACCTACGGCAGCCCCGCCATCCTGCTGCGCTCCGGCGTCGGCCCGGCCGATGAGCTGGCCGCGCTGGGCATCGGAGTCGTCGCTGACCTGCCCGTCGGCCGGCGGCTACAGGACCAGCCGGGTTACCACCAGGCCTACGCGCTGGCTCCCGGCTACCTGGAGATGACCCCCGCGGTCGGATCCCAGCTGTGGACGGCATCCCGAGAGGCCGCCGGCGACGAGCTGGACCTGCACGTCAACGCGACGCACCAGATGCCCGGGTCCCTCAGTCCTACCGGAGGGGCGATCGTGGTGATGGCCGCTCTCGTCCAGCCCGAGTCGACAGGAACGCTGAAGCTGGCCAGCCGGGATCCCGGCGACGCCCCGATCATCGACCCTAACTATCTCGGGACCGGCCGCGACGCCCGCCGCATGCTGGAAGCCGTCAAGCTGGGCCACGCCATCGGCGGCAACCGGATCTTCGCGCCGTTCATCGCGGGAGAGCTGCCCCCCGGCGACGCGGTGGCCGACGACGACACCCTGGCCCAGGTCATCGCCGCCAATCTGACCTCGCCGTCTCCTGCCGTCAGCGCATCGAGGCCAGCCCGGAACTCACCGACAGCGAGCGAACGGCTATCCTCGGCGCCACGGCGACGACGCTGATCCCGCGGCTGGCCAGCCTGTGCTCCCAGACTCAAACCCGTGCGTCATGACGCAGCCGGGACATCCTCGAGCAGGCACCGGGACACCCGGCTGAACGTTAACCGCGTGCTGCGGTAGCAGGACCGGTTGTCAGTGGCGGCGCCTCGAGGCCGCAGTGCATGTAGTTCCCGGGCGCGGACGCCTCAGTCGACTGGGGGCTCTTGCGGGGGTTGGAGATCGTAACCGCAGCGAGCAGCCCGCCTGCGGCACACAACGCGCCCGAGATGAGCACCGCGATCCTGAAACCGGCGGCGAGCGCGTCCGGGTGCAGGTAGGCCTGGCCGGTGATGCCGGCCAGCGCCGGCAGTATGGCGACCGCCAGCAGGCCACCGAAACGGGCCAGATCATTATTGACCGCCGAAGCGATGCCTGCGTGCTGGGCGGGCGCCGAGCCCATCGCGGTCGCAGTGAGCGGCGCCACCGTGATCGCCATCCCGACCCCGAAGATGACGACCGCAGGCAGCACGTCGGCCACATAGCTCGACCCGGACGTGCTGAACGTGAGCATGGCCAGGCCCGCGCCGGCTATGACCGGCCCGACGCTCAGCTGCAGGCGCGGCCCGATGTTGGCCGCAAGCTGCCCAGAGCGGGCCGACAGCGCGAGCATGATGACCGTCAGCGGCACCAGCGCGAGACCAGAGGCGAGCGGCGAATAGCCTGACACGACCTGCAGCACCAGCGGAAGCAGGAAGGTCGCTCCCGTCAGGGCCCCGTACACGATGAACGTCACGGCGCTGGCCGCCGCGAACTGCCGCTCCCGGAAGATCGAGAGCGGCAGCATCGGCGCGGCCGCCCGGTGCTCACGAACCAGAAAGGAGACCAGCCCGGCCGCGCCCAGCGACGCCATCGTGAGCACGGTCGGCGACCCCCAGCCGAGCGTGGGCGCCTCGATGAACGCGAACGTGATGCCGGACAGGAACACCACCGCGGCCAGCGCCCCCGCGTAATCGAGCCGGCCGGTCACGCTCGGGTCACGCGACTCCGGGATATGTCGTGCGCCTAGCGCGACAACCACGGCCGCGATCGGGACGTTGATGAAGAAGATCCACCGCCAGGACGCGGCCGAGATCAGGTAACCGCCGATCAGCGGTCCGGCGGCGATGGCAACACCGCCGAGGCCCGACCAGGCCCCGATCGCCCGGGCCCGGTCGGCGGGCGTGAACGACGCTTCCAGGATCGCCAGGCTTCCCGGCGTGAGCAGCGCCGCGCCGATGCCCTGAAGCACCCTGGTGATGATGAGGAAAACCACGCTGGGGGCGAACCCGCAGGCCGCCGAGGCCAGGGCGAACCATACGATGCCGATCAGGTACACCTTCCGCCTGCCGAACCGGTCCCCGAGCGAACCGCCGATCAGCAGGAACGCGGCAAGCGTCAGGATGTAGCTGGTCATCACCCACTGCAGGCCAGCGATGCCCGTGTGAAAATCGCGCCCGATGGCCGGCAGGGCGATGTTGACGACCGTAGCGTCCAGCGCCGCGATCCCCGAACCGAGCACGGTGATCGCCAGCACCCACCGCCCCGGTACCGAGGAGTAAGAAAGGGCGGGAACATCCGCAGTGGTCATATCGCGTCGGCTCCGGGTCGTGGTGCTGCTCGCGCGCCGGGCGTCCATCGCGTCAGGCGCTAACGCCGTCTAGTTCGCGCAGCGCCTCGTGATCGAGGGTGACGTCCTCGGCGGCCAGGTTCTCCCGCAGGTGGGCGACGGAGCCGGTCCCGGGGATGAGCAGCACGTTGGGGGCCAGGTGCAGCAGCCACTGGAGGGCGACCTGCGCCGGGGTGATCCCGAGGCGGGCGGCTGCCTGAATGACCACCGGGCTGGTGAGGACGGGGTTGTCCTGCCCGCGCGGCCAGCCGAGCGGGCAGAACGGCACGAACGCGATACCACGGCTGAGGCACTCCTCGAGAACAGGGGCCCCGTGGCGGTCGGCCAGGTGGAACAGGTTCTGCACGCAGACGATGCCGGTCCCCGCCACGGCGTGCCGCAGCTGTTCGAGGCTGACATTACTCAGGCCTATCCCGGCGATGAGGCCCTCGTCGCGGGCCGCTACCATCGCGGCCAGCTGGTCATCAAAGCGTGCGCCGACACGCCCGTCGCCGGGTAGCCGGAGGTTAACCGCTGCCAGCTGGCCGACCCGCAAGGTGCGCAGGTTGTCTTCGATGCCCTCGCGCAGCTGGTCCGGATCGTCGAACGGGAGGACGGCACCGCTGTCGTCTCGCCGGACCGCGACCTTGCTGACGATCGCCAGCCCGTCGGGGTAGGGGTAGAGCGCTTCGCGGATCAGGTCGTTGACGACGCCAGGGCCGTAGTACTGGGCCGTATCGATGTGATCGACTCCAGCGGCTACCGCGGCCCGGAGCACGCCGATGGCCGAGGCCTGGTCGGGTGGCGTCCCGAAGGCGAAGGGGCCGGCGAGTTGCATCGCACCGTACCCCGACCGCCGGACCTGCATGCGGCCGAGCGGGAAGGTTGACCTCACGTCGGCCGCGGTCACGGTCACATCGGCGGGCAGCGGCTGCGCCGATGTCAGCTCTCGGAGTAGCCGCCGCCGCTCGCTGACGTCGCTGCCGACGGGGAAGGCTGACTGTCGCAGGACTGCTTCGAGGTTCTCTCGCTGCTCGGCGCTCACAGAGGATCTCCCTTCGGTTGGGGTTGATTTGGCAGCGCACCCAGGCCAGCTCGCCATGTCCATCCGCCGCTGAGATTTCCCTGCCGGGAGGCGGGCCACTGCCAGGCTTGCCGGCAAGCAGGTGAGGAAGCATCACCGGATCACGGTGATTCGCGCGACCGGAGCACTGCAGAACCGGTCGACCACGGACAGACGTGAATATGCTGGTTCCGGCCCGCCGCGGCGCCCTGTTCGCCGTCCTTCGGTACGCCGCCTACCTGTAGCTGCTAATCATCGGGTGCAGGGATGGTCGTCCGGGATGGTCGTTAGGTCACATCACGCTGGCTATAGCCGCCCACCCATGTCTGACGGTCACGGCTACTGGCTCGCAAAATCACCAGAACCAGGTGGCAGCCGCTCACCTTGATGGCCAGTAGCTTCGGGCATACTCGATCAGCCAGCTAGCTGCCGGGGACCCGGGTTCCCGGGCGCGATCTGCATCAAGGAGGGCCAGTAGTGAGTACGACTGCCATCCCTGACCGCTTCACTACGCTGCCGGATGAGCACGCGTTGCAGGCGACTGTCGTGGCGCTCGAGGAGCACGGGTTCAGTGCCGAGGTTGTCGGTGATCTCGATGCCGCACGACAGGCGGTGATCCTCGAGATCCACCAGGAACTGCCTGGCCGCATCCACGTGGTCCTTATCCGCCAGCAGGTCGGCTTCTAAAATGCCGAGCCAGCCGGATCTGCCCTCAGCCACCAGGAGGTGGTCCGTGACTCTCAACGCAACGCCGGACGACGCGCCTTCGGCATTGCCCGAACCTGGCCGCCCGGAAGCCGTCTGCAAGAACCGACCGCCTGGGAGTGCCGATGACACGGGTTATGCGGGTGGCCCGGCCTCGGTGAAGGTGGTCAGTTCGCGGTCGACGTCGTCGGCCTCGGCCGCGCCGATCCGCTGGAAGATCTCCAGCGCCTGCCGCAGGAGGGCCTCGGCCCGGGCGACGTGGCCGGCGGCCAGGGCGCAGCGGCCCAGGCCGGCCAGTGCGTGCGCCTGGTTCCGGGAGCTGGCGATGGCGCGGGCCAGGTCCAGGGCCT
Organism: uncultured Alphaproteobacteria bacterium; assembly: GCA_963773625.1. Lineage (GTDB taxonomy): Bacteria > Pseudomonadota > Alphaproteobacteria > ATCC43930 > CGMCC-115725 > DATARH01. The sequence continues at coordinate 8,807 of CAVZCJ010000019.1, read as the reverse complement.
GCTGGTGGCACCCCTCAGCTTGCGCGAGGTCACCGCTGACCCGGTGCAGCGTCCCTTTGTCGTTGAGCGCCTCGGCCTCGCCATTCCGGTTGCCGATGTCGCGGTAGATGTCCAGGGCCTGCTCCAGCACCTGGGCCGCCGCCGAGTACTCACCCGTCAGCCGCCGCACGGCCCCGAGCTCGCGGAGGGCGTAGGCCTGGCCGAGCCGGTTGCCGAGGTCGCGGTAGAGGCCCAGGGCCTGCTCCAGCACCTGGGCCGCCGCCGGGTACTCACCCGTCAGCCGCCGCACGACCCCGAGTGAGTTGAGGGCACCGGCCTGGCCGAGCCGGTTGCCGAGGTCACGGTGGATGTCCAGGGCTTGCTCGTGGGCCTGGGCCGCGGCCGGGTAGTCACCGGTCAGCCGCCGCACGTCCCCGAGATCGTTGAGGACGTTGGCCTGGCCGAGCCGGTCACCCAGGTCACGGTAGAGGCCCAGGGCCTGCTCCTGGGCCTGGGCCGCGGCCGGGTAATCACCGGTTATCGACTGCACCACCCCTAGGTCGTGGAGGGCGTTGGCCTGGCCGAGCCGGTCACCCAGGTCACGGTAGAGGCCCAGGGCCTGCTCCTGGGCCCGGGCCGCGGCCGGGTAATCGTCCGTCAGCCGCCGCACGTCCCCGAGGTCGTGGAGGGCGTTGGCCTGGCCCAGCCAGTCACCGAGATGCCGGGCGGCCTGGATCGCGGCTTGATGGCGGGTGATGGCCTCAGCCCACGGCCCGTCGCTCTGCAACAGCGCGGCCAGGCCCGCGGTCAAGCCGATGACCCGGGCGTGCTGGCCGGTCGCGGTGGCGTAGTCGAGGGTGGCGATCAGGCTGGGCCGCTCGGCGCGGGCCCAGGCCAGCGCCTGCACCCGGTTGGCCAGGGTGGGCACCGCGGCCGGGACCGACCCCTCCGCGGCGGCCGGGGCGGGGCGGGCCTGGCGGGTAATCAGAGCGTCAGCGCGGGCGGCGGTGTACTGGTAGTACTCCAGCAGCCGTTCGGTCGCCTGGTCCCGGTCCGCGTCGGCGCGGCCGGCCAGGGCACGGGCGTACTCGCGGATCAGGTCGTGCATCCGGTAGCGCCCCGCGGCCGGCTCGGACAGCAGGTACTGGTCATACAGCCCCTCCAGGCCGCGGCGTGCGGCCGCCAGGCCGGTGCCATCCAGCGCGGCGGCGGTGTAGCCGTCGACCTCGGCGCCGGGGTGCAGGCCCAGCCGACGGAACAGCCGCTGCTGGTCACCGGTCAAGTCGGCGTAGGACAGGTCGAACGCGGCCGCCACCGACAGGTTCTCCGTCGCCATCAGCTCCAGCCGGTCCCGCGCCGCGGCCAGCTCGGCGGCCCGCCCAGTCACGGACCAGGCCGGATGGTGGTGCAGCTGGCGGGCCACCATCCCGATCGCCAGCGGCAGGTACCCGCACAGCCGGGTAATCTCGGCCACCGCCGGAGCGGCCGGGCTCAGCCCGGCCCGGCCCGCCAGCCGGACCAGCAGCGCGGCGGCCTGGCCGGGCGGCAGGGTGTCCAGGCTGACCGCCGTGGCGTCCTCCAGCGCGGACAGGTGCCGGCGGCTGGTGACCAGCACCAGGCTGCCCCCGGCCCCGGGCAGCAGCGGGCGCACCTGCTCACTGCTGGCCGCGTCGTCCAGCACCAGCAGCAGCTGCTGCCCGGCCAGCCGGTCCCGCCACAGCGCCATCCGCGCCTCCAGGCCCGGCGGGATCTGCCCGGCCGCGACCCCCGCGGTCAGCAGCAGGCTGGCCAGCGCATCCTCGGGGTCCACCGGCTGCTGGCCGGGAGTGTGCCCGTGCAGCGGCAGGAAGATCTGCCCGCCGGGGAACCGGCCGGCCAGCCGGTGCGCGGCGTGCACCGCGAACGCGGTCTTGCCCACCCCGGCCATCCCGCCGATCGCGTGGATGCTCACCACCGCCCCCGCCCCCGCCGCGGCCTTGGCCAGCTGCTCCAGTTCCTGCTGCCGCCCGGTGAACGAGGCGATGTCACGCGGCAGCGTCCGCGTCGCCGCCGCCACCCCGCCCGCCGCCGGGCGGTCCCGGGCGGCCGCCTCGAACTCGGCCCGGACCGGGCCGACCAGGCCCAGCGCGTCGGCCAGCAGCCGCACCGTGTCCTTCTGCGGCGTGGTCACCGCCCCCCGCTCCAGGTTGCTGACCGCGCGCACGCTCACGTCCGCCGCCCCGGCCAGTTCCTCCTGCGTCAGCCGCGCCTTCCGGCGCAGCTTCCGCAGCAGGCTGGCGAACCCGACCGGCGGCTCAGCCACAGCCCCACCTCCCGGCCCTGGCGGCTAACAGCAGCATTCTCCCTGCATCCGCGCTAACGCCGCCACCATCCAGGCAAGACGGCCCGGCCGGGAGTCCGCCTCGGCCCTGGTCTTGCCGCTGACCTGCTCCCGGAACGAGGCGCGCGCACTGGCCGGTCTGGGCCGCTGTACCCTCGCGACGGCCAGGCCGCCCAGGCCCGGGTCCTGCTACGGCAGGCGCTGAAGATATTGCAGCGGATCGGCGCGGCCGAGGCCTACGACGTCGTCCGCGAACTGACCACCCTCACCGAGGCCGGGCCACCCGCGTAACCCCGGGCGCCATCGGCACTTCCGGTGGTCAGTCTTGCGTGTGGTTGTGCATGGCCAACACGTGGCACCGTTGCTTGGCTTGAAGCAAGCCACCCGCCTCCGGCTGACGATGGGGTCCGGTCCAGGTACCGCCCCGGCGCCGGAAGCCCAGGTCCCTACAGAAGGAGAACACCATGAACACAGGCTCAGCGCCAGCAACCATAGTGCTGGTCCACGGCGGATTCGTCGATGGGTCCGGCTGGCGCCCCCTCTACGACCTGCTCACCCAGGACGGCTACCACGTCGCCGTGGTACAGAACCCCACCCTGTCGCTGCCGGGCGACGCCGCCGCCACGCGGCTGATCATCGACGCGCAAGACGGCCCGGTCGTGCTCGTCGGCCACTCCTACGGCGGCGCGGTCATCAGCGAAGCCGGCACCCACCCGAACGTGGCGGCCCTGGTCTACGTCTGCGCGTTCGCGCCGGACAAGGACGAGTCGGTCAACTCGCTCATCGGCGGATTCCCGGCCGACGGGCCGCAGCCGCCGATCCTGCCGCCCAGGGACGGCTTCCTGTTCCTGGACCGGGACAAGTTCCACGCCTCATTCGCCGCCGACCTGCCCGCCGACCTGGCCGCGTTCATGGCCGACTCGCAGGTCCCGTGGGCCGTGGACGCCCCCGCCGGGCAGGTCACCGACCCCGCCTGGCGGACCAAGCCGAGCTGGTACATGGTCACGACCGAGGACCGGATGATCCCCCCGGCAGCCCAGCGCGCCATGTCCCGGCGGGCCGGGTCGGACGTCGTGGAGGTGGCGGGCAGCCACGCCATCTACGTCTCCCAGCCGGCCGCAGTCGCGGACCTCATCAAGCAGGCCGCCACCGCCGTGAGCACTCGTCAGTAACCCGCTACGACTCATCTCGCGCCCGGTAACCCAGGGCGTGGCCGGCGTTTCAGCGCCGGGCCACGCCCTGCGGGCGTCCAGCACCGCGGCCGATACGAACGCGCCGGCCATCCGCAAGCCGGCAGACACTCATCAGCAATGTCCGGTACCGGCACGCCCGCTGTTGCAGGGGTGACCTTGACCGCACTCCCCTCGCCTGAATGGCCCGCCCTATCGGCTGGAGGCGGATTGCCAACCGGCGGCTGTCCTTCAGCGCTCGCGTGCGGAAGTGCGCCGGTTCCGGCAAAGGACACGGCGCAAGAAGATAATTCCGTTCGGGCGCTCCAGAACGAACGGTTACACACCGGACGTTGCCGTCGCCAGTCGGAGGCCGCTTCAGCGCAATTGGGCGGGAGTGTGTGCGTCCCTCGAGACGAGCGCCGATCACGCGAGGTAGTGAGAGACGTCCGCGGCTCCGAGGTCCGGGCGCCGGATCGGCGCGTGGGTGCTGGGCGTCGCTGCGTGCGGCCCGAAGGCGCCGGGCCTGGGCAACGGGTCAGTGACCGGGGAAGTGAAGTGACACGAAGATGGACCTGGTTGTGGCTTTCTTCGTGATCTGCGCGGTCGCCTGGCTGCGCAAGGGTCTGGGCGTTAGCACGGCACGCTAGCGGTACGGGCCCGTGCGGGCCCGGCTGGTTAGTGACGCCTGATCGCGGCTAGCCAGGCCTGGACCTGCGTCGTGCCGTCCACCGGGTTGATCTCGAAGGTGCTGGCGGTAATCGACTGGACGGCCCAGCCGTCGCTGAACGCCGCGCGCAACTCGTCCGCGCGGACGCGGCGCGGGCCCCAGGTCCCTGGCTGCCGGTCGCTGAAGCACATGAGGTAGCAAACGCCGGCTGGTCTGAGCACAGCCGCGAGGCTGGCGACGTACCGGGCCCGGTCGTCGTCGCCGAATAGGTGGAACACCCCGCTATCGATCACGGTGTCGGCAGTGAGGCTGAGGCGGCCGAGGTCGAGTGCGTCGGCGACTTCGAACCGCGCGGTCAGTCCGCGCTCGGACGCTTTCGCGCGGGCCCGCGCGATCGCGGTCGGCGCCACGTCGATGCCGGTGACATCGGCGCCACGACTGGCGGCCAGCAGCGCGTTCTCGCCGGTGCCGCAGCCAGCGTCGAGAAGGCGCCCGGTCAGGCGGCCCTCGTCAGCGAGCCGGGCAAAAGCCGGCTGCGGCCTGCCGATGTCCCACGGGGCCGGCGTGCCGGCCGTGTAGCTGGCGTCCCACTGCGGGTGCGCTTGTTCGGTCATGAGTCCGTGCCTCCGCCCAATCGTGGTCCCGGGCCCAGTCTCTCGCGTCGCGGCCGCAGCCCGGGCGCCCCGGCCGGCCGTGGTTCCCGTACCAGTCATGAAGCTGACCCTGGCGGTGCGCGCCGGCCTGGGGCCCGGGCCGGGGCACGATTGCCGCGCAGGCCGCGCACGCCGCCGTGGTCTCCGCGCTGGCGAACCCCGGCACGCCGGACTTGCGGGCCTGGCTGCGGGACGGCTCACGGCCATCCCGGCCGGGACCGCACCATCTACCCAACGTCTCAATTGAGCGGATATCGTCCGCAAACCACGAACGGCAACCACCACATAGCGTGGCCGCGTGAACGTCGTGGCCGCGGCGGGGAATCGCCGGATACGAGCGGCTCACCTCGTCTCCGCCCCACGGCTTGCTCCGTTGCATATCCGCCGGTTCTGCGCGACAAGCCCCGCTCGTCGATGGCAGCCGGTAACGTGCCGGGCTATCCGCAGGTGATGGCCTGACGGCTGCCGATCCGGTTCGGGGACGGGTGCCGTGCCTGGCGGGCCTTGCATGCGCGTCACGCCGGCGGTCTTTTGCGCTGCGGGTCTACCGGTGGCCGCGCGCCGTGTCGCCCGGCCGACCGCGGATGTTACCGTCCTGCCTGCACCGTGACGGGGACCGCTGTCAGGGGCGGTCGGCTTGGATGCTGGCTGGCGGGAGAGCCTGCGCTGCGGTAGGTTCTGCCGGTGGCCCAGGAGACGCGGCCGGGCACCGGCCCGATCGTCGACTGCAACGTGCACTTGTGGGATCAGGGCGGCAACCCGGTGTTCTGGCTGTCCGATCGCACCCTTGTCCGGGACATGCTCGGAGATTACGACAGCCTGCCCGACCGGTACACATTGTCTGACTACCGGCGGGAAACGGCAGGCTATGACGTGCGCGGCGTCATCTGGTCGGACGCCGGCGTGGCGGATCCGCTAGCCGCCGCTGACTGGGTCAGCCGGCAGCAGGACGGGACGCCACCGGTCATCGCGATGGTCACATTGGGCGACCCGGCATCAGCGGGCTTCGCCGGCCTGATCGGCCGCTGCCAGCAGCGGCCGGTCATCCGCAGCATCCGGATGCGCCTGGTGCCGGAACTGTCCGCACGGGCCGCTGGCGGGAATCTTCTCGATGACCGGCTCGTCCAGGACAACCTGGCATTGCTCGCCAGCAGCGGCCTGGTGGCCACGGTCGAGGCGACGTCCAGCCAGCTCAGTGTCGTGACCCGGATGGCAGCAGAGTTCCCCGCCCTGAGGATCGTCATCGACCATTTCGGCTGGCCGCAGGCCGCCCTGGCGGCGGCGACCTCGCCGGGCACATGCGCGGCCTCGCCCCGCTGGCCGCGGCCGGCAATGTGGCGACCCGGATCGACGCCATCGGCACCATCTTCGGCGACTGGACCCTCCCGCAGATACGCCCGTGGCTGCTCGAGGTGACCGGCATCTTCGGCCCGCAGCGGTGCATGCTCGGCTCAGACCTGCCAATCGAGAACCTGCGCTCGGGGTTCGGGCGGCTCTATGCCGCCTACGACGCAATCTTCTCCGCTTTCTCCGACGATGAGCGAGCGATGTTGTTCCACCGCACCGCCGAGCGCTGGTATGCCCGGCGCGCCCCCGGTTGACGCCTGAGCCCGCTGATCTCAGTCACTTCGGCGAGCACCCCGGCCGGCGGGCCACCGCGATCCCCGAGCATCTCGTCGGCCCCGGACGCATAATGACTGTTCAGACGCGCCAAAGATAGCCAGCCAACAGAGCGATAGGAGCGCGCATAGCGCGCATGGGCGGTTACATGCGTGGCTGACACCGGGTGGTTGACTACTCTCTGTGATAAGCGTCCTCGATATTGCTGTCTGAATGCTGAGACCGGCTTGCCGGGCGTCCCTGTGATGAGCGGCGCCGACATGTCGGCGCCGCTCATCACATGACACCCACCCGGCTTTCTCCGGTCTATTCAACCGCCATTTCCTAGGCCGGTCATCCTCCGCGCAGGCACCGGCTGACGCAGACCTGGCCAGGTTCCACGCTCGCTGAATGGCGGCTCGCGACCCCTGATCGCGCCCGGGCAATCTGACCGCTGACGGAGCTGGACCGGCCGCCGGTACCGGCCGTACGATCCCGATGCGGGTAAGGAGCATCAGCATGCGATTCACTGACTACTGCTTCGGGTCCATACGAGTCGACGGCGTGACCTACGATCACGACCCCCATTCGCCTCGTCACCGTCAGCGGCGGGTATGCCACTGGGTGGTTCCCGCGCCCGCCCGGCCTCGCCCGCTGGCCGCACCCCGACGTTCGCGCTGAGGTCAGCCGGTGGCCGCGCCGTAACGGCGTCGCCGTCGCGCGTACTCGGCGACGGCGTCCCACAGGTCGCGGCGGTCGACGTCTGGCCAGAGGCTGGTGGTGAAGAACAGTTCGGCGTAGGTGGAGTGCCAGGGGAGGAAGTTGGACGTGCGCTGCTCGGCGCCGGTCCGCCACAGCAGGTCCACGTCGGGCAGGTCGGGCAGCGGGAGGCGGCGCGCGAACTCGCCTTCTGTGATCTGTTCGGGGTCGAGGTCGCCCGCCAGGACGCTGCGTGCGACTGCGGCGGCCCCGTGCAGGATCTCGGCGCGGCCGCCATAGTTCACGCACAGGGTGAGGGTCAGGGTGCGCTGGTCTCGGCTGGCGGTTTCGTTGCGCCGCAAGGTCTGCACAAGCTCCCACGGCAGCCGGTCAGGGTACCCAAGCCAGCGGAGCCGGACGCCGTGGTCGAGGTAGGGGGCCGAGCGCAGTTCCTCGTCGAGCATTGCGAACAGTCGGGCGACCTCGCCGACGTCCCGCTTCCAGTTCTCGGTCGAGAAGGCGTACAGGGTGAGGTGGGACAGCCCGATCTCCAGGGCGCCGTGGACAACGTCGTGCACGGCCTCGATACCGGCGCGGTGTCCCTCGGGACGAGGCAGGCCGCGCTGCTGGGCCCAGCGGCCGTTGCCGTCCATGATGATCGCGACGTGCCGCGGTATCCGGTCGGCGGCGATCTGGGGGGCCGGACGCCGTCCGCGCGCAGCCGTGGGGGTAGGACCTGGCCACGCGGCGGACCGTCGGGTCCGGGCGGGGCTGGCAGGGGCCGGGCCGCAGGTGGCCCGCTGAGCGTCGTCAGCTTCCAGGCCAGGGCGATCCTGATCCGGGCAGGCGCGAGGAGCCGCCATCGGGTGATCCGCCCAGGCTCGGGGGAGGCGTACAGCAGGCTGGGCCCGGCTGCGGCGATCGCGTCGAGCCGGGCCAGGAACACCCGGCTCGTGGTCGCGAGCAGGATCGCCGGCCCCGGGTGCCATCCGACGCCGAGGCCGGGCTGGTCCACCCAGCGCCGAGCCATGCTGACCAAGTGGGCCAGTACGCCTTGCACGGGCATCGTCCACCGTCGCTGGGGCAGGTCCTCGGCGGCGCCGGGAAAGCGGTCGAGGACTTCGGCCGGGATCGTGAGTGGCCCCTCGCCGAGATCCTCGGGCAGGTCGGCCAGATTGTCGATCAACTGGACGCCGTCGAGGAACCGTGAGATCGCCTCGCCGTGCCGCAGCGCGAACGACATGTCCACGCCGGCCCGGTCAAGCAGGACCAGGATCTGCCTGGCCCACGCGCTGTCCATCCCTCGCGACCTCGCCCGCCAGTCGTCCCAGGTGACGAGGGGGGCGGGATGCAGGTCGCCGGCGAGAACCTGGAACGAGGCCCGCAGGTCAGCCACGTCGAGTCCCCAGCGCACGATGGTGTCGACCAGGGCACGACGGACCATGTCGGCGCTGGTCCCGGTCGCCAGCTCGGCGTCCAGGGCACTCACCCACGCCTGCACCTCGACGGCGCGCTCCGCCGGGTGGCTCGTGCCGGAGTCGACGAGGTCGTCCACCGCCGCCAGCGCCGCCCACAGCGCCCAGCAACCAGGCCACAGCATCCGCGGCATCAGAGCCGTCAATGCGTAGATCGCCGGATCACGTTCACGTACCGTGCGCCGACACCAGCGGTACGCGTCCCCCAGTCCCGGTCGGCCCGCGCCGTCTCTTCGACCATCG
>CAVZCJ010000018.1:0-26845 GCA_963773625.1 uncultured Alphaproteobacteria bacterium | reverse complement strand
CGTGTGGCCGTGGAACCCGATCAGCTCGAGCGCGGGTATCGGGATGGCGCCGGCGGAATTCGGCGACGGCCGCGGCATGCAGCCGGGTCAGCTCGTCCTCGACCGCGGCGCACCGGCACCGACCCCGCCGAGCACCGCCGCGCAGCCGCTCGCGGAAATCGGCGGGATAGGGGATCGTCAGCGCCGGACCGGCACGACACCGCGTCCTCGCCGTCGGTCTCGAGCGCCGCGACATCGATGCCGTCGAGCGAAGTCCCGCTCATCAGGCCGATCGCGCGGTAAAGCCAGTCACTCTGGGACTTTATCAGCTCCGGCGCTTTCATGCTGAGCATCCGGACGTGACCGATCCCGCTCCCCTTCCTCGCCACCGTTCACGAACGAGGCTATGTCCAGCACTGACCGAGCCCGCCGCGCTCGACCAGCGCTGCTCGCCGGCGGGGATTCCGCTCACCGCCTATATCGGTTTCGATTGCACGGCCGAGATTCGCACATCGAGCCTGATGCAAATCATGCTGCTGCGGCTGTTCCAGCAATCCGGGCACAGGCCGATCGTCTCATGGGCGGCGGCACCACCGATCGGCGACCCTCCGGCAAGGACGAGGCGCGCCAGCTGCTCCCCGACGCGGACATCGCCCGCAACATGGCCTTTATCCGCAGCGTCTTTGCCAAGTTCCTCAACCTTCGGTGACGGCCGACCGACGCGATTATGGTGAACAACGCCGACTGGCTTGACGAGTTGCGCTATATCCCGCTGCTGCGCGATATCGGCCGGCATTTCCCGGTCAACCGGATGCTGACCCAGGACAGCGTCAAGTTGCGGCTCGAGCGCGAACAGCCGCTGACCTTCCTCGAATTCGACTACATGATCCTCCAGGCCTATGATTTCGTCGAGCTCGCGCGGCGCTACGACTGCGTGCTGCAGATGGGCGGCTCCGACCAATGGGGCAACATTGTTCACGGCGTCGAGCTTGGCCGGCGGGTGGCCGCAGATCGCTGTTCGGGTTGACGACGCCGCTGATGGCGACCGCCTCTGGCGCCAAGATGGGAAGAGCGTCGGCGGCGCGGTCTGGCTGAATGCCGAGAGCCTTAACCCCTTCGAATACTGGCAATATTGGCGCAACTGCGAAGACGCCGATATCGGCCGCTTCCTCAGGCTGTTCACCGATTTGCCGCTTGACGAGATCGGCCGCCTGGAAAAGCTGCGCGACGGCGAGATCAACGAGGCGAAGAAAATGTTGGCAACGGAGGCGACAGCTCTCTGCCATGGCCGCGTTGCCGCCGAGGAGGCCGCCGCAACGGCAAGCCAGGTTTTTGGCTCCGGCCAAATTTGCCGGCGAGGGATCAATCAGCGCCTTGCCGCACATCGAAATAGGACGTGACGCGCTCGCACGCGGCGTGCCGGCGTTCGAATTGTTCGTGAAGGCCGGGCTTGCCAACTCCAATGGCGAGGCTCGCCGGCTGATCAAGGGCGGCGGCGCGCGGCTCAACGATGCGGTGATTGGGAACGAGATGCAGATCGTGTCGCTCGCCGATCTCGACGCCCAAGGTCAATCAAACTAAGCGCCGGCCGCAAGCGGCACGCCCTGGTGCGGATCGGCTAAGACGCCCGCTCGCTTACTCGAACGCGACCGGCGGCGTGAACATATAGCCGCCGCCGCGCACGGTCTTGATGATCGTCGGGTTCTTCGGGTCGTCCTCGAGCTTGCGGCGCAAGCGGCCGACCTGCACGTCGATGGTGCGGTCGAAGGGACCGGCCTCGCGATGGCGCGACAGGTCGAGCAGGCGGTCGCGCGACAGCACTTGGTTGGCGTGATTGACCAGTGCCGCCAACAGTTCGAACTCGCCGGTCGTCAACCGAACATCGTCGCCCGACGGCGACAGCAGCCCCCGGCTCGACAGATCCAGGCCCAGTCGGCAAAACGCGCCCGCGAGCGCTCGCCGATCGCCGCTCGGCGGCGCGCGAGGCGGCGCGGCGCATCACGCTGCGCACCCGGGCCAGCAGCTCGCGCAGATGGAACGGCTTCGGCAGATAGTCGTCGGCGCCCATTTCGAGGCCGATGATGCGGTCGACCGTCTCGCCGCGCCCGGTGAGCATGATGATGCCGACATCGGACTCGCGCGCGCAGCTCACGGGCGAGCTGCAACCCGTCCTCGCCGGGCAGCATCAGATCGAGAATGACGAGGTCGGCCTTGGAGCGCGCCATCTCCTCGCGCAGCCCCGCGCCGTCGTTCGCGGTGGACACGCGAAACCCTTCGCTCGTCGAGGTATTCGCGGACGAGATCGCAAATATCCTGCTCGTCATCGACGACCAGTATGTGTTCGGTTTCGATCATAAATCCGCGGATTTGGCAGGGTGCCACAAACACATAGTCGAAGACATCTACGGTTACAATTTCTTACAAAAAGAAGCTCGCTTGTCATCATCGGGTTGCGAGCCCTCACTAAACTCCCCGGCGTTCTGATCGGCCCTGCGCCGGTCGCAATGAGGCGGAGTTCCCCAATGACCGACCTCTGTCGGAAAATAGAAGCCGAAATTCCGCGTCTGCGGCGCTATGCGCGCGCGCTCACCCGCGATGCGGTGGCCGCCGACGATCTCGTGCAGGATTGCCTGGTGCGTGGGCTAGCGAAGCAGCACCTGTGGAAGGAAGGCACGGATTTGCGGGCATGGCTCTTCACCATCTTGCACAATCAATATGTCAATCAGGTTCGCCGCGCAGTGCGCGAAGGCGCGGCCGTGGTGATCAACGAGACCGAGCCGTCGCTGACTCGCGCGGCCGATCAGGGCCGCTACGCTCGAATTGCGCGACCTGGACCGCGGGCTCGCCCGGCTCCCCGAGGAGCAGCGCACGGTGATCCTGCTCGTCGGGCTCGAAGGCATGCGCTACGAGGCGGTCGCCGAGATTATCGGCGTCCCAGTCGGCACCGTCCGCTCGCGCCTGTCGCGCGGCCGCGAGGCGCTGCGCCGGCTGATGGGCATCGTCCCCGATCGCCAGGCGGAAGCGATCATGGCGCGACCGAGCCTGCCGCGCCGGGCCGCGAACGAACGTTTGGTGCGCCGAACCGTCCACCCGAAGAAGACAGCCCACCCGTCGCGCTTGACGCACCGCGCTGCCTAGGTTCGGCCGCTTCGGCCGGCTTCGAGAACGGGAACCGGAAATTCGCCGGTTCCCGTTTTCGTTTCGCGCCGTAAAATCTCGCCATGCTCCCGAGGGTCAAGCTCGAAACCGGCGACATCACGCGGTCGCGGTCGATGCGATCGTCAATGCCGCCAATACGTCGCTGCTTGGCGGCGGCGGGGTCGACGGCGCGATCCACCGCGCCGCCGGCCCGGAGCTTGGCTGCCGAATGCCGCTTGCTGGGCGGCTGCCCTCCCGGCGAGGCGAAACTCACCCGCGGCTATCGGCTGGCGGCTCCCTATGTCATCCACACTGTCGGGCCGGTCTGGCGGGGCGGGACTGCCGACGAGGCCCACACCCTTGCCTCGTGCTACCGCAACTCGCTGCGGATCGCCCGCGAGAACCGGTTCGCCGCGATCGCCTTTCCGGCGATCTCCACCGGAATCTACGGCTACCCGCGCGAACGCGGCGGCACGGATCGCTGTGAGCACCGTCGCCGCGCATCTGGCGGCACACGACCATCCCGAAGCAGGTGATTTTCGTCTGCTTTGACCCGGCGACCGAAACTGCCTATCGCGCCGCCCTTGCCGAAACCTAATGCTTCAGTCGAGACGCTTACCGTCGAGTTCCCGTGTAGCGCGCTGACGCTCGCTCTCGGCGGCGCGGCGGTCCTTCTTGCTGCGGCCAAACAACGCCCGGTTTTCGGCGGCGCGCTGCTGCGCCTCCGCGCGCTTTTTGGCTTTGCGAAACCGGTTGAGATTGACGATCGAGGTCATGCGGGTCTCCGGGCTCGGCCCTATCACAAAAGCTCGCCGCGACGCGCGCAGTCGAGCACGAAGAGGCGGATCGCGCTCGACAGATTGCCGCTCCGCCCGGCGTCTATCGCCGTCAGCAAGGCGTTGACCGACAACCCGCGTGCGGCGGCAATGTCGCACAACCCCCGCCAGAACGCCGCCTCGAGCGAAACGCTGGTGGCATGGCCGGCGATCCGCACCGAACGCTTAACGATCGCCCCGTCGCTCATGGGTTCGTCAACCATAAGTTTTCTTGAGATGACTTGAATTAACCACGCCAATCCGTAAGGATCGGTAGACGAAACGGGGAGTTCTGACGGGTTACGCGCATTTGTTGGCAACAATCGCAATCATTGTTGCCCGATGCGAACAATAATGTCATTGATCGGCAAGACGATTTTGGGGGCGCCCCCGCGCCGGGCTGAAATCGAGGCGGGTCGGCAACTTTGGGTTCATGGTCACGATGATTGGCAAGATGTTCGGCCTGCTATCGGCGGACATGGCGATAGACCTCGGCACGGCGAACACGCTCGTCTACGTGAAGGGGCGCGGCATCGTCCTCAACGAACCCTCGGTCGTCGCCATCGCCCAGGTCAAGGGCAGGCGGCAAGTCCTCGCGGTCGGCGAGGAAGCCAAGCAGATGCTTGGCCGCACCCCCGGCAACATCCAGGCGATCCGGCCGCTGCGCGACGGCGTCATTGCCGATTTCGAAGTCGCGGAAGAGATGATCAAGCACTTCATTCGCAAAGTGCATAACCGGCGCGGCTTCGCCAGCCCGCAAATCATTATTTGCGTGCCCTCGGGTTCGACCGCAGTCGAACGCCGGGCGATCCAGGAATCGGCCGAAAGCGCGGGTGCGCGCCGGGTTTTCTTGATCGAGGAGCCGATGGCGGCAGCGATTGGCGCCGGGCTGCCGGTGACCGAGCCGACCGGCTCGATGGTCGTCGATATCGGCGGCGGCACCACCGAGGTCGCGGTGCTATCCCTGGGCGGTATCGTCTATTGCCGCTCGGTGCGCGTCGCCGGCGACAAGATGGACGAGGCGATCATCGCCTATATCCGCCGCAATCATAATCTCCTGGTTGGCGAGAGCAGCGCCGAGCGGATCAAGAAGGATATCGGCTCGGCTTGCATGCCCGAGGACGGCGACGGCCGGGTCATGGAGATCAAGGGCCGCGACCTGATGAATGGCGTCCCAAAGGAGATCATCATCAGCGAGCGGCAAATCTCGGAGAGCCTCGCCGAGCCGGTCGGCTCCATCGTCGAAGCGGTTAAGGTTGCGCTCGAACACACTGCCCCCGAACTTGCCGCCGACATCGTCGACAAAGGCATCGTTCTTACCGGCGGCGGCGCCTTGTTGGGCAATCTCGACTTCGTCCTGCGCCACGCGACCGGCTTGCCGGTGTCGATCGCCGACGACCCGCTGACCTGCGTCGCGCTCGGCACAGGACGGGCACTGGAAGAAATGAAGACGTTAAAAAACCTGTTGATCAACATGTGGTGAGAGTCTTTTATCGGCTCGCCTCCGCGAGCGGTTATGGGCAGGGGACTCATGCTAGCGAGAGCTGCTATGCAGCCCTTGGCGTTCGCATCGGCGCCGTAACGGCTGAGGGAACGGCGTGATTTGGCTTTCGCCGCAAAGACGCGCGACGATCCAGCGCACGACGCTGCCCATCCTCGTGCTGCTATCGGCTGCGATCGTCATGCTTGGCAAGGCCGATCAGCTGATCTTCGATTCGGTGCGTACGGCGGTGACCGATACCGTCGCGCCCGTTCTCGAGGCGTTTTCGCGACCAATTGCCGCCGTGGGTAGCGCGATCGACAGCGTGCAAATGTTTGTCAACACTTACCAGGCGAACGCGCGCCTCGAAGCCGAGAACGCGCGGTTGCTGCAGTGGCAGCAGACGGCGCTCAACCTGTCCGCCGACAATCAAAAACTGCGGACTTTACTGAAGGCGGTGCCGGAGAACTCGGTTTCATACGTCACCGCCCGGGTCATCGCCAATTCGGGCGGCGCCTACATGCGCACGCTCCTCATCAATGCCGGCATCGAGGACCATGTGGCGCGCGGCCAGGCCGCGATCACTGGCGAGGGGCTCGTCGGGCGGCTGACCGAAGTCGGCAACCGCGCCGCCCGGGTGCTGCTGATCACCGACCTCAACTCGCGCATCCCGGTGATGATTGAGAGCTCCCATGTCAACGCGGTGCTGGCGGGCGACAATTCCGAGCGGCCGAAGCTCATGTATTTGCACGTCTCCCGACGCGGTAAAATCGGCGACCGCGTCGTCACCTCGGGCGAGGGTGGGATTTTCCCGCCTGGGTTGCCGGTCGGCGTGGTGAGCGCAATCGAAGCGGGTGTACCGCGGATCGAGCCCTATGTCGAGTTGTCCCAGGTCGGGTACCTCCTCGTCGTCGACTACGGCCTGTCGCGATCGCTGCCCCAGCCGGTGCAAGTCGTCGCTAAACCAAGCAAACGCAAGTCCACCCGGCGAGGACGACACAATCCGCTGAAGGCTAGGTCCTATGGCTCTTAAGGTCTTCAGCATTCCCGCGCTACCGCGTGTCAACAACGGCGCCGGACGAATGCTGCCGGCGGCAACAACGCTATTCGCCGCGCTGATTTCCGTGCTGCCGATTCACATCCCGGGATATGCTGCGCTGACTCCCGTGTTCACCTTGATGGCGGCCTATCATTGGACGATCTATCGCCCCGATCTGCTGCCGCCGCTGGCGCTGTTCGCCATCGGTTTGACCGAGGACCTCTTGGCCGGCTCGCCGATCGGGATCAACGCGTTGCTACTGCTTCTGTCGCGCAGCGCGGTGCTCGGGTACCGGCGCTATTTCGTCAATCGCTCCTTCCCCTTCGTGTGGACCGGCTTCACCTTGCTGACGGTGGTAGCACTGTCCGGGCTGTGGGCCTTGCATTGCATCCTCAACCTCGGCCTCTTCGACTTCCGCGTTACCGTTATCCGTGCCGCGTTGACGATTGCGACCTTCCCTTTGGCCAGCTTCCTGCTCGGCCGCGCTCAGCGCGCCGTGATGGGCGCCGGCTGACCACAGGGTTTTAAGTCATGCCGCGCGAGACGTTACGGCAAAAGCTGTTGGGCCGACGCGCGGCGATTCTCGCTGGGGGACAGATCGCGCTTGTCGGCGCTCTCGCTGGGCGCTTGTACCAGCTTCAGGTCTTCGACCGCGATCGCTACCGCGTGATGGCCGACGAGAACCGTATCAACTTGCGGCTTCTGGTGCCGCCGCGCGGGCGCATCCTCGATCGGTTTAGCGTCAGCCTCGCCGATAGCCGCCAGAATTACCGGGTCGTCATCGTCCCCGAGCAGACTTCCGACATCAATGCGACGATCGACGCGATCGCCACGCTAATCGAGGTTAGCGATGTAGATCGCAAACGCGCGCTGCGCGACGCCAAGCGCAAGCACGCCTTTGTGCCGGTCGTGGTACGCAGCAACCTCACTTGGAGCGAGATGGCGCGCATCGAGGTGGCGGTTCCCGAGTTGCCCGGCGTCTCGATCGATCAAGGCCTGATCCGGTCGTATCCCTACGGGCCGAGCATGGCGCATGTTCTTGGTTATGTCGCGGCGGTGTCCGAAAAGGAGCTGACCGGCGACCCGCTCCTGGAGCTGCCGGACTTTCGCATCGGCAAGGCCGGCATCGAGAAATCCGAAGATTTGGTGCTGCGCGGCAGCGCTGGGACCAGCCAGATCGAGGTCAACGCCTATGGCCGCGTCGTGCGCGAGATCTCCCGCAACGAGGGGCAGCCAGGGCAGGATGTTGTCATCGCGCTTGATGCCGCGATGCAGGACTTCGTCACCAAACGCTGTAGCCACGAGCAGAGCGTTTCCTGCGTGCTGCTGGACGCCCTCACCGGTGATGTCATCGCCTTGGTCTCCAGCCCCAGCTACGACCCGACGCTGTTCTCGACGGGGCTCACGCAGGCGGCGTGGCAGGAGCTGTCGACCGACCCGCGCAATCCGCTATCCGACAAGGCGATCGGTGGGCTCTACCCGCCCGGCTCGACCTTCAAACCGGTTGTCGCGCTGGCTGCGCTCGAAAGCGGCGCGATCACCCCGGATACCGCAGTTAACTGTCCCGGCTACCTGGAACTTGGCGATGCGACGTTCCATTGCTGGCAGAAGGGCGGACACGGCACCGTCCGCTTACACGACGCGATCAAGAAATCCTGCGATGTCTTCTTCTACGAGACCGCGCGCCGTGCCGGCATTGACCGTATCGCGGCGATGGCTCGCCGCTTCGGTTTTGGCGAGCCTCTCGGCCTCGACATATCCGGCGAACGCGCCGGGCTGATCCCCGACCGCGACTGGAAACTGGCGACCACCGGCGTCCCCTGGCAGCAAGGCGAGACCCTGATCTCCGGCATCGGCCAGGGTTCGGTGCTGGCCACCCCGCTGCAAATCGCGACAATGGCCGCGCGCCTGGTGACCGGCCGGGCGATCGAGCCGCGCCTCGTGCGAAAGCAAGGCTTGCTCCCGGCGGGCGGCGACCGAAAGATCACCGCCTTTCCGGCGGTGGGCGTCAGCCAGCACTCCCTGGCGCTGGTGCTCGATGGCATGACCGCGGTAGTCAACGAGGAGGGCGGCACCGCCTACGCCGCGCGGATCAAGGATGCCGGCTTCGCCATGGGCGGCAAATCCGGCACCTCGCAAGTGCGGCACATCAGCCAGTACGAGCGCGATCACGGTTTGCGCAAAGAGGATGAGATCCCGTGGAAAGAGCGGGACCACGCCCTTTTTGTTGCCTTCGCGCCGGTCGGTGCTCCGCGCTATGTCTGCGCGGTCGTGGTCGAGCATGGCGGCGTCGAGGGCGGTGGCGGTTCGGCCGTCGCAGCGCCGATCGTGCGTGACGTTTTGCTAGCGGTGCAAAAGCGCGACCCTGCCCGCCGCGTACCGCAACCCGATGCGATCGCCCAGGTCGCTCCGCCGGTGCCGCCGCCTCTGCCCCAACCCAACCCGGCTCCCCGCCCGCCACGGGGATAGCGCGATGGTCAGCTTCTCCTCCGATATCGGACGGCGCGAACTCACCCTCACCGACAAGATACGGGGGCTGCAGTGGGGCTTGATCCTGTTGGTCTGCCTCATCTCCAGCATCGGGTTCGCGATGCTGTATTCGGCGGCGAACGGCAGTATGCAGCCCTGGGCCTCGAAGCAAGTGGCGCGGTTCGCGATTGCCTTCATCCCGATGATCGGTGCGGCGCTGATCGATATCCGCCACTGGTTCCGGGTCTCGTATTGGATCTACGGACTTGCCTTGGTACTGATCGTCGCGGTCGATCTGCGCGGCGTCATCGGCATGGGCGCGCAACGCTGGATCGATCTCGGCTTCTTCCAACTGCAGCCCTCCGAACTGATGAAAATCGCGCTCATCTTGGCGCTCGCACGGTATTTTCACTGCCTGCCAAGCGAAAACAGCCCGCGGCTTCTTGATCTGATCGTTCCGTCGGGCCTTATCCTTGTGCCGGTGCTGCTCGTGTTGAAACAGCCCGATCTCGGCACTGCGATGATGCTGCTCGCCGCCGGTGCGATCGTGTTTTTCCTCGCTGGCGTTCGACTATGGATGTTCGGCGCGGTATTGGCCGCCGTCGCGGGCGCGGCACCCCTGATTTGGTCGATGCTGCGCGACTATCAGAAGGCGCGGCTTTACACCTTTCTCTCGCCCGACACCGACCCGCTCGGTGCCGGCTATCACATCATGCAGTCGAAGATCGCGCTAGGCTCAGGGGGCCTGTTTGGGAAGGGCTTCCTGCTCGGGACACAGACCCATCTGAGTTTCCTGCCGGAGAAGCAGACCGACTTCATCTTCACGATCCTCGCCGAGGAATTTGGCCTTTTCGGCGGGCTATGCCTCTTGACGCTCTACGCCCTCGTCGTCGCCTACGGCTTTGTGATCGCGCTGCGCAGCCGTAACCACTTCGGGCGATTGCTCGGCCTTGGACTCGCCACCACGTTCTTCCTGTATGTTTTTATCAATACGGCCATGGTGATCGGGCTTATTCCGGTGGTCGGGGTCCCACTTCCGCTCATTTCCTACGGCGGAACCGCGATGGTTACGGTGATGTTTGGCTTTGGCCTGTTGATGAATGTCGGTATCCACCGCGACGTGCGCATCAGCCGGCTCGGCGAAAGTCAGATGGCCTGAAACGTCGAGGAGCAAGAATGGCCGACAAGGACGCCGAGAGTAACACCCCGGAAAGCGGCAAACACCTGCACGTGACGGTGCTGCTGGTTGCCTCGCGCCGCGCGCTCGACATGGCGTTGAACGAGCTCGGCTTTCTTGAGGACGACGACCGCATTATCGAACATGACGGTAGGCTCGCCTTTCTCACCTGTACGCATGAGTCCGATTGCGATGATTTGTTCGCGCTCATCAGCGAATTGTCTGCGCGGGGCGAGAGCTGGGAATTGCAATCGCGCATCGACACCGAGGCCGGGCGCGCAATTTACCAGAGTCTGGCGCGCCATCGGCCGGTCGAGGCGATCGACGCGGCGGTCGAGGATGAGGCCGAGCCCGAAGCCGCCGAGACCACCGTTCATAATGTCGAGACCAGCGAAGGCGTGCAGGAGCTGAAACGGGTGCTGCGCCGGGTCGAGCCGGCCGATGCCTTCGCCACGATCCGCCCCGATCGCGACGGCCGCGCCACCGCGCGCATCCTGCGGCGGGGCTCGCGTCGCCTGCTGGCGGCGGCGACCGCCTCGGACGAGGCCACGCTCCGCGGCGTCATCCGCGAAATTCTGCCCAACGTCATGCTCGACGTGGCGATGAAGCCGCCGAGCGGATGAAGGGCTGCCGCATTCTCTGATCGCACTTGCCGCCGTCGCGCGGGTGGCGCAAAACTTGCGCCGTAAATTCGCCAAACCTCATTCTACCGGATTGAACAGGGGAGTTCCGCACCATGGTGTCGCGCCGCACTCTGATCGTCCAATTGCCTCTCGCCACGCTCGTGGGCTCCTACGCCGCGCGCGCCTTCGCGGCCGACAAGGAGGTGACGGTCGGCATCAACCTGCCGCTCACCGGGGCGGATGCGCAGGCCGCGCTGAAAATCAAGCAGGGCGCGCAAATGGCGCTAGACGAGGCAAACGCCGCTGACGGCGTTGGCGGATACAAGATCAACATCCTCGTGCTCGATGACGGGACCGCGACAGCCGGCCAGTACGACCCGGCCCAGGCAGCGACCAACGCCCGCAAGATGGTCTCCGACCCGAGTGTTGTCGCCGCGATCGGGCCGCAGATGAGCGGATCGGGCAAGGCGATGTCGCCGATCTTGAGCCAGGGCGATCTCGCGATCATCACCCCGAGCTCGACCAATCCCGACATCACCAACCCGAAGATGGCCGCCCAATACCGCCCGGGGGGCAAGGCGATTTACTTCCGCACCGTGACGACCGACGCCTATCAGGGCCCCAACATGGCGAATTTCTACGCCGACACCCTCAAGGTCAAATCGGTCTACGTGCTCGACGACAGCGGCGCCTACGGGGTCGGCATCGCCGACTCGTTCCAAGGGCAGGCCGAGAAGC
Source organism: uncultured Alphaproteobacteria bacterium (assembly GCA_963773625.1). Taxonomy (GTDB): domain Bacteria; phylum Pseudomonadota; class Alphaproteobacteria; order ATCC43930; family CGMCC-115725; genus DATARH01. The sequence goes on along the minus strand of CAVZCJ010000018.1, from coordinate 15,387 downwards.
GCGGCCTCAAGGTGCTTGGCCGCGACCAGCTCAACCCGAAAGAGGCCGACTACACGACCATCCTGACCAAGATCAAACCGTTGAACGCCGATTCGATCTATTACGGTGGCGTCGCCCAGGCCGGGGTGAAGCTGGCAAAACAGTCTTACGACATTCTGCCGACGCTCATCAAAGGCGGCGGCGACGGGATGCACAGCACCGATTTGTTGAGCGGCGCCGGCTTCCCGGCGGCGGAAGGCTGGTATTGCACGATCGCGGCGCCGCACGTGCTCGACCAACCCGAGGTCGCGGCCTGGGCCAAGCGCTTCCAGGACAAGTTCGGCGGCCCGCCCGAGGACTACTCGATCACCGCTTACGATGCGGGGTTGGTTATCATCGACGCCATCAAGCGTGTCGCCGCATCGGGCAAGGAGGTCAATCGCGACAACGTGCGCGACGCGATCCAATCCGCCAAGGTCAAGACGCTGCAGGGCGAGGTGAGCTTCGACGAGAACGGCGACATCACCAACCGCATCGTCAGCGTCTTCAAGATCACCAAGGATGACAAGTACCCGCTCAACGACACGATCCATCAATACAAATACGTCGGCGTCGCGCCGGCTGCTTCGTGATCGCACGCGTAGTCATTGCGAGGGGCCGGCGGCGACGTGGCAATCTCGGGATCGGGTCTTCTTCCGGCTCCGAGATTGCCTCGCATCACCTGCGATGACGACTAGGACATGACTACCGGGGCCCTCTACCTCCAGCAGATCATCAACGGGCTCAGCCTCGGCGCGATGTACGCGTTGCTGGCGCTCGGCTTCACGCTCGTTTACGGCATCCTCGAGCTGATCAATTTCGCGCATTTCAACGTGTTCATGGTCGGCCTCGTTTATCGGCATGTGGGCACTCGAGTTTGCTCGGCCTCTCGGGCCAGGATGTGACCCTGACCGGGTTCGCGCTGGTGGGCACGCTCGCCTTCGCCTTCGTCGTCACGATGGTGGTGGCGGGCTGCCTGGGCGTGGCAATCGAGCGCCTGGCGCTGCGGCCGATGCGGGCGGTGCGCGGCACCGCGGCGATGATCACGACGATCGGCGTCTCCTACATCCTGTTCAACGCGATCCTTTTGACGGTCGGCGCGGAACTCGAAGAACTACCCCAATCCGCTGCCGGTCTTGCGCTGGGAAATCGGCGGCGCGACCTTGCGGCTGCGGGAAGTGTTGATCTGGTGCATTTCGATCGTGCTGATGATCGGGCTTGCACCTCTTCGTCAACCGCACCCGGCTCGGCAAGGCGATGCGGGCAACCGCGCAAGACGCCGAGGCGGCGCGGATGATGGGGATCGATGTCGACCGCGTCATCGTCACCGCGTTCTTCCTCGGCTCAGCCCTGGCCGGTGCGGCGGCGCTGATCTTCGGCCTCTATTACAACTACACGAGCTTCATCATCGGCTACAGCGCCGGACTGCGCGCCTTCACCGCGGCGGTGCTGGGCGGCATCGGCAGCGTGCCCGGCGCGATGCTCGGCGGCGTCATCATCGGCCTCATCGAGGCGCTGGGCGGCCAGATCGTATCGGTGCGCTGGACCGACGTCATCATCTTCTCGATCCTGGTGCTGGTGCTCGTCTTCGCGCCGACCGGCCTGTTGGGGCGCGCCGCGCCGACCAAATCCTAGCGCATGCCGAACCTCCCGGAGCGAATCGATCGCATTCAGTATATAATATTATTCGGCATTATCATTGCCATCACACTGACTATAAAAGCTCTCCTTCCGTCGAATATTTATGCTTTAGCGCCCTTGGTTGCAATATATCTAGTAGCGCAAATATTTCTGGCGATACCGCGCTTGAAAGATGCCGGTCGTTTTCCTTTATTAAGTCTCCTGGTTTTGGTACCCATCGTAAATTTAGGTCTTCATGGATTTCTGATCTTTGCGCGAGGAGCGTTGCCGCCATACGTGCCCTCGCGGCAGGCGCGTGCTTTTTTTGTCAGCTGCGTTGCCGCCGGGGCATTGTTGTTCCCGATCGTCAGCCGCAACGACGCCAACATCAACTCGGCGGCAAACGCACTGGCCTTCGCCGCGCTGGCGCTCGGCCTCAACATCGTCGTCGGCTTCGCGGGGCTCCTCGATCTCGGCTACGCCGCGTTCTTCGCGATCGGCGCCTACACCTATGGCGCCTTCGCGTCGTTCCAGATCGAGCCGGCCTGGAGCGGTTTCTGGGAGCCGTTCCAGTGGCTCGGCCTTGTCGCCCATACCGGGCGACGTCGTCCACTTCACCGTGTCGTTCTGGCTGATGCTGCCGATCTCGGCGGCGGTCGCCGCGTTCTTCGGCGTCTTGTTCGGCGCGCCGACCTTGCGGCTCAAGGGCGACTATCTGGCAATCGTCACGCTCGGCTTCGGCGAGATCGTGCCGATCGTCGCGCGCAACTGGCAGAGCGTGACCAACGGCGCGATGGGGCTCAACGGCGTCGCCGCGCCGCAACTGTTCGGCTGGAGCTTCGGCGTCGACGCGCGTGGCCCTATTACTACGTCGGGGTCGCACTGGTCGCGTTGCTGATCTTCACCAGCACGCGGCTCAAATCCTCGCGCATCGGGCGGGCCTGGATGGCGATCCGCGAGGATGAGATCGCCGCCGCGGCGATGGGCATCAACCGGGTCAAGTTCAAGCTGCTGGCGTTCGCCATCGGCGCCGCGTTCGCCGGCGCCACCGGCACCTATTTCGTCGCCAAGCTGCAGACCGCGACGCCGGAGATGTTCATGTTTCCGGTGTCGGTGATGATCCTGGTGATGATCGTCTTCGGCGGCATCGGCAGCGTCTGGGGCGTGGTGCTCGGCGCGCTCGATCCTGCAGATGCTGCAATCGTGGTTCCTCGAAGATCTGTCGCAGTGGCTGCACGCGCTGGGCCGGCTCGTCCATGTCGAGTGGCTGCAGCAGGTCGAGCTGGTGCATCGTCGATCGAGATGATCTTCGGCGTCATCCTGGTGGCGATGATGCTCTACCGCCGCCAGGGCCTCATCCCGGCGACGCGGCCGGTGCCGGCGCTGAGCATGACCGAGCAGACCGCGCATGTCGGCAGCGGCGGCAGCGGACCGCGACGATCGACCGGCTGAGCGGGCTCGGCGCGCTCGACCGCGAGCGCGCACGGCGCCGCTGCTCGAGGTCTACGGACATGACCGTGCGGTTCGGCGGGCTGATCGCGCTGCGCTCAGGTCGATCTCGACCGTGCCGGCGCATTCGGTCGTGGCGGTGATCGGGCCCAACGGCTCGGGCAAGTCGACCTTGTTCAACGCCGTCACCGGCCTGGTGACGCCCGATTCCGGATCGGTCCGCTTCGCCGGCGACGACATCACCCGGTTGCCGCCGCATCGGGTGCTCGACCGCGGCATCGCCCGCACCTTCCAGAACCTGCGGCTGTTCCCCAGCCTGACGGTGCTGGAAAACGTGATGATCGGCCGGCACGCGCGGCTCTCGACCGGCGCGTTCGGCGCGCTGCTGCGGCTGCCGCGGCTCGCAGCGCGAAGAGGAGGCGGCGCGCGAACGCTGCCTCGAAATCCTCGCGATCTTCGGCAACCGCCTGCTGCCGCGCGTCGACCACGTCGTGTCGAGCCTCAGCTACGCCAACCGGCGCCGGGTCGAGATCGCCCGCGCGCTTGGCCTCCAGCCCGAAGCTGCTGCTGCTCGACGAGCCGACCGCCGGGATGAACCCGGCCGAGACGCTGGAACTCGCCGAGCCAGATCAAGAGCCTCAACCAACTTGGCCTGACCATCGTGCTCATCGAGCACAAGCTCGATGTCGTCGTCAGCCTGGCCGACAAGGTCGTCGTGCTCGACCACGGCGAGAAAATCGCCGAGGGCACGCCCGACGCGGTGCGCCGCGACGAAGAGGTGATGCGCGCCTATCTCGGGCGGAGCGCCGCGGTTGCCTGAGCTCCTCGCCTTCCGCGGCGTCGACACCTATTACGGCGACCTGCATGTGCTGAAAGCGGTCGATTACCGCATCGATGCCGGCGAGATCGTCTGCCTGCTCGGCGGCAACGCCTCCGGCAAATCGACGACGATGAAGGCGATCATGGGCGTCGTCGTTCCGGCGCGCGGCGACGTGCTGTTCGAGGGGCAATCGCTCGAACGGGGTCAGCGTCGCCGAGCGCGTGCGGCGCGGCATCGCCCCGGTCTTGGAGGCGCGGCGCCTGTTCCCGCGCATGACGGTCTACGAGAACCTCGAAATGGGCGCCTATACCCGCACCCGCGGCCCCGAGTTCGACGAGGATCTGGAGCGGGTCTTCACCCTGTTCCCGCGCGTCAAGGAACGGCTGAAGCAGCTCGCCGGCACGCTGTCGGGCGGCGAGCAGCAGATGGTGGCGATCGGCCGCGCCTTGATGGCGCGGCCCAAGCTCCTGTGCATGGACGAGCCGTCGATGGGCCTGTCGCCGGCCTTTGTCGAGCAGGTCTTCGACATCATCCAGACGATCAACAAGCAGGGCACGACGATCTTCATGGTCGAGCAGAACGCCAACATGGCGCTGTCGATCGCCCACCGCGCCTATGTGCTGCAGACCGGCCAGGTGGTGCTCGGCGGCCCCGCCGCCGAATTGCGCCAGAACCCGATGATCCGCGAGGCCTATCTCGGCGAGATGCAGGTGGGCTGACCACGGGTCCCGCCGGGGTTGGGGAGCCGGGCTAAAGCTCCACGTGCCGCAGCCGCAGCGCGTTGCTGACGACCAGCACCGAACTCGCGCTCATCGCTGCGCTGGCGATCATCGGATTGAGCAGCAGACCGAACGCCGGATAGAGGATGCCTGCCGCGATCGGAACGGCGATGGCGTTGAAAGCGAAGGCGAAGAACAGGTTTTGCCGGATGTTGCGCATCGTCGCACGGCTCAATCGGCGCGCGCGCACGATCCCTTGCAGATCGCCTTTGATGAGGGTGACAGCCGCGCTTTCCATCGCCACATCGGCGCCGGTGCCCATGGCGATGCCGACCTGGGCCTGGGCGAGGGCTGGGGCGTCGTTGATCCCATCCCCCGCCATCGCGACAAAGCGATGTTGGCTCTGAAACGTCTTGACCGCACTCGCCTTCTGGTCGGGCAGGACATCCGCCACCACCTCGTCGATCCCAAGCTTGCGCCCGACCGCTTCGGCGGTAGTGCGGCTGTCGCCGGTCAGCATCACGACGCGAATGTTATCGGCGCGTAAAGCCTTGAGCGCGGCGACCGCGCTCTCCTTGATCGGATCGGCGACGGCGATCAGACCGGCGGCGCGTCCGTCAACCGCGATCATCATCACGCCCTGACCGTCCTTGCGTAGCGCATCGGCCTTTCCGGCTAGCAAACCCGGATCGACTCCGATCGCGGCAAACAGCGCCTCGTTGCCGACGGCGACCCGCTTGCCATCGATGATGCCGGTGACACCTTTGCCGCTCTCAGCCGCAAAGTCCTTCGCGGCATTGAGCCGAAGTCCTCGCTCCTCGGCGCCCTTGACGATAGCTTCCGCGAGCGGGTGTTCGCTCCCGCGCTCAAGGCTCGCAACCAGGCGAAGCAATTCATTTTCGGCGATGTCGCCGATCGAGGTTACGTCGGTGAGCCGCGGTCTGCCTTCTGTCAGCGTCCCAGTTTTGTCGATCACGAGCGTATCGACCTTTTCCAGCAATTCGAGGGCTTCGGCATTCTTGACGAGAACCCCGGCCGCGGCGCCCCGGCCGGTGCCGACCATGATCGACATCGGCGTCGCAAGGCCGAGCGCGCACGGGCAAGCGATGATGAGGACCGCAACGGCGTTGACGAGCGCAAAGCCCATCGCCGGCGGCGGCCCAAACATCGCCCAACCGATAAAAGCGACGATCGCGCTGAGCACCACCGCAGGCACAAACCAGGCCGAGATCGTATCGACGAGGCTCTGGATCGGCGCACGCGAGCGCTGCGCCTCGGCGACCATATGGACGATCTGAGCCAAGAGCGTGTCGCTGCCAACCCGTTCGGCGCGCATCAGAAAGCTGCCGGTCGCATTGACGGTCGCGCCCGTCACCTTGTCGCCGACGGATTTCTCGGTAGGCAGCGGCTCCCCGGTGATCATCAACTCATCGACGGCGCTGTGCCCGTCGATCACCACGCCATCGACCGGCACCTTCTCCCCAGGTCGCACGCGCAGGGTATTGCCGGGGACCACCTCTTCGAGGGCGACATCGACCTCATCGCCATCCTCGCGCACAAGACGCGCGCGCTTTGGCGCGAGATCGAGCAGGGCGCGAATGGCGCTGTTGGTCTGTGAGCGGGCGCGCAGCTCCAGCACCTGCCCGAGCAGGACGAGCGTCACGATGACCGCCGCCGCCTCGAAATACAGCGGCACCTGGCCGTTCATATCGCGGAATGCGGCGGGGAAGATGCCCGGCGCGAGCGCGGCAACCAAGCTGTAGGCGTAGGCAACGCCAGTGCCAAGCGATATGAGGCTGAACATGTTGAGTCGACGGGCCCTGAACGAGGCCCAGCCGCGCTGAAAAAACGGCCAGCCACACCACAGCACCGCGGGGCTGGCGAGAATGAGCTGAACCCACACGGCGATCTGTGGTGGGATCAGCGCATCGAGGCTGCCCCTGGCGAAATGACCGCCCATGGCGAAAACCAGCAGCGGCGCCGACAAGGCAAGCCCAACCCAGAAGCGACGCGTCATGTCAGCGAGCTCGGGATTGCCGGCGTCGCTGGCCTCCGGGGTCATCGGCTCCAGCGCCATGCCACAGATCGGGCAGGCGCCGGGCTCGTCGCGCACGATCTGCGGATGCATCGGGCAGGTCCACGACCCGGACCCAACGGTTTCCTGTCGGGCCGGCGCAGGCCCGAGAAAGCGCTCCGGCTCGGCGATGAACCGCTCCTTGCAGCGCGCCCCGCAAAAGAAATAGCGGTGGCCGGCATGATCGGCGTGATTGCGTGCGGTCGCTGGATCGACGGTCATGCCGCAGACCGGGTCGGTCGCGGTAGCGCTGGCCGATCCGGGAGAGTGAACCGGCTGTTCGGCGGTGCTCATGTGGATCGCCTGCATGCGGACACCGTCCCGTTCATCTAGTTGGTGCTCCGAACCATAAAGTCAGTGTTTCGCAAAGCATCGGCGCCGCTGCCTTGACCTAGATCAAGGCGTCATTCGCCCCGAGCCAGTAAGTATCGCAGACGCAAAAGGAGATACCGATGATCCTCTCAAAATCCCTCGGCGCCCTCGCGATCGTCGCGACCCTCGCGGCGCCCGCCGCCTTTGCGCAGGGAATGGGCCCGATGCATACCGGGCAGCCAAACACGCCGATGATGGGCACGATGCAAGGTATGGGAATGGGCCGCGGCATGGGCATGATGTCGGCCGCCGCCGGTCATGTGGAAGGGCGCATCGCTTTTCTCAAGGCCGAGCTGAAAATCACCGATGCCCAACTGCCGCTCTGGAACGCGGTGGCCGACGCAATGCGCGCCAACGCCAAGGCCATGACCGATTTGAGCGCCGGGATGACGGCGGCGGGTCAAGCCGCCGCGACGCTCCCCGATCGCCTCGCGGCGCGGCAGAAGCTGCTGACCGCCCGGCTTGACGCCGCAAGCAAGCTCAAGGCCGCGGTCGATCCGCTCTACGTCGCCCTCACCGATGACCAGAAGAAGACGGCGGACGAGATCACGCTCGGCATGCCCATGGGCCGCGGCATGGGGATGATGGGAGCGTGGCGGACGCCCTAGCGGAGCGGGCGCACTCTAGGCGACGAGACGGCGTTCGATCGCGGCGGCCTTGATCGCCTTTTGCAGCTTCTCGAAGGCGCGCACCTCGATCTGCCGCACCCGCTCGCGCGAGATGCCGTATTGCTGCGACAAATCCTCGAGCGTCGTCGGATTATCCCTCAGACGCCGCTCGCCGAGGATGTGGCGCTCGCGGTCGTTGAGATGGGTCATCGCCTTTTCGAGCAGGTCGCGGCGCAGCCCCAGCTCCTGACGCTCGCCGAGCTTGGTCTCCTGGCTGTCGGTCTCGTCGACCAGCCAGTCCTGCCATTCGCCCTCGCTGTCGCTGCGCAGCGGTGCGTTCAGCGAATGATCGGGGCTGGCGAGCCGCCGGTTCATGCTGATGACGTCGGCTTCCGGCACGTCGAGTTCGGTAGCGATCTTCTTCAAATTCTCCGGAGACAGATCGCCGTCATCGACCGCCTGAAGCTGGCCTTTCAGCTTGCGCAGGTTGAAGAACAGCTTCTTCTGCGCCGCGGTGGTGCCCATCTTCACCAGCGACCACGAATGCAGGATGTATTCCTGGATCGCGGCGCGGATCCACCACATCGCATAGGTCGCGAGGCGGAAGCCGCGATCGGGATCGAAGCGTTTGACCGCCTGCATCATCCCGACATTGCCCTCCGAGATCAGCTCGGAGAGCGGCAGCCCATAGCCGCGATACCCCATCGCGATCTTGGCGACAAGACGCAGATGGCTGGTGACGAGACGGTGCGCCGCCTCGGAATCCTCACGCTCCTTCCAGCGCTTGGCGAGCATGTATTCTTCTTCCGGCTCGAGCATCGGGAACTTGCGGATCTCCTGGAGATACCGCGTCAAGCTCCCCTCGCCCGAAAGCGACGGTACGGACACAGTTGGCATCGACGAATTTTTCCCCTTTTCGCTGCAATTCGGAGAACGCGGCTCTCGATGCAGCGTTCCCATACCCTATTAAAATAGTCAGCTTTTGTCCAGTTTAAAGTCGCTCTAAGTTGGTTATCAGCTCCACCATGTCCTCGGGCAACTGGCTGTCGAACGACATCGCCTCGCCTGTCGCCGGATGGACAAAACCGAGGTGGCGGGCGTGCAGCGCCTGCCGCGAAAAGGGCCCGATGCGGTGGGCATGCGCCCGGCCGGCGCGCCCGCCATAGACCGGGTCGCCGACCAGCGGATGGCCGATATGCGCAAGGTGAACCCGGATCTGATGGGTGCGGCCGGTCAGCAAACGGCATTCAACCAACGCCGCGGCCTCGCCAAACACCCGCTCGACGCGGTAGCGGGTGACCGCCGGCTTGCCACGCGAGGCGCCGACCACCGCCATTTTCTTCCGATTGGTCACGCTGCGCCCGATATTGCCGGCGATTTCGCCGGACGCGGGAACCGGCACGCCGACGACGATCGCGGCATAGGCGCGCGCGATGCGGCGCGCGGCGAAGTCGCGCGACAGCGCCCGGTGCGCCAGCTCAGTCTTGGCGACGACGAGAAGTCCGCTCGTATCCTTATCGAGGCGATGGACGATCCCAGGCCGGCGCACCCCGCCGATCCCGGCCAGGCTCTCGCCGCAATGGGCGATGAGCGCGTTGACCAGGGTGCCGTCGGGATTGCCCGGAGCCGGATGGACCACCAGCCCGGCAGGCTTGTCGATGACGATGAGATGTGCATCCTCGAAGCAAATGCTGAGCGGGATCGCCTGCGCCTGCGGCGTCGCATCCTCAGCCTGGGGGAGAATTACGACGAAATTTTGTCCGCTCCTGACCTTCCGCGCCGGGTCGCGGATCACGTTTCCGTCATCGCTAACCTGACCCGACAGGATGAGCTGCTTGAGACGTGACCGAGACAACTCGGGCAGGCGCCGTTGCAGCGCCCGGTCCAGTCGGTCGCCGTTAACGGCAGGGTCGATAAGGACGGTCGTTTGGTTCATGTCGCCGCCGAAAGCGCCCCGGTCATGAACATGCGCGCGCTGAAAATCGCCGTCGCGGTGATGAGCGTGATGCTAGTCGGCGGCGTCATCGCCCTGGTCGCCGCGATTGCGACCCGGCTGGCGCATCGTACCCCCGCGCCAGGCGTCGCGTTCACCGCCCCGCCGATCGCGCTGCCGCATGGGTCGGTGATCGAGACGATGACCGTCGGCGCCGACCGAATCGTCTTGCAGGTCGACCTCGCCGACGGCACGGTGCAGCTCATTGTCATCGACCTCGCGAGCGGCAAACAACTCGGCACGATCCCATTGCAGGAGCAGCCGTAAGCGCCGAGGCTTGCCGCCACAAAATTGCCCCGGATTTTTACTTGCAATCCAGAAATTTGCGCGTATCTATCCGCCCGTTGACGCACTCGCACGTGCCTATGGCCCTTGGTGGTTATGCAACGACGTAACGCGTCCTTTTTGGTAGTCCGGCCCGTATGCCGGTCCCGAGAGGGAGGTCGATATGGTTGCAATTCCTATCTGGGCTATAGAGCCCTGCCCTGACGCCGTCCTGCGCGGCACCCGCTTGCGGGGACGGGGTAGCCGGGTCACCGATCCGAGCAGTTTAAGCTAGCCAAAATCAGCCGCGATACGGGGTTTCTACCCGTTTTCGGTCGGCTTTTCGTCTGTTTCAGCGAACGCCGCCTCGATCTCCCCCAAGTTGTGGGTATCGAGGTCAGGAATGACGCTGGGACCTGGTCGTTTTGGTTGCTGTTCGGGAAGGATCCCCGGTCGATGAACAAGAAGATTTCCCGTTTTCTCGCGGAAACTGTGCCCGAGACCCCATGCCTCATCGTCGATCTCGACATCGTCGGTAAGGCCTATGACATGCTACGGCGCTATCTGCCGACCGCCAGCGTCTACTATGCGGTGAAGGCCAACCCGGCGCGAGATATCGTCGCGATGCTGGCCAAGAAAGGCTCGAGCTTCGACGTTGCCAGCCCGAGCGAAATCGCGCTGTGCCTCGACAACGGGGCGACCGCCGAACGCCTCTCCTTCGGCAACACGATCAAGAAGGAGCGCGACATCGCCGCCGCCTATGCGGCCGGGATCCGCCTCTTCGCTTTCGACAGCGAGGCCGAGCTGGACAAGCTGGCGCGCGTCGCGCCCGGCGCGCGCGTGTTTTGCCGCATCCTCGTGTCGTGCGAGGGCGCCGATTGGCCGCTGTCGCGCAAGTTCGGCTGCACGCCTGAGATGGCGGTCAAGCTGCTGAGCCGCGCCCGCGACTTTGGGCTCGACCCCTATGGCGTGTCGTTCCATGTCGGTTCGCAGCAGACCGACCTCAACCAGTGGGACGGCGCGATCGGCGCGGCGGCGCAAATGTTTTCGCTGCTCGCACAGGCTGACATCAATCTGCGCATGGTCAATATCGGCGGCGGGTTCCCGGCGCAGTACCGCGGCGAGGTGTCGCCGATCGCCAACTACGCGGCGGCGGTGACCACGGCGCTGACCAAGCATTTCGGCAATCACCTGCCTGAAGTGATCGTCGAGCCCGGCCGCTCGCTGGTCGGCGACGCCGGCGTGATCCAGAGCGAGGTCGTACTGATCTCCGACAAGGGCGACGGCGACGGCAAGCGCTGGATCTATCTCGATGTCGGCAAGTTCAACGGTCTCGCCGAGACGATGGACGAGAGCATCAAGTACCGGATCGAAACCCCGGACCGCAACGGGCCTTCCGGCCCCGTGGTGATCGCCGGGCCGACCTGCGATAGCGCCGACATTCTCTATGAGAAGACGCAGTACAGGATGCCATTGTCGCTCGCGGTCGGCGACAAGGTCGAGATCCTCTCGACCGGCGCCTATACCGCGAGCTACGCCTCGGTCGGGTTCAACGGCTTCGCGCCGATCCGGACGTACTGCATCTGACCGGAATACAACCTCCCCCGCTAGCGGGGGAGGGCTGGGCTGGGGACTCTGCCCCGTTCGGCGTAACGCGGCGGTGCCCCGGCTACCTCCTGAACCAGCTTCCGAAGCATCGCCTCGGCGAAGGTGTCCATGTTTTCGGCCACAAGGCAGAAGCTCGATGCACCGCCGATCACGTTGCTGGCGTAGTACTCGGCCAGCCACGGCTCTTCGGTCAGGATCGCCAGTCCGTTTATCGTGATCCCCTGTGCTACCAGCTCGTCGCGCACATGCGCCGGCGACGGGCCGAAATTGGCCATACCGTCGCCGGAGACGTCGATCACCTTATGCGCCGCCGGTTCCGGCATATGGTCGAACGCGGCGGCCCCGGCTCGCATTGCCGCGCCAATCGCTGTGAGCCCGTGCGAGGTGCGGGTGGTCGCGCGCACCGCGGCGGCGAAGGCAGCGGCGCTGGAGCGGTTGGCGACCCGGGTCCAGCCGATCGTGATGGCGATCTTATCCGGGTCCGACCACTCGAGTAGCAGCACCTCGATCCCGCCTGGCGCATTGCCAATAGCCTGAATCAGTTGCGGATTTTCGAAGGCGCGAGCGATCCCGTCGTGCTGAAGCAGGTACCGGTCCGCCGAAACGCTCTCCGACACATCAACGGCCAGCACCAGCGCCAAGTCCGCGGCCGTAGCGGCGGTCACGCTGGCAAGAGCCGCGGCGGCGCAGTAGGTCAGGGTGAGCGCGATCCGCATCGGCGCGACCTTAGCCCGAGCCGGCGGCGCGCACCATAAACAGGCGCAAGGGCGGAAGCTGGTCCGGGAATGAGGTCCGGTGGCGATCCGGCGATCCCGGCCCGGATCGACCGTCGCACCGACGGCCCGGACCTGCGACAACTCGCTACAAGAACCATGCCACGAGTGGGCTTGCGCTTCTCGCGCGATTTCAGCACCGCCCGATATCGATGGCGCTGCGTTTTTCGGCAATTGCCTCAGTCTTTCGCAAACCCTGTCGATTGCTTCGCCGCGGCCGGTTTATTACAATTCAATGAGCGTGAAGCCGTGGGACCCGGCCCAGGGCAACGCTCGCGACCGGCGCCAATGAAAATCCTGACCTGCAACGCCAATCGGCCGCTCGCCGAGGCGGTTTCGGCCTATCTCAAGCTGCCGCTGACGCAGGCGAGCGTGCGCCGCTTCTCGGACATGGAGGTCTTCGTCGAAATCCAGGAGAACGTCCGCGGCGAGGATATTTTCGTGATCCAGCCGACCTCCTACCCGGCCAACGACAATCTGATGGAACTTCTCGTCACGCTTGACGCGCTGAAGCGCGCTTCGGCGCGGCGCGTCACCGCAGTCATTCCCTATTACGGCTATGCCAGGCAGGACCGGAAAACTTCGTCGCGCTCGCCGATTTCGGCAAAGCTTGTCGCCAACCTGATCACCGCCGCCGGCGCCGACCGGGTCTTGACCCTCGACCTTCATGCTCCGCAAATCCAGGGTTTCTTCGACATTCCGGTTGACAATCTCTGGGCCTCGCCCGTGCTGGTGAAGGACATCCGGGAAACTCTCGCCAAGCAGGAGCTGGTGATCGTGTCGCCCGATGTCGGTGGCGTTTTACGGGCGCGCGACATCGCTCGACGGCTCGACGCCGATCTGGCGATCATCGACAAGCGGCGCGAGCGCGCCGGCCACTCCGAGGTGATGAACATCATCGGCGATGTCGACGGGCGCCACTGCATCCTCGTCGATGACATCGTCGACAGCGCCGGCACGCTGTGCAACGCCGCGCAGGCGCTGATCGACACCGGCGCCAAAGCCGTTTACGCCTATGCCACGCATGGCGTGTTGTCGGGCGGGGCGGTGGCTCGGGTGTCGGCCTCGCCGATCGAGAAGCTGGTCCTGACCGACAGCATCGTCGCCACAGAGGCGGTGCGGCTGTCGCGCAACATCAGGCAGCTGACGATCGCGCCGCTGATGGCCGAGGCGATCTTGCGGATCAGCGAAGAAAGATCGGTTTCGAGTTCTGTTCAACTGAGATTATATTCGCGCGCATGCGAGAACGGGCGGCCCGCCGCCCGTTTTTCAATGAAGGATTGGAGTAAGTAGCTATGCCCGAGATCATCAGCCTCACTGCCGAGCCGCGCGAGCGCGCCGGCAAGGGCGCGGCCCGGGCGGCACGCCGCAGCGGCCGCGTTCCCGGCATCATCTACGGTGGTAGCGACGCGCCGGTGCAGATCACCCTCGAACCGCGCGCCCTGGCGCGCGCGATCAACCACGCCGGGTTCTTCGCGACGATCGTCGACGTCGCTGTCGGCGGGACAGTGCATCGCACCCTGGCCCGGGAGGTCCAGCACCACCCGATCAGCGATACGGCGCTTCATGTCGATTTCATGCGCGTCGCGCCCGGCGCCCAGGTCACGGTCAGCGTGCCGGTCGGCTTCATCAACCAGGATGGCGCACCTGGGCTGCGCCGCGGCGGCATCCTCAACATCATCCGCCATACTATCGACGTCGCCTGCTCGGTCGACGCCATCCCCGACCGGCTCACCGTCGACCTTGCCGGCATGGAGATCGGCGACAGCATCCATATCGAGGCGATGGAAATGCCCGCGGGCGTGCGTCCGGTGTTGTCCTCGCGCAATTCGACGGTCGCCACCGTCGCCGCCTCGTCGGCGGTCCGCGAGGAGGCGCTCGCAGCAGCGGCGGCAGCAGCGGCCGCGGCTGCCGCCCCGACGCTCGCGGAAGGCGAGGAGGGCGCCGAAGTTCCGCCGGCCGGCGCACCGGCCACAACTCCGGCGGCAGCTGGCTGAGGAAACCTAAGGCAGCCGCGCCGCTTCAATGCGCCTCGTCGTCGGCCTCGGCAATCCGGGGCTGCGCTTTGCCAAGAACCGTCACAATGTTGGCTTTGTCGCGGTCGATGCGATCGCCCGCAGGCACGGCTTTCCGGCATTTCGCGACCGTTTCAAAGGGCGAATTGTCGGAAGGCTCGATCGGCGGCGAGAAACGGCTGCTGCTGAAGCCGCAAACCTTTATGAACGATTCCGGCGAGGCGGTGCTCTCGGCCGCAAGCTTTTATAAAATCCCGCCGGGCGAGATCGTCGTTATTCACGACGAGATCGACCTGCGGCCGGGGAAATTGCGGGTCAAACAGGGTGGCGGCAGCGCCGGACATAATGGACTGCGCTCGATCGACGCGCTCTTGGGCCCCGACTACTGGCGGGTGCGGATCGGCGTCGGCCACCCCGGCGTCAAGGAGCTGGTGCAGCCTTACGTGCTGCAGAATTTTCCGGCTGAGGAAATCAAGGAATGGGTCGGCCCGCTGCTCGACGCGGTCGCCGAGACGATCCCCTTGCTGCTCGCCGGCGACGCGCCGGCCTTCATGAGCGAGGTGGCGCGGCGCTTTTCTCCGCCGGAGCCGCCCCGGCCCGATGACCAGGCGGCGCCGTAAATGGGATTTTCCTGCGGTATTGTCGGGCTGCCCAATGTCGGCAAATCGACCCTGTTTAACGCGCTGACCGCAACCCCAGTCGGCGGAGGCGGCAAACTATCCGTTCTGCACCATCGAGCCCAATATCGGCCGCGTCGCGGTGCCCGACGAGCGGCTCGAAATCTGCGCCCGTCTGGGCAAGTCGGCAAAGATCGTCGCCACCCCCAGCTCGATTCGTCGATATCGCCGGGCCTGGTGCGCGGCGCCTCGCCAGGGCCAAGGGCTCGGCAATCAGTTTCTTGGCCATATCCGCGAGGTCGACGCCATCGCGCATGTGCTGCGCTGTTTTGGCGACGAGAATGTCGTCCACGTCGAGGGCTCGGTCGATCCGGTGCGCGACGCCGAGGTGGTCGAGACCGAGCTGATGCTGGCCGATCTCGACAGCCTCGAGCGCC
>CAVZCJ010000017.1:0-41846 GCA_963773625.1 uncultured Alphaproteobacteria bacterium | reverse complement strand
ATGCCAAACGACCGCACTTTGCTGCATTTCCGAATAGCGTCCTTCGAGGCTTCGCTGCGCTCCGCACCTCAGGATGAGGGAAATTCCCGATGGCATCATCAAACCTGCCTCATCCTGAGGAGCGGCCGATAGGCCGCGTCTCGACGGGCCCACCGCCCCCGATCCAGCCTCACGCCACCGGCACCGGAGCCTGCGGCACCGTCTTCCAGAATTCCGGGTCGTGGCCGAAGAAGAGGCACGCGCCGCCGCGTTCCAGCGCTTCCAGTCTGTCGAGCGAGGCGAGCATGCCCTCGCGGTCCGCGACGTAGCGCGGCAGGCGGCGCTCCCGGAGCGTCTGACAGAAATAACAGGCGTCGGCGGCGATGACGATGTCGCCGCTCTCGGTGCGCACCTTCAAGGACTGGTGCCCGCGGGTGTGGCCGTGCGTCGGCAGGCAGACCACCGAGCCGTCGCCGAACACATCGTGCTCGCCGTCGATCAGGCGCAGCTTGTGGCCGAGGTCGAAATCGCGCGGGTTGTAACCGTGCATGGCGGCGGCCTCGGCATCCATCCCGGCGTCCCACTCGCGGCGCTGCACCAGCATGGTCGCGTTGGGGATGAGGGCGTTGCCGCCGACATGGTCGAAATGGAAATGCGAGTTGATGACGAGGTCGATCTTGCCGGGATCGCGGTCGATGGCCTCAAGGCGGGCGCTGACCTCCTCGCCGGGCTCGAAGCCCACGCGGAACAGCTTCATCAGCCGCTCGCCGAGCCGCCCGGCGGGATCGTGCTGGCAATCGGGATGCAGACCGGTGTCGAACAACGCCCGGCCCTTGGGGTGCTCGATCAGATAGACCGGGATGGGCGCGGTGATGTCGCCCTCGCCGCCCTCCATCAGGTGAGCGAACTCGCCGGTGACCGTGCCGCAGGTAAAGGCGAAAAGCTTCGGACTCACTGGTCAATCATCCCTCTTTGCACCGCTTCCCGGCGCAAGCCGGGATACACCCATCAGCGCCATGAACAGTTGAAGCATGGACCCCGGCCTTCGCCGGGGTGACGCGTCTTGGAAACATAGCCCTCTATTCTGCGGCGGCGAGGCGGGACGCGTCAGATTTGTGGCCCTTCTGATGGAAATAATTGGCGCGGTAGAAGGCGAGCACGAGCTCGCGATAGACCGTCGGCTCGTAGCGCGCCGGGTTGTCGGCCGAGACGCAGCTCGGCAGGCACGCGATTGTCGAATTCGGGTTCGGTGAGTGGAAATAAGCGATCGAATAGCGGTCGGCGCCGCTTTCGTTGAGGACGCCGTGCGGCGTCGACAGGAAACGGTCGTTCGAGAAGCGCCGCATCATATTGCCAAGATTGATGAGGAACGTGCCCTCGACGATCGGCGGCGGAAACCACTCGCCCGACGGCAGCCGCACCGCGAGACCCGGCACGTCGGTGCGCGCCAGCGCGGTCATGAACGAATTGTCGGTGTGCGGGGCCTGGCCGAACAGGTTGTCCTCGTCCGGGTCTTGCGGCGGGTAGTGCAGGAAGCGGAGGTTGTGGTGCCCGTCATTGGCGAAGAGCGGGGCGAAGATGTCGGGCGGCATGTCGAGCGCGGCGGCGAAGGCCGGCAGCATGCGGTCGCACATGGCGCCGAGCGTCTTGAAATACGTCACCATCGGCGGGCGGATATCGGGCAGCGATGGCGGCCACTGGTTGACGCCGCGCAGCGGCACCTTGGCGACGACCTCAGGGTGGTCCAGCGTGCGGTCGTGGCTGATGAAGAAGCTCTCGTTCTGGTTCGGCCGCGTCGCCTTGTGCACCGTCGAAGCGCCCTGCACCGAGGCATTCATCGGCAGATAGCCGATATTCCAGTCGTTGAGCCGCAAGGCGAGTTTTTCCTCTAGCGGCAGCGCATGAAAACGCCGCGAGGCGGCGAAGGCATCGTCCACGATGTGGTCGGGGACGCCGTGGCCCGAGATATAGAAGAAGCCGACATTCTCGCAGGCATGCCGCACCTGCGGCACGAGGCGGTCGAGCGCGCCGGGCTCGCCGGCGAAAAAGGGGCCGTAATCGATAACCGGGATCTGCGACGCCGCCGCGGCGTAATCCTTGACCCCTTCAGCCTTAAACAGGTTCATCGCGCTTCCTCTCGCCGCTGCCGCCACCGACTATACCCTCGTCGACCGTTCTGTTGCCAGCCGGCCCCACGTGCTTGTTCCACGTCCTGTTATCCCTGTTATTTGCCGCCTTTTAACAAGCACGTGGCGTTCGCTTCCCCCGGCTTTCGCCGGGGCAGGCTTCGAGGCCTCGTTGCGCGAGGCACCTCAGGATGAGGAGGGTTTTTTGATGGCACCGAGCGAAAACCATAGAGCAAGATTTTGGCAATTTTAGCGCCAACGTACGCCCAGATAGCGCTCCCCGACGAAAGTCGGGGTCTACTTATCGACCCTCATCGCTGTAGATAGATGGGCCCCGGCTTTCCCCACGGATCAATTCCGTGGGCTGACGGCCCACGGGAGGCCAAAGAGAGGAGCGCACGAATATGTTCGTTGTCACCATCGGAGAGCGCCGGCCGGTCACTGCGATCAACCGGCCTGAGAGCAGCTTCGCGCGCACATGAGAACGCTATCGCTCGCCGTCTTGGGCGCTCTTATTGGTGGGGGCTGCGAGGCGTATCAGACCTTCGAGCTGATGCGCATGGGTGCGTATTCCCCGATAATGGGACTGGGGATCATCCTGGCCGGCGCGGCGGTTGGCGCGGTCGTCTTCGCCGGCGCGTCGGTCTTGTACCGGCTCGTGCGCCGCGGCTGACCCGGGCACGCAACACGCCCGGGCGCGCTAAAGCCCCACCGTATGACATTCGAGGAGGGCGTTTGATGTCCGTCGTCACCGTCGAGCAGCGTGGGCCGGTTTCGGTCATCGCGATCAATCGTCCCGAGAAGCTCAACGCGATCAACAAGGCGGTGGCGGTTGAGCTGCAGCAGGCCTTCGCCGCGTTCGACCGGTCGGATCAACGGGTGGCGATCCTCACCGGCAGCGGCGGGCGCGCGTTCTCGGCGGGCGCCGATGTCACCGACCTGCCCGAATTGTGGCGCTGCGTGCCGACCGTCGGGATCAAGACCGACAAGCCGATCATCGCCGCGGTCAGCGGCTGGTGCATTGGCGGCGGGTTGGTGATGGCGATGATGTGCGACCTGCTGGTCGCGGCCGAGAGCGCCAAGTTCTCCTATCCGGAAGGCAAGGTCGGGATCACCGGCGGGATGATCGCCGGACTCGCCGCGCGCATCCCGCACAAGGTGGCGATGGAGATGATGCTCTTGGGTGAGCCGATCGACGCGGCGCGGGCCTACGCGGTGGGGCTGGCGAACCGGGTCGTGCCGGCCGGCCGGGAGGTCAACGAGGCGGTGGCGATGGCCGAGAAGATCGTCGACCTGGCGCCGCTGGCGCTGGCGGCGATGAAGCGGTTCGTCAACGAGGGAGTGCTGCCGAAGGGGCCGGCGGAGCTGGCCGCGCGCTATGGCGCCGAACTGGGCGCGGTGCGCGACAGCGAGGATGCGAAGGAGGGGGTGCGGGCGTTTCGAGAGAAGCGTCGGCCGCGCTACCAGGGACGGTAGCGCCGAGTGATCAGGCTAGGCGATTTGCGGAAATCAGGCGGCGAAGAGCAGAAAGCCCTTCGATTTTTCGAGGCGGGCGGCTTCCTTGGCTTCGTTATAGTTGCGCAAGGCGGCGCGGTCGTTTTCAGCGACGTCGGCGTGGGTCGGGACGGCGCACGCGGTCGGGCAGCGGGTGATGCCCTTGGTGCGCATGAACTCAGCAACCGCAGCGTCGTACTCGTTCTGGGACATGGGGGAACTCCACGCTCGAAATTAACGCTAACGGGCTTAGTTAAACCCTCCGATCGTTAACAACGAGTTAGAGTCAAACCTCCCGGAAATTTTTTTGGTTTGACCGTGCCGACAGCGGATATGGCTTTTCTTCAGAGGCAAACGATATAGTTGAGTCGGGCAGTACAGGGGCCGCGATTGGCCAACGCCGACATTACCGTTCGCTTCTGGGGGGTGCGCGGCAGCATCCCCTGCCCCGGCCCCGAAACCGTGCGCTATGGCGGCAACACCTCCTGCAT
Organism: uncultured Alphaproteobacteria bacterium; assembly: GCA_963773625.1. Taxonomy (GTDB): domain Bacteria; phylum Pseudomonadota; class Alphaproteobacteria; order ATCC43930; family CGMCC-115725; genus DATARH01. Next base: position 37,756 of record CAVZCJ010000017.1, on the reverse strand, counting down.
CGAGATCCGCTGCGGCAAGCACCTGATCGTCTTCGACGGCGGCACCGGGCTGCGCCCGCTCGGCCGGACGCTGGAAGCGAGCGGCAAGAAAGCCGATCTCGACATTTTCTTCAGCCACACCCACCACGATCATATCGGCGGCATGCTGTTCTTCTCGCCGAGCTACCACGCCGGCAACCAGCTGCGCATCTGGGCGGGGCATCTGAAGCCGGCCGGCAAGAACATCAAGGACGTGCTGAAGACGATGATGTCGCCGCCACTTTTTCCGGTGCCGGTCGACATCTTCGCCGCCAAGCTCACCTTCAACGACTTCAGCGCCGGCGAGACGCTCACCCCCTACCCCGACGTGACGCTCAAGACCGCGCCGCTCAACCACCCCAACGGCGCCACCGGCTATCGCCTCGAATTCGCCGGCAAGTCGGTCGCCTACCTCACCGATGTCGAGCATGTACCGGGCGAGAGCGACCCCAACGTGCTGAGCCTGATGAACCGGGCCGACATCGCGATCTACGACTGCACCTATGACGGGCCGGAATTCGACAAGCACCGCGGCTGGGGCCACTCGACCTGGCAGGAAGGGCTGCGGCTGGCGGACGAGGCCAAGGTCAAGCAGTTCGTGATCTTCCACCACGATCCCGACCACGACGACGCTTTCATGGACAAAATCGCCGCGGCGGCCGAAAAACAGCGCCCCGGCACGGTCGTGGCGAAAGAGGGGATGGTGCTGACGCTTTAGCGCGTCCTTCGAGACGGCCGGTTCGCGGCCTCCTCAGGATGACGGGTTTCTAAATCCTCAGTGATACGGGTCGGCGGCGTCCCTGAGCCCGTCGCCGAAGAAATTAAACGCCAGCACGGTAACGATCACCGGCACGACCGGGAGCATCAGCCACGGGTAGAGCGCGACGACGCTGATGTTTTGCGACTCGCTGAGCAGCACGCCCCAGCTGGTGATCGGCGCGCGCAAGCCCAGCCCCAGGAACGACAGCGCGGTCTCGCCGAGGATCATGCTGGGGATGACGAGGGTCGCCGAGGCGATCAGGTGGCTCATAAAGCTCGGTAGCAGATGGCGGCCGATGATCCGCGCCGGGGTCGCACCCATCAGCACCGCGGCGGTGCAGAAATCCTCCTCGCGCAGCGACAAGAGCTTCGAGCGCACCGCGCGCGCCAGATGCGTCCACTCAATCATGCCGAGGATCAGGGTGATGCCGAAATAGACGAGGATCGGGCTCCACGTCACCGGCAGGATCGCCGACAGCGCCATCCATAGCGGCAGATGCGGGAAGGACTGGATCACCTCGATGCCGCGCTGGATGCCGATATCGGTCCAGCCGCCGTAATAGCCGGCAATGCCGCCGATGACGATGCCGAGGGTGAAGCTGATCGCGACGCCGATGAGACCGACGGTCAGCGATATCCGCGCCCCGTAGACGATGCGCGACAATAGATCGCGGCCGAGCCGATCGGTGCCGAGCAGGAACAATTGACCGCCCTGCGCCGGGCAAAACAGGTGCAAGTTCGCCGGGAGGTAGCCCCAGAACAGATATTTGTCGCCGTGGCAGAAGAACCTGAGCGGTTGACGCTTGTCGGGGTTCGGGCTGTAGACGCGCTTCAGATTGTTCATGTCGAGGCGGTAGTCGTAGCCCTCGACATAGGGCGCGGCGAGGCCGTTCTCGTCGAAGAAATGGATGTGCTGCGGCGGGGCGTAGATGAAATCGGTGTTGCGGGTATCGAGCGCATAGGGCGCGAGGAACTCGCTGACCAGCGTCGTCGCGTACATCCCCAGCAGGAGAAACCCGGCAAAGACGGCGACCCGGTGCCGGCGCAGGCGCCACCACATCAGCCGCCATTGCGAGGCCTGGTAAAACCGCTCCTGTCCCGCAGTCATCGCCTCGACCGACATCGGGTCGAACGGCGCCGGCGAGACGTAATGCGGCAACGGGTCGATGCTCACGTCCCCGCGCCGGTCGGCCGGATCGATGGTGATGTCGGTCATTGCCGCCGCCCCGATTGCAGGCGGATGCGCGGATCGAGCACCGCCAGCGCCAGATCCGAGAGCAGCACCCCGATCACCGTCAGGAACGACATGAACATCAGGAACGAGCCGGCGAGATACATGTCCTGGCTGCGCAGCGCGTCGAGCAGCATCGGCCCGGTGGTCGGCAATGCCATCACCACCGAGACAATGACCGCGCCGGATATCACCTGGGGCAGCAGCGAGCCGATATCGCTGATGAACGGATTGAGGGCCATGCGCAGCGGATACTTGAACAGCACCCGCAGCGGCCGCAAACCCTTGGCCCGCGCCGTAACCACGTATTGCTTCTGCAGCTCATCCAAGAGGTTGGCGCGCAACCGGCGGATCATCGCCGCGGTGCCGGCGGTGCCGATGACCAGGACGGGTATCCAGATATGGGCGGCAACGGAAGCAGCCTTGGCGAGCGACCACGGCTTGTCGAGGTATTGCGGGTCCATCAACCCGCCGACCGAGATGCCGAACCAGACATGGGCGAAATAGACCAGCACCAGCGCCAACAGGAAGCTCGGCGTCGCCAGCCCGAGAAAGCCGAGAAAGGTCAGCGCGTAATCGGCGAGGCTGTACTGATGCGTTGCCGAATAGACGCCGATCGGGAAGGCGACGATGTAGGTGAAGATGATCGTCGCCAGCGAGACGATGAAGGTCAGCATCAGCCGGTCGCCAACCACCTTGTTTACGGGCATGTCGTAGAGAAACGAATACCCCATGTCGCCGCGCAACAACCCGCCGACCCAGTAGAGGTATTGCTGCCACAGCGGCAGGTCGAACCCGTACTGGGCTTTCAGGAAGGCGATCTTGGCGAGGTTCGCCTTTTCGCCCGAGCTTTGCAGCTCGGCGATATAGGTCGAGAAAAAATCACCTGGCGGCAGATGGATGATGGTGAAGATGGCGATGCTGATGACGATCAGCGTCGGCACCATGATCAGGATGCGGTGGACGATGTATCCCAGCATCAGCCAAGCATCCCGGACCGCTTCGCCCCCATCGGCCTATCAGCGTTGGTTTAGCACAGCGGCAGCGAGCGGGGAACGGAAGCCACCACTATTTCCCGGGCGCCAACTCGGCCGAGGGGCCGGGCGGCTTCGGCTTGTTAAACCAGAACCCGTCCGGTTTGTAGATGCCGAAATGGGCGCCGGGATCCCAGTTGTAAATGCCGTCATAAGGAACGTTCCTCAGCCGGTCGTTGATCACGACCGGCTGCAGCACCCCGGCGATGAGACCGATCGAAAACACCTGATCGGACCAAAGATCGAGCATCTCGTGCCAAATCTTCGCCTGGTCGGCCTCGTCCGTCGCCGCCAGCCACGCGTCATTGAGCTCCTTTAGCTTGACCGCCGCCGGCAGGTCTGGCGGCTCGCCGGATTTACCCTTGGTCTCGAAATAGTCGCCCCATTTCGGCCACTCGAGCTGTTCCTGGCTGGTCGGGGCGAATTCGGCGGGCGACATCGAGGCGGTCGCGAGCCCATTCTCGATCCCCTTGTCGAGCGACATCAGGGCCTCGCCGGAGAAGACACGGCGGCGGAACAGGGTGAGCTGAGACGGCTTCGAATAAAGCTGGATGCCGACCCGGCGCCAGGAATCGCGGATCAACTCGAGGACGTCCGACTTTTCGGTCGACTCGCCCGAATCCTCGACGATGATCGCCGCAGGACGGCCATCCGGCAGCAACCGCATGCCCTCCCCGTCGCGCTTGGTCAGCCCGACATCGTCAAGCAACTTGTTTGCTTGATCGATGTCGTAGTTGGACCACGCGCGGTATTCGCCGCGAAACAACGGGCTTTGCGGGAGGACCGTGTTCTGGCCCTCGATCGCCAGGCCGAAATAGAGCGCCTGATTGATCTCGTGCCGGTCAATCGCAAGCGACAGGGCGCGGCGGAAGCGAACGTCGCGGATCAAGCCGCGCCATACCGGGTCGGTGACATTGAGGTTCGGGTAGAGCGACAGCTGGCTACCGGGGCCGGTGCGCCAGAGTTTCACCTTGTAGCCGCCATCTGCCTCGCCCGCCTTGAGAAAGGTGTAATCGTCGAAGCGCAGATAGCGCGCCTGCAAGTCGCTTTCGCCGGCGCCGGTTTTGGCCGGGATGATCTTGCTGTCGGCGATTGAGAAGACGACGCGGTCGATATAGGGTAGCTGATGTCCGGCGCCGTCGACCCGGTAGTAGTACGGGTTGCGCTCGAAGACGAGCCGGTCGGCCGGCGGCTTCGTCTTCAGTACCCAAGGCTCCAGCGTCGGCAGCTTGGGGTTGTCGTTTTTGTACATGCTGTCGAGCTTGGTATGGAGCGCCGCCCAGTTGCGCACCCCCGCCTTTTTGACCAAGGCGGCGAGCTTTTCCTTGTCGGCGTATTTGATGTGAAATTTCTTCAGATAATGGGCCGGGCAGTAGATGAAGAGCGGGTCTGGTCCCGCCAGCGCGGGCAGGAAGAGCGGATTCGGCTTCTCCCAGGTATAGCGTACCGTCGTCTCGTCGATGACCTCGAATTTTGGCGGCTCACCGCCGACCAGCATTTGCGGCGGCAGCCCGGCGGCGGACAACTCGGGGTTGTTGGCGACATCCTCGAACCAATAGCGGAAATCCTCCGAGGTGAAGGGTTGGCCGTCCGACCATTTGTGCCCGCGCCGCAAGTGCAGCGTAAAGATGCGCCCTTCCTCGACATCGACCGCGCGCAGCATGTCGGGGACGATCGCCAGCGCCGGGGTATAGGCGACCAGGCGGGAGTAGCCGTAGACCACCATCATCCGCGAATCCTTGGCGCTCGACATCAGCATACGCAGGTCGCCGCCGGGCCGTCCGAGGCGTTCCAATTCGGCCAGCGCGGGCTCGTCCGGAAGGCGTTGCGCCACCGGCGGTAGCTTGCCGCCGCTGACCGCGTCGGCGAAATAGGGCGTCTCCAGCAGCTCTGCGTGCGCGCCGGGACCGACTACCAGCGCCAGCAGCAGGCCGACGAGGACGGCAAGGACGCGCATCATTTCGCCGCCGCCACCGGCTCGCCCCGGGTCTCGACCGGCATCGCCGTCGCCTCGACGAAGTGGTTCGACCGCACCTCGATGAGGCGCGGCGGGTTGTCCGGACGACGGCGGAACGGCTCGGGCCACGCCCCCGGATCCGACGCCTTGTCTTCCATCAGCTGATGGAAGTCCAGCCGGTGCGCGAGATCGGGCGCCGGCACCGCGGCGAGCAGCGCCTGGGTGTAGGGATGCACCGGATCGCGAAACAGCACGCCGCGGCCAGCGATCTCGACGATGCGCCCGGCGCACATCACCGCGACACGATCGGCGATGTAATCGACGACGGCGAGGTTGTGCGAGATGAAGAGATAGGTGAGGCCGAGCTTTTCCTTGAGATCGATCAGCAGGTTCAACACCTGCGCCTGGATCGAGACGTCCAGCGCGGAAACCGGCTCGTCGCAAATCACCAGATCAGGCCGCAAGGCAAGCGCCCGGGCGATGCCGATGCGCTGGCGCTGGCCGCCGGAAAAGCTGTGCGGGTAGCGCCTGATGTGACGCACGTCGAGCCCGACGAGATTGGCCAGCTCGGCGACGATCTCCCGCCGCTCGGTGGTGTTGCCGATGCCGTGAATGACCAGCGGCTCGCCGATGATATCGGCGACGGTCATGCGCGGATTGAGCGAGCCGAACGGATCCTGGAAGATGAACTGAACCTTGCGGCGAAACTGCTTGAGCGCGTCGCCCTCAAGCGCCAGCACGTCGCTCGGCGTGCCGTGGTCGTTGAAGGTGACGCTGCCGGAATCGGGGTTGACGGCGCGCAGCAGCATCTTCGAGAGGGTGGTCTTGCCGCAGCCGCTCTCGCCGACCAGACCAAGACATTCGCCCCGGGCAATGGTGAGGCTGACGCCGTCGACCGCGACCACCTTACCGACCGGCGAACTGCCGAAAATGCCCGAGCGGCGCAGCCCGAAACTCTTGCGCAGATCGACGCACTCGAGCAGCGGCGCCTTGCCGTCCGGCTTCGCTTCCTTGGCGGCCATCAGGTAGGGCGCGTCACCGGGCGGGATCTCGCGGATCGGGACGAGACGCTCGCCGGGCTTCATGTCAAAGCGCGGCACCGCCCGCAGCAGAGCCTGAAGATACGGGTGGCTGGCGCGGCGGAAGATGTCGTCGAGCGTGCCCGACTCCATCACCTCGCCGTGGTACATCACGACGATTTCTTCGGCGATGTTGGCGACGACCCCGAGGTCGTGGGTGATCAGCAGCACCGCCATGTCGAGCTCAGCCTGGAGCTCGACGATGAGCTTCAGGATCTGCGCCTGGATGGTGACGTCGAGCGCGGTGGTCGGCTCATCGAGGATGACGAGCGAGGGCCGGCAGACCAGCGCCATCGCGATCATCCCGCGCTGGCGCAAGCCCCCGGACAGCTCGAACGGGTAGCTGCGCCAGGCGCGCGCCGGGTCGGGGAAGCCGACATGGCGCAGCATCTCGACGGTGAGCTCCTTAACCTCCGGGGCGCTGCATTCGCGGTGCAGCCTCAACGCCTCGCTGACCTGATCGCCCAAGGTGTGCAGCGGCGACAGCGAGCTCATCGGCTCCTGGAAGACGATCGAGATGCTGCCGCCGCGCAGCGAGCGCATCTGCGGTCCGTCGGCGGCGAGCCTGGCGAGGTCGACCGGCCCAGCGTCGTTTCGCGGATCGTCGAACAGGATCTCGCCGCTGGCGATCGAGCCGTTGCGCGGCAAGATGCGCAGGAGCGCTTGGCTGACCGCCGACTTGCCCGATCCCGATTCGCCGACCAGCGCAACCGTCGAGGCTTGGCGCAGCCGAAACGACACGTTCTTCACCGCGTCAATGTGCCCACCCGGCGTCGCGAAGCGGACCGAAAGGTTCTTGACCTGCAGCAAATCGCTCATTGCATGGGCGTCCGGCGCTCCGGCACGCGAATGCCGAGCGCGCTGAGATTGGCGGCGGTTGCATCGCTTAGCTGGAGATCACGCTCAGCGGCGGCAGCGGTCGCGAAGCGCACCAGCCGATCGAACCCCTCGAGCCGGCTATCCAGCGACAGCCGCGCCCGCCCGGCGCCAAGCTGCAGCTGCATCCAGCCGCTCTTGCGATCACGCCGGGTCGAATAATAGCCTAGCTTCAGGCGATCGAGCGCCACCCAATCGATCTGGGTGCGCTTGAGGCCGAGAGCGCGTACCCCGACCTCGTTGACCTCGATCCTAGTGCCGTGGCGCATCGCCGTGCGGATCGCAAAGGCGCCGAAGATCGCCGCGAACCCGCCGATCACCACCGCCGTGACGCTGTTGATCGAGACCGTCGCGAGGATCGCGGCGCTCGGCACCAGGCCCGCGCCGGCGCGCAGATAATCGCCGAGCATCGCCGAGGCCGGATAGGCAAAGTAAGCGGTTCCCGAATGATCGGTCTGCGCGTCACCCATCGTGTCGAGCTGGGTCATCGCGCCGCCAACAGCTCATCCGCGCCGAGCCAGCGCGCGCCCGGGTGCCAGGCGATGGTCTCGCCGAGCCGGCCCAGGAAATCTTCGGTAGCGGTGTCCATGACGAGATGATGAGTTAGGATTCCAATCGCGCCGCGGTCCCAGCCTTCCCGCCGACGGCGGAGTTCAGCGAGGAGTCGGGCGAGCGCCGGGCCATCGCCGACAAAGCCGGAATCGCCGTGCCAGTCGGTGACGTCAAGCTGGACGTCGATCGCCGCGATACCCGCTTGCAGCGGAACCTTACGCGGCGCCTGTTGCGAGATCGCGATCAGTCCGGCCTCCGCCAGTAATGGCAGGAAGCGGCCGGCGAAGCGGTTCCACGGCGGCACGAACACCGGCAGCGCCCGGGCGCCAAACAGCGCGCGAAGCTGCTTCCGCCCCTCGTCGAGCTCGTCGGCGACATCGACCGGGTGGCGCTCGGCCGGATACTCGCTCTTCTTGCCGGACGTCGCGCGATTGGCGTGACACCAGCCGTGGTGGAGCACCGCGACCTGCGGAAAGGGATCGAGCGCGCGAGCGAGGCTCGCTTGTGCGTCAGCGGGGATCACAGACAGCGCCAGCGGAACGCCGCGGGCCAGGCGCAGCAGACGATCCAGCCGTGGAGTCGACGCCACGGCGTCGTCATCGCGCCACCATAGGCCCGCGCTTTGTCCGGCTTCCTCCCAGCGATCCAGCTCTACGGCCAGATCCGGCCATTCGGCTTCAGTCGCCGCTGCGACCCGCGGCAGATATGTCATCGGCCCATCATACCGCCGGACACGCGGGGGAAAAAGCCTCGGCCCGTGCTCATGTTCCAATCAATCCCGCTATTTCCGCCGCCGAGCGCTCGGCACCACCCATGTCGACCACGAGCGGAACGGCGTCGCGGCCGGCGGCGCGCTCAATCGCCACGGCGAGGCGCGCCGGCGTCAGCTCGCTTTCCCCCACCACCACGGCGCCGCCGAGGCGAGCGAGATGCTCGGCGCGGATCAGCTGCTCGGTCTCGCGTTCCGCGCTGAACGGCACCAGCACAGCTCGGGCTCTCGCGGCGATAATGTCGAGAACCGTGTTGTAGCCCGCTTGGCTGACCGAAACGTGACAACGGCGCAGCAGGGCGGGGAAATCATGGCGGAAACGTTCGACGACCACGCCGGCGGGCGTCTCGCGCTGGAGCGCCGCGAAGGCGGCGTCGGTCAGTGTGGCGCCGGCGAGGACGCGCCAGGGGCGATTGGCGAGGCACCCAAGCCGGCGTGCCTCCAGCGCCGCCGCCAGCAGCGCCTGCCCCGCCGCGCCGCCGCCGACCGAGACGAGCACCTCGCCCTCCGACGCGGCCCCGCCGAGCGGACCGGCCGGCGTGGTGACATAGCCGGTATAGACGAGGCGGTCGGCGATCTGCGCCGCCGGCGGAAACGGCACGTCGAACGGAATGAAACCCGGATCGCCATGCACCAGCACCAAATCGAAATCAGCCCGCACACGGGTGACGATGTCGCGATGGCGCTCGGGGTCATCGCGCACGGTGGGCAGGTCGCGCACCGAGCAGACGATCCGCGACCCGGCCGCGCGCGCCGCGGCGATCAGCGGGTCGAGCTCGAAGCGAAAGGCGCGGCGGGCGAACGGATAGCCCTCGATGACGACCGCGCCGGGGCGCGCATCAGCGAATGCGGCGAGGAGGCGCTCGCGGCGCGCGGCGCGCAGATCATCATCGACCGGGTTCCGGTGCTCATCGACAAGGGCAAAGGTGGCGTCGCGGGCGCGAATCGGCGGCAGCTGCACGATCTCGATGCCGCGCAACGCGTCGAGCACCGACACCGGCGGCCCGCCGTGGACAAACGTCACCGCGACGCCGCGGTCGCTCAGCGCCTCGGCGATGCGCAGCGAACGCTGCAGATGGCCGATGCCCAGCAGGTACTGGACGTGGAACAGCACCCGTCGCGTCATTTGGGTTGCTTTTCCAGCGGGATGTTGAGCCGCTCGACCGCCGGACGTCCGCCGCGCTCTACAATGAAGAGGTGCGCGGCCGACCACGACAGTTTGTGCGGCGGTTTGCCAAGCATGTCCCAGCCGGTGGCCAACGCGTAGACCGCCCGGATCACACCCTTATGGGTGATCGCGACGGTATCACGCCGCGCCGCCTCCAACTCGGCGAGGAGCGGCTTGACGCGCTCCTGAACGTCGCGCGGGCTTTCACCGCCGGGCGGGCGGAAATCGAGCCCCTTGGCCTCCTCCGCCGCCATCGCGGCGCCGAGATCGGCGCGCAGCTCGGCGAGCCGACGGCCCTCCCATTTGCCCCAATCCATCTCGACGAGGCGCGGCTCGACCTCCATCGGCTCCATGCCGAGCCGGCGCGCGGTGGTCTTGCAGCGTTCGAGCGGACTGGTCAGGTGGCGAAAGCCGAGAAAGCCGAAAGGCAGCTCCCAGGGGGTGGTCAGGTCGTAGCGCAGCGCCGGCACGTCGATGCGTCCCTGCAGCAGCCCCTCCTCGTTCCAGAGGGTGAGCATGTGGCGGATGAGGACGAGCAGGATCACGCGGCGCGTTTCGGCCGCAATGCCGCGAGCATCGCGGCGAGCCGAGCGGCGGCTGAAGCAAGATCGTGCTCGCGCATTGCCTTGTACCGCGCGGCTTCCCCAAATGCGGCGCGGCGCGCGGGGTCCTCGATCAACCGCCGTACCGCGGCGGCGAATGCGCCAACGTCGCCGGGCGGGACAAGCAGACCGGTTTCGCCGTCGGTGACGACCGCGCTCACCCCACCGCTGTTGCCGGCGACAACGGCGAGGCCGCTGGCTTGAGCCTCGAGCAATGCCATGCCGAAGGCCTCGTTGATCGCCGGCCAGACGAAAAGATCGGCGGCGGCGAGCCGCGCCGCCACTTCGGCTTCGACGGCCTCGCCGACAAAGCTCACCCGCGAGCCAAGCGGCGCCAGCGCAGCCTCGACCTCCGCGCGGGCCGGGCCGTCGCCAATGACTTCGAGCGCCCAATCGAGATCGAGGAGCCTCGTTAGCGCGGCGCCTAGCAGGCGATAGGAGGCGAGTTTGTCGCCGGGCCGCATCATCGCCACGGTGACAAGACGCGGCGCGGCGCCCGAAGCATGGGCCGCCGCGCGATAGAGGCTCGCATCGAGAAACGGCGGCAGCTCCGCCCAGGCGCCCGGCGCGACGAACGGCGCCACGCCCTCGCGGTCGGTCGGGTTGAGGCCGACGACGAGACTGGCCTGCCCTAGGGTTTCGACCACCGCACGGTGCCCGGCGGCCCATGGTCCGTCGGCACGCTTCATCGCCACGGAAGCCTCGGCAACGACATAGGGAATGCCGAGTGCCTGCGCCACGGCGGGGCCGAGCCAGTCGGGCGCCTTGTAATAGAGGTGATAGGTGAACCACAGCTTGGGCGCCGTATCGGGCCGAGCGCGCCAACGGGCGATCAGCCGCGCGGCGGCCTGGCGCCCATGCGCCGCGAGCTTTTTCTGGCGAAAGGCCCGACCGACAGGGTCGAAGCTGCGCAAACGGCTGGCTATGAACGGGTCGTGCCCGGCAAGGCGCAGCGCGTCGAACAACAGCTGAGCGATACGGCGGTCACCCGAAGGAACCTCGTGGTCGGGCGGCTTTAGCGGCGCATAGAACGCGATGCGCATCGAGGCCGGAGGCTGCTACACACTCGCCTCCCCCGGGGCTGACCCGGGGGCCCACGTCTTTCTTCCCTCATTCCGAAGCAAAAAGACGTGGATGGCCGGGTCAGGCCCGGCCAAGGCAAAATCAGAAGATCGGCTCCTAGGACGCATCGATCAGTTCGTGCACCGGCACTGTGCTCGGCGCAGGCTCGGGTTCGACGAGACCGAAGCGCTGCGCGAGCGCCTCGATCGCGACACCCGCGTCGAACTCATGGCGAACCCGTTGCTCCCCAGCGGCACCGAGACGCGTGCGCAGCTCCGGGCCGGTGATCAGCCGGCCGAGCGAGGCGGCGAGCGCAGCTGGATCGCCGGGCGCGACAAGCAACCCGGTCGCCTCATCCTCAATAAGCTCGGGGATACCGGCGAGGTCAGTCGCGATACAGGCGAGGCCCTGGCTCTGCGCCTCCATCAGCACGTTGGGGAGGCCGTCGCGGTCGCCGTCGGGCGCGATTTTCGAGGCCAGGACGAAGATATCGGCCTCCCGGTAGGCCGCGAGCACATCGGGCTGGGGGCGCGCGCCGCGCCATTCGATGCGGTGGGCGAGGCCGAGCCTCGCGGCGTGCGCCTTCAGCTCCTTCGCGAGCGCGCCGCCGCCGACATGGACAAAGCGCCAGTCGAGCGTTTGCGGCAGCAGCGCCAGCGCGGCGAGTAGATCGTCGTAGCCCTTTTTGGCGACCGCTCGGCCGACCGAGAGGATGGTGACCGGGCCGCCGGGTCGCTCGGGCCTGGGCGGAGCCGACGGGAATGCGTCGAGGTCGAGGCCGTGATAGCAGAGCGCGACGCGGCGCGGATCCGGCGCCAGCGCAGCAAGATGCGCATGGCCGGTCTCGGCGCAGGTAACCGTCCAGGAAGCGTCCGCGAGCTTTTCCCGCTTCTCCCAGTCGGGGGTGGTCCAGATGTCCTTGGCGTGCGCCGAGACGCTCCATTCGAGGCCGCGCATCATCGCCGCGTAGCGCGTCACCGAGGCCGGGGTATGAATGAAATGCGCGTGCAGCCGGCCGATATCGGTGGGCAGCTCGGCGGCCAGCACCATCGCCTGGCCGAAACGGCGAATACGGTTCGGGGTCTTGTCGCGCCAGAGGTCGGCGAGCCAGGCGCGCCGCGTCGCCTTGTAACCCGCCAGACGCCGCGCCTCGCGCCAAGCGCGCCACAGCCGCAGCGGCTCCTGATAGAGATACTCGGGCAGATAAAGCCGCTCGGCCGCGATCCGGCGATGCACCGGGTGGATCGTCTTGTCGGTCGGGTGGCGCAGCGAGACGATCAGGATGTCGAGCCCGCGCTGCTCCAGCGCCAGGATCTCCTGCGCAATAAAGGTTTCCGACAGGCGGGGATAACCCTTCAGAACGAAGGCGACCCGGCCGGCGCTTCCGCTCATGCGTTGCGCCGCAGCCGGCTGTCGAAGCGCGCGTGGCGGCCGCGAGCGAGCCACTTGCGCGCCAGCTTGTTGACGTTGGGCATGCCGTCGAGCAGGCCCGGCACCACCACGGCGGAAGGCGGGGCCTGTTGGATCAGATGCAGCAGGGCGGCAGCCATCCGAACCGGATCGCGGGCATTCTCGTCGGAGAGCATGGCGGCGAGACCCAGTTCGGATGCGCGCCGCGCGCGGATGTATTGTTCGAGGCGCGGCACGGTGCGCGGCACGATCAGGGCCGGCTTGTCGAACGACAAAATCTCGCAGAACGTGTTGTAGCCTCCCATCGCGACGACGCCCTTGGCGCGGGCCATCAAGGCCTCGAGGCGCGCGTCGAAAGTGATGGTACGCACCTTGGAAAGATGCGCAGCCCGGGCGTCGTAAGCCGCCTGGCGCTCCGGCAGCATGAATGGACCGTAGACGATCAGCGCCGGCAGCAGCGGTCCCGGGTCACGCTCGTAAGCCGCGAGCACCCAATCGATCATGTCGTCGCCATCGCCGCCGCCGCCAGCTGTCACCAGCAGGAAATCGCCATCGGCGAGGCCGCGCGTATCGACGCTAGCCGCGGCCGCTTCACCGACCTGGCGGCGCAGATAGCCGGTGTAGACCATGCGGCGGCGCACGCTCGCCGGCAGATCGATGCCCGCGAGCGGATCGCAAATCTGCGGCAAGCCGTAAACCCAGAGCTCGTCGTAATACTGGCTCAACGCCGGGACAGCGTTCTTGCGCTCCCACTCGGTTTCGAGCGCGCTGGGATCGTCCATGACGTCGCGAAGGCCGAGCACCATGGGGGTCCCGCGCTCGCGCAGCAGGTCGAGGGTCGGCCGCACCTCGCCGCGTAGGCCCAGCGGCTCCTTGTCGACGATGAAGAGGTCCGGGTCGAAAATATCGGCGGTGTGATGGATGATCGAGGAGCGCATCGCCAGCGTCTCCTCGATGTCGATATGCAGCGACAACGACACATATTCGCCATTGCGCAGCTTGATCACGCCGGGAATGCGCACAAAATCAACGCGCGAGCGAAAATCGAAGCTGCCGATAATGGGCGACCCCGATAGGATCAAGACAGAAACGGAAAAGTCGGCCTCGACGAGCGAATGGGCAATCGCGCGGCAACGGCGCAGATGACCGAGACCGAAGCTGTCGTGGCTGTAGATCAGCACACGCTTGTGGTCGCGCCGTTGGGGCATGCGGCGCCTCCTTTGCTGTCGACCCAGCGCACTATTACACTGGCGCATAGGTTGTGCGGAATGGCGTTCTTGAAAAGGGTCTGGCGATGAATGACGTTGCCGCGGTGGCCGCTTCGGCCGCCAACGCGGGCAATCCCCGGCCGGTTCCGGAAGCGATCGCGACGCAGCCAACCGAGCCACCGGTGAAGCCGGCGCCGGCGATCGAGGAGCATCTCGAGCCGACGGTGTACCGCTTCATCCTGCGCCACAGCCTCAAGCAGCAGATCCTGCTGCTGATCCTTACGCTGGCCTCGTTTCCGTTTCTTTACTACTCGCTCGACCTGCCGAAGACGATCGTCAACCACGCGATCGGCGGCAAGCAATTCCCCCAGACTTTCCTCGGGATTCAGTTCAATCAGGTGCCGTACCTGATGACCTTGTGCGGGATCTTCCTCGCGCTGGTGTTTATCAACGGGGGGTTCAAATACTACATCAACACCTTGAAGGGGCAGCTCGGCGAGCGGATGCTGCGGCGCTTCCGCTACGCGCTCTACCTACGCCTGCTGCGCTTCCCCGCGAGCTATTTCCATAAGACGTCGTCGGCGCAGATCATTCCGATGATCACCACCGAGTGCGATCAGCTCGGCGGCTTTATCGGCGACGCGTTCGTGCTGCCCGCGTTCCAAGGCGGCACGCTGCTGACGCTGATCGTCTTCATGTTCATTCAAGACTGGAAACTGGGGCTCGCCGCAGTCGCGCTCTATCCGATCCAGGGCTACATCATCCCCAAGCTGCAGCGGATCGTGAACCAGCTCCAAAGACGCCGCATCCGGACGGTGCGGGTCGTTGCCGACAAGGTGCAGGAATCCGCAGCCGGGCTAGCCGAAATCCAGGCCAACGACACGGCCAAGCTGCAGCTCAGCAACTTCGCGCATATCCTCGGGTCGATCTACGACATCCGCTTCGAGATCTACCAGCGCAAGTTTTTCGTCAAATTCCTCAACAACTTCATCGGGCAGCTGACGCCGTTCTTCTTCTATGCGATCGGCGGATATCTGGTGATCCGGGGCTCGCTGACCTTCGGCGCCCTGGTTGCGGTGCTCGCGGCCTACAAAGACCTGGCCTCACCGTGGAAGGAGCTGCTCGATTTCTATCAGAATAATCAGACCTCGCGGCTGACCTACGATCAGATCGTCGAGCAGTTCGCGCCTGCGAACATGCTCGCCAACGAGACGCTGCTGGCGGAGCCGGATGTAGTTCCGCATCTCACCGGCGAACTGGCGGTCGCCAATCTGTCGCTGACCGGCGACGACAACAGCCGCTTGGTCGACGCCGTCAGCTTTACGCTCGGGCTCGACGAACACGTCGCGGTAATCGGCCAGGGGGGCAGTGGCAAAGACGAGCTGGCGCTGTTGCTGGCGCGGCTGGCGACGCCATCCACCGGACGCATCACCGTCGGCGGCATCGACCTCGCCAGCGCGCCAACCGCGATCGTCGGTCGGCGCATCGGCTACGTCAATGCGACGCCGTACCTGTTTTCCGGGACGCTGCGCGACAATCTTTTCTTGGGCCTGCGCCACTATCCGGTGCGCCCAATACCGCACGGCGAGGAAGCGACCAAGAAGCGGGTCAAGGAGCTGGTCGAGGCGCGCCGCGCCGGCAATATTGATTTCGACGTCGACGCCGACTGGATCGATTATGAGAGCGCCGGGGTGGCGGATGCCGAGCTACTGTCGCTGCGCGTCGCCGGGGTGCTGGCCGAATTGGGGTTCGAGGAGGATGTCTACACCTTTGGCCTGCGCGGCCGGGTCGACCCGGAGGGCAATCCAGAGACAGCGGCCCGGCTGCTCGAGGCGCGCAAGGCGTTGTCGCAGCGCTTGATCCGCGATGGCATCACCCAACTGGTCGAGACTTACGACCCGGAGCGCTACAACACCAACGCGACGGTCGCCGAAAACCTATTGTTCGGGACGCCGATCGGCCCGGTCTTCGAGTTCGACGCACTCGCCGAGAACAACTATGTGCGTCAGGTGCTCGACAAGGTCGGGCTGACCGAGGATCTGATCGAAGCCGGTCGCGAAGTGGCGGCGACGATGACCGAAATTTTCGCCGACCTGCCGCCCGACCACGAATTTTTCGAGCAGTTCAGCTTTATCAATGCCGACGATCTGCCTGAGTTCGCCACGATCCTCGCTGCGATCGACGGCGGCGGCATCACCTCGCTGAGCGAGGAGCATCGGCACAAGCTCTTGTCGCTGCCGTTCAAGCTGATCGCCGCGCGCCACCGCCTCGACGTGCTCGACGAGCCGATGCAAGAGCGTTTGCTGGAGGCGCGCCGCGCGTTCCGCGCCGGCCTGCCGGCGGACGCTAGTCACCAGATCGCGTTCTTCGACCCGACCGAGTACAACGCCGCCGCCTCGCTGCAGGACAATATCCTGTTCGGCAAGATCGCCTATGGCGAGTCGGATGCGATGGAGCGTGTCCCGGCGGTGCTCGGCGAGGTGCTGGACGAGCTGAAGCTGCGTCCCGCGGTGATCAATGTCGGGCTCGACTACCATGTCGGCACCGCCGGTTCGCGGCTGTCGCTGGCCCAGCGCCAGCGCGCGGCGATCGCGCGGGCGGTGCTGAAGCGTCCCGACCTGTTGATCCTGAGCGAGGCGACCTCGGCGTTGGACGGCCAGGCCCAGCTCAAGGTGACCCAGGGTCTGCGCGAGGAATTCGCCGGCCGGTGCCTCATCTGGGTGCTGCACCGTGCCAGCCTCGCGCGCAATTTCGACCGGGTGCTGGTGATGAGCGGCGGCAAGCTGCAGGAGCAGGGCAAGTTCGTCGAACTCGATCACAAGGACTCGCTCACCACCATGCTGATGGCGGCGGAATGAAGCTTGATAGAGCGCAAAGCGCCGTGAACGCGGGAGGACGCGGATGAGTTTGCAGCAGGAATTCGAGGTGCTCCGGCGAGTGCCGTTCTTTGCTGAGATCGAGCCGGCGAAACTCAAGCTGCTTGCCTTCATGAGCGAGCGCGCTGGGTTCGACGACGGCAAGGTGCTGTTCCGCCAGGGCGACCCGGGCGACGCCGCCTATCTGATCATCGATGGCGAAGTGGAAATTGTCCTCGAGGGTCCGGCAGGGCCGGTCACCGTCGCAACGCTCGGTGCCAACGAGATCGTCGGCGACATGGCGATCCTGACCGGCGCGCCGCGCACCGCCACGGTGCGCGCCAAGGGGCGGCTGGTGGCGCTGCGCATCGCCAAGGATCCGTTCATGCGGATGGTGCGCGAGTTTCCCAACATGGCGGTGTCGATCATGCAGGAGCTGGCGCACCGCGTTGAATCGACCAACAACCAGCTGCGCGCCGCGCTCTCCGAGGTGCAGAAGCTGCGCGAGCGGGCCGGCGCCCAACCCGCTGCTTAAAAGATGGGCGCGTGAGCCGGCTCGACAGTTTCATCCGCCGGCTCGAGGCGCAGCGCGCCTGCCTTAACCGCGCCGCCGAACTCATCGCCGACATCGACGGTGTGGTTCTGGAACTCGGGCTCGGCAACGGCCGCACCTACGACCATCTACGCGAGCTGTTTCCAAGGTCGTAATGCCCTTGGGCGCGACATCTATGTCTGCGAGCGCCAGGTGGCGGCGCATCCCGACTGCATCCCACCCGCCGACCGGCTGCTGCTCGGCGACATGTTCGACACGCTACCGGCGGCACATGATTGGCTCGGCGGCCGCGTCGCCCTCGGTCATTTTGACGCCGGTACCGGCGATGCCGCGGCGAATCTCAAGCTCGCGGCGGCGGTGCGGCCGTTGATCGTGCCGCTCTTGTGCCCCGGCGGGATACTGGCGACGCAGCAAGCGATGGCTGGCCCCGAGCTCGCGCCATTGCCGCTGCCCGACGGCGTGCCGGAGGGCCGCTATCACCTGTATCGGCGAGCCTAGTTAGAGGTCGAACTCGACGATCACCGGCACGTGGTCCGAGGTCTGCTCCCAGTCGCGGGTCTCGCGGTAGATGCGCTGGCTCTTGAGCGCGCCGACGAGCTCGGGCGTCACCCAGATATGGTCGAGGCGGCGGCCGCGGTCGGAAGCGGCCCAGTCGCGGTTGCGATAGCTCCACCAGGTGTAGAGCTTCTGGTCCGCCGGCACGAAGTGCCGTACCGCGTCGACGAAGCCGCCGGCCGCCTGCAGCTTGCCGAGCCGCTCGACCTCGACCGGGGTGTGGCTGACCACGGTCAGCAGCTGCTTGTGCGACCACACGTCCTGCTCCAGCGGCGCGATGTTGAGGTCGCCGACCGCGATCACCTTCTTTCCGGGTTTGCGCTCGGCGGCGAAATACGCGGTGAGCTCATCGAGAAACTGGAGCTTGTGGGCGAATTTCGGGTTCTCGTCGGGGTCTGGGACATCGCCGCCGGCCGGGACGTAGATGTTGTGCAGCTCGATATCGCCAGGCAGCTCGGCGATGGCGTGGCGGCAATCGCTTCGGTCGCACCAGGCCTTGGTCGCGACGCTGGGAAACGGCGATTTCGCCAGGATCGCGACGCCGTTGTAGCCCTTCATCCCATGCATATGGATGTGTGCGTAGCCGATCGAACTCGAACGGCTCGCGGGGGAACAGATCGTCCGGGGTCTTGGTCTCCTGCAGGCAGAGGATATCGGGCTCCACCTCCCGCAGCAGGCGGCAGACATTGTCGGCCCGCAGCCGCACCGAATTGATGTTCCACGTCACAAGCCGCATCTGCCGACAATCCATCAACTCAAGCGTGATGGATGCGAATAGACCACGCGACTTCTGAGTGGCGCAATCGACACAGGCAAACAAATAGCGCCCGGTCTGGGGGGAAGACCGGGCGCCAGCTTGTCAGAAGCGCTTGGGGGAGATTCCGGATCCGCAGGGGAGAACGGGGCCGGAATTAAGAGGACTTGGCGTCCTCTCCGCTTCTGGATTCGCAGATGGGGATGGGCTCGGCATAGCCAAAATGCATAGAACGCATGGCTCCGCAGCGCGAAACGCAGGCGACGTAGCGGAACCAAGAAGTTTCGAGAACGTGGCCTAGGCGGCGTGCCGTTTTGCCGCGGCTCCGGAGCGTGCGGCGCGGCAGGCTTCGCCGAAATCGGCGAACAGAGTGCGCGAGATCGGGTTATCAAGCGGCTTGTACTCGGGGTGCCACTGCACGCCGATGACAAAGCGCGCGCTCGGCAGGCTGACCGCCTCGATGAGGCCGTCGGGCGCCACCGCTTCAACCCGCAGACCCGGCGCCGGCTGGTCGATGCCCTGGCCGTGCAGCGAATTGACCATGATCTCGTCAGCCCCGGCGATCGCCGCGAAATAGCCATCGGGGACCAATTGCACCGGATGGCACGGGCCGTAGCGCTCGTCCATCGTCATCTGCATGATCCGCTTGACGTCGCGGCCGCGACGATGCACCTCGCCACCGGGCCGCTCGCCGATGCGCTGGTGCAGGGTACCACCGAGCGCGACGTTCAGCTCTTGGATGCCGCGGCAGATCGCCAATACCGGCAAATCGCGGCGCACCGCCTCGCGGATGATCGGCAACGTGGTGGCGTCGCGGTCAGGATCGTGCAGCGTGCCCTCGCGGCTCGGCGCGCCCTTGTAGTGGTGCGGTTCGACATTCGACGGGCTGCCGGTCAGCAGCAAGCCGTCGATCGTGTCGAGCAGCGCCTCGATGTCGAGCTTGTCGCCGATCGCCGGGATCAGCATCGGCAGGCAGCCCGCCGCGTCGACCACCGCATGCGGGTATCGCACCACGGCGGTGTACATGACGCGCTCGTTGACTTCGCGGAAACAGGTCGGGATGCCGACCAATGGCGGCCTGGTCGACATCAGTTGCGGCTCAACACGTTGTTCGGGTTGGTCATTTCGGATCGTGATATTGGAATAGATTGGGATCGAGCGCCATACCGTATTGGGTCTCGGACAAAGTCACGGTGGTGATCTTCCGTTTCTGGTCCACCACCGTCCAATGCCGCAAAACCAGTGGATTTTCAGTAAATTCCATCGTCAACGACCCTTGATCCGGCTCGGCGGTTTGAACGACCGTGACCTGCACAGTATTCCCGCTATGCTCAAAACGCGTAACCGTAACGCCATCGGTGAAGCTGATCGGATCACGGAGCAAGAACCAGGCCGGGGTCGATTTGAGCGCGACGGTCGACATCTGCTTCAATTCAGGGTCCCAATAGTAGACGTTGAACGAATCGGCGAGCATCAGCAGCTGGTTCGGCGGATCGTACTGGAAGCGCATCCGCCCCGGGCGCTGCACCCAGAGATAGCCGGTGGCGACGCCGCCCTTGCTGACGTCCTGCTCAAAACGCGCGGTCATCGTGCGGATGCCCTGAAGGTAGGCGGCGACGCGCTGCAGCACCGCGGCGTCTTGTGGGGTGAGGTGGGCGGCGGGCGGCGGAGGCGCCGCGACGCCGACGTCGTGGGACGCGGTCAGGAGCAGAAGCGCCGTCGCCGACGCGCGACCCAATTGCCAGAACCAGTTCATCTCCCGATCACCTTTAACCCGCCGCACGCAAGACGCCACGAGGAAAACAAGCGGTGGAAATGACCCCTCGATTGTGGCGCGTCAATGGCGGCCGATTGCCGCTCATCTCACGGACGCCCCGTCAGCGGCAGGACCGGACGCAGCGCCGATGGGGGAGCGATCCCGCTCCAGGGCCGCAGGCGGAAGAAAAGCCACTTCGCGGTTTGGGCGAGTAACAAGTAACTCAAGGTCAGCCCAGCTATGGCAAAGAGGAAAGCGACCGAAGGCGGAGCAAAGCCGAACCAGGCGCCGAGCGGCGTGAACGGCAATACGATCGCGAGCGCCACGACCGACACGGAAGTGACGGCGAGGACCGGATTCGGGCGACTCCTCAGCGGATTACGTCGGGTGCGCAGGACAAAGATGACCAGCACCTGCGTCGCCAAGGACTCGATGAACCAGCCGGTCTGGAACAGAGCCTGATTCGCATGAAAAACCAGCAGCAAGAGGCCGAACGTCAAGAAATCGAAAATCGAGCTCACCGGGCCCATCACCAGCATGAAGTTGCGGACGAAGCGCATATCCCAGTGCTCGGGTTTCGCGGTGATCTCGCCGTCGACCTCGTCCAGTGGGATCGGCATTTCGGAAAGGTCATAGAGCAGGTTATTGAGCAAGATCTGCACCGGCAGCATCGGCAGAAACGGCAGGATCAGCGTCGCCCCGGCCATCGAGAACATGTTCCCGAAATTCGAGCTCATCGCCATCATGATGTATTTCATGATGTTACCGAAGGCGCGGCGCCCTTCGGTAACGCCGCGCTCCAGCACGCCGAGATCCTGTTCCAGCAGAATGATGTCGGCGGCGTCCTTGGCGACATCGACCGCGCTGTCGACCGAAATGCCGACGTCGGCGGTGTGCAGCGACGGCGCGTCGTTGATCCCGTCGCCGAGATAGCCGACGACGTGGCCGCGGCGCCGCAATCCTAAAATGATGCGGTTCTTTTGGACGGGGGTGACCCGGCAGAACAGGTTGGTGCCTTCCAGCCTGGCGGCGAGCGCTTCGTCGCTCAGCGCCTCGATCTCGGCGCCAGTCAGCAAGCCGATAATCGGAATGCCAAGCTCGGTGCAGACATGCTGGGTCACACGCTCATTGTCGCCGCTGAGAATCTTGACACCGACACCGTTGGCCCCGAGTGCGGCGATCGCCGCACCCGCGCTAACTTTCGGCGGATCGGAGAAGACAACGAAGCCGGCAAATACCAAGTCTCGCTCATCGGCGACCGTTGCCGCTTTACGGTCGGGCTCGAGTTCGCGCCAGGCAACACCGAGGGCACGAAACCCTTCGGCACCAAAGCCTTCGAAGACTTTTGCCGCCTGGGCCCTTGCCGCGTCGTCGAGCGGCAGAGGCTCGGGCTTACCGGGCTCCTCATAGCGGACGGCGAGCTTGACGACATCCTCGGGCGCGCCCTTGGTGATCAGCAGCCGGTGTCCCTCGCGCTCGACGAGGACCGAGACGCGGCGCCGCTGAAAGTCGAACGGCACCTCGTCGATCTTGGTCCACCCGTCACCGCGCGTTGAACCGGTTTCGACGATCGCGGTATCGAGCGGGTTCCTCAATCCGGCCTGGAAATGACTGTTGAGCCAGGCCAGGTCGAGCACGTGTTCGCTGGCGGCGCCCGACAGCGCAACCTGTCGCGCGAGGCGGATCTTGGCTTCGGTGAGCGTCCCGGTCTTGTCCGTGCACAGCACGTCCATGCTGCCCAGGTCATGGATCGCGCCAAGCCGTTTCACGATTACTTTCGCCTTCGCCATGCGGATGGCGCCGCGCGCGAGCGTTACCGACACGATCATCGGCAGGAGCTCGGGCGTGAGCCCGACAGCGAGCGCCACGGCAAATAAAAAGCTCTCCAGCCAGGGCCGGTGAAACAGCAAATTGATCAGCAGCACGAACAGCACGAGTATCTCGGTAAAGCGGACGATCAGCATGCCAAACCGGTGGGTGCCTTGTTCCAGGGCGGAGGGCGGCGGCGCCCGCCGCAAGCTGCTGCTGATCTGCCCGAGCTGGGTCGTGAGGCCGGTGCTGCAGACCAAGAGCGTCGCCGAACCATTCATCACCGAGCTGCCCATGAAGGCGGCGTTTTCCGCACTGGCAACCTCCGCGGTTTTCACCCCTTCATCGCGCGCGTGTTTCTCCGCCGGGTAGGATTCGCCGGTCAGCAATGCCTCGTTGACGAAGAAATCCCTCGACTCGAGCAGGAGTCCATCGGCGGGAACCAAATCGCCAGCCGCGAGCAACACGACATCGCCGGGAACGAGGTCCTGCGCCAGCACGGTCACCTCCTGCCCGTCGCGCACGACCCGCTCCTTGAGCGCGACCGACACCTTGAGAGATTCTGCAGCTTCCTCGGCGCGGTATTCCTGGGCGGTGTCGAGCACCGCGCTCACCAGCACGATCGTCGAAATGATGATGAAGCTCGCCAGATCGCCGGTCAGCGCCGAAATCAGCGCTGCCACCAACAGAATAATCACCAGCGGGTTGCGGAACCGGCTGAGGAACTTGCGCGCCAACGACAGGCGCGTCCGCGCCTCCAGCGTATTGGAGCCGTAGCGCAGCCGGCGCGACGCGGCCTCGGCGGAGCCAAGCCCATCTCGTCCAACGCCAAGCCGCCGCTCGACGTCGGCGAGCGGCATTTGCCAGAATTTCCAACCGGCTTCACTATCCGACGCCATCGGCAATCCTCCGCGCGCGATCGCTGGGACGATACAGGATTAGTGGAATGCTGAAATGGCTGGGGCTGAGCCTCCTCATCGGCGCGATGTTCGATCATGCCGCCTGGGCACAGGCCACGACCAGGTTCGACGGCCAATACGCCGGAGAAATGGTGCTCAGGGGGATCATCAACGGCGACTGTAGCGAGCCGCCGCTCGGCGCGATCTACCCGCTGACGATATCCGGGGGCGTGGTCCGATTTAAGTACGTCCCGCGTTTCGACACGACGCTGGTTGGAACCGTCGACGCCAGGGGCAATTTCAAGGCAACCGGCCGGACGAAACATGGCTTTGTGGTCATGACCGGGCATGTCTCCGACGGCAATACGCTGACCGCGGCAATCGATTTGCCCAGCTGCCGATACAGCTATGAGACGAAGAACTAGACCGCGTCGCGCGCCGTCGGGCGAGGAGCGCCCCGGGCCAAGCGTGTAACCGGATCGCGGCGGCAGCGTTTCCAGACAACGCCGGAATCAACGGTCTGGCGCGGTCTGCACCTGAAAGCTCTCGGCGCCGATCCGGTAAACAGTGGCGGGATCGGCACCGGGATGGGCCAGGGACACAAGATAACGCGCCATGATCACCAATGGATGTTCCGGCCCGATCACGAAGACCTGGCGACCGCTCCAGAACGACAGATTCAGCCACCAAGTGGATAAATTCATCCACCGATTATATGAATCTAACCTCACGCCAGTACTGTTCTCGATGCTGTCAAACACCGCCGGTTCGACGCTGATTACGGCCTGCCGCCGGTCCCGGCTTCGATCTCCGATGATCGCGGTGATGGCACGGGCATGGGCGGCGTTGATTGCGAGAAAAGGGGAATCCCAGGCAAAGTGGGTTCCGGCCAGGCCGATTTCGAGTTGAAACACGGCCAGACCCGCCGTCGCGGCCGCGATAACGCCCCATCTGAGGGCGCGCTGTCCCGTCAGATGCACCCGCCGGCCGAACGATCCCGCCAGTCTAATGACAGCTAGAGCGCCGACCGCCACCGCGGTCACGACGATCACCGGAAACCCGAGGGCACCGTAGAGAACATCGGGGCCCCCGACCCATATGACGGTGATCCATTGTGGAACGGGCCAGATCGTGCGGTCATACAGCCCGGCCTGCGCCAGGAATGCCAGAGCCAGCGAGATGAGTCCCGCCACGGCAAGCGCGCGCCAGCTTCGCCATCCCGCCGTCCCATCGAGCATTTCCTTGAGCCCGACGAAGGCCAATGGAACGCAAATCGGCACCAGCATCATCGCGTAACGCTGGTAGATCGGCTGGGGATAATCATACAACAGAAGCGCGAACCAGCCGTACACGGTGACGAACAGCCACATAAAAACGGTCATCGCCCCAAGCAGGATCACATAAAGCAATAGCGGCTTATGCCGCCGGGCAAAAATCCCCGCCAAAATCGCTGGTAGAAGCGGCAGCACACTCGCGGCGAGGGCGAGGCCATTCAGGCCGAGGAGAGGCGATATGAAACTAGCCGGAGGTAGTTGCCATCCCTTGGGCCCGTTGAAGGCAACCGTTGCGATACGATAACCAAGCGACTGGGCGACGGACCCGCCCGAGGCGACGAGATAGACACTCCACAGCGTCACCAGGACGCCGCCCACGAAAGAGGCAACCAAGACCAGTCGCGCCAGCGCGCGCTTCGATATTGCAGGCGCGGGACTTGAGGTCATCTGCAATTGATTGACGATGGAGGCGGTGCCGAGAAACGGAAGCAACGCCAGAAAGAGGAACTTGGTCAGAAAGCAGGCCGCCAGCGTCGCACCGGAAAACCCGGCCATCGGCATATTCGATGGTCGTTGGCGTATTGCCAGCCAGAAGGCGGTGGCAAAGACCGTCGAGAACAGGTTTTCGCTCATCAGCGCCGGCGCGTAGACAAACGACGCGGGCAGCAAGCCGGCAACCAACGCCGCGCCGAATGCCCAGTCGCGCGCCAGCATTTGCCGGGCCAGGGCATAGACCGGGAACATCACGGCGGACGCCACGGCGATGTTGGCCACGATCATCGCTTCGATCGGGTCGGCGGGCCACAGAAGCTCAGCCAGGGCCAGCATGAGGGGATAGGCTGGCGGATAGGCAGCATTGGCGGGATAGGCATCGAAGTGCCGCAAGCTCTCGGCATAAATCCGGTACGCTGCTTCGTCCCCGACGAAATTGCCGACGGTTCTCACGCCATCAGAGCTGAAATAAACGCCGATGCCGGCGTGGAAGTAAGGGTGCAACAAATAGATATGGAGAATCACCAGCAGCGCATATGCGGCGATCAGCAATGAAACCGTGATCGCCGCCGAAGGCGGCCTGCCGCTTCGATGACCGTGCGTATCTTCTGACGACATCCTCGACGGCTAACTAACCAAATTCCACAAGCCGCGCCAGCGGCGCCGAAATACCACCGCCCTTCCCGCTAGGTTTCCGGCACGGCCGACGGCGAGGCCGCGCCGGGATGAGCCAGGGACACGAGATAACGCGCCTTGGTCGCCAAGTCGCTTCTCGCCGGGTCACGGTCTGGTGGTTTGTTTCGCCAGCCTCGCCCGCGTCTCGGCAAGGCGATCCTGTACCCATTTGAGATCGCTGGTGCTGGTGGCAGCGCCGGGATCGGCAGTCTTGACTTGCTGGGCAAGTTGCTCCGCCTGCTCGAAGTGTTCCAGGGCCGCCGTCAGATCGTTTTGCCGGTAATCGATCCACCCTGTCTTTGCGTAGGACACGACCAGGGCACGCTGGCACCCGACGCCGCCGATGCCTTTTGCCATCAACATTTTGCCGATCGTCAGGCTGTCACGGTAGCGAGCGAGTGCGCCGTCAAGGTCGCCTTGGACGATGAGCACATCTGCGATCCGCCCGTCGCTCGTCACAATGGCGCATTGCCACCTTGCGTTGTCGGGCTCCTTGACCGCGAGCTCTTTGACGACTGCCAAGCCGTCACGATAGCTGACCAGCGCGTCGTCGGGGTCACCCTGGTCATTGAGCACGTCGCCGATTTTCTCCTGATTCAGCGACACAGCGCGTTGCCGCTCGGCGTTGCCGGGATCCTCCGCCGCGAGGGCCTGCGCACTCGCCAGCCTGTCGCGGTAACCCGCCAGCGCACTGGGCAGATCGACCAAGGGGCTTCCCCATGGCTTTGCCCGCAACGCGTTCACGGCGGTGGTCAGCTGCGGAGCAAGTCCACCGAAGCGGAACCCGTGGGGGCATCGAGCAGTTGATCGTAGATATCGAAAAAATTCGGGGGAAGCGGCGCCGTCTCCGGTCCGATCCACGTCAACAGAAATGCCGTTCCATCGGTCCATCGCAGGCCAAGGTATCTGCCGATCGTCTCTGGCGCGAAGAGATTGCTGTATGGGAGCAGATCTTCTAATTGAGCATCCTCCGAAATGAGAAAGTAATTGAGACCTGCTTCTTGCAGGAGCTGTTTGGCTTCCCCCGGGGTGCCCGTGATAATCTTATCGAGCTGAGCCGACATCTTGAATGAGACGAGGCTCTCGATCCAGCATCCCGGCGCCACACAATAAGACGCGAAGTTGGTCGCCCAGATAGGCGTTGCCGGCGGAACCTGGTTGTGGGCGGCCAAAGCGTGCGGATTGATGCCGCCGAAGGAGTACCCGAGCTCCTGATGGGAGTAGCCGTCCGCCAGACTGTAGCGGCCGGCCAGAAAGCGCAGCGCGTTTTGGCTGATGTCGGGCAGGCGGCTGAGCCAATTGCTGTGCCACCACAGGACCACGGTCGCAAAAAACAAGATCGGCGGAAGCACCAACCCCCAGGCGCGGCGTTCCCAGCGCGCGCGTGCCTCTGCCAGAGCCCAGCCGCAAATCGACGCCGCGAGCATCAATAAGAGCGGAAAGAAGAATGTGCTCGCGCGCAGGAAGGACACGGATTGGTCGTGCCCGGCCGGCAGAGAGATCGCCGCCAGCACCACCACCAGCACGCCCAGGCGCTTCGCGCTGGCGATGGTGAACTCGGTCGCGGCTTGCGGCATCCGCGGCGCCGGCCCGCTTCGATAGCGCACTCTTGCGCTTCGCATGGCGATCGCCCCCAAGCCGAATGCCGCGGCCGCCAGAAACAGCGCCGCCAGATCGAAACGCGTGAACTGGCGCAACATGGTCAGCGATGCCCATCCCCAACTTGGGGCTGCGGTTAGGTAGTTGGCGCGAATCCATGCGACAAGGATGAGCTGCGGAAGCACCCCCCAGCGGTCGAGCCGCGTAATGTCGGCGAACCGCAACATGAGGTTGATCGCCTGGTCATCGGCGAGGCCCGTGCTCAAGTACGAAAGGGAAAACATCGCCGCGACAGTTCCGGCGACCGCCGCGCCGATAAGCCCGTATTCGCGCATCTGCCGCCAATGCCTGCGCAGCAGCGCCCACGCAGCCACAAGGAACAGATAAAGCGCGACCATGACGCCGATCGGCTGGGCGATGATGGCGACCGCCACCGCGCTCGATGTGGCCGCCAGCCGCCACACCATTCCGCCCGGCTCCCGCGTCATGCAAAGAGAGCACGCGATGATCGCGATCAGGGCGCTAACCTGCTCGTGATCCTTTTGAAACTCGTTGCCCCCATAGGCCGGCGACGCGGTCAGATTGAACAGCAAGTAAAGCGCGGCCACGACGCCTGGCCACAGCGTGTGCGGCGCGATCCTTTGGGTCAGCGCGGCCAGCGAGAGCGCCGCGAAAATGACGCAGCAAAACGTCGCCAGTGACGGAGCCTCGGGGTCGGTAATCAACATGCCCAAGAAAAACAACCCATACCCCTTAGAATAATAATAATGATACCAAACGTCGTTTGGTATCAGTCCGTGATTTTTAATCACACTCAAATAGTAATAGAAATAATGTGAAAAATAATCGCCGTTCCCCCCGGGATAAAGGCCGCGCACCAATAACAGCCAGAGCGCGACAGCGGAGATGAGCGCCGCGCAGGTTATTTCGGGGATGAATTGACGCCAGTCAGCTCTCAACGCGAGAGCCGTGCGTGATGCCGCTCCATCGATGAACCTGCCAAATTGCGGGCTCGTCGCCAGCAGCACCAACGCACATAAGACAACGATGACCGATCGGTAATAGAGGCCGACGATCCCCAACAGCAGCAGGACGGCGTGCCAAAGACCGATACCGGTACCAAAAGCAAGGACGGCGCGCTCCATCCCCGACAGCTGTATTCCGCCTTCCCGCCGGGCGAACCTGTCGACGATGACGGTACCAGGCGCGCACACAAGCCACGCCAGGACCATCACAAAGGCAATGCGGAAAGCATTATCGGCAAATACGATGATGCCGCGATCGAAAAAATGACGGCTGTAGAAATCCTCGATGCTGAACCAGGCAACGACCGCCAAAAAGACCGTGAAGAGCAGCGCCGGCCCGACAATTTTAATGATCAGACGGCGGCGAGGCCTCAGCAATGAAACCGTGATTCGCCGCCGAAGGCGGCCTGCCGCTCCGATGACCGTGCGTATGTTCTGACGACATTCTCGACGGCTAACTAACCAAATTCCGCAAGCCGCGCCAGCGGCGCCGAAATGCCACCGCCCTTCCCGCTAGGTTTCCGGCACGGCCGATGGCGAGGCCGCGCCGGGCTTCAATTGGGCCAGCGCCCAGGCGTGCCAGTCGCTGAGACCGGCGCTTGGACTTGGCGGCGGCTTGCCGGCGAACCCAGCAACGCGAGCCGCGAGGTCCCCGTCCCAGCCGCGCCGAGGCAGGCGCTCCAGCTCGGCGAGAAACGTGGCCTCAAGACGCTGCCTTTCCGGCGTGTCGCCGCGCTGTGCCAACTCGGCGGCGGCCGTCTTGATAGAATGGCCCCGCTCGATCGTCTCCGGATCGACGCCGGCCGCCGTCGCCGCCGCGCAGATGACCGACCATCTCGCCACGCGCTCGCGCAGCTTTTCGTGATAGTCGAAACGCGTTTTCGTCGCCTCGGTTATCGCCGTCAAGCCGGCGCAACAGCGCCTTATTACGCGGCGATGCCCCCTTACTCACCGATGCCATTGGCGCGTTCGAGCCGCTGCAGCCGCGCTTCGATTTCGCCGGCATCGAGCGCGCGCAGGAAGCCATCGACGATTTGGGTGAATTGCGCCGCCTCTTCGGCCGAGATCGCGCCCTCGCCGACCGCCGCGGCGATCGCCGCGATCGCCGGCGCACAGTCCGCGGCGGAGGTGAGCAGGGGCAACGCAAACGCGGCCGGCCGGTGCCGGCGCGGCGCGATGATGCGGCCGAGCACCAGCCGCAGCGCGGCCGCGTCGCCAGCGAGCGCCATCTGCACCGCCTTGTTGGCGAGCGCGCCCGAAGCACCGTCGAATAATTGCTCTGCCAGCACCGTCGCGTGATTGCGCGAGCCCGGTGTGCGGCCGGCGGGATTGCCCGATTGGCCAGGGAAGAACTGCCCGGTCTCGGTGCGTTCCGCCTGATTCTGCTGGAAAATATCAGGCCCCACATCCCCTCCATCATCGGTTTATGGCTATGGTGAGTAGGAATGCTACCATAAAATTGTGAGTTTGTCAAGAACAAAATAAGAACATCCATTTATACTGCCAGAAACATAAAACACGATCGAAACTGATAATCGTGACCGCTATCGACCCTAAAGCCGTCGCTCGCTGCACTCCGGGGGTCGGCTGCTCCTGCCCCATTTCGACCGTTCGCTGGCAGTCGGCTCAACGATTTCCAGAGAGTAGCGGCTAACCCTCCAACCCAGGTCATAAGCCCGGCCATGGTTATGCCGTGCATAAGCATGGCAGCCAATTGACCGCTCGCGTCCTTTGGGGTTGAGATCATCCAAGAACTGCCGGGCAGTATTTAAGGGAGAAGTGCCATGTCGGGCGTCCTCTACGTCGGGCTGCAAGATGCAGATAAGATCGCGGTCCTCTCGATCGACGCCGCCGGCAAGCTCACCAAGCAAAGCGAGGTGGCGGCTACCGGCGGGCCGTCGGTCATGGCGGTCAGCAACAACCGTCGGGTGCTTTATGTCGGCCAGCGGGGCGGGCCGGCCATCACCACCTTCCGGATCGATCCCGGCACCGGCGGGCTCAGCGCC
Organism: uncultured Alphaproteobacteria bacterium; assembly: GCA_963773625.1. Classification (GTDB taxonomy): domain Bacteria; phylum Pseudomonadota; class Alphaproteobacteria; order ATCC43930; family CGMCC-115725; genus DATARH01. Next base: position 7,779 of record CAVZCJ010000017.1, on the reverse strand, counting down.
GCCGGGTCAGTCATCCAACCGCACGCCCCGACCTTTCTCGCGCCCGACCGCTCGGGCAAGTTCATGCTGGTGGCGTACTACCAGGGCGGCGGCGCGGCAGTGTTCCGCCTCGCTGCCGATGGCACGGTTGGCGCGGCGTCCCAAGATTGGCTCGCGACCGCGACCGGTGCGCACGCGATCGCGACCGACCGCTCGAACCGGTTCGCCTATGTGCCGCACATCTCCCGTGTGCAGGACAACGTTCTGGAGCCGCCGAAGAACATCCCCGGCCCGAATATGATCATGCAATTCCGCTTCGACGCCGAGACGGGAAGGCTCGGCGCCAATGCGCCGCCACAGGTCGCGCAACCCGACCTTGTCGGGCCACGGCACTACTGCTTTCACCCGAGCCTCAATCTCGTTTATTTTTCGAATGAGCAGGGCTGCAGCGTCACCCCGTACCGAATCAGCCCGGAAGGCACATTGGCGCCGCTGCAGACAATCTCAACGCTGCCGGCCGGGTTCGACAGTAGAAACACCTGCTCCCAGATACATCTGACCCCGTCTGGCGGGTTTCTCTATGTCGGTAATCGGGGCCACAACAGTATCGCCGGGTTCAGGGTCGCACCCGACACCGGATTTTTGACTCCCGCCGGCCATGTGCCGACCGAGCCAGTCCCGAGCGCGTTTTGTATCGACCCCGAGGGCAAATTCTTGTTTGCCGCCGGTACCGCGTCGGGCCGGCTGGCTTCGTACCGCATCGATAGCGAACGCGGGACGCTGACACCGGTCACCGTACAGGATGTCGGGCAGCGCCCGGCCGCCATCGCCGCGGTAAACCTCGCTTGAGGCCGACATGACGGCCTGGCGGGGATTCGCATCGTTGATTTCAGCTGGGTGCGGGCGGGGCCATGGGCGACGCTCTGGCTGGGCGCGTTCGGCGCCGAGGTCATCAAGATCGAATGGCCGGAGAACGAACGAGGCCGATTGCCGAGCACAACCACGCCACAACATCTTGAGGTCAACCTCAATACCTCAGGCAATTTCAACGACACCAACGTGAACAAGAAAGTCTCAGCCGCAACGTCCGCACCGCAAAGGGGCTCGACATCGTCAAGCGGCTGATCGCGGTCTCGGATATTGTGATCGAAAACTTCAGCTCGCGAGCGCTCCGTAACTGGGGGCCTCGGCTACGAAGAGCAGCGCCGGATCAAGCCGGATATCGTCTACGTGTCGATGTCAGGTTACGGGCATACCGGCCGGCACCACCACTACACGACATTCGGCCCGGTAGCGCAGGCCGTCGATCCACGAAGGTTGCGCGCTAACCACTGAGTCGGCGATCGCGAATTACATCTATCGCGGCGAGGTACTGCAGCGGCACACCGGCCGTCACCATGCCGCCGAACCGAGCCCGCGCACGCAGTTCCGCTCCAGCGACGGCAATTACGTCTGCGCGCTAGTCGGCGGCCGGCTCAACCCCACATCCATGAAGGAGTTGGCCGATCTGCTCGATACCAACGGCAAGGCCGGTGATCTTCGCGACCCGAAATACCAGGACCAGGCGGTCATCACCGCCAACACCTCGCATATCATCGACGGCCTGGTCGCGAGCTTTATCGCCGGCCTGCCGGCCGAGGAGGTCTACCACCGCGCGCAGGAGCACGGTTTCACCTGGGGCGCGGTGCGCGCGCCGGAGCAACTGCTCGACGACCCGCATCTACAGGACCGAGGCTTTTGGAAGGAGGTCGCGCACCCGGAACTCGGCCGCAGTTTCACCTATCCCGGCGAAGCGGCGATCTATAACGGCTTGCCGTGGAGGATTTCGCGGCGAGCGCCGTTGATCGGTGAACACAACGTGGAAATCCTATGCGGCGAGGTGGCGCCGTCGTCTGGCGAGCTGACGGTGCTGATGGAAAATCACGTGATCTAAGGCAGTCGGGCGGCGTTGCCGATCTTCGCCATCAGCCGGCCGCCGCGAATGTGTCGACAAGGGCGGACGAGTGCCGCTAGCCTCGGAACATGATTTCAATCCGTGAGGAAATCACTATCGCCGCGCCGCCTGATGCCGTGTGGCCAGTACTGTCCGATCCGGCTGTGGTTGCCTCGTGTATTCCGGGCGCTACCCTGACGAAGTCCGACGACAAGGGCGGATACCAGGGCACGATGCGGGTCAAATTCGGCCCGACGGTGGCGCAGTTCAGAGGCGAGGCGAAGCTTGCCTATGACCACGTGGCCCGGCGCTGCTCGATCGAGGGGCGCGGGATCGACGGCCGCGGCGCTTCCCGGGCTAACGCCACCGGACTCGTCGAGGCCAGCGGGACCGACACGACGCTTTTGCGGGTCGAAGGCAATTTCCATGTCACGGGACCGCTAGAAACCTTCGCCAATGCCGGCGGAGTTCATCTCGCCCGCGCGATTCTCGCTGAGTTTGCCGAGAACGTGGCTAAGCTGATGGCCGCGCAGGACGGCGAGGCTGAGTTGCCGGGCGAAGCGGCGGCGCTTAGCGGTGGCAAAATCCTATCACGCGCGGCGGCGTCATGGGTGCGAGACAAGTTTTCGGGGAAAGAGACAAAATGAGCGAAAAGCAGGTTTCCGATATCTTGGCCCAGGCCATTGCTGCCGAGGGCGTCGATACCGTGTTCACGCTCATGGGCGACGCTAACATGTATTGGTCGGCGTCGATGGCCGACAATCAGCAGGCGCGGCTCATCCACGCGCGCCACGAGCATTGTTGCGTTGCCATGGCCGACGCCTATGCCCGCGCGACCGGCAAGGTCGGCGTCGCCTCGGTCACCTGCGGCCCCGGCTATACGCAGATCATGACCGCCCTGGTCATGGCAGCGCGCGGCAACGCGCCAGTCGTCGTGTTCGCCGGCGACGCGCCGATCGGCGCATCTTGGTACATTCAGTCGATCGACCAGGCGCCGCTGGCACTCGCGACCGGCGCCCATTTCGTGCCGATCCGCACGATCGATCGGGCGCTCGATTGCGTCCGAGAGGCGTTCTACATCGCCCGCGCGGAGCGCAAGCCGGTCGTGCTGAGCGTTCCGCTCGATTTGCAGAAGGAGGAGTTCCCCTACCTACCCGACTACTCCCCCTCGACCGAGCTGATGCCGCGGCAACAATTGCTGCGTCCGGATCCTGAGGTGGTCGACGAGGTCGTAGGGATGATTGCCGAGGCGGAACGGCCGATTGTCATCGGCGGGCGTGGCGCGACTTGGTCGGGGGCGAAGAGTGCGCTGGAGGGCCTCGCGGAGGAATCCGGCGCCCTACTGGCGACGACTTTGCTGGGGAAAGGCCTGTTCGACGGCAACCCGTTCGCGCTCGATATTGCCGGCACTTTTGCCACTGATCTGGGCCGCGAGTATTTCGCGGAAAGCGATCTGGTGATCGCCGCCGGGGCGGGGCTTGGGCATTACACGACCGAAGGTGGCTATCTCTTCCCGAGCGCCAAGGTTGTCCGTATCGACACGCAACCGCGCGGGCTTTGGCAAGGACTGCGGACCGCCGATCTGCATGTCCAGGCCGATGCTAAAGCTGCGGCCGAGGCGGTTGTCGTCCAGCTGAAGGAAAAGGGTATCCGCCGCCAAGGCTGGCGCAGCAATGAGATCGCCTCGAAGATCGCCGCGACCGCTGAAAACCCCGACCCTAAACCCTACACGCCGACCCCTGGCACGCTCGACCCACGCCCGGTGATCAAGGAGCTCGACGCCGCCGTTCCGAAAGATTGGGACGTCATCGTTGCCGGCGGGCACTGCTTCAGCTTCGCAATGACGCATCTGCGCGGCCGTCCGGCCGGCAAGTATCACATCCCGATTGATTTCGGTGCGATCGGCTCGGGGATATCGGCGGCGATCGGGGTCGCTGCGGCGCGCAACAACGGAAAGGTGCTGCTGATCGACGGCGACGGCAGCCTTTACCAGCACATCCAGGAGCTGGAGACCATTCAACGCCAGGGCATCAAGTTGCTGATCTGCATCATTAACGATGGCGGCTATGGCGCCGAAACGCACAAGTTCCGCGCTTACGGAGTCGATCCGATGCACGCGACCCACGGTCGCGGCGATATTGCACAAGTGGCGCGCGGTTTTGGGCTGAACGGCGCCAAAGTGACGGCGCTCGGCCGCTTCAACGATCTGTTCCGCGAGCACGAGGCGCAAGATGGCTCGACACTGTGGGATGTCCACGTCGACGACCTGATCCCCTCGCGCAACTTCCGCCGGGTGCATTACGGGGAAGCCTAGCAAAGCTCTACAGGACAGCCGCGCTCGCGTGGCACAGTCACCGTACGGCCTCAGCGCCGACCAGTTTTCTGAACCGGCGTTGCCACCGCGGGCGGTCTGGCGTTCATCAACTCGATCGGACGCTCGGCGGCCAGCCTTTCACGCAGAACAATGAGCGGTGAGACCAACGATATTGCGGTCCTGAAAGGGAGAGAACGCCATGGACTTCGGATTGCTCGACAAGCATGCGATCGTGACTGGCGGCAGCCGGGGCATTGGCAAAGCCATCGCCCGAGGATTGGCGCGCGAAGGGGTCGATGTGGTGATCGTGTCCCGGAACAAGGCAGATCTGGAAGCGGCGGCACGCGAGCTGGCGGCCGAAACGAACCGGCGCATACTTCCGCTTGCGGCGGATGTCACCAGCAAGGAGCAGGTGGACCACATGGTTGCCGAGGCGGCACAGCAATTGGGCGGTGTGCACATCCTGGTTAACAGCGGGTCTTCGCCAGGCGGCTCGGCCACCGCGACCGGCCCGATCGAAACCGTCGTCGACGAAGATTTGATCGAGGATTTCAACGTGAAGTATGTGGGCGCGTTGCGGTGCGCGCGCGCTGTCATCCCGTTCATGAAGACGGCGGGGTGGGGCCGCATCATCAACATAAGCGGCGGCAACGCGCGCAATGCCGGCAATCTCAGCGGCGGCGCCCGCAATGCCGGCCTGGTACACATGACAAAGACGTTGGCCGTTCAACTCGGCCGTCATGGGATCACGGTGAATTGCATCCACCCCGGCATCACCCGCACCGAGCGCACGCCGAGCCTGCTCGCCGCCCGCGCCAAACAGCTGGGCGTTTCCCCGGAAGAGGCGGAGCGGCAGGACTTCGCTCCGGACTTCCCGCGGGGCAACGCCATCTGCCGCATGGTCGACGCGTCAGAGGTCGCGTTCGTCGCGACCTTCCTGGCCTCTGACAAGGCCTGGGCAGTCTCAGGCGAGCTGGTGGTGGCGAGCGGCGGTGCCGGACGGTCAGTCTATTACTGAAATAGAAGACGAGCCGAAACTCGGCGTATTAGCGACAGAACCCGCCGCCCCGGCGCGTTAACGGACCGAGGTGTAGACGTCTCGCCACCGCTTGATGGCGTGATGTGACCGTCCACCGTGGTGAGGTTCGCGCCCATTGTCACGACAGATATGTGGCTTCCCCCAGCTTCGCGCCATGCCGCAATGTCGCCAGGCCATTGGTTGTCCCCGCGACTGTATTGCTGGATGGACTCAAAGCCGAATGCATCGGCATCCCTTCCAAGCTCGCGCACCTTGGCCTCGATCCTCGCCTTGATTTGGATCGCTTCGGTTTGATCCGGCCCGAAAACAGGAAACCGTCCCCGATCCTGGCCGCCCGGTCGAAAGCGGCCTCGCTGGTACCACCCAGCCAAATGGGGATCTGCCGTTTCGGCCGCGGCAAGATCCCGGCTCGGTCGATCCTGTGGTCGGGGTCTTCATAGTCGACTACGGGCTGTTCCCACAGCTTGCGGATCAGGGCGATCTGCTGCTCCTGGCGCTTGCCGCGACGGCGAAAATGTCTGGACATCTCGAGACCGTCGTATTCCACCCAGTTCCAGCCAATCCCGACCCCCAAGCGAAGCCGGCCGTCCGAGAACAGGTCGACATCCGCCGCCTGCTTGGCGAACAGGGCCGTCTGTCGCTGCGGCAGGATGATCACGCCGGTGGCCAATTCGAGTTTCTTGGTGACACCGGCGAGGTACGCGTAGGTGACCAACGGCTCGTGGAACGGGTCGGTTTCTTTGTAAGGGCCGGTCAATTTCGGTCCCCCGCCGGCATGAACGGCGCCGAGGATGTGGTCGTAGATCACGATATGGTCGTAACCCAAATTTCCGCCGCCTGGGCAAACGCCTTGACTGCCCCGGTATCGCCACCGAGCTCGATCTGCGGATAAACCACGCCAGCTTTCATCGTACACTTCCTCTTGACTTAACCATGGTCGTTGGACCGTGAACCGCAACCAACGACGAGTTCGCGCGGGAATTTATAGCATCCGTCGTGTACGACTTGTCCTGCTTCAACCGAGCTCCAGGTTTGCCAGCGCCCTCCCACCGTATCGACAATGCGGTCACACTCGGCGCGGGTGATCACCAAAGGCGGGCACAGGGCAATCGTCGTCCCATAATGCTCGCCGACCACCCGACCGGCCGACGATGACGCCGTGATCGCGGCAGAAATCCATGACGCGGCCGAACTGTGCAGGATCGAGTTGTTCCTTAGTGGTGCGATCCTTCACCAGCTCGACGCCGATCAGCAGGCCCTTGCCGCGAACGTCGCCGACGGTTTTGTGACTAATGAGACCGCGCAATCCGTCAATGAGGTAGGCGCCTATTTCCGCCGCGCGGCTGACGAACTGCTCGCCCTCCATGATCTCGATATTACGCAGGGCGACCGCCGCGGCGACGGGGTGACCGCCATAGGTGTTGACCTGCGCCACCTGCCGATTCTCGCAGGATCGCCGTAGAAGCTGTCGAAGACCTTGTTCTTCACCACAGTCGCAGCGATCGGCGCATAGGCACTAGAGATGCCCTTGGCGACGGCGATGATATCGGGCGCCACGCCGTAATGCTGATGCGCGACATCTTGCCGGTGCGGCCGAAGCCGTTGATCACCTCGTCGATGTGCAAAAGGATGCCGTATTTGCGGCACAGGCTTTCGACCTCGGGCAGATATTCGTCCGGCGGCACTGCCACGCCGACGCCGCTCATGACTGGCTCGACAATGATTTCCGCGACGGTTTCCGGCCCTTCGCCGAGGATAGTGGTCTCCATATTCTTGACGCAGGCGAGGCTGCAGCTCGGGTAGCTAAGGCCAAACGGGCAGCGATAACAGTAGGGCGGCGCGACATGCACGAAGTCGCCCGAAAACGGCTCGAACTTTGCCTTGCGCTCGCCCATGCCGCCGGCATCGAGAGTTGCCAGCGTCGTGCCGTGATAGGCGTAATAGCGGCTGATCGTCTTGAAGCGGTATTCTCCCGGGTGTTCGTGCTTCATGTATTGGCGGGCGATCTTGAAACCGGCTTCATTCGCCTCCGAGCCAGAGTTGACGAAATAAGTGTGGTAGCCACCGCCCATCAGCCCGTTGATTTTCTCGGCCAGGCCCGCGGCGGGCACGTTTATCGCCGTGTGCGGGAAATAGGACAACTTCCGCATCTGCTCGGCGGCGACCTCGGCGAGCTCAGCGCGGCCATAGCCGATATTGACGCACCATAGACCCGCCATGCCGTCGAGGTACTCAGTGCCGTCTGCATCGACGATGGTCGAGCCCGAAGCGCCGGTGACAACGATCTGTTTGGCTTCCAGCACTTTGTGTTGAACGATCGGGTGTAGGACGTTGCCGAGGTCCTGCCGCACGACGGCTTCGCGGATCGCGGGATCGGGGGAATTCGGCAGCGACATTGGCGGCCTCGCACAGATGACGTTTCGAGGGAACGGGGCGATAAATTATCCTCGGGTCTTTCGCGCGGCGATCCAGGCCGTGACCTCGTCGTAATGGTTGGTGATGTAATACTCGGCG